>NZ_JAXCIL010000001.1:0-1209728 GCF_034387475.1 Pseudomonas sp. Teo4
GCGCCGCGCGGGCGGCGCTCGATCTCACTGGCGCTAAACATCCCACGTCAACCACCCTCAGAACCACGGGAAATAAATCGCCACAAAAATCAGGCAAATCCGGCACAACGGGTCAATACTGGCCATTTACCGCCTGCCTTGAATGAAGATGTTTTTAATCACTGAACTTCCAAGGCGAAACCCGCTCTTATGCCGGTAGCCATTGGTCATGGCCGCCTGCTAAGCTCGCGGCTTTACCCTGATTGCCCCTATGGCGCATGAACAAGGAAATAGCATGAAACAGCATCGTTTGGCGGCTGCGGTTGCCCTGGTAGGCCTGGTACTGGCTGGCTGCGACCAGCAGGCCAGCACTCCCGAGCTGAAAACTCCGGCACAGAAAGCCTCCTACGGTATCGGCCTGAACATGGGCAAGAGCCTGGCTCAGGAAGGCATGGAAGACCTTGATTCGAAAGCGGTCGCCCTCGGCATCGAAGACGCCGTCAGCAAGAAAGAACAGCGCATCAAGGACGAAGAGCTGGTAGAAGCCTTCACCGCGCTGCAGAAGCGTGCCGAAGAGCGTCTGGCCAAGGCCAGCGAAGAAGCGGCCTCCGCCGGCAAGAAATTCCTCGAAGAAAACGGCAAGAAGCCAGGTGTGGTCACTACCGCTTCCGGCCTGCAGTATGAAGTGGTCAAGAAGGCCGACGGCCCACAGCCCAAGCCAACTGACGTGGTCACTGTCCACTACGAAGGCAAGCTGATCGACGGCAAGGTGTTCGACAGCTCCGTCGAGCGCGGCAGCCCGATCGACCTGCCTGTCAGCGGCGTCATTCCAGGCTGGGTCGAAGGCCTGCAACTGATGCACGTCGGCGAGAAGTACAAGCTGTTCATCCCGGCTGAGCTGGCCTATGGCGCCCAGAGCCCAAGCCCGTTGATCCCGGCCAACTCGGTGCTGGTGTTCGACCTGGAGCTGCTCGGCATCAAGGACCAGAGCCAGCCACAAGGCGAGGCGCCTGAAGCGCCGGCTGAAGAGCCTGCCAAGTAATAGCCTTTGCGCTGCGAACAACGCCCCGTCCTTACGGGGCGTTTTCGTTTGTGCCCGGGCGAACCTCGTGGCGCGTGAACGGTCCGAGCAAAGGCAGTGCGACAATGTAGGAGGCGTCCGACGCAAATCGTTTGCGAATCTGAAACGACTGTGTAAAAAACGGCCGATCTGAGTGGCGCCCTTGCCTCATGGGCACCTGACGTCGGAAACTTCGCCCTGTTCACAAGGTTATCCACAATAAATGTGGATAACCCTTTCGCTGTTGGAGGCTCCATGAGCGCACCTTGGAATTTCGCCCGTTTCCTGCCCCTGGCCGAACGTTTGCTGAGTCGTGGCCGTTTGCCGGCACTGCTGTTCGCCGTGGCTCGAAAAGGCCCGCGCCTGGGACAGTTACGCGAAGACGTAAAGTTGTTGCAGGCGCTGTGCCTGGCCTGGTGGCGCGGTGAGTACCGGGCCATCAGCCCCAAGGCCCTGGTCACCGTTGTGGCGGGCTTGCTGTACTTCGTCAGCCCAATCGATGCCATTCCTGACTGGCTGCTGGGCGTGGGTTTTCTCGATGACATCGCCGTACTTGGCTGGGTACTCAAGACCGTGGCCGATGAGCTGGCGCGCTTCAAGGCCTGGCGTGACAGCCAGGCGCCCGAGCGTCTGCGGGTGGTCGAACGCTTGCCGGACACCCCGGAGGCGCTGCGTCTTGAGCGTAATACGCACTGAAAGCGACCCTGACCTGCACAGACTCCCAAGCTTGGTAATATAATTGGCATAAGGATTATGCCTACGGATTACATGCCGTAATCCTACGTGAGGGGGTTGTAATGGGTATTCAGGTTATCAGCCGGGACGGTCAGCCCGAGTACGCAGTCGTTCCTTGGGAGCAGTACCAGGCGCTGCTCAAGGCCGCCGGGCAGGCGCCCGCGGTTGCCAGCGTCGCGGCCAGCGAAGACAACGCACCTGCCGCCAGGCTGCCGGATTTCAGTGAAGTTGCCCAGTTACGTCAGGCCAAGGGCCTGGCGCCTGAGCAGTTGGCCCGTAATGTCGGCGTCAGCCCGGCGTATCTGGCCATGATCGAGTCGGGAGAGCGCCAACCGGACGCCGCGATCCGCCGCGCCCTGGCATGGCATCTGGGCGTGGCTGGCTGGAGCGAACCGTCATGAGCCAGGTCAGGATCAGCCGCCAGAATTGGGATAACCTGCTGTGCGAGCTTGACCTGGCCCGACGACAACGCCATCTGCTCACCTACCGCGCCCTGATCGAGCGCCTGCAGTTGCCCAGCCCGGCCATGCAGACGCTGACCGCCGCACTCGAATACCTGGCCGTGCTGGATGCCCGCGCCGAGCAGCCGCTGCGCAGCTCGCTGGTGATCAGCCAGGGCGCGAGCCGCCTGCCACGCACCGGGTTCTTTGAATGCGTCGAACGACTGGGACGGTTTTCCGGGCCGGTCGATGGCATGGAGGCGGCCTCCTGGCATGCTTCGGAGGTGGTGCGGGTGTTCGAGTATGCGTATCCAGAAGAGGCTTGAGGTGTTGGTGCTGGCCTCATCGCCGGCAAGCCGGCTCCCACAGGGATCGCGCAGCTTAGTTAGAAACTGAGCAAGACAGTTGCTCCTACAGGTAATGCGGTGATCTCAAGGTCATCGCAGTCACTGTGGGAGCCGGCTTGTCGTGGCGACGAACCGCGGCGATGGGGCCGTTACTGACAACGCATCGCGATGGATCTCACCACAAGGCTTGCCATCGCCATCGAGCACTGTCAGCGTCTCCAGGTGAGCCTGGCGGCGGAACGCTTCGAGCATTTGCCCAACGGTCGCACTTAGGCTCACGCTCGGGCGTTCGCTTGGGCGGGCGTGCAATGGCATCGACAGACTGTCCCGTATTCCCAGCTCCTGCGGTCTCCCCAGCAGATACCCTTGCACCAGGTCCACCCCCATCTCTGTCAGCACCGCCAGCTCTTCGGCCAATTCGATACCTTCGGCAATCACCTGCGCCTTCGACGCGCGAGCAATCTGCAGAATCGAGCCGACGAACTCGCGCTTGAGCGGGTCGCAGTGGATACCGTCGATGAAGTGGCGGTCGATCTTGACGTAGTCAGGGCGCAGCTCCGACCACAGCCGCAGGCTCGAATAGCCGGCCCCAAGGTCGTCCAGGGCAATGGAAAAACCCATGTCGCGGTAATGGTGCAACGCATTGAACAGCAACTGAAAGTCATCGGTGGGCGTTTGCTCGGTCAACTCGATCACCACCCGGCTGGGTGACAGGCCCACCTGTTCCAGCAGCTTTAGTGTGCGGCCGGACGGGTAGTGCGGTTCAAGCAGCGACTCTGGCGAGATGTTCAGGAACAACTTGCCTTCAAGGTTCTGTTCGCTGAAGCGGCGGCAGGCACTTTCCCGGCACGTCGCTTCCAGCTCGGTCAGGCGGCCGGCCTGACGGGCAATGGTGAACAGGTTCAGTGGCGAATGCAGCGGGCTGTTGGACGGGCCACGGCTCAAGGCCTCGTGACCGAAAATGCGTCCGTCTTCGGGGCAGATGATCGGCTGGAACAGACTGTGAATACTGCGATGAGCCAGGATGGCGCTCAAGGCACTGAGCTGTTCGGCGACGGTCATGACGGTTTCCTGAAAATGAAAGGGCCGGGCGTCTGCACGCCCGGCCCTTCTATTTCACGACAAGCCGATGACTGTTTAATGACAGGTCACATTAATCTGCCATCATCCAATCGCGTCCTCAGTGCTTGGCCACCGCCGAGCTCAGGCTCAGGTAGTCGAGCAGGATGCGACCGGTCTCGGACAGGTAGGCGTCATCTTCCGGCTTGGTATCTTCTTCCTCGGCCGGCAGTGCGTCTTCGTCCTCTTTCTTCAGCTCCTTGAGTGGTTCTTCACCCTTGGCCTTGCGGCGGATGTTCTCCAGTGCCAGCTGCTTGCCCTCGATGTCGTCATGGCGGGCACGGCGTGTCTGCTCGTTGAGGCTGACGGTCTTCTCGTTCATCAGCTTCTGGGTCAGAGCCAGGCGGTCACGGATGTAGGTGAACTCCGCATCCTTGGCGCTGCGCGCTTCATGCTGGGCCTTGAGCTGCGACAGGAACGGCTTGAACGGGTCGGCAGCAGGTTTGACCACCGGGCGGATGGTGTCCCACGGCATGGCTTCGGGCAGGGCGCTTTCGCCGATTTCCTTGGTGTCGATGATCGACGGGTAATCGATGTCCGGCAGTACGCCCTGATGCTGGGTGCTCTGCCCGGAAACCCGGTAGAACTTGGCCAGGGTCAGCTTCAGCTCGCCATGGTTGAGTGGCTGAATGGTCTGCACGGTGCCTTTGCCGAAGGTCTGGCCGCCGATGATCAGCGCACGGTGGTAGTCCTGCATGGCACCGGCGAAAATCTCCGAGGCCGAGGCCGACAGGCGGTTGACCAGCAGGGCCAGCGGGCCTTTGTAGAAGGCGCCAGGGTTCTCGTCTTCGAGCACGTCGACGCGTCCGTCGCTGTTGCGCACCAGCACGGTCGGGCCTTTCTCGATGAACAGGCTGGTCAGCTCGGTGGCTTCCTGCAGCGAACCACCGCCGTTGTTGCGCAGGTCGATGACCACGCCGTCGACTTTCTCTTTCTGCAGTTCGGTGAGCAGTTTCTTCACATCGCGCGTGGTGCTCTTGTACTCGGGGTCGCCTGCGCGGTAGGCCTTGAAGTCCAGGTAGAACGCCGGGATCTCGATGATGCCGAGCTTGTAGTCACGACCGTCCTGCTTGAGCTTGAGCACCGACTTCTTCGCTGCCTGCTCCTCGAGCTTGACTGCCTCGCGGGTGATCGAAACGATCTTGCTGGTCTGGTCGTTCGGCGCATTGCTGGCCGGGATGATTTCCAGGCGCACCACCGAGCCTTTCGGGCCACGGATCAGTTTGACCACTTCGTCCAGGCGCCAGCCGACCACGTCGACCATTTCCTTGTTGCCCTGGGCCACACCGATGATCTTGTCGGCCGGGGCCACCTGCTTGGTCTTGGCGGCAGGGCCTGCCGGTACCAGGCGCACGATCTTGACCTGGTCGTTGTCGCTTTGCAGCACCGCACCGATGCCTTCGAGCGACAGGCTCATGTTGATGTCGAAGTTCTCTGCGTTATCCGGCGACAGGTAGTTGGTGTGCGGGTCGTAGGACTGGGCAAAGGTGTTGATGTAGGCCTGGAAGATATCTTCGGCACGGGTCTGGTCCAGGCGCGACAGCTGGTTCTTGTAACGCTTGGTCAGGGTTTCCTGGATCTGCTTGGGATCCTTGCCGGCAATCTTCTGGCGCAGCACTTCGTCTTTCACACGCTTGCGCCACAGGTCATCGAGTTCAGCCTGGCTCTTCAGCCACGGCGCGTCCTTGCGGTCGACCAGCAAGGATTCGTTGGCGGTGAAGTCCATCTTGTCGACACCCTTGGCCAGTTCGGCCAGGGCGAAGTCCAGACGCTGCTTCACGCGGTTCAGGTAGCGCTTGTAGATGGTGAAGCCTGGGTCGAGGTTGCCGCTCTTGAGGAAATCGTCGAATTGCGTTTTCCATTTGTCGAATTCGGCGATGTCGGAAGCGGTGAAGTAGCTGCGCGCTGGGTCGAGCAGCTTGATGTAGCTGTCATAGATGATGGCCGAGCGCGCATCGTCCAGCGGAGGTTTGCTGTAATGGTGGCGCTTGAGCAGCTCCACCACGTTGAGGCTGGCAACGATTTCGTCGCGGTCCGGCTGCAGGCTGTCCCACTTGTTGGCGGCCGTTGCATTGCCGCCGAGCGTAAGGCTGCCCAGGCCAACGATGAGGGCGAGGGCGGTGCTTGGGAGGAAATGCTTCATGCTGATTCGACGTGGAGGCAATTGATCACGCATAGTAGGCCGTCTTTTCCGTTGCCGGTTCCCTAAGAACCGGACGCATACTGCAAAAAGCCTGGGACGTGCTGTTCCCAGGCTCAGTCATATGATTCAACTATGGAGGCACTGTGAAGGCATTGCAAGGCGTTGACGGACATGTGGCCTGGGTCGAGGCGGAGCGCCCGGCCTGTGACGCCGGTCAGGTACGTATTCGCGTGGCGGCTGCCGGGCTGAATCGAGCCGACCTGTTGCAGATGAAGGGCCTTTATCCACCACCGCCAGGCGCCAGCCCTTATATGGGCCTGGAATGCGCCGGGGTGATCGAGGAAGTGGGCGCCGGCGCCGACTGGCGCGTGGGTGACCGGGTCTGCGCGCTGTTGGCCAGTGGCGCGATGGCCGAGGAAGTGGTGGTGGATGCCCGCCATGTGCTGCCGGTGCCTGAGGGCCTGAGCCTGCAGGAAGCGGCTGCGATTCCGGAGGTCTACGCCACGGCCTGGCTGAATATCTTCCAGCTGGGTGGCGTCAAGGCCGGCGAGAAAGTGCTGGTGCATGCGGGGGCCAGTGGTGTGGGCTCGGCGGCCATTCAGCTGGGCAAGGCCTTCGGCAACCCTGTCTGGGTCAGTGTCGGCTCGCAGGACCGCCTGGCCTATTGCGTGGCGCTGGGCGCCGCTGGCGGCGTGGTGCGGAACGAGAACCTGGATGAGCTGGAAGGTTTCGGGCCGTTCGATGTGATTCTCGACCCGGTGGGCGCCAGTTATGGGCAGTTGAACCTCAAGCTGCTGGCCCGTGACGGCCGTTGGGTGATCATCGGTTTGATGGGCGGGCGCAAGGTCGAGCTGGATCTGGCCCTGGTGCTGGGCAAGCGCCTGCAGGTCACCGGTTCCACGCTGCGCAACCGTGACGACAGCTTCAAGGGTGAGTTGCTGCGCGAGCTGCAGCAGCAGGTGTGGCCGCTGTTTGCCGAAGGGCGGTTGTCGCCGCAACTGGTCGATACCTACCCGGTGGAGTTTGCCCAGGCGGCGTATGCCGAGCTTGAGAGCAACCAGGTGTCGGGCAAGCTGGTGATGGTGATCGATCCGAAGCTGGTGTAACCCATTACGGCCTCATCGCCGGCAAGCCGGCTCCCACAGGTGATGCAGTGATCTCAAGATTGTTGCGGTACATGTGGGAGCCGGCTTGCCGGCGATTAGGCCGGAACAATCAACATGAAACTTCAGCTCCAGCTCAAAATAGGCCAGCCATTGATCTCGGCATGTTCACGCAACACCGAATCCGGGTTGACCACATGCGGGAAGTCCACCTTCAGCAACAACGGCAGGTCGTTGCGTGAATCGGAATAGAAACTCGCCCCTTCCAGATTCTCCTGTTCCTGGTCCAGCCACTCCAGCAGCCGCGTGATCTTGCCCTCGCGGTAGGTCAGCACCCCATGGGTCTTGCCGGTATACACCCCGTTCACCGCTTCCAGCTCGATCGCCAGGTATTCGTCCACGCCGAGGCGCGCCGCAATCGGCCCGACCAGATGGGTACCCGAGGCGGAGATGATCAGAATCCGGTCACCGCGCTTGCGGTGCTCGGCGATGCAGCGGCAGGCATCGCCAAAGATGATCGGCTCGATCACGTCCTCGACCCACGGCTCGACCAGGTGTTCGACCTCTTCCAGGGTGCGCCCGGCAATCGGCTCCAGGCTGAACGCCATGTAGTCCTCCATCGCCAGGTGGCCTTTGCCATAGGCCTCCATCAGTTCATGGTCGCGGCGCAGGAAAGCCTTGCCATCGACCCAGCCCAGCCGGGCCATCTGCTCGCTCCACAACGATGCACAGTCGCCGTGGATGAGGGTTTCGTCCAGATCGAAAATTGCCAATGCCATTTCGCTTATCTCCTAGGCCACTTCGCGCAGCGCGGTGGGGTCGATCGACAACGATACCCGCTGGCCGTCGGCGTGCAGGTCTGCCGACGAGCGATTGAGCACGTCTACTACCAGCTCCACATCGCGTATCCGCACGCGGTAGCGAATCACATTGCCCAGCAGGCTGTGGCTGCGTACTTCGCCGTCGAGCTCACCATTGACGCCCAGGGTGATCGACTCCGGGCGAATCGCCAGGCGGCTGTTCACCGGGCGTTGCAGCAGGCGGCTGGCACTGTCGGCGTCCAGCAGGTTGTAGTTGCCGATGAAGCCGGCGGCGAACAGGTCTACCGGTGCGGTGTAGAGGGTTTCGGCATCGCCGCTCTGGACGATGCGCCCCTGGTTCATCAGGAAGATGCGGTCAGACATTGTCAGCGCTTCTTCCTGATCGTGGGTGACGAAAATCGTCGTCAGCCCCAGTTCCCGCTGAATGGCGCGAATCTGCTCGCGCAGGTGCTTGCGGATGCGCGCATCCAGCGCCGACAGCGGTTCGTCCAGCAGCAACAGGCGTGGCCGGGTCACCAGCGAGCGGGCCAGGGCCACACGCTGGCACTGGCCGCCGGACAGCTGGTGCGGGTAGCGCCCGGCGAAATTGCCTAGCTCGACCAGCTCCAGGGCCTCGCGTACCCGCGCCTGGCTTTCTTCGGTTCGGACCTTCTGGATGCGCAGGCCGAAGGCGACGTTCTGCTCCACGGTCATGTTGGGGAACAGCGCATAGCTCTGGAACACCATGCCGATCCCGCGTTTTTGCGGGCTCAGTGGCACCAGGTCCTGGCCATCGAGCAGGATCTTGCCGCTGTCCACCGGGGTCAGCCCGGCGATGCAGCGCAGCAGGGTGGATTTACCACAGCCGGACGGGCCGAGCAGGGTGACGAACTCGCCGCGTTCGATCTGGCAGTCGATATCGTGGAACACCGGGCTGCCGGCATAGCTTTTGTGCAGTTTCTGTACGCTGACGAAGCTCATGTCAGGTTTTGTCCTTGTTCAAGCGGTTGGCGACCCAGGTCAGCACCAGCACGAAGGCGAAGTACGAGATCACCAGTGCGCTGTTGAAGTGGCCGCTGCTGTTGCGCATGTTGTTCAGGTACACCTGCAGGGTCTCGTAGCGGGTG
The DNA here is from genome assembly GCF_034387475.1 of Pseudomonas sp. Teo4. NCBI lineage: Bacteria > Pseudomonadati > Pseudomonadota > Gammaproteobacteria > Pseudomonadales > Pseudomonadaceae > Pseudomonas > Pseudomonas sp. Teo4. The sequence goes on from NZ_JAXCIL010000001.1 coordinate 8,854, forward strand.
CCAACCAGCAGGTTGGCGAACACGAATTCGCCGAACAGGAACGAGAACGACAGCAGCAGCGCCACCATCAGGCCTTTGCGCAGGTTTGGCAGCACCACCATGAACGCCGCCTGCCAGGTACTGGCCCCCAGCAGTTGCGCGGCGTCCATCAGGTCGCGCAGGTTGATCGCCTGCAAGTTGTTGGTGATGGCGCGGTACATGAAGGGCAGGGCGATGGTCAAGTAGCAGCCGATCAGGATCCACGGCGTGCCGACCATCGCCATCGGCCCGCTGCCGTACAGTTGCAGCAGCCCCACCGAGGACACCACCGGCGGTACCGCGAACGGCAGCAGGATGAGAATGTTCATCAGCGCGTCGAGTTTGGGGAAGTGGTAATGCACCACGAACAGCAGCGGCAGAATCAGCACCACCGACAGCACCAGAGCGCCGATGCACACCAGCAGCGATTGGCCGAAGGCTGCCAGGAAGCGCGGTTCGCTCCACAGTGCCACGTACCATTTCAAGGTCAGGCCGCTGGGTAGCAGGCTGGCCGACCAACTGGTGGCCAGGGAATAGAGCAGGGTGCCAGCCAGCGGCAGCAGCAGAATGAGAAACAGCAGGTACACCACCACGCGGTGGTAGAGGCTGCCGCGGGCAGTTTCAGCGCGCATGGTAGCTCCTCTTCAGCAGCCATTGATGAACCACGGTCACCAGGGTCATCAGCCCCACCAGCACCATCGCCAGGGCGCTGGCCAGGTTCGGGTCGAGGGTGATGTCGCCTGCTACCAGGGCCGCGATGCGGATCGGCAGCACGTTGAAGTTGCCGGTGGTCAGGGCGTAGACCGTGGCGTAGGCGCCCAGGGCGTTGGCCAGCAGGATGACGAAGGTACCCAGCAGGGCCGGGGTCAGCACCGGCAGGCCAATGTGCCGCCAGTATTGCCAGTGGTTGGCGCCGAGCAGCGCAGCTGATTCGCGCCAGTCTTCGCGCAGGGCGTCGAAGGCGGGGTAGAGCAGCAGTACGCCGAGGGGGATCTGGAAGTAGGTGTACACCAGAATCAGGCCGGTCTTGGAGTAGATGCTGAAATCCTCCAGCAGCCCGACCTGTTTAAGCAGCAGGGTCAGCGCACCATTGAAGCCGAGCAGAATGATGAAGGCAAAGGCCAGTGGCACCCCGGCGAAGTTGCTGGTCATGTTGGCGAACGCGCTGACGAAGTCGCGCAGGCGTGAGTCCACCTGACGCAGCGAGTAGGCGCCGAGAGTGGCGATCAGGATGCCGAACAGGCTCGACCAGAAGCTGATCTCCAGGCTGCGCTGCAGTGCCTGCAGGTAGAACTTCGAAGCGAACACCTTGCTGAAGTTTTCCAGCCCCCAGCCCGCGTCCGATTGCACGCTGTTGAGGGCGACCCAGGCCAGCGGGGCGATCTGGAACACGATGAAGAACGCGGCGAACGGCAGCAGGCAGAGCAGGGCCAGGTAGCGGCCGCGGTGGCTGCTGCTCTTGGGTGTAGTCACTTGAGCAGCTCCCGGCACACGGTCTTGTCGTGGGGCGCGCCCAACAACTCGCAAATGGTCCCGCACAGCTCGGTCTGCAGCGGCTTGGCCGCAGGGTCGAGGCTGAAGGCTTCGCCGAACACGAACAACGGCACCTCACGTTCCTCGGCCAGCAGGCCATTGTGCGAGCGGTCGTTGTTCATGCCGTGGTCGGCGGTGACCAGCACCTGGTAACCCTCTTCGAGCCAGCGTGGCAGGTAGTCGGCCAAGAGGATATCGGCCGAGCGAGCGGCGTTGCGGTACTGGCTGCTGTCCAGGCCATGGCGGTGGCCGGTGTCGTCGATGTTCATCGGGTGCACCAGCAGGAAGTTCGGCGCATGGCGGCGGCGCAGGTATTCGGCGTCGGCCAGCAGGTGTGAGTCAGGGTAATGGTCGGCCCAGTAGAACAGGCCGTGCTGGATCGGCAGCTTCGGCGCATGGGTATGGCGGTCGCGCAGCGGGTCGAACGGCGAGCGGTTGTACAGCTCGCTCATCCAGTGGTAGGCCGCTGCAGCAGTGCCCAGGCCGGCCTCGCGGGCGTAGTGGAACACGCTGCGCTGGTTGGAAAGGCGGTTGACGTTGTTGTGCACGATGCCGCTTTCGATCGGCGGCACACCGGTGAGAATGCACTCGTACAACGGGCGCGACAGCGAGGGCAGTTCGCATTCCACGCGGTACAGCGCGGCGCGGTCGGCTTCGACGTAGGCGTGCAGATGGCCCATGGCATGGTGGGCCACCTGATGGTTGAGACCGTCGAGCAGGACCAGGATGACGTTGTGTTGCATGATTGCTCCAATCATTACCGGGTTGGCCTCATCGCCGGCAAGCCAGCTCCCACAGGGATAATGGCGACCCCTGTGGGAGTCGGCTTGCCGGCGATGAGGCCGGTTCAGGCGCTAAAGAAACCCGCCCTTTATTCCATCTCGATAATCACTTGCTCCTGCCACATCTGCGGCAGTTGCTTCGAGGTAGCTTCCCATGCCTCGGCATTCTTGATCGGTTGGGCAGCCTTGTACTGTTCATTAGGCAGCAACTTGGCCTGCACGTCCTCCGGCAGCTTCAGGTGCTCGGCACGAATCGGCCGGGCATGCCCCTTGGCCAGGTTGATCTGCCCGGCATCGCTGAAGATGTATTCACGCGCAAGCTTCGCGGCGTTCGGGTTCTTGGCGTATTTGTTGATGACCGTGGTGTAGCCGGAAATCACCGACCCGTCGGACGGAATCAGCACGTCGAAACGCTTGGGGTCGATCTGCTCGCGGTAGCTCAAACCATTGAAGTCCCATACCACGCCGACTTCCACCTCGCCCTTTTCCAGGGTCTGGATGGTCGGGTTGGCCAGCGACAGGCGCTTTTGCTGGGCCAGTTTGGTGAACAACTGCAGGCCAGGAGCCAGGTTGCTCTCATCGCCCTTGTAGGCGATGGCCGCAGCCAGCACGCCGTTGGCGGCCTGGGCGGCGGTGCCGACGTCACCGATGGCGACCTTGTACTTGCCTTTTTCCAGGTCATGCCAGGAGCTTGGCCGTTCGCCCTCCTTCACCAGGTCCTTGTTGATGATGAACGCGATGGTGCCGGTATAGGCCAGGGCCCAGTGGCCGTCCTTGTCCTTGGCCCACTCCGGTACCTGGTCCCAGGTGCTTGGCTTGTACGGCTGAGTCACGCCCTTGGCCGCAGCAATCGGGCCGAAGGCGGCACCCACGTCGCCAATGTCGGCACTGGCGTTGTCCTTCTCGGCTTCGAACTTGGCGATTTCCTGGGCCGAGCTCATGTCGGTGTCACTGTGCTTGAGGCCGTACTTGCTGGCCAGGTCTTCCCAGGTGCCTTTCCAGTTGGCCCAGGCATCGGGCATGCCCACGCTGTTGACGGTGCCTTCCTTGCGGGCGGCCTCTTCCAGGGCCTTGAGGTCCGCGGCCATGGCCGAGGTGCACAAAGCGATGGCCGAACCGAGCAGTGACGCCATGAAGAACTTTTTCATCCGAAGCTCCTTGGGTGGGTGCCTTAAGCGATCGTTGTTATGAATGAAACCTGTGCTTGGGAACTGTTGGTCTAGGTCAGCAAACCTTGAGCCAAGGTAGGCCGCTTGCGTGACAGTTTGATGTAGGGGAAGGCCTTGGTCGGGCGGAGCGGCTTCCTGGAAGTACAGCGTAGACCACATGGCGCCCCTGAATTTGCTGGCTTGGCCCGGATCTGGCAGCACACGGCCAAAGCCTTTGTCACAGGATGTTCATCAGCCCTGCCTAGGCTTGCACTATTCTCCAGATGCCCTGTTATGGGGCTGGACTAGTCCAGATAGGTAACCTTTGATGCAGTCGACGCCACCGAGAGCGGTAACAGCCATCTGCCACGCCCTGCAGGAGCAGATCGAGCACGGCCTGCTGGCGCCGGGTGGCAAGCTGCCAGCAGAACGCAAGCTCAGTGAAGTGTTCGATACCACGCGCATCACCCTGCGTGAGGCGCTGGTGCAGCTCGAGGCCCAGGGTTTGATCTACCGGGAGGAACGGCGGGGCTGGTTCGTGGCGCCGGAGCGCCTGACCTACGACCTGATCGAACGCAGCCACTTCCACGCCATGGTGCGAGACCAGGGCCGACTGCCGAGCACCGAGCTGCTGTCGGCACGCTTGCAGCCAGCCTCGGCGGCCATCTGCGCCCGTCTGCGTTTGCCTGCATTGTCCAGTGTGGTGCGTATCTGCCGTTTGCGGCGTATCGATGGGCGTGCGGTGCTGTATGCCGAGCACTACCTCAACCCGAAGTATTTTCCGGACATTCTCGAGCAGGACCTGGCGCAGTCACTGACTGAGATCTACGCCCGGGTTTATGGCATTCGTTATGGCCAGGTGTGTTTCGAGATCCTGCCGACGGCGCTGCCGGCGGACGCGGCCAGTGCCCTGAAGGTGTCGGCGGGTAGCCCGGGGTTGCATATCACCCGGGTCAACAGCGACCAGCATGGGCATCTGATCGACTGCGACCTGGAGTATTGGCGCCATGATGCGATTCGTATCCGGGCGCAGGCGGGGTAGGGGGCCGCTTCGCGCCCCATCGCAGGCTTCGCCAGCTCCCACGGAAAACTCCCCAAAAAAGTTGGACACAAATCCAACCCTTGGAGTCTGCCTACTTCGTGGGAGCTGGCGAAGCCTGCGATGGGGCGCAAAGCGCCCCTAGGAAGCAGCCCCGCCGCCGGCCGTCACCACCTGCACCGACAACCGCGGCGTCGCCAGGTCCAGCCCCGCCTCATCCAGTTGCCGCTTCAACGCTAGGTTGAACGCCCGCGACACTTCCCATTGCTTGATCGGCGCAGTCTTGAACCGCGCCCGTAGAATCGCCGAGCCCGACTCAAAGCTTTCTACCCCCTGCAACTCCAGCGGTGACCAGATGTTGCGGCGCATCAGCGGGTCGTTGCGCAGCTTCTGACCCACCTCGCGGATGAGGGTGATGGCCTGGTCGATATTCATGCTGTGGGGAATCGCCACGCGGAAAATCGCATAGCCGAACTCACGCGAGTAGTTCTTGATGCTCTTGATTTCACTGAACGGAATGGTGTGCACGATGCCGTCGATGTCGCGCAGGCGCACGGTGCGGATGGTCAGGCCTTCCACGGTGCCCAGGTGCCCGCCGACGTCCACGTAGTCGTCGATGGCCAGCGAGTCCTCGATGATGATGAACAACCCGGTGATCAGGTCGGCCACCAGCGACTGCGCACCAAAACCGATGGCCAGGCCGATCACACCGGCACCGGCCAGCAGCGGGGTGACGTTCATGCCCATGTTGGCCAGGGCCACGATCACCGCGATGATGAAAATGGCCACGAACATCACGTTGCGGATCAGCGGCATCATGGTCTGCGCACGGGCGTTGGCCAGGCCCCGGCGCGAGCGGACCAGTGCGTGGTGCACGGCGGTGTCGGCCAGAATCCACACCAGCCAGGCGGCAATCAGGGTGCCGGCCAGGCCCAGCAGGCGCAGGCTCACCTCATGGCCTTCGCCCTCGGCGAAACCGATCATCGACAGGCCCCACACGCGCAGGCCCAGTTCGATGAACGCCAGCCAGATGAACAGGTGCACTAGCGCATAGCCGAAGTTGCGCAGGCGCTCGGTGTATACCGCCTGGCGCTTGTTGGCGCGTTTCGGGTTGGCTGCGTGACGGCGCACCAGGCCGTTGAGCACCATGCAGACCACCACCAGCACAGTGCACATCAGCGACTGGCGCAAGGCGGTGCTGGTATCACCGGCCGAGACGAAGGTGGCGAACAGTGAGATGGCCACCAGGATCAGCGCTGGCAGGTACCAGAAGCTGCCGAGGATCTCGATGGTGTCGCTCAACGTGCGTCGGGTCAGGCGCCGCGACAACGGCTGGTTGCGGATCAAATGCGCGATCGGGCGGCGGAAGCGCAGAATGAACAGCCCGGTGCACACCGCAGCGACGACGTTGGCCAGGGTCGCCAGGGTATGGGCCAGGTGGCCGCCCAGGGCCGCGGTCATGCGTGGGTCACTCATCGCCTCGCCGAACGCGGCGAAGCTGCCGATCAGCCATAGCGGGCGAAACGCCTGGTGGCGCAGGATGTGCAGCGCGCGGTGGCGATGCGGGCCATCGAGCAACGAGAAGGCGATGACGCAGATGGCCGAGAAGCAAGTACCCACCACCAGTGCGTAGGCCAGGACCATGGCCAGCGACTTGCCCAGCGAAGGGGGCAGGGCGAAGCTCAGGTACACGGTGAAGACCAGCGCTACCAGCCACGGCCCCAGCTTGCGCAGGGCAAACCGCACCAGGTCCCAGGTGCGAGGATGCTGGGGCAGTTCCTCGGTCAGCCCGAAGCGCACTCGAACCCGGTGGCCGACCCAGTTGAAGGCATAGGCCAGCAAGCTCCAGACCGCGATGACGGCGGCAAAGCCGAACAGAATCGCTGGCCATTGGTGCACCGGAACCATCAGTGCGCTGAGTTCGGTCTGGGCTTGCTCGATTTCCTGGGACCAGCGGTTGAACGGGCTGGCATCGCCGCTGAATTGCTTTTCCAGGTCATGCAGCGCACCGCCGATCAGCCCGAGCACCCCCTGTTCCACGGTGGGTTGCGACTGCTTGGTGGCATCGCGCAGCTTCTTCAGGTCGGCCAGCAGCTTGGCGCGTTGCTGGTCGTTCTCAAGGTTCTTGATCACCTCGTCCAGCGACTTGCCCAGTGGTTCGCTGGCTTCAGGTTGTGCCGGTGCGCTCGAACCCAGCAAGCCGGGGAGGCCCGCAGCCTGGACCGGGGTGATGAACAGAAGCAGCAGAAGGGTCAGGCAACGCAGGAGGGCAGGCACCGGTAAATCTACCTCAGGTCAAACGATTGACCGAGTGTAGAGGTTTATGACGGCAGTTGCTCCAGGATCTTCCAGCAGGTGAGGCCGAAGATGCCCAGGGTGCCGATCCACATCATCAGCACGCCGACGTTGCGATCACGCAGGCTGAAGCCGATGGTCAGCAGCATCAGGAACAGGAAGACGGGGATGAACAGGGACAAGAAGGGGGACATGGACAGCAATCCTTGTGCTTTGGGGCATGTCTGAAGCATAGCGGGTCGAGCGGGGAAGGGCTTGATCTTGAGCAGGTCCGGCCTTATCGCCGGCAAGCCGGCTCCCACATGGGCCGCGACGATCCTGAGATCACTGCAGTACCTGTGGAAGCCGGCTTGCCGGCGATAAGGCCGGACCTGCTTGCATCAAGGCAATTCGCGGCTGCGGTAGAACGCCGTCAGCACTTTCACCAGGTGCGCCAGGTCATGGCTGCCGCACAGCTCGCGGATCGAGTGCATGGCGAAGGTCGGCAGGCCAATGTCGACCGTGCGCACGCCCAGGTGGCTGGCGGTGATCGGGCCGATGGTCGAGCCACAGCCCATGTCGCTGCGCACCACGAAGCTCTGCACCGGCACTTCCTCGGCCATGCACAGGTGGCGGAAGAACCCGGCGGTTTCGCTGTTGGTGGCGTAGCGCTGGTTGTTGTTGACCTTGATCACCGGCCCGGCATTGAGTTTCGGGCCGTGGTTGCCGTCGTGCTTGTCGGCGTAGTTGGGGTGTACGCCGTGGGCGTTGTCGGCCGAGACCATCAGCGAGCGCTGGATGGTGCGCACATAGTCGTCGCCCTCGGGCAGCAGGCGTTGCAGGGTCTGCTCGAGCATCGGGCCGTCGGCGCCGCAGGCCGAGCATGAACCGACTTCCTCATGGTCGTTGCACACCAGCACACAGGTTTCGTCACTGTCGGCGGTCAGCAGCGCCTGCAGGCCGGCGTAGCACGACAGCAGGTTGTCCAGGCGGGCACCAGCGATGAAGTCGCCGTTCAGGCCGATCAGCGCGGCGTCCTGGGTGTCGTAGAAGCTCAGTTCGTAATCCAGCACCACGTCTGCGTTGAGGTCGTGCTCACGGGCCAGCTGTTCGGTGAGCAGGGCGCGGAAGTCGATGCGCTCGTCGCCCGCCACCTGCGCCAGAATCGGCGGCAGTTCGTTCTGCGGGTTGATCGCCCAGCCTTCGTTGGCGGTACGGTTCAGGTGGATCGCCAGGTTGGGGATGATCGCGATCGGCAGCTTGAAGTCGATCATCTGGCTCTCGACCTTGCCGTCACGACGGAAGGTGACCCGGCCGGCCAGCGACAGGTCGCGGTCGAACCACGGGGCCAGCAGGGCGCCGCCGTACACTTCGACGCCCAGTTGCAGGAAACCCTGGCGTTGCAGCTCGGGCTGCGGCTTGACCCGCAGGCAGGGGCTGTCGGTATGGGCACCGACCATGCGGATACCGCCCAGCAGCGGCGATTGCTTGCCCAGCTTGATGGCGATGATCGAGGAGTCGTTGCGGGTTACGTAGTAGCGACCACCAGGCACGGTGGCCCAGCTGTCGCGCTCGTCCAGGCGCTGGTAACCGGCAGCCTCGAGGCGCTGGGCCAGGCTGGCGGTGGCGTGGAAGGGCGTCGGGGAGGCCTTGAGGAATTCGATCAGGCCGGTATTCAGTGCATCGCGCATAGCTCACTCCAGACAGCAGTGGCGCGAGTTTAGCTTATTAAGTCGACAAATTGTGTCGGCCTCTTCGCGGCTAAAGCCGCTCCCACAGGTACTGCACAGCCTTTGAGAGCTGTGGGAGCGGCTTTAGCCGCGAAGAGGCCGGCGAAGGCCCGGCAAAATCAGAACGGCGCCAGGCACTCGAACTTCAACCGCTCCCCGGAAACCGGGTGGGTAAAGCTCAGCATCGAGGCATGCAGGCACAACCGCTCATGGGCCGCCAGCGCTTCAGGGTTGGCATACAGCCGGTCCCCCAGCAGCGGATGGCCGATCGACAGCATGTGCACGCGCAACTGGTGCGAGCGCCCGGTGATCGGCGTCAGCTCGACCCGGCAGTGGTCGCCACAACGCTCGATGATGCGCCAGAAGGTCAGGGCGTGCTTGCCCTGCTCGTGGTCCACCACATGCCTTGGCTTGGTGGGCGGGTCGTAGCGCAGCGGCAGGTCGATGCTGCCGCTGTCCAGCGCCGGCTGGCCCCAGCACAGTGCGGTGTAGGCCTTTTCGGTCTCCCGGTCATGGAACTGGCGCGACAGCTCGCGATGGCTGTCGGCATCACGGGCCAGCAGGATGATGCCTGACGTTTCCCAGTCCAGGCGATGGACGATCAGCGCGTCCGGGTAGCCGTTTTCCTGCAGGCGGGTGATCAGGCAATCCTTGTTGTCCTCGGCACGGCCTGGCACCGACAGCAGCAAGGTCGGTTTGTTGATCACCAGGATGGCGGCGTCTTCGTGAAGGATCTGGATGTTCGACAGCGGCATTGCGGGTTCTCAGTGTCTTGAGGGGAAAGCATTGGGGCCGCTTTACGGCCCATCGCCAGCAAGCCAGCTCCCAAAGGTACAGCGTGGACCCTGTAGGAGCCGGCTTGCCGGCGATGGGCTGCAAAGCAGCCCCAATGATCAACCTGCTCGCCGGATCAGCGGTCAGGCAAGGTGATGTTCAGTTCCAGAATCGAGCAGCTACCCTGGTTTTCCAGCTCGATGTGCACATCATCGTTGCCGATGTTCACATACTTGCGGATCACTTCAAGCAGTTCTTTCTGCAGGGCCGGCAGGTAGTCCGGCTCGCTGCGCTGGCCGCGCTCATGCGCCACGATGATCTGTAGACGCTCTTTCGCTACCGACGCGCTGGTCTGTTTCTGTCTGCCACGAAAGAAGTCAAAAAGGTTCATGGTTTATTTGCCTCCAAACAGGCGCGCGAAGAATCCTTGCTTCTGCACATCGATGAAGCGCAACGGCTTCTCTTTACCCAGCAGGCGGTCGACGGTGTCGCTGTACGCCTGGCCGGCATCGCTCTGGTCGTCGAGGATGACCGGGATACCTTGGTTAGAAGCCTTGAGCACGGCCTGGGACTCGGGAATCACACCCTTGAGCTTGATCGCCAGGATCTCTTCGACGTCGGCGATGCTGAGCATTTCGCCCTTCTCGACGCGCTCTGGGTGGTAACGGGTGATCAGCAGGTGTTCCTTGATCGGCTCTTCGCCGTTCTCGGAGCGACGCGACTTGCTCGACAGGATGCCCAGCATGCGGTCGGAGTCACGCACCGAGGAAACCTCAGGGTTGGTGACCACGATGGCTTCGTCGGCGAAGTACATCGCCAGGTGGGCACCTTTCTCGATACCGGCCGGCGAGTCGCAGATGACGTAGTCGAAGGTATCCTTCAGCTCCATCAGCACCTTTTCCACGCCTTCCTGGGTCAGGGCATCTTTGTCGCGGGTCTGGCTGGCGGCCAGCACGAACAGGTTCTCGAGGCGCTTGTCCTTGATCAGGGCCTGCTGCAGGTTGGCTTCGCCGTTGACCACGTTGACGAAGTCGTACACCACGCGGCGCTCGCAGCCCATGATCAGGTCGAGGTTACGCAGGCCCACGTCGAAGTCGACGATGACAGTCTTGAAGCCGCGCAGAGCGAGGCCGGTACCGATGGCGGCGCTGGTGGTGGTCTTGCCCACCCCCCCCTTGCCGGAAGTAACCACGAGAATCTTGGCCAAGGTGTTTCACCCCTAAATAAACGGGACGCGGGTCCCTGCAAAATACAAAAAACGGCAACGCACAAAATGTTGCCTAAAAATGCCGGCAAGTATCCGTTAAAGACGGGTGATGTTCAACACATCGCCGGACAGGCTGACCTGCACCCCCGAGCCCCACAGCGGGTCGCGGCGCAGGTCTTCGCAAACCTTGTACTGGCCGGCGATCGAGACCATTTCGGCAGTCATCTGCTGGCAGAAGATACGCGCCTTGGTGTTGCCCTTGATACCTGCCAGGGCACGGCCGCGCATGGCGCCGTACACATGGATGTTGCCATCGGCGAGAAGTTCCGCGCCCGGGCTGACGGAGCCGGTGACCACCAGGTCGCCACCTTGGGCGTAGATCTGCTGGCCGCCACGCACGGGCGAGGTGATGATGCGGGTCGGCCGCACCTCTGGCTCGGGGGCCGGCGCCGGAGCAGGGGCCGGTTCGGGCTTCTTCACCTCGGGCTCGGGCTCCAGCGGCCGCTCCCGGGCGCCGGACGGCGGCAGCACCGGCAGATCGATGGCGATCGCCGCAGCGATGTCCTCGATGCGGTTGGCGCGAATCGCCAGGGTCCGCAGGCCATGGTGGCGACAGATGCGCATCAGCCCGGGCAGGTCGATCGCCCCTTCGTCGGCCGGCAGCTTGTCCAGCGCCAGTACCAACGGCGTGTTGCTGAAGAAATTCGGGGCCTGGGCCACTTTCGCCGCCAGCTGGCGGTCAAGGGCCTCGAGGTCGTTACGCCCCAGTTCCAGCACAGTGATGGCGAGCATGCTGCCCTTGAGCTGGAACACGGAGGCGGTGTCGGGTGTGTGGTTTGGGCTCATGGTCTGCATAGACGGCTTGTTGCGAAAAAAGTGCCCTGACTTATAACGATAAGACCGGTTGGCCGCAACCGGCGGCGAACCGATGTAGAATGCGCGGTCTTTGTCTTGCCGGAAGCTTCAATGGACCGCCCGCGTTTTCGACCCTATTTCCTTCACCCGCGATTCTGGGGCCTGTGGCTGGGCCTGGGCCTGCTGTGGCTGGTGGTGCAGCTGCCTTACCGCGCCCTGTTGTGGCTCGGCGGCGCCCTGGGTGCGCTGATGTACCGGGTGGCCGGTGAGCGCCGGCGCATCGCCGCGCGCAACCTTGAGCTGTGCTTCCCGGAGCTGTCCGACGACGAACGGCGACGTTTGCTCAAGGCCAACTTCGCCTCCACCGGCATCGCCTTCTTCGAAATGGCCATGAGCTGGTGGTGGCCCAAGGCCAGGCTGGCACGCCTGGCGCACATCGAGGGCATCGAGCACTTGCAGGCCGCCCAGCAGGCCGGCCAGGGCGCAATTCTGATGGCCGTGCACTTCACCACCCTGGAAATCGGCGCTGCGTTGCTGGGCCAGGTGCACACCATCGACGGCATGTACCGCGAGCATGGCAACCCGCTGTTCGACTTCATCCAGCGTCGTGGCCGCGAGCGGCACAACCTCGATTCGCTGGCCGTGGAGCGTGAAGACGTGCGCGGGATGCTCAAGTTGCTGCGTTCGGGCCGGGCGATCTGGTATGCACCGGACCAGGACTACGGCGCCAAGCAGAGCCTGTTCGTGCCGCTGTTCGGTATTCCGGCGGCTACCGTGACCGCCACCACCAAGTTTGCCCGCCTGGGCAAGGCGCAGGTAATTCCGTTCACCCAGAAGCGCCTGGAAGACGGCAGTGGCTATCGTCTGGTGGTGCATCCACCGCTGGCCGATTTCCCGGGTGAAAGCGAAGAGGCGGACTGCCTGCGCATCAATCAGTGGATTGAGGGCGTGTTGCGCGAATGCCCCGAGCAGTACCTGTGGGCGCACCGGCGCTTCAAGTCGCGCCCAGAGGGTGCGCCGCGGCTTTACGACAAGAAAAAACGCTGACCAAGTCGTGCCAGTTCCGGCCCCTTCGCGGGTAAACCCGCTCCCACAGTGGCGGTAGATACACCTGTGGGAGCGGGTTTACCCGCGAAGGGGCCCGTACCGACAAGCGCGATGCCAAGGAGAAATGGATGACCCCAACCACCGGCCTGATCCTCTCTGGCGGCGGTGCCCGTGCCGCCTATCAGGTCGGTGTGCTGGCCGGCATCGCCGAACTGCTGCCTCCCGGTGCCCCCAACCCGTTCCCGGTCATCGTCGGCACTTCGGCCGGCGCCATCAACGCCGTGACCCTGGCCAGCGGCGCCACACGCTTCACCGAAACGGTGCACCGCCTTACCGCGTTCTGGCAGAACTTTCGCAGCCACCTGGTGCTGCGCAGCGACTGGCCCGGTGTCATCCGTCAGGCCAGCCGTTTCGTCGCGCATAACCTGGCAGGGCTGGGCGGGCCAGTTCCGGTCGCGCTGCTGGACAACCGCCCACTGCGTCGTCTGCTGCATTCACATCTGGACCTGGATGGCATCGGCCATGCCTTGGCCAGCGAACAACTGCGCGCCGTGGCGGTCACCGCATTCGGCTACGAATCCGGGCAGGCGGTGACCTTCTACCAAGGCCGCGGCACCATCGAATCGTGGTTACGCCACCGACGCATCGGTGTGCCCACGGCCTTGACCATTGATCACCTGCTGGCCAGCGCGGCCATCCCGCTGCTGTTCGCGCCGGTGCGGCTGGGCGAGGAATACTTCGGCGACGGTGCGGTGCGCCAGTCCGCGCCCATCAGCCCGGCCTTGCACCTGGGCGCCAGCAAGGTGTTGGTGGTGGGTGTCAGTGGTAACCCCCAGCGGCCGTCGCCGCCGCTGCCAACCCAGCGGGTGTTCAGTGGCCAGCAGCCAAGCCTGGCGCAGATCGGTGGGCACATGCTCAACAGCACGTTCATCGACAGCCTGGAAGACGACATCGAGTTGCTCCAGCGCCTCAACCACCTCAGCCACCTGTTGCCTGCCCACCTGGATGCTCGGCGCCTGGGGCTGGCGCCGATCGATGTGCTGGTGGTTGCGCCCAGCCAGCCGCTGGACGAGATCGCCGCGCGGCATCGGCGTGAGCTGCCGGCGGCGTTGCGGCTGTTCCTGCGTGGTCCGGGGGCGACCCGGACCAGCGGGGCGGGGGTGTTGAGCTACCTGCTGTTCGAGGCCAGTTATTGCAGTGAACTGATCGAACTGGGGCGGCGTGATGCCTTGGCCAAGCGCCGGGAGTTGTGTCAGTTCCTGGGGATTTGAGGGTGTCATCACCGGCCTCATCGCCGGCAAGCCGGCTCCCACATGGACCGCGACGACCTCAAGATCATTGCAGTACATGTAGGAGCCGGCTTGCCGGCGATGGGGCCGGCCCTGTTCATTCCGCTATCTGCAACTTGCGCGCCTGGGTATACACATACCGCACCTTCTCGTACTCGAACGGTGAGTTGAGCTGGCCATAGCGGAAGTTGGTGGTGTAGCGCTTGTCCACCGCGCGAAGGGCGAATATTTCCGGGTGATCGGTGCTGACCTCAGCAACATTCAGGTAGTTGGCCGCCTGTTCACCGGCATAGTCCACCACAGTCCCGGTGGTGTCGCGCAGGTTCGACGGCCCCAGGATCGGCAGCATGATGTAAGGCCCGTCAGGTACGCCATAGAACCCCAGGGTCTGGCCGAAATCTTCGCTCTGGCGTGGAAGGCCCATCTTGGTCGCCGGGTCCCACAACCCGCCAACGCCGATGATCGTGTTGAACATCAGTCGGGCAGTGATCTGCGCCGAGCGCTTGGCCTTGAGTTGCAGCACGCTGTTGGCCAGGTTCGGTACATCACCCAGGTTGTTGAAGAAGTTGCTTACGCCAGTACGCACGAAGCTTGGGGTGATGTAGCGATACCCGTCGACCAGCGGCAGCAGCACCCATTGGTCGAAGCGGTAGTTGAAGTGGTAGATGCGCCGGTTGATCGACTCCAGCGGGTCATAGATGTTCAAGGCTTCCAGGGTCGAGCGTTCGAATTCGCGCTGGTCGAGCCCGGGGTTGAATTTCAGCGCGCGCAGTGGGTCGAGAAAACCGTCGGATTCTGGGGTAACAACCGGGTCAGCCTCTACAACGCTGGCCCGTGGCGCCGTCTCAGCGGCCAAGGTGTTGCCGGCAGCGAGCAGGGCGGTGACAAGCAGCAGTTTCTTAACCACGGAAAAACTCCAGCATGGCGTCGCTGTTGACGCGGTAATTGAGGTTGCCGCAGTGGCCGCCATGGGGGTAAAGGGTCAGGCGATCGCCGAACACCTTGCGCAGGAAACCGATATCGCCTGGGCCGAGGATGACGTCGTCAGCATTGTGCATCACCGCAATCTTCGAGTTGTTGCGCAGGTAGTCCTCCAGGGCATAGAGGCTGGTCTGGTCGATTAGCTGCAAGATGCTGCCGCCGTCGGTGCGTGCCCGCCACATGGGGATGACCTGTTCGGTCAGGTAGCAATCGAAGTCGCACTGCAGGGCACGCTTGAAGAATGGCGTCAGGCTGCTGCCCTCGGTGATCGGGAACTTCGGCGGAATGATCAGGCCGCGGCGGTTGATCAGGTCGGAGGTGAAGGCGATGTCGGCCGCCGAAAAGCGGAACGAGGTGCCGATCAGCATGGCCATCTGTTCGTTGGACAGGTGCTGGCGCGATTGCTGGAAGTCGTACAGCAACGCGTCGTTGAGGTCGATGTAGCCCTTCTCCTGGAAGTAGCGGGTGAGCTTTTTCAGCATCAGCTCGTAGAAGGTGGTGCTGCGGTTGATGCCTTTGACCTGGGTCTGCACCAGCTTGTCCAGGTTGTTGATGGAGGTGTACAGGTTGACCGGTGGGTTGAGCAGCAGCACGCGCTTGAAGTTGAAGCTGCGACGGGTTTCGTCGAGGTGGCTGACGAACGCTGCGTCCAGCGCACCCAGGCTGTAGCCGGTCAGGTAGAAGTCCTTCACTGGCAGGCGCGGGTGTTGCGCGCGCACCGCCTGCATCACCCGGTACATGTCCTCGGCGTCTTCCTTGCTGACCCCGGGGGTGGCGAAGCGCGAGGCGGCGCTCATGAAGTCCCAGCTGGTAGGTGAGGACAGCTGCACCACATGGAAACCGGCCTGGTAGAACAGTTTCTTCAGGTATTCGTTGATGCTGCTGGTGTAGGGGGCTCCGGTACCGGCGATGATGAAAATCAGCGGTGCCTCGCGGTCCTGGCGGGCGAGGCGGTATTTGAGTTTTTTCACCGACCAGAAATTGTCGGGCAGCGTGAATTCACGCTCGGGGCGCAGGTTCAGGCTGTAATCGGACTGAGTGATGTCATCGTCGCTGGGCAGCGTCGGGCGCTGGTCGGGCGGCGTGGTGGCGATGGTCGCCTCGAACGGGTTGGTCAAGGGATAGCCGTAGCTCGCGGCGTCAATGTCCCGCGCCGATGCGGCCACAGCCATCAGCAGGCCGCCAAGTAGGGCGGCTAGGCGCCAAAGTCGAAGCATGTAATCCCCCGGAAAGTACGCAAGCAAGGTCAGGCTAGGACCACGATTCAGTAGGCAAAGTTGCCAGGTGTCGTGGCCTTTGGTGTGCTCGTTATTTGCAAAGTAGCTGTATGGCCACGATTTTGCCTTACCTGAGGGCTTGGGCGATCATGGATCCTTTCGATTACCGCTATTGGAGAACTGGATGTCTCGTACGCTGCCTGCCATCGCACTGTTGTCGGCCCTGGCCTTGTGGCTGGCTGCAAGTTACGGCGTGCGTTATGGGCTGATGGAGGATGGCCAGTGGGTCGGGTTATGCACGGCGCCGGGTGAGTATTGGCAGTGCCAGGTTCGTGCGTTGCTGGGGTTGGGGATTCATTACCAGGTGATTGCCTGGGGCGGGCTGGGGTTGGCGTTGCTGGCGCAGGTGGTGCCGGGACGGGCAGGGTGGTGGCTCGCGGTGCTGGCGCTGCTGTTCGGGATACCGGCGCTGGTGCTGTACACCGCCAGCCTGGCGGTGTTCGCGGTAGTGCTGGCTGGGTTGCGGTTGGTTCGGCGGAGTACGGTTTGAGTTGTGTGGTGGGGCGCAAATCGAGCGCCGCCCGCGCGGCGCATCGCGAGCAAGGCTCGCTCCTACGTTTGTTTACGGCCAATAACGCCTGTGACAGGCGCGCGCGACCGCCTTGTTTGTACGACTCGATATCGCGCCATGCGCCAAAGCGTTCGCGCGCATTTCCAACAGGCATAACTGGCCCGAAACAAACGTAGGAGCGAGCCTTGCTCGCGATGCGCCGCGCGGGCGGCGCTCGATCCCCCAGGCGCTAAAAACACTAAGGCATGCACCTCTACGTCACGACACATCGTGATGCCTAATCAACCCGAGCGCACCCTCAAGCTGCGCCACAAAGCCCCGACCATCAGCACACTGACCACCGCCCAGCCCCACGCCTGCTGGTTTTCCAGCCCTTCGCGGAACAACTGCGGCGCCACCCCCGCGCCAACGATGAACGCCAGCAAGGCTGCCTCGGCCCGCGCCGCCGGCACGGGCCGCAGTAGATACACCAGCGCGGGCAAAGCCAGCGCAGCGGTGGGGAAGCTGCGATAGCGCGGGTCGAACACCATCGCCAGCATGCTCACCGCCGCCGCAAAGCCTGCTGCCAGCAGCAACCATCCCGCCCGCGCCTGCAGCCAGGCGAACAGACGCGCTCGCCAACCCTCGCCGTGCGCCAGCGCCAGCACGCCATGCATCACCACCAGCAGATTCAGCCCTGCCAGCAACCCGGCCCATGCCCACTCCCCGGCAAAGCGCGCATGGGTGCGCATCAGTTCGCCCCACAGCCCCAGGCAGCCCGCACCGAACGCCGCCAACAGCGGCAGCAGCAAGGCTGCGGCAGGGGTCGCAGGGCGCCCGGCCAGTAGCAGCAGGGTCACCATCAACACCGCGCAAGCCAGCAACCACTGCGGCCAATAGGGCAGGTTGCTCACCGGCCCTTCAAGTACGCCCTTGTCCTGCCGGTCGGCGTCATACAGCCCCCAGTACCCGCCCACTGCGCCCTCGCTGGCGCGCTTCCACGGCTGGTCGAAGGCTTCGATGAGGTTGTAATCCCAGCCGTTGGTCTCGGCCAAGGCGACGAAGCCACGGATGAAGCGCGCTTCGTTGACGCGGCTGGGCTCTGCGGTTTCCCTTTGGCGGCCTTCACTGGGCCAGCCGGTTTCGCCGATCAGGATGTTCTTTGGCGCGAAGCGCTCACCAAACACTTGGCGTACCTGCGCGACATGGGCCAGGGCATCATCGATACCGCGAGGGTCGTCCTCCCAGTAGGGCAGCAGGTGGATGGTCAGGAAGTCCACCTCCGGCGCCACCTGAGGGTGCTGCAGCCAGAACTCCCAGACATCGGCGTAAGTCACCGGCACCTTGACCTGGCGTTTGACCTTGGCGATCAACCCCGCCAGACGTTCGCCGGTGACTTCCTTGCGCAGCAGCGCCTCGTTGCCGACGATCACCGCGCTGACCACATCCGGGTTGGCGTTGGCCGCCGCGATGAGCAAGTCCACTTCCTTCTCGGTATCCACCGGGTTGGCATTGACCCAGGCCCCGAGCATCACTTTCAGGCCATGCTTGCGGGCCAGTGCGGGAATCGCCTCAAGACCGGTCATGGAGTAGGTGCGGATGCACTGAAAACGTTCGGCCAGCAGCGCCAGGTCGGCGTCCATGCGTGCCGGGCGCAGGCGAAAGGGCTGGTCGAAGGGGGACTGGTCCTTGTCGAACGGTGTGTACGAGGCGCACTGCAGCTTGTGCGTGGGGCTGGCTGCGTCGGCCAGGTGCACCGGCTTGCCAAGCCCGTACCAGAGCGCCCCGAGGCCGATCAGGGCGAGCAGGCAGGCAAGCAGGTACAAGGGCAGCATCCAGCGGGCGGCAGTGGGCATCAGGCGGTCCATCGTCAGGCACAAAAGGGTAGATAGTAGCCCGGCGCCAATCCTTTGGCATGCAAGGATCGCGCAGACCTGTGTAGGCATATGGCGCTAATGGCGAAGTGCTGTCGCATATGGTTCGGGTGGAGGTCGCAGATGGAGCAGGGGGGGCTTTGTGTCAGGAAGATGATGCAATCTCCAAGACCTGACGAGGGAATGCTTTGATGGCTACTTTTACAAAAATGCGTCGTTTCCTGGGTGTGGGCACCGCCCTGGTATTGGCCATGAGCGCTGCACAGGCAATGGCCAAAGAAGTAAGCATAGGTTACGTGGACGGTTGGGCCGATAGCGTGGCCACCACCAACGTGGCCGCAGAAGTGATCAAGCAAAAACTCGGCTATGACGTGAAGCTGCAGGCCGTGGCCACGGGCATCATGTGGCAGGGCGTGGCCACCGGCAAGCTCGACGCCATGCTGTCGGCCTGGCTGCCAGTGACCCACGGCGAATACTGGGCCAAGAACAAGGACAACGTGGTCGACTACGGCCCGAACTTCAAGGACGCCAAGATCGGCCTGATCGTCCCCGAGTACGTCAAGGCGGTCAGCATTGCCGACCTGAAAACCGACACCACCTTCAAGCAGAAGATCGTCGGCATCGACGCCGGCTCCGGTGTGATGCTCAAGACCGACCAGGCCATCAAGGACTACGACCTGACCGGCTACAAGCTGCAGGCGAGCTCCGGTGCGGCGATGACCGCGGAACTGGGCCGTGCCTACGCCAAGCAGCAGTCCATTGCCGTGACCGGCTGGGTGCCGCACTGGATGTTCGCCAAGTGGAAGCTGAAGTTCCTTGAAGACCCTAAAGGCGTGTACGGCGCTGCAGAAACCGTGAACAGCATCGGCAGCAAGGAACTTGCAACCAAGGCGCCGGAAGTGGCGGAGTTCCTGAAGAAGTTCAACTGGCAGTCCAAGGACGAGATTGGCGAGGTGATGCTGGCGATTCAGGAAGGCGCCAAGCCTGAAGCGGCGGCGAAGGATTGGGTGGCCAAGCACCCGGAGCGGGTCAAGGAGTGGACTGGCAAGTAATTTTCTGAACAGGGGCCGCTTTGCGCCCCATCGCAGGCTTCGCCAGCTCCCACGGGGAAGTGAAAGGCTTCAGACACCCGTGGGAGCTGGCGAAGCCTGCGATGGGGCGCAAAGCGGCCCCGTTTTTTGCAAATTCTGTAAAACACCGTTGCATCTAAGACTAAGGTCGTCTGGTTGGCGTCCAACGGCAGCATAAAGTGAGGGTGTGGGTTTCATCCCCTATCTGTGCTGCTAGGACAAAAACAATGAACGACAGCATTTACCTCTCGATACAAAACAGCCCCCGCTTCAAGGAGCTGGTCACCAAACGCGAACGGTTCGCCTGGGTTCTCTCGGCGATCATGCTCGGCCTCTACTGCGCATTCATCCTTCTGATCGC
The DNA here is from genome assembly GCF_034387475.1 of Pseudomonas sp. Teo4. Lineage (NCBI taxonomy): Bacteria > Pseudomonadati > Pseudomonadota > Gammaproteobacteria > Pseudomonadales > Pseudomonadaceae > Pseudomonas > Pseudomonas sp. Teo4. The sequence goes on from NZ_JAXCIL010000001.1 coordinate 28,603, forward strand.
CTACGGTCCTCAGATTCTGGGCGCCAAGCTCAGCCCTGAGTCGTCGATCACCTGGGGCATTCCCCTGGGCGTCGGCCTGATCGTCTCGGCATTTGTCCTCACCGCCATCTACGTTCGCCGCGCCAACGGTGAGTTCGATGAGCTGAACAAGGCCATCCTGAAGGAGGCGCAACAATGATCCGCCACGCCAAAGCCTTGGCCGTACTGGCCTGCGGCGCTTTCGCACCCGCCGTGTGGGCCGCCGATGCCCTGACCGGCGAGGTGCAGAAACAGCCATTGAACGTCTCGGCGATCGCCATGTTCGTGGCCTTCGTCGCTTTCACCCTGGGCATTACCTACTGGGCTTCGAAACGCAACAAGTCGGCGGCCGACTACTACGCCGCTGGCGGCAAGATCACAGGTTTCCAGAACGGCCTGGCGATTGCCGGTGACTACATGTCGGCGGCCTCGTTCCTGGGTATTTCCGCGCTGGTGTTCACCTCTGGCTACGATGGCCTGATCTACTCGATCGGCTTCCTCGTCGGCTGGCCGATCATTCTGTTCCTGATCGCCGAGCGCCTGCGCAACCTGGGCAAGTACACCTTTGCCGACGTGGCCTCGTACCGCCTCGGGCAGAAAGAGATCCGCACCCTGTCGGCATCCGGTTCGCTGGTGGTGGTGGCGTTCTACCTGATCGCGCAGATGGTCGGCGCCGGCAAGCTGATCGAGCTGCTGTTCGGCCTGGACTACCACGTCGCGGTCATCCTGGTGGGTATCCTGATGTGCCTGTACGTGCTGTTCGGCGGCATGCTGGCCACCACCTGGGTACAGATCATCAAGGCCGTACTGCTGCTGTCGGGTGCCAGCTTCATGGCGCTGATGGTGATGAAGCACGTGGGCTTCGACTTCAACACCCTGTTCTCCGAAGCGATCAAGGTGCACAGCAAGGGCGAGGCGATCATGAGCCCGGGCGGCCTGGTCAAGGACCCGATCTCGGCGTTCTCCCTCGGCTTGGCACTGATGTTCGGTACTGCTGGCCTGCCACACATCCTGATGCGCTTCTTCACCGTCAGCGACGCCAAGGAAGCCCGCAAGAGCGTGCTGTATGCCACGGGCTTCATCGGTTACTTCTACATCCTGACCTTCATCATCGGCTTCGGCGCGATCCTGCTGGTCAGCACCAACCCTGAGTTCAAGGACGCCGCTGGCGCGCTGTTGGGCGGTAACAACATGGCGGCGGTGCATTTGGCCGATGCCGTAGGCGGCAGCATCTTCCTCGGCTTCATCTCGGCCGTGGCCTTCGCCACCATCCTGGCGGTGGTTGCCGGCCTGACCCTGGCTGGTGCCTCGGCGGTGTCCCACGACCTGTACGCCAGCGTCTGGCGCAAGGGCAAGGCCAACGACAAGGACGAGATCCGCGTGTCGAAGATCACCACCGTCGCCCTGGGCGTGCTGGCGATCGGCTTGGGGATTCTGTTCGAGAAGCAGAACATCGCCTTCATGGTCGGCCTGGCCTTCTCGATTGCCGCGAGCTGCAACTTCCCGGTGCTGCTGCTTTCGATGTACTGGAAGAAACTGACCACCCGTGGCGCCATGATCGGCGGCTGGCTGGGCCTGGTAAGTGCAGTGACGTTGATGATCCTTGGGCCCACCATCTGGGTGCAGATCCTCGGCCACGAGAAACCGATCTACCCGTACGAGTACCCGGCACTGTTCTCGATGGCGATTGCCTTCGTCGGTATCTGGTTCTTCTCGGTCACCGACAAATCCAAGGCAGCTGAAGACGAGCGCGCACTGTTCTTCCCGCAGTTCGTTCGTTCGCAGACCGGCCTGGGGGCTTCCGGCGCGGTTTCCCACTAAGCGCTGAAGGCTAACAAGAACCGCGATACGGGGAGGTCCGTATCGCGGTTTTTTCGTTCAAGGTCGGCTAGATCATGCCGAGCAACAACAGCACCAGCAGTATCACCAGCACCACGCCGATGATGCCGGATGGGCCATAGCCCCAACTGCGCGAGTGTGGAAAGACCGGTAAGCCACCAATCAAGAGCAAGATCAGGATGATGATGAGGATCGTGGTCATGGCGGAGTCCTTGGGTAGTTGAGGGTCAAGGGCCTCGGACTGCTGGCCTCTTGCTAAATCGGACTGGTGTGTAACGGTAAAGATTCCATTTGTTTGCTGCCCGCACGGGCCCTTTCGCCGGCAAGCCGGCTCCCACAGGATGAGCGACGCGCTCGTAGACTTTTTTCTGCAGGCGATGGCAGCGGTACTGACCACCCGGTCATGTCGTTCCATTCACTACCCTGATGAACCCTGCCTCCCGCTCCTGCCTTGATTAGACTCGGCTCATCACTTGTCAGAACAAGGCCTGCCACCATGCAAAACCGCATCATGATCACCGGCGCCGGTTCCGGCCTCGGTCGCGAGATCGCCCTGCGCTGGGCGCGCGAGGGCTGGCGCCTGGCGTTGGCCGATGTCAACGAGGCCGGCCTGCGCGAAACCCTCGAACTGGCGCGCGCTGCTGGCGGTGACGGCTTCGTGCAGCGCTGCGACGTGCGCGACTACAGCCAGCTCACCGCCTTGGCCCAAGCCTGTGACGAGAAGTTCGGCGGCATCGACATCATCGTCAACAATGCCGGTGTCGCCTCGGGCGGCTTCTTCGCCGAGCTGTCGCTGGAGGACTGGGACTGGCAGATCGCAGTCAACCTGATGGGCGTGGTCAAGGGGTGCAAGGCCTTCCTGCCGCTACTTGAGCGCAGCCGAGGGCGAATCATCAACATCGCTTCCATGGCCGCGTTGATGCAGGGGCCGGGCATGAGCAACTACAACGTGGCCAAGGCCGGCGTGTTGGCGCTGTCGGAGAGTCTGCTGGTGGAGTTGCGCCAGTTGGAGGTGGCGGTTCATGTGGTATGCCCGTCGTTCTTCCAGACCAATCTGCTGGACTCGTTCCGTGGCCCCAACCCAGCCATGAAGGCCCAGGTGGGCAAGCTGCTGGAAGGCTCGCCGATCAACGCTGCCGAAATTGCCGAACATATTCATCGGCAAGTTGGTGCCGGGGAGTTCCTGATCCTGCCTCACGAGGCGGGACGCCAGGCCTGGCAGCTCAAGCGCCAGGCTCCGGAACGCCTGTACGACGAGATGGCGGAGATGGCCGTGAAGATGCGCGCGAAGGCTCAAAGTCGCTGATTGCGGGGTTTGTCTGTAGGGAAATTTACCGCCACAAGTAAGACGGTTCTGATTTTTGGCCAAGCCGTTGAGTAGTCCAATGTCCCCGATGCAGTCTCCAGTTTTCCCTGTTGCTGGAGGATCGGAGCATGTTGGTCATTACGCGGGAAATCGGCGAGGTCATCACCATCGGTGACGACATTCGAATCAAGGTGGTGGAGGTACGTGATCACATGGTACGCATGGGGGTGGATGCACCGCGTGAAGTACCGGTGCACCGCAGTGAGGTCTACAAGCGCATCAAGGCCGGTGAGCAGCGCAAGCTGCACCCCGTCTGATGGTCAGTCGAGCAGTTCCCGTGGCACATCGTGGCGAGCCAGCAGCTGGCATTGCTGGCTCTCCGGGTCGAAGAGGATGAACGCCTGCCCCTTGGCCAGCGCCTGGCGTACCCGCAATACACGGGTTTCCAGCGGGGTATCGTCGCCGTTGTCGGTGCCGTCGCGGGTGACGAAGTCCTCGATCAGACGGGTCAGGGTTTCGGCTTGCAGTTGGTCGTAGGGGATCAGCATGAGCGGTGCGTTCTGGGGCTTAGGTGTGGGCAGCTTACGCGAAACCTCAGGTAAGTTGGGGGCCGGGTTGCGGCTTGTGGTGCCTGTACTGGCCTCATCGCCGCGGTTCGTCGCCACGGCAAGCCGGCTCCCACAGGTACTGCAGTGATCTCTGGTTCAGCGCGGTCCATGTGGGAGCCGGCTTGTCGTGGCGACGAACCGCGGCGATGAGGCCAGTAAGGTCAATACAAGGCAGCCGCCCGCCTTCAGCCCTTGTTGCCAATCAGGCTGTCCACCGCCGGTACCCGTGTGTCGCTTTCCATCTGTGCATCGTGCTCCAGCTGGTGGCTGAAGCGCTCTAGCGAGGCGTTGGCCGGGTGCGAGTCGCTGGCGAATACCGGCGGGCTGAGCAGGTAGCCCGATAGCAGGCGGCTGAGTGCGGCCAGGCTGTCGATGTGGGTACGTTCATAGCCATGGGTGGCATCGCAGCCGAACGCCACCAGCGCCGTTCGGATATCGTGCCCGGCGGTGACTGCCGAGTGAGCGTCGCTGAAGTAGTAACGGAACACATCGCGCCGCACGGGCAGGCATTGGTCGCCGGCCAGTTTCAACAGGTGGCGTGACAGGTGGTAGTCGTAGGGCCCGGAAGAGTCCTGCATGGCCACACTCACCGCATGCTCGCTGGAGGCCTGCCCGGGCGCGACCGGGGCGATATCGATGCCGACGAATTCGCTCACATCCCAGGGCAGGGCAGCGGCGGCGCCTGAGCCGGTTTCCTCGGTAATGGTGAACAGCGGGTGGCAGTCGATCAGCGGCTGGCGGCCACTGTCGACCACCGCCTTGAGCGCCGCCAGTAATGCCGCGACGCCGGCCTTGTCGTCCAGGTGGCGGGCACTGATGTGGCCGCTCTCGGTGAACTCCGGCAGTGGGTCGAAGGCGACGAAGTCGCCGATGGCCAGGCCCAGGGCTTCGCAGTCGGCCCGTGTGGCGCAGTAGGCGTCCAGGCGTACTTCGACGTGTTCCCAGCTCACCGGCATCTGGTCGATGGCGGTGTTGAACGCGTGCCCGCTGGCCATCAGCGGCAGCACGCTGCCGCGATAGACCCCGGTGTCGGTGAACACGCTGACTCGGCTGCCTTCGGCAAAGCGGCTTGACCAGCAACCCACCGGCGCCAGGGCCAGGCGGCCGTTATCCTGCAATTGGCGCACGCTGGCGCCGATTGTGTCCAAGTGCGCAGAGACGGCGCGGTCGGGGGAGTTCTGCCGGCCCTTGAGGGTGGCGCGAATGGTGCCGCGACGGGTCAGTTCGTAGGGGATGCCTATTTCATCCAGGCGCTCGGCCACGTAGCGCACGATGGTGTCGGTGAAGCCCGTGGGGCTGGGGATGGCGAGCATCTCCAGGAGCACGCGTTTGAGGTAGTCGAGGTCGGGTTCGGGGTGTCGTTCGGGCATGGGGCACTCCTCTGAACATTGTGTTGGCTTTACCGGCCTTTTCGCGGGTAAACCCGCTCCCACAGGGACACCACAAGCCCGAAAAACTGCGGGTTCTCTGTGGGAGCGGGTTTACCCGCGAAGAAGCCGGCACAGCCTCTGTAAATCAGCCACTCACGCCAACGGCCGACTATGCGCAAACAGCAAGTCGACAAAGCGTTCGGCAGTGGGTTGCGGTTCATGATTGGCCAGGCCAACCCGTTCGTTGGCCTCGATGATCACGTAATCGGGCTGCTCGACATCGCGCACCATCAGGTCAAGGCCCACCACCGGAATCTCCAGGGCGCGGGCAGCCCGCACCGCCGCATCGGCCAGCACCGGGTGCAGGCGCTCGGTCACGTCCTCCAGGGTGCCTCCGGTATGCAGGTTGGCGGTACGACGCACGGCCAGGCGTTGGCCAGCGGGCAGCACGCTGGTGTAATCCAGGCCAGCACTGCGCAAGGTACGCGCGGTCTCGTCGTCCATGGGAATGCGGCTTTCGCCGCCGGTTGCCGCCTGGCGACGACGGCTCTGGGCCTCGATCAACTGCTTGATGCTGTGCTTGCCATCACCGACCACCTGCGCCGGATGGCGGATGGCCGCCGCCACCACTTCATGGCCGATGACCACGATGCGCAGGTCGTGGCCGGGATGGAAGCTTTCCAGCAACACGCGGCTGTCGAAATGACGGGCTTGTTCGATGGCCTGGCGAACCTCCTCGAAGGTGGTCAGGTTGACCGCTACCCCTTGGCCTTGCTCGCCATCGACCGGCTTGACCACCACCGCACGATGCTCGTCGAGAAACGCCAGGTTGTCGTCGGCATTGCCCGCCAACTGCTGCACCGGCACTTGCAGCCCGGCACAGTGCAGTGCCTGGCGGGTAAGGCGCTTGTCCTGGCAGAGGGTCATGCTTACCGCACTGGTGAGGTCGCTTAGCGACTCGCGGCAGCGCACCCGCCGCCCACCAAGACTGAGGGTGAACAACCCGCTGGCGGCATCCTCCACCTGCACCTCGATGCCGCGCCGGTACGCTTCGTCGACGATGATCCGGGCATAGGGATTGAGCCCGGCTTCGGGGCCGGGGCCGAGGAACAGTTGCTGGTTGATGCCGTTCTTGCGCTTGACCGCAAAGGTGGGCAGGTTGCGAAACCCCAGCTTCTGGTACAGCCGCTTGGCCTGACGATTGTCGTGCAACACCGACAGGTCGAGGTAGGCCAGGCCACGGCTCATGAAGTGCTCGACCAGGTGGCGCACCAGCACTTCGCCGACACCTGGGCGGCTGCATTGTGGGTCGACGGCCAGGCACCACAGGCTGCTGCCCAGCTCTGGGTCATCGAAAGCCTTGGCATGGTTCAGGCCCATGACGCTGCCGATGACCGCGCCCGTGTCTTCGTCTTCGGCCAGCCAGTACACCGGCCCACCTTGGTGGCGCGGGGTAAGTCGCTCGGGTTGCACCGGCAGCATGCCGCGGGCCTGGTACAGGCTGTTGATGGCCTGCCAGTCGCCTTCGCTTTGGGCGCGGCGAATGCGAAAGCCGCGGAACACCCGCTGTGCCTGGCGGTAGTCGGTGAACCACAGGCGCAGGGTATCCGAGGGGTCAAGGAACAGCTGGTGTGGCGCCTGGGCCAGCAACTGCTGCGGCGCCGCCACATACAAGGCAATATCGCGCTCGCCGGGGCGCTCATCCTGTAGCGCTTCGGCCAGGCTCGCGGCGTCCGGGTAAGTGTGGCCGATCAACAGGCGGCCCCAGCCACAGTGCAGCGCCCGGGGCTGGTCGTGGGGCTCGCTGCCATCGCCGGCCAAGCGCGCCTGCAAGCGCTCGTAGGACGGCGACTGGCCACGCAGCAGGCGCTGACCGTAAGCGATTTCGTGGGCTTTCATCGGTCAGATTCCTTGTTCGCTGAGCCACAGGTTCAGGGCCGCCAGTTGCCACAGCTTGGAGCCGCGCAGCGGGGTCAGCTGGCCATGCGGGTTGCTGAGCAAACGGTCGAGCATGGCCGGGTTGAACAGCCCACGGTCCTGGCTGGGGTCGGTCAGCAGCTCGCGCACCCAGTCCAGGGTCGCGCCTTGCAGGTGTTTCAGGCCGGGGACGGGGAAGTAGCCTTTCTTGCGGTCGATCACCTCATGGGGGATGACTCGTCGTGCGGCGTGCTTGAGCACCTGCTTGCCGCCCTCCGGCAGCTTGAAGCAGGCCGGAATGCGTGCCGAAAGCTCGACCAGGCGGTAATCGAGGAACGGGGTGCGGGCCTCGAGGCCCCAGGCCATGGTCATGTTGTCGACGCGTTTGACCGGGTCGTCCACCAGCATCACCGTGCTGTCCAGGCGCAGGGCCTTGTCGACTGCATCGGGGGCGCCAGGGCGGGCGAAATGTTCACGCACGAAGTCGCCGGCAACGTCCGTTTCCAGCAGCCAGGGAGCCTGTACCGTGTCGCGGTACTCGGCGTGGCTGCGGTCGAAGAAGGCTTCGCGGTAGGCGCTGTAAGCGTCCTCGGCACCGTCGACCTGCGGGTACCAGTGGTAACCGGCAAACAGCTCGTCGGCGCCCTGGCCGCTCTGCACGCCCTTGCAATGCTTGGCCACTTCGCGCGAGAGCAGGTAGAAGGCGATGCAGTCGTGGCTGACCATCGGTTCGCTCATGGCACGGAAGGCGGCCGGCAACTGCTCGATGATTTCCTGCTCGGCAATGCGCAGCTTGTGGTGACGGGTGCCGTAGTGGCGAGCGATCAGGTCGGAGTACTGAAACTCGTCACCGCGCTCGCCGCCAGCGTCCTCGAAACCGATGGAGAACGTCGACAGGTCGTCCACGCCGACTTCACGCAGCAGGCCGACCAGCAGGCTGGAATCGACCCCGCCGGACAACAGCACACCGACATCCACCGCCGCGCGTTGGCGAATGGCCACGGCCTCGCGGGTGGCGTCGAGCACCCGGGTGGTCCAGCCTTCCAGGTCGAGCTCGCGTTCATCCAGGTTCGGCCCGTACTGCAGCTGCCACCAGGTCTGGCGCTCGACTTCGCCGTGGCGGTCGATACGCATCCAGGTGCCAGGTTCCAGTTTCTGCACATTGGCCAGCAGAGTGCGTGGCGCGGGCACTACGGCGTGGAAGTTCAGGTAATGGTTGAGGGCGACCGGGTCGATCATCGGGTCGATGTCACCGCCCTTGAGCAGCGCCGGCAGCGTCGAGGCAAAGCGCAGGCGCTCAGCGTTGCGCGACAGGTACAGCGGCTTGACGCCGAGGCGGTCACGGGCCAGGAACAAGCGTTGCTGGTCGCGCTCCCAGATGGCCAGGGCGAACATCCCGTTGAGCTTGGGCAGCAAGGCGGCGCCCCAGGCGTGGTAGCCCTTGAGCAGCACCTCGGTGTCGCCGTCGGACCAGAAGGTGTAGCCCAGGTCCTGCAGCTCCTGGCGCAGTTCGGGGAAGTTGTAGATGGCGCCGTTGAACGCCAGCGACAGCCCCAGGGTGTTGTCGACCATGGGCTGGGCCGAGCCATCGGACAGGTCCATGATTTTCAGCCGACGGTGACCGAGGGCGATCGGGCCTTGGCTATGGAAGCCCCAGGCGTCGGGGCCACGTGGCGCCAAGTGATGGGTAATGCGCTCTACCGCGGCGAGGTCGGCCGGGCGAGGGGCTTGGTTGAGGGGGGTGAAACGTAACTCTCCTGCTAATCCGCACATGTAACGTAAACCCTTTGAGTTTCGGCACTCTTGGCGTTACTGGCTTTTAGCTCGTACCACTTTCGTACCACTTTCCAGCGCTTTCAGCTTATCAAGCTCTGCCCAGTCGTTTGGCGAGTTGATCCACTTGGCATACGTGGAGAGCAGCACCTGCACGCTGTGCCCGAGTTGCGCGGCGATGAATGCCGGGTTCATGCCGGCCATCAGGCACATGGTCGCGTACGTGTGGCGAGTGTCGTACATCCTGCGGCGCCTAATCCCAAGCTTCCGCAAAGCTGCCTGCCAGTAACGTTTTTGACTCGTCTCGGACCTGATGTACATTTCCGAGCGGTCACCCGTCCCACTGGGGGCGAACACGTAATCTGAACGCGCCTCGGTGAGCGGCCTGGCTTTTTCGAGCGCATGCACTGCTCGATCGTTCAATAAAACTTTCCGGGCACGCTTCGTTTTGGTGCGGTCTTGGATCACGCCTCGGATCTGAATTCGGCACACGTGCGCTGTCTTTCCGCGCCTATCGATCTCGCTCCAGCGCAGAGCCATCACCTCTCCCGGCCGCATGCCGGTGTAGAAACAGAACTCGAAATAGGCTGCATAGATCGCCGTTATGCCGCTCGTAGTCTCGTATAGATGGGCAATGATCGAATCCGCCTCCTCCTTGGTGAAGGGGTCAACCTCGCGCTTCGGCACCTTTGCGCCTGGGATAGTCAGGGCAGGGTTTCGGACAATCAGTTCGTCAGTTACGGCCTGCTGGAAGATCGACACCAGCAGGCCGACCACGCCCTTGCGGCGGACCGGTGAAGTCCACTTGATTTCGTTCATGATCTTGCGCAGGCGCACCGACGTGATGGTATCGATCGGCAGCTCGGCCAGGTAAGGAATCCAATACACCTGCAATGCGGACCTGTAGTTCTTGCGGGTACCCTCAACGATCTGCAAACTGTTGAGCCAGTCCTGCGCGTAATCGAAGAAGATCGGCGTAGTTTGCTCCTGCACCACCACGCTGCGGGTATTGGGGAACAGCTCGGCGTACTTCTCTGCTGTCAGAGCGCCGAGCTTGTCCAGCCCCTTTACTTGAGCACGTAGACTCGCTGCTGCTGCGATCCCTTTCGCGGTCTGAGGGAGGGGGAGCGTCTCGCAGCACCGCTTCTTGTTCCAGGTGAAGCGAATTCGGATTGAGCGCCCGACAAGCTCGACTCCGGCCGGCAGGTCCACAGGCTTTCGATCCATTCGTCATATCTCCTTTTGCTGTACATGATCCTGCCGTTGATCTTCATCCACACCCAGTTGGGGATGATGCCTTTCTCACGCTTACGTTGAAGCGCCTTTGCCGTACACCCCACCAACTCGCCCATTCGCTTTTCGGTGACCTTGTCGTGCACATGGTTGTTGGCCAGATTCTCTGCTGCTGCCATCTCTATTCCTCCTGACGCGTCAGGTTCTGGTTGTCACGCTGATCTGTAGCGACAGCGGCGGCCAGCGCCGCGAGCTCGGTCACCAGCGCTTCGGTACGCCCGTAAAACTTCCCGGCATCCTCGTTCACGAAGCGCTCGAGCACGGTGGCCACGGCCTGCTGGTTGGCCAAACCTCGCAGATCAGCCTCTGGCAAAGCCGCGTCGCTCGAATGGGCATGCACATAGGCGTCTTGTCGGATCAGCAGCATGCGAACCGGGCGGATGCCCTTGTACTTGGTGGCCCAGTTGGTAGTCGGCACGCACCAAGGCAGCATGTGCAGGTACCAGGAGCTGCCGGAGGCGTTCTGCGTGCTGGACCAGTATTCCGCCTTGGTGAAGGCCTGCGTGGGCCCGCCTTCCCGTTGTATCGTCCAGTACCGGCCCCAGTCATCCAACTGCAGCAGATTTGCCCGCATAACCTGCAGTTGCTCGATGCTCGGCAGGTACCACCCACGCTGTCCGCGGATGGTCATGCCCAGCACCTTGTTCGCGATCGCGCTGCCGGCCTCGGCCATGGCCAGGGTGTTGGCATAGCCGTCGAAGCGCGATTGCGCGCCCCGGACGGTGATCCGGGCGCCAGGCTGGTCCTGCCACTGCGCCTGGCTCTCGAACTCGCGCCCGGAGTCGATGACGGCGTGCTCGGCACCGTCGAAGAACAGGCGCCCGGCGTAGAAGCCGCCGCCCAGGGGCTGGCCAATAGCGGGTAGGGCGGCAGGGTTGATTGCGCGGTGTTTGATCATGGATTCTCTCGGAAGTGGTCGGCCAGTACGCGGCGCCCGTCCAGGCCGCAAGCGGCGGACAGGTCGAGGACCTGTCCGAAGGTGGTTTCTCGCTGTTGCAGGGCATCCCACAGCAGCAGGAGAAGGCCTGTTTGGCTCATGGCTCCTGCCCCCGAAGCTTTTCCGTCTGCTGCACCTGGTCACGATCAAGGAGCCTATCGATCCGGGCGAGAAGCATGTCCCGATACTCGACGTTGGTCAGGTCGTCGTTGATGTAGGCGATCGCCTCCCGAAGCAGCACGTCGGCCTCCTGCAGCTGGGCCTCATGCTCAGTCAGCTTGGCTTGCAGATCGCCCTCGCTGGCGCCGGCGATTACTGCCAGACCACTGCCGATTGAGACATGGGCGCCGAGTTTGGTGAAGTGCATGACCTGCCCCAGGCCGCCACCTTCAGGTGCGCGCAGCACCAAAGTGATTTTTTCAGGCTGCGTCATTGGCTTGCTCCTGACCTTGGGCTTCACGCTCTTCCTGTTCCTCCACCAACAGCTGGCGCCACTCGGCTTCGGTGCGGTTCCCGTACAGTTCGTCCTGCGCCGCTACCGGCTCAACTGCTAGCTCCGGCCGTGGCAAGCCAGCTGCCTTGCGCTCGGCAATTTCCTTGCGGTCGACGGCTACGCCTTGCGGCGCCTCAATGCCCAGGCGAACCTGGCTCCCTTTGACGCCCAGCACGACTAAGGTGATGTTGTTGGCGATCTTGATGGCTTCGCCTGTCTTACGGGTGAGGATCAACATGCTCAAACTCCTTTTTCAGGCAAGCCGGTGGCCCGCCGCGGTTGTTGGCTTTCGCAAAAATTAGGGAAGGATCAGGTCAGGCTATAAGTGTTACGCAATCGCCAGTGCGCACTCGGCGCGTCGCGTGGCAACACGGGTTTCAATTTTTCGCTCGCCGCCGTTACCGCCGCGGCGAATGCGCATTGCTTGGTCGTCTCCTAGCATTCCGTGGACGGCCATCAACAGGGCCAGGGCGGTTGTTGCCGGGCTAATGATCTGGCGCTTGAATGCCTCAATAACCAGGCCGCGCATGGTCTTGGCACCAAGCTTGAGGCGAGCGTCTTCAATGCGCTTTTCTACGGTCTTGGGGCTGATGCCCATCAGGCGCGCAATTTCTTTTTGGGTCAGATCGTTTGCTGCATGGAGAGTCGCCTCAAGCTCGCGCGGAGCAAGTCCCATGCCGAGAAAACCGGTCCAGCCGCTAGCAGTGATGGTTTGTGTGGTCATGCTGGCTTGCTCCATGCAGTGAGTTGGCGAATTAAAATTACCAAAGGCAATTTATCGTGTAAATGCCTTTGGTAATATTTTTTCGATGAGGCGCAAAAAAACCGCTCGTAAGCGGTTTCAGCTTGTCTTTACGACTTGTTCACCTTGCGCTTCCTCCCCTCCAAGCTATCTGGCCGATAATTGGAAGCCCATCGGCAGCCCCGCTACTAAGCGTCTCATCGGGGTACCTCTGCTTATCCAGATTGTCAGACCTCAGCGCCCAGCCGCCAGAAATCATCTGGAAGGCCCTCCGGATGCTGGTTTTACCATCAGGGCGCCTGATCAAAAAAATCTTCCCATCTTCAAGAGCTTTCTTGGATGTGTCGATCATGACCACGTCCTCATGGGTGATATGAGGAGCCATGCTGTCGTCTACAGCGTACAAGATCCGGAGGTTTGGGTAATGTAGGCCCGCGTCCCTAAGCCAACCGCGCCGAAACAACATTCCCTCAGTAAGGCCCACGTGCTCATCATTCACCCCAGGAACAAATGAGTTGTCGTCCAAGAACTGGGGGATGAGCACATACTGCTCGTGAGGAATCGCATCCAAGACTTTGGCGCTGCGAGACCAGGTTGCTTTAAAGGACTCCGCAGTTACCTGCATGGCCGCAAAGGACTCAATCACCTCCGCAAGGCGAGGGCTGAAATCCCACACGGATACCCCAAGAATCTTGGCAAAGGCTGCGGCGACTGAGGCGTTGAGTGGGTTCACGCCGTTCAGATAATGGCTAACAGAGCTCTGGTTAATACCCAAGAGGTGCGCAAGCTTCTCCTGAGTGAGCTTCAGCTCCTTTTTTTTGCCATCGAAGATCGCCTTGAGTCTTTGGCACTCTTCCTTTCGATCGGAGGGTAGGGGCTTTTTCATCGTCCAATAATATTCCCGATAGTAATACCATTCAAATGCCATAGGTATTGCAAGTAATAAATGCCAAAGGTACTATCTCGGCAAAGTACCAGCTGGAGGTAGACCATGACCATGGTCCCCCTGAAAGATTTCGCTAAGGGTCACGGGCAGCCACATGCAGCATCCCTTCTGGGCATGACGCAAGGCGCTTTGAGTAAGGCTATCCGGATTGGGCGTACGGTCTACGTTGCGCAACAAACCGACGGTTCCTTTGCTGCCATTGAGTTGCGCTCGTTTCCCTCTCGGCAGGATCGGGAGGCTACCTGTGGTCCTACCCTGAATGAAACGATACGCCAGTTGGCTTTGTCCGTGGAGACGGGCAAACCCTCTGTTCATCCGAACAGTACCGGGGGCGCCGAGTGAGCTCGGGTGTGTGGCCACAGAAAGATTTCGCATGCGAAATCTTTCTGTGGCTGACGGGCGTTCCTTGAACCCGATTAAAAGCCCAGACCGGTAGGAATGAAAAATAGTTCGCTACAGGGCAGGTAAGACCCGGGATTTGGTGCAGTACCTATCCACTATTAGGGGTAAGAGCAGACGGCCCTCCATAGGCCCTCGAATTCTGAGTACTGTCGATTCCCTGGACTACACCACAAGCGCATCTTGCGCTTTCGAAGGAGTGTGATATGCGCGCGCAAATTTCTATTCCGCCGACCCGCCCAGGGTAGGCCTAAGCACTCCAGGACACTGGGGTTGCATATCTGAGTTTTGTGCAATGGTGGACTAAAAAACACCGGGCACAAAAAAGCCCAGCCTTAGCTGAGCCTTTAAGTCGCTACCAGTTCGCACCTGGTGGCTTGGGTACCACTTTGTCTTCAGATAGGACAAAACGATGAAAGCAGAAAATACCACCGCGCCCTGGCCGGCGCAACTGCCACCTCTCAATCAGATGGAGTTTGGCCAGCCCAACATGGGCGATCCAGATCTGTTCCGCATCAATGCGAACGTCCCTATGCTGGAAGGCCTCAAGTACGCAGCAGATGTAAGTGAAGGCCTCCGCCAGCTCACTGAGCGACTAGCTTTCTGCGTCAACTACGGCGAAGGCGTCTACCTGAATGAGCTGCGCGCACTGAGCTTGTTGGCTGATATCGCAACGACGATCACTCGTAGCGCTCAATACGCTATCCAGAGCGGTGAGGTACAGCCATGACTGCCTCCCCATCTGTTGCAGATTTGGCGGCCGAGGCCGAGTTCCAGCTCATGGCCGCCAAAGACAACCTGGTATGGCTGAGTTCTCTGGTGCGCGCCGTTCATTTGAGCCATATCCATGACCGCGGCCTTCATGCAGATGGGCTGGCGAGCCTGGCTAAGTACCTCGACGATACCGGTTTCTCTGGCGTAGACAGTGAAATTGAGCGCTTCAGGCAGATCCATAAAGACCACTCCGCGCCACAAAAGCCAACCTCCCGAAATCGTGGCGCGGGAGGTGCTGTATGAACCTGGTCAGCATCCATAACACTCAGCTACCCGTCGTCGAATACCGTGGCCAGCGCGTCGTCACTCTGGCGATGATCGATCAGGTGCATGAGCGACCTGAGGGTACGGCCCGCCGGAACTTCAACGAGCATCGGGACCGGTTTGGCCTCGGGCGCCATTTCTTCGAGGTGACTGCGGACGATATTCGTACGCAGTCGATTGCACAGGCGTTCGCTCCAAGGACTTCCAAAGGTGTCCTGATGACCGAGCGTGGCTACCTCATGCTGGTGAAGGCCTTCACCGACGATCTGGCATGGGAGGTCCAGGAGCAACTGGTGGAACAGTACTTCAGGCCCGCACCTGCTTTGTGTCCTGCGCTCCCCACCGACTACATCACCGCCCTTGAGCACCTGCTGGCCTCGAAGCGTTCGGAGCAGCTGGCGCTGGAGCAGCGTGACCAAGCGATTGCCACCAAGGCGGAGATCGGCAGCCGGCGAGAAGCCACGGCCATGGCCACCGCATCAGCCGCTGTACGCAAGGTCATGCACTTGGAGAGCGAACTTGGCAGGGGCTGTCAGCACGCCACTGTGACGGCGGTGGAGAAGGCCGCCCGCCGAAGCTTCGGTAACCAGGGCTTCCGCCCGCTCAAGAACTGGTGCGACAGCCATGGGGTATCCGCCCCAAAAGTCCAAGACCTTCGATTCGGCTGGGTTCGCTCCTGGCCGGCTGCCGCCTGGGCAGCCGTTTACCAAATTGACTTGGCCGAACTGTTCGGCGCTGCTGGAGAACAACCATGCTGAAACTGAACGCTGCGAAAGTCCGCAAGATGGTAGAGATCTGCGAGAAGCCTGGGGTTTCCGAGAAGGTGAAGTTCATCTTGATCCAGCACGTAGCTCGCAATGCCGGCCAACACCGCAAGGAGATTTGGGCCGAGCGCCGTACGTTCAGTCGTCAGGCCGGGATCTTCGAAGTCGAAATGCCCGGCGCCCCGATGCAGATCGCAGAGCTCAAACAGCGAGCTAATGACCATCGTCGGGAAGAGCTTGATCAGGTCGAGGGGCTCCTGGCCGGCATTGGAAACATGCTGCTGCATGACCGCGGCGAGGCCTTCGAAAAGATCGGCCTTGGCGCGCTGCTTGATCTGCTTGGCGTCAACCCTGTTCATCGCCATGGCTTGGATATCAGTGATTTGGATCGCGGCCTAGCAGATCTGATTTACGTCGAGCGCCTGGAAAACAGCGCAGATCGGAGCTCAGACCGTTGGGGGGAGGGCGGCCCACTGTTCGAGGCTTGCTTTGCCGCAGTATCCAATTGGCTGAGGACGGCACCCAAGGAAGACCTGCCTAATTTGTTCGGCCCGGGCTCGCCCTTCGCCGACGCCAAGCTTGTTCAGATTAACCCGTTGACGGATAGCACCGGTCCCTCATCGGAGACCCTCCAATGACAACGACCTCGAACCCAGTCCAGGCGCTCCCGCGGCGCACTGGCGCAACGATCATCAATGGGCCCTGGCCAACCTACACCCAGTTCAAGGGACTGCCAGAGCGCGAGCGCTGGACGATCTACGAACTGGCGAAGGCTGGTCGGCGGGCTATGGAAGACAATGGCTTCGAGATGTCCGAGAGCTACGACGCCTTTGTGCGTCGCGTGACAGAGGAGCTTGAGCTGTGAGCACACAACGCAAGTTCCAGGGCGTGTGGATTCCGGCCTCTTTGTGGCTGGACCACTCGCTGTCTACAAACGAGAAGGTGATGCTGGTGGAGATCGGCAGCCTCGAGGATGACGTGCGCGGCTGCTTCGCCACTAACGCCCACTTCGCTGACTTCTTCGGCCTGTCGGTATCCCGCGTGTCCGAGATCATCAGCGGGCTGGCAGAGCGAGGCTTGATAACCATCGACCAGATCAGGGTCGGCAAGCGTGTTGTCGAGCGCCGGCTTCGCCTTTCGAACCCCTTCGATAAACCGAAGACCCCTTCGGAAAACGCTGTGAACCCCTTCGGAAAAGGCGGTGAACCCCCTTCGGAAAACACGAAGGGGAGTAATACATCTATGAGTAATACAAAGAGGGTTAAAGACTTACCCGTATCAGGCAGCGAAGTGGACGCCGCATTCGAGCAATTCTGGAAGCTATATCCCAAGAAGAAGAGCCGCAAAGACGCCTTCAAGGCCTGGAGCAAAATCAACCCCGACGCAGACCTGCAGGCCGTCATGACCGCGGCCCTAGCCAAGCACTGTATATCCCCCGACTGGACCAAGCAGGGCGGACAGTTCGTCCCGAACGCCGCCACCTGGCTCAACGGCGAGCGCTGGCACGACGTTCTGCAGCCGGCTGGCGCCACTGTTCAAGGCGGAGCCTTCAACAACCTCCCGCACCACACCGATGACATGTACCAGGAGAGCCACGATGGCCGTTCGAATTTCTGATCTGTTCCACCGTCGCCCCTTCATGCGCATCTTCTCTGGCGAGTGCGCCGTGCATGGCCTGGTCGACATGAGCGAAGTCGAGCAACTGGACGGATCGATGATGGCGCGTGGCTGCAAGCGCTGCGCCTGGGAGGCCATGCACACGGCTCCACGCGATTCGGAAGCGCACATCCTGGCCAATGCCCAGCACAAGGCCGAGAAGACCATGGCTGCGCTGATCGGCGCCGGTATCACGCCGCGATTCGCCGAAGCCACCTTCGACAATTATCGCGCTGAGAGCGACCCGCAGCGCAAGGCTCTGGCCAAGTGCTGGGCGTATGCCGACCAGTTCCCGGCCAACTTTCGGGCCGGCCGGTGCCTGCTGTTGACCGGCAATGTCGGTTGCGGCAAGACGCACCTGGGCAGCGCTATCGTCCGCACGGTGGTGGCTGACCGCGGCGAGGCGCTGATCATCCCAGCCGGGGACATCGTGAGTATTGCTCGTGCATCGATGGCGCCTGGCTCCGGCTACAACGACCACGACGTGGTGGTGCACCTCGCCGGCTTGGACTTGCTGGTGATCGACGAGATCGGTTGCCAGAAGGGCAGCGAGTACGAGCTGGGGCTGCTGCACAGCATCATCGATCGCCGGTACCAGGCCGTGCGACCGACAGTGCTGATCTCGAACTTGGCCCCCGAGGGACTGCAAAGCTACATCGGCGCCCGTGCACTGGACCGCCTGCGGCAGAACGGAGGCCAGCAGGTTGGCTTCACCTGGTCCTCGATGAGGGCCGTGGCATGAGGGAGCTATTCAGTGATGAAGCCGAACATGGCGTTCTCGGCGCAGTCCTGCAGGCCGGCCTGCAGCACAACGCAGGCTTGGTCGAGGACATTCTCGGCCAGATGACCTCCGGTGACTTCTACCGCCACGACAACGCCGCCCTGTTCGAAGCGATGTCGGAGTGCCGCGACCGGAACATGCCCATTGATCCGGTGACTGTCGGGACGGTCCGGCGCACCCTGCCCAGCGGCGACTTGGTGATCGCCTATGCGGCCGAACTGGCCAGCAAGGTGCCCTCAGTGGCGAACTGGAAGGCCTACGCCAAGCACGTTAAGGAGTGGGGGGTGATCCGGCACATCATCGATATCGGTGGCCAGGCGCAGGCGATGGTGCAGGATGGCGCACCTACCGATGCCGTGATCGCGGCATCGCAACAGGCCATGGCCGACCTGCGCGACCTGGACGGTGAGACCAAGACCTTCAAGCGGCTTGACCAGTGGATGGGCGATGCTGCTGACCTGGTGGACGAAAAGCACCGCGGGGTCGCGCCCAAGTGGCCGGCCACCGGGCTCGACAAGCTGGACGAGCTGGCCCAAGGCGTCCGCCCGAAGAAGGTGACGGTGATCGCCGGCCTGCCGGGCAGCGGCAAGACTACGCTGGCCCTGCAAATCGCCCAGCACAACGCCGTCAAGGAGCGTAAGCCCTGGCTGGTGTTCTCCATCGAGATGCCGGGTGAGGAGTTGGGGCTGCGCGCCATCGCCTCCTTGGGCGGTGTTTCGCTGCAGAAGCTGGATAACCCGTCGAAGATGGCCGAAGACGATTGGGCTCGGATGGGAGCGGCCGTCGCCCAGGCCCTGGAAGCGCCCCTGTTCGTCTGCGACGACCCTGTGCAAACCCCGGCGACCATCCGTGCCACGGCGCGACAGTGCCAGCGCGAGCATGGCCTGGCCGGGATCGTGGTCGACTACCTAACCCTCGTGCGCGGCGATCGCGCCGGGCGCAGCCGCAGCGAGGAAGTGGGCAAGATCAGCAAGGCCCTGCTGCAGCTGGCCAAAGAAATGGCCATCCCGGTCATTGAGCTGGCGCAGTTGAACCGCGAATCAACCAAACGAGTCGGCAAGAAGCCCCAGTCCAGCGACCTGCGCGACTCCGGCGAGATTGAGGCTGACGCAAGCTGCATCCTCATGGTTCACCGCGACATGGACACCGAGGAGGGGCAGAACGGCCTGACCGAGATCCTGATGACCAAGTGCCGGCACGCCCGCGTGGGCAGTTGCATCGTCCAGCAGGAAGGTCAGTATGGGCGGTTCGCCAACTTCGCTGGCTCGCTGCCCAGTGACGACGAGGTCGAGGCCGGCCGCGGCAGCTACGCCCAGCGGTACAAGGGGGGCGGCCTGTGATCGAGCCAATCAAGCTGGCGCCCTGTCCGTTCTGCGAAGGGCCGCCCTGTATCACGGCCAAGGATGAAGCCGGTACCGAGATTTTCGAGGGTCACACCTTTGATCCCGCTGACGAATTCCCGACGATCTCGGCGCACGTCTGGTGCCACGACTGCGGCGCGCAGGGGCCGAACATCGACACGCTGACCCTGGGCACGTTCGAGCACCTGTATGACCTGCAGGTGGTGGATGTGATGCGGATCGCCGTGGAGAGCTGGAACAACCGCCACGCGAAGGCCCGTGCCTGCTATGACGCCGGCGACCAGAAGGGGCTGACCCTGTGGCCAAGGAAGGTGCGCGATCAACAATCCAAGATAGGAGTTGGCCATGAGTAACGTCACTGCGGCTCTGCCGCGCAAAAGTCTGACCGCCGTTGAATGCAAGTTCCTCAAGGTAGGCAATCGTGTGCTGCTGGAGCAGAACAACGGCCGCATCGCTTCAGCGGCCCTGATGGACATCGTGGCTGACTGGCACGCCGCGCGCGCCAACGTGGGTTTCGAGCAGTTCGCCAAGGGCTGGATCACCGAAGGCAACGCCAAGAACAAACACGCCGACAAGCTGCTGCGCGAGCTATTCGGCCTGGACGCTGACCCAACGCCCCGGAGGGCTGCATGAAGAAACGGACCTACGTAGACAAGGCGCTGGGCGATACCGAGTACATGCTCGAGCAGTGGGGTTGGTGGCGAATGTGCGAGATGGGCGTGCCCCGCTACGTGTCGCCGCTCTACGCACTCATGCGTGACAACATTCCCAGTGAAGGTGGCGGCCGCCAGCATGTGATCACCGACGACCTGGCGCTGGTCATTGATGGCGCCGTAGCCAGGCTGACAAAACGCAACCAGCAGATGGGAGACTTCGTGTGGGCCTACTACGGATCTAAGCATCCAGCCATGCGAGTCGGAAGGGAAGCGGGCATGTCCGAGCGAAAGGCGCGGGAGATCATCAAAGCTGGCGTTGCATGGATCGACTGCGCGCTCGAAGAAATTCGAGAGGCGGCGTAAATAGTTCTATGCGGGCGGATAAACACCTGTTTTCATAGCAGCGTGTCCAGCTTGCAACGCAACGAGACATCTAGGCCCAGTCATTTTCAGTAATGGCTGGGCTTTTTATTGCTCAACGTTTGGCGAGTGCGATATAGGTAAGGCTTCGACCACGGAAGAGGCCGCTAGATGAAAACCGATCCTACCAACGATGAATTGATCCAAGAGTTGCGTGATGACTTATCTGATCCTGTGCTGCTCCACGGTTCGTGGCACGGCAGAGGAGTCGACGATACTCTTCAGCATTTGGTGCACCTCGCGAACGAAGGTGGGGTGGAGATGGGTATTACTTTGATGGTCGGCGGGGCGCTGGTTTCAGGTTATCTGATCTCCAGCGAGACATATTTCCAGCGTGTAATCGACAGTGTTGTTGAGGTTTCAGCACCTGGCGAAAACCCCGGAGTGGATGCTGTAGCGAAGCTTTTGGCGGAAAGAACTCCTCCCAGCGGAGGACCAATCGCCTCTCAGTTCATCCATATGCGCGACGCCCGGTTCTATAACGGCAGGAACGATCCATTGCCAACCAACGGGACACTCTGGAGAGGAAAAATCGCTTCGGTTGACGGCTTCTCGATTGGGCGCCTAGGTAGCAGCTAGTGACTGGGGGCAAGAATCATTCATAAATGGCCTCGGCATGCCGGGGCTTTTTGCTTTACGGACCCCTTCGGATACCATCTTGCTGCGCAGTCAGCGCTGACGAGGAAACTATGGAAAGAAGCCCCGATTTGCTTGCATCAATACTTCACTACTGCGTTACTGCCACTTCGGAGTGGCGTTTAAGTCTTTCGGTAGCTGAGTTGTATAACGACTTGTCGGTAGACAAGCAGCAGGAGTGGCCAGCCTACGTAATCGAAGGTCATGTGTATCTGCTAGCTGATGCCGGTTACCTTGAGACGAAGGGCAATACCAGCCACATTGTTCGAGTCACCTGGAACGGTTATGAGTATCTGGACGGCATCCTCAAGAAGAAGCTCATCCGAGATAATCCTTTTTTGGCTAAATGCTAAATTTCTGCACCTTCCCCGCCTCAAGCGGGGTTTTCGTTTAAGCGGATGACGTGCCCAGGCTGCTGGGCTAAGTTGGTAGCGGCGTCGATCAAAGCCGTGCGCTCCCGGCTTGGCTCCGCGATGAGAGCCTGGGGTACGTGACCCAGCGATCTAGACCAGCAAGCCGGAAAGCACCAGCCCTCCGCATCCTATTCCAAGCCTCGGCATTTGCCGGGGCTTTTTCGTTTTCGGCTCCACCACACCCATCGCTCCGAGCTGGGAGTGCTGCTTGGGGCCGAACCTATTGCGCTCCCCAAGAGGGAGGAACCGAGATGCCAAACATGCCCGAGAAGGATCCTGGCCTGTGGGCCGCTGTGCTTGCCTGGGTGTTAGCGCACCAACCCCAGCTGTACACCGGCGGCATCGCTGCTGCCGTGGCCATGTGTCGTGTCATCTACGGCGGCGGTCGCGGCCGCAAGATCGTCCTTGAGGGCACCATCTGCGGCTTGATCGCCATCAGCTTGCTGCCAGTGCTGGAGTACTTCGCGCTGCCGCCAAACCTCTCTGTCTTCGCTGGCTGTCTGGTCGGCTTCATAGGGGTAGAGAAGCTGCGTGAGTACTCCGACCGGTTCATGAGCAAGAAGGTGGAAGGCTGATGGCCTGCAGCGGATGCGCCCGTCGGCGCGAATGGATCAACAAATGGACAAAGGTGGCTTATGAGCGAGCGCGCAGTCTCGTTGCTCGAACAGATTCTGGCCGAGCAGAAGAAGCAGACCAGCCTGCTGGAGCAGATCGCAACCCAGAACCTGGCGCTGATCGAAGCCCTGGCGGATGAAGGTGGTGTCGATCCTGATGCCTCGCCACAGACTTACCTGAGTGGTGCGCCATGCCGATGAGGCCTCAGCGCCCGTGCAGGGCATCAGGGTGCAGAACACTGCACCGCAACGGCAATGGCTACTGCGATGGTCATGCCGACCTGGCTGCCGAGCAGGCCAAGGCTTGGGCGACCCGCAAGGGATCAGGCCGTGGTGGTCGGCCATGGCGGCGCAAGCGTGAACGAATCCTCAAGCGCGACCAGTACCTTTGTCGGTGTGACGACTGTGCCCAGCATGGCCGAATCCGAGAGGCGCACGAGGTGGACCACATCGTGGCCCTGGCTCACGGCGGCACTGACGACGATGACAACCTTCGGGCGATCAACCGCGAGTGCCACAAGGCGAAGACACAGCGGGAGTCGAAAACGGTCAAAAAATGACCGAAAACGACGCAAATGAGACGAAATCTCGTTGCCGGGGAGGGGGAGGGTCAAAAGTTCAGGCCCTTCCGCTCGGACACCGCGCCCTCAGTCGTTTTTTTACACCCGCGAAATTAAAAATTCAGGAGTTGCGCGATGGGAGGCACCGCCAAGGTCGCCGGCCGTGGTCGCAAACCCAAGCCGACGGCCAAGAAAGAGCTAGCCGGCAACCCCGGAAAACGGGCCTTGAACAAGGCCGAGCCGCAGTTCGCCACCATCACCAATGTGGATCCGCCGGACTGGCTGAGCGATCGTGCGGCCACAATGTGGAAGATGCTGGTACCCGAGCTGCTACGCGAGAATGTCATCGCGCTGACTGACCTGCACAACGTTGAGGCTTTCTGCACCGCCTACAGCAACTGGCGAATGGCCCAGGAGGCTGTCGACCAGTTCGGCCCGGTGGTCGAGTCATCGCAGGGCAGCCCGATGAAGAACCCAGCGCTTACCGCTGCAAACGAAGCAATGCGTCAGATCGTGACATTCGGGTCGATGCTGGGCCTGGACCCAGCCAGCCGAACCCGAATCATCGGCGGCAACAAGCAGAAATCCACCAACGAGTTCGCAGCCCTACTGAGTTCCTGATGGCCAGAGCCAAATACACCAACGTCGACAAGGCGATGGCGTGGGCAAAGTCCGTCCTCAAAGGAAAGTTTCCCGCTTGCCGCTTCATCCACCAGGCGATAGAGCGGCACTTCGATGACGTAGCGGCCAGCCGATCGAAGGATTACCCGTACAAGTTTGATCCGGCCAAGGCCGAGAAGAAGTTGCGCCTCATGCAGCTGCTTCCCCACACCAAGGGCGAATGGGCGTTCAAGCGACAGCTGATCACCCTGGAACCCTGGCAGCTCTTCGGCCTGGCCTGCACCTTCGGCTGGGTCCGGAAGAAGGGTGGGTACCGGCGCTTCCGCGAGAGCTATTGGGAGGTGCCGCGCAAGAACGGCAAATCGGTGATCGCCGCTGGCGTCGGCATCAGCATGTTCACCGCCGACAATGAGTTCGGCGCCGAGGTCTACTCCGGAGCGACCACCGAGAAGCAAGCGTGGGAGGTATTCCGGCCTGCAAGGCTGATGGTCAGCCGGTCGCCCATGCTGATCGAGGCAGCTGGCATCGAGGTCAACGCCTCGAACTTGAACATCCCGTCGAACGGCAGCCGCTTCGAGCCGCTGATCGGCAACCCAGGTGATGGTGCATCGCCGTCCTGCGCGATCATTGACGAATACCACGAGCACGACAGCGCGGCCCAGTACGACACGATGCTCACCGGCATGGGTGCACGGCGGCAGCCGTTGATGTTCATCATCACCACCGCCGGCGCGAACATCGAGGGGCCGTGCTACGACAAGCGCCGCCAGGTCATCGAGATGCTCAACGGCACCGTGCCGGACGACGAGCTGTTCGGCTATATCTGGACGCTCGACGAGGGCGACGACTGGACCGACCCGAAGAACCTGGCCAAGGCCAACCCCTGCATGGGCGTGTCGGTCTTTCAGGAGTACCTGGAGAGCCAGCTGGCCAGGGCGATCCGCTCGGCGCGCTTCACCAACACGTTCAAGACCAAGCACTTGAACCTGTGGGTGAGTGCCAAATCCGGCTTCTTCAACATGGAAAGCTGGAAGGCCTGCGAGGACAAGACGCTCTCGCTTGAACAGTTCGAGGGTCAGGAGTGGATTGCCGGCTTCGACCTGGCGCGCAAGCTGGACATGAACTCCAGGGCCAGGCTGTTCTGGCGCGAGATCGAAGGGAAGACCCACTACTACAGCGTTGCTCCGGCGTTCTGGGTTCCCGAGGACACCGCTAACGACGTGGACAACAAGCGCATGGCCGAGCGCTTTCAGGCCTGGGTCAACACCGGCCACCTGACCACAACACCAGGCGCCGAGGTCGATTACCGAGAAATCCTCGAGGACACCAAGGAAGCCAACAAGCTGGCGCCGATCAGGGAAAGCCCGATCGACCCGCACGGCGCCACGGGCCTGAGTCATGACCTGGACGATGAAGGCTTCAATCCGATCACCATCACCCAGAACTACACCAACATGTCCGACGGCATGAAGGAGCTGGAGGCCGCAATCGAGGCGGGTAGGTTCCATCACGACGGCAATCCGATCATGACTTGGTGTATCGGCAACGTCATCGGCAAGAACCTGCCCGGCAATGATGACGTGGTGCGACCGATCAAGCAGGGCGAAGACAACAAGATCGACGGGGCAGTGGCGTTGATCATGACGGTTGGCCGGGTGCTGGCTAACGCAAACCCGGAGGAAACGCTCTCCGACCACATCACCAAGCACGGAATCAGAACTCTATGACCTCTCACAACGAGGCGCCCCGCAGTGGTGGGGTGTCCGCGCTCGCTCGTCTGCGCGAATCCTTGCCGGACGCGGTAGGCCTGGCCGGGTTTGCGCTACTTGCACGGGGCCTGTGGATCGGCATGGGCGAAGCCGTGGCACTCTCGGTGTGCGGCGTGATCCTCATGGCGCTTTCGGCCTACGCCGTCACGCGAGGAGGTAGCTGATGTTCAAGGCCCTTCTTGGAAGAAAAAACAATCCGCTAATCATCGATACGCCGGAGAAACTGGCGCAGGCGCTAGGCTCTGGCTACGAAAGTGCATCCGGTCAGCGGGTGACCACTACCAGCGCCTTGCAGCAGTTGGTGGTCTTCAATTGCGTGAGGGTGCTGGCTGAGTCGATCGGCATGCTGCCTTGCCGGCTGCTGAAGCAAGACGGCAAGGTCAGGGCGCCTGCCACCGGCCACAGGCTATATCCACTGCTCACCATGGCCCCGAACGGCTACATGACGGCCCAGGAGTTCTGGGAACTGATGGTGGCCTGCCTGTGCCTGCGCGGCAATTTCTACGCCTACAAGGTCAAGGCCCTTGGCAATGTCGTCGAGTTGCTGCCGATCAACCCCGACCGGGTTCAGCCGAAGCTCAAGGACGACTGGTCCGTCGAGTACAAGGTCACGTTCAACAGCGGCCAGGAGACCTTGAGCCAGGACGAGATCTGGCATGTACGCCTGATCACGCTCGACGGACTCGTCGGCTTGAACCCAATCGCATACGCCAGGCAGACGCTCGGACTTGGCCAGGCGATGGATGCTCATGCAGCCAAGCTGTTCACGAACGGCGCGGTCACCAGTGGCGTCCTGCGAACTGAGCAGCAGCTCACCGACGAGGCATTCGGGCGGCTGAAAACTGAATTCCAAGGCGAGCACATGGGTGTGGCAAACGCCTACAAGCCAATGATCCTGGAGATGGGACTGGACTGGAAACCGATCAGCCTGAATGCCCAGGACACCCAGTTCATCGAGTCGAAGAAACTCACCGAGGCGCAGATCTGCGGCCTGTTCCGCGTTCCGCCGCACCTGGTGGCGAACATGGACAAGATGACGCTCAACAACGTCGAGCAGTTGGGGATGAGCTTCGTCAACTACTCACTTGTGCCGTACCTGACTCGAATTGAGCACCGCATTCAGGTCGGCCTGCTCAACGAGAAAGACCGGCTCAACCACTACGCAAAATTCAATGCTGGCGGACTCATGCGCGGCGACCTGAAAGGCCGCTATGAGTCCTACGGCAAGGGCATCCAGTGGGGAATCCTCAGCCCGAATGACTGCCGCGAGCTGGAAGACCTGAACCCGCGCGAGGGCGGGGATGTGTACCTGACCCCGATGAACATGACCACCAAACCAGAGGCTGCCGGCGATGCAGACAAAACAGCGCCTTGACCTGCCGCTGACCATCAAGTCGGTCAGCGACAACGGCGAGTTCGAGGGCTACGGCTCGGTGTTTGGCGTGGAAGACAGTTACGGCGACGTAGTTGTCCGCGGCGCCTTTGCCGCAAGCCTTGCCAAGTGGAATGAGAAAGGCCGGCTGCCGGCCATGCTTTGGCAGCACAACATGAGCGAGCCGATCGGTGTGTACACCGAGATGCGCGAGGACGAGGTTGGGCTGTACGTCAAAGGGCGGCTGCTCACAGAAGCTGATCCTCTGGCGAAACGCGCTCACGGCCACATGAAGGCCGGGAGCCTGACTGGCATGTCCATCGGCTACATGCTCGACGACTACGAGTACGACAAGGAGAAGGGCATCTGGCTGCTGAAGGCGATCGATCTCTGGGAAGTCTCCCTGGTCACCTTCCCGGCCAACGATGAAGCCCGGATCACTGACGTGAAATCTCTGCTGGCCCGCGGCGAAACCCCGCCGCCCAGCAAAGTGGAGCGAGCCCTGCGCGAGGTAGGGTTCTCCGGCTCCCAAGCCAAGGCCTTCATGGCCAAGGGCTACGGCGCAGTTTCACCGCGAGAGGCGGGTGCCGACGCATCACTCAATCACTTGAAATCCCTTATTGACCGCATTGAAGGAGCCTCTCATGGCCGTTGAAGAAAAAGACATCAAAGAAGTCGCCGATGCCCTGGGCAAGAAGTTCGACGAGTTCAAGGAAAAGAACGACAAGCGCATCGAAGGTCTGGAGGCCGAGAAGGGCAAGCTGACCGGCCAGGTCGAAACGCTGAACGAGAAGCTGGGCGAGCTGGACGAGCTCAAGTCGTCGCTCGAAAAGGAACTGGCTGACCTGAAGCGCCCCAACGGCACCGGCACCAAGGCTGCAAGCGAACACAAGACTGCTTTCATGCAGTTCGTGCGCAAGGGTATCGACACCGGCCTGGGCGAGCTGCAGGCCAAGGCGCTCCAGATTGGCGCCGATGCAGACGGTGGCTACGCCGTGCCCGAGGAATTGGATCGCAGCATCATCGAACTGCTGCGCGACGCGTCGCCGATGCGCCAGGTGTGCAACCAGATCACTGTCGGTTCCCCAGACTACAAGCGCCTGGTCAGCCTGGGCGGCGCAGGTTCTGGCTGGGTCGGTGAAACCGATGCCCGCCCGGCGACCGGAACCCCGACTCTGGCGCAAATCTCGGCCTTTATGGGCGAACTCTACGCCAACCCACAAGCCACTCAGACCAGCCTCGATGACATCTTCTTCGACGCCGAAGCTTGGCTCGATGGCGAGGTCGCCCGCGAGTTCTCCGACAAGGAGGGCAATGCATTCACCTTGGGCAATGGCTCCGGCAAGCCAAAGGGTTACCTGGCCTATGAACTGGTGACCGACACTGACAAGACCCGGGCCTTCGGGAAGCTGCAGAAGATTTTGTCCGGTGCGGCCGGCAGTTTCACCGCTGACAACCTGATCGACCTGGTGCACTCGCTCAAGGCCGGCTACCGGGCCAATGGTCGCTTCATGATGAACAACCTGACCGTTGCCCGCGTGCGCAAGTTGAAGGACAGCGACGGCAACTACCTGTGGCGCCCTGGCCTGGAGCTCGGTCAGCCATCGACGCTGCTGGCCTACGGCATCACCGAGAATGAGGACATGCCGGATGTCGCCGCTGACGCTAACGCGATTTCGTTCGGCGACTTCAAGCGCGGCTACACCATCGTTGATCGCCTCGGCACCCGCGTGCTGCGCGATCCGTACACCAACAAGCCGTTCGTGGGCTTCTACACCACCAAGCGCGTCGGCGGCATGCTCACCGACTCTCAAGCGATCAAGGTCCTGACCCTGAGCGCCGCCTGATCTACCGGGCGCCTTCGGGCGCCCATGCTTAGGAGGTTTTATGCCGATTATTCTCGTGAAGAAGCCATTTCCGTTCGCCCCTGATGGTAATCAGGTGATCGAAGTTCAGGCTGGCGAGCAGGACGTGTCCGATCGCTGCGCGCTGGTGGCAGTGGATCACCTAGGGGTCGCTGAGTACCTCAGCCAAAAGGGCCCGCCGGTACCACGCGAAGATGGTCCGACCGTTGCCGAGTGGGTTGAGGCTGGCTATCTGGCGGCGAACTATCCGCCAGAGGGCTTTTCCTCGCGCAGCTCACAGGAGGAAATCGACGCGGCTATCGAGTTGCAGAAGGGCGCCGAAAACGAAACTGACCCGATGAAAATGACCGTTCCCATTCTGAAAGAATGGCTCACCGCTCACGGTATCGAATTCGCGGCAGACGCGAAAAAGCCCGCGTTGCAGGCCCTGGTGCCGAAAAATGATTGACCTCGACACCGTGAAGTCGCACCTGCGGGTTGACGGTGATGAGGAAGACGCCCTGATCCAGGCATACACCGACGCGGCATTCAGCACGTTCGAGCAGTGGACCAACCGCAAGCTGCTTGCTGAAGGTGATCCGGTGCCAGAGCCGGCTGGGAATGTGCTGGTCATCAGCAATGCGATTCGCCAGGGTGCGTTGCTACTGATCGGACACTGGTACTCGGCCCGGGAAACCGTTGTAACCGGGACGATTGCGACCGAAATGCCAATGGCTACCCAAGCTCTTTGGGGGCCTCATCGCTGGGTGAATGTATGAGGGCTGGCGACCTGAGGCACCGGATAGAGCTACAGCAAAAGGTATCTTCTCGCGATCCTGATACTGGCGAATACGGTGAGCTGGAGTGGCAGAAGTTTGCCACGGTGTGGGCTCAGGTTTCCCCATTGTCAGCGCGCGACTTGGTGGCTGCTAAGGCTGCACAGTCTGAGGCAACAGCACGCATGGTCATCCGGTATCGCCTTGGGGTGCTGCCGACCATGCGGATCATCTATCGCGGCGAGGTGTACAGCATCGAAGGCCCGCCCCTGGAAGACGACAAGTCCGGACGGGAGTACCTGACGATTCTGGTCTCGAAAGGGGTGAAGGATGGCTGACGGCGTCGAGTTCAGTATCACCGGCCTGGACAGCCTGCTCGGAAAACTGGACTCGATCAGCTATGACGTTCGCCGCAAGGGTGGTCGAGCGGCGCTGCGCAAAGCTGCCCAGATCGTAGCGCAGAAGGCCAAGGAAGGTGCCGAACGCATCGACGATAAAGCCACTGGGCGGTCGATCTCGGACAACATTGCCCTGCGCTGGAATGGACGCTTGTTCAAGCAAACAGGCGATTTGGGCTTTCGCATCGGCGTGCTACACGGTGCTGTGCTGGCGAAGAAGGGAGAGGAGGTTGATACCTCGACCAATGCCCCGACTCCGCATTGGCGCCTCATTGAGTTCGGTACCGAGCTCATGGCAGCGGCACCGTTCATGCGCCCGGCCCTGGCCAACAGCATCAGCGAGGTGACCAATACCTTCGTCACCGAATATGAGAAGGCGATTGACCGGGCCATCCGGCGCGCCGCGAAGAAGGCTGCATCCTCATGAAGGCACCGATTTTTGAAGTCTGCTCCCAGGATGCCGGTGTAACGGCGCTGCTCGGGGCCGGCGCCGATCTCCGGCTGTACTCGTTTGGCGAAGCACCGGATGGCGTGGTCAAGCCCTACGCGGTTTGGCAGCTGGTGAACGGTACCCCGGAGAACTACCTGGCCGGTCGGCCCGATGCCGACGGCTTCACCCTGCAGGTCGATGTGTACGGGGCCACCGACACCTCGTCGCGTCAGGTGCGCGAAGCCATTCGTGACGCAATCGAATTGAGGGCCTACGTCACGCGCTGGGGCGGTGAGAGCCGAGACCCAACCACAAACAATTACCGAACCAGCTTCGACGTGGACTGGATAGTCCGACGCTGATCAACCCAGCCCGCCAAGCGCGGGCTTTTCTTTGCCCGACAGGAGATCACCATGTCGATTTTGACCCAAGGCACCCAGGTATTCGCCCTGGTTCCGCCCGTATCCGGTACCGGCCCGTTGACCGTCATGGAAGTTGAGTGCGCCACTGCGTTCAACCCTGGCGGGGCGCCTGCGGATCAGATCGAGGACACCTGCCTGAGCTCGAAGGAGCGTACCTATAAAAAGGGTTTGCGCACTCCGGGCCAGGCATCCCTCACCGTGAACGCTGACCCGAACAGCGACAGCCATATCCGACTACACCAGTTGTCCGAAGCGGATGGTGATACCACGATCCGGTGGGCCGTGGGCTGGTCGGACGGACCGCTGGATGCTGACGGCACGCCAACGGCGCTGCCCACCCTCAACACCGAAGGGGATGACTTCGAGCTTCCAGCGACTCGAACCTGGTTCGTATTCCAGGGCTATGTTGCTGACTTCCCGTTCGACTTCGCCGCCAACGCCGTGGTCAGCACTGCGGTATCCATTCAACGCTCGGGCGGTTCCGCCTGGATCAAGAAAACCGCTTGAGGGCCAGCATGAAGCTCACCATTGACTCGCTGCAAAAGTCTGGTTCGTTTACCGGGCGCCCAGTTGAAAAGCCAATCACCTGGCAACAAGGTGAAGACACTTTTACCGCTACCGTTTTCGTTCGCCCTTTGGGTTACCAGGCCGCTGTGAGTGACGTACTCGCCGCAACCGGTAAGCAGGACAGCATTGCTGGTCGTATCGCCGCCGCCATTTGCGATGAAGATGGCAACCCGGTGTTCACCGCGGTGGACATTACCCATGGCCCGCTTGACCCCGTAGAGCTCGTCAAGGATCCGAAAAGCACCAAGCGGCTTGGCGCGCTCGATGGCAACCTCACGGTAGCGCTGCTGACGGTGATCCATGAGGTGAACAACCTGGGAAAGATGTCGAGCTCACCGACCTCGACGAGCTCTGGCACGAACTCGTCCTCGCCGGAGTCGGCGGCCAAACGATCGCCCAGGCGCAAGAAAACCTGAGCCTTAGCGAGTTCTACTCGTGGGCCAAGTTCATAAAGCGCCGCGGGTCTTTGCATGTCGGCATGCGAATCGAGCGTGTCGGCGGGCTCCTCGCCTCGATCATGGCCAACCAATGCCGGGACACCAAGATTCGGCCGGTGCCGTTTACGCCGGAAGACTTCACCCCACACGACCAGGCAGGGCCGGTCAGTCTGGAACAGGCAATCGAATCCTGGTCCTGACCTGACGGCCTTGCCTTGCGGTGTGGTTTCCCATGTTCGGAGAAAGAGATGGCAAGCAAGGCTCTTGGCACCTTGACGCTTAATGTCATCGCCCAGGTGGGAGGATTCGTCGCCGGCATGGACAAGGCCGAGCGGAGCTCCCTCAAATGGCGAAAGGAAGTGGAGAAGAATGCCAAGGCTGCTGGAGTAGCAATTGGCGCTGGGATAGCCGCTGGCGTTACGGCGCTCGCGGCGTTCACTGTTTCCACCGTACAGGCGGCAAGTGAAATCAGCCGCTTCGCCTCCGTGGCCGGCAGCAGCACGACGGAGTTTCAGAAGTACGCGGCAGGTGCCAAATCGGTAGGCGTAGAGAACGACAAGCTGGCGGACATCTTCAAGGATGTGAACGACAAGGTTGGTGACTTCCTCCTCAATGGTGGCGGCGAACTGCAGGACTTCTTCAAGACCATCGCCCCCAAAGTTGGGGTGACCGCCGATCAGTTCCGCAACCTGTCAGGCCCGCAGGCCCTGCAACTGTTCGCCACAAGCTTGCAGAAGGCAGGCCTGAGTCAGGCTGAGATGACCCAGCAGATGGAATCGCTGGCCAACGATGCGACCCTATTGCTACCGCTATTGCGCGACAATGGGGCAGGCTTCGCGGTGCTCGGTGATGCTGCTGAGAAGGCAGGCGCGATCATGGGTGAGAAGACCATTGTTGCGACCCAGAACCTGGCGGCAGCAGGGTGGCTGGCCGAGCAGTCAATGGCGGGCATCAAGAACCAGATGGCTGCCGCGCTCATGCCTACGCTGAGCGATTACTCCAACATTCTGTTCGACTTGAGCCAGGACACTGAGTCGATGTCGGTTCTGTCGGAGGGGCTCCGGCTGATCCTGGATGTCAGTGCCAAGACGGCATTGATGGTCGCCTATGCCTTTGAGCTGACCGGGAGATCCATTAAGGGCCTTGTCACCATCATCGGCGGCGCGTTTGATGGAGTGGACTTGTCCAAACCGTCGGAAGTGATCGGGAAAATTCAGGAGAACTCGTCACGCCTGGCTGATGGAGTGGGCAAAGACCTTGATCGGATGGATGAGCGTTATAACCGCTTGTGGGTCCGTATTGATCAGGCCGGCTCATCTGGCCAGGCCAGTGGCAAGATCAAGGAGATCGCCGGCGCCCTGGCCTTGCTGAACAAGGAAGGCGCGAAGGGAACCTTCAAGGCCCCGACTGCCGATGCCCAAGCCGCAGCAAAGGCAGCTGAAGCCGCAGCCAAAAAGCTCCAGACCCAGTTCGACACGACCGAGGAAGGTTACAAACGACAGATTGAGCTGATCAACACTGAAGTAGACAAGCGCAAAGATGCGACCGAAGTGGCCAAGCTGCAGTTCGAAATGACCGCCGGAAAGCTGAAAGGCCTGAGTGGCCAGCAGCAGACCCGCCTTTCGCAACTGGCCGAAGAACTGGACCGACTCAAACAGCTCAAGCAGGCCAATGAGGACAATGCTAAAGCCGCTTCCTATGCCGCCACGCTGGCCGCCTCAAATGCAACCGCGCGTTCCGGGTTTGCAATTGACCTGGCTGGTGCTGGTCTCGGCGACAAGGCCCGGGATCGGCTGCGGCAGAACCTGCAGATTGAGCAGGAGTACAACGACAAGCTGTCTGAACTGCAGGCGCAGCGTAACGCCGGTGACATAAGCGACTCACTTTTCCGCAAGGAAACTGGCTTGCTCAAGGCTTCTCTTGCTGAGCGCCTAGCCGACCAGCAGGGCTACTACGCGCAGCTTGACGATGCGCAATCGGACTGGCTCTCCGGCGCAAGCGATGCGCTGCACAACTACATGGACCAAGCCAAGGATATTGCCGGCCAGATGGGCAACGCCTTTACCTCGCTGTTCGATGGGTTGACCGATGCAGCGGTCGAGTGGGCCTTCGGAGCGGACCAGAAGTTCGGTGATGTGGCGGCCAGCTTCGGCAAGATGGTTGCCAAAATGGCCATGCAAGCGGCAGCGTCCAATGTGTTTTCCAGCATCCTCCCTAGCCT
The DNA here is from genome assembly GCF_034387475.1 of Pseudomonas sp. Teo4. Lineage (NCBI taxonomy): Bacteria > Pseudomonadati > Pseudomonadota > Gammaproteobacteria > Pseudomonadales > Pseudomonadaceae > Pseudomonas > Pseudomonas sp. Teo4. The sequence goes on from NZ_JAXCIL010000001.1 coordinate 62,000, forward strand.
GGCCACGTCCGCCGCTGGGTCGTACGCGTCGTCAGCCTCTGCGGGAGGTTCCAGTGGGTTCGATTTCGGGCTGGGTAGCGCTTCATCTGGCATGACTTACACGCCAAGCGGATTCTGGGATGGTGGCTACACCGGCTCAGGCGGCAAGTTCGACCCTGCTGGCATCGTTCACGCTGGAGAGTTCGTGCTGCGCAAGGAGGTTGTGGAGCAGCCTGGCATGCGAGCCTTCCTGGAAGGCCTCAACGCGAAGGGGTATGCAGATGGCGGGTACGTCGGCCCTAGTGCGAGCTCCTACTCGAGCGACGCGATGCAGGCTATAGGCCAGGGCGGAGGTAGCTCGCCAGTGATCATTCAGCAGCAGATATCTGTCGATGGATCCGGTGGCCAGGCTGGCACGGCAACTGGCGACATGAATGCAGTGGCTCAAGCCTATGCGAAAGCTGCTCAGGATGGCGCCCGCCAAGAGATTGCTAAGCAGCTTGGTCGTGGCGGGATGATCTGGACTGCAATCAACCGCCCCGTTCGCTGACATAAAACAGAGCATCCACCATGGCAGACAACTTTACCTGGTGCCCGTATATCGAACCGACGGGCACCGGGACATTCCGCGTGCGCAGCGCGCAGTTCGGAAACGGCTACCGGCAGGTGGCCGGGGATGGCATCAACAATGAAGTGCAGAGCTGGCCTTTGACCTTTCGAGGGAAGGAGGCCTATGTGCTGGAGATCCTGGGCTTCTTACGAGCTCGGAAAGGATTCATACCATTCAACTGGACCCCACCGCTTGGGGTGCCTTCGCTCTTTACCTGCGCGACCTGGGGCGTTACGCCACACGGAGCCGGGATGTTCACCCTGACCGCGACCTTTGAGCAGCACTTTGGAGCAGCCTGATGGCCGAAAGCATTTACGAGGAGATTCAGAAGCTCACGCCCGGCCAGTACGTCGAGCTGTTTGAGCTTGACCTCACAGCCCTGGGCGGGGATGTCTACTATTTCCATGGCTATACCCAGGTGGGCCCGATCTTCTGGCAGGCGATGGAATACTCGCCTTGGCCGATCAAAGTTGAAGGTATGGGCATGACGGGGGAGGGGCAGCAGAATAGCCCGACCCTTTCCGTCGGTAACGTTTCCGGCATGATCACCGCCCTTTGCCGGATTTATGACGATCTGATTGACGCCAGGGTGGTCCGTCACCGAACACTCGGCCGATTCCTCGACGCAGCCAATTTCCCTGATGGGAATCCGGAGGCGGACCCGGATGAGCACTTCGCTGATGACGTCCTGACCATAGACCAGAAGCAGTCAGCAGACGGCGAGCTGATCTCATTTGTCCTCAAGTCGCCGCTAATCGCCTCCGACCGCAAGCTGCCAGGCCGGCAGATCGTCGCAAACTGCTGCCAGTGGCTCACCATCGGCGGGTACCGAGGCGCTTACTGCGGCTACACCGGATCGAATTACGCGACCGACAAGGACGTGTCGACCGAGGACCCCGAGCAGGATATGTGCTCGGGCACGCTCACCGGTTGCAAGCTGCGTTTTGGCGCGAACAACCCGCTGCGTTACGGCAGCTTCCCCTCCGCAGGCAATTGAAAGAAGGAACAGGTCATGACCAAGTCCACCGAAATCGTCAACATCCGAAGGGATCGCTTTGCTCTGAGCCAAGCGGACATTATTGACGCCTTGCAAAGAAAATATGGCGAAGATCCAGCCTTCCGCGAAGGTCAGCTGGAGTCTGTGAGTGGCGTCAGTTTCTTAGCTGGCCCAGAGGGTATCGAGACCGAAGCGGTTTTCGTTACTGAGCTTTGACCTGTAGGTCGGCAGACTCGGATTTTGCTTCAAGCTCTTCGACCCGCCTGGCCAGATACTCAACTGCTTTAGCGGTGCTCTCGATGGCCTCGAGAAGAGCTTGTGCCGTGTGCTCTGGCCTTCCCCCTTGTATTAAGCCTCGCGCTACGGATTGCGCGCTCCTGATCGAGCGGTTTAGGTGACTTACAACTTCTTGAGTTGTGCTGCTCATGAAAACCTCCATGTGTTTAGTGGAGGCGAAACGCTACTACCCCTTAGTGCCGTCGCGTTACTGGCCTTTCATCCAGCCTGGACATCTACCCATGAAAATCCCACAAGGTGTGATCCACGCCATGTACATGCACGCCCGCGAGAAGGCTCCAGAGGAGTGCTGCGGGCTTCTGGTACGAACTGGTCGGAAGCTGACGTACCTGCCGATGGCCAACTCTGCGGCGAATCCTCAGCAGGATTTTCGCATCCGCGCCGAGGACTGGGCTGACGCCGAGGATCAGGGGGAGATTGTCTCGGTGGTCCATAGCCACCCCGGCCAATCTGCCCGGCTCAGCGGTGCCGATCGGACGGCAATGGAAGCGACGGCTTTGCCCTGGATCATCATCGAGGTGCGAGAGGGCGAGCCTGTGGCGCACCTAGTGCATGAGCCCACCGGTTACCAGGCCCCGCTGGTGGGTCGACCGTTCCATCACGGAGTGCTCGACTGTTACACCTTGGTCCGGGACTACTACCAGCGCGAATTGGGCATCACCCTGCCTGACTTTGAGCGAGAGGACGGCTGGTGGGAGAAGGGACAGGACCTGTATGCCGACAACTTCGAGAGCGCGGGATTCTATCCGGTAGACCCGGCCGAGCTTCGCCAGGGAGACCTGATCGTCATGCAGGTGCGCTCCGAAAAGGCGAACCACGCCGGCGTGTACTTGGCTGATGGCCGACTGAGAACTGAGCCAGAACACCACCCGGTGCCCGGCGGAATCTTGCACCACCTCTACGGCCGCGACTCAAAGCGTGATGTGTTTGGTGGCTTCTGGCGCGAGGCGGCCCGGTTCTACATGAGGCATCGCGATGTGAGGTGACTGCTGGTACATTCTCCGCTTTGACAGGGAGGCCGTATATGAAGCGGACAATTCTTTTGGCGTGTGCTGTTGCCATTGCCGGTTGCTCGACTCCGACCATGCCGGAAATGCGGTCTGCTGGGCCTAGCCAGACGCTTGAGTCGCGAAAATCAGAGGATGAGTATGCGAAATGCTTGCTCTTTGCTTGGCAGGACATGCGCTTAGCTGGAGAGCTCAACAAAGCTTCTATTCAACCTGGCCGTAATGGCGGGACGACTGTTCTGGCGCGGGATGGTGGTTTTTTTGCGGACATCTCTGCGGTGCAGGGTAGGACGTCGGTTAAATATTACGAAACATCAGATACATGGATATCTAAGCGGCTCAGAGAGCCGGTTAAAAAGTGTTTGTGATTTTCAACTAAACCGCCTCTCCAGGCGGTTTTTTTATGTCTGGAGAAAAAATGTCTGACCGGATCCGTACAGTTCGATTGTCTGGAGAGCTCGGCCGAATGTTTGGTCGTGTCCATCTTCTTGCGGTCAACTCTTCAGCTGAGGCCATAAAAGCGCTTGGAATACTGTTCCCGAAATTCACCCCTTACCTGCACTCATCCAAGGAAAGAGGTCTGGCATTCGCGGTTTTCTACGGAAAGCGAAACTTAAACAAGGATGAACTCGGCCATCCTCCTGGCTCCGCCGACATCCGTATCGCTCCCGTTGTTCAGGGGAGCAAAAGCGGGGGAGGCCTGCAGACTGTACTTGGGGTTGTCCTAATTGCAGCAGCAAGCTACTTCACCGGCGGCCTTGCAGCAGGAGGAACAACTTTATTCGGTGCAGGTGCAGCGGGCACGACTTGGGGGGCAATCGGCATGGTTGGTATGTCCTTGGCGATTGGCGGCGTTGCGCAAATGATCACCGGGCAGCAAGCCAAAATTGATAGCAGCGAAGCGGCCGACAACCAACCCAGTTACAACTTCTCAGGCATCAAGAACACCATCACCCAGGGTAACCCGGTACCTCTCTGCTACGGCGAGATGACAACCGGCTCCGCCCAGCTATCCCTTGGCATCCGCGCCGAAGACCAGCAATAGAGGCCTCCATGACTGATCTGTCCATTCAGGGCTCCAAGGGCGAGTCCAAGCCGCACTCACCCGTAGAAAGCCCAGACAGCCTGATCAACATCAGCTATGCGAACATTCTGGACGGCATCAGCGAAGGCCCGATTGTTGGATTGGTGAACGGCGCCCAGTCCATCTACCTGGACAAGACCCCGCTGGCCAACAGCGACGGAAGCATGAACTTTACCGGCGTGAGCTGGGAGCAGCGCACCGGCGAGCACGACCAGGACCATATTGCAGGCTTCCCAGCGGTAGAGTCGCAAACCTCGGTCGGCGTTGAGCTAAAGGCCAGCCAGGCTTGGGTGCAGTCGTTCAGCAACCTTGAGCTTTCTGCCGTCCGCATTCAGCTCGCAGTCGGTACCCTGGTGAAGACCGAGAGCGACGGCGACATGGTCGGCTACACCGTCAACTACGAAATCGACCTGTCGACGGATGATGGCGACTATCAAACGGTCCTCAAGACCTCCTTCACGGGGAAAACGACCACTGGCTACCAGCGTTCGCACCGGATCGAATTCCCAAAGGCCACCACCGGCTGGCGCGTCAGGGTCCGCAGGACAACCCCGGACTCGTCCGATTCGCGCATTCAGGCCACGACGTCGATTGGCACGTATACGGAGATCATCGACGCGAAGCTGCAGTACCCGTACACCGCCCTCTGCGGCCTGAAGATCGACGCCAGTCAGTTCTCGGCCGTTCCCGAGCGCGCCTATCGAATCCGAGGCCGCATCGTGCAGGTGCCCAGCAACTACGACGCCGGCACCCGGACTTACACAGGCGCCTGGGATGGCACCTTCAAGCTTGCCTGGACCGACTGCCCGCCATGGATCTGGCGGGATATTGTCCTGAACGATCGCTATGGCCTGGGTCGATTCATCGACGCGAGCCAGGTGGACAAGTGGGGGCTGTATCAGATCGCGCAGCACTGCGACCTCTCTGTGTCGGACGGGAAGGGCGGGCAAGAGCCGCGCTTCACCTGCAACGTCTACCTCCAATCCCGCGCCGAAGCGCTGACCGTGCTGCAGGATCTGGCCAGCGTGTTTCGTGGCATGAGCTACTACGCCGGCAGTGAGGTCGCTTGCGCGGCCGACATGCCAGGCGACCCGGTCTACACCTACACCAATGCCAACGTCATTGATGGCAAGTTCAATCGCCCTGGATCGAGCGGCTCCACCCGCTTCAGCGTGGCCAAGGTTGCCTGGAGTGATCGGGAAAACTTCGGCAACCAGCGCGTCGAGTATGTCCAGGACCAGACCGCAATCGGACGCTACGGAATCCGGGAAACCGAGATCACTGCCTTCGGCTGTGTTTCCCAGGGGCAGGCACAGCGAGCGGGCAAGTACATCCTCCTGACCAACAGGCTGGAGACTGGCACCATCAACTTCAGTGTCGGCCTGGATGGGACTATCTGCCGACCTGGCGACATCATCCGGGTGGCCGATGAGAACTACGCCGGCTTACCGATTGGTGGCCGGATCAAGTCGGCGACCTCCACCACTGTGACGCTGGATAACGATGTCACGGCGGCTGCGGGCGATACGCTGGTGGTGATTCTGCCCAAGGGCGTGGCTGAAACGCGGATCATCCGATCCATCGTTGGCCGCCTGGTCACCGTCACGCAGGCTTTCTCCAAGGTGCCGGTCAAGGAATCGATCTACACCATAGAGACCGCCGAGCTTGTGGCGGAAACGTACCGGGTGCTGACCGTCAACGAAAACTTCGGGGATGACAAGCTGCAGTACGACATCGTTGCTGTCGAACGCAACGCCAGTAAGTTTGAAGCCATCGACAATGGCGCGCAGATCGTCACGCCGCCTACCAGCGTTTTGCCCGGCGCAATCCAGGCTCCACCTTCGAACATCGAGCTTTCAACCTTTGACACCGTGAGTCAGGGCGTCAACGTGGCCACCATGCGGATCACTTGGGATGCACCGCGTGGTGCGCAACGCTACAACGTCTGGTGGAAGCGTGACGATGGTGACTGGATCTACGCCGGGGTTACCTATACCGCCGCAATCGAGGTGAAAGGGATTTACACCGGCGTCTACACCGCTCGCGTCGCAGCCATCGGCGTGGCGGGAAGCAGCTCGATATGGGCATTTTCAGACCCCACTCAGCTCTACGGGAAAACCGGCGAACCACCGGCCCTGGCAAGTTTCAGCGCTGCCACGGAGTTGTTTGGTATTCGCCTGAATTGGGCATTTCCTGAAGGCGCCGCAGACACCTTCTACACCGAGATCCAGGAGTCCTTGGTGGTCACCGGTGATGACCCGGTACAGCTTTCGATGGTGGCCTACCCGGCAAGGACGTACCTCAAGAGTGGAATGGCGGCGGGCGTCACCAGGTTCTTCCGGGCACGCCTGGCGGACCGCACCGGAAACACCGGCCCTTGGACGGAGTGGACGTTCGGGCAGTCCGGGGCTGATGCCGGCCCAATCCTTGAGCTGATCAGCGGCCAGATCACCGAGAGCGAACTGGGCCAGGAGCTGTTGAAGGAAATCGAGAAGATCTCCGGCGACTTCCCCGGCTCCGTCAACGACCGGATCAACGAGGCGAAGCAGGAGCTGGAGGACCTGATTACCGAGCTGACCGATCCGCTCGAGTACGTGGCCACCAACGCCTATGCCAAGGACGACACCGTGCGCAGCGGGCAGCGCTTGTACATGGCCATTGCGCCGGTCCCGGCGGCGGCTGATGGCATCAATGCGCCGCCGAACCCGACCTACTGGGTAGATATCGGCAGCATTGCCTCGACGGCAAACGGGCTGGCGCAGGCTGTGGCCAAGAACACGACCGATATCACCGATCTCGACGGCAAGATCACGGTCAATGCGGCCATGCTTCAGGCCGTGCAGTCGGCCTACCGCGACGATAACGGTGAGGGTGACCTGGCCGACGCGCTGCGGGGCTGGGATACCCTGGCCAAGGTCTCGGAAGAGTCTCGGACCAGGGCAACCCAGAACGAGGCCATGGCCAGCCGGGTGACCACGGTAGAGGCGCGAGTTGACGGCAACACCGGCAGCATCCGCAGCCTGGAGCAGACGGTAGTCACGAACGAGCAGGCCACGGCCAGCAGGTTCACGGACGTGAGCACCAAGGTGGACAACAACACTGCGGGCATCTCGCAGCTGGAGGAAACTGTCACCAACAACGAGTCGTCGACGGCTTCGAGGCTGGAGGACGTCAATGCTCGGGTCGATGACGCCGAAGTAGCCATCAGTGATGAGGCGGTGGCCCGAGCGGCTGGCGATGAAGCTCTGGGCATCCGGGTTGGCTACATGGAAGCGACCTTCACCGTCCCGCAGGGCGACCGCGACGACAATGGTGAGGGCGATCTTGCCGGGGCGCTGAAGGCCTGGGAGAGCACGGCGAAGATCGCCGAAGAGTCAAAGGTGCGTGCGACGGCCATTGACGCCCAGGCGCGCAAGTCCGAGACGTTGGAGGCCTCGATTGGCCAGACCAACGCCGCTGTGCAGACCGTCAGCCAAGCCCAGGCCGCGCTCGATGGCAAGGCCAGCACGATGTGGGCGGTCAAGATGCAGCTCAATGCTCAGGGTCAGTACGTGGCTGCAGGCATCGGTCTTGGCATCGAGAACGGCCCGACCGGTTTGCAGAGCCAGTTCTTGGTGTCGGCAGACCGGTTTGGGGTGGTCAACGGCATCAATGGCGCGTTTGTTACACCCTTCACGGTCCAAGGTGGCCAGGTGTTTATGAACTCCGCGGTAATCAGGCAGGCCGATATCGTCAACTTGATCGTTACGGGTGAGCTCCGCAGCGGCAACTATGTGGCGGGTGAGCAGGGCGTCCGAATCAATTTCGTCACTGGCGATTTTGAAGTGAATGGAACTACGTCAGGGCAAGGTCGATTGACGGTCAACAACAAAGCGGTGCGCATCTACCACGCCAACGACAAGCTGGCGCTTGACCTAGGGGTGAACGTATGAGCGCTGGCCTAAAGGTCTACGACCCGAGCGGCCTGGCACTACTGGATATGACCACCTCGATCAGCCAGATGATGGGCTATGTGGACACGGGGGCGGCCAACGGGTCGCTCTCGATTCCGCTACCGCCTGCTGGAAAAACGCTGTTCTACGCCGTCACCGAGCTTTCCGCGCAGAACAAGTACCTGGGCAAGCGGCCGGGGGTGACCCTGACTGTCGGGGCATCCAGCGCGTCGCTGGCCTGGCAGTACTCCTACGCCAGTGGTTGGGGTTTCTATTCGCTCAACTGCCGCATTCACTATGGATACTACTGATGTCAGCAGGCCTGAAGGTTTACAAGGAGGACGGAAGCCTCCTGTTCGACACCGAGAAAATCACCTACGGACTACTGAAAAGCGGGTATCTCTCGTTTCTTCTCAACTGGCCTCGGCTTGAGTACCGTTCAGCCAACCTGCCCCCAAACGAGGGGAGCAGTTACGCCGAGTCATCCATTGCCGATGCCATCCACGGGTTCAGCGTCACCGGTGCGGTTGCGCCAATCGTCTTTATCAGTGGCTCTGGCATCTCTTGTGGGTCTTCGAAGTCAGGCGACACCACGACGTTCTATTTCATCGGGGCCAGCCCTTCGACGAAGTTCTACTACTTCGACACCATGCGCAACACTCTGAATGGTGCCGGGCTGAAGTGCTACGACGAATCCGGCACGCTGACCTTCAACTCACTGCAATACCCGCTGAACATCGTCGATACCATCAGCGCGCCGGCGCCGCCAACGCCGACGGTGGTCAATGGAATCGCCCAGTACACCGTGCCTTTTGCTGGCGCGACCAAGCTGGCCACACGCTTCATCAGCAGTGGTCCCTACTACTGCGTGGCGAGGATCTTCATCGCAGTTGGATCGGGTGAGTACGCGACCAGCACGACATTCTCCCGATCGCTAGGGCAAGGAATCATGGACGGTATGTCCGCCGCCGGCACGCCGTTCCCGGCCTATGGCAATCAGCAGGCGCACATGGACGGTGCTTACGGGGCCACAGGCGGGATCTACTTCATGGCGTGCGATGCCGCGCGCACCACGATGATTTACAGCACCGCTGCGCCTAACCGCTATTTCGACATTCCCACAAACCGATACCCCCAGGCTCTGGTTATCCGAACGGACAACCTGCCATTCCCCTTCAACTAATCGGAGCATCCTATGCCCTGGTACAGGACAGGCACCGTCGCGATCACGGCTGGCCAAACCACGGTGACCGGTACCGGCACCAGTTTTTCTGCAAACGCCCGGGTGGGTGATGCATTCCTCGGGCCGGATGGCCGTTGGTACGAAGTGACCAACATTGCCAGCGGCACGGTGCTCAGCATCCTCCCGGCCTATCAAGGCGCCACCGTATCTGGCGGCGCATACTCGATTACGCCGGTGCAGGGGTATGACAAGAACCTCCGAGACGCCATTAATGCAGTGGTTCAGCAGTGGGGCGCCACGCTGGCTGGTTTGGGCGCTGTCTCAACCGAGAACGTTGTGCCGGTGAACAAGGGTGGTACTGGCGGCACCACGCCGGCGCTGGCGCGCAGCGGGCTCGGCCTGAAGGCAGCTGCCATAGCCGACATACTTGGCGCTGTCTCGCAAAGCGCAGGCGTACCCACGGGGGCAATCTTTGAGCTTGTCAGCAACGCCAATGGCGATTGCCTGAAGCTCGCCGACGGCACGATGATCTGTGTGATGGAAAGCTCGACCACTTACACAGCCACCGCCGCACAAGGGTCGCTGTTTTACAACAATGGCCAGACCTTTACATACCCAGCTCCGTTTATCGCAGCCCCCAAAGTGCTTCCAGCCCCTGTGTCGGCTGGCGGTGGCGGTGTGCCCCTGGGGTTCTCCTACAGTCGAAGCGCAGTGTCCGTTGGCATCGGCGCGTACTGCGCGGTGAGCGGAACGATTTTCAGGCCTGGCTACGTAGCCATTGGGAGGTGGTACTGATGATAATTAAACTTTCCCCGGTTCGCTCTGATGCAGACCTCTCTGTGGTTAAGTCGGGCGACATACTGGAAGTCAACGCCGTGGCGCTGGACTTTTCCCGGTTGACCGATGGCGCAACCCTGCCGGCTGAGGCCATTGGGTGCGAGTTCGTGATCGGCCCGGTTGAGCGCACCAACGGAGTCCTTGTGCTGACCCTCATGCTGCCGCACGCCGCCGACGCGCCGCAGGCTGCGCGTTTCCCAGTCGATCTCTATCCGGCCGACGGCCAAGTGCAACTGCCGGCCCTGGACCTGGCCGACCGTCAGGCCGCAACCGCAGGCGTGATCGACTGGTCGCAAGTCATCACGGCCGAGGCCAAAGCCCTGGCCGCCGCTGAGCAACTGCTCGCCACGGTGGCTGCCGAGATCGCCCAGCACCGCGCTGTAGCCGATGCAGCCATTGCCCCGCTACAGGATGCCGTCGAGCTTGAGGAGGCCACCGAGGCCGAAGCTGCGCTGTTGAAGGAGTGGAAGCGCTACCGCCTGGCGCTGATCCGGCTGCCCGAGCAGGAAGGCTACCCCAACAGCATCGACTGGCCCGCACTGCCGGCCTGATCCGCCCCGAACCCACCGACCGCCGCCTGGCGGTATTTTTTTGCCTGGAGAAAACCTATGACCACACCTCGCGGTGTCCGGAACAACAACCCCGGCAACATCGACTTCAACCCGCGCAACGCCTGGCGGGGCCAGCTCGGCATGGAGGTGGGCGTGGCTAAGCCACGCTTTGCCCGCTTCGACACGCCAGAGAACGGCATCCGCGCCTTGGGCAAGCTGCTCATCAACTACCGGGGCAAGGACGGCATGCCCGGTGTGGGCGGGCAGGGCATCGACACCGTGCTCGAAACCATCAATCGCTGGGCGCCAGCCAACGAGAATGACACCAAGGCCTATGCCACGGCCGTGGCCAAGCGTCTCGGCGTGGGCATCACCGACCCGATCAACATCAAGAACCTGACCACGCTGCGCGGGATGGTGGTCAGCATCATCATCCATGAGAACGGCGGCAACCCATACGAGGCTGCGGTGATCGATGAGGGCGTGCTGAGGGCGCTGGTGTGAAGACCTTGGCTCTCAGGCTGGGGCTGCTTGCGCTGGTGCTGGCGTCCTACTGGGGCGCCTATCAGCACGGGCGATCGGTGGAGCGGGCCGAGGCCGGGCAGGCATCAGCGCAGCGAGACAGCGGCGACCGTCTTGCCGAGGTGCTGGGCGAACGCGGCGCCCGGGCGGAAGAACAACGACGCGCCACGGCGCAGGAGGAGGCGAGAGCCCATGCGAATGAAGAACACCAGGTGGCGGATGCTGGCGCTGTTGCTGCCGATGCTGCTGGCCACCGGCTGCGCGACGAAAGTGCCAAGTTCGCCGCCGCCGTCAGTTGCCCCGGCCCGGATCCCACCGCTGTCGCCAGAGGCCAGGCAGCCACCCGCGCCGCCATGGTGCTATCCGACCTGCTCACACGGGCTGATGAACGAGCGGGAGAGCTGGCGAAAGCTTATGACCGTGCCCGAATAGCTGGGGAGGAGTGTGAGCGGGAGTACGATGCTCTGACGGGGCAACAGAAAACGGGATTGTGACTCTTGACTGCCTCAGATTTTGCCCAGTCTTTTCAGTGCCTCGGCGAGCCTGTCTAGGCTTGTATCGAGGTACTCCCTGTTTTTAGCAAATTGCTCCTCCATAAGGCTGTGCAGCCTGGTCGAGTCCATTTCCCCTTCCGCAAGCGAAACGTTGAAATCTGCTGTAGTGGGCAGTTGATGCCCGTTTTCGCAGTACTGAATAGCATTGCAAACGAGCGTTGCGAGATCCAAGACCCTATGAATCGGTAGCTCTTCAGACTGTCTCGACCATTTCTCACCGGTATGGCGCCACACCTTCGCTGAGATTTCAGATTCTCCGGCACCGTTCCACTGTGCAATCCCTATAGAAAGACCCTTTGCATCCGTACCTCCGTGGTGAGGACCATCAATCAGATCATAGTTTTCCACTGTAATGAGCGGGATGTGCTTCAGGTGAGTCGGTATTTTCATGGGGCGACCTCAGCGGATGGGCAGTAGTGGTGTCAGTAAATTTACTAACTTTAGTAAATTTACTAAGCCTGCTGAGCTTTGGTCAAGTGGCGAAGATCGAGACCTGCTGCCACGCTTGCAAGTAGATTTAGGGTTTCTTCAATGGGGCGGCGTGGTGGACAAGCGGACATTTAGCGGAATGGTCGAAGCAGGCGAGCCGCTTGTCCGGCAGGCCATCGAGGCAATGAAGGAGTATCACGGGGCCCAGGACAGGGGCGCGCCGGCCGAGGAGGTGGAGCGTCTGCGCCTGTTGGCTGAGTCTCTGTTTGAGGTGGTTTCCGACTACCAGTCCAGGGTAATTGCTAGGGCGCGCGGCAAGGATCTACCGCCTCTCCACTAGGCCCGCTGATCGGCATTTGCTCTGTCGACAATCGCCGACAGGATGCTCTATCCCAGTTGGGCTGCCTCCGATAAAACTGAGCTTTAAGGTTGCGATCGAATGGGTGTGACGATGAGCAAAGAGCAGCAGATCCTTCCCCGCATTCTTAGGTATCGGTCTGCTCCCGGTTACCTGGGTATGTGCAGAGCAGAGTTCAACAAGACTGTACGTCCTTTCGTGCGGGAGTTTCCAATTGGCGCCCAGGGCGTAGGCTTCGATCGGTATGAGCTTGATGAGTGGGCAGACAATTACATAGCCGAGCAGGCCATCGACAAGACACCAGGGCGGATGCATTTGTCTGCAAGTGCTCGTAAGCGAGCTGAAGAAAAGCGAGCGGAGCAGTCAAAGACGGAGTTTCAGCAGGCGTTGGAGCTTGTGAGACGCAAGAGGTGAGTTCATGAGAACAGAGTTCCTTCTGCTAGCTCAGTACGATGGCCTGGCAGTAATTCCGCTGGACAAGGTCTGCGCTGACTACTTTCCCCACCTAAGCCCTGAAAAAATGAAGCTTAAAATTGCGCGGGGCGAGATACGGCTACCGCTCATTGCGATGGAGCGCAGTCAGAAGTCCGCTCGCGGTGTGCATTTGGCTGATCTGGCCGCATACGTTGATGCACGTCGTACAGAAGCCCAGAAAGGGATCTAATGGGGGGCGCCGCGAGACCGTTACGTTCGTGCAGCGAGCGCGTAGGGGTGATTGAGTATTCTCGCGGCGACCGGGTCAATCGTAACCCTGACTCTAATGACTATGTTGATCGACCGACGAGGTGCCCTCCACAACGGATGACATCCATTCCGAGATAGTCGATTGAAGCCAGGCAACGGAGTTCGGACCCAGCCGAACCTGTCGTGGAAACGTGCCCTCACGCATTCGCCGGTAGATGGTGTTCCTTGCCAGCCCCGTCACGGATATCACCTCATCAATGCGCATGAACCGATCGGTCGCGGCAGAAATCATACTGACCTCCAGATACCGATTAGCTATCTCACTCTGGTAAGCGTTGGAGGTGATTCCCGCTTGCGCCCAGGCTTCGATTGCTGGCCGCCGCTATGCTCCCAATCCTTGATAAATTTCCTGACGGACTCAAGCCGCCAGCAGATCCGCTGCCCTTGTTTGAAAGAAGGGGGGAGCCAGGCGGCGTGTACCTGCATGGCGCATCGTATGGCAGATTCGGAACGGCCGAGTAGCTTGGCTAGCTCGGGGATGTGGATAATTTCAGGGTCCATAGCTGGGCACCTCACTGACATCGCGGAGCAGCAAGAGTCACGGCATCCAGTTTGGTGCGAGAGCTAACAACCTGCAAGGGCCCGCGAGGGGCTTCAAAGCTATCGCTCCAGCCTGCCGGCCTGCGCAAGACCGACAGCCGGGATGTGAAGGTACGGGCGGTGGTGGCTAAGCGCAGGCAGCGGATAGGGTACGAACGGGAATTGGTTGCTGCGAGCAATGCCTGCAAGTTGTGAGCTACAAGCACAAAAAAGCCCGCAATCTGCGGGCTTCTTGCGATTAGGTGTTAGCCCAATCGGCCTTCCATTTGCGCCATATATAGGAGCGCCTGGTCGAGATCGCGCTCCTCTTGCTCTGTCCATTGGTGAGGTGGAAGGCCAGTAGGGGCGGACAAGGTTTCAATCCCTGCCGAAATTGCTTTCTGGGCATCTGAGGTTGGGGATTTCCAATCGCTCATCGCTGTGACCGCCTTCGTTTTCGTATCCATTACGAAACCTCTCTGTTGCAACGCATTAATCATGTCTTGCTTAGACCCTGGCAGGATACTGAGATTCGTACTGCCAGTGCGCAGTTGAATGTACTTGGTTTCGCCGCCAGTGAAGTGATCTTTCACCCCGGCGCTGCCCACCGCCTTCATCCCGCACCCATTGACAGCGTAGCAATCTTTAGCAAATGGAGCGCCGCTACCCGAGAAACGGGCCACATCACGATGAGACATGAACATTCCAGCGGAGAAAATCATAGCTCCGGTGGCTTTCTGAACAAAACCGATAGTCACTGACAGCTGTTTGGTGCCGTTGTTCACCATTTCTTTCGCAGGAGGACGGTTGGCCAGATCGAGGATCGGGGCTGAGAACCAGGTCTTCCATTTTTCGATCAGGTGAGCGCTACCTGCAAAAACCATCGCGAATTGCGGGCTTACCGCAAGCTTGTCAAAGCCAGTGTCATCAACATAAGCAATCAGGTGAGGCTGACCGTCGAATGCCTCGATTGACCACCGGGAGTCACTGGTGAGCAAGCCTTGATCTCTGCAAATTACGTTCGTGGTCATCCATTGGCCGCCGTTAGCTTTTTCGGGCCGCCATTATCGCTACTGGCACGAAGGAGTCAATTCGATATCACTTCTACCATGCTAAATAGTCTGTTGGTAGATGCACCAGTGTCCGAACAGGTCACTTTTTTCTTTGGACGCCTGAGCATCGCCAGGTCAAACAGCTTGTCTAAACCTCTTGGAGCGGAAAGGGCCAATGTCACGGCGCGGTTTACTGGGCAGGGCTGTGCGACGAACGGCCTGCTAGGTGTGCAGCGGAATGAGGCTTTTGAGCGCCGAGTGTGATCGTAATTCTCGTACCACTTTTTGTACCAAAAGAGGTTTTTTATGGGGGAATCAGGGGGATTTATGGCCCCTGAAAGCCTTTAAGACCCCCTTTTCCAATACTCCTGCTAATCCGCACATAGGTCCTTACCGGTTTTTCCGTTGGGGAATCAGTGCCCAGTGAAGGGCACGTGTAAGGAACTGACCGGAGGGGATTGTGAGAGTTTTATATCGATCTGTTATATGTAGGGTATATGGCGTTGGATTTTTTGGGGCATTGAAATCGAGCGCCGCCCGTGCGGCGCATCGCGAGCAAAGCTCGCTCCTACGTTTGTTTCGGGCCAGTTATGCCTATGAGATCTGCGCGCGAACGCCTGGACACATGGCTCAATATCGAGCCGTACAAACAAGGCGGTCGCGCGGGTCTGTCACAGGCGTTATTGGCCGAAAACAAACGTAGGAGCGAGCTTTGCTCGCGATGCGCCGCGCGGGCGGCGCTCGATCTCACAGACGCAAAACATTCATCGGCGAGCACTCAGCTCACCCCTCATTACTTCCCGCGAATCAATTTTCGCAACATGAACCGATTCGGATGGCAGGCCTCGGCCACCGCCCGCGGCAACGGCAATGGCTCACCACTCACCCAGGCCGCCACCAGTTCCCCACAAAGCGGCGCCGTGATCAGCCCGCGCGACCCGTGCCCGCTGTTCACATACAGCCCCTCAAGCCAGGGGCAGGGTACGTCCGGCACTTGCCGCGCATCTTTACCCAGCACCGCATAGGCTTCGTTGAACGCCTGCGGGTCGGCCACCGGCCCGACGATGGGCAGATAATCAGGACTGGTGCAGCGGAATGCTGCACGCCCCTGCAGTTGCTGCGGGTCAAGCTCGGCGGTGCCCAGGCGTTTGGCCAGGTCCTCTGAGATTTCATCCAGCAGCGCCAGGTTGCCTTGGTGCTCAGCCACGGTTGGCGCCAGGTCTTCATTGTGGAAGTCGAAGCTGGCACCCAGGGTGTGCTCATCGCCACGGGGTGGTGCCACATAGCCATTGGCACAGACGACCGTACGAAGTTCACGGCTGGTTTCGGTCGCCGGCAGTCGGGTGATCTGCCCCCTGATGCGCTTGAGCGGCAGGCCGGCGCAGGGTTCGAAACGGCGCACGTCGGCGGCGCCCGCCAACACCACCACTGGCGCGCTGGCCAGCAGCCGTTCGCCATCCCACGCCTGCCACAGACCATCGGCTTTACGCAGCTGTACCACCTCATGATGGGGCAGCAAGCGAATACCGGGGTGCTGCAATTGTGTCTGGCACAGCGCGGGCGGGTGCACCCAGCCGCCTTCCGGATAGAACAGCCCGCCCGCTGGCAGCGTCACACCGGCAATCGCCTCGGCCTCGGCGCGCTCCAGGCTGCGTAGCAGGCTGCTGTCGAAGGCCTCGGCCAGTTTCTGCTGGCGTTCGGCTTCCTTGGCATCGAACGCCAGCTGCAAGACCCCGCAGCCATCCCAATCCTGGCCGCGCTGCAAGCGCTCCAGCTGACGCCGGGTGTAGCCGAAGCCGGACAAAATCATCTGCGACAGGGCGGTGCCGTGGGCAGACAGCTTCAGGTACAGGACGCCTTGCGGGTTGCCGGAGGCTTCCTGGGCCGGGGCTTCATGACGCTCCAGTACCGTGACCTGCCAGCCGCGGGCAGCAAGGCTGGCGGCGCTGGCGCTACCGGCCAGGCCCGCGCCGATCACCAAGGCGTGGCGAGGGCCGTTGAGCAGCGGTGGCCGGGCGTACCAAGGGGCTGCCAGTGTGGTCGCGGCATGGCCGGTGAATTCACCGCTCATGACTTCCCACTTCTTGCCCAGGCCGGGCACCTTTTTCATGCTGAAGCCAGCCTCGATCAGGCCTCGGCGCACCCACCCCGTGGTGGTGAAGGTGCCCAACGTGGTGCCAGGGCCAGATAGCCTGGCCAGTTGTGCGAACAGTTCGGGCGTCCACATGTCAGGGTTTTTCGCCGGCGCGAAACCGTCGAGGAACCAGACATCGACCTTGGCATCGAGCAGCGGCAGTTGCTCCAGTACATCGCCAATCAGCAAGCTCAGCGTGACCCTGCCTTGATCGAAGGTGAACTGCTGAAAGCCCTGATGCACGGCCATGTACTGCGCCAGGAAGGGCTCGGTGCAGGCCGCGAGCTCCGGCCACAGACGCACGGCCTTGGCCATGTCTTCAGGGGCTAGTGGATATTTCTCGACACTCACGAAGTGCAGGCGTGCCTCGGCAGGGGCGTGCTGCCTGAAGTGCCGCCACGCGCAGAAGAAGTTCATGCCGGTGCCGAACCCCGTTTCACCGATCACCAGGCAGGCATTGGCTTGCAGCGCGGCGAAGCGCTGGCGCAGGCGGTTCTGCTCGATGAACACATACTCGGTCTCGACGGTGCCTTCGTCCCTTGAGAAGTACACATCGTCGTACTGTCGCGAATGAGGGCGGCCCTGGTCGTCCCAGTCGATCTGGGCGTGTTGGAGGAGGGTGGGTGCGGACATGGTGAGCTCAAATTGCAGCGGATGGCTGATTTTAGGTGGATTGGCAGTGCTAGTCTTGTCTATCCATTGCAAGGAGCCAGCGCAGCCATGTTCGAATCCGCGGAAATCGGTCACAGCATCGACAAGGAAACCTTCGAGGCCGAGGTGCCCGCGCTGCGCGAAGCCTTGCTCGAAGCCCAGTACGAGCTCAAGCAGCAGGCGCGCTTTCCGGTGATCGTGCTGATCAACGGCATCGAAGGCGCTGGCAAGGGCGAGACGGTCAAACTGCTGAACGAGTGGATGGACCCGCGCCTGATCGACGTGCTGACCTTCGACCAGCAGACCGACGAGGAACTGGCCCGGCCACCCGCCTGGCGATACTGGCGCGCCTTGCCGCCCAAGGGGCGCATGGGCGTGTTGTTCGGCAACTGGTACAGCCAGATGCTTCAGGGGCGGGTACACGGGTTGTTCAAGGACGCCGTGCTCGACCAGGCCATTACCGGTGCCGAGCGCCTGGAGCAGATGCTGTGCGATGAAGGTGCGCTGATCATCAAGTTCTGGTTCCACCTGTCCAAGAAGCAGATGAAGGCCCGGCTCAAGGCGCTCAAGGACGACCCGCTGCACAGCTGGCGCATCAGCCCGCTGGACTGGCAGCAGTCCGAGACCTACGACCGCTTCGTGCGCTTTGGCGAGCGGGTGTTGCGCCGCACCAGCCGCGATTATGCGCCGTGGCATGTGATCGAAGGCGTCGACCCGTGCTACCGCAGCCTGGCAGTGGGGCGCATCCTGCTGGACAGCCTGCAGGCCGCGCTGGCCAACAACCCCAAGGGCAAGCACCACGGCAACGTCGCGCCGTTGGGCCGCAGCATCGACCAGCGCAGCCTGATCGATGCCCTGGACATGACCCGGCGCCTGGACAAGCACGACTATCAGGAACAACTGGTCACCGAACAGGCCCGCCTGGCCGGCCTGTTGCGCGACAAGCACATGCGCCGACACGCCCTGGTAGCGGTGTTCGAAGGTAACGATGCCGCCGGCAAGGGCGGGGCGATCCGCCGCGTGGCTGCCGCGCTCGACCCACGCCAATACCGCATCGTGCCTATCGCTGCGCCCACCGAGGAGGAGCGTGCCCAGCCGTACCTGTGGCGGTTCTGGCGGCACATTCCGGCGCGGGGCAAGTTCACCATCTTCGACCGCTCCTGGTACGGCCGGGTGCTGGTGGAACGGGTCGAGGGCTTCTGCAGCCCGGCCGACTGGATGCGCGCCTATGGCGAGATAAACGACTTCGAAGAGCAGCTGGTCAATGCCGGGGTGGTGGTGGTCAAGTTCTGGCTGGCGATCGACCAGCAGACCCAGCTGGAGCGGTTCGAAGAGCGCGAGCAGATTCCATTCAAGCGCTACAAGATCACCGAGGAAGACTGGCGCAACCGTGACAAGTGGGACCTGTACCGCGAGGCGGTGGGCG
This sequence comes from Pseudomonas sp. Teo4, assembly GCF_034387475.1. NCBI lineage: Bacteria > Pseudomonadati > Pseudomonadota > Gammaproteobacteria > Pseudomonadales > Pseudomonadaceae > Pseudomonas > Pseudomonas sp. Teo4. The sequence continues at coordinate 80,866 of NZ_JAXCIL010000001.1, forward strand.
ATATGGTCGACCGCACCAGCAGCGAGATCGCGCCGTGGACGCTGGTCGAAGCCAACGACAAGCGCTGGGCGCGGGTGAAGGTGTTGCGCACCATCAACGAGGCGCTGGAAGCGGCGTTCGCCAAGGACAAGAAATAGCTGGAGCCGAGGTTGCCGGTACCGGCCTCTTCGCGGGTAAACCCGCTCCCACAACACCTGCACCGACTCTGAAGTCTGTGGTCTCCCTGTGGGAGCGGGTTCACCCGCGAAGAGGCCAGAACAGGCTTCACACCCGCCAAACCATGCCGCACAAGAATGACCTGATGAATTATTTTCTCGCCACGCTCCGCTGGCTCAGGCCTGTAAACCCGTAGAATTCAATTACCCCCACCACGGGCTTGATCGAGGACTTTATGCACACTACTTCCGGACGCTGGGTCTATGGCCTGTTCCTGGCTCTGATGACCGCACTGCTCTGGGGCATTTTGCCGATCAAGCTGAAACAAGTGCTGCAGGTGGTCGACCCGGTGACCGTCACCTGGTACCGCCTGCTGGTGTCCGGTGGCCTGCTGTTCGCCTGGTTGTCGGCCCAGCGTCGGTTGCCGTCGTTCGGCAAGCTTGGACGTAAGGGCAAGGGGCTGGTGGCGGTGGCCATTTGTGGCCTGCTGGGCAATTACGTGCTGTACCTGATCGGCCTCAAGCTGCTCAGCCCCGGCACCGCGCAGCTGGTGGTACAGATCGGGCCGGTACTGCTGCTGGTGGCCAGTGTGTTCGTGTTCAAGGAGCGATTCAGCCTGGGGCAGGGCATTGGCTTGCTGATTCTTTTGGCAGGGTTTGGCCTGTTCTTCAACCAGCGCCTGGAAGAACTGCTGACCTCGCTGGGCACCTACACCACTGGCGTATTGACCATTCTCCTGGCCACCAGCATCTGGGTGTTCTACGCCCTGAGCCAGAAGCAGCTGCTGACGGTGTGGCATTCGCAGCAGGTGATGATGGTGATCTACCTGGGATGCGCAGCGTTGCTTACCCCGTGGGTGCACCCGCTGGAGGCGCTGCAATTGACGCCGCTGCAAGGTTGGTTGCTGCTGGCCTGTTGCCTGAACACCTTGGTGGCCTACGGCGCCTTTGCCGAGGCGCTGGCGCATTGGGAGGCCTCGAAGGTCAGCGCCACGCTGGCGTTAACGCCGTTGGTGACCTTCGTGGCGGTCGCGGCGGCGGCCTGGGTGTGGCCTGACTATGTGCATGCCGAGGACATCAACGCCCTAGGTTATTTGGGGGCGGTGACAGTAGTGGTCGGCTCGGCGCTGGTGGCGTTGGGGCCGTCGCTGGTGGCCGGGTGGCGAGCCAGGCGGGCGCGCTTGGCTCAGGTTCATTGATCGTCTGTTCCGGCCTCTTCGCGGGTAAACCCGCTCCCACAGGATCAACGCTTTCCTGGGATTCAGCATCATACCTGTGGGAGCGGGTTTACCCGCGAAGGGGCCAGTAAAGTCACTACCTTCCTCAGCCCTTGCCACCCGGCGCCAGCATGTTCTCCGGTCTGACCCACTCATCGAACTGCTCGTTGGTCAGGTACTTCAACTCCAGCGCTGCCGCGCGCAAGGTCTTGCCCTCGCTGTAAGCCTTCTTGGCAATCTCCGCAGCCTTGTCATAGCCGATATGCGGGTTCAGCGCCGTCACCAGCATCAGCCCGCGCTCCAGGTGCGCGGCCATTTGTTCGGCATCCGGCTCGATTCCGGCCACACAATGTGCCTGGAAGTTGCGACAACCATCGGCCAGCAGTTCGATGGACTGCAGCAGGTTGTGGATGATCACCGGCTTGAACACGTTCAGCTGCAGGTGGCCCTGGCTGGCGGCAAAGCCGATGGCCGCGTCGTTGCCCAGCACCTGGCAAGCCAGCATCGACAGCGCCTCGCACTGGGTCGGGTTGACCTTGCCCGGCATGATCGAACTCCCCGGCTCGTTGGCCGGCAGGCGCACTTCGGCCAGCCCGGCGCGGGGGCCAGAGCCGAGCAGGCGCAGGTCGTTGGCGATTTTCATCAACGCCACTGCCAGGGTCTTGAGGGCGCCGGCCAGGCTGGTCAGCGGCTCGTGGCCGGCGAGGGCGGCGAACTTGTTCGGTGCGGTGACGAAGGGCAGGCCGGACAGCGCAGCCAACTCAGCGGCGATGGCTTCGGCGAACCCGTGCGGCGCGTTCAGCCCGGTGCCCACGGCCGTGCCGCCCTGGGCCAGTTCGCACACTGCCGGCAGCGTCGCGCGGATGGCGCGTTGGGCATAGTCGAGCTGGGCAACGAACGCCGACACTTCCTGGCCGAAGGTAATCGGCGTGGCGTCCATCATGTGCGTGCGGCCGGTCTTGACCAGCTTGTTATGGCGCGCCGACAGTTCGGCCAGGCCCGACGACAGTTCGGCAATCGCTGGCAGTAACTGTTCGTGCACCGCCTGGGCGGCAGCAATGTGCATGGCGGTAGGGAAGCAGTCGTTGGAGCTCTGCGAGCGATTTACATGGTCGTTGGGATGCACCGGTGCCTTGCCGCCACGGCCTTTGCCCGCCAGCTCGTTGGCGCGCCCGGCAATCACCTCGTTGACGTTCATGTTGCTTTGCGTGCCGCTGCCGGTCTGCCAGACGACGAGCGGGAACTGATCGTCGTGTTCGCCTTCAAGCACTTCATCGGCGGCCTGTTCGATCAGGCGGGCGATGTCGGCGGGCAGGTCGCCATTGCGGTCGTTGACCCGTGCCGCAGCTTTCTTGATCAGCGCCAGGGCGTGCAGCACCGCGAGCGGCATGCGTTCCTTGCCAATGGCAAAGTTGATCAGCGAGCGCTGGGTCTGCGCGCCCCAATAGGCGTCCTCCGGAACTTCGACCGGGCCCAGGCTGTCTGTCTCGATACGGCTCATGCTGCGCTCACTCCTTTGTAGTCTGAAATCGCAGTTTAGGCCCTGATTCGGCAGAGCGGTTCCATCGCTCGTCGTGCCACTTGAGCACTTCGCCACCACGGCGCAGAATGCTCTACTCTGAGGTACCCGCCTCCCTCTCTTGAAGGAAATGCAATGACCCGTCTCCGTGTCCTCTGTGCCGCCGTTGCCCTGGCCTGTGCCAGCGGCCAGGTACTCGCTGCCACCGCCAGCCACAATGCTGCCGCCGAGAAATTCCTGACCCTGGCCAACGCCGACAAGCTGGGCACTCCGGTGTACATGCAGGTCCAGCAGATGTTCGCCCAGCGCTTCGCCCAGACCAAGGCACCAGCTTCCAAGCAGTCGGTGCTGGAAAGCTACCAGGCCAAGGCCAACGCCGCCCTGGATGGCGCCATCGGCTGGAACAAGCTCAAGCCGAAGATGGTCGACCTCTACACCCAGACCTTCACCGAGCAGGAGCTCAAGGACCTGGTCAAGTTCTACGAGTCGCCGCTGGGCAAGAAAGTGCTGCGCGAGATGCCCAAGGTTACCCAGCAGTCGGCCCAGCTGACCCAGCAGAGCCTGGAGCCCGCCGTACCGGTGGTCAACAAGCTGCTTGACGACATGACCAAGGAACTCGACCCGAACGCCGGCAAGGCCGCCGCTCCGGCGAAGAAGTGAGTAATACCCGATGACCATGCAGGAACGTATCCAGCAGCAGCTGGCAGCGCTGGCGCCGCAACACCTTGAAGTGCTCAACGAAAGCCACATGCACAGCCGTGGCCAGGAGACTCACTACAAGGCGGTGATCGTCAGCGAGCAGTTCGCCGGGCTGAACAGCGTCAAGCGCCACCAGAAGGTGTACGCCACCATGGGCGAGCTGATGGGCGAGATCCATGCCCTGGCCATTCACACCTACACGGCCGAGGAATGGGCCAAGGTGGGCGTGGCGCCGGCCTCGCCAGTGTGCGCCGGCGGCGGGCACTGAATCCTTTCCGTCGTTCTGGTACAATCCGCGACATCCCAAGGGGGCCGCTGTGCGGCCCATCGCCGGCAAGCCGGCTCCCACAGGTAAAACGCATGCCTTGAGTGTTGCGTTGCACCTGTGGGAGCTGGCTTGCCGGCGATGGGCTGCACAGCAGCCCCTTTGCTTTTGTAAAACCCGGTCCGCCCCTTACGAGGGCAACCACCTGGAGATTCTGTTACATGTCCCAAGCTATCGTCGTGGCGGCGCTGTACAAGTTCGTCACCCTGGAAGACTACGTCGAGCTGCGTGAGCCGCTGCTCAAGGTCATGAACGACAACGGTGTCAAAGGCACCCTGCTGCTGGCCCACGAAGGCATCAACGGCACCGTGTCGGCCACCCGCGAAGGCATCGATGGCCTGCTGGCCTGGCTGCGCAGCGACCCGCGCCTGGTGGATGTCGACCACAAGGAATCCTACTGCGACGAGCAGCCGTTCTACCGTACCAAGGTCAAGCTCAAGAAAGAGATCGTCACCCTTGGCGTACCAGGCGTAGACCCCAACCAGGCGGTCGGCACCTATGTCGAACCCAAGGACTGGAACGCCCTGATCAACGACCCGGAAGTGCTGTTGATCGACACCCGCAACGACTATGAAGTGGCCATCGGCACCTTCAAGGGCGCCATCGACCCCAAGACCGAAACCTTCCGCGAGTTCCCCGACTACATCAAGGCCAACTTCGACCCGAGCAAGCACAAGAAGGTGGCCATGTTCTGCACCGGTGGCATCCGCTGCGAAAAAGCCTCCAGCTACATGCTCGGTGAAGGCTTCGAGGCGGTCTATCATCTTAAGGGCGGCATCCTGAAATACTTCGAGGAAGTACCTCAGGAAGAAAGCCTCTGGGACGGCGACTGCTTCGTCTTCGACAACCGTGTCACGGTGCGACATGACCTGAGCGAAGGCGAGTACGACCAGTGCCATGCCTGCCGCCATCCGATCGATGTGGAGGACCGTGCGTCCGAGCACTATTCGCCAGGCGTCAGCTGCCCGCACTGCTGGGACACCCTGAGCGAAAAGACCCGACGCAGCGCCATCGACCGGCAGAAGCAGATCGAGTTGGCCAAGGCGCGCAACCAGCCACACCCGATCGGTTACAACTACAAAGCCGAGGCTTGATCCATGTCCGCACGCCTGCTCTATGTGATGGACCCGATGTGCTCCTGGTGCTGGGGTTTCGCACCCGTGGCCGCGGCCCTGATCGCCCAGGCGCGTGAGGCTGGCGTGTCGACGCGCCTGGTGCCGGGCGGTCTGCGCACCGGCGGCAGCGCCCTGGACGCGTCCACCCGCAAGTACATCCTCGAGCATTGGCAGGCAGTGGCCGAGGCCACCGGGCAACCGTTTCGTTTCGACGGGGCGATGCCTGACGGTTTCGTCTATGACACCGAGCCGGCATGCCGCGCCCTGGTGGCCGCCCGCGAGCTGGACGCCGAGCGCGTCTGGCCGCTGCTGGCACTGATCCAGCGCTCGTTCTACGAGCAAGGTGTGGATGTCACACGGGCCCCGCAACTGGTCGAGCTGGCTGAGCAGGCTGGTTTCGACCGCGAGCGTTTTGCCCAGCACTTCGCTGGCCACGACATCCGCACTGCCACCGCGGCCGATTTCAGCTGGGTGCAAGACTTGGGCATTGCTGGCTTCCCTACCTTGCTTGCCGAGCGCAATGGGCAACTGGCCTTGTTGACCAACGGCTACCAGCCGCTGGAGCGCCTGCAACCCTTGCTTGGCCGCTGGCTACAGCAGGCCGTCTGTGCTTGATGTGCCAGGGTCACCCGACCCTGTGCCGGGGAAACCCACTTCTGTGGCCGATCGGCTGAGCTGGGCGGAAATCCGCCGCCTGGCCCTGCATCACAAGAAACAGCTGTGGTCCGCCAACCTGGTGGCGGTGCTGGCTGCCTGCTGCAGCGTGCCGATTCCGCTGTTGCTGCCATTGCTGGTGGACGAAGTGCTGCTTGGCCACGGCGATGCCGCGCTGAAGTGGATGAACCATCTGCTGCCTGCCGGTTGGCAAGTGGCGGCGGGCTACATCGGCTTGATGCTGGTGGCCACGCTGTGCCTGCGCCTGGCCGCGCTGGCCTTCAACGTCATCCAGGCCAAGCTGTTTGCCGGGCTGGCCAAGGACATTGTCTATCGCCTGCGCATCCGCCTGATCGAGCGCCTCAAGCGCATTTCCTTGAAAGAATACGAAAGCCTCGGCAGCGGCACCGTGACCACGCACCTGGTCACCGACCTGGACACCCTCGACAAGTTCGTCGGCGAAACCCTCAGCCGCTTCCTGGTCGCCATGCTCACCCTGACCGGCACCGCCGCCATCCTGATCTGGATGCACTGGCAGCTGGCCTTGCTGATTCTTTTGTTCAACCCGCTGGTGATCTATTTCACCGTACAGCTGGGCAAACGCGTCAAACACCTGAAGAAACTTGAGAACGACAGCACCTCCCGCTTTACCCAGGCGCTGGCCGAAACCCTCGACGCCATCCAGGAGATACGTGCCGGCAACCGTCAGGGCTACTTCCTCGGCCGTCTCGGCCTGCGTGCCCGGGAGGTGCGTGACTACGCCGTGGAGTCGCAGTGGAAAAGCGATGCCAGTGGCCGCGCCAGTGGCCTGCTGTTCCAGTTCGGTATCGATATCTTCCGGGCTGCGGCCATGCTCACGGTGCTGTTCTCGGACTTGTCGATCGGCCAGATGCTGGCGGTGTTCAGCTACCTGTGGTTCATGATCGGCCCGGTGGAGCAGCTGCTGAACCTGCAGTACGCCTACTATGCCGCCGGTGGTGCCCTGAGCCGGGTCAACGAGCTGCTGGCACGTGACGACGAGCCGCAGTATCCCGCGGCCTGCGACCCGTTCGCCGGGCGTGAAACGGTGGGCATCGAAGTGCGCGACCTGCGCTTCGCCTATGCCGACGAGCCAGTGCTGGATCATCTCGACCTGGCCATTGCGCCGGGCGAAAAGGTGGCCATCGTCGGTGCCAGCGGTGGGGGCAAGAGCACGCTGGTGCAGTTGTTGCTGGGCTTGTACAGCGCCCAGGCCGGCACCATTCGTTTCGGTGGCGCCAGCTTGCAGGAAATCGGCCTGGAAACACTGCGCGAGAACGTGGCGGTGGTATTGCAGCACCCCTCGCTGTTCAACGATACCGTGCGTGCCAACCTGACCATGGGCCGCGAGTGCACCGATGAAGCCTGCTGGCAAGCGCTGCGCGTGGCCCAGCTGGATACCACCATTGCCGCCTTGCCGCAGGGCCTGGACAGCGTGGTCGGCCGTTCCGGGGTTCGCCTTTCAGGCGGTCAGCGTCAGCGCCTGGCCATCGCCCGCATGGTATTGGCCGAGCCCAAGGTGGTGATTCTCGACGAGGCCACCTCGGCCCTGGATGCGGCCACCGAATACAACCTGCATCAGGCCCTGTCGCACTTCCTGCGCGGTCGCACCACGCTGATCATCGCCCACCGCCTCTCGGCGGTGAAGCAGGCCGATCGCGTGCTGGTTTTCGATGGTGGGCATGTGGCCGAGGATGGCGGGCATCAGCAACTGATCGCCGAAGGTGGGTTGTACGCCAAGTTGTACGGGCATCTGCAGCAGACCTGATAACCCTGTCCATGGGGAGTCCTTGTGCTGACTGTACCGGCCTCATCGCCGGCAAGAACAACAAAAAATTCCCATTTTCCACCCCTAAAAAACCCCGCCAAACAGATGGCAAATGGCCTACGCTGTGCTTGTCTGGGTTGATCAAAGCCTTATCTGCTCTGCGACAGGGATTACATGAAGGGAAAACGGACTCTCGAAGCGCCAAAGCTACTGGGTATCATCTGGCCCTTCATCGCTGTTGTGGTCTTCCAGGTGTTGCTGGGCAGTCTCAGCCTTTATGCGCTGTCGGCCGTGCGCGCCTATGTGGCGGGTGAAAGCCTGTGGTCCAAGGCCCAGAAAGACGCCATCTACTACCTCAACTTGTATGCCGACAACCGCGATGTGCACACCTTTGAGCGCTATCGCCAGGCAATCAAAGTCCCCCAGGGCGACCACGAACTGCGCGTGGTGCTCGACCAGCCCGAGCCAGACCTGGACGCGGCACGCCAGGCCATCCTCCAGGGCGGCAACCATCCCGAGGATGTCGACCGCATCATCTGGTTCTACCGCAACTTTCGCCAGATCAGCTACATGCAGCGGGCAATCGCGTACTGGGATATCGGCGATGCCTACCTGAGCCAGCTGGATGTGCTGGCCAGCGAGATGCGCGAGGGCTTCGCGGCGGCGGTGGTCGATCAGCGCCAGGTGAGCGATTGGAAGGCCCGCATCGTTGCCATCAATGAAGGCGTGACCCCGGCGGCCAAGGCGTTCAGCGATGCCTTGGGCGAAGGCTCGCGGATGCTGCTGCGGGTGCTGCTGGTCACCAATCTGCTGACCGCGCTGTTTCTCATCAGCATTGCCTGGCGCCGTTCCAGCAAGCTGCTGGCCCAACGGCAGGCCTTTGCCAGCGCCCTTCAGGAAGAGAAAGAGCGCGCCCAGATTACCCTGCAGGCGATTGGCGACGCGGTGATTACCACCGATGTCGACGGCTGCATCGGCTACATGAACCCCGCTGCCGAACAGCTGACCCACTGGCAGGCCGGGCAGGCCCAGGGCTTGCCGCTGTCGGCGCTGTTCAGCCTGGTGGACGAACACGCCGACCAGGACAGCGCCACCCTGGTCGAACAGGTAGTCAATGGCAGCCTCAAGGGTGGTGCCGAGCATGCCAGGCTGATCCAGCGCCTGGACGGCAGTACGGTGTCGATCAACCTGGTCGGCTCGCCCATCATCAACGAGGGGCAAGTGGCCGGTATCGTGCTGGTACTGCACGACATGACCCAAGAGCGCCAGTACATTGCCAATCTGTCCTGGCAGGCGACCCACGATGCCCTGACCGGCCTGGCCAACCGCCGCGAGTTCGAGTACCGCCTTGAGCAAGTACTCAACGACCTGGCGCGGCAGAACGGACGGCATTCGCTGATGTTCCTCGACCTCGACCAGTTCAAACTGGTCAACGATACCTGCGGCCACGCGGCTGGCGACGAGTTGCTGCGGCATATCTGCGCGGTGCTGCAAGCCTGCCTGCGTGAAGGCGACACCCTGGCCCGCCTGGGTGGCGACGAATTCGGCGTGCTGCTGGAGAACTGCCCGGCCGAGCAGGCCGAACGCATTGCCGAACACCTGCGCCAGAGCGTGCAGAGCCTGCATTTTGTCTGGAAGGGGCGCCCCTTCGTCACCACCGTGAGCATTGGCCTGGTGCACATGGCCCAGGCCCCCGGCACCCTCGAGGCATCGCTGCGGGCGGCCGACATGGCCTGCTACATGGCCAAGGAGAAGGGCCGCAACCGCGTGCAGGTGTACCACGTCGATGACAGCGAACTGTCCATGCGCTTTGGCGAGATGGCCTGGATCCAGCGCCTGCATGTGGCTCTGGAAGAAAACCGCTTCTGCCTGTATGCCCAGGAAATCGCCGCGCTCAAGACCATCGAGGGCCCTGGCCACATCGAAATTCTGCTGCGACTGCACGATGAAAGCGGACGCACCATTCTGCCTGACAGCTTCATACCGGCGGCCGAGCGCTATGGCTTGATGACGGCCCTGGACCGCTGGGTAGTGCGCAATGTATTCCAGGTCATTCGCCAATGCCTGGATGAAGGGCGGGAAGGGCCGTTGTCGATGTGCGCGATCAACTTGTCGGGTTCCAGTATCGGCGATGACAAGTTCCTGGAGTACTTGCAAAGGCTGTTTACCGAATATGCCATACCTCCACGGTTAATCTGTTTTGAAATAACCGAAACCAGTGCTATCGCCAACTTGGGTAGCGCCATTCGCTTTATCAATGAATTGAAAGGATTGGGCTGTAAGTTCTCGCTGGACGACTTCTGCGCCGGAATGTCGTCATTCGCCTATTTGAAACATTTGCCTGTAGACTTCCTGAAGATCGACGGAAGTTTTGTCAAAGATATGCTCGATGACCCGGTTAACCGTGCCATGGTCGAAGTGATCAACCACATCGGGCACGTCATGGGTAAGCGCACTATTGCCGAGTTTGTCGAAACGCCGTTGATCGAACAGGCCTTGCAGGAGATCGGCGTGGATTACGCCCAGGGCTATCTGATCGAACGTCCGCAGGTGTTCACCTGCGACAGTCTGCAACGCCAACGGATTGCCGCGAGACCCCTGTTGCACAGGGCGCCGGGAACCTTTCGCTGAATTGTCCCGAAAATCACAAGGATCAAGGAGCTGAACGTGATTGACGCATTTATTCGTATCGGGCCATTGATGGACCCGGCCAGTTACCCGCAATGGGCTCAGCAACTGATTGAAGAGTGTCGTGAAAGCAAGCGCCGGGTGGTCGAGCATGAGTTCTATGAGCGTCTGCGCGACGGCCAGCTGAAGTCATCCACCATTCGCCAGTACCTGATTGGTGGCTGGCCGGTGGTCGAACAGTTCTCCTTGTACATGGCCCACAACCTCACCAAGACCCGCTATGCCCGTCACCCCGGTGAGGACATGGCGCGGCGCTGGTTGATGCGCAATATACGGGTAGAGCTGCACCATGCCGATTACTGGGTGAACTGGTGCCAGGCCCATGGCATTCACCTGCACGAGTTGCAGGCACAGGAAGTACCGCCCGAGCTGAACGGCCTGAATGACTGGTGTTGGCGTGTGTGCACTACTGAATCGCTGGCCATTGCCATGGCGGCGACCAATTACGCTATCGAAGGGGCCACCGGGGAGTGGTCGGCGGTGGTTTGCTCGACCGACACCTATGCCCAAGGCTTCCCGGAAGAGCAGCGCAAGCGCGCCATGAAGTGGCTGAAGATGCACGCCCAGTATGACGATGCCCACCCCTGGGAGGCGCTGGAGATCATCTGCACTTTGGCCGGTGAGAACCCGACGCTGGGGCTGCGCAATGAACTGCGCAAGGCGATTTGCAAGAGCTACGACTGCATGTACCTGTTCCTGGAGCGGTGCATGCAACTGGAAGGGCGTCAGCAGGGGCGGCTGCGTCCGGCGTTGGCGGCGGGTTGAGTCTTGCGGTTTGGGGCTGCTTTGCAGCCCATCGCAGGCTTCGCCAGCTCCCACAACTGCAGGATTGACAGCTACCTGGCGATGGATGCCCCCAAGGATTGGATGCGCGTCCAACTTATTGATTCGTGTCCAACTTATTGGGGTAGTCGAGGCTTGTGGGAGCTGGCGAAGCCTGCGATGGGCTGCAAAGCAGCCCCAGATGTTACTGCGCGTTGAACGCCTGCCCGTTCACCCCAGTGCTGTCCGGCCCCATCAGGTACAGATACACCGGCATGATCTCTTCAGGCAGCGGGTTGTTCTGTGGGTTCTCGCTCGGGTAAGCCTGGGCCCGCATCGCCGTGCGCGTGGCCCCTGGGTTGACGCTGTTGGAGCGCACCGGTGCAACGCCATCGAGCTCGTCGGCCAAGGTCTGCATCAGCCCCTCGGTGGCGAACTTCGAGACCCCGTAAGCCCCCCAATAGGCCCGGCCCTTGCGCCGACGCTGCTGGACGTGAACACCACGGAGGCGTCCTCGGACAGCTTGAGCAGTGGCAGCAAGGTGCTGGTGAGCATGAACATGGCGTTGACGTTGATGTGCATCACGCGCATGAAGTTGTCACCCGACAGCTGTTCCAGCGGCGTGCGCGGGCCAATGATCGAAGCATTGTTGAGTAGCCCGTCCAAACGGCCGAACTGTTCCTCGATCATTGCCGCCAGCTCGTCGTACTGGTGGGGCAGGGCGGTTTCCAGGTTGAACGGGATCACCACTGGCTGTGGGTGACCGGCCGCTTCGATCTGGTCATAGACCTCGTTGAGGTTGGCCTCGGTCTTGCCCAGCAACAGCACGGTGGCGCCCAGGGCCGCATAAGCCTTGGCGGCGGCGGCACCGATGCCGCGGCCGGCGCCAGTGACCAGAATGATGCGGCCCTTGAGCAGATCCGGGCGGGCGGTGTAGTCGAACATTGGTCTGTCCTTCGAGTTCGTGGGGGTGACACTGGCTCCCACAGGGGCATTGATCGGCGTTCAGCAGCCGCACAGCGCGCTGTCGATCACCTTGCGCAGTTCCAGCGGGTGGTCCACCACCACGTCGGCACCCCAGTTGTTCGGGTTGTCCTCTGGATGAATATAGCCATAGCGTACCGCCGCCGTGCGGGTGCCGGCATCACGGCCCGACTCGATGTCGCGCAGGTCGTCGCCGACGAACAAAACGCTGGCCGGGTCCAGGTTCAGCGTCTTGCAGGCCAGGATCAGCGGCTCGGGGTCGGGTTTGCTGTTTTTCACGTGGTCCGGGCAAATCAGCAGAGCCGAGCGCTCGGCCAAGCCCAGGCGCTGCATGATCGGCTCGGCGAAACGCACCGGCTTGTTGGTAACCACGCCCCACAGCAGGTTGCCTTTCTCGATGTCGGCCAGCAGTTCGCCCATGCCGTCGAACAGCTTGCTGTGCACCGCGCAGTCACGCTGGTAGCGTTCCAGGAACTCCAGGCGCAGGGCCTCGAAGCCCTCGGCCTCAGGGTCCATGGCGAAGGTGGCGGCGACCATGGCGCGGGCGCCACCGGAAATCACGTCACGGATGCATTTGTCATCGATGGCCGGCAGGCCGCGCTCGGCGAGCATGGCCTGGCAGATGGCGATGAAGTCCGGCGCCGTGTCGAGCAGGGTGCCGTCCATGTCGAAGAGTACCGCTCGCAAACGCATGCTCATTCCTCGCGCAGGGTCTGGATCATGTAATTGACGTCGACGTCGCTGCTGAGCTTGTAGTGCTTGGTCAGCGGGTTGTAGGTCAGGCCGATGATGTCTTTGACTTCGAGGCCGGCGACGCGGCTCCAGGCGCCCAGTTCCGATGGGCGGATGAACTTCTTGAAGTCGTGGGTGCCGCGCGGCAGCATCTTGAGGATGTACTCAGCGCCGACGATGGCCAGCAGATAGGCCTTCGGGTTGCGGTTGATGGTGGAGAAGAACACCTGGCCGCCGGGCTTGACCATGCGGTAGCAGGCACGAATCACCGAGGACGGGTCCGGAACGTGTTCGAGCATTTCCAGGCAGGTGACCACGTCGAACTGCTCGGGCATCTCTTCGGCCAGGGCTTCGGCAGTGATCTGCCGGTATTCGACCTGCACACCGGATTCCAGCTGGTGCAGTTGAGCGACCGCCAGCGGGCTTCGCCCATGTCGATGCCGGTGACGGTGGCGCCACGCAGGGCCATCGCCTCGCTGAGGATGCCGCCGCCACAGCCCACGTCCAATACCTTCTTGCCGGCCAGGCTGACACGTTCGTCGATCCAGTTGACCCGCAGCGGGTTGATGTCGTGCAGCGGCTTGAACTCGCTTTCGCGGTCCCACCAGCGGTGCGCCAAGGCTTCAAACTTGGCGATTTCGGCGTGGTCGACGTTGCTCATGTGAACAGTCCTCTGAAACTTCGCTAAATTGCGCGGGAGTATACCCGAGCGCCCGGGGCTGAGGGTCGCTATAATCGTTCGCTTTTGACATTGAAACGACGGGGAGAGGCGATGCGCGAGCGACTTTTGGCGGCGGAGAAGGTGATCGGGATGCGCTGGCAGGACGGCACCCTGCACCTGCTCGACCAGCGTCTGCTGCCATCGCAAGAGTGCTGGCTGACCTGCGACAATGTCACACAGGTGGTCGACGCGATTCGTGACATGACCGTGCGCGGCGCCGCCGCCATCGGCATTGCCGCGGCCTTCGGCCTGGTTCTGGCGCTGCGTGAGCGCCTGGCGGCCGGCGGTGACTGGGAAATCGACCTGGAGGAGGACTTCCTCAACCTGGCCGAGGCACGGCCGACCGCTGCCAACCTGTTCTGGTCGCTCAACCGCATGCGTGAGCGCCTGATGCGCGTACGCCCCGAGGAAAACGTGCTGACGGCGCTCGAGGCCGAAGCGGTGGCCATTCTTGAGAGTGACCGCGAGGCCAACCTGACCATGGCTCAGTACGGTATCGAGCTGATCCGTCGTCATCAGGGCAACGAACAGACGCTGCTGACCTACGGCAACGCTGGCGCGCTGGCCAGTGGCGGCTTCGGTACCGCGCTTGGGGTGATTCGCGCTGGCTACCTGGAGGGCATGGTCGAGCGGGTTTATGCCGGCGAAACGCGCCCCTGGCTGCAGGGCTCGCGCCTGACTGCCTGGGAGCTGGCCAGCGAGGGTATTCCGGTGACCCTCTGCGCCGATTCGGCCTTGGCCCACCTGATGAAAAGCAAGGGCATCACCTGGGTGGTGGTCGGCGCCGACTGCATCGCCGCCAACGGTGATGTGGCCAGCAAGATCGGCACCTATCAGCTGGCGGTCAGCGCCATGCACCATGGTGTGCGCTTCATGGTGGTGGCGCCGAGCACCAGCATCGACCTGAACCTGGCCACCGGCGAGGACATTCCGCTGGAAGAGCGAGACGCCGACGAGCTGCTGGATTACGCCGGTACGCGTGTGGCGCCGGATGTGGAAGTGTTCAACCCGGTGTTCGATGTAACGCCTGCGGACCTGATCGATGTGATCGTGACCGAGAAAGGCATCGTCGAGCGGCCGGATACCGCCAAGCTGGCGCAGTTGATGTGTCGCAAGCGGTTGCATTGATTGGGGTAGGGTGATGGTGATTTAGCGCCTGGGGGATCGCGCGCCGCCCGCGCGGCGCATCGCGAGCAAGGCTCGCTCCTACGTTTGTTTCGGGCCAGTTATGCCTGTGGGATTTGCGCGCGAACGCCTTGGCGCATGGCTTGATATCGAGTCGTACACACAAGGCGGTCGCGCGCGCCTGTCACAGACGTTACTGGCCGTACACAAACGTAGGAGCGAGCCTTGCTCGCGATGCGCCGCGCGGGCGGCGCTCGATCTCGCTGACGACACACCACTCGCGCCGAACCCTGTGCCACATCTCCCCACCGTCACTGCCTTTGTGATAACATCCGGCAGTTTCCAAGACCGCCCATGACGGCGGCCTTCATTGCGCAAGTCCATGGCTCAACTCATTGATTTGTCGTATGTCGTCGCACCCTTATGCGCTGCGGCGGCGAGCTTCGTTCGGCCCTTGATGGAGGCTGCGAAGTTTCACCAGAAAAAGGAATCAGGCTTCTCATGGGCGAACTGGCCAAAGAAATCCTCCCGGTCAATATCGAAGACGAACTGAGACAGTCTTACCTCGACTACGCGATGAGCGTGATTGTCGGGCGAGCGCTGCCCGATGCGCGTGACGGCTTGAAGCCCGTGCATCGTCGCGTCCTCTTTGCGATGAGCGAGCTGGGCAACGACTGGAACAAACCGTACAAGAAATCCGCCCGTGTGGTCGGTGACGTGATCGGTAAGTACCACCCGCACGGCGACACTGCGGTCTACGACACCATCGTGCGTATGGCCCAGCCGTTCTCGCTGCGCTACCTGCTGGTCGACGGCCAGGGCAACTTCGGTTCGGTGGACGGCGACAACGCCGCAGCCATGCGATACACCGAAGTGCGCATGGCCAAGCTGGCCCACGAGCTGCTGGCCGACCTGCACAAGGAAACCGTCGACTGGGTGCCCAACTATGACGGCACCGAGCAGATCCCGGCGGTCATGCCGACCCGTATCCCCAACCTGCTGGTCAACGGTTCCAGCGGTATTGCCGTGGGCATGGCAACCAACATCCCGCCGCACAACCTGGGTGAGGTCATCGACGGCTGCCTGGCGCTGATCGACAACCCGGAAGTCACCATCGATGAGCTGATGCAGTACATCCCGGCCCTGACTTCCCCACTGCCGGCCTGATCAACGGTCGCCAGGGCATCATCGAGGCCTATCGCACCGGTCGCGGCCGCATCTACATGCGCGCCCGCTCCGAGGTCGAGGACATCGACAAAGCAGGTGGCCGCCAGCAGATCGTGGTCACCGAGCTGCCGTACCAGCTGAACAAGGCGCGCTTGATCGAGAAGATCGCCGAGCTGGTCAAAGAGAAGAAAATCGAAGGCATCACCGAGCTGCGTGACGAGTCCGACAAGGACGGTATGCGCATCGTCATCGAGCTGCGTCGCGGCGAGATGCCGGAGGTGGTGCTGAACAATCTGTATCAGCAGACCCAGCTGCAAGCCGTGTTCGGTATCAACGTGGTTGCGCTGGTCGATGGCCGTCCGCGTCTGCTCAACCTCAAGGACCTGCTCGAAGCGTTCGTCCGTCACCGCCGTGAAGTGGTGACCCGCCGTACCGTGTTCGAGCTGCGCAAGGCACGTGAGCGTGGCCACATCCTTGAAGGTCAGGCTGTTGCGCTGTCCAACATCGACCCGGTCATCGCCCTGATCAAGGCCTCGCCGACGCCGTCGGAAGCCAAGGAAGCGCTGATTTCCAAGGCCTGGGAATCCAGTGCCGTGCAGGTGATGGTCGAGCGCGCGGGTGCCGAGTCCTGCCGTCCTGAAGACCTGCCGGAGCAATACGGCCTGCGCGACGGCAAGTACTACCTGTCGCCAGAACAGGCCCAGGCCATTCTGGACCTGCGCCTGCACCGCCTGACGGGTCTGGAGCACGAGAAGCTGCTGGCCGAGTACCAGGAGATTCTCGAGCAGATCGGCGAGCTGATCCGCATCCTCAGCAGCGCCCAGCGCCTGATGGAAGTGATCCGCGAAGAGCTGGAAGCCATTCGCGCCGAGTACGGCGATGCCCGTCGTACCGAAATCCTCGATGCCCGTCACGACCTCAACTACGGCGACATGATCCCGGAAGAAGAGCGCGTGGTGACCATTTCCCACGGTGGCTACGCCAAGACCCAGCCGCTGTCGGCCTACCAGGCCCAGCGCCGCGGTGGCAAAGGCAAGTCGGCGACTGGCGTGAAGGACGAGGACTACATCGAGCACCTGTTGGTCGCCAACAGCCACGCCACCCTGCTGCTGTTCTCCAGCAAGGGCAAGGTGTACTGGCTCAAGACCTACGACATTCCCGAAGCGTCCCGTGCCGCCCGTGGCCGTCCGCTGGTCAACCTGCTGCCGCTGGAAGAAGGTGAGCGCATCACCGCCATGCTGCAGATCGACCTGGAAGCGCTGCAGCAGAATGCCGACCCGGACGAAGAGCTGGAGGATGGCGATGACGGCGTGATCGAAGGCGAAGTGATCGAGGCCGAGGAAGTCGACGAAGAAGATGGCGATACCCCGGAATGGGTCGCCGAACCTACTGGCGCCTACATCTTCATGGCCACTGCTTCCGGTACCGTCAAGAAGACCCCGCTGGTGCAGTTCTCCCGTCCGCGCTCCAACGGCCTGATCGCCCTGAAGCTCAAGGAAGGTGACACCCTGATCGCCGCGGCCATCACCGATGGTGCCAAGGAAGTCATGATGTTCTCCGACGCCGGCAAGGTGATCCGCTTCGCTGAAAGCGTGGTGCGCGAAATGGGCCGTACTGCCCGTGGTGTGCGTGGCATGAAGTTGGGCAAGGGTCAGCGAATCATCTCCATGCTGATTCCTGAGTCCGGCGCGCAGATCCTCACCGCCTCCGAGCGTGGCTTCGGCAAGCGCACCCCGCTGTCCAAGTTCCCACGTCGCGGTCGTGGCGGCCAGGGTGTTATCGCCATGGGCACCAAAGGCCGTAACGGTCTGCTGATCGGCGCCATCCAGGTTCAAGAAGGCGAAGAGATCATGCTGATCTCCGACCAGGGACCTTGGTGCGTACACGGGTTGGCGAAGTTTCCAGCCTGGGTCGGAACACCCAGGGCGTGACCCTGATCAAGCTGGCCAATGACGAGACGCTGGTGGGCCTGGAGCGTATCCAGGAGCCGTCCGAGGAAGAAGTCGATGAACTCATCGAATCTGACGAGGAGGGCGTCGAAGCCGATGCGCCGGATGCGGCAGACGATGACACTGCGGGCGCCGAAGAGGCACCGCAGGAGTAAGCAAGCGTAAAACCCGAACGGGGCGACCAAGTCGCCCCGTTTGACTGATTGAGGGCCATAGGCAAGCGCAGCGCCCTGTGGCATCGAAGAATTACGATTTTGTTCTATTTGGCAGAGCGAGAGTGGATGTGAGCAAACGAGCCTTTAACTTCTGCGCAGGCCCTGCCGCGCTTCCGGATGCTGTCCTGCAGCGCGCCCAGGCAGAAATGCTGGACTGGAATGGCAAGGGCCTGTCGGTGATGGAAATGAGCCATCGCAGCGACGACTATGTGGCCATCGCCGAGAAGGCCGAGCAGGACCTGCGTGACCTGCTGTCCGTCCCCTCGAACTACAAGGTGCTGTTCCTGCAGGGTGGTGCGAGCCAGCAGTTTGCCGAGATCCCGCTGAACCTGCTGCCGGAAAGTGGCACTGCCGACTACATCGAAACCGGCATCTGGTCGAAAAAGGCCATCGAGGAAGCCCGTCACTTCGGTAACGTCAACGTGGCCGCCAGCGCCAAGCCATACGATTACCTGGCCATTCCAGGTCAGAACGAATGGAACCTGACCAAGAGCGCGGCCTACGTCCACTATGCGTCCAACGAGACCATCGGCGGCCTGCAGTTCGACTGGGTGCCCGAGACCGGTGATGTGCCACTGGTGGTCGACATGTCCTCCGACATTCTCTCGCGCCCGATCGATGTCTCGCAGTACGGCCTGATCTACGCCGGCGCCCAGAAGAACATCGGCCCAAGCGGCCTGGTGGTGGTCATCGTCCGTGAAGACCTGCTGGGCCATGCCCGCAGCAGCTGCCCGACCATGCTCAACTACAAGGTCGCGGCTGACAACGGCTCGATGTACAACACCCCGGCCACCTATTCCTGGTACCTCTCGGCCTGGTCTTCGAGTGGCTCAAGGAGCAAGGCGGCGTCGAGGCCATCGAGCAGCGCAACCGTGCCAAGAAAGACCGCCTGTACGGCTTCATCGACGCCAGCGAGTTCTACACCAACCCGATCAGCCACAACGCCCGTTCGTGGATGAACGTGCCGTTCCGTCTGGCTGACGAGCGCCTGGACAAAGCCTTCCTGGCCGGTGCCGACGCCCGCGGCTTGCTGAACCTCAAGGGCCACCGCTCGGTGGGCGGCATGCGCGCCTCGATCTACAACGCCCTGGGCCTGGAAGCGGTTGAAGCCCTGGTCGCCTACATGGCTGAATTCGAGAAGGAGCACGGCTGATGTCCGATCAAGAGCTCAAGGCTCTGCGCGTACGCATCGACAGTCTCGACGAGAAGATCCTCGAGCTGATCAGTGAGCGCGCCCGCTGCGCCGAAGAAGTGGCGCGGGTCAAGACCGCCTCGCTGGCCGAAGGCGAAAAACCGGTGTTCTATCGCCCCGAGCGTGAGGCTGCTGTGCTCAAGCGCGTGATGGAGCGCAACAAGGGCCCGCTGGGCAACGAAGAGATGGCGCGGCTGTTCCGCGAAATCATGTCGTCCTGCCTGGCCTTGGAAGAACCGCTGAAGATTGCTTACCTGGGCCCTGAAGGTACCTTCACCCAGGCGGCGGCGATGAAGCACTTCGGCCATGCAGTGGTCAGTCGCCCGATGGCGGCTATCGACGAAGTGTTCCGTGAAGTGGCGGCCGGTGCCGTCAACTTCGGCGTGGTGCCGGTGGAGAACTCCACCGAGGGCGCGGTCAGCCACACCCTGGACAGCTTCCTCGAGCACGACATGGTGATTTGCGGTGAGGTCGAGCTGCGTATTCACCACCACCTGCTGGTGGGCGAGAACACCAAGACCGACAGCATCACCCGCATCTACTCCCATGCGCAGTCGCTGGCTCAGTGCCGCAAGTGGCTTGATGCGCACTACCCGAATGTCGAGCGCGTGGCGGTTTCAAGCAACGCCGAGGCGGCCAAACGGGTCAAGGGTGAGTGGAACTCGGCGGCCATCGCCGGCGATATGGCGGCGAACCTGTACGGCCTGACCCGTCTGGCCGAGAAGATCGAAGACCGTCCGGACAACTCCACGCGCTTCCTGATGATCGGTAATCAGGAAGTGCCGCCGACCGGCGACGACAAGACCTCGATCATCGTCTCGATGAGCAACAAGCCGGGTGCCCTGCACGAACTGCTGGTGCCGTTCCACGAGAACGGTATCGACCTGACCCGCATCGAAACCCGCCCGTCGCAGCGGCAAGTGGACCTACGTGTTCTTCATCGACTTCGTCGGCCACCACCGCGACCCGCTGATCAAGGCGGTGCTGGAGAAGATCAGTCAGGAAGCCGTGGCGCTCAAGGTGCTGGGCTCGTATCCGAAGGCGGTGCTTTGATCGAAAATGTTGGGGCCGCTGTGTGCCCCATCGCCGGCAAGCCGGCTCCCACAGGGTTCGATGTAGCCCTGAAGCTTGCACATTACCTGTGGGAGCCGGCTTGCCGGCGATGGGCTGCAAGGCAGCCCCCAGCGGTCTCACTGACTGGCATGATTTCTGAACAGGGTTCGCACTCGTGGTAAATGCAGCAAAAACCAAACCCGCG
Organism: Pseudomonas sp. Teo4; assembly: GCF_034387475.1. Lineage (NCBI taxonomy): Bacteria > Pseudomonadati > Pseudomonadota > Gammaproteobacteria > Pseudomonadales > Pseudomonadaceae > Pseudomonas > Pseudomonas sp. Teo4. The sequence continues at coordinate 101,129 of NZ_JAXCIL010000001.1, forward strand.
CCAATCATCGATCGCCTGGTCGTCGTAGGCCTCGGCCTGATCGGCGGCTCCTTCGCCAAGGGCCTGCGTGAAAGCGGCTTGTGCCGCGAAGTGGTCGGCGTCGACCTGGATGCCCCGTCGCGCAAGCAAGCTGTGGCACTGGGCGTGGTCGATCGTTGCGAAGAAGACCTCGCCGCCGCCTGTGTCGGTGCCGACGTCATCCAGCTGGCCGTGCCGATCCTGGCCATGGAAAAACTCCTCGCCCGTCTGGCTCAGCTTGACTTGGGCAAGGCGGTCATCACCGACGTCGGCAGTGCCAAAGGCAACGTCGTGCGCGCCGCGCGTGCCGTGTTCGGTGAGCGCCTGGCGAACTTCGTGCCGGGCCACCCGATCGCCGGCTCCGAGCAAAGCGGGGTAGAGGCCTCCAATGCCACCCTGTTCCGCCGTCACAAGGTCATCCTCACGCCATTGGCCGAAACCGACCCTGCCGCCTTGGCGTTGGTAGACCGTCTGTGGCGAGCGCTGGATGCCGACGTCGAGCACATGCCGGTGGAGCGCCACGACGAAGTGCTGGCCGCCACCAGTCACCTGCCGCACCTGCTGGCCTTCGGCCTGGTCGATTCTCTGGCCAAGCGCAATGAAAACCTGGAGATCTTCCGGTACGCTGCGGGTGGTTTCCGCGATTTCACAAGAATCGCCGGAAGCGACCCGACCATGTGGCACGACATCTTCCTCGCCAACCGCGAAGCCGTCCTGCGCACCCTGGATACTTTTCGCAGCGACCTCGACGCCTTGCGCGACGCGGTCGATGCTGGGGACGGCACCAGTTGCTGGGTGTGTTCACCCGCGCTCGGGTTGCCCGCGAGCATTTCAGTAAAATCCTGGCCCGCCGGGCCTATGTGGACGCTATGAACGCCAACGATCTGATTTTCCTGGCCCAACCTGGTGGCCGCCTGTCCGGACGGATCCGCGTTCCGGGCGACAAGTCGATTTCCCACCGTTCGATCATGCTCGGCTCGCTGGCCGAGGGCACGACCGAGGTCGAAGGCTTCCTTGAAGGCGAGGACGCGCTGGCGACCCTGCAAGCCTTCCGTGACATGGGTGTGGTCATCGAAGGCCCGAACCATGGTCGCGTGACCATTCATGGTGTCGGCCTGCACGGCCTCAAGCCGCCACCTGGCCCGCTGTATGTCGGCAACTCCGGCACCTCCATGCGCCTGCTCTCCGGTCTGCTGGCGGCGCAGCCGTTCGACACCACCATGACCGGTGATGCCTCGCTGTCCAAGCGCCCGATGAACCGCGTCGCCAATCCGCTGCGCGAGATGGGTGCCGTGGTCGAGACCGGCCCGGAAGGCCGTCCGCCGCTGACCATTCGCGGTGGCCACAAGCTCAAGGCCCTGACCTACACCCTGCCGATGGCCAGTGCCCAGGTCAAATCCTGCCTGCTGCTGGCTGGCCTGTACGCCGAAGGCACCACCACGGTCACCGAGCCTGCGCCGACCCGTGACCACACCGAGCGCATGCTGCGCGGTTTCGGTTACTCGGTTTCGTCCAATGGCCCGGTCGCCTCGCTGCAGTCCGGTGGCAAGCTCACCGCTACCCGTATCGAAGTACCGGCCGACATCTCGTCCGCAGCGTTCTTCCTGGTGGCAGCCTCGATCGCCCAAGGTTCCGAGCTGGTGCTCGAGCACGTTGGCATCAACCCGACCCGTACCGGCGTGATCGACATCCTGCGCCTGATGGGCGGCGACATCACCCTGGAGAACCAGCGCGAAGTCGGCGGTGAGCCAGTGGCCGACCTGCGCGTGCGCGGTGCCCAGCTCAAGGGCATCGATATTCCAGAAGAACTGGTACCGCTGGCCATCGACGAGTTCCCGGTACTGTTCGTTGCCGCGGCATGTGCCGAAGGCCGCACCGTGCTGCGTGGCGCCGAAGAACTGCGGGTGAAGGAATCCGACCGGATCAGGTAATGGCCGATGGCCTGATCACTCTGGGCATCAAGTGCGAACCGACCCCGGACGGCATCATCATCGACGGCGGCCAACTCGGCGGCGGCGAAGTTCATGGTCACGGTGACCACCGTATCGCCATGGCCTTCAGCGTCGCTTCGCTGCGTGCCAGTGCACCGATCCGCATCCACGATTGCGCCAACGTCGCCACGTCGTTCCCCAACTTCCTCAAGCTGTGCGCGGAAGTCGGTATTCGTGTTGCCGAAGAGGGTAAGTCGTGAGTTCGCTGGCACCTGTCATCACCATCGACGGCCAAGCGGCTCGGGTAAGGGCACGGTCGCTGGCCTTCTCGCGCGTGAGCTTGGTTGGCGGCTACTGGACTCCGGCGCCCTGTACCGTTTGCTGGCGTTTAACGCCACCAACCACGGCGTCGACCTGACCAACGAAGAGCTGCTCAAGGCCCTGGCCGCCCATCTGGATGTGCAGTTCATCGCAGCCGAGCCCGGTAAGCTACAACAGATCATTCTCGAAGGTGAGGACGTCAGCAATGTCATCCGCACCGAGACGGTCGGGGCGGGCGCATCGATGGTGGCGTCGCTGCCGGCGGTGCGTGAAGCGCTGCTGCAACGCCAGCGCGCCTTCCGTGAGGCGCCTGGGCTTATCGCCGACGGTCGCGACATGGGTACGGTGGTGTTCCCGGACGCGCCGCTCAAGGTCTTTCTCACTGCCAGCGCTGAGGAGCGTGCACGTCGCCGCTACCTGCAGTTGAAGGCCAAGAACGAAGATGTTAGTCTGTCGAGTCTGCTAGATGAGATACGTGCGCGTGATGAACGTGACACCCAGCGTGCAGTGGCCCCGCTGAAACCAGCGGCCGATGCCATTCAGCTGGACTCCACCGAGTTGTCCATCGAGCAGGTGTTGCAACGTATCAGGAGCGAGATCGCCCAGCGCGACCTGCTCTGATCGCCAGGAAGGCAGGCAGGGGCACCAGTCAACGTCCTGCCCGCTTTCCTTTTACTTAACGAAACCCACATTGTCTGGAATGTGGTTATGGGCGTTTACTTCGCCCGAATTTACAGGAATTAAAATGAGCGAAAGCTTTGCAGAACTCTTTGAAGAAAGCCTGAAAACCCTCAATCTTCAGCCGGGTGCGATCATCTCCGGTATCGTTGTCGACATCGACGGCGACTGGGTTACCGTACACGCTGGCCTGAAGTCCGAGGGCGTCATCCCGCTCGAGCAGTTCTACAACGAAGCTGGCGAGCTGACCATCAAGGTCGGTGACGAAGTTCACGTTGCGCTGGACGCGGTCGAAGACGGCTTTGGCGAAACCAAACTGTCCCGTGAAAAAGCCAAGCGCGCCGAGTGCTGGATTGTTCTGGAAGCAGCTTTCGCCGCCGAAGAAGTGGTCAAGGGCGTTATCAACGGTAAGGTTAAGGGCGGCTTCACTGTCGACGTTAACGGCATCCGTGCGTTCCTGCCGGGCTCCTGGTTGATGTCCGCCCTGTGCGCGACACCACCCACCTGGAAGGCAAAGAGCTGGAATTCAAGGTCATCAAACTGGACCAGAAGCGCAACAACGTTGTTGTTTCGCGTCGCAGCGTCCTGGAAGCCGAGAACAGCGCCGAGCGCGAAGCCCTGCTGGAAACCCTGCAGGAAGGCCAACAGGTCAAGGGTATCGTCAAGAACCTCACCGACTACGGCGCCTTCGTGGACCTGGGCGGTATCGACGGCCTGCTGCACATCACCGACATGGCTTGGAAGCGCATCAAGCACCCGTCGGAAATCGTCAACGTTGGTGACGAAGTCGACGTTCGCGTCCTGAAGTTCGACCGTGAGCGCAACCGCGTTTCGCTGGGTCTGAAGCAAATGGGCGAAGATCCGTGGGTTGCTATCACCGCTCGCTACCCAGAAGGTACTCGCGTTACCGCTCGTGTTACCAACCTGACCGACTACGGCTGCTTCGCTGAGCTGGAAGAAGGCGTTGAAGGTCTGGTACACGTTTCCGAAATGGACTGGACCAACAAGAACATCCACCCGTCGAAAGTCGTTCAGGTTGGCGACGAAGTGGAAGTCATGGTTCTGGACATCGACGAAGAGCGTCGTCGTATCTCCCTGGGCATCAAGCAGTGCAAATCGAACCCATGGGAAGACTTCTCCGGCCAGTTCAACAAAGGTGACAAGATCACCGGTACCATCAAGTCGATCACCGACTTCGGTATCTTCATTGGTCTGGAAGGCGGCATCGACGGTCTGGTTCACCTGTCCGACATCTCCTGGAACGAAACCGGCGAAGAAGCCGTACGTCGTTTCAAGAAGGGCGACGAGCTGGAAACCGTCATCCTGTCGGTCGACCCAGAGCGCGAGCGCATCTCCTGGGCATCAAGCAGCTGGAAGACGATCCGTTCTCCAACTTCGTTGCTGTCAATGACAAGGGCGCTATCGTCAAGGGCATCGTGAAAGAAGTTGACGCCAAAGGCGCCATCGTCACCCTGGCCGACGACATCGAAGCTACTCTGAAAGCTTCCGAAATCAGCCGTGACCGCGTTGAAGACGCGCGTAACGTCCTGAAGGAAGGCGAAGAGATCGAAGCCAAGATCATCAGCGTTGACCGCAAGTCCGCGTCATCAGCCTGTCCATCAAGTCGAAGGACGATGCTGAAGAGCGCGAAGCTATCCAGAGCCTGAAAAACACCGCTCCGGAAGCTGCTGCCGACACCACCATGGCTGCGCGCTGCGCGAAGCTATGGCCAAGCAGAACTAAGTTCTGTTTGATCGGTAAAAAAGGGGTGGCCTTCGGGTCACCCTTTTTTCGCTTGAGTTTTGTGGTGGGGTGTAAATCGAGCGCCGCCCGCGCGGCGCGATCGCGAGCAAGGCTCGCTCCTACGTTTGTTTACGGCCAATAACGCCTGTGACAGGCGCGCGCGACCGCCTTGTTTGCACGACGCGATATCGTGCGATGCGCCAAGGCGTTCGCGCGCAAATCCCACAGGCATAACTTGCCCGAAACAAACGTAGGAGCGAGCCTTGCTCGCGATGCGCGCCGCGCGGGCGGCGCTCGATCTACCAGGCGCTGCATCCCGGCAGCCATGCACTCATAACCACACCGCATCCCAATGTGGATAATCGCCGACCTTGGCAACCAATCCGGCCCTGATCGGATTGGCGACGATATACCTGGCTATCTTCAAGACATCATCATCACGACGCAGGGCTCGGTCGTGATATCCCGCCTGCCAGACCGGCGTGGCCTTTACCCCGGCCTTGTGCAGTGTATTGCTGGACCGGGATTTGAACCCTCGCATCAGTGCGCCTAGCGTCACATCCCTCAATTCAATCAACCAATGCACATGGTCAGGCATCACGACCCAGGCTAGCGATCGACAATGATGCTTATGTTCGGTATGGCGAAGGTTGTGAATGACCAGGCGCGCAAAACGAAAGTCTTGAAAAAGCGGGCGACGTTGGTGGGTTACGGTGGTAAGCATGTAGAGCCTGCCTGGCTCAGAGTACCTTGCCCGGCGAAGCATGCAGCCATGAGGTTTGGGCATTTTTTCTTCCTTGAACTTATAAATGCGTGCTGAGCGTAGCCACTGTCCGCAACTCCGGAACGGTTAAAGAATTGCAGCTTGTAAAATGTTGGGGGCGAGAACTTGGGTGTGCGTGGCCTGTTCTGAATGGTTGATTTTTGTGGGGCGGCGTTTATCGAGCGCCGCCGCGCGCGGCATCGCGAGCAAGGCTCGCTCCTACGTTTGTTTACGGCCAATAACGCCTGTGATAGGCGCGCGCGACCGCCTTGTGTGTACGACTCGATATTGCGCCATGCGCCAAGACGTTCGCGCGCAAATCCCAGGCAGGCATAACTGGCCCGAAACAAACGTAGGAGCGAGCCTTGCTCGCGATGCGCCGCGCGGGCGGCGCTCGATCTCAAAACCACCACACCCCTTCAGCCATGCGCATCCCCGCCAATCCAGCGCACATTCCCTCCCACGCCCAATCTTGAATTTTTTTATTAAGTCAAGAACCACCCTGTTCAAATCCCTCCGAGCGTGCTACAAACTGATTAAGCAATGATCTAGCTGCTTGATAACGAAGGGAAAAATATGACGAAGTCGGAGCTGATCGAACGTATTGTCACCCATCAAGGGCTGCTCTCGTCCAAGGACGTCGAGCTGGCAATCAAGACCATGCTTGAACAGATGTCCCAATGCCTGGCTACCGGTGATCGCATCGAGATCCGTGGTTTTGGCAGTTTTTCCTTGCACTATCGTGCCCCCGGGTAGGTCGCAATCCCAAGACCGGCCAGTCGGTGGAGCTCGAAGGCAAGTTCGTTCCGCACTTCAAACCGGGCAAGGAGCTGCGTGATCGAGTCAACGAAGAAGAGCACGAGCACCCCTGAGTGCTGAAGGAGCAGTCTGATGCGTAACCTCAAGCGCGCCTTGGCGGCGTTGTTCGTGCTGCTGTTGGCGGCTGTGGTGCTGTTCTTCGTGCTGGAGAACCAGCAGACCGTGTCCCTGGTCCTGTTCGGCTGGGCGGCGCCGGCGATGCCGGTGGCTGTGCTGGTGCTGGCTGCACTGGTGGTTGGCTTGGCCGTTGGCCCATTGCTCGGTGCCTACGGCGTATTGCGCAGCAAGCGCAAAATCCGCGCATCCGCCCGGCAAGCAGCCCTGAGTGGCAATTGAGGAAATTTCCTACCTTCATTTAAGAAGGTCTCACCTGTGCACGTGTCCTCGGTCATGAAGTAATACGCCACTTCATTTCCGGCCCAGGCGAGTGAGTAGTAGCATGGAATTTCCCGTTATTTCCCACCACGGTGGCACCCGAGGCGTTACCGGTTCCTGCCACCAGCTCCACCTTGATTCATCGATCAGTCTGCTGGTCGACTGCGGCCTGGAGCAGGGCGCCGATGCAGCGCCAGATACTGAGTCTGCGGCGCTCGGCTTCGACATTCAGGGCATCCAGGCCCTGATCATCACCCATGTTCACCTCGATCACGTAGGGCGCATCCCGGCCTTGCTTGCCGCCGGTTACCGCGGCCGATTCTGTGCAGCGAGCCGTCGGCCAAGTTGCTGCCACTGGTGCTGGAAGATGCCTACAAATTAAGCGTCAGCAGCAAACCTGCCCACGTGAGCCGCTATCTTGAGTTTCTCGAAAGCCTGATCGTGCCCGTGCCTTTCGGGCAGTGGCACGCCATCGTCGATACGCCAGAGCTCAGTTGCCATATACGCCTGCAGCGCGCCGGTCACCTGCTCGGTTCCGCCTATGTGGAGTGCGACGTCGACAGGCAAGGTGTAAATACCCGCGTGGTTTTCTCCGGTGACCTGGGCGCACCCCGCAACCCCCTGTTACGCGCAGTTCAGCCGCCTGAGCGAGCTGACGTGCTGGTGCTTGAAAGCACATATGGCGATCGCTTGCATCCCGAACGCAGTGACCGACTGCAACAGCTAGAGGCCGCAATCGATCGCGCACTGGAGGATAAAGGTACGATCCTGATCCCGGCGTTTAGCCTTGGGCGTACACAAGAGTTGTTATACGAGATCGAAGACATCCTGCATCGCAAGGCATTGCTGTCTGACGGGGGCAAGGGCGAGGGTGAAGATCCACTCGATTGGTCGCAGCTCCCCATCATCCTCGACTCACCTTTGGCGCAGCGCATCACCAAAGCCTACCGAGACCTGCATGATTACTGGAATGCCGAGGCCCGCGCACGCTTGGGTGAGGGGCGTGATCCGCTAGGGTTCAACCAGTTGATCGGCGTCGATACCCATGCCCGGCATCAGCAGGTGGTCAATTACCTCAAAAGTACAGGCCGGCCTGCGATTGTGATTGCTGGCAACGGTATGTGCTCTGGTGGGCGGATCGTGAATTACCTAAAGGCCATGCTGGGTGATCCGCGGCATGAGGTGATGTTCGTGGGGTACCAGGCCAAAGGTACGCCGGGGGCGGTGATTCAGGCTAGTGAAGGGGCTGAAGGGTTTGTGCAGATTGACCTGGATGGAGATATGTATGAGATCCGGGCGAAGGTGATTACCTTGAGTGGCTATTCGGGGCATGCGGACCAGGCTGGGTTGGTGGATTTTGCGTTGGGTTGCTCGGGACGGCGGGTGGTTTTAGTGCATGGGGAGTCGTCGGCGAAGGAGGTGCTGGCCCGTGTGTTGCGGGAGCGCTTTGCGGAGGTGTCGAAAGAGGTGTGCGTCACAATTGCGTGATGACCATTGGGCGGGTAGGGTGGTGTCTGTCGAATAGTGAGGAACTTCTGTAGGAGAGTTCCCTCTATTACTGATTAATGCTTAGTGTGAAAGGCGTCGCGGGCATGTTGGCAAAATGACGCTACGCTTGCTTTGAGGGGTCGCAGCACCGGTTTACGGGCTGAGGGGCGGCCTCCAGAGGTGAATGCAATCAGACGGACCCAAGGAAAAATAGAATAAATGCGCAATGAACGTGAGCGCCTGGTTGGTGATGAAGAGATTGATCTGTTTGAGCTAGTTGCGGGGCTGTGGAAACAGAAAGTATTGATCATTTTGACGGCCGTCATAGTGACTGGAGCGGCTGTAGCTTACGCCCTGCTGGCTACACCAATTTACGAAGCTAGTTAGGTTTGTGCAGCCTCCAACCCAAAATGACATTGCCCAGCTTAACTACGGGCGTGGAGGGAATAGCGGGCTGAATGTGATTTCCGTCAAGGATGTCTATGGGGCTTATTTGAGAAACCTTCAGTCTGAATCCCTGCGTCGTGAGTTTTTCCGGAAGGTTTACCTCCCAAGCCTCCCAGAGGAAAGGCGTAAAGGGTCACAGGACGCCCTGTACAACCAATTTCGTGACGTCTTGACTCTTGGGGTTGTGAGCAAAGACACACCTGATCGTTTATTTGTCAGCTCCAGCCAACCCGATCCCGGGCAGGCAGCGCAGTGGGTAGTGCACTATGTCGAAATGGCAGGCGAGCGCGCCAAGAAAGAGGTGATTCAGGATGCGCGAGCCGATGTTTTGGTCAAGGCCGACAACCTTGAGCAGCAGGTAAGAGCTGAGCGTGAAAGTGCTCGAAAACAGCGTGAAGACCAGATCGCTCAGTTGACGGAGGCGCTGCGTGTCGCCCGCTCGATCGGCTTGGAAAAGCCTCCAATCATTTCAAACAACCTTTCGAGTGAGCTCTCTGCTGGTATGGATGGCTCACTGACTTACATGCGTGGCTCCAAGGCTCTTGAGGCCGAGATAGAAAACCTTCGCAGCCGGACGTCCGATGATCCCTTCATTGCCAAGTTGCGCCAAAGGCAAGAGGCAATGGCATTCTATCGCGCGCTTCAGGTGGACCCGGTGTGATTCAGGTGTTCCGCCAGGATGGTGCCGTTGAGTCGCCCGACCGGCCTGTAAAGCCCAAAAACTCATTATCGTGGTGCTTGGTGCTGTTCTGGGCTTAGGGCTTGGGGTTGCCATCGCACTTGTTCGCCATCTGTGGGTATCTCGTTTGCGAAAAGGCCAAGCCGGGTGACAGAATCCTGACGCGGGTGGTAGTGGGATGCATTCAGTGTCACAATGCCACCTTCGTCCTAGGGGACAGGGAAGTTTTACTTAAGCGGAATGGGTCGTGACGTTCACGGCACTAGTGCTGGCCTTGTCTTCGGAAGCTGTTTTCACTCAACCCGACAGGCATCAGCGTGACAAGCATTCCCGCAATTACCCCGCTCCAATTCGTGATGAAATCGACGTACTTAGCGTATTGCAGACACTTTGGAAGAAAAAATCCAAATTGGCGCATTTGCGTGCCTCGCAGGAGTGTTGGCAGGCGGATACGCCTTCTCGCTGACGCCAGAGTTTCAGGTCAGCACCGTGTTGCGCCCTGCAGCGTTGAATGATCTAGACAGCTTGAATCGTTCAAAAGTTTATACGCTTACCCCAGGCCAGGCACTTACCCGAATCGGTGCATCTCTGGAGTCTTACGAAACACGATTAGGTACTTTCGTACCAATCCGGAGCTTCGGGAAGCATTTGTAACGCCTGGTCGCTCCGAAGAACAAGGTTTTGAGTACTTTAACCGCAATGCGTTGAAAGTAATTCAGCCTGACGCCAAAAAGACCGATCTGTTGACAGCATTCATTGGTCTTGATCTTCGCTATCCCGGGCATCGACGGACAGCAGGTGCTCAACGGCCTTGTTCAATACGCGATCCAAAAAGAACGCCAGTCGGTTTCCGAGGATCTCAATGTCATTGTTAGTAACCGCATAAAAGAAATCGACAACGAGTTAGCGTCTGCTCGTGCGGAATACGACATCGGTAAGATGAGCCAAATCGCAGCCTTGCAAGAGGGCGACGACATCAAGCGTGCGCAACTCAACGACGAGCTTCGTGCCCTGCGCGCTCAACTTAAATTGCGCCGCGCAGACCGCATCGCCCAGCTTGATGAAGCTATAGCCATTGCTCGCAGTCTCGGCTTGAAGCGCCCCTCCACGCCCTCGTCAATGGGCCACAGTGAGCCTGAGGGCGCTGGGCGTGATACGTACGGAGATAAACAATCAGCAAGTACCGATGTACTTCCTTGGCACCGATGCGCTGGAGGCGGAACGGCAGGCGTTGCGGGAGAAAAACCGATGATTTTGTCGAGCCGCGAATCGCTCAGATCCGCAAGGAGCTGATGTTGCTGGAGCAAAATCGAACGATGCAGTCGCTTGAACAACGAAAGAATGATGAGCTGTTCGTCAAGGGGCTGGAAGCCCTACGCGCGGAGCGCTCAAGACTGACCGCGGTAAATACGGATTTGGCAGGTTTGCGCCTGGTTAGTGTCGATCAGCAAGCTACTGAGCCGCTTAGCCCTATCTTCCCACGGAAATCATTGTTTGTTTCCTTGGTGTGATATTGGGAGGGGTAATGGGAATGGTTTACGTGCTGTTGCGCCATGCATTGAAGGCTCGTCGTCGAGTTGAACTTCGTGAGACCATGATGATGAAGAAAGTCATCGGGGCTGAGGTAATGACACCGTTGCCAAGCAGACCTCAGTGACCTTTAATGGCTGTCCGTGAATTCAGCGATGCAGCCTAGAAAGTAGTGGCAGATTGATATTCTGCTTTGCCCGGTCGAACACCAGGTTTGCATTAAAGGGGGCCGGGCGGTATGGGGAACAGGCCTCGTTGACTGATTCCCTATGGCGCCGTTGAAGCCTCGTAGCAGATCACTGGAAAGCCATGCCCCCTTTGAGCACGACAAATCGCCGCATATTTCCTGCGGATTTGGCGAAGATACCAACAGGGTGAGAGTGGCTTTCCTACCACATTGCTCAATTAGTAACTAGGTTGGATGACACATGTTCTCATTGAAAGACATCAAACTCGCAGTAATTGGCCTCGGTTACGTCGGCTTACCCTTGGCAGTGGAGTTTGGAAAAAGCGTTCGGTGGTTGGATTTGATATCAATCCAACGCGAATCGATGCCCTGCGCAATGGCCACGACTCGACGCTGGAGGTCAGTGGTGCCGAACTGCTAGAGGCCGAACATCTTCAGTACAGTGCAGCACTTGAAGATCTGCGGCAATGTAATGTCTTCATCGTGACCGTGCCTACTCCGATCGACGAGTACAAGCAGCCTGACCTGACCCCTCTGGTCAAGCTTCTTCGGAAACCATTGGCAAGGTGCTCAAGCGTGGGGACATCGTAATCTACGAGTCCACGGTCTACCCAGGGGCTACAGAGGAAGATTGCGTTCCAGTTCTGGAAAAAGTGTCAGGTCTGGTCTTCAACCAAGATTTCTATGCGGGCTACAGCCCTGAGCGAATCAACCCAGGTGACAAGGAGCACCGTGTCACCACTATCAAGAAAGTCACTTCGGGATCTACACCAGAAGTAGCGGAGCTGGTTGATTCGCTCTACCGTGAAATCATTATTGCCGGCACCCACAAGGCCAGCAGCATCAAAGTTGCGGAAGCGGCCAAGGTCATTGAAAACACCCAACGCGACCTGAACATTGCTTTGATCAATGAGCTGGCAGTGATCTTCAACAAGATGGGCATTGATACCGAGGCAGTGCTGCAAGCGGCCGGGACCAAGTGGAACTTCCTGCCTTTCCGTCCAGGCCTGGTGGGCGGTCACTGTATTGGTGTAGACCCGTACTACCTCACACACAAGGCTCAGAGCATCGGCTACCACCCTGAGATTATCCTTGCAGGCCGTCGCCTGAACGATGGCATGGGGGCGTACGTGGTGTCTCAGCTGGTCAAGACCATGGTCAAGAAGCGCATCCACGTAGACGGAGCCCGTGTTCTGATCATGGGGCTCACCTTCAAGGAAAACTGTCCTGACCTGCGCAACACCAAGGTGGTGGACATCATCAAGGAATTGCAGGATTACAACATCCAGGTAGATGTTCATGATCCATGGGTTAGTGTCGAGGAAGCACAGCATGAGTACGGGGTTACTCCAGTGCAGGAGCTGGAAGCCGGCACCTACGATGCTGTAATCCTTGCCGTTGCACACCAACAGTTCAAGGAAATGGGCGCGGCCGAGATTCGCGCGGTGGGGAAACCTGAGCATGTGCTCTACGACTTGAAGTACCTGCTGCCTGCTGAGGCCAGTGACCTTCGTCTGTGAATCGCTCAGGGGAGGGAGGCAAGATCAGCCACTCTCCCCTTAAATCTTCCTAAGGTTTACTCATGAATACCTACCAAGCATTGAATCAAGAGCTCGCCAGCCATCCGCGCACATGGCTCGTTACTGGGGTTGCCGGATTCATCGGCTCGAATTTGCTCGAAACCTTGCTCAAGCTCGGCCAGAAAGTCATCGGCCTGGACAATTTTGCCACTGGCCATCAGCGTAATCTGGAAGAAGTCAAAAGCTTGGTCTCGGCTCAGCAGTGGGCGGCTTTCACGTTCATAGAGGGCGATATTCGCAAGCTGGAAGACTGCCAGCGCGCGTGCGCTGGGGTTGATTACGTCTTGCACCAGGCGGCCCTTGGCTCTGTACCTCGCTCGATCAATGATCCCATCACCACGAACAGCACCAATATCGATGGTTTTCTCAATATGCTGGTCGCCGCCCGTGATGCTGGTGTGAAGAGCTTCACATACGCTGCGAGCAGTTCAACCTATGGCGACCACCCAGGTTTGCCAAAAGTTGAAGAGACGATTGGCAAACCGCTTTCTCCCTATGCGGTGACTAAGTACGTCAACGAACTGTATGCCGAAGTCTTTGCTCGGACCTACGGATTCAAGACGATTGGCCTGCGTTACTTCAACGTGTTCGGCAAGCGTCAGGACCTGATGGCGCCTATGCTGCAGTGATCCCCAAGTGGACGGCCGCCATGATCAACGGTGAGGATGTCTTCATCAATGGAGATGGCCAGACCAGTCGTGATTTCTGCTACATCGAAAATACTGTGCAGGCCAATCTGCTCGCAGCTACAGCGACCGACGAGCAGGCGCTCAATCAGGTCTATAACGTGGCAGTCAGTGGGCGTACGGACCTGAATCAGCTGTTTGCAGCGTTGCGTGGTACGCTCGCGGATAATGGCGTTGACTATAACAGGGAGCCGGTTTACCGCGACTTCCGCGCAGGTGACGTCAGGCATTCCCAGGCCGATATCAGCAAGGCGCGTCGACTGCTCGGCTATGAGCCCGAGTTCGACATCGAAAGCGGCATCAGCCAGGCCATGCCGTGGTATGTGAAGTTCCTTAAGTAGTAGATGCTTAGCTCAAAGTGCTGATTGCATCGCTCCTGTGCTTTGTACACTTTCAAGGTGCAAGAGGTCGACTCAACGGCATGAAGATTGTGGCCCCGGCGGAGCTAGCTTAACTGGATCGACAGTGGTCCGGAACATTGAGCGTAGCGCTCACGAGGGCATGGACAACCTTTACGGTCAGCACGTGTTGTCGCTGACCGAGGAATAGCAATGAGCGAAAAACCAGTTTACGTCACCCAGCCATTTCTACCAGCGTTGGAAGATTTTGTTCCTTACCTGGAGAAAATTTGGGATAACAAGATACTCACCAACGGCGGGCCAATGCACCAGCAGTTGGAGCAAGCGCTCTGTGAGTATCTTGGTGTTGAGCATGTCGCGTTGTTCAATAACGGGACCATTGCGCTACTGACTGCACTCCAGGCCCTGCGTGTGACAGGCGAAGTCATTACTACGCCATATTCGTTTGTGGCCACTGCGCATTCCTTGTTGTGGAACGGTATAAAGCCAGTTTTCGCTGATATTGATCCGCGCACACTGAATCTGGACCCAGAAAAAATCGAAGCAGCCATCACGCCCCAGACCACAGCTATCATGCCTGTGCACTGTTATGGCAATCCTTGTGATGTGCAGGCAATCCAGAAAATTGCCGACAACTACAATCTACGTGTGATCTACGACGCTGCGCATGCGTTTGGTGTAGAGGACGCAGGCGGCAGTATATTGCGTCATGGCGATTTGAGTGTCTTGAGCTTCCACGCTACCAAGGTATTCAACACGTTTGAAGGTGGCGCAATCATTTGCCCCGACGCCAAGACCAAGAAGCGTATTGATCAGTTGAAGAACTTTGGGTTTGTTGACGAAGTTACAGTGGTTGCACCTGGCATCAACGGAAAAATGAGCGAGATCAATGCGGCGTTTGGTTTGCTCCAATTGCAGCACATCGATACTGCTATGCACCGTCGTAGGTCCATAGACCTGCAGTATCGTCAAGGGCTAGCTGGGGTGACTGGCATAAGGTTGGTTGAAGATGCAGGGCAGCGGGTTGCAAACCACTCTTACTTTCCGCTGCTAGTAGAGTCTGACTATCCGTTGGGGCGCGATGAGCTTTATGAAAAGCTCAAGGCAAATAATATATTCTCACGCCGTTATTTCTATCCGCTAATAAGTGATTTCCCGATGTACCGCGGCATGAAGTCAGCACATAGGGAGAACCTCCCGGTTGCCGCTAAAATTTCTGAAAAAGTACTCTGTCTTCCAATTTATCCGATGCTGGAGGATTCTTCTGTGCAGGAAATTATTTCTATTATTAAGGCGGTCTGATAGTGAAGCTGGCGATTATGCAGCCTTATTTGTTTCCGTATGCGGGCTATTTTAATCTGCTTGAGCAAGTGGATCATTTCGTTTTTTATGATGATGTCAATTTCATCAAGGGTGGGTGGATTAACCGCAATCGCCTGATTTTATCAGGAGAAGTAAATTACTTCACGGTTCCATTACAAGGCGCCAGCCCTAATCTAAAAATCAATCAGATCAGAGTTCAGCCCAGAAAAGTATGGGAGCGAAAGGTTCTAGAAAGTATTCGTCAGTCGTATTCCAAGGCGCCGAACTTCCACTTTTGTTTTGATCTGATTAAAGATGTTTTTGATACTGAATCTGAACAGATAGCCGTACTTGCAAAGCGAAGTGTGATTAAAGTATCAGAGCGGCTAGGCTATTCTAATGTGTTCACCGATAGCTCAGAGAAATATGGAAATAGTTTGCTGTCAGGTGCTGAGCGTGTCATAGATATTTGTAAGCTTGAAGGTGCGTCGACCTATATAAATCTTCCTGGCGGCAAGGCACTATATGATCAACTTAGTTTTGCCAAGGCTGGTGTTGAGTTACGATTCAGTCGGCCGGCTCTAGTAAGTTATGAACAGTTCGGCAAAAATTTTGAGGCGGGGCTGTCGATCATAGATATGATGATGTTCAATAGCTTTGAAGAGTGCGTAGCACTGATTGCCCAGGAGCGATCTGAGTGAATAAGGCAATAGGTGGTTATTTTGGGCTGGAGTTGCCAGGCTTAGAACGAGTGCGCTATCAGGGAGCTATGTACTTTCAGTCCGCCCGTGCATGCTTCCATGCTTTACTGCAAAAAGGTAAGCCCAGTAAAGTTTGGTTGCCATATTTTAACTGTGACGCATTTTTGAATGTTCTGATAGCTTCTGGTATTGAATATTCGTTCTACTCTATTACTGAGGATTTTTTGGTTGAAGACGATATCCAACTGAGCGAAGGTGAGTGGTTGGTATATGTAAATTACTTTGGGATTTGCGACGCGCAATGTGATGCAATAATACGTCGATTTGGATCTGACCGAGTACTGCTCGACCATGCCCAAGCATATTTCTGCCCACCTAAAGACTGCCTAGCAACAATTTACTCACCGAGGAAATTTTTTGGTGTTCCGGATGGTGGGGTTTTGATATCAAGATTAAGTGTTGATCATTGCAGTAGCAGTGGTTCAAGTTCCTATGAGCGTACATTGCACCTGCTCAAGCGCTTTGCTGATTCCGCTGAATCAGGATACTCCGACTATCAGTCAGCAGAGCGAGCGTTAGAAGTTGTTGACTCGAGCGAAATGTCGTCGCTGTCGAAAAAGCTACTGTTCAATGCTGATGCGGATACAGTAATTGAACAGCGGAACAGAAATTTTATGGCACTACATGAGCAGTTAAAGTCGTTTAATCAATTGGACTTTGACGTGTCTTCCCTCAGAGGTCCGCTCTGTTATCCTTTTTGAACTGTGCTAATAGTACGCTCCGAAAAGAGTTAATCTCTGAAAGGATCTACAGTCCAGTGTATTGGGCCGAATGTCAGTCGCGGTGTGTGCCCGCTTCCAGAGAGTTTGTTTTGAGCAGCCTTCTTCTACCCCTCCCTTGTGATCAGAGGTACGGGCGTGAAGAGATGAATGCGATAGCAAGTGTAATAGTTAGAGGCCTAGAAATTGATTAAATTCTACGTTCGCGAACTTTGTCACAGTGATTTAGTTTCTCTCAACAAGTGGCGAAATGACCGAGAAGTAATCGACTGGTTAGGTTCGCCTTTTCGTTTTGTTTCGCAAAAGGTAGATGAAAGCTGGTTGGCAAATTACCATGCGAATCGAGGTAGCGCGGTCAGGCTGGCGATCTGTGAGGTGGCGAATGATATCTTGATTGGGGCGGTCTATCTTTTATCAATAGATTGGGTTTCAGAAGCAGTGAGCTTGCAATCTGGATCGGCGAAAAAGCTCTCAAGGGCAAGGCGCAGGATTGTTTGCTACCCAAGAGGCGTTGCGTCACGCTTTTATGGATTTGAACCTGAATAGAGTTTATTTGACAGTTTTGGAAAACAACGCCCGTGCGTTGTCATTGTACAAAAAAGTTGGGTTTAAAGTTGAGGGTACCCTACGGCAAGCTGTGTTTAAAAATGGTGAGTATTGTAATATGACTCAAATGTCAATTTTGGCCGATGACTATCGTTCTTTCGGTAAATTGGATACTTAAAGTGTCGTTGAAGAAAAACATTGTCGCCAATTATTTCAGCCAGATTTATGTGGCGCTTATTGGTGTGCTAATCTTGCCCATATATATAAAATATATGGGTGCTGAATCCTATGGGCTCATAGGATTTTTTACGATGCTTCAGGCATGGTTTGCTCTGCTCGATTTGGGATTAACTCCGACGATAGGGCGCGAGACGGCTAGATTCAGAGCTGGAAGAATGAGTGCTGTTGAGTACAGACGTTTATTTCGCGCTTTGGGGGCTATCTTCTTTGTGATGGCTATCCTGGGTGGGGAGGGCTGCTAGTAATGGCAAAAACTATAGCCAGTCAGTGGCTTAATTTTAAGTTACTAGCACAGGAAGAAGTGATTTTTTCTGTTCAAATTATGGCCGTCTGTGTGGCGCTGCGCTGGATGGGTGGATTATATCGGGGGTAATTAACGGTAATGAGCGATTGGTATGGCTCAGTCTGTTCAATGTGTTTGTCGCCTCCTCCGTTTTCTCGCTGTTTTTGCTTCGATGTATTTATATGGATATACAGCGAAGGTGTTTTTTGTCCATCAGTTGGTTGTCGCGGCTATCGAGTATCTCGGTCTTTTAATTATGGCACGACACTTACTGCCCGCGCTTGGGGATGATGCAAATAGTGTGGGCTGGTCGGTCACTCCAGTTAAGCCCTTGCTTAAATTTTCTTTAAGTATCGCGTTCACTTCCTCAGTGTGGGTACTTGTCACGCAGTCCGACAAATTGGTGCTTTCAGGGATTTTGCCACTAGCGGAATATGGTCATTTCACCTTGGCTGTGCTGGTGGCAAGCGGGATTATGGTTCTCAGCGGGCCAGTCAGCAACGCATTGCTGCCGCGAATGGCGAGACTCTATGCTGAAAACAAACCTAAAGAATTGATCGAGCTATACCGTAGAAGCACAAGATTTATAGCAATGATAATCGGTGCAGTTACGATAGTTTTGGCAATGTGCGCTAAGCCCTTATTGATAGTCTGGACTGGAGATTTAGAACTCGCGAGCACAGCCGCCCCTATCCTGACACTATATGCTTGGGGTAACGGCTTGTTGGCGTTGGCGGCCTTCCCCTACTATTTGCAGTACGCAAAAGGAAATTTAAAATATCACCTCGTTGGTAGTGTGATCACTGTCGGTGTTTTGATTCCTGCAATAGTCTTTTCCGCCTCTAACTTTGGTGGCGTTGGGGCAGGGTGGGCTTGGTTGCTGGTTAATGCGTTATTCTTCTTTGTTTGGGTGACCTATACGCATTATAGACTGGAGCCAGGACTGCAGTGGCGGTGGCTAGGGCTTGATTGTATGAAAACGTTGCTCCCTACCGTAATAGTTGTTTGGGGGTGGTAAGTTTCATGGACTTCTCCAGTGTGAGATGGGTGGCGCTATCGCAAATAGCGGGTGTCGGTATAGTTGCGCTGATTGTATCATTTGGCTTTTCAGCGAACTACCAGTCTCTTCGAGCCAGCTTGAAAAGGGGTGATATGCGCGGACCGTTGAAAGTATCTGTATGTATCGTAACGTACAATCAGGAACGATACATTGCTCAATGTTTGCAAAGTATTGTGGATCAAGAGGTTAGCTTTGATTTTGAGGTGTTGGTTAGTGATGATGCTTCATCTGACCGTACCCCAGAAATTATTTCAGAGTTCTCCAGACAATATCCGGATTTAATTAAGCCATTCCTGCACAAAAAAATCTGGGTGCTGGGGCTAATTTTGTCTTTGTGCATGATCAAGCTCAAGGTGAATATATAGCGCATATTGATGGAGATGACTATTGTTTGCCGGTAAGTTTCAGAGGCAGGCTGACTATTTAGATCAAAATGTACGCTGTAATATTGTGTGGCATAAAATGCTTGTTGAGTTCCCCGATGGGCGGATAGGTGCAGGTAGTCCGTCGTCTTCGGAAAATTATGCTAAAGGAGAGTATCTTTATGATATGGAATTCGATCGCGCTGCTATCTTGCAATATATTGCAGTAGGGGCTAATAGCTCAAAAATGTATCGGCGTGCGGTAAGGCATTATGAAGTTGCCGATTTTGAGACTTTGGACTATTTTGCTAACGTCGAGCAAGTCGGTGACGGGGTTGGCTGCTTTGCCTGTGATGAGCCGCTAGGTGTTTACCGTGCTGGTGTAGGAGTCTCGTCTGGGGAGTAAAACCCGTTTATTGCTATGTAAGACGTTTCTATTTTTCGCCAAAAAATACCCCCAATACAAAGCTAATATAAATGCAGCGGTACTGACGTATCTCATGGCCGATTTAAAGAATCGTCGAAAAACCTGGTGGGATTTCTTCAAGGTTTACATTTATACGTTTCATATGTGCTCAGTGGTAAAGTTTTGTAGGGGTGTTAAAGTTATTAGGCAGTTAAGGTATTCAAAATGACATGCTTTTCAAATATTCGCCGCGATCTTTCGCGTTTTCTAATAATGGCGGTTTGATTTGTTCGATAAAAATGTTCTTAGTTAGCCATTCATTCCATATGGTCCTGCTCTATAGGTTTGGCGTTTGGGTGTCGAAAGCCCCTTTGGTGGGAGGGGGCTGCGAATATTGATCGAGTATTTAATTCGAGTGGTTTATGCGAGCGATATTTCACTTCGATCTCGCATAGGTCCAGGTTTGGTAATTATGCATGGGCACGATATTGTAATTGGTAGCGAGGTTGTTATTGGTGAGAATTGTAAGATTTTCAATGGTGTTACTTTTGGGAATAAAGATACAGAGGTGCAAGATAATAAGCAGCCGCTGCTGGGTGATAACGTTATCGTTGGAACAGGTGCGAAAGTGCTAGGTGGGGTCAGGGTTGGAGATTTCGTGAAAATTGGCGCAAATAGTGTTGTTGTTAAGGATGTACCGGGTGGAGCGACAGTTGCAGGTGTGCCTGCCAAGGTCATTTCAATAGATAATATTAGCGATTGATTTCGTGAATGGAGTCTTGAAATGATCGTTTCGCCTTTTGGTATTCTCGTTTCGTTGTATCTGACTGCTAACTTTGTTTCGTTGGTTTTCGGAATTAATGATGGCGGGATGTTGCTTGAGGGAAGATTTTTTGAACTACCTGCTGAAGCTTTGGTGTGGTCGTTTCTCATTCAACTGCTATTTATGATTTTTTTGTGGTTGCTTTACAGGTTTTTTTTGAGATCTCCAATAGTAGACCTTAAGTTGGGCAGTGGGAGTGCTTGGTTTTTATTTATTACCCAAGTATCATTTGTGGCTTACAATCAAGTAGCCGGTGTTAACGTCGCAGGCGTCGAGTCGCACGGTGGTGCATTAGGTTACATTTTTTTTTGCTGCAGCCTGATATTTTATTTTTACTAATTGGGCTTGGTTTGAGATCAAGTTCCTGGTTTTGGTTAAATTGCTTCGTGTTTCTTGTGTCGATGTTTCTGCGTGGTTGGATGGGCGGGTTGTTTTTGGTTGTTGTCCTGATTTTGTGTAGAACTTATCCACTTCGGATTTCCTTGCGTAGATTTGGTCGCTTGCTCTTGTGTTTGATGGTTGTACTGGCATTGCTTCCTGTTGTTATCGATGCAAAATGGGCTATGCGTAGCGGAAAGAGTGTAAGTGATTTTGTATTTGGCTTGTCATCGATAGATGTTGATAGTTACTTTGCGGCAGTGCGATACATTATGAATCGTTTTCAGCATGTAGGTCACGTTGCTATTATTTTGGAGAACTCATCAGCATTGTTGTCCTCTTACCTTCAAGGGGTTTTTATACCATATTGGGCCGATGGGTTGCCGCAGATGGTTGCCTACAAGGTTTTTTCTGCTGATTATTTAAGGCTTAATTCATTTCTGGTTGAGGGTGTTTTCGGGTACCAAGATGCATATTGGAATACAAATCCAGGGCTAGCAGGCTGGGCTGTTATTTTACAAGAGCGGGCGGTTATTTTTGTTTTGTATCTGCTCTTGCTGCTTATTTTGATATATTATTTTTTGTATAAACATGCTGGGCGCCAGTATTTAATGTTGGTGGCGTGTTTTTCCTTGGTTTATCTATATCACGGGTGGATGGGGGCGTTTTTCAATTTAGGCTTATATGCTTTGGTGTTAATTGTCTCTGTTCGTGCTCGTTTTACTTTGCATCGACGAAATGTTTTAGAGGGTGACTCTGATGTGTGGATTTTCTGGGTTTCTTTTGTCCGCGAGATCTATTGATAATCCGCTTGGAGTGCTGGAGTCAATGGGGAACGCTATCTACCATCGTGGCCCTGACGATCTAGGTACTTGGATGGATGGAGTTGGCCGGGTTGGCTTCTCTCATCGACGACTTGCAATTGTTGATTTAAGTTCGGCGGGGCACCAGCCCATGCACTCGGTGCGTGGCCGTTTTACATTAGTTTTTAATGGTGAGATATATAATCACTTAGCTTTGCGCAATAAGTTGGAAAAAGAAGGCTTCGCTTTTGATTGGCGGGTCACTCCGATACAGAAACGTTGTTGGCCTGCATCGAAAGCTGGGGTCTTGATGCGACATTGAAAGCCACAGTGGGTATGTTCGCTATCGCGCTCTGGGATAATGAAAAAATTACTTACGTTAGCGCGTGATCGGCAGGGAGAAAGCCTTTATACTGGGGGTGGCAGGAAGGGAATCTAATATTTGGCTCTGAGCTGAAAGCTTTGAAATGCTACCCAGGGTTTGCTGGGGTAGTAGATAAAGAGGCCTTGTCGTTGTTGTTGAAGTACAACTACATTCCAGCGCCTTATTGTATTTATAAGAATTTTTTTAAGCTCAGTCCAGGTGCGGTGATTACATTTGGCTCTGATGGAAAGGTGGTTAATGAGTACGCCTATTGGAGTCTAAAGCAGGCAGCAGAATCAGCTGGTCGCGCTGTATTTAGTGGTAGCGATAGAGAAGCTATTGACGAATTGCAGTTGCGCTTGGAAAGCAGTATTGCCGATCAAATGCTGGCCGATGTTCCGCTTGGTGCGTTTCTCAGTGGCGGTGTAGATAGCAGTACAGTTGTAGCCTTGATGCAAAAACAAAGTGCGCGGCCGATTAAGACCTTCACCATAGGATTCACTGAGGCGGGGTTTGATGAGGCAATTCATGCTGGTGAGGTTGCAAGGCACTTAGGTACAGATCATACAGAGCTGTATGTTGGGGCTAAAGATGCGCTTTCAATTATTCCTAAGTTGGCGGGGATTTATTGTGAGCCTTTTGCGGATAGTTCGCAGATTCCAACATTTTTGGTTAGCCAGATGGCAAGCGAGCTAGTCACTGTTGCCCTTAGTGGTGATGGTGGGGATGAATTGTTTGGTGGCTATAATACATATCAGTTTGCTCTAGAGTGTGGTCTAAGTTGTCAAAAATCCCGATCGGTTTTCGAAAAATTATACCGGGCCTCGCTCAGTACTCTCCAGACGGGTCGAAACTCCAAAAACTCCTAAGTTTGAGCGGTGCGCGGACTCGGGAGCAGTTCTATGACAGTCTGATGAGTCATTGGTTGGACCCTGGTCAGCTATTAAGTAACTATGTTAAGTCGGAGTCATTACTGAATACCCCTTCTCTCTGGCCTGCGGTTGATGGGTTTGAGCACTGGATGATGGCCATGGACGCGCAAACATACATGGCTGATGATATTCTTGTGAAAGTCGATCGTGCTGCGATGGCGAATAGTCTAGAAACCCGCATTCCACTACTTGATCATCGTGTCATGGAGTTTGCATGGGCACTACCGCTAAATATGAAGATTCGCAGTGGGACTGGCAAATGGATATTGCGTGAAGTTCTTTATAGGCATGTTCCAAAAACACTCATCGAACGACCAAAAAAGGGCTTCTCAATACCATTGGGCGAATGGTTGAGGGGGCCGTTACGAGAGTGGGCTGAAGGATTACTAGGTGCGCGACTTATAGAGGAGCAAGGCTATTTCAAGCCTGAGCCAATAAGATTGATATGGAAACAGCATCTCGAAGGAAGGGGTGATAGGTCTCGGAAACTTTGGAGTATTCTGATGTTTCAGGCTTGGCTACAGGAGCAGTCGCAGTGAAGGTCCTACACATAATTTCAGGTTTGAATGTAGGAGGCGCGGAGCTTATGCTCAAACGCCTTCTAGAACATCAAAAGAATGTTCCAGGCTGCGACCATTCGGTAATTTCTCTGACCGGCAAAGGGTACCATAGGGCCGCAGCTGGAGGAGCTCGGATTAGAAGTCACGACTGTTGGAGTGAATGGGCTGCTTGGGTTACCTATGGCGCTGTACCGATTATACAAAAAGATTCAGTCAACCTCTCCTGATATTGTTCAGACGTGGATGTACCATGCTGATTTGTTGGGTGGGGTGGCTGCACGTATTGCGGGTGTTCGGAATGTGATCTGGGGTATTAGGACTACGGATCTCGAACAGGGAGGGAAGAGATCAACGCGTCTGATTCGACAGATTTGTGCAAGGTTATCTAGATCGATACCAGCTCGTATCGTCTGTGCTGCTGAAGCCTCAAAGAAAGCTCATGCTGCGGTCGGTTACGACATAGAGAAGATGATCGTAGTGCCTAACGGCTTTGAGCTTTCTCGATTGAATGTGACCGAAGATCAGCGGCGTAGTATGCGGGAGGCATGTGGGCTTACTGATTTGCAACTAGTCATTGGTAGTTTGGGGCGTTTTAATGCGGTGAAGGACCAGGCCAACTTTGTCTCTGCCACTGCTTTGCTTGCAAAGAGCAATCAATCTCTGCGATTTCTAATGGTGGGGCGTGGACTTGATCGTGATAATGATGAACTCATGAATCAAATACGCAGAACGGGTTATGAGAACCGCTACCTGTTGATGGGGAGCGTCAAGATGTTGCGGTTTGCTTGGGAGCGATGGATATTTTCTGCCTTCATTCGCGAACAGAAGGGTTTCCAAACGTACTCGGTGAGGCGATGGCGGTTGGTGTCCCATGCGTTTCAACGGATGTTGGGGATGCGCGTTTACTCCTTGATGAGACGGGTTTTCTAGTTCCTCCTAATGATGCAGTAGCATTATCGATTGGTCTACAAAATATGATCAATCTTCCAGCGAGCGAGCGCTATTCACTAGGAATTAAGGCTAGATCTAGGGTGATTGAGCGGTACTCAATGGAGAGGGCATCAGCTCGCTTTACTGCGCTGTACGATACGTTAGTGAAAGAATCTTAAGAAGCTTTTTTATTGTAAATATAATTATGACAGGATTAGCATGAAGTCAGTTTTATTGATTGTGGTTAATGATCCTGCTTTTTTTATGTCTCACCGCTTGCCTGTTGCGACCGCGGCCCAAGACGAAGGATATGAGGTTCACATCGCCACTCAATCAGGTGCGTCGGTGGCGGACATTCGCGGCAGGGGGTTTTATCACCATGAGTTACCTTTATCCCGAAGTGGAAAAAACCCATTCAGAGAGTTGAAGTCAGTTATTTCTCTGTGGCGTTTGTGTTGGCGGATTCGACCTAGCGTACTTCACTTGGTAACTATCAAGCCTGTGCTTTATGGCGGGATCGCTGCTCGTTTGGCCCCGGTGAAGGGCGTACTCGCAGCAATCTCTGGTCTTGGTTTTGTGTTTATGGCGAACGGGACTAAAGCGGCCGCTCTTCGTCGGGTTATTTCAATTCTGTATAGGCTCGCACTGGGCAAGAAGAATCTGAGGGTGGTGTTTCAGAATCCTGATGATAAAAAAGCGCTTGAAGTGATTGGTGCGGTCACCGAAGAAAAGAGTGTCATCATTCGGGGTTCTGGCGTCAACCTTAATGATTATCAAGCCTATCCTGAACCCGTCGGTGTACCTGTTGTGACACTTGCGGCGCGCTTGTTGCGGGATAAAGGCGTAATTGAGTTTGTCGAAGCCGCACGCTATTTAAAGCTACAAGGTCTAATTGCAAACTTCCAGTTGGTTGGCGATCCTGACCCTGGCAATCCAACCAGTATCGACGCAGATCAGTTGGAGGCCTGGACTCGGGAGGGTGTGGTGCAGTGTCTGGGTTATCAATCCGACATGGCTTCAGTCTTCCGTCATTCACATATTGTTGTATTGCCATCATACCGAGAGGGTCTACCAAAGGTTCTGGTCGAGGCCGCAGCCTGTGGACGAGCGGTAGTCACGACCGATGTACCAGGTTGTAGAGATGCGGTCGAACCGGGAGTTTCCGGTCTTCTGGTACCGGTGCGAAATGTGCCCTCCTGGCGGATGCCATCAGACGATTGGTCGATGAGCCTCAACTGCGAGTGGAGATGGGCAGAGCAGGCAGGGCTTTGGCAGAGCGTGCCTTCGCGATCGAAGGTATCGTCGCTCAGCATCTTGAGATTTATCGCACTTTGGAGAGCGACGTTTAATGCCTCGCAGAATACTAGTGACGGGTGCCACGGGATTCGTGGGCACTCATGTTGTACGGCGTCTGCAGCAGGAACCTGGCGTTCAGGTGATCGCAGGGGTGCGTAAATTGAATGCAGTTCTGCCTCCTCATGTAGAGGCTTTACTCATGGGCGAGTTGGCTGAGGATGACAATCAGCCATCACTCGATGGTATTCAAACGATTGTTCATTGCGCTGCCCGGGTTCATATTATGAACGACGCCTCGGCACACCCTATAAATGAATTTCGCAAAGTCAATGTTCAAGACACGCTGAAGCTCGCTCGAAGAGCAGCTGCCGCGGGCGTAAAACGGTTCGTGTTTCTCAGCTCGATCAAGGTAAATGGTGAAGGCACTGATGGTCGCGGGCCGTACACTGCGGACGAAACCCCCATGCCTGTCGATCCTTATGGGGTGTCCAAGCTTGAAGCTGAGCAAGCTCTACTAGCGTTGGCTGTAGAAACAGGGATGGAGGTGAGCATCATCCGTCCAGTACTTGTCTACGGACCAGGTGTAAAAGCAAATTTTAGAGCGATGATGCGGTGGTTGCATAAAGGTGTACCGCTACCGCTAGGAGCGATCCGCAACAAGCGCAGCCTGGTGGCGTTGGATAATCTGGTCGATCTGATAAGCGTGTGCATCAATCACCCACGTGCGGTGAATCAGGTATTTTTGGTTAGCGACGGTGTCGACCTATCCACGCCGCAACTTATGGGTAGAATGGCCGCTGCGCTCGGGCGTAACGCCATATTGATTCCTATCCCTACGCTGCTGTTAAGGGCGGGAGCGAGGATGCTCGGGCGAGCAGCAGTGGCAGATCGACTTTGTGGATCGTTACAAGTCGATATTACAAAAACCAAAGAGCTGCTTGACTGGACACCGCCGGTGGCAGTCGATCAAGCCTTGCGCCAAACGGCCAATCACTATCTGGAACATTTGAAAGCATGATCGCTTGGACCATTCTGCCTTTAGTCGTTGTTCTTAGTTGGTTAATGACAGGAGCATTGCGGCGCTATGCCTTGGCTCGCAGCATTATCGATGTGCCCAATGCTCGAAGCTCTCACACGATACCGACCCCACGAGGTGGTGGTGTTGCGATTGTCGTGGTTTTTTTGCTCGCGATTCCATTCCTTTCTGGCTTCGACCTGCTTCAGTCGGACGCTGCCTTTGCGCTCGTGGGGGCGGGGCTAGGTATCGCGTTGCTGGGCTTTCTAGATGATCATGGGCATGTCGCTGCGCGATGGCGGTTGCTAGGTCATTTTCTTAGCGCAGCTTGGGTGCTGTACTGGTTGGGTGGACTCCCGGCAGTGATGGTGTTCGGCCATGCGGTCGACGTCGGCTGGTGGGGCCATGCGTTCGCACTCTTTTATCTGGTTTGGCTGCTGAATTTGTACAATTTTATGGACGGCATCGATGGCCTAGCGAGTATCGAGGCGATCAGTGTTTGTTTAGGTGGAGCGCTGCTGTATAGCCTGCTCAACCAGCAAGCGCTTGCAGTGCTCCCAATTTCTTTGGCATGTGCCGTATTAGGTTTCCTAATCTGGAACTTCCCGCCTGCAAAAATTTTCATGGGCGATGCGGGCAGTGGTTTTCTGGGGATTACCTTGGGTGTTTTTTCGCTCCAAGCGGCCTGGATCTCGCCAAGTCTTTTCTACGGCTGGCTGATCTTGTTGGGGGTATTTATCGTCGATGCCACAGCTACCTTGTTGCGGCGTTTACTGCGTGGCGAGAAGGTCTATGAGGCCCACCGTAGCCACGCTTATCAGTATGCTTCTCGTCAGTACGCTCGTCACCTGCCGGTCACATTGGGTGTACTGTTCATCAATGTGCTTTGGTTGCTGCCATTGGCGTGCGTTGTAACCTTGGGGCTACTGGACGGCGCCTTGGGCCTGATAATCGCATACGTGCCTTTGGTGCTTTTAGCTCTAAAATATCGCGCGGGGCAAGCTGAGATCCGCTGATCTGCTTCAACCCTTGAAGATGGCGCAGATGAACAATTATCGAGTCAGTGGATGGGGAACAGGAATTGAGGGTTTATGGATAGTTTGAGAAAGCGAATGGTCGCGCTACCGCGTCGCTACAAGCGCGCTTTGCAGGTTGTCATAGATGTACTGCTCGTGTGGCTTGCGCTGTGGCTGGCATTCGTCGTCCGTCTTGGTTATGAGGAGATGAGCAATCCGCTCGTTGGCCATCTGTGGCTGTTCGCATCTGCGTCAGCGGTTGCGATTCCGATTTTTATCCGATTTGGCATGTACCGGGCCGTCATGCGCTATTTCGGTACTGATGCGTTAATCGCGATTTTCAAGGCGGTAACCCTTTCGGCCCTCATTCTTGCCCTGGTTGTTTACTGGTATAGCAACCACAAGACGGTGGTTCCGCGGTCCATCATCTTCAATTACTGGTGGCTTAGCCTAGTGATGATCGGTGGTCTGCGTTTGCTCATGCGCCAGTATTTCCTGGGTGATTGGTACGCCGCTAAACAGCATGTTCCCTTCACCAGTCGAGACAACGGGCTGCCAAGAGTGGCCATTTACGGTGCGGGCGCTGCTGGAAACCAGCTGTTGGCAGCACTTCGCATGGGTAGAGTTTTGCGGCCGGTTGCATTTATCGACGACGATGAATCGCTCGTCGATCGCGCCATCTCTGGTTTACAGGTATTCAGCGGTAAAAATATCCAGCGCATGGTCGATCTCACCGGGGCTGAGGAGATCTTGCTGGCGATTCCTTCTGCCTCCCGGGCTCGACGTAGGGAAGTGTTGGGCGCACTTGAGCTCTTCCCGCTGCACGTTCGTAGTGTTCCGAGCGTGATGGATCTAGCCAGCGGACGGGTAAAAGTCGACGACATTCAGGAGGTCGACATTGCGGACTTGCTAGGGCGCGACGCGGTCCCTGCGCAGAGTGATCTGCTTGCGCACTGCATAACCGGTCAAGTCGTTATGGTGACGGGAGCGGGGGGGTCAATAGGTTCGGAACTTTGCAGGCAGATACTGTTGCTCAAGCCCAAAACCTTGCTGCTGTTCGAGCACAGTGAGTTCAATCTTTACAGTATTCACAGTGAACTGGAGCAGAGGATCAATCGCGAGTCTCTGTCTGTGCGTTTAGTGCCGTTCCTGGGCTCTGTTCGCAATCAGAAGCACCTGCTCGATACCATGACAATGTGGCGGGTCGATACCGTCTACCATGCTGCTGCTTACAAGCACGTGCCGATGGTTGAACATAATATTGCCGAAGGCGTTCTCAATAACGTTATTGGCACGTTGAATACGGCCCAAGCCGCGTTGCAGGCTAATGTGGCAAATTTCGTTTTGATATCTACCGATAAAGCTGTTCGTCCTACCAACGTAATGGGCAGTACCAAGCGTCTGGCGGAAATGGTTCTGCAAGCGCTGAGCAAAGAGGTCGCGCCTGTATTGTTTGGGGACTCAGCAAATGTTGCCAGGGTCAATAAGACACGTTTCACTATGGTGCGCTTTGGCAATGTCCTGGGTTCCTCTGGCTCAGTAATTCCTTTGTTCCACAAACAGATAAAAGCGGGTGGGCCGCTTACTGTTACACATCCGAAGATCACCCGTTACTTCATGACGATTCCCGAGGCAGCTCAGCTGGTAATCCAGGCGGGTCCATGGGGCTGGGTGGTGACGTCTTTGTGTTGGATATGGGGAGCCCGTCAAGATCGCAGCGTTGGCCGAAAAGATGATTCATCTTTCTGGGCTTAGTGTTAGATCGGAGAAAAACCCCTATGGTGATATTTCAATTGAGTTCAGTGGGTTGCGGCCGGGCGAGAAGCTCTATGAAGAGCTTTTGATCGGAGATAATGTCGCACCAACACAGCACCCGATGATCATGACTGCGAGTGAGGATTTTGTGACTTGGGATACGCTTAAGGAGCACCTATCATCCTTGACGGCAGCAATTGTAGATGAAGACTTTGTACGCGTTCGCCAGTTATTGAGAGAGCTTGTAAGCGGCTATTCGCCGGAGGGTGAAATCGTCGATTGGGTTTACCAGCAGCGTCGGATTGACCTATAGAAAAAGCCATTGCACTCTCGATGGAAAATTTATACGCAGCTGCACGGTTTGTTGATAGATACGAAACTAGTGGGTCGAGCACGGATACTTGGATATCTAGCTCGACCAGCACCATCAGACCATCGTAGATGGGCTTGGAGTGGAGATAGGGTTTTCGACTTTGGCGGCGGGTCGCATTGTGGCTGGCAAGCTCCTCAGAGAATCGGGAGCACAGCATCGGGAATCCGGTAAGCGCTTTGAATGTGAGGTTCGTGGAGCGCCTATGGTTGCTGGGCAGCTTGTTTGGGGCTTCCTTAAAAGCGTGATATACGCTTTCAAATCTGCAGAGGTCTTTGTAAACTTTCATTTACATTGGTTTCGCCTGTCCACTATTAGGTTGGTGCATCCAACAGCTTTTCAGATTATCGAGGATGAATCATGATTTTTGTTACAGGCGGTGCGGGGTTCATTGGCTCCAATTTCGTGCTCCAATGGTGCACTAGCAGCGACGAACCCGTTCTGAATCTCGACGCGCTGACCTACGCTGGCAACCTGGCCAACCTGCAGTCGCTGGAAGGCGACCATCGCCACCATTTCATCCAAGGCAACATCTGCGATGCAACGCTTCTGGCTCAGTTATTCGCCGAGCACCGTCCTCGCGCGGTAGTTCATTTCGCCGCCGAATCTCATGTAGACCGCTCCATCACCGGCCCCGAAGCCTTCGTTGAAACCAACGTGGTGGGTACATTCCGACTCCTGGAGGCTGCTCGGAGCCACTGGAACAGCTTGGGGGGCGCAGAGAAGCAAGCGTTCCGCTTCTTGCATGTTTCCACTGACGAGGTATACGGCACTCTGAGCCCTACCGACCCGGCGTTCACCGAGACCACACCCTACGCCCCCAACAGCCCTTACTCGGCAAGCAAGGCCGCCAGCGACCACCTGGTGCGTTCCTACTTCCATACTTACGGCATGCCGGTGCTCACCACCAATTGCTCGAACAACTACGGCCCGTACCACTTCCCGGAAAAGCTGATTCCCCTGATGATCGTCAACGCCCTGGCCGGCAAGGCGTTGCCGGTCTATGGCGATGGTCAGCAGATCCGCGATTGGCTGTTCGTCGAGGACCACTGTTCGGGCATCCGCCGCGTGCTTGAAGCCGGAACCTGTGGCGAGACATACAACATTGGTGGCTGGAACGAAAAGGCCAATATTGACATCGTGCACACCCTCTGCACCCTGCTGGATGAACTGGCCCCTCCAACGACACGTAGCGTGATCAATCAGTCCACCGGCGAGCCAGTCGCGCACTATGCTCAACTGATCACTTACGTAGCGGATCGTCCAGGCCACGACCGCCGTTATGCAATCGACGCTCGTAAGATCGAGCGTGAGCTCTGCTGGAAGCCTGCCGAAACCTTCGAGTCTGGTATTCGTAAAACGGTAACCTGGTACTTGGCTAACCAGGAGTGGGTCAAGGGGTCATGGATGGCAGTTACCG
Source organism: Pseudomonas sp. Teo4 (assembly GCF_034387475.1). Lineage (NCBI taxonomy): Bacteria > Pseudomonadati > Pseudomonadota > Gammaproteobacteria > Pseudomonadales > Pseudomonadaceae > Pseudomonas > Pseudomonas sp. Teo4. Next base: position 132,074 of record NZ_JAXCIL010000001.1, read on the forward strand.
TGACTGGGTCGCGCAACAATACGGGGCTGGCAAGGCTTGAAAATTCTCCTGCTGGGCAAGAACGGGCAAGTAGGCTGGGAGCTACAGCGTGCGCTTGCGCCCTGGGCGAGGTAATCGCGCTTGACCGCTGCGGTGATGCTGGCTTATGCGGTGATCTCAGTGACCTGGGGGGCTTGGCGGCGACTGTACGCTCGGTCGCTCCGGACGTGATCGTCAACGCAGCAGCCTACACAGCAGTAGACAAGGCCGAAAGTGAGCCGGCGCTGGCGGCACTGGTCAATGCCGAAGCGCCTGGCGTGCTGGCCGTGAAGCAGCAAGGCTGGGAGCCTGGCTCATCCATTACTCCACCGACTACGTATTCGATGGCAGTGGCCAGGCTAAATGGTTGGAGGATGCCCCGACCGGGCCATTGTCCGTCTACGGTCGCACCAAGCTTGACGGTGAATTGGCAATTCAAGCCAGTGGTGCTTCCGCCGTGGTGTTGCGCACCAGTTGGGTATATGCTGCGCGCGGTCATAATTTCGCCAAGACCATGCTGCGCCTAGCGGCCGAGCGCGATACGTTGAACGTGGTGGCGGACCAATTTGGCGCTCCGACCGGTGCGGACCTGATCGCCGATGTCACTGCGCATATACTGCGGCAGGTGTTCAGCAGGCAGGAAACGGGTAGTTTGGCTGGTACGTACCATCTAGCTGCCGCTGGTGAAACCACCTGGCACGCTTATGCCCAGTTCGTATTGGAGCATGCCAGCCGCAATGGCGTTGACCTCAAGGTTTCCGCAGAGCGGGTCGGCGCGATTAATACCGATGCTTATCCCGTTCCGGCGCCACGTCCGCGCAACTCCCGGCTGGCATTGGCTAAACTCGAAGAAACCTTCAACCTCAAGATGCCGCTTTGGCAACAAGGCGTGCAACGCATGCTGGACGAAATTCAGCACTAGGAATTCTTATGGCACGTAAAGGACTCATTCTGGCTGGTGGTTCGGGCACGCGTCTGCACCCTGCGACTTTGTCTGTATCGAAGCAGTTGTTGCCGGTGTACGACAAACCGATGATCTACTATCCGCTCAGCACACTGTTGCTGGCCGGAATTCGAGACATCCTGATTATTTCGACACCGCAGGACACCCCGCGTTTTGAACAACTGCTGGGTGATGGAAGCCGGTGGGGTATCAACCTCTCCTACGCGGTACAGCCAAGCCCGGATGGGCTGGCGCAGGCTTTCACGATCGGTGCTGAGTTTATTGGAAACTCTCCGTCCGCATTGGTGCTGGGTGACAATATTTTTCATGGACATGACTTCCAGTCGTTGCTCATGAATGCGCACCAGCGAGAGGAAGGGGCATCCGTATTCGCGTATCACGTCCAAGACCCAGAGCGTTATGGGGTGGCGGAGTTTGACGAGCACGGACGGGTGTTGTCGATCGAGGAAAAACCCAAGCTACCCAAGTCTAGCTATGCAGTCACAGGCCTTTATTTTTACGACAACCAAGTGGTCGAGTTGGCCCGACAGTTGAAGCCGTCTGCACGTGGTGAGCTGGAGATCACTGATCTTAACAACTTGTACCTCCAGCAGCAGCAACTGCACGTCCAGATCATGGGACGCGGTTATGCATGGCTGGATACTGGTACTCACGACAGTCTACTTGATGCTAGCCAATACATTGCCACTATGGAGCGGCGTCAGGGGCTTAAAGTCGCATGCCCGGAAGAAATCTGCTACCGCGCTGGCTGGATCAATGCTGAACAGCTTGAAAATCTTGCGCAGCCGCTGCTGAAAAACGGTTATGGGCAGTATTTGAAGAACTTGCTGAAGTGAAGGTGTTTTGATGCACGCTATTCCACTGGCCATCCCTGAAGTTGTCCTGTTTACTCCTAGAGTATTCGGCGATGAGCGTGGCTTTTTCTATGAAAGTTTCAATGCGCGTGTCTTCAACGAAGCTACTGGTCTCCAGCCAGACTTTGTTCAGGACAACCATTCAAAATCAGTGAAGGGTGTGCTGCGGGGTTTACACTATCAGTTGCCTCCTCATGCACAAGGAAAGCTGGTGCGTGTGGTGCAGGGCGAGGTGTTTGATGTGGCTGTGGACATCCGCTGTAGCTCACCTACCTTCGGGAAATGGGTGGGTACCGTATTGTCTGCGCAAAATAACCAACAGTTGTGGATTCCGCCAGGTTTCGCCCACGGCTTTGTGACACTGAGTGAGACGGCAGAGTTTCTCTACAAGACAACAGATTTTTACTCGGTTCAGAGTGAGCGCTGTATTGCTTGGGATGATCCGGATATTGCTATTGATTGGCCGATAGATTTTGTGCCCTCGCTGTCTGTCAAGGATCAAGTTGGTAAGGCGCTGGTAGACGCTGACTTATTTGAGTGAGGGGTCTTCGGGATCCCTTAGATATCGAGGCTACCCCGAGAGGCCGCTGTGCGGCTAATCACGGTGTCTCTTCGCGTTGATTATGCCAGCTCCAGCCAGTTTTATTGGCTCGCTGGCGTAACTTCATTTTTGATGACGTGTGAGAGCCAATCCTGTGGCTTGGTAAGGTAGATATCCGTCTTTTGTAGGAAGTTGTACCGCAATATATGGTGACGTTTAATTCAGTCACAATTCGCTCGGCGTATTTGCTGGTGAGATTGAGCATAAGTCGCTAGGTTGAGGGGGCAGCCAAGGAAACTGCTGCATACCCCTAACTCAAAGGAGTGATCAATCATGCGTAATACTGTCCTCAACTACCTGCTACTGCCATTGTTTGCGGGTTTGTCCTTTTCTCTGAGCGCAGCACCGGCCGATGTCAGAGCGGTAAAAGAGCCAGTGCCACTGGTGAGCCAAACGGACGCGCAGTCTGGCCTGCTGGACTTGAACAAAGCCGATGCGGTTACGTTGCAGAAAGAACTTAACGGAATCGGCAAAGCCAAGGCTGAAGCCATTGTTGCTTATCGGGAGGTCAACGGGCCGTTCACGTCGGTAGATGAGTTGCTGGAGATCAAAGGGATTGGTAACGCCTTGCTGGAGCGTAATCGGAGCAAGCTGATGGTTGAGTAAGCCGGAGGGAATACCGGATTCTTGTTAATGCTGTTCTCTCAAAGCAGGTTTTACCGGTGTCAGGGCTGCTTTGCAGCCCATCGCTGGCAAGCCGGTTACTTTCATCTCGACTGCTGCACGCATCGACGTTCCAGGTGTGGAATCGATTTTTGCCCTATTTAGAAGCTCCTGCCGTAGAGGTTCCAATTACAGCAAGTCCGCCCTAATAGAGTCGACGACTGAGCAGTACCCAGATTCCCGGCAGCCGGTAGGAGGTGCTCCGAAGCTACCCAGTCTCAACCACATCGACTCACTAAAGGACCCAACGGATCCTAGCAACGCCTAGGGTGCGCTATTGCAAGACAATGCACTGCCCGAATGACGGCATTCCCTGTAGAATTTCGCGCTATCTTGGCGGGCGCCGTAGCGCACGTCACCTATTTGGATTGGTATCAGTGAGCCAGACGGATAAAAGTCGCGACATACGTGCGTTCAGACATGACATTAACGGCCTAAGAGCTTGGGCTGTTGTCGCTGTAATTCTCTACCACTTCGGAGTTTCAGGTTTCACGGGGGGTTCGTCGGTGTCGATATATTTTTCGTGATATCTGGTTTTGATGACCTCTATCATCATTACAGGGCTCGAAGATCACAATTTTTCTCTAATAAGATTCTACCTTGCTCGAGCTAAAAGGATTCTGCCCGCGCTGTTAGCCTTGTGCGCAACTCTATTGATTTTCGGGTGGTTTTTTCTATCACAAAATGAATACAAGACCTTAGCGCATCACGTCATATCTGCGTTAACTTTCAGCTCAAATGCAACGTTCTGGGGGAATCAGGTTACTTTGATGTGTCTTCTTACGACAAATGGTTGCTGCATACGTGGTCACTTTCTGTCGAGTGGCAGTTCTACCTAATTCTACCTTTGACCTTGATGGTAGTTTGGAGGCTTAAGCCCGGCCGCCTGAGTGCACTCGTTGTGTTGCTTGCGGTGAGCATCGCTTCGTTGTTTGCGTCTATAATACTATCTTCCACCTACCCTTCCGCAGCATTCTATTTATTACCAATTCGCGCTTGGGAAATGCTGTTCGGTGGCCTGCTATTCCTGATTTCAATGCGACTTCCCAACTTTGGCGCTGCAACCAAATACCTTGCGCTTCTTGGCTTCACTCTCATCGCCTTTTCGATCGCTTTCATCTCTCCTAGCACTGTCTGGCCCGGTTGGTATGCACTTGTTCCAGTGTTAGGGACGTCCTTTGTAATTGCAGCTGCAAATCAGGCCTCTCCACTAGTTAACCTCAAGGCCCTTCAGTGGATTGGGGATCGCTCCTACTCTCTATACCTTTGGCATTGGCCAATAGCCGCTGCGCTCGTTTACCTCGAGCTTCGTCAGGATATAGGGGCCACCATCGCAGGTTTGCTAATTACTCTTATGCTTGGCCATGTCTCTTACAGAGAAATAGAGTTGAAGTCCAAAAATATTTTGGAGGTTGGCTCGGCAAAAAAAACTTACTTAATTATCGTGGCAGCTATTGCCCTCATCTTGGCCCCAAGCCAGCTAGTAAAGATTTATGACGGTGTGCCAAGCCGACCAGTCGCCATCAATAGTAGCCGAATTTTTCAGGATAGTTCTTTAAGAAATCCGAGGCTTAGAGAGTGCTTTGTGAATGCTAGCAAAAATAAAATTATAAACTCCCAATGCACATACGGGGGTAATGAGCTAGGTGCAATTGTAATCGGCGATAGCCATGCAGCATCTATCGTCCGTGCAGTGGAACGCTCACTCCCCAGCAAAAATTTGAATGTCTTGGACTGGGAGCTACATAGTTGTGCAACAATCCTTGGCCTAAAGCTTGTTGCCGACCCTAAAAATACGTGCAGCGAGTTCTTGGATCTGGCTGTAGAAAAACAAAAGTCCCTACCAGCCAACGTGCCAATTATAATTGTTAATCGTTGGTCGACCTATCTGTTCGGTCCAAATGAGCCAGATCGCCAGGCTGAAGTGTCAATTCCCACGTTTTATATTGATAAACCATACCCTCCAAAAGCACCTGAGTTACTCGCCCAGATGCGTGAGGGACTAATTTCTACAGCATGCGAATTTGCTAAAACAAGACCCGTGTACTTGGTTCGGCCGTTCCCTGAGCTTAAAATAAGCGTGCCTAAAACCATGGCGAGAAGGGCCTTCATTCCTGGCAGCAACAGACGAGTGTTCATCAGCATGGAAGAGTACATGCAAAGGAATCAGTTCGTATGGGAGGCGCAAGATGCTGCAAGCAAAAAATGCGGGGCTAGAATTTTAAACCCGCTGCCTTATCTCTGCAGCGATGGGAAGTGTTACGGAGATCACAATGGTACACCGATCTATGTCGATGACGATCACCTGAATGAGCACGGGGGAGATGCTTTGATCCCTATGTTCTCTGATGCCTTCCATTCACAGGATTCGCAACAGATGGGCACAAGTCACCATGTGAATGCGGCAGCACAATGAAGTCATTTTAATCAGAGGCCTTTCCATCCGTACGCATTACGGTGCGCATCAGGTACCACTTAGGGCGCACCAGCATCTCATGCGTGCTTGATCAACGCCTTATCTTCCTTGACCTCCCCTCAGAAAGGAGTGCTCGTCCACGGTATCCGATCCATGATTCTCTGGGACTAAAGAATCTAGAGATGCCACGGTAAGCCGTTGGTCAAGTGTTGAGTAGTTAGGGGCATGGATCGCACTTGGCGTACCCGTCAACCCTTCACCTATCCTGCGCATCCTTGGCATCCGCCTCGGCATTGCGCTCATGCACTTTCTTCAACTGCTCCTCGGTCAAAGGCAGCTTCTTCGCAGTATCTCGCAGCAACATCAACCCGCCGACAATCGAGCCGAGGGCTATGATGAGTATCAGCCAGGCATACCAGGGCATCTGTCGTTCTCCTGTAATCATCAAATGCAATCACTTGTATAAATTTTGAGCGATTGCCGTCTCCGTTGGTTCAATTATAGGAGTTGCCCTCCGTTGGGCCAATTCTGCTGCCCCATGGCCACCAAAGCCTGTGCCACATCGTTTACAATGCGCGCCGTTTTCGAATTGCCAAGAGACCCAGACCATGTCCGCCTGCCAGACGCCCCTGATCGTTGCCCTGGATTTCCCTACCCGCGAGGCCGCCCTGAAGCTGGCTGACCAACTCGACCCTGCCCTGTGCCGAGTGAAGGTTGGCAAAGAGCTGTTCACCAGCAGTGCCTCGGGCATCGTCGAGACCCTGTGCGCCAAGGGCTTCGAAGTGTTCCTCGACCTTAAATTCCACGATATCCCCAACACCACGGCCATGGCGGTGAAGGCGGCGGCTGAGATGGGCGTGTGGATGGTAAACGTGCATTGCTCCGGTGGCCTGCGCATGATGTCGGCTTGCCGTGAAGAACTGGCCAAGCGCAGCGGCCCGCAGCCACTGCTGATTGGCGTGACCGTGCTCACTAGCATGGAACGCGACGACCTGGCCGGCATCGGTCTGGATGTCGACCCGCAAGAGCAAGTACTGCGCCTGGCAGCTCTGGCCGAGAAGGCCGGCATGGATGGCCTGGTTTGCTCGGCACTTGAAGCACCGGCGCTGAAGGCGGCACACCCTTCGCTGCAACTGGTCACCCCGGGCATTCGCCCGGCGGGTAGCGCCCAGGACGACCAGCGTCGCATCCTGACCCCACGCCAGGCGCTCGATGCAGGTTCGGATTACCTGGTTATCGGGCGTCCGATCAGCCAAGCCGCAAATCCAGCCGAGGCGCTGGCTGCAGTGGTTGCAGAAATTCGCTGCTGAGCCGAGAACAAGAGCTGCAATGCAGCTCTTGCTTCAGAAAAGGGCGATTTATATAAGCTGTAGCATTTTTATAATTAAATTCGCATAGGACATGTGATGAAGAACCCTTTTTGCCAGAGGAAGCTAGATGTCAATTGATGTTTCGGTAGAGTCTCCGGTTCGGCGCCTTGGGAGTTTGATCAATAGCTACTTGCTGCCTCTTGGCTGGTTTGTCTTCCTCACAGGGATGTTCTGGGTGGGGACCGCGCGCATTTTCACAAGCTGTTCTACATCTTTCTTGCTGTTCCCACGCTTGGGGTTCTGATCGCACAGCGCAAGCTGCTCAAACCTCTGGTCTGTAGCCCGCTGTTCCTGGCTTTCCTGCTCTTCAGCGCCTATACCCTTTTGAGTATTGCCTGGTCCGACACGGAAAACTCCACCGGTAGCTTGGTCAAGCGACCGCTGTACATCGCAATGTTGTTGTTCGCTGCCGGTATTATCAGCCTGCGTTCACCTGGGCAGTTGGAGCAATGCACTCGCCTTGCTGCAATTTTTGCCGCACTGGCTGCGGGTATATCGCTGGCTTACTTCCTGTATCGCACTCCATACTTCCCGGGTCGACGCTTGCTGGGCTATGGCGCGCTGTACAACCCATTACTCACTGCACATGTGTTCGGCGCTTTTGCTGCATTCTGGCTGGCATCCTGGTTCCAGGCTCGCAGTGCTTTCAGCCCATTGCCGCTGGTTTGTCTTGCCATCCTGGGGGGCGCGCTGCTCGCAACCGGGTCCCGGACGCCTTTGATAGGCTTAGCGGCCGCCTTGGGCTGGTTACTAGTCGTGGGTGATCGCAAGCGTGGGATGCTTGCCATTTCGGTGGTTGTGCTTGCCTTGGTGAGCCTTGTGCTGATGTATCCCGAAGCTATCACGCAGCGAGGGGTATCATTCCGTCCTGCTATCTGGATGGATGCCTTGCGCCAAATCAGTGAGCATCCATGGCTGGGTCATGGTTTCGACTCGCCCATGACCGTAATTCTTCCAGGCTTAAAGCCACTCGCTGACCCTCACAACATCGAGCTGGGCGTACTGTATGCAGGCGGAATCGTAGGATTGGTGTTGTGGATGGCGCTCTATGGCCTGGCGATGTATTTCAGCTGGGTCTACCGCAAGCACCCAGCAGTTACCCTGGCGGCAACTTGGCTGATCTTCGGATTCGCCTCGGGCCTGACAGAAGGCAGTGCCTTCATGTCACGCCCTAAGGAGCACTGGTTCCTTATCTGGATTCCGATGGCGCTGGTCTATGGCCAATCGCTGATCCACTGGAAGCGCCAGCGGTCTGCTTAGGAACAGACCAGTCGCCACATACCGCGTAAGGTTTTTCTGTTCCAGTACCTGACCGGGATTTCCGAAAGGATTTCCCGGCTCAGCGCCTTGTCGCGGTTGGCGTACTTCAACACCATGGAATTGCGGAATTTCATGCAGACCCGCTCATAATCCGGGTGATCCCGGAACACGGCATAGGTTTTCAGCACGTTGTCGACCATGAAACGGCCATTCTTGAAGGTGTTGCTCGGGTGGTCGCGGTATTGCGCCAGCACCTCGCCCAGCACGTCGATGAAGTAACCGGAACGTGCAATCGCCAGTTCGATGTATACGTCCTCGAGCCGGATACTGTCGTGGAACCCTCCCACTTTGTCCAGCGCTTCGCGCCGTAGCATCAAGGTGGCTGCCATCGGCCCTGGTTTGCGGTCCAGGAACAGATCGTCGAAGTTCAGGCGGCGGAAGGGCAGGTTGCGGTTGCGCTGCTCACGAGCACCCATTACCCGGCCATTCTGGTCGATCGTTTCAATATTGGCTGAGCAAATGCCGACCTCAGGTTTGCCCTGCATGTACGCCACCTGGGTAGCGATACGGTGGGGCATCATGATGTCGTCAGAACCGAACGGGACAATCAGTGATCCCTTGGCGCGTGCGATGGCATCATTCAGTGTGCGCGCCAGGCCCTGGTTTTCTTGAAAGCGCAGGTCGAAACCATGTATTTCTTGAAGCCGTTTCAGAATAGCCGGGCTTTCGTCTTTCGATCCGTCATCAATAATCAAAAGCTCTATATTTTTATAAGTTTGGTTTAGAACACTGTTGACACTTTCTTCAATATAGCGCGCGTGGTTGTAGGACGCGATGATGACTGTCACCAGAGGTGTATCAGTAGCATCGTGACATTGGGCGTGCATAATTAAGCCTCTAACCTTGACTCTCTACTGCATTCATGGTGTGCAGCTTGCGTGTAACGTCGTCATCGATCAACCGGCAGGGTCAGCGAGTGACATTTCGAGGCTAGGTTACGCTAAGGCTCCGGGCTTGATACCGCGCTGCAGTCCCTGCACTGGCTGCGGGGCGGGGGTAATGGAGGGGTACGAAACGGAACGCGGAAAAGGAGGGGCGAGCTTCTATGGCCGGTTAGCAGGTGGCTGCCAAGGTGCAGCGTCGAGATTTCTATGGATGGGGCGGGAATTGTTCTCTTTTTTTAAGTTTGTTGTTGTGTGATGACTTCGTAACAATCTTTAACATGTTGAGCGGGCTGCTTAGCTGCGGCCCGTATGATTTTTGAGTTGACTTGCAACGTAAGGGTGGAATGGGGCACTAGCTGGCTGTAGATTTTTGATGTGTTTTGCCTCTTGTTTAATTGGCTGTTTTTTCCTTTCTTTCGCTATTATCCGAATGCTTCGTTCGACTGATTAAAGGCAACAACCTCAGCGCAGGAGGCTTAAGGGCCTGGATGGTAGCTGATAAACGTTTTGTGTATAGTTCACCCTGCACGTTTCAGGTGGAGGCAAGGTGGACGAAGTCAGCGTCAGAGGAGCGACCCAGCGGAGCTCAATCACAGGTTTTGAGGCATGTCATAACATTGCCCAAGGGCCTGTATTCATCATAGCCTCCGGCGCTTCTGCCAAGGACTTTCCGCTCCAGCGCTTTGCCAATGTTCCGATGATCACGCTCAACGGCGCGATTTCTATGTTCGATGGTAGCGGTATTAACCCCTACTTCTATGTGTGTACAGATACCAGCTTCCAATACGAGCAACCTGACTTGTATGCCAGCGCATTGCTGCTTAGCCAGCGTCTGGCAATTTGGCCAGATGAGATCGAGTTGATAGAGACGCGCACCGACGCTGCGATTTACCCGCTGAGAAAGGCCAACCGCTCAACGCTCTACGAGTCGGCATTCAATCCAGAGCACGAATTGGTCCGCAGCCGTGCATTCTGGAGCTCTCGCTCTCGTACACTGGGTTTCAGCAAGGACCTCTCAGCCGGATTCTTCGATGCCCGTACCGTTGCCTATGCGGCATTGCAAATTGCCTATCACCTGGGCTTCACGCAGGTATTCCTGGTGGGGGTAGACCTCAACCAGAATGCGGGCCGCTACTACGAAACAGAAGGGCGTGCTGTTTCGCCGTGTGGCCTGGATGATCACTTTGAAAGCCGGATCTTGCCTTCGTTGAAGCTGATGGCTGATCGTGTGATAGGGGAGCGCTTTGCTGTGTACAACCTGTCACAAACGTCGAGAATCCCGGACTCGGTGATTCCCAAGATTTCCGTCGACCAGGCCGAAGCCATTATCTTATCCGGCGTTTGACGTTTCAGTGACGTCAGTTGTTCGCACATCGAGGTTTATCGTTGTGACTGTGTATTTCTTGGGTTGGAAAGCCCGCTACGACAAAATCATGATCGAGCGCCTTGGCCAGTCCCATGCTGCGCGCATGCTTGAGGTGCCTTCCTATTCGCGCAGGGTCGTACGCCTTTCTCGCACGCTGGGTCGGCTCATCGGGCGGCCTCTGTCGCTGAACTGGTTGGGTAGGCGGGTAAGCGCGAGTAATGGTGCCACGTCCAGCGATGTGTTGATCTGCAGCGAGGCTCAACTCAAGCGTGGTCGGCATATGCACCTTGTGAGCGGTTTTCCCGGGAAGCGCATTCTGTTGGTGCGAGACCTGGTAGATGCCTCTTTTGTAGAGCAGATGCGCCCATTGTTCTCCCATATCTACAGCTATGACCCCGTGCAGTGTGAGCGCCTGGGGATGGAATACCTGGAGCAGTTCTTCCCGTTCAACGTCGAAGACGCCCGGCCAAAGCCCGATAGTGTGGATTCAGCGTCAGACACGTTGCGGTGTTTCTTCCTTGGACGTGACAAGGGGCGAGCGCAACGCTTGGAAGCCCTGGCGGCAGAACTGGTAATGTTGGGATGCAATGTCGATTTCTGCATCGTCAAGGACGATACCAGCCAGGTGGTTGGGACTTATCACGTCGACGAAGTCTTGTCTTACGAGGCCAACCTGACGAGGGCAATGGGTAGCGATGTTCTGGTTGAGATCAACCAGCCAGGCCAGACGGGGCTGACACTTCGCCCCTTGGAGGCGGCGTTTTTCGACAAGAAACTGATCACTGACAACAAGCGTGTCAGAGACACTGATTTCTACCACCCGGACCGTTTCTATGTATTGGGTGACGAAACGCGCGGGTTGCAGCAGTTTCTCGCCAGCAAGGCACCTTCGGTCGCACCTGAGACACTGCGCAAGCACAGCCCGGCCGGGTTGATGGACAGGTTGCTGGAAATCTCGGTTTGAAACGCTATACGGAAGCCTGGTTATCGGCCTCCGTGTAGCCATTGGGTCAAGGCAGGCGGTTCTCACGCACCTGGGCAACTACACCTTCAACACCAACTTCCCAAAATTCTCCCCACTAAACAGCTTCAACAACGTCTCCGGAAACGTCTCCAACCCTTCCACCACATCCTCCTTGCTCTTCACCTGCCCACTGGCCAGCCACCCGGCAATCTCCTGCGCCGCCTTGCCATACTCCTTGGCATGGTCCATCACCACGAACCCTTCCATACGCGCCCGGTTCACCAGCAGCGCCAGGTAATTGGCCGGCCCTTTCACCGCTTCCTTGTTGTTGTACTGGCTGATGGCACCGCAAATCACGATGCGTGCCTTGAAGTTGATGCGGGTCAGCACCGCATCGAGGATCTCGCCGCCTACGTTGTCGAAGTACACGTCCACGCCTTTCGGGCATTCGCGCTTCAGGCCGGCGAGCACGTCTTCGGCTTTGTAGTCGATCACGCCGTCGAAGCCCAGTTCGTCCTTCAGGTACTGGCACTTCTGTGCACCACCGGCGATGCCGACTACATGGCAGCCTTTGATCTTGGCGATCTGCCCGACGATGCTGCCCACCGCGCCTGCGGCACCGGAGATCACCACCGTGTCACCAGCCTTGGGCTGGCCAACGTCGAGCAGGGCGAAGTAGGCGGTCATGCCAGTCATGCCCAGGGCTGAGAGGTAACGGGGTAGGGGCGCGAGACGTGGGTCGATCTTGTGCAGGCCCTGGGGTTCGCCGGTGAAATAGTCCTGCACGCCAAGGGCACCGCTGACGTGATCGCCCGCTTTGTAATCGGGGTGGCGGGAAGCGACCACTTCGCCCACGCCCAGGGCGCGCATTACCTGGCCCAGGGCCACGGGTGGGATGTAAGACTTGCCTTCGTTCATCCAGCCGCGCATGGCCGGGTCCAGCGACAGGTACAGGTTGCGCACCTGAATCTGGCCTTCGGCAGGCTCGGCGGCGGGCACTGTCTCGAAGGTGAAGTCGTCGCGGCGCACGGCGCCCACCGGGCGTTTGGCAAGCAGGAAGCGGCGGTTGGTCTGGGTCATGACAGGTCCTTGTGGCAGGGTGGATAGCTCAATTTACCTTGCTGATGCAGGCGGGTCCGTAACATCACTGACAAGCATGGTAGCCCAACCGCTGCCTTGATGATGCTGCCCAGCCAAATGGCGGTCTGGCTAGACTCTGCCTCGATATCGGCTGTGGCCTTATCGCCGGAACTGACAACCCAAGGAGCGAGCAATGAGCATGACCTTTTCCGGCCAGGTAGCCCTGGTCACCGGTGGCGCGGCGGGCATCGGCCGGGCGACGGCGCTGGCCTTTGCCCGAGAGGGCCTCAAGGTGGTGGTGGCCGACCTGGACGAGGCAGGCGGCGAAGTGACGGCCATGCGAATTCGCGAAGCGGGTGGCGAAGCGCTGTTCGTGCCCTGTGACGTGACTCAGGAAGCGCAGGTGCGCCAACTGCACGAAAAGGCCATCGAGGCCTACGGGCGGCTGGATTACGCCTACAACAATGCCGGCATCGAGATCGAGCAGGGGCGCTTGGCCGAGGGCAGCGAGGCGGAGTTCGACGCCATCATGGGCGTCAACGTCAAGGGTGTGTGGCTGTGCATGAAGTACCAGCTGCCGTTGCTGTTGGCGCAAGGCGGTGGTGCGATCGTCAACACTGCGTCGGTGGCCGGCTTGGGGCGGCGCCGAAGATGAGCATCTACAGCGCGTCCAAGCATGCGGTGATTGGCCTGACCAAGTCGGCCGCCATCGAGTATGCGAAGAAGGGCATTCGGGTGAATGCCGTGTGCCCGGCGGTCATCGACACCGACATGTTCCGCCGCGCCTACGAGGCCGACCCGCGCAAGGCCGAGTTCGCCGCGGCGATGCACCCGGTGGGGCGCATCGGCAGGGTCGAGGAAATCGCCAGCGCGGTGCTTTACCTGTGCAGCGATGGGGCGGCATTCACCACCGGGCATTCATTGCTGGTGGATGGTGGTGCGTTGGCCATATGAATCGACTGATCAACGGCATCAGAGGGTGCCGTTGGTGAAAATCTCCCGCCGCTCCAGACGCCCAATATTTTCGTGCTTGGCCACGGCGTACACCCGCTCGACGGCGCTACGGTCAACAGTTGGGAAGTACTGCGCCAGCGCCTGGGCAACCAGGGCGTCATAGTCTGCTTCGGTAATGTAGCGGTAGATTTCCCGGTAGTAGAAAAAGCCGAACTGAAAGCCCAGAGTCTCGGCAAGGTGAGCCGTTGGTACGAAGAAGCTGTTCTCCAGGTCGATGGCCTGGGCTTCACCTTGTGTGGGGAGCATGACGTTGGCCGCCCACAGGTCCATGTGGGTGATGCCTTGAGCGTGCAGGGCGTGAAGCAGTTCGAAGGTCGCCAGAATGACATTGCCGACAGTCTCAGGTGCCTCCCGCACTTTACTGAGGCCATCCACATGCCCGGTCAGCAAGCGGGTGATCAGGAAGAAATCCTGGATGAGCCCAAGCTTCGAGCGGCTGTAGCCGTAGCCGATCAGCTCGGGCACGCGTGCCCGCGTCGTGCCGCTTCGCGGGTGTTGATCAACTCTTCCACTGCCCAGTCATACATGCCGTTGCGTTTGGGGTTGCCGCGTTGAACGCGCCACTTCTTCTTCAGCGAGTCGAGCTGTTCGCGCTTGGTGAATAGCGCGCTGACGTTGCAGTCCAGCGGTGCGCTGACTCGCTTGGCAGAGGGGGCTGCTCGATTAGTTGGGCGAACGCTTGGTGCGTATGCGGCGGGAGTGGCCTTTGGAAGCGCAGCGTGGTGCGGCAATGCTTGAACACATGGGGAAATTCACTCTGCCAACTGTAGGTATTGCCAACCACACTGCGTCCTTGCGATATCAAAGAGCCACTAATCAATGGATCCAATATACATTTTTTTCACATTTTTCATACAAATCATTCACTTTTTCACGCACGTGTTGTTGAGCCAAGGTTGGTTGATTGCTGATTTGGCCTGTAGCGCAGCAGTGCGCCGGCTGTCATTAAGCAACCTCCCAGCAATGCCAGCCCGAACACCACCAGTGCCAGCCGTGGCCGAGCCGGTCGCTCAGCAACCCGGTGAAGATCACCGGCAGGCTGAAGCCGAAGTAGGCCAGCAGAAAGAACCCGGCGCTGGCGCGGGTCTTTTCTGTGCCGGCCAGGTGGTTCACTGCAGCTAATCCACCCAGATAGATGAACCCGTAACACGCACTGCTGGCGGCGACTGCACCCAACAGCACTGCCGCCAACTGCCCATGGTCGGCTCCCCAGGCCAGCAAGGCGTAGCTGCACGGTAAAATCGCCAGTCCCAGCAGAGTCGCTTTGCTGCTGGCCATGCGGCGTGCCATGGGCTGGAACGCCAACCCGCAAGTGATCACGCAAAACGTCGATAACCCCGACCATTCACTCAGGCCATGCTGGCGCAAAATGCCTGGCAACAGCGCAATCACCAGGCCCGAGCAGGCCCAGGCCAGCAGAATTGCAAAGCCATAGGCAACGCTGCCTCGGGGGTAGAAGGGCAGGCGCAGCATGGCGCCGCGTTGCGCCTGGCGTGGGTCGGGCAGGCGCCACACCAGCAGCACGGCCAAGGCAGCAAGTAGCAGTTGCAAGTGGAAACTGCCGGGTGTGAGGCTGGCTTCGTGCAACAGGAACAGGCTGGTCAGCGCCGCCCCCCAGGCCAAAGCCCAGGGAGGTGCTGGCGGTGACCCAGGTGGCGGCGCGGGCGCTGTTGTCGGCGCCCATCAGTTCGCCCATGTAGGCGGTTGCCGTGGCGGTGGCCAGGCCGGTGCCAAGGCCCAGGCACAGGCGCGCCAAGGCGAGGGTTTGCAGGCCGGGGGCCAGCAGCATGAGCAAGGTCGCGATCATCGACAGCAGCAGCGCGGCAATGATCAGTGGTCGTCGCCCGATGCGGTCGGCGAGGCCGCCCAGGGCCAGCAGCACGGGAATGACGCCCAGCACGTAGGCGGAGAACGCCACGGCGGTGGCGGCGGCGCCCTGGCCGGAGAGGTCGGCGTAGGCGATGTAGAGCGGGGCTGGCAGGTTCACCGCAAGGGTGATCAGGCACAGGGCGAAGGCCAGCAGGGCGGGGCGCGGGGGCATGGTGTTCTAGGTCCTGAATATAGGGTGTTTATGCTGGCCTCATCGCCGGCAAGCCGGCTCCCACATGGACCGCGGCGATCTTGAGATCACTGTGGGAGCCGGCTTGCCGGCGATGAGGCCGGTACTGTCAACAATGCTGCTCACCCCAAACACCCACAAGACACACCCACCGCCCTTTTATGCTTAACTGTTCGCCAAAAAACAGCGAACACTTGCCCATGCACATCCCCCTGGACCGCGACAGCGCCACCCCTCTGGTGCAGCAACTCACCCAGCACCTGCAAACCTGGATTACCCAGCAGCGCCTGCGCCCAGGCGCGCGCCTGCCATCGATCCGCACCCTGGCCCGCGACCAGTCCGTCAGCGCGTCCTGCGTGATCGAGGCATACGACCGCTTGGTCGCAAGCGGCTGGCTGGAGGCACGGCACGGTACCGGCTTCTTCGTCGCCGAGCGCAAGCCGGGCCTGGCTCTGGACGATGAGCCGACTTGGGGGAGGCGGGCGATGGCAGCTGGCGTCAGTTTCGCGAAGGCCACGAAGAAATGCTGAAACTGGGATGCGGCTGGTTGCCCATCGCCTGGCGTGCGCACGAGGAGCTGGCCCAGGCCATCCGCCAGGTCAGCCGTGGCAACCCGCAGGACCTGTTCGACTATTGCCCGCCTCTGGGGCTGGCCAGTCTGCGCCAGCAACTTCACAAGCGTCTGGCGCGCCTGGACATTGCCGCCGGGCCCGAGCGCATCCTCACCACCCAAGGCGCCAGCCATGCCCTCGACCTGCTGGTGCGCACCCTGCTGCGCCCCGGCGATACGGTGCTGGTGGAGAACCCTGGCTACTACAACCTCTACAACCTGCTGCGCCAGCACCAGGTGCGCATGTTGCCGGTGCCGCGTACCGTTGAAGGCCCGTGCCTGGCCACCCTCGAGCAGATGCTGGCCGAACACCGTCCGCGTTGTCTGTTCGTCAACAGCCTGTACCACAACCCCACCGGCAGCAGCCTCACCCCCAAGGTCGCCTACCGTTTGCTGGAGCTGGCCCGCGAGCATGACCTGCGTATCGTCGAAGACGATATCTACGCCGATTTTCAGGAGGGGCCGGCCACGCGCCTGGCGACCCTCGACAGCGAACAGCGGGTCATCTACCTGGCCAGTTTCTCCAAGACCCTGAGCAGTTCGTTGCGGGTGGGCTACCTGGTGGCCGATGCGCCGCTGTTGGCGCGCCTGGCCGAGCTGAAGATGGTGACTGGCATCGGAAACTCGCGCTTTGCCGAGCAGGTGGTCGGGCAGATGCTTGCCAATGGCAGCTATCGCAAGAGCACCCAGCGCTTGCGGCTGCGCCTGGGGCAGCATATGGCCAGGCTGCTGGGGCAATTGGAGCAGTTCGGTTGGGAGGTGATGTGCGAACCCTATGGCGGCATGTTCGTCTGGGCGCGGGTGCCGGGTTTGGCCTATACCCGACTGGAGCAGCTGGCGCTGGAACACGCGGTGCTGCTCACCCCGGGCAGCGCGTTCGACTACCAGGGGCTCCCAGCGAATGGCTGCGGATCAATGTCGCATACGGGCAGGACTCCCGTGCCCAGGCCTTCTTCCAGCACGCAGGGCGACCTTCAGCACGCTGAAAACGACACATACATAGCTATTTGACACTATTCTGGCGCCAAGCCCTTGTGAGCAGGCCGGCGGCATTGCCACTCTTGGCTTTCGGGAAAACCTGACAAGGTGAGGGGGATCGGCAATGGGCGCGACCAGGCACGGTGTTCTGGCCAATCTGGGCATGGCCCGCAAAATGGGCCTTGGTTTTGCCCTGGTGCTGTTGCTGACAGTGGCAGTGGCGGCCATCGGTATCGTGGCCTTGCACAGTGTCGGCCAGCGCTTCGACGGCCTGCGCAGTCTGGCCCAGTTCAACACCGACCTGCTGCGCCTGCGCCAGCATGAGCAAGCGTTCGCGCTGCGTTCGGATATCAAGGAGGCCGAAGCCTTGCGCGCCGGCCTGAAGAACCTTACAGAACGCGCCCGCAGCCTGCCGGCACTGGCTGCCGCGCAGGACGAACTGAGTGCCTATGGCCAGGCTTTCGAGGCCTTCGTCGAAGTGGTGCAGGCCAAAGAGCTGGCGTTGGACATGGCCAGTTGGTCAGTGTCCAGCGTGGCCAACAACCTCGATGTGCTGCAGTCGGGGCTGGCCGATGACGGCACCTACACCCTGAAGCAGTCCCAGGGCCAGCAGGGCGGCGAGTTCCTTGAACAGGCGGCGCAGGTGTCGCAGGTGTCGCGCTTGATGTTGCAGGCCATGGATGAAGCCCGGGTGCGTCTGGATAAAAGCCGCAAAGGCGAGGAGGAGGTCGACCAGGGGCGTATCGCTCAGACGGTCGAGGCTGCCAGCACTGTCGAGCAACTGCGCGGCTCGGTCAGCGATGCCGGCTACCAGAGCGTGCTGGGTGAAGTGGCCGGGCATATTGGCAGTTTCTCCGAGAAGCTTAACGAATACACCGACCTGCTGACCAAGGAGCAAGGGATCAAGGCCCAGTTGCAGGCGCGTGCGGCACAGGTCACCGGCCTGGTCGACCAGGCCTATGTGGGCCAGGAGCAAGCCATGCAGGGCGAACTCTCACGCAATTCCCTGGCCATCGCCTTGGCTACGGGCTTGGCCTTGCTGGTGGGGATACTTGCGGCCTGGCTGATCACCCGCGCCGTGGTCGGCCCGCTCAAGCGCGTGATAGGCCGTGCCCAGCGTATCGCTGCAGGTGAACTGAGCCTGGAGGAGGAAGCAGGCCGACGCGACGAAGTGGGGCAACTGATGCAGGCCATGCAGCAGATGGCTGCTGGCTTGTCGGGAGTGGTCAGCGGCCTGCAGCAGGGGATCGAGCAACTGGCGGGCAGTGCCCAGGCGCTGTCGGCGGTTACCGAGCAGACCAACCGTGAAGTGGGCAGCCAAAAGGAGGAGACTGAGCAGGTGGCCACTGCCATGCAGCAGATGACCGCCACCGTGCACGATGTGGCGCGCAACGCTGAAGAAGCGGCCCAGGCGGCGCAGTCGGCTGACGACAAGGTCGGCTCCGGGCAGCAGGTGGTGCGCCAGAGCATGCAGCGTATCGAACAATTGGCGGCGGCGGCGGAAACTGCCAGTGCCGGTATCGACAGCCTCAGCGCCGAAATCCACACCATCGGCGATGTGCTGGAGGTGATCAAGAGCGTGGCCGAGCAGACCAACCTGCTGGCGCTCAACGCCGCCATCGAGGCTGCGCGGGCAGGGGAGCAGGGGCGTGGTTTTGCTGTGGTAGCCGACGAAGTCCGTGCGCTGGCTCGGCGCACCCGGCAATCCACTGAAGAAATCGAGCGCCTGGTGGCCAGCTTGCGCGGCAATGCCCAGCAATCGGTGGCGCAGATTCGTGGCAGTACCGAACTGGTGCGTCTGGCGGTGGCCGACGCGCTGCAGACCGAAAGCGCTTTGGGCAGCATTGCCGTGGCGGTGTCACTGATCCAGCAGATGAACCAGCAGATTGCCGCAGCGGCCGAGCAGCAGAGTTCGGTGGCTGAGGAAATCAGCCGTAGCGTCACGCAGATTCGTGGAAGTGCCGATCAGGCGGCGCTGGCGATGCAGGACAATGCCCGCTCCAGCATCGAGTTGGCGCAGTTGGGCAATGACCTGAAGGGGATGGTGGGGCATTTCAGGTTGTAGGTGTTTGACGGGGATTTTCGGTGGGTTTGAGATCGAGCGCCGCCCGCGCGGCGCATCGCGAGCAAGGCTCGCTCCTACGTTTGTTTCGGGCCAGTTATTCCTGCGGGAAGTGCGCGCGACCGCTTTAGCGCACGGCTCGATGTCGCGTCGTGCAAACAAGGCGGTCGCGCGCGCCTGTAACAGGCGTTATTGGCCGAAAACAAACGTAGGAGCGAGCCTTGCTCGCGATGCGCCGCGCGGGCGGCGCTCGATCTCAATCACGACAAATCCCTACCGCCGTACATCACGCGGATTCAGAATCATCAACGTAATCACCCCGGCCACAATCCCCCAGAACGCTGAACCGATCGAGAACAAGGTCAACCCCGACGCCGTCACCATGAAGGTGATCAGCGCCGCCTCACGCTCACGTGGCTCGCTCATGGCCACGCTCAACCCGTTCATGATCGAGCCGAACAGTGCCAGGGCCGCAATGGACAGCACCAGCTCCTTGGGCAGCGCCGCGAACAATGCCGCCAGTGTCGCGCCGAACACCCCGGCAATGCCGTAGAAAATCCCGCACCACACCGCCGCTGTATAGCGCTTGGCCGGGTCTTCATGGGCATGTGGCCCGGTGCAGATCGCCGCGCTGATCGCCGCCAGGTTAACTCCGTGGGAGCCAAACGGCGCCAGCAGCAGTGAGGCAAAGCCGGTGGCCGAAATCAGCGGCGAAGCCGGCACCTGGTAGCCATCGGCGCGCAACACCGCCACGCCGGGCATGTTCTGCGAGGTCATGGCCACCACGAACAGTGGGATGCCGATGCTGATGGTCGCCGCCAGCGAGAAGCTCGGCGTGGTCCACACCGGAGTGGCGACTTCCAGCTTGAAGCTGCTGAAGTCCAGCAGGCCAAGGGCGCCAGACAGTGCCGTACCCACCAGCAGTGCCGCCAGCACGCAATATCGTGGCGACAGGCGCTTGACCAGCAGATAGCTGAAGAACATCCCCAGCACCAACAGGGTGCGATGTTGGGCCGCGACGAAGATCTCGCTGCCGATCTTGAACAGAATGCCCGCCAGCAAAGCCGAGGCCAGGGACGCGGGAATGCGCTTGACCAGGCGTTCGAAGCTGCCGGTCAGGCCACAGATCAGCACCAGCACCGCGCAGGTGATATAGGCGCCAATCGCTTCGCCGTAGCTCACCCCGCCAAGGCTGGTGATCAGCAGTGCGGCGCCCGGGGTCGACCAGGCCACGGTGATGGGGGTGCGGTAACGCAGCGACAGGCCGATACTGCAGATCGCCATGCCGATCGACAGGGCCCAGATCCACGACGAGATCTGCGCGCTGGTTAGCCCGGCTGCTTGGCCGGCCTGGAACATCAGCACCAGTGAACTGGTGTAGCCGGTGAGCATGGCGATGAAGCCGGCGACCACCGCCGAAGGGGAGCTGTCTGCCAAGGGCCGCAGGCGTGCGGATGTGGCGTGGGGCATGGGTAAGTCCTTGTACTTGTGTAAGCAGTTTTTTCAGACTAACGCGAGCGCGGCGGATGTTTGCCATACAGCAGGCATTGCAATTAGCCGTACAGTCGCCAACTATTGGGCACAAATGCGTAACTGCACGGGAGGGAGGGGCGATGTACAAGGTCTATGGGGATTACCAGTCGGGCAACTGCTACAAGGTCAAACTGATGTTGAGCCTGCTAGACCGGCCTTATGAATGGCACCCGGTGGACATTCTCAAAGGTGAAACCGAAACGCCCGAGTTCCTGGCGATGAACCCCAACGGCAAGGTGCCGGTGCTCAAGCTTGAGGATGGCACGTGCTTGTGGGAGTCCAACGCCATCCTCAACTTCCTGGCCGACGGCAGCGAGTACCTGCCCACCGAGCCGCGCCTGCGTACCCAGGTGTTGCAGTGGCAGTTCTTCGAGCAGTACAGCCATGAGCCGTACATTGCCGTGGCGCGGTTCATCCAGTTCTACCTGGGGCTGCCGGATGAGCGTGGACGAGTACCGCAAACTGCACAAGGGCGGGTACAAGGCGCTCAAGGTGATGGAGCGGCAGTTGCAGATGACGCCGTACCTGGTGGGTGAGCAGTATTCGATTGCCGATGTGGCGTTGTATGCCTACACCCATGTGTGGCGCATCAGGGCGGGTTTGACCTGGCCGATTACCCAGCGGTGAAAGCGTGGCTGGCGCGGGTGGCGAGCCATCCGCGGCATGTGCCGATGGTCGAGTAAGGCCGGGCTGGCCTCTTCGCGGGTAAACCCGCTCCCACAGGTTTGGACTGCCCCCAAGGGTTGGATTTGTGTCCAACTTCTTGAGGCAGTCCAGGTTCAGGCATGTGGGAGCGGGTTTACCCGCGAAGCAGGCGACTGATCTGCATCAGGCTTACGCGAACCGCTTGTCCAGGTAGGCAATGATGTCCTTGGACTCGTACATCCAGGTCACCTTGCCTGCTTCCTCGATACGCAGGCACGGCACCTTCACCCGGCCGCCACCTTCCAGCAACGCCTCACGGTGCACCGGGTCGTTCTTCGCGTCACGCAGCGCTACCGGCACGTTCAGGCGGTGCAGGGTGCGGCGGGTCTTGACGCAGAACGGGCAGGCATGGAACTGATACAGCGCAAGGCCTTTGGCCTCCTGCTCGACACGCGTCTGGGCCGCGGCATCGCGCTTGCGCTTGGCCGGCCGGCTGATCCAGTCGCCGAACACGATAAGCTGGCCGAGGCCGACCCGCAGGGCTTTGACGATCATGGGCAACTCCTGAAATGCAAAAGCCGACCCATGGGGTCGGCTCGAGGTTACGCGCCGATCACTTGATCAGGCTGAGGAACTCGCTGCGGGTGGCGGCGTTTTCGCGGAATTCGCCCAGCATCACCGAGGTGAGCATGGTCGAGTTCTGCTTTTCGACACCGCGCATCATCATGCACATGTGCTTGGCTTCGATGACCACCGCCACACCAGCGGCGCCAGTCACCTGCTGCACGGCCTCGGCGATCTGGCGGCTGAGGTTTTCCTGAATCTGCAGGCGGCGGGCGAACATGTCGACGATACGGGCAACCTTCGACAGGCCCAGGACCTTGCCCTTGGGCAGGTAGGCTACATGGGCCTTGCCGATGAACGGCAGCATGTGGTGTTCGCACATCGAGTACAGCTCGATGTCGCGTACCAGCACCATCTCGCTGTTGTCGGAGCTGAACAGCGCGCCGTTGGTGACTTCTTCCAGCGTCTGCTCGTAACCGCGGCAAAGGTACTTCATCGCCTTTGCAGCCCGCTTGGGCGTGTCGAGCAGGCCCTCACGGGAGACGTCCTCGCCGAGTTGGCTGAGGATCTCGGTGTAGTTCTGTTCCAGGGACATGGATCTACCTGTGGGTAAAAAATCGCAAAAACGAAGGGTACGGCGGCAAACGCGGCGCTGCAAGCACGGCGTTACTCGTCGCGGCCTTCCATCATGGTTCGTTTGAGCATCACGTACACCGCTCCAGTGCCGCCGTGGCGGGCCTGGCAGGAGGTGAAACCGAGCACTTGCGGGTGCTGGCGCAACCAGGTGTTGACGTGGCTCTTGATCATCGGGCGCTTGCCATCGAGGCGCGCGGCCTTGCCGTGGGTGACGCGCACGCAGCGCACCTCCAGCTTGGTGGCTTCGGCGATGAAGGCCCACAAGGTTTCGCGGGCCTTCTCCACGCTCATGCCGTGCAGGTCGAGGCTACCCTCGAAGGCGATCTGGCCAAGCTTGAGCTTGCGGATCTGGCTTTCCTGAACGCCGTCACGGCGCCACATCAACTCGTCCTCGGCACCAACGTCGATCACGAACTGGTCGGACAAACCGTCGATGACCAGCGCCTGATCGCTGCGCACGGTCGCCGCCTGGCGCAGGCCGGCCAGCTGCTTGCGGTCGGCCTTGGGCTTGCCGACGTCGGCGCGGTCGTGCTTGATCGGCTTGACGCCGCGGATCTCGGCGTGGAACAGGGAAAAGTCGTCGTCTTGCATGATGCCTCCACGTGGGCGGCGTAGTTTACGCGACTGCGGGCTGGTGTGCAGCCTTGTGTCGCCAGCACCGGCCCCATCGCCGGCAAGCCGGCTCCCACAGGTACTGCGGTGATCTCAAGATCTGCGCGGTCCATGTGGGAGCCGGCTTGCCGGCGATGAGGCCGGTGCAGATCACTCAATCATGCTTTTTCATCAGGTGCGGCGCCAGGTTCAACTCGCGTCCCCGACGCAGGCGAATGCGGCTGCGCCGCCAGAAGCGCACGCCGAAGTACAACAGCAACAGCCCAACCACGGTCAGGATGCTGGAAAGAGGGCGGTTGGCGTTGAGCTCGGCCAGGGCAGGGTAGTTGCCCAGCAGGCCGGCAATGCCAGCCATGGCCAGCAGCACGCCAAGTGTCGCCAGCAGGGCTGAGAGGCCGGCAGCCAGGCGAGCGCCCCAGTTACGCGGTTCGCGCGTACGCAGGCGTTTGGCATCAAAACTGCCTTTGAGCTTCATTCCGAGTTCCTCTGTAGGTATCCGGAATTCGACCTGGCGGCCGCCCTTGGGTTCCGCCCGGCTGCCGGGCGGTCATTGCCAGCCAGTGATCAGATCAGGCTGGCGGTTGGAGCGACACAGGCGAAGTTGTCGGCCATCACGGCCATTTCGCACTGGTGAATCTGCGCGGCCGGAATCACGCTGTCCTTGAGCGCCAGGTCGCGGGTTGCCGAGGCGTCTTCCACCAGCGTGCAACGGTAACCATAGTCCTTGGCACGGCGCACGGTGGTGCTGACGCTGGAATGGCTCATGAAACCGCAGACGATCAGGTCCAGGTGCCCCAGCTCCTGCAGGGTTTCGTGCAGCTTGGTGTTCTTGAAGGCGTTGGGCATGCGTTTTTCGATGACGATTTCGCCCTCGCGCGGCTCCAGGCCCGGGATGAACTGGCCGGCAGGGCCCTGCGGGTCGAAGCGGCCACCAACGGTACCGAGGTGGCGGACGTGGATGATCGGACGGCCAGCCTTGCGGGCGGCGTCGAGCAACCTGGCGATGTTGGCCACGGCCTCGTCCATGCCCGACAGCATCAGAGGTCCACTGAGGTACTCTTTCTGTGCATCGATGACGATCAGGCTGGCTTGGCTCAGCTTGGCCGGCGGATAGTCGCGACCAGTGAGGCGGAACATCGTGGTTGGAACGGACATCAAGGGCTCCTTGGGTAGGGCTTTTGTATACCTATTCTCCCTTGCCTTGGCGCCAATGGGAATGGTTGACATCGCAGACAGCATGGTTACTGGCCTGTGGCGGGTAACTGGGGATGCGCAAGGAACAATTGTGGCGGTCAGGCTGTTAGACTTTTGTCATGTCTGAATAGGAGTACCCCGTGATCACATCCCGTCTGCGCACGCTGCGCGACCATATCCGCTGGGCGGTCAGCCGCTTCCACGAGCACGAGCTGTTCTTCGGCCATGGTGCCGACAATGCCTGGGACGAAGCCCGCCTGCTGGTACTGGGCGCCGTGCACCTGCCCTGGGAGGTGGCCGACAGCTACCTGGATTGCCAGCTTGAGGACGACGAGCGGGTTCGCCTGCAGCACCTGCTCAAGCGCCGTATCGAAGAACGCGTCCCCACTGCCTACCTGCTGGGCGAGGCGTGGTTCTGTGGCATGTCGTTCCTGGTCGACGAGCGTGTGCTGGTGCCGCGTTCGCCCATCGGCGAACTGATCGAAAAACGCTTCGAACCGTGGCTGGCGGCCGAGCCTGCGCGCATTCTCGACCTGTGCACTGGCTCGGGCTGCATCGGCATCGTCGCCGCCGAGGTGTTCCCCGAGGCCGAGGTGGTGCTGGCCGACCTGTCGTTCCAGGCCCTGGAAGTGGCCAACCAGAACATCGAGCGCCATGGCCTGGACGCGCGGGTGTACACCGTGCAGGGCGATGGTTTCGACGGTCTGCCGGGGCAGCGTTTCGACCTGATCCTGTCCAACCCGCCGTATGTCGATGCCGAAGATTTCGGCGACATGCCGGCCGAGTATCACCATGAGCCGGAAATGGGCCTGGCCTGTGGCAACGATGGCCTGGACCTGGTGCGCAGGATGCTGGCCGAAGCGGCCGATCACCTGACCGACAAGGGCTTGCTGATTGTCGAAGTGGGCAACAGCCAGGTGCATGTCGAGGCGTTGTACCCGGAGGTGGACTTTGCCTGGCTGGAGTTCGAGCGCGGAGGGCATGGGGTGTTCATGCTGACAGCCGAGCAGTGCCGCCAGCATCAGGAGCTGTTCAAGGCTCGGGTTTGAGTTCACTTAGGTTTTGTGTCACGGCGTAAATCGAGCGCCGCCCGCGCGGCGCATCGCGAGCAAGGCTCGCTCCTACGTTTGTTTACGGCCAATAATGCCTGTGGCAGACGCGCGCGACCGCCTTGTTTGTAAGACTCGATATCGAGCCGTGCGTCCAAAGCGTTCGCGCGCATTTCCCACAGGACTCATTGGCCCGAAACAAACGTAGGAGCGAGCTTTGCTCGCGATGCGCCGCGCGGGCGGCGCTCGGCCTCAAAGGCGCCGCATGTCTCTCGCCATACCCCAAACGCCATCCAGTCTCAACGGGTAGCAATCCAGATCAACAACCCAGCCTGAAACACCGCGAACGCCACCAGGCAGGTGATGGTAAAGCGCAAGCCGCTGTCTTCACGGCGGTACTTGGCCACCCGCTCATCCCGCTCACGCAGCTGCGCTTCCTTCTCCTGCAGTTGCTGCTCGGCATTCTGCAACATGTTGGCGGCATCGAGGATTTCGACCCGCTGCACCTTCTCGCTGTTCCAGCCCACCTTGAGCTGGCCCACCGTGGTTTCGACGGTGCGGCCCTTCATGTGCTGAGGGTCGGCATACTCCACTTCCAGACCGGTGGCGCGCAGGAACTGGTCGCGGCGCAGGCGCGAATCTTCGTTCAGCGCATCCTTGCTCGGCAGGGCAAAGCCTTCGACCCGGTAGTGCGACCACCTGCGCTGCAGCCATTGCACCGCCTGGGCAAGCATGAAGCGACCAAGGCCACGGTTGAGCGGCTCCAGCTGCAAGCCGTTGGCGTCGCCGATGGTTACCAGGCGTTCGGCATGATTCACATGCACATCCAGCTGGTTTTGCTCCTTGCGCACTTTCTGCCCTGTCAGGCGAATTTCCATCCGTAGCAGGCTGTGAGCCTTGTCGTGGCGCTCGGCATAGCCGAACTGCACGAACCGCTGCGGCCGCGCACCGCTGTTGCGGTCGGTGGGCAGGGCGCCAGGCGTAGCAGCTGGAAGTGCTCGGCGGCAAGGTCAGGCCAGGGCAGCGGGGCGCTTTCCGGGGCTTGCGGCTCTTCGGTCGCGTCTACGGCAGCGGGGGCATCGGTCATTACGGCAGTCCTCATCAGTGCAGCAAGGCTGGTCGCAATGGCGACGCCAGCATCCGGTTATCGGCCGATTCGCTCATTACGTGAGCACAATCTATGCCGATGCCTTCATGCCGACGGCAGTTGATGGATGAACGTGACCACCTGCTCGCCCAGTTCGCGGGCCAGCGGCAGTTCAGGGTTGAGGTAGCTGTCGCGTTGCTGGCTCATGGCCTTGGGGCTGATACGCAGCATGTGGTTCATGCCGTCGATCAGTACCAGTTGCGCATCTGGCTTGGCCGCCTTCAGGCGTTCGGCGTCGGCCACGTCCACCTGCACGTCGTTGCGGCCCTGGATGATCAGCGCGGGCATGGGAAGTTGGGCGAAGGCGGCGGCCGGGTTTTGCCGCAGCAGGGTAATCAGGTAGGGCTGCACGCTGGGGCGAAATACCTGGCGCAGCGGTGCGGGCACATCCAGGCTGGTCTGCCCGGCTTGCAGGCGGTCGAGCAGGGCGCTGCTGCGGGCCAGTTGCGCTGCAGGCAAGCGCTTGGCCAGTTGCTCGCGCAGCACATCGGCCAGCGGGCGACCGCTACCCGCCAGGAGATGACCGCGCTGGCGCCCGCTTGCTCGGCGGCCAGGCTGGCGATCAGTGCGCCCTCGCTGTGGCCGATCAGAATCAACGGGCCAAAACGCGGGTCGGCCCTGAGCTTGCGGCTCCAGGCCACCACATCGGCGACATAGCGTTCGACGCTGAGGTCGCGCTCGTCCGGCGTGGCCGGTTGGCTCGCCGCGACGCCACGCTTGTCGTAGCGCACGCTGGCGATGTGTTGGTTGGCCAGCAACAAGGCCAGGCGCTTGAGGTTGTCGACCCGCCCCGAGGCCGGGTTGTTGCCGTCGCGGTCGGTGGGGCCGGAGCCTGCGATGATCAGCACCACTGGCGGCGGTGTGTCCTGTTGCGGCAGCAGCAGGCTGCCATGCAGAACGCCCTGGCCTGTGTCCAGGTCGATGGGGCGTTGCAGCACGGTAGGGGCGGCGGCCTGGGCCAGGCCGGTGCACAGCAGGAGGAACAATGCGACCAGGCGCGACATCATGCGGTACTACTTGGGGAGATGCCGGTTGGACCCAACATTCAGCGGAAGGTTCGGCGGGCGGGTTGGCTGTTCTGGCCCTATCGCCGGCAAGCCGGCTCCTACAGGTACTGCAATGATCTTGAGAACGTCGCGGTCCATGTGGGAGCCGGCTTGCCGGCGATAGGGCCCTCACAGACCTGCAATCCTCTGTATACTGGCCGCTTTCGATCATTCAGGCAGACTCGCGGAGCGTCCATGTCCGGTAATACCTACGGCAAGCTGTTCACTGTCACCACCGCTGGCGAAAGCCATGGCCCGGCGTTGGTCGCCATTGTCGATGGATGCCCCCGGGCCTGGAAATTTCCTGGCCGACCTGCAGCACGACCTCGACCGGCGCAAGCCCGGTACCAGCCGCCACACCACCCAGCGCCAGGAACCCGACGAAGTCGAGATTCTTTCAGGTGTGTTCGAAGGCCGTACCACCGGCTGCTCGATCGGCTTGCTGATTCGCAACACCGACCAGAAGTCCAAGGACTATTCGGCGATCAAGGACCTGTTCCGCCCGGCCCACGCCGACTACACCTACCACCACAAGTACGGCATCCGCGACTACCGCGGCGGTGGCCGTAGCTCGGCCCGCGAAACCGCGATGCGCGTGGCCGCTGGTGCCATTGCCAAGAAGTACCTGGCCACCCAGGGTATCCGCGTGCGCGGCTACATGAGCCAGCTGGGGCCGATCGAAATTCCGTTCCAGACCTGGGACTCTGTCGAAGAAAACGCCTTCTTCAGCCCAAATCCTGGCAAGGTGCCTGAGCTGGAGGCCTACATGGACCAGCTGCGTCGTGACCAGGACTCGGTCGGCGCCAAGATCACCGTGGTTGCCGAAGGTGTCATGCCCGGCCTGGGCGAGCCGATCTTCGACCGTCTCGACGCGGAACTGGCCCATGCCCTGATGAGCATCAACGCGGTCAAGGGCGTGGAAATCGGCGCAGGCTTCGCCAGTGTTGCCCAGCGTGGCACCGAGCACCGTGACGAACTCACCCCGGAAGGCTTCCTCAGCAACAACGCTGGCGGCATCCTGGGCGGCATCTCGTCGGGCCAGCCGATCGTCGCGCACCTGGCGCTGAAGCCGACTTCGAGCATTACCACCCCCGGCCGTTCCATCGATGTGGACGGCAACCCGGTAGAGGTGGTGACCAAGGGCCGTCACGACCCGTGCGTCGGCATCCGCGCCACGCCAATCGCCGAGGCGATGATGGCCATCGTGCTGATGGATCACCTGCTGCGCCACCGTGCGCAGAATGCCGATGTGAAGGTCGGTACTCCGGTGTTGGGCCAGCTCTGATTCGGCAGTTCCGGCCCCTTCGCGGGTAAACCCGCTCCCACAGGTACGACACAGCGCTTGAATGCAGTGGTGTACCTGTGGGAGCGGGTTTACCCGCGAAAAAGCCGGCTCGGGCAATACAACAGGCCGCTCCCATGCCCCCAATCCCCTACTGGCGTCTGTCCAGCTTCTACCTGTTCTACTTCGCCCTGCTCGGTTCCACCGCCCCGTTCCTGGCGCTGTACTTCGACCACCTGGGCTTCTCCCCGGCGCGCATCGGCGAGTTGGTCGCCATTCCCATGCTGATGCGCTGCATCGCCCCGAACCTGTGGGGCTGGCTGGGTGACCGCAGTGGCCAGCGCCTGTTGATCGTGCGCCTGGGCGCACTGTCGACGCTGGCGACCTTTTCGCTGATCTTCTTCGGCAAGAGCTACGCCTGGCTGGCGCTGGTGATGGCCCTGCATGCGTTCTTCTGGCACGCGGTGCTGCCTCAGTTCGAAGTGATCACCCTGGCCCACCTGCATGGCCAGACCTCACGTTACAGCCAGGTGCGGCTGTGGGGCTCGATCGGCTTCATCCTGACGGTGGTCGGGTTGGGACGCTTGTTCGAGTGGTTGAGCCTGGACATCTACCCCGTCGCCCTGGTGACCATCATGGCCGGTATCGTCCTGGCCAGCCTGTGGGTGCCCAACGCCCAGCCGGTAGAGCAGGGCGAGCGCAGTGGTGCAGACGGCTTCCTGCGCCAGCTGATGGCGCCGGGGGTGGTTGCGTTCTACATCTGCGTGGCGCTGATGCAACTCAGCCATGGGCCTTACTACACCTTCCTGACCCTGCACCTGGAGCACCTGGGCTACAGCCGTGGTGCCATCGGCCTGCTGTGGGCGCTGGGGGTGGTCGCCGAAGTGCTGGTGTTCATGGTCATGAGCCGGGTGTTTGCGCGGTTTTCCGTGCAGCGGGTGCTGCTGGCCAGTTTCCTGCTGGCGGCGGTGCGCTGGCTGTTACTAGGCAACCTGGCGGGTGAACCGGCGGTGCTGGTGTTTGCCCAGGTACTGCATGCCGCCACCTTCGGTTGCTTCCACGCCGCCTCCATTGCCTTCGTACAGTCCAGCTTCGGCCCCGCCAGCAGGGCCAGGGGCAGGCGCTGTACGCGGCGCTTTCCGGAACCGGGGGCGCCTTGGGTGCCCTTTATTCAGGCTACAGCTGGAAACTGCTGGGGCCGACCTTCACCTTTGGTATGGCCAGCGCCGCAGCCCTTGCGGCAGCCGTTATCATTGCCCTTTGTTCGAAACCGACCAGGACACGTCACTGATGAGCATCCTCAGCGTTTTTCACCCGTCCAGCCCGGACTTGCCGAACAAGGTGCTGACCCACCACGACGACATCGCCGCCACCTTGGCCGAGCACGGCGTACGTATTGTTCATCGCCCCCACGCGCTGCGCGTGCGCCCTGGCAGCAGTCAGGAAGAAGTGTTGGCTGCTTGCCGCGAGCACCTCGACCAGTTGATGACCGCCCATGGCAGCCTGGCGTTCGCCGTGCTCAACCGAGACGGTGCGGACCTGGCACAGGCCGACCTGCGGGATGAGCATGTGCATGATGCCGATGAGGTATTCGCCGTGGTGACCGGGCGTGCCCAAATAGGCATGCGGCTGGGTGAATACGTCTATGCGGTGCTGTGCGAGAAGGGTGATGAGCTGTTGATTCCGGCAGGTGTACGGCGCTGGGTCGACCTGGGCGATAACCCGTTCTGCCTGGCATTGCGCTTGTTTGCCAATGAGCAGGGGCTGCAAGCGCGGTTCACCGGTGATGAGACGGCGCGGCAGTTCGCGGGTTTTGACGAGTTCTGAAATAGCTGTTGATTGGCCGGCTAATCGCCGGCAAGCTGCCTCCCACAAGTATTGCACGCCCCTTGTAGGAGCCGGCTTGCCGGCGATTTGGGCCCGATTAGACTCAACGATAAGTCGGCAGCGCAAACCGCTGCTGGCTTTGCAGCATCGATATCACCGGCAATTCACTGGCCTGTTCCGCCAGGTCACGACGAATGGCGCTGATCGCCCAGGAAAGCTGCTCGGCACTGTGCAACTGCGCGTAGGTCAGCACGCGACGGGTCACCTTGCCGTCGGCAGCCCGCAGGGTCAGCAGGACGCCGCCGTCCGGTCGGGACTGGGTGGTGACCTGGTAGGCCGAGAACACCGAGACGAACTTTTGCTGGATGAGGTCCATATCAACTCCTGACTGTGGATGGCAGACGTGGGTTGATCTTTGCAGTGACTGTGCCAGCCGCTTTAAATTAAAAAAACATATTAAAATCAATAAGTTAATCTTGTTTAAGTTAAAGGGGACCATGCAGGATGCAAGGTCGCGCATTTTGCACAGTGCATTTTGCACGGTCTGCCGAGCGGCTGCCGGTTAACGGTCCGGGGCGTTTGCGGCTATCCTTGGCGACTTTTCACCCGTTGCAGGCTCCCCCATGAAAAACCAGTTGCTCGAATTCATCAGCCTCATCAGCGCCGGCTGCATGCGCGAGGAAGACATCGAGCGTATCGCCGACGAGGCTGCCCAGGCCTACGCCGACCCTGCCGCCTTCCTGGCCGCCAACCCGGACATCAACTACGACGACAGCTTCCCGATTCCGCTCGGTGAGTGGGTTGTGCTCGGCAGCCTGCCGGATACCGTGGTGTTCCAGGCCGATACTTACCAGGACCTGTTCCAGCAGATCAGCGACTCGTTCGACAAGAGCGTGCCGTTCACCCTCAAGCCCAAGCAGCTGGCGCGTACCGAGCCGCTGACTGCGCTCAACCGTATTCAGGTGCAGATGGGCGCGCTGAACAAGGAAGCAGGCGGCTACGTGCTGCTCAACTTCAGCCAGCTGCTGGATGATGAGTTGCAAATGGTGATGGTGGGGCAGAACGATCTGGCGCGGGTGCTGGAGCTGGGCGAGGCGGTTGGCATCAAGGTCGAGCCGGCGCTGGAAGCCTTGAAGGTGGCAGTGCACGTTTGAAGCTGTCCGTTTTGTGCTGACCCTACTGGCCTCATCGCCGGCAAGCCGGCTCCTACAGGTACTGCGGTGATCTGGAGGTTGGCGCGGTCCACCCTGTGGGAGCCGGCTTGCCGGCGATGAGGCCGGCAGAGCCGCTGCAAGCGTTCAACCCAACGCCGTATCCAGAAACATCATCACCCCGAACCCACCCATCAACCCCAAAGTGGCCGCCGTCTGGTGCCCATTGCGGTGGGTCTCGGGAATCACCTCGTGGGATACCACGAAAATCATCGCCCCGGCCGCCAGCCCCATGCTGATGGGGTAGGCCAGGGCGAAGCCGGTGGAAATCCCCAGCCCGATCACCGCCCCCAAGGGCTCCATCAGCCCGGAACCGATCGCCACCAGCGCCGCCTTGAAGTTCGACAGCCCCGTCGCGCGCAACGCCAGGGCCACCGCCAAACCTTCCGGAATGTCCTGAATGGCGATGGCGCTGGTCAGCGGCAGGCCGATGTTCATGTCGCCATTGGCGAAGCTCACCCCAATGGCCATGCCCTCGGGCAGGTTGTGCAAGGTGATTGCCAGCACGAACAGCCACACCCGGCTGACCCGCTCGGCGTCTGGCCCGCAAGGGCCGGTGCTTTCGTGCTCGTGCGGGGTGAAACGGTCCAGGCCCAGCATCAGCAGCACGCCAAGGCCCATGCCCAGCACCACCGTAAAGGCTGCAGCAGGGCCATTGCCGGTGATTTCGCGGGCCGCATCCAGGCCCGGCAGAATCAGCGAGAACGAGCTGGCGGCCAGCATCATGCCAGCGGCAAAGCCCAGCATCACATCCTGGCTGCGTGCGCTGACATCGCGCAACACCACGGCCAGCACCGCGCCCAGAGCAGTGGCACCAAAGCCGGACAACCCGCCCAGCAGCGCCAGGTGCAGGTTGTTGGCGTGGTCGCCGTTCACCGCGTTCCACACACTGGCCGCCAACAGCAGCACAATGGCCAACAGGCTCAGACCCAGGCCAGCGCTCAGCCACGGGGTGCTCAAGGCCTGTTGCCGCCAGGCGTTCAACCATGAAGGCGCCGTGGCGCTGGGGGATTGGGCAGGGAGCATGCGAACCTCGATTCAGTGGATACCGGCAGTCTATCCAGTGACCGGCACACCCGGCCAAGGATTCCCTTCTATCAGGGCGATAGCCTGACTATGCTCACCCCGACAGTCTTTCAACGGGAGCGTTTACATGGGTTCCACATTCAACAGCCTGGTGGGCCTGATCATTCTGGCCCTGGATATCTGGGCGATTCTCAATGTGATCAAAAGTGGCAGCGAAATCGGGGCCAAGGTGCTGTGGATTCTGCTGATCGCCTTGCTGCCGGTGGTGGGGCTGATCATCTGGGCGATTGCCGGCCCAGGGCAATGTGCGGATCTGACGGCATGCCCATGGCTGCACCGGCAGCGGGGCCGGTGCAGACACAGTTGGAAATGTCCTCGTGACAAAATTTTCACATTGGTTTAAACAGAATCCGCAGCCGCACCGGCTGCGTTGCACTATGCTCAGCACCCTCTTCGCAAACCCGCAATCCTAGGACCTCCCCATTCATGGCTAACACGGACGCCTTGAAGCAACGAGGCGCGCAAGCGTCATTCGCGCCCACATTGAAATCCCACCTGGCCTATACGCTGCTCAGCGGGCTGGTGATCATGTTGATGCTCAGCCTCGTGCGCCTGGCGCTGCTGGCCTACAACAGTGACATGGTGGGTGATACCCCGACTGCGACGGTCGCCGAAGGCTTCCTCAATGGCCTGCGCTTCGACCTTCGGGTGGTGGTGTACATCAGCATTCCGTTGCTGCTGGCAATCCTCAGCCCGTGGGCCATGGCACGCCGTGGCGTGTTCCGCTTCTGGCTGACCATCGCCTCCAGCGTGGTGATGTTCCTCGGCCTGATGGAGATGGACTTCTACCGCGAGTTCCACCAGCGCCTGAACGGCCTGGTGTTCCAGTACATCCAGGAAGACCCCAAGACTGTCCTGAGCATGCTCTGGTACGGCTTCCCGGTGGTGCGCTACCTGCTGGGCTGGCTGTTCGGCACCTGGCTGCTCAGCCTGCTGTTCAAGGGCATCGATCGCCTGACCCGTGGCGGTGCTGCAACGACGCTCGCCAGCCCCCGCCGTGTGGCACCGTGGTACAACCGCCTGGCGGTGTTCATGGTCATCCTGCTGGTGGCCGTGGTCGCTGCCCGAGGCACCCTGCGCCAAGGCCCGCCCATGCGCTGGGGCGATGCCTTCACCACCGACTCCAACTTCGTCAACCAGCTGGGCCTGAACGGTACCCTGACGCTGATCGACGCCGCCAAGAGCCGTTACGGCGAAGACCGCGCCAACATCTGGAAGCCGGTGCTCGAACAGGGCCTGGCCACGCAGACTGTGCGTGAGCAGTTGCTGACCCGCACGACACGCTGGTGGATGCCGACGAGGCAGCCATTCGCCGCGACTTCGTGCCGCCGGCCGACCGTACCCTGCCGATCAAGAACGTCGTGGTGATCCTCATGGAAAGCTTCGCCGGCCACTCGGTAGGCGCGTTGGGCAGCCCGAACAACATCACCCCGTACTTCGACAAACTGGCCAAGGAGGGTCTGCTGTTCGACCGCTTCTTCTCCAACGGCACCCATACCCACCAGGGCATGTTCGCCACCATGGCCTGCTTCCCCAACCTGCCAGGCTTCGAATACCTGATGCAGACCCCGGAAGGTGGCCACAAGCTGTCCGGTCTGCCTGCGCTGCTCAGCGCCCGTGACTACGACGATGTCTACGTCTACAACGGCGACTTCGCCTGGGACAACCAGTCCGGGTTCTTCGGCAACCAGGGCATGACCACCTTCATTGGCCGTAATGACTTCGTCAACCCGGTGTTCTCCGACCCGACCTGGGGCGTGTCCGACCAGGACATGTTCAACCGTGGCGCCGAGGAACTGGCCAAGCATGACGGCAAGAAGCCGATCTATGCCCTGTTGCAGACGCTGTCCAACCACACCCCGTACGCGCTGCCGAAGAACCTCCCGGTAGAGCCGGTAACTGGCCAAGGCCGCCTGGACGAGCACTTGACCGCGATGCGTTACTCCGACTGGGCACTGGGCCAGTTCTTCGAGAAAGCGCGCAAGGAGCCGTACTTCAAGGAGACCTTGTTCGTCATCGTTGGCGACCACGGTTTCGGCAACAGCCAGCAGGTAACCGAGCTCGACCTGGGTCGCTTCAACGTACCGCTGCTGCTGATTGCCCCAGGTATTCAGGAGAAGTTTGGCGCGGTCAATCACACCGTGGGTACCCAGGTCGACATCGTGCCGACCATCATGGGCCGCCTGGGTGGCCAGACCCGCCACCAATGCTGGGGGCGCGACCTGCTCAACCTGCCTGAGGGCGACCAGGGCATTGGCATCATCAAGCCGTCGGGCAGCGAGCAGATCGTCGGCCTGGTGCAGGGTGATCGCATCCTCATCGAGTCCAAGGACATGACCCCGCGCATGTACCGCTATCAGCTGGGCCGTGAGTTCAAGGCCGAACTGATCGAAAGCCCGGACCAGCCAGACATGGTCAAGCGCCTGGAAGCCTACATCCAGACCGCGACCAAGAGCCTGCTGGACAACACCGCCGGGGTAGTGCACGGCGTACCGAAGTAACTGTTACATCGCCGGCGAGCCGCCTCCTGTTGGAGCTGGCTCGCCGGCGATGGCCTCTGCTGCAAATCCCTCCTGACTGAACAAATCCCCCGCCCACGGTCAAGCAATTACAGGTATCACACAGCCTGTGTTCTTTGATTGAGAGGGCAATTCAATGAAAGAGTGGGAAGTCATTTTTGCCGACCAGAAAGGTGAGCTGGCCTCGCTACTGCTGCTTGGCGACCAGTGCCCGAGCGAGGAGGACGCTGCACGGGCCATTCGTTCGCATCTGTTCCCGGTCATGGATGAGCTGGACCTCAACGACTTCCAGGACCGCACCCAATCACCCACAGCGCGCTGGCTCAAGGAGCAGAACGGCGTGAGCATCACCCAGATCCGTCCCGTCCCCTGAAACAGCCTGGCTGGCGCAGTGCCTTGGCAGGCACTACGCTGGTGTGAGGTGTCGGCCGTTTCAGCGGGTCGGCACCCCCTCGGTTCGCGTCTCGCATCAGCTCGATCTGCCCGGCACTGCCGGCAGGTGCGTAGTGCACGGAAAGTCTATCCATTGCTTTGCAGGAGGACGTTTCATGAGCAGCCAGAACGACGATATCAGCAGCAATGTCCTGCGCCAGATGAAAGCAGGCGGTTTCGACTTCACCCGCATCCACCCCATTGAGTTCTATGCCGTATTCCCTGACGAAGCCGGTGCGCGACGGCCGCCGGGCAGTTTCGTGGCGAGTCGCTCAATGCTCAGGTGCATGAACGGGATGATGGTGTGTGGCACCTGGAACTGAGCAAGATCATGTATGCCACCTACGGTGGTATCGGGGACTTCGAAGAGGCCTTCGAACAGGTCGTTTCACCCTATGGCGGTGAGGTGGAAGGCTGGGGTGTCAAGCAGGAGCGACCGATTGCCTGAAGCCTCAGGAGGGCTGCTTTGCAGCCCATCCCCGTGGTTTGTCGCCCCGGCAAGTCAGCTCCCCCTCTATGGATCGTCGCGGTCGATGTAGGAGCCGGCTTGCCGGTGATGGGCGCTTAAGGCTTACGCAAAGCCATATGCCTCAGATAAGCCAACAACGCATCCAGTTCCTGCTCACTCAATACACTCTCAGCGAACCCCGGCATCTGGCCTGCGGCCAGTGCCGGAGGCTTTGCGGGTCGCGTATGTACTGGCGCAGGAACGCGGGCTGGAAATACTCGGTGGGGTTGTGCGGCACGTTCAGATCCGGCCCGAACTGGGCGTCGCCAGCGCCATTGAGGCGGTGGCAGGCCAGGCAGTTCTGCTGGAACAGGGCAAAGCCCTGGCGTACCGGGTCGTTGGCCGGTATTCGAGGGTCGGGCAGCAATGCCGGGAAGCGCTGCTCCACAGGCGGCAGGCGGCGGATGGTGGCGATCTGGTATGGCCATTGTTCCGGGCGAATCCGCTCGCCTGTGGTTGGGTCCACACCAGGTAGAAGGGCCCGGCACTGGGTTTACCGTTGGCCAGCGCAGGCCAGGGAGCAGTGGGGTCCTCGACGGCCAGCCAAGCCTGGGCCGGGCCATGCTGCAGCAATGGCCCCGCTGGCATTTCAGCGGCAAAGCCATCCAGCGCTACGGCTTGCAGATGGTCGCTGTCGCTCACACCGTCCAGCAGCGCAGCCAGAGGCACGGCGCGGTAGTGCATGGGGCGCTTGTACGAGACGTCATCGTCGATGCTGATGTCGCGTGCCTGCGGGTGTTCGAGCAGGTCGCGGCTGTTCCATTGGTGCGGTGTACCGCCCAGTTCCAGATGCAGTTGGGCCGCCTGCAGTGGCAGGCTGAGCAGGAGGGCTAACAGGGCAAGGCACACGCGCATGGGACGTCTCCAACCGTCAAGGTCGGCAGATTACCTGTGCAAGCCCTGAAAAGGCCACAGCCACCGTCATCCGAACAAGCGCGTAAGGTTCGGTAAAATCAGCAGCAAAGTCGTGGCGAAGAGAATGAGCCCAGCTTGGCGAATTTTCGATTGTCTGAACATGGCTGACCGCCTTCTTGTTGTTATTCCTGAATACCCGTTGGCTTCCTTGTCGCGTTTCGGGTCGATCACAGTGGCGCGTCTGGCGCCCACTCTGTTTGCCTCTTGTCACTGCATATACAACCAAAGGTAGGGGTAACGTCATCCTTGGTAGAGAACCCTTTGTTCTAAGCCAGTAAATGACTGGCTTATATCGGTTATGAGGCCAAAGGCCAGCTTGCTGGCATCCTCTGGCTAGACCGCTGCGTAACGCTGAACACGACACCGACGAAATGTGACCGTTCGTCAGTGCAGCCTACTTGCTTGTACGTGCCTTTCACGTCAGTCTCTACAGCAGATTCCCACCCATGTCGTTCAGGACTATTCCTATGTCGTTACGCATCTGCATCCTTGAAACCGATGTCCTGCGACCGGAGCTGGTCGCGCAGTACCAGGGCTACGGAAGGATGTTCGAGCAGCTGTTCTCGCGCCAGCCGATCGCCGCCGAGTTTGACGTGTACAACGTGATGAACGGCGACTATCCCGCCGAAGACCAAAAGTTCGACGCCTACCTGGTCACCGGTAGCAAAGCCGACTCGTTCGGTGATGACCCTTGGATCCAGACTCTCAAGGCCTACCTGCTCAAGCTCTACGAGCGTGGCGAGAAGCTTCTGGGGGTGTGCTTCGGCCACCAACTGCTGGCGTTGACCCTGGGCGGCAAGGCCGAGCGTGCCGACAAGGGCTGGGGCGTGGGCATCCACCGCTATTCACTGGCGGCCCATGCGCCGTGGATGGACCCGGAAGTGTCCGAGCTGACCCTGCTGATCAGCCACCAGGACCAGGTGACTGCATTGCCCGAAGGCGCCACGGTGATCGCCTCCAGCGATTTCTGCCCGAATGCCGCCTATCACATTCGTGATCAGGTGCTGTGCTTCCAGGGGCACCCGGAGTTCGTTCACGACTATTCCCGGGCTCTGCTGGATGCGCGCAAGGATTATCTGGGGCATGAGGTGTACCAGAAGGCGGTCGCCAGCCTGGCCACGGAACACCAGGGCGACCTGGTCGGGGAGTGGATGATGCGGTTCGTCCGTCAGTCCGCGGCCTGACCTGCTGGGGCTGCGGTGCAGCCCAATCGCCGGCAAGCCGGCTCCCACAGATACAGCGGTGCTCTTTGTGGGAGCCGGCTTGCCGGCGATGAGGCCTACAACCACCCCGACCGTTTGAAACTGGCATACAGCCCCGAACACCCCAGCCCGATCAAACCCAGCACACCAAAGTAGCCATAGTGCCACCCCAACTCCGGCATGTTCTGGAAGTTCATCCCGTAGATCCCGGCAATCGCCGTGGGGAAGGCCAGGATCGCCGCCCAGGCGGCGAATTTGCGCTGCACGATGCTCTGCCGTGACGCCTCCAGCAGCATGCCGATCTCGATGGTCTGGCTGGCGATGTCGCGGATACCGGCCAAATCTTCCATCTGCCGTGTGACGTGGATCTGCACGTCGCGAAAATACGGGCGCATGTTCTTGTCGATGAACGGGAAGCTCAGGCGCTGCAGTTCTTCGCTCACTTCCACCATCGGCGCCACGTAGCGACGCAGGCGCAGGATGTCGCGGCGCAGGCTGTGCAGGCGCTGGATGTCATCTACCTGCAGCGAGCCACTGAGCACGCTCTGCTCCAGCTCCTCGATCTCGCCGTGGATGGCTTCACTGACCGGCTGGTAGTTCTCGGTCACGAAGTCGAGCAGGGCGTACAGCACGAAGTCTTCGCCATGCTCCAGCAGCAACGGCCGCGCTTCACAGCGCTGGCGCACCAGGGCGTAGGATTTCGAATGGCCATTGCGGCAGGTGATGATGTACCCGTTGCCGGCGAAGATATGGGTTTCGATGAACTCCAGCTTGCCTTCGTGGCGCACTGGCGAGTACGTGACGATGAACAAGGCATCGCCGAAGGTCTCGAGCTTGGGGCGGCTGTGCTTTTCCAGGGCGTCTTCGATGGCCAGTTCGTGCAGGTTGAACTGACATTGCAGGTTTGCCAGCTCCTCGGCGTTGGGTTCTTCCAGGCCGATCCAGACGAAATGGCCCGGCTTGCGCGCCCATTCGCTGCCTTCGTCGATGCTGATGTTGGTGACTTTTCTGCCGGCGCTGTAAACCGCCGATGCCACGACTCGCCCCATGGTTGTCCGCTTTTGTCGGTTGAACACGCCCTACAGCTTGGGCCGTGAAGGGCGCGAGAGCAACCTGTAGCTTGGGTGGAGTCAGGCGTGGGGCAATTCGCGTTCCATATGGTCGATGCACTGCTGCATCTGCGTGCGGCATTGCTCGATCAGTGCTGGCAGGTCTTGCAGGGTCATGCCGGTGGTGGCGATGGGCGGTAGCGAGCGCACGATCACCGTGCGCTGGCGCCAGCTGTTGAGGCTAAGGCGCCGGGCATAGCGGCTGACGCACACCGGGACGATCGGCACACCGGCTTCGACGGCCATGTGAAAGGCACCTTTCTTGAACGCCAGCAGCTGCGCTTCAGGATTGCGCGTGCCCTCAGGGAAAATCCAGATCGAGGTGTCGTCGTGCAGGGTGCGTGTGGTCTGCTGCATGGCCTTGCGCGCCTGGTAGGCGTTCTGGCGGTCTATGAGCACGTTGCCACCCAGCCAGAACAGCTGGCCGAACAACGGAATCCAGCCCAGGCTTTTCTTGCCGATGGCCACCGTGCGTTGCGGCACCACATGGCCGAGGATGAACAGGTCGAAGTTCGATTGGTGGTTGGCGACGATCACGCAACCGGGAGGCTGGTCCCACAGCGGCCCAACCTCGGACTTGACCTTGATGCGCATCATCCAGGTCGCCGGCAGGCTGTAAAGGCGGGCAAAGATGCGGCTGTTGTCGGGGTTGAAGGGACGGCACAGGCCAATGATCAGGCCGACTGCGCCCACCAACAGAAAGTGCAGCGCCAGCAGCAGGAGCATGCGAAGGAGTAAAGCATGGTACGACTCACACCAGACAGTCGCGGCGCAGTGTACGGCCGTGCACTGATTGGGGCAAACCTTGGGTTGCATCCCCGGCAACAAGCTGCCTGTACCGGCCTAATCGCCGGCAAGCCGGCGATAGGGCCCTAGGGCTTAGCCCATATGGCTCTGGTCAAGCAGGATCGCTTCATCCAGGGCGTCCAGCAGCCCTTTGCGCACCTTCAGCTTGGTATTCTTGTGCGCCAGCATGTTCAGTTTCTTCAGTTCGCGCGCTGCGGCGAGGGCGGTTTCCTGTAGTTGCTCGGCAGGCACCACCTTGTCGAGGAAGCCAGCATCCACCGCTGCCTGCGGGTCGAACACCTCGGCATTGTTCACCGAGCGCTGGAAGGCGGCCCGGCTCAGGCGGTCTCGTGCCAGCTCGATGCCGGCATGGTGCATGGTCATGCCGATCTGCACTTCGTTCAGGCAGATCTTGTACGCCCCCTCGACGCCGATGCGGTAGTCGGCCGACAACAACAGGAAGGCGCCTTTGGCCACGGCATTGCCCGGGCAGGCAACGATGACCGGGAAGGGGTGCGAGAGCAGGCGGCGGGCCAGGGTGGAGCCAGCGGTGACCAGGCCGACGGCTTCTTGGGGCCGGCGGTCATCACCTTGAGGTCATAGCCGCCGGAAAGAATGCCCGGCTGGCCAGTGATGATCACCACCGCACGTTCCTGTGCTGCGCGGTCCAGGGCGGCATTGAAGGCTGCGATGACATCCGGCGAGATGGCGTTGACCTTGCCGTTGTTCAGGGTCAGGGTGGCGATGCCGTCTTCGGCGTGGTAGGTAATCAGCTCGCTCATGGCAGAGTCCTTTAGGTGTCGTGGCGACGACGTTACCCAGCACCGCCAGCCAGGTAAAGCAGTAAGGCTGACCAGCCAGTCAGCGTTTGCGCGCCTTGCCTTTAAGTGCCGGGGCAGGGTGTTTGGGACGGGTAAAAGCGCAAGCGAGAATGGCAGCATTGCCCTGCCAACCCCGGTTTTTCAAAGAATTTGCTTAAGCGCATGAAAATTCTGAAAAAAATGCTTGCCAAAGGAAAAGGCTTCTACTAAATTAGCGCGCCTCGACAGGCTGAATAGCTTGAAGGGAAAACGGTGAAGTGTCCGAGTGGTCGAAGGAGCACGCCTGGAAAGTGTGTATACGAGAAATCGTATCAAGGGTTCAAATCCCTTCTTCACCGCCACATTCTACGAAGAGCCCCCGAACTGAAAAGTTCGGGGCTTTTTTGTTTTGGGCCGTTGGGTGGTCGTCGGGAGTTTTTCGGCGCCTATGAGATCGCGCGCCGCCCGCGCGGCGCATCGCGAGCAAGGCTCGCTCCTACGTTTGTTTCGGGCCAGTTATGCCTGTGAAATTTGCGCGCGAACGCCTTGGCGCATGGCTTGATATCGAGTCGTACACACAAGGCGGTCGCGCGCGCCTGTCACAGGTGTTATTGGCCGTAAACAAACGTAGGAGCGAGCCTTGCTCGCGATGCGCCGCGCGGGCGGCGCTCGATACACGCAACACCGCAACACTCAAGACAGGCACCTGCCTTCAAAAACTGACCGAAGCCGACAACCGTGCCGTACGCGGCGCTCCCTGGAACAGGTAGTTGTCCCCCAGGTAATCCCCGACATCGCGCCAGTAGCGTTTGTCGAGCACGTTATCCACCGTCAGCCGCAGCACGGTGTCATACCCTCCGATACGGGTGCGGTAACGGCTGCCGATGTCGAACACGGTGTACCCCCAACCTCGACATTACCTGCCTGGCTCGCATATTTGCTGGCGCTGCAGCGCGCCCCGCCTAACAACGCCAAGCCAGGAATCGGCAAGCTGTAGTCGGCCTGCAGTGCCGCACGTAGCCTCGGCACGTTGATCGCCTGGTGCCCTTCATAGGCTTCGGTGCCGCTGTTTTGCACCCGAGCACGAATGGCGGCGGCGCTGGCTTGAATCTGCAGGTTCGAAGTGACCCAGCCACTGGCGCCCAACTCAAGGCCAACGTTCTTCTGCTGGCCTTGCTGCACGTATGTGAAGTTGCCTCCACCATCGGGGCGGGCGTATTGGTAGGCCTGGCGAATTTGGAACAGTGCTGCACTGAGGCTCATGCGCTGGAAGTCGCGCTTGATGCCAACCTCCAGTTGGTGGGACAGCGTCGGCGCAAGTATCTCGAACCGGTTGGTGGCGAACCATGGGGCGGTGCCGCCGGCTGACAAACCCTTGGCATAGCTGGCATACAGCGTTGTGTCCGTGCGCGGCTTGTAGATCAGTGCGGCGTTGGGCAACAACTGGTACTGACGGGTGTGGCGCCCGGCAACGCCGGTTTCGTCCCAGGTCTTTTCGTCCAGGCGCACTTCGCGGGCACCGAGCACCGTCTGCCATTGCTCGTTGAAAGTGATGCGATCACTGACGAACAGCCCAAATTGGCGGCTGTCCAGGCGCCGTTCACTGTCGCCCAAAGGTTTGTTCGACGGTTCCAGAGAAGGCGCGCCCGTATAGATGTTGCC
Source organism: Pseudomonas sp. Teo4 (assembly GCF_034387475.1). NCBI lineage: Bacteria > Pseudomonadati > Pseudomonadota > Gammaproteobacteria > Pseudomonadales > Pseudomonadaceae > Pseudomonas > Pseudomonas sp. Teo4. The sequence goes on from NZ_JAXCIL010000001.1 coordinate 175,062, forward strand.
GGTGCCGAGCCACTCGTTGTAGTAAGGGCGCTGGTCAAGCGTGCGGCGTGGGCGCTGGCGCCAACGGTAAGTTCATGAGCGACGCCCAAGGCCTGGAAGTGCCCATTGAGCATGCCCTGGGCCTCGTCGGTGCGGCGGGTGTCGTCCGGGCTGCGGTAATCGTAAATGTCGTAATCGCCATTGCTGCCGAAGAAAGCCCCTTCGCTGGAGCCCCAGGCAAACGAGCTGTAGTCGTCGATCACCACTTGGCTACGCGATGCACTCAAGGTCCCGGTCCAGGCATCGCTGAAGCGGTATTCGAAACGCCCACCGAGGTTCAGTGAATCGTTCTGTACCGGTTTGGCCCAGGACTGGTAGGCCAGCCGGTCATCCGGGTCGACGCCGTGGGGCACTTCGCTGCCGCCGAGCAACTGATATCCCGGCACCGAGCGCTGCTCGCGGTGCTGGTATTCAGCATCCAGCTGCAAGGTGGCGTCCGGATTGATCTGCCAATCGAACGCCACTGACGCGAAGTCGCGTTTGCCATCGGCGTGGTCGACGTAGGAACGGATGTCTTCGTGAGCCAGGTTCACGCGCAGGCCGAATTGCCGCTCGCTGCCGAACCAGCCGCCCAGATCGGTGGCCAGGTAGCGCTCGCCTTGATCATTAGTCGAAACCGTCACGCTACGCACATCCTCGGCGCGCTTGGTGACGTAATTGATCAAGCCGCCGGGTTCAGACACACCGGCCTGCAGCCCGGACAAACCTTTAAGCAGCTCAACCTGCTGTTTGTTTTCCAGCGCGACGTTCTGTTCGCCGGCAATGGTCTGGCCATTGATGCGGTAGCTGCTGGCGGCATTGAGCTCGAAACCGCGCACGTTGAAGTTCTCGTAGTAGCCGATCGGTGCGTAGCTTTCGCCAACTGACGCATCGCTTTGCAGCACTTCGCTGAGCTTGCGCACCTGGCGGTCCTCCAGCAGTGCCTGGCTGAACACACTGACCGAGGCGGGGATGTCGAGCAGTGGAGCGGCCTGGAAACCTCCCACCGAGGCCTGGCGCGCCTGGTATCCCTCATCGCTGTAGGTGTCGGAAACCTGCAACGGGGCCAGTTCGATGCTGTCTTCGGCAGCGCTTTGCGGGCTGTGCAAGGCCAGGCCCAGGCTGAGCAGGCTCAGGGGCAGGCGCGGGTGACGCAGGGGCATGCGGGAGTTCCTTGGAGGCAATTACCGAGTTGGCCCGTTCGCGAGCAGGCCAGGCAGGCAAAAAAGGCGCCATGTTATCAGGCGCAAAGACGCGCGGCGCCCTTGTTCAAGGGGCGCCGAGAGATTAGACGGGTAGGGCCTGGCGAACTTCAGTCGTTCGAAGCGGGATGCCGGTGCCGACGCCAGCTGTCGTCGATCTTCGACCAGGTCTTGCCATCGGTGATGGCCATCAGTTTGCGGCCATCCTTGAAGGTGGCGAGGAAGGTGGCTTCCTCTTCTTTGCCGCCGAGCCAGAGCCCAGCCAGCAGGCCCACCGGGCCGGCCACCAGGGCACCGGCCACCCCCAGCCGAGCGCGGTACTCAGGCTGCGGCTGGACTCCAGGCTGGCGAGCCTGAGGTCGGTGATTCGCGTGAGAGAAATCCGCTCGCCAGGTGAGGGGCTGCGCGGGTCTTGAGTGTGAGCGCTCCATTGCGATACTCGCCTTCACCTTGCAAGAAATCGCCGGATTGCACCGTGAGTCTTGTCATTGCGTCGTCCTGTCGGGAAAGGGCCTTGACCAACGCCTACTGAGCCCCGCCTTGGCCAGCAAGTCAACGGCGGGGCGACGGAGGGTCGTGGCGTTTTGTCACGGCACCTGACCGCAGGCGTGGCTCAGGCAAACTGTAGCGCACGCTTGCGTTTGCGCTCGGCCATGGCCCAGACCAGCAGTGCCAGTGCGCCAATGCTCAGCCCGGCGACTACGATCCCCATCCAGCCCCGGTGCTGGAACAGTTGCGTTCCCAGCAGGGAACCCATGGCACCCCCGATGAAATAGCAGGTGATGTACCCGGCATTGAGCCGTGTGCGGGCTTCCGGTCGCAGGGCAATCACCGCGTTTTGATTGCTCACGTGTACCAGTTGCACCGCCAGGTCGAGCAGTAGCACGCCCAGCAGCAGAGCCAGCAAGGACTGTTCGGCAAAGCCCAGAGGCACCCACGACAGCATCAGCGCGACCAACCCCACCGTGGTACCTAGCGAACCTTTGCCGCGGTCGGCCAGGCGGCCTGCCCAGTTCGCAGACAGTGCGCCCGCTGCGCCAGCCAGGCCGAACAGGCCAATCACGGCGTCGGAATAGTGGTAGGGCTCGCGCACCAGCAGGAAGGCCAGTGGTGTCCAGAACAGTCCGAACAGGCTGAAAGCCAACAGGCCAAGCAACGAACGCAGGCGCAGCACCGGCTCCTGCACGAAGAGGCGAAATACCGAACCGATCAGCGCCGGGTACTTCAGCCCTGCATGGCTGTTGTGCTGCGGCAGGCTGCGGTAGAGGGCGATGGCCGCCACCGACATCAGTACCGCGGCCAGCACATAGATACTGCGCCATCCCCGAGTTCTGCCATGAAGCCCGCAGCCGTGCGGGCCAGGAGAATGCCCAGCAGCAAGCCACTCATCAGCGTGCCCACCGCACGGCCCCGCTGGTGTGGCGCGCTCAGTGCCGCAGCCATGGGCACCAGGATTTGCGCCACCACCGAGAACAACCCGGTCAGCACCGTGCCCAGCAGCAACCAGGGCAGGCTCGGCGCACAGGCGCTGATCGCCAGGCCCAGGGTCGAGATAGCTGTCATCACCACAATAAGGCGCCGCTGTTCGAACAAATCACCCAGTGGCGCCAGTAGCAGCAGGCCCGCGCCATAGCTGAGCTGGGCAGCGATGACGATGCTGCCGGCACTGGCGGTACTCAGGCCGAACTGTTCGGCGATGCTGTGCAGCAGCGGCTGGGCGTAATAGTTGCTGGCCACGGCCAGGCCGGTGGCGGTGGCCATCAGCAGGATCAAGGCGCGACTGAGGGTTGGGGTGTTCATGGAAATCTCGTTGCGGGCAGAGGTAAGTGGTGGCCAGTATCGGGAAGTCTTGAGGGTGACGCCAATGTGTAGTTTTGTACTTCATGGCAGTTGGCCCGAAAGGGGCTTTACCGGCCCAATCGCCGGCAAGCCGGCTCCCACAGGTCTGCGTGCACCTGTGGGAGCCGGCTTGCCGGCGATTGGGACAGCAGAGGCTTAAGCTGCAAACCCGCCGTCAACCGTCAGGCTGGCCCCGGTGATGTACCCAGCTTCAGGCCCCGCCAGGTAAGCGACGAAACTGGCAATTTCATCCACCTGCCCGTAGCGCCCGATCGCCATCAAGGGGATGAGGCTGTCCGCGAACTCGCCGCTGGCTGGGTTCATGTCGGTGTCCACCGGGCCGGGTTGCACGTTGTTCACCGTGATGCCCTGCGGCCCCAGGTCGCGGGCCATGCCTCGGGTCAGGCCGACCAGCGCGGATTTGCTCATTGCATACGGGGCGCCGCCGGCAAAGGGCATGCGTTCGGCATTGGTGCTGCCGATATTGATGATTCGCCCACCTTGACCCATGTAGCGGGCCGCGGCCTGGCTGGCGACGAATACGCTGCGCACGTTCACGGCCAGCATGCGGTCGAAATCCGCCAGGTCGAACTCGGCGACCGGCGCCACGGTCAGCACGCCGGCGTTGTTGACCAGGATGTCGAGGCGGCCGAACTGCTTCACGGTGTCATCCACGGCCAGTTGCACTGCGGCTGCATCGGCACTGTCGGCGCGCAGCGCCAGCGCCTGGCCACCCTGTTCGATAATTTCCCGGGCCAGGGCGTCGGCCGGGCCGGCGGAGCTGACGTAGGTGAAGGCGACCTTGGCGCCTTCCCGGGCCAGGCGCCGCACGATCGCGGCGCCAATGCCGCGGGAACCGCCCTGCACCAGGGCGACTTTACCTTCGAGAGTCAGTTGCTTGGACATGTTGATCTCCTGCTGGAAACCAGGCGATATGCCTTGGATGGGCGCAGTATCGGCCCTCGATTACCGGCTGATAAGATGCTAATCACTATTGTCAAAGTAAACCTTTGGTTGTTAATCATGGCGATTGAATCGTTCAGTGCAATCGAGTGCTTCATCCGCAGCGCCGAGGTGGGGAGTTTTGCCGAGGCGGCTCGCCGCCTGAGCCTGACGCCTGCCGCGGTGGGCAAGCATGTCGCCCAGTTGGAGGCGCGACTGGGCGTGCGACTGTTCCAGCGTAGTACGCGCAAACTGACCCTGACCGAGGCCGGTCAGCGTTTTCTGGGTGAGGTCAGCGACAGCTTTCGCACCATCCAGTACGCCGTGGCCAACCTGGCCAGTTCGGAGGGCCAGCCGGCCGGGCTGCTGCGGGTGAGCATGGGCACGGTGTTCGGCCGCTTGTACGTGTTGCCGTTGTTGGGAGAGTTTCTGCGCCGATACCCGGCGATCACGCCGGATTGGCACTTTGACAATCGTCAGGTCGACCTGATCGGCCAAGGGTTCGACGCCGCCATCGGCGGTGGCTTCGAGCTGCCCTTGGGGGTGGTGGCGCGCAAGCTCACCCCGGCCCATCGCGTGCTGGTGGCAGCGCCTGAGTACCTGCTGCGTCATGCACCGATCGAGGGGCCAGAGGTGTTGCAGCGGCATGACGGCATCTTGATCCGCTCGCCGCAGACGGGGCGGGTGCGGTCATGGCCGCTGACCAGTCGTGGGCAGGAGCAGCAGCCGTTACTCCTGCGCCAGGCCATGACCATGAGTGATTCGGATGCCGCCTGTGCTGTGGCGCAGCAGGGGCTGGGGATTGCCCTGGTGAGCCTGCCGTTCGCCGTGCCTTACCTGGAGGCCGGGCGCCTGCAGCGGGTGCTGCCCGATTGGTATGTGGACGACGGGCACATCTGCCTGTATTTCGCCGAGCACAAGTTGTTGCCGGGCAAGACACGGGCGTTCATCGATTTTGTCGTGGAGCAATTTGCCGAGCAGGGGCTGGCGCGGCGGTTCGATGCGTTGCAGGGCGCCAGCGTTCCGCGTTGCCCCTGAGTTCATGGAAATACCTGTGGGGGCGGGCTTGCCCGCGAATGGGCCCGCTCAGACCACACCCATCACAAAGAAAACCTGCGCACCAAGGTTTACTTCGTCATCGACCTTCTTGCCAACTAACTGCTGCCCCAGGGGCGAACGCGGCGTAATGACGGTCACCAGCTCTTCCCCTTCGCCAATCTTCAGCCCAGCCGCTTCCGGCCCGAGGAACAGCACCCGCCGTTCGCCTGCTTCATCCTCCAGCGTCACCAGGTTGCTCACCTGCACCCCGCGCGCCGGGTCGTATTCGCGCAACAGCAACTGCTGATAGGTCAGCAATGCCTGGCGGATTTCGGCAGTGCGACGCGCTTGCCCGGTAGCCAGATACGACGCCTCCAGGCCGAGGGTGTCGTACTTGTTCTCGGCAATGTTTTCTTCAGCCGTGGCAGTCTCGTAGGCGGTTTGGGCAGCGCGGCGCAACACGTCCATGTCGTGTTCGAGGGTGGCGACGATCTGTGCCAGCAGGGTGGTTTTGTCCATGATCAGTAACAGAACTCCAGCACGTTGGCCTGGCTCTTGTCGGTCGGCGCGGTGCGGTTCTGTTGCAGCCAGAACTGGCACTTGGGGCTGTTGAGGTTGCGCGGGTTGCCTTGGGCTGCTTCGGCGGCCTGTTGCATTTCCTGCTTCTGCAGGATGTCCTTGTAACGTTCGAACATCTCGCTTTGTGCATCCACCGGTTGCACGGGCGGTGCGGCGGGCCTTGCATAGGCCGGAGCGACCACCTGAGCCACTGGCTGCACCTGCTCGGCCAGTACTGCAAGGCCAGCCACAGGCTCAGGGCGATGGCCACGGCGCCAAGCCACAGGCCAAAGGCCACGCACAGGACCAACTGCAGCGGCTTCAGGGTGATTTTCAGTTCGCGTTGGCGGGCATGACGGCCTCCTGGCAGGGCGGGACGAGCTGGCATTGTCGCATGGCGCCGGGCGTTTTTTCAGCGTCGGTGCTTTTGCTGGCGACAATTTATGCGCAAAATCCGCGGTTTTTCCGTGCGACGAGGGTAGGGCACATGAAGGCCACCTGGGACATTTTCTGCACCGTCGTCGACAATTACGGCGACATCGGCGTGACCTGGCGCCTGGCCCGTCAGTTGGTGGCCGAGCATGGCTTGGCGGTGCGCCTGTGGGTGGATGACCTGCAGGCCTTCATGCGCCTTTGCCCGGGCGCCGATCCAGCGGCCGACCAGCAGTGGCAGCAGGGTGTCGACATACGCCGCTGGCCTGCCGAGTGGCAGCCGGTGGCGGTCGCGGACGTGGTGATCGGTGCGTTCGCCTGCCAGTTGCCGACGCCGTACGTCGAGGCCATGCGTGCGCGGCCTGCGCCGACCGTGTGGCTCAACCTTGAATACCTCAGTGCCGAAGACTGGGTCGAGGGTTGCCATGGCTTGCCGTCTCCGCAGCCCAATGGTTTGCGCAAGGTGTTTTTCTTCCCAGGCTTTACCGAGAAAACCGGCGGGCTGTTGCGCGAAGCCACGCTGATGGCGCGGCGCGAAGCCTTTGAACAGTCTGCTGAAGTACGCGACGAGTTCCTGCAAGGCCTTGGCGTGCAAGTACAGGCCGATGCTCGCTTGATTTCGCTGTTTGCCTACGAAAATGCGCAGTTGGGCAGTTGGCTCGATGCATTGGCTGCGGGCTGCCAGCCCCATCACATGTTGGTCCCGCAGGGCCGCATCCTCGCTGACCTGGGCACCTGGCTGGGCGAGTCGTCGCTGCAGGTGGGGGACCGCTACCAGCGTGGTAGCCTGACGGTTCAGATATTGCCGTTCGTCAGCCAGGACGACTATGACCGACTGCTGTGGTGCTGCGATTTCAATGCCGTGCGTGGCGAAGATTCATTCGTGCGGGCGCAGTGGGCTGGGCGACCCATGCTGTGGCATATCTACGTACAGGACGAGAATGCCCACTGGGAAAAGCTCGATGCATTTCTCGGCATTATCGACGCGGCCTGTCGGACGCTGCCGGCGCTGCACTGACCGCGCTGTGGCATGCCTGGAACATGGGGCGCGACATGGGTCAGGCGTGGCAGGCGGCGCAGCCACATTGGCCGGAGCTGCAGCAGCATGCCCGGAAATGGGCCTTGCGCCAGGCCGCTCAGCCGGACCTTGCCACGGCGCTAGTACACTTTTGCCGAAATTCGCTATGATACGCGGCCTCGATTTTTATAAATCCATCCAGATTCGGATATTTTGCAATGAAAACTGGTAAAGAAATCAAACCCGGTACCGTTCTGCGCATCGATAACGATCCGTGGCTGGTTCAGAAAGCTGAGTTCACCAAGTCGGGCCGTAACAGCGCGATCATGAAGACCAAGCTGAAGAACCTGCTGACCGGCTACAAGACTGAAACCGTATACGGTGCAGACGACAAGCTGGACGACGTGATCCTGGATCGCAAAGAAGCGACCCTGTCGTTCATCAACGGTGACGAATACACCTTCATGGACACCACCGACTACACCATGTACGAACTGAACGCCGAGGACATCGAAGCCGTTCTGCCGTACATCGAAGAAGGCATGGAAGACGTCTGCGAAGCCGTCTTCTTCGAAGGCCGCCTGGTATCGGTTGAACTGCCGACCACCATCAGCCGTAAAGTCGTCTACACCGAGAACGCTGCTCGTGGCGACACCTCGGGCAAGGTCATGAAGCCTGCCAAGCTGGCCAACGGTACCGAGATCCAGGTTGCCGACTTCATCGAAATCGACGAGTGGATCGATATCGATACCCGCGACAACAGCTTCAAAGGCCGTTCCAAGAAGTAAGACTTCTTGCGAGACGCAAAAAACCCGGCCTAGGCCGGGTTTTTTTATGCCTGTCACTTGGCGCTGGTCCTTGTAGAAGCGGGTTTACCCGCGAACCAGGTGCCGCCGACTCAGACAGTTACATGCAGTCTCACATCCACGTTACCGCGGGTGGCATTGGAGTAAGGGCATACCTTGTGCGCCTTTTCCACCAGCCCTTCGGCGTCAGCCTGGGCCAGGCCCGGCAGGTTGATGTGCAGGTCGATATCCAGGCCGAAACCACCTGGAATCTGGCCGATGCCCACGTTCGCGGTGATCGAGGCATCCGCCGGCAGGGCCTTTTTCTCCTGCCCAGCCACGAATTTCAGGGCGCCGATGAAGCATGCCGAGTATCCGGCTGCGAACATCTGCTCGGGGTTGGTGCCGTCACCGCCTGCGCCACCCAGCTCTTTGGGGGTGCTCAGCTTGACTTCCAGCTTGCCGTCGCTGGAGCGGGATTTACCGTCGCGACCGCCAGTGGAGGTGGCTTCTGCGATGTACAGCGGAGTGACCTTTTGCATCTTGAACCTCGCTTGAGTGCTGTGCGCCGGGGCGCTGAGTGGGTACGGGATTTAAATTAGCGCGCAATTAGTTAGTGCGCAAGATAAATCTTCCACCGTTCATCCGAACGGCCACCTCACAGCATAGTCCTCAGAGGTTCTTCTGCAGGTTGTCGCGCAATTCCAGCAGTTCAGCCTGCAGCTGCTGCAAGCGTTCCAGGCTGTGCCCGCTGGCCTTGAGAATGCATTGCGGCACGCTCCTGGCCTGTTGTTGCAGGGCGCGGCCTTTGTCGGTCAGTTGTACCAGCACGACGCGTTCGTCCTCGCGGCTGCGGGTGCGCTTGAGCAGGCCTTCGCTTTCCAGGCGTTTTAGCAGGGGGTAAGTGAGCCAGGGTCGGTGAGCAGGCGCTGGCTGATTTCGCCCACGGTCAGGCCGTCCTGCTCCCATAGCACGAGCATGGCCAGGTATTGCGGGTAGGTCAGCCCCAGCGCCTGAAGCAGCGGCTTGTAGACCTTGGTCATCAGCAACGAGGTGGAGTGCAGGGCGAAGCAGACCTGGTTGTCCAGCAGCAACTCGTCACAGGGGGCTTTGGGGTCGGCGTTCATGCAGGTCCTTGAATATGATCAATGGGAAAATCTAGCACGCTGATGATTGGCGCGCTCATTGCCAGCGCAGTTCGCTTCTCAGGGCCAGGTCCCAAGGCGGATCGGGCTGAAGCGGCTCTTGAGGAATTCGAGCAGCAAACGGCTGCGAGAGTTCGTTTCGTGTTCAAGGCGCAGCGCATAAATACCGCTGGTCTCAGGTTCGGGCAGGCCGCCTTCGCAGAAAAGCGGGATCAGCTCGCCGCGCAGCAGGTATTCGCTGATCAGCCAAGTGGGCAGGTGCGCGACACCCAGGCCTGCGAGTGCGCCGAACAGCAGGGTTTCGGCATTGTTGGCGGCCATGCGCATGCGTTGCGGGCGATACAGGCGGGTTTGCCCCGCGACTGTGAAACGCCAGGCAAATGGCGGCGCGAGCCCGTCCCAGTCCAGGCCGTCATGGCCGGGCAGCTCGCTGGGGCAAGCCGGCACGCCACGGCTGGCCAGGTAGGCGGGCTGGCGCAGGCGATGCGCACCATATAGGCCAGCGGCGTGGCGACCAGGCGGGTGTCGGCCAGGGGGCCGGCGCGCAGCACCAGGTCCACCTCGCCCAGGTGGCTGCCGTGCAGGTCGACGAAGCTGTCGATCAGCCGCAGCTGAACGTCCAGGCCCGGGTAAGCCACCAGAAAGTCGGCGATGGCTGGAGCCAGGTGGCGACGGCCAAAGGCAGCCGGAGCATCGATGCGAATCAGGCCTTCCGGGGCATTGCTCAGCGACACCGCTTCAGCCCGGGCCAGGCGCAGCTCCTCGATGATGCGCCGGGCGCGTTCGGCGAAGGCATTGCCGGCCGGTGTGGCGCGCACGGCGTGGGTGCTGCGCACGAACAGGCGGCTGCCGACGGCTGCCTCCAGGTTGTCGATGCGCCGCGCCACCGCCGAGGGCGTCAGCGGGTGGCGACGGGCGGCGGCGGAGAAGCTGCCGGTTTCCAATACATCGAGAAACAGGCTCAGTTGTTCAGTCAGTGTGTCAGGGCTCATGGTGACTCTGCTTTGCGAAAAACGCATAGCCATTGTGCGTTGTTGTGCGTTTCCCCGCCAGCCCCGACTGGGTAGCATGCGCTGATTGAAAACGCAGGCGGATGAGGCCCTGATGATCGAGTGGTTGATGTATATCGTGCTGGGCGCCGGCCTGGGCACCATGGGTGGGCTGTTCGGCATTGGCGGTGGGTTGATCGCGATCCCGGCGTTGGGTGTGTTGTTTGGTCTTGATCAGCAGTTGGCACAAGGCACTGCGCTGGTAATGGTGGTGCCGAACGTATTGCTGGCGCTGTGGCGTTACCACCAACGCAATCGCATCGAACTGCGTCATGCGCTGCCGCTGTCGCTGTGCAGCCTGCTGTTCGCCTGGCTGGGTTCGATCTGGGCGGTGGGGATCGATGCACATTCCATGCGCCTGGGCTTTGTCGGGTTTCTGGTGGCCCTGGCCATCTGGAATGTGGCGCGGATGTTCCTCAAGGTGGCGCCGCCCTCCACCGAGCTGCGCTACCCTGGCCGTGGCTGGGCGTGCTGGGCAGTTTCTCGGGCGCCATGGGTGGCTTGTTCGGGGTGGGTGGGGCAGTGGTTGCCACGCCGATTCTGACCAGCGTGTTCGGCACCACCCAGGTGGTGGCCCAAGGGTTGTCGTTGGCCCTGGCGGCACCTAGCACGGCCGTGACCTTGCTGACTTATGGCGTGCATCACAGCGTGAACTGGAGCGTGGGAATTCCGCTGGCGGTGGGTGGATTGCTCAGCATCAGCTGGGGTGTGAGGCTTGCCCATGCACTGCCAGAGAAGGTACTGCGGGCGATGTTCTGCGTGTTTTTGGTGGTGTGTGCGGTGATGTTGGGGTTTGAGCTGTAAGCGACGGCAAGTTTTGTGCTGGCTGGGCTGGCCTCATCGCCGGCAAGCCGGCTCCCACAGGGCAGCATTGAACCTGTAGGAGCCGGCTTGCCGGCGATTGCTTTTGGTTCATTTGAAACCCTCCGCGATGTAGTCGGCCATGCAGTCGGTAATCGGTGACTGGGTTTGCGGATTGCGCAGCAACATCACATTGGCCAGCGGCAGCTGCGGCAAGCCGCTTTGTTCACCCAGAACGCGGACATTGCCGCCAATCAGGCTCTGCAACTGCGCCGTCACCGCCAACCCTGCGGTGACGATGGCGAAAATCGCCGCCAGGCTGGGGCTTGTGTAGGCGATTCGATAGTCGATGCTCTGGGCCTCCAGGGCGTTGCAGGTCCAGGCGCGGCAGAAGCAATCGGTGTTGAACAGCGCCAATGGCATGGGCCGTTGCTCGTGCGGGCAGAAGCCTTCCGCGGCGGCCCAGACCAGGCGTTCCTGGCGCAGCAACTGGCCGACTTCGTTGCCCGGTTCACGGGTGACGATGGTCAGGTCCAGGTCCTGACGCAGCATCAGTTGCTTGGACGAGTCGCAGTGCACCTCCACCTGTACCAGCGGGTAGGCCTGGGCGAAGCTGGAGAGGATGGTCGGCAGAAAACGCATGGCGTAGTCGTCTGGGGTACCGATACGCACCACCCCGACCATGTGCGGCATGCGCAGGGTGTTGAACACCTCGCCATGCAGCTTGAGGATGCGCCGGGCATAGCCCAACAGCACTTGCCCCTCGGCGGTCAGGCGTACCTGGCGGCCGTCGCGCTCGAACAGCTGGCGCTGGAGAATGTCTTCTTCCAGGCGTTTCATCTGCATGCTGACCGCCGACTGGGTGCGGTTGACCACTTCGCCGGCACGGGTGAAGCCGCCTTGTTCGGCGATGGCGACGAAGGTGCGCAGCACGTCGGCGTCGAGACTCTGATACTGGGACATTGCATCAATCTCCGAGATGCATGGCATCAGAAACATTCGTTGGATTGATCTTAAGCCTGGCCTGAGACTGGAGCCATCAACACGGAGGGCTTCACGATGAAAGGTCATGTCAGCAGCATCCAGCAACCTGCCTTTTCCCTGAACCACCTGTGGCATGCGGCCGTCGAGCGTTCGGCGCGCTGGCTGCAGCTGTACCGCCAGCGTCAGGAGCTGGCTCGCCTCAGTGATGCGACCTTGCATGATTTGGGGTTGAGTCGTGCCGACATCCAGCAAGAGGCGGATCGGCACTTTTGGGATGACCCGCTACGTAAATGAGGGGGAGAGCAGAGGCGCATGTCTTTGGTTTTTTGGCGCCTTTGAGATCGAGCGCCGCCCGCGCGCGCATCGCGAGCAAGGCTCGCTCCTACGTTTGTTTCGGGCCAATTACTCCTGTGGGATTTGCGCGCGAACGCTGTAGCGCATGACTCGATATCGTGTCGTACAAACAAGGCGGTCGCGCGCGATGGCACAGACGTGACTGGCCAAAAACAAACGTAGGAGCGAGCCTTGCTCGCGATGCGCCGCGCGGGCGGCGCTCGATCTAATAGGCGTCTCAAACCTCAAGACATGCCCTGATAACAGTCAGCGCCTTACCTGTTTCAGGGTTTCGGCAATCAAGAACGCCAGCTCCAACGACTGATCGGCGTTCATGCGCGGGTCGCAGTGGGTGTGGTAGCGGTCGGACAGCGCGTCCTCGGTGATCGGCCGGGCACCGCCGATGCATTCGGTGACGTTCTGCCCGGTCATCTCGATATGAATACCGCCCGCATGGCTGCCCTCGGCCTGGTGCACCTGGAAGAACTGCTTCACTTCGTCCAGGATCTGCGCAAAGTCGCGGGTCTTGTAGCCGCTGCTGGCCTTGATGGTGTTGCCGTGCATCGGGTCGGAACTCCACAGCACCTTGCGCCCCTCGCGCTCGACGGTGCGGATCAGCCCTGGCAGGTGCTCGCCCACCTTGCCGGCGCCCATGCGCACGATCAGGTTCAGGCGGCCGGGGTCGTTGTCCGGGTTGAGGGTGTCGATCAGGCGGATCAATTCCTCGGGGTTCATGCTCGGGCCGACCTTCACCCCGATCGGGTTGTGCACGCCGCGCAGGAATTCCACATGGGCGCCGTCTAGCTGGCGGGTACGGTCGCCGATCCACAGCATGTGCGCCGAGCAATCGTAGTAGTCACCGGTCAGGCTGTCCTGACGTACGAAGGCTTCTTCATAGTTGAGCAGCAGCGCTTCGTGGGCGGTGAAGAAGCTGGTTTCGCGCAGCTGCGGGGCGCTGTCCAGGCCGCAAGCGCGCATGAACGACAAGGTTTCGTCGATGCGGTTGGCCAACTGGTGGTACTTGTCGGCCAGCGCCGAGTTGGCGATGAAGTCCAGGTTCCACTTGTGCACCTGGTGCAGGTCGGCGAAACCGCCTTGGGCAAAGGCGCGCAGCAGGTTGAGGGTGGCGGTGGCCTGGTGGTAGGCCTGCAGCAGGCGGTCCGGGTCCGGCACGCGGCTTTTTCGTCGAAGCCGATGCCATTGACGATATCGCCGCGGTAGGCGGGCAGGGTGATATCGCCGATGGTTTCATCGCCTGCAGAGCGCGGCTTGGCGAATTGCCCGGCCATACGTCCGACTTTCACCACCGGCAGCCGGCGGCGAAGGTCATGACAATGGCCATCTGCAGCAGCACCTTGAAGGTGTCGCGGATTTTCGCGGCCGAGAACTCGGCGAAGCTTTCGGCGCAGTCGCCACCCTGCAGCAGGAAGGCCCGGCCTTCGGTGACCTCGGCGAACTGTCGGCGCAGCTCGCGCGCTTCGCCTGCAAATACCAGCGGCGGGTAGCTGGCCAGGGTCTGCTCGACCTTGAGCAGGTGCGCGGCGTCGGGGTAGGTCGGTTGCTGCTGGATCGGCAGGGCACGCCAGCTGTCAGGGCTCCACGGTCGGTTCATCACAGGCTCGGTCTTGTCGGTTGTAGGCTATTGGTCATGGTAACAGTTGGCGGTGCGCTTGTTGCGTCGCAGGTGTTGACGGACAATGCGCGTTTTTGTGCGGGCAGGTGGCAGTGATGGCGACGGAGCGGGAAGAGCGGCTACTGGCCCGGGTCGAAGATGCCTTTGGCGTGATCAGCGTGTACGAGGTGGACGACTACCGTTTTCTCGAGTTCGGCGATGCCATCGAGCAAAGCTGCGTGTTCACTGCCGACCCCAGTTGGCTGGAGTACGATTACACCCGCGCCATGCTGGTCGGCGCCCTGTGCCACGCGCAGCCTGAAAGCGCGCTGTTTCTGGGGTTGGGCGCCGGTACCCTGACCCAGGCTTGCATGAAGTTTTTGCCCCTTGAGGATATCGAGGCCATCGAACTGCGTCCGGACGTGCCGCGCCTGGCCATGGAGTACCTGGGGCTGGACGATGATCCGCGCTTGTACGTGCGCATCGGCGATGCCCTTGAGTTGCTGCCGAGCGCGGAACAGGCCGACCTGATCTTCGTCGACCTGTATACCGACCACGGGCCGGGTGTCGGCCACCTGGCGTGGAATTTTCTGGAGAACTGCCAGAAGCAGCTCAACCCAGGCGGTTGGCTGGTGATCAACCAGTGGGCCAACGATGACGGCAGGCCGCTGGGTGCGGCGCTGTTGCGTGGGCTGTACCACCGGCATTACTGGGAGCTGCCGGTGAAGGAGGGCAACGTGATCCTGCTGGTGCCGGCGGACCTTGAGCAGACGCTGGATCTGGACGGGGTGCGGGCGCGGGCCGAGGCGTTGATGCCGCGTTTGGGGTACAGCCTGGAGAGCCTGATTCGAGAAGTTCGGCCTGCCACTTGATTGTTTGGGGCCGCTTCGCGCCCATCGCAGGCTTCGCCAGCTCCCACCCGTTGGGAGCAGCCCAGAACGACCTGTGGGAGCTGGCGAAGCCTGCGATGGGGCGCGAAGCGGCCCCAGGATCGAAGGCTTGAAAAAGCGATTCAGCAAACACAAGCATGATGGCCATGCACTGGCTCCCAACCCTGAAAAATTTCCTCACGGTCCCCCTTCAATTCGGGTATAGTACGCGCCGGTCTTTTAGCGGACCTCAAAATCAGGTGGTGCAAATCCTCCGAGTCCAGCTTCGGCTGCACGTCCGCTAGGCGGACCTTCCCACGTATTCATTTTCAATCGTTTTCGCAAATCCCCGCCGCCAAAGCTGCCTGGGTGACCGTTTGGTCTTTCAAGGCATGTGCAGCTTTGGAGCATGGGTCTTTGCGGATGCACCCAGAGGCAGACCCATGACCAGGAAACCGGCGGATTCGCCGCTCTCGATCTTAATCCGAACATTGTTGCTGCCGTCCTGGCTACCGGCTACGAAGAGCCGTCGGCCATTCAGCACCAATCGATCCCGATCATCCTCGCCGGTCACGACATGATCGGCCAGGCGCAGACTGGCACCGGCAAGACCGCTGCCTTCGCCCTGCCGATCCTCAACAAGATCGACGTGAGCAAGCGCGAACCGCAAGCCCTGATCCTGGCGCCAACCCGTGAGTTGGCGCTGCAAGTAGCTACCGCATTCGAAACCTACGCCAAGCAGATGCCGGGCGTTAACGTGGTGGCCGTGTACGGTGGTGCCCCAATGGGCCCACAACTGCGTGCCATCCGCAACGGCGCGCAAATCGTCGTCGCTACCCCGGGCCGCCTGTGCGACCACCTGCGTCGTGACGAGAAAGTCCTGTCCACCGTTCAGTACCTGGTACTGGACGAAGCGGACGAGATGCTCAAGCTGGGCTTCATGGATGACCTCGAAGTGATCTTCGACGCCATCCCCGAGTCGCGCCAGACCGTGCTGTTCTCCGCCACCCTGCCGTCCTCGATCCGCAGCATCGCCGAGCGTCACCTGCGCGAGCCGAAGCACGTCAAGATCCAGAGCAAGACCCAGACCGTTACCGCGATCGACCAGGCCCACCTGATGGTCCACGCCGACCAGAAGATCCCGGCTGTGCTGCGTCTGCTGGAAGTGGAAGAGTTCGACGCGCTGATCGCTTTCGTGCGCACCAAGCAAGCCACCCTGGACCTGGCCTCCGCGCTGGAAGCCAAGGGCTACAAGGCTGCCGCGCTGAACGGCGACATCGCCCAGAACCAGCGTGAGCGCGTCATCGACTCGCTCAAGGATGGCCGTCTGGACATCGTTGTCGCCACCGACGTTGCCGCTCGTGGTCTGGACGTACCGCGCATCACCCACGTATTCAACGTGGACATGCCGTACGACCCAGAGTCCTACGTGCACCGTATCGGCCGTACCGGCCGTGCCGGTCGCGATGGCCGTGCGCTGCTGCTGGTTACCCCGCGTGAGCGCCGCATGCTGCAGGTGATCGAGCGTGTAACCGGGCAGAAGGTTGCCGAAGCTCGTCTGCCGAACGCCCAGGCCGTGCTGGATGCGCGCATCAAGAAGCTGACTTCGAGCCTGGCGCCGCTGGTTGCCGAAGCAGAAGCCACCCATGGCGAACTGTTCGACCGCCTGACCGCCGACCTCGGCTGCAGCCCGCGCGCCCTGGCTTCGGCCCTGCTGCGCAAGGCCACCAATGGCCAGGCGCTGGACCTGGCAGCGGTAGAGCGCGAGCAGCCGCTGGTGCCAAGCTTCGCCCCGCGTGGTGAGCGCCCTGAGCGTGGCGAGCGTGCCGAGCGCAGTGATCGTGGCGACCGTGAGCGTCGTGCGCCGATGCCGCTGGCTGAAGGCCGCGTGCGTTGCCGTACCGCCCTGGGTGCCCGTGATGGTATCGCCGCCAAGAACCTGCTGGGCGCGATCCTCAACGAGGGTGGCCTGGCGCGTGACGCCATCGGCCGTATCCAGGTTCGTGACAGCTTCAGCCTGATCGAACTGCCGGAAGAAGGCCTGGAGCGTCTGCTGTCCAAGCTCAAGGACACCCGTGTGGCGGGCAAGCAGCTGAAGCTGCGCCGCTACCGCGAGGACTGATCCTGGCGCAATAAAAAATCCCCGGCCTAGGTCGGGGATTTTTTTGCCTGTACCGGCCTGATCGCCGCGGCTTGTCGTGGCGACGAACCGCGGCGATTAGGCCCTTCAGTCGAACCGATAAATGTCCATCCCCAGCGCCCCCAAGGTAAAGCCTTGGTGCACCACGCCGAATGCTCCACCTGCCCCCAGTGCAAAGAACAACGGCAGGAAATGCTCATCGCTGGGATGGTTGCGCACTGCAAACGGTGCCTGCTGCCGATAATCCAGCAGCGCCGATTGATCATCCTCTTGCAGCTTCTGCACCACCCAATCTCTGAACGCCAACGCCCAAGGCTCGATCACATCCGGCCCAGCATGCCAGTCCAGCTCGCCCAGGTTGTGGGTAATGCTGCCGGAGCCAATCAGCAGTATGCCTTCCTCTCGCAGGCCCGCCAGCGCCTGGCCGACCTTGATCTGTAGCGCCGGCCCCATTTGGCTGGGCAGCGAGACCTGAATCACGGGAATGCTTGCATCCGGGTACATGAGCGACAACGGCACCCAGGCGCCATGGTCGAACGGCCGCTGTGGGTCCAGGCGGGCGGGCAGGCCGGCCTTGCTCAGCAGTGCGCTGACCTTGCCTGCCAGCGCAGGCTCGCCCGGCGCAGGGTACTGCACCGCGTACAGCGCCGCAGGAAACCATAGAAGTCATGCCAGGTTTCTGGCTGCGCACTGCCGGTCACCAGCAGTTCGCGGCTCTCCCAGTGCGCCGACACCACCACGATCGCCTTTGGACGTGGCAGGGCATTGGCCAGGCCAGCCAGGGCGGGTCCGCTGGCGCCGGGTTGCAGGGCGAGCATGGGGGAGCCGTGGGAAATGTACAGGCTGGGCAGCATGGTGGTGTCACCTGGCGGTTAAGATGCTGTCATCTTCGATCAGATACAGATCGAATTCCAATATAAGATTTTAGCGTTATCTATCTAATATCCAGGAGGAAACATGGAGGCGGCATTCTGGCACCGCAAGTGGGCCGACAACCAGATCGGTTTTCATCAGGCCCAGGTCAACCCTTACTTGCAGCGGCACTGGCCTGCGCTCGGGTTGGCGCCCGGTGGTCGGGTGCTGGTGCCGTTGTGTGGCAAGAGCCTGGACCTGGCCTGGCTGGCGGGGCAGGGGCATCGTGTGCTGGGCGTGGAGCTGTCGCGGCTAGCGGTGGAGGACTTTTTCCGAGAGCAAGGCTTGGCGGCTGAAGTATCTCAGCAGGGGGCATTCGAGGTTTGGCAGGCCGGTGAAGTGCAGGTCTGGTGTGGGGATGTCTTCGCCTTGCGGGCCGAGGATGTCGCCGATTGCGTCGGGCTTTATGACCGGGCGGCGTTGATTGCCTTGCCGCCAGCCATGCGGGAACGGTACATGGCGATGTTGTCGCAGATCTTGCCGGCGGGTGGTCGCGGGCTGCTGGTGACCCTGGATTATGACCAGTCGAAACTCGACGGGCCGCCGTTTTCGGTGGTGGATAGCGAGGTTCGCCGGGGCTTTTGCGCTTGGAAAGTGGATGAGCTGGAGGCCTTCGAAGCGATCAAGGAAAGCCCTAAGTTCGTGCAGGCCGGGGTGCCAAGCCTGCTGGAGCGCGTCTATTGTGTAGCGTTCTGATTGATATGTTGTAAGTACCGGCCTCTTCGCGGGTAAACCCGCTCCCACAGGTTACCCACTGATATCAAGAACAGTGGAGTACCTGTGGGAGCGGGTTTACCCGCGAAGAGGCCGGTACAGGCCGAAAAAGAAAGGGCGACCGAAGTCGCCCTTTCTTTTTCGCGTCAGCCCATCAACCGCGGCGACGCAGCGCCTCGATGCGGTCTTCCAGCGGTGGGTGGCTCATCAGCAGGCCAGCCAGGCCGTGCTTGAGGCCGCCATTGATGCCAAAGGCGCGCATGGTGTCAGGCATGTGCACCGGCAGGCCCTGTTCCACGCGCAGGCGCTGCAATGCACCGATCATCGCGTTGGTGCCGGCCAGCTGTGCACCGGCTTCGTCGGCGCGGTATTCGCGGCGGCGCGAGAACCACATGACGATCATGCTGGCCAGAATACCCAGAATCAGTTCGGCGACGATGGTCGCCACGTAGTAGGCGATGCCTTGGCCTTCTTCGTTCTTGAAGATGACCTTGTCGACGAAGTTGCCGATGATGCGGGCGAAGAACATCACGAAGGTGTTCACCACGCCCTGCACCAGCGCCAGGGTCACCATGTCGCCATTGGCCACGTGGCCGATTTCGTGGGCCAGCACGGCGCGCACTTCATCGGGCGAGAAGCGCTCCAGCAGGCCCTGGGACACGGCGACCAGCGCGTCGTTGCGGTTCCAGCCGGTGGCGAAGGCGTTGGCCTCGTAAGCCGGGAAGATACCCACCTCGGGCATCTTGATGCCGGCCTCGCGCGGGACAGCTCCTCGACCGTTTGCAGCAGCCACTGCTCGTGGCGGGTGCGCGGCTGGGAGATGATCTGGGTGCCGGTGGTCATCTTCGCCATCCACTTGGAGATGAACAGCGAAACGAGGGAGCCGGCGAAGCCGAACACGGCACAGAACACCAGCAGGCTGCTGAGGTTGAGGTCAACCCCGTTGGCGGCCATGATCCCGTTGAAGCCAAACAGGCTCAGGGTAATGCTTGCAACCAGCACCACCGCAAGGTTGGTGGCTACAAACAACAGAATGCGCATCATGGTTGTTACGTTCTCCTGACGGATGGGTTTGTTGCGTATGCGGGGTATATAAGGGGCCTGCCGTGCCGATTCAATCGGGCGACTATTTCAAACTGTGTACGGCGGAGTATGGCAGAGGATCTTGCGGGGGCTGTGAGGTAGAGCGTTGCAGGATGTAAGAAACATCCTGTGGGGTATGGCGGGCGGATTTTGTTGAGTTTGAGATCGAGCGCCGCCCGCGCGCGGCGCATCGCAGGCTTCGCCAGCTCCCACATCTGTTTCGGGCCAGTAACGCCTGTGACAGACGCGCGCGACCGCCTTGTATGTACGACGCGATATCAAGCCATGCGCCAAGAACGGTCGCGCGCAAATCTCACAGGAATAATTGGCCCGAAACAGATGTGGGAGCTGGCGAAGCCTGCGATGCGCCGCGCGGGCGGCGCTCGATCTCACAGATACCACAAATATCCCGCCGAACCTTACTGCGAATAACCCTTCAGGAAGTTCCCGATACGGCCAATCGCCTGCTCCAGGTCATCCACACGCGGCAAGGTCACCACGCGGAAGTGGTCCGGCCATGGCCAGTTGAACGCCGTACCCTGAACGATCAGCAGCTTCTCCGACAGCAGCAAGTCGAGCACGAACTTCTCGTCGTTGTGGATCGGGCACACTTTCGGGTCGATTTTCGGGAACGCATACAGCGCACCCATCGGCTTGACGCAGCTCACGCCAGGGATCGAATTGAGCAGTTCGTAGGTGCGATTGCGCTGCTCCAGCAGGCGGCCTGGCGGCAGCACCAGGTCGTTGATGCTCTGGTAGCCGCCCAGGGCGGTCTGGATGGCGTGCTGGGCCGGCACGTTGGCGCACAGGCGCATGTTGGCCAGCATGTCGATGCCTTCGATGTAGCTCTGGGCGTGCTGCTTGGGCCCGGAGATGATCAGCCAGCCGGAGCGGAAGCCCGCCACCCGGTACGACTTGGACAGGCCGTTGAAGGTCAGGCACAGCAGGTCTGGGGCCAGCGAGGCGGTGCTGATGTGCACGGCTTCGTCGTAGAGGATCTTGTCGTAGATCTCGTCCGAGAACACCACCAGGTTGTGCTGACGCGCCAGCTCCAGCATGCCCAGCAGCAGTTCCTTGGAGTAGACGGCGCCGGTCGGGTTGTTCGGGTTGATGATCACCAGGGCCTTGGTGTTCGGGGTGATCTTGGCCTTGATGTCTTCCAGGTCCGGGAACCAGTCGGCCTGCTCGTCGCACAGGTAGTGCACCGGCTTGCCACCGGCCAGGCTCACTGCGGCAGTCCACAGCGGGTAGTCAGGTGCCGGGATCAGCACTTCGTCGCCGTTGTTGAGCAGGGCCTGCATCGACATCACGATCAACTCGGACACGCCGTTGCCGAGGTAGATGTCCTCGATGGTGACGCCTTCGATTTCCTTCTGCTGGCAGTACTGCATCACCGCCTTGCGGGCGCTGAACAGGCCTTTGGAGTCGCTGTAGCCCTGGGCGGTGGGCAGGTTGCGGATCACATCCTGAAGGATTTCGTCCGGTGCCTCGAAGCCAAACGGCGCCGGGTTGCCGATGTTCAGCTTGAGGATGCGATGGCCTTCCTCTTCCAGGCGTTTGGCGTGCTTGAGCACTGGGCCGCGAATGTCGTAGCAGACATTGGCGAGCTTGTTCGATTTGCTGAACTGCATGATGTGATCCCGGTTGAGAATACGCGCTGCCGCCGCCGCCCAGTTCGATAGGTTCGAAAGGTTTGAAAGGGCGGCAGCGAGTGCCAGACTTGGAGCCTTGCACACGAAGCCAACTAATATACGTGCCACCCGCGCCCTGGAAAAGACGGCGCAGCGTGAAATTCAGCCTGCCGAGGTCCACTTATGCAAAAGATCGACAAAACCCTTGAAGAATGGCGCGCCATGCTCGACCCGGCCCAGTACCAGGTGTGCCGCCTCAAGGGCACCGAGCGGCCGTTCAGCGGCAAGTACAACAGCGAACGACGCGACGGCATCTACCACTGCATCTGCTGCGACCTGCCGCTGTTCGACGCGCAGACCAAGTTCGACTCCGGCTGTGGCTGGCCAAGCTTCTATGCGCCGATCGAAGACAGCGCGATGATCGAAATCCGCGACACCTCCCACGGCATGATCCGCACCGAGGTCACCTGCGCCCAGTGCGATGCCCATCTGGGCCATGTGTTCCCCGACGGCCCGCCACCGACCGGCCTGCGCTACTGCATCAACTCGGTGTGCCTGGACCTCAAGCCGCGTGACTGACCGGAGCTGAACATGGCTGGATCGATACTCGACATTCCCTGCGTGACCCTGGGCGGCGAGCACAAGGTGCTGGGCGACTTCAGTGGCAAGGCGGTGCTGGTAGTCAACACCGCCAGCCAGTGCGGTTTCACCCCGCAGTACAAGGGCCTCGAGCAACTGTGGCAGGCGTACCGCGACCGTGGGCTGGTGGTGCTGGGCTTCCCATGCAACCAGTTCGGCAAGCAGGAACCGGGCGACGCACGGGAGATCGCGCAGTTCTGTGAGCGCAATTTCGGCGTGAGTTTTCCGCTGTTTCGCAAGATCGAAGTCAACGGCCCCGGCGCCCACCCGCTGTTCGTCGAACTGAAACAGCGCGCCCCGGCCTGCTGGGCACCCAGAAGATCAAGTGGAACTTCACCAAGTTCCTGCTCGACCCGGCCAGTGGCAAGGTCAAACGCTATGGCCCGACCACCAAGCCTCAGGCGCTGGAGACGGATATCGAGCGTCTGCTCAGCCGCTGATTGGCACCCAGTGCTCGATCAGCGCCAGTAGCTCCTCGCGGCGGAACGGCTTGGCCAGGTAGTCGTTCATGCCCGCGGCGCGGCAGCGCTCGCGCTCCTCGGGCATGGCATTGGCGGTCAGCGCGACGATGGGCAGCTCAGGCCAGCGGCCACTCTGGCGAATGCGCCGGCTGGCTTCGTAGCCATCCATCACCGGCATGTTGCAGTCCATGAGCACCATGTCGAAGTCATCGTCTTCCAGCATTTCCAGGGCCTCGGCGCCCTGGGTGGCGAGCTGCACCTGGCAGCCGAGCTTGGCCAGCATGCCCTTGGCCACCAACTGGTTCACCGGGTTGTCCTCCACCAGCAGAATGCGCGCCCGGCCTTCCTCGGGCATGACGCTGGGGTTGGCCAGTGGGTGTTCGGGGGCTTGGCCTTGCAGCGTACGCCGCAGCATCTGGTACAGGGCGTTGCGCGCCAGGGGACGGGCCAATTGGTGTAAAGGGGCGAAGTGGCTCGACTGTTCGCTGGGCAGGAAGTTGCCGTAGGCAGTCACCAGCAGAATCGGCGCCTGGAACGCCGGGCGCAGGTGCTGCAAGTGGTCCTGGTCGTCGGTGATCAGCAGGTCGATGGCTGTCGTCTGGATACTGCTGGCGTCGTTATGGCGTCGGTAGCCCAGCCCCCAGGCGGGCAGCAGGCGCTGCAGCAGTTCGCTCAGGCCACTGCCGGCGCGGGTGAGGGCCACCACCTGGCCGTGCAGGTGCGCAGGCGCGATGGCTTCGGTGTGCGCGGTCAGCGGCAGGTCGGCGCTGAAACGGCTGCCGAAGCCAGGCTCGGACTGGATATGCAGGTGCCCCTGCATGGCTTTGCACAGGTTGCGGGTCAGCGCCAGGCCCAGGCCAGTGCCGCCGTACTGGCGGGTAATGCCTGCCCCTGCCTGGATGAACGGCTGGAAGATGCGCGCCTGGGCCTCCTCGGGAATGCCGATGCCGGTGTCGTGGACCTCCAGGCGCACACCGCCGACGATCACGCTCAGGCGCACGTCGACGCGGCCGAAGCGGGTGAACTTCAGCGCGTTGGACAACAGATTGCTGACGATCTGCCGCACCCGGGTCGGGTCGCCAAGCACCATGCTGGGGAAATCGTCGGCGATCAGGCAGGTCAGTTCGACGCTTTGCGCGGCATTCTGCGACAGCAGGTTGGCGGTGTCCTCGATCATCGCGCCCATGTCGAACGGGATGCGCTCAAGCTCCAGCTGGCCGGCATCGAACTTGGACAGGTCGAGAATATCGTTGAGCAGCTCCACCAGCACCTTGCCCGAGTCGTGGGCAATCGACAGTTGCTGGCGTTGCTCGCCGGCCAGCGGGCTGTCCAGGGCCAGGGCGATCATGCCGAGCATGCCGTTGAGCGGGGTGCGGATCTCGTGGCTCATGTTGGCCAGGAACGCGGCGCGGGCCTGAGCCATGTCCAGGGCGCGCTGGCGGGCTAATTCCAGCTCCTGGTTGAATGGCTCAGGCGGCTGTTGCTGGCCTTGAGCTCGTTGGTGCGCGACGAGACGATGTCCTCCAGCTCGTTGAGGTATTGGGTAAGGCGGTTTTCCGCGCTGCGCCGCTGCTGGATCTCGGTGGCCATGCTGACGAACTGCTGGTTGGCGACCTTTACCAGCACGCCGATCTCGTCGCGCTCGTGGCCGTGGGGGCAGTCCACCCGGGTTTGCCGAGGCTGGCGCGGGTCGCGGCCGCTGAGTGCGCCGATAACAGTCACCAAGGGCTTGGTCAGCATGAAGTAGAACAACGCCAGCAGGATGCCGGTCAGCACCAGGCTGCGGGCGAAACCGTTGAACAGGGTGACGCCAGCGCGGTCGAGGAAGCGGCTGCCGAAGGCGTAGGTGTCTACGTCCAGGTACAGGGTGCCCAGGTACTCGTTGGGCATGCGAGTCAGGTACAGCCGCTCCTGGAACTGGCGCTGCTCGCCGAACAGGAAGTCGCTCAGGGGCCGGTAGCGGTCTTCCAGGCGTGTGCGTTGCACATCGGCCAGCACGGTTTCGTTGTTGTCGATCAGCCGCGCGCGGATGATGGCCGGCGATTGCAGCAGGCCGCGGGTGAGTTCCAGGGCCAGTTCGGCGTCGATGTTGTAGGCGATGCGCGAGGCCGGGTTATGGCTGATTTGCATCAACGCTTGCACTTCGCGGTTGATGGACGCGTCTTCGCTGGCATAATCGATGCCGATTTGTATGAGACTGAGCAATGTTCCCAGGATGAAGCCGACCAGGACTGTCAACCGGGCTTGCTTGTATGACAGGCGATTGGTGAACTTGATATCCATGAGTCCCGAGCCGGTTCCATGTCCCTTGCGCTGCGCAAGCATAGCCGATCAGCCCCGGCTGCTGGCGGGTCTGTCACACATTCAAAGTTGATTGTTGTTGGCAGCACCGGCCCTTTCGCGGGTAAACCCGCTCCCACAGGTAGTCCACTGCTCTTAATATCAGTGGGTAGCCTGTGGGAGCGGGTTTACCCGCGAAAGGGGCCGGTGCTGCCGCAAAACTCGCACTGTCTTGCTAGGAGTCGTCATGGACGCTCGCTTGAATGCTTTCCTGGAACGCGCCGAATCGGTACTGGCGCGTCTTGAACCCTGTTGCCCGCACCACGCCCGGACATCGACTGGACCACCACACTGGCCGCCCGCTGGCAGCGCGACGGCCGCACCGGCTACCTGATGCCGCTGGAAGTCAGCCTGGACATCCGCCTGAGTGACCTGATCGGCGTCGACCAGCAGCGCGACCAGCTGGGCCGCAACACGCACCAGTTCATCAACGGCCTGCCCGCCAACCACGCCTTGCTGTGGGGCTCGCGCGGCACCGGCAAATCGTCGCTGGTGCGCGCCTTGCTGGCCGAACACGCGGGCGCTGGGCTGCGCCTGATCGAAATCGAGCGCGACCACCTGGCCGACCTGCCTCGCGTCGTCGAACAGCTGCAGAAACTCCCACAGCGCTTCATCCTGTTCTGCGACGACCTGTCGTTCGAAGCCGGGGAGGGCGACTATCGGGTGCTCAAGAGCGTGCTCGACGGCTCGCTCGAGCAGGCGCCCGACAACGTGCTGCTGTACGCCACCTCGAACCGCCGCCACCTGGTGCCGGAGAAAGAGAGCGACAACGAAAACTGGAAGCGCGTCGATGGCGAGCTGCATCCCAGCGAAGCGGTGGAAGACAAGATTGCCTTGTCCGACCGTTTTGGCTTGTGGCTGTCGTTCTACCCCTTCACCCAGGACCACTTCCTCAACGTGGTCGAACACTGGATCGGCCAGCTGGCGCGTTCTGCCGGGCTTGCCTGGCAGCGCGACGAGGCGCTGGACATCCTCGCCGTGCGCTGGGCAACCGGCCGTGGCAACCGTAATGGCCGTTGTGCCTACCAGTTCGCCCGCTATTGGGTTGGGCTGCAATTGTTGGAGCAGAAATAAATGATCGACCTCAATGCCAGTGGCGCCGGCCTCGATGGCTACAACCTGCTGGCGGCGCAAGTACAGGCGCTGTTCGCCGACGAGCGTGACTTCATCGCCAATGCCGCGCAGTTTTCGGCGTTCCTCTATAACCAGGTGGACGACCTGAACTGGGCGGGGTTCTACCTCAACCGCAACGAAGAGCTGGTGCTCGGCCCGTTCCAGGGGCAGGTGGCTTGTGTGCGCATTCCGTTCAGCAAGGGCGTGTGCGGTGCTGCAGCGGCGACGCGCCAGACCCAGCGGGTGGAAGATGTGCACGCATTCCCGGGGCACATTGCCTGTGACAGTGCCTCGAATAGCGAACTGGTGATTCCACTGGTGAAGGAGGGCAGGCTGATTGGCGTGCTGGACTTGGACAGCCCGAAGCTGGCGCGCTTCAGCGAAGCGGATCAGGTGGGGTTGGAGCGGTTGGCGGCGATCTTTCTTGAGCTGACCGACTGCTGAGTATTGCCTTGTATGGCCTCATCGCCGGCAAGCCGGCTCCCACATGGACCGCGACGAGCATTACCTGTGGGAGCCGGCTTGCCGGCGATGAGGCCAGTACAGGCAGCGCAAGACAGTTGCTCCCACAGGTATTGCAGTGATCTTAAGATCAACGCGGTCCATGTGGGAGCCGGCTTGCCGGCGATGAGGCCAGTACAGAATGCATCAATCGTAAATAACCCGCTTCTTCCAGGTCTCGTCCTCATCGGTCTTGAGCCCTGGGTCAGGGCGTTCTCGTCGTTCTCGGCCGGCTCCATCTTGTCCAGCACCTGGGCATTGGCCCTGGCCAGCAGTTTCTCCAGGTAGGTCAGCTGCTCTTCATATTGCTTTGGCTCAGGCTGTTTGCGCAGGTACTGCACGCCCGTTCGAACGCCAGGCGCGCCTGGCCCGGCTGTTCCTGCTGCAGGGCCTGCTGGCCAAGGTTGTTGAAGAACTCGATATGCAGCAGTACCAGGATGTGGCGGATTTCCTTCACCCAATACTTGCCTTCGTTGGTCTGCAGGACGTTTTCCTGGGTAGCGCGGACGATTTGGGTATGCAGCGCCTCTAGCAAGAACCGCACACCTTGGCCTTTACCTCGGTCTGGATCGGGCTGGGCGGGTTGTTGACCGGAATCTGTTCGCCTTTGGCAACCAGGCCTTCGAGTTCGGCAATGCGGGCCTTCAGGTTGCCGTTGTGCTTGTCCAGTGCCAACTGACGCTGGTTGAGGTTCAGCTCAAGCCGGGTAAGCAGCAGCTTCAACGCTGGCGTCATGAACTGGCCGGGGAAGGTCTCGGTGATTTCGCCACAGCGGCGTACGCGGTCGGCCAGTTCCACCTTCAGCCGCGCGCGTTCGAGCTTGCTGTTTTCGACCACGTTGTTGAGGTAGCCGATCACGATCAGCAACGCGATGCCCGCCACGATGAGCAGAGTGATCAGAAGTGGTGTCACCGTTAACGCCTCATGAATAGGTGTGCATATTTGATTGTAGGAGCGTGCTTGCTCGCGAGAGGCCCGAACACGCAAATCTCTTTTTCTATCGGCAACCAGCCATATAACTGCATGCTGGCACATTAATGCCGAGTTGCCGTCAGAAAATCAACGTCAATCCTCAAGCGCCACCTGCAAGCACCTGCCAGACTGCCCGAAGTCATTGATTTAAATAAATTTCTACAAAGGGGTTGACGCCTTCCCGAACCATCCATAGAATGCGCGCCACTTGCAGCGTAAAGCACACAGCGAAACGCGGCAGGGAGTGAAAGCAAGCAGTAATGCTTGTAGCGTGTCCCCTTCGTCTAGTGGCCTAGGACACCGCCCTTTCACGGCGGTAACAGGGGTTCGAGTCCCCTAGGGGACGCCAATGCGGGAATAGCTCAGTTGGTAGAGCACGACCTTGCCAAGGTCGGGGTCGCGAGTTCGAGTCTCGTTTCCCGCTCCAGTTTCTCCGGCAACGCCTAACGGCGGGGCAGGAAAAGAAAATCCAGGCTGAATCGTGAGGTTCAAGTCTGGTGCACTGAAAAAGTGTTGTGTGTCCCCTTCGTCTAGTGGCCTAGGACACCGCCCTTTCACGGCGGTAACAGGGGTTCGAGTCCCCTAGGGGACGCCATTTGCGGGAATAGCTCAGTTGGTAGAGCACGACCTTGCCAAGGTCGGGGTCGCGAGTTCGAGTCTCGTTTCCCGCTCCAGTTTAAATACTGTGGCGTCTATGCGGTGCAGTGGTGGTGAAGGTCGTCAAGGCGCTTCACGCCGATTAGCGGTAAAGCTTCACAATGCGGGAATAGCTCAGTTGGTAGAGCACGACCTTGCCAAGGTCGGGGTCGCGAGTTCGAGTCTCGTTTCCCGCTCCAAATCGAAGAACGAAGAAAGGGACGAAAGTCCCTTTCTTCGTTTTTGTCGTTCTGTTTTCCAAGCCTGAGTGCGGGTACGCTCGGTACCCGCGGCAATCAGGCGTTCAGCGGTAGCTGATGGTGAAGTTCAGTGCCCCATTGGCAGGCCCTGCCGAAACCTTGGGAGCTACTTGGTAATAGCGCGCCTTGAAATCCAGGCGCGTATTGCCAATCGCCAGCCAAGTGACCGGCTCGTCTTGCTCAAGTGTCATGGGCGAACTGTCATTACGTAGTAGTTGAATGGCGATACCTTCTGCGGGCTTACTGTCGTTCAAGCTGAATAGCCCCAGGGTGGGATCAATCACGTTTGAGCCCAGCGCGCCTTCAAGACGAATGTGTGCTCGGGCAACGCTACCTGCCGGGTCATCCTCGCAGTCGCTCAGTGTGATATGGAAGTTTACAGCCGGCGAGACATCGCCAGGCTTGGTGAACACGGCCGTATCGTGGCTGCCCAGCGGGACTGGGTTGTCACTCACCGCATCGGCCTTGAGGGTGCACTGCGCTTGATTCACGCCAGCGCCCACGCTCAAATGCAATGCGCTACCCAGGTCGGTGATGGTGCCCGTTGCCATTTGTTTATTGAAACGGGTGGGGCCGGATGGTATGGGTCCGGTCTTGATCAGGTAATAGTTGGCGCTGAGGTCGTTCACTACCAGTGGCGTTGGCGAGATGTTTACCGAGTTGCGGCCTTCATAGGGTATTGCCACATCGTCTACAGGGCGAAAAGCATTGTTGGCGCCGGTGTAGGGGTGGTTCAAGCGGACATACAGACCGACGCCGGGGATGCCGGTTTCCAGCACTTTGCCAGTGACGTCCCAGCCATTGACGTCTGGCAGTGGCCCGCCGAACACGGGCACGGATGGGGGCATGAAGAAAGTCAGCGTGCCAGTACCATCGTTGTCGCAGCGGATTTCGCGGTTCAAGGGGTCTCTGGCAACTTCGCGTACGCGGGAGCCAATGACCGTGCCGACTTTGGCGTCCCTGGGTACCCAAAAATCACCCAGGTTGACGCTGTGGCTTACTGGCCCGCTGGCTCCAACCCAGGCGCAACCTACTCTGGCATAGGCCTGCGAAGGGCTGAAAAGTTGAGTGCCTAGGGTAATCCCCAATGCCAACAGGCTTGGCAGGTATCGTTTAGGTTGCATGAATTGGTTCCGTTCTCGCATGGGGCTGGTTCGATCAATCAGGCTTCAGCTGGCTGAGCAGGTCAGGGTCTGCAGGTAGTAGCCCTGTTGCTGGCGCATGGTCGTAAGGTCGATTGGCAATCGGCATTGCTCTGCAGCTCGCTCACCCCATTGCACGCTCAGTTGCTGGCTGGATGCTTCGGTAGCCACCAGCGCCTGACGCGCATGGCGAAGGGGCGAGAGTTGCTCTCGTCGCCGACGCCGGCGAATCGGTGATTGGCCACGTTACCCAGTGGTATGCGATCCAGTTTGGTCCCAAGAGCCGGGTCGATGATTTCGATCGAGCAGGTGCCGCTGGTGATCTGACCGTAAAATTGAATGGAGCCGGTATTGGCGAATGCTGCGCCGCTCAGGCCCAATGCCAGTCCAGCAGTTGCAAGTTTTTTTTTCATGTCTGTCATCCCTTTTATCTGTGTGTCAGCCTGACTTAGTTGCTCAAACTTCAGGCTGGATCGATATCGGCTGACCATGAAGGCCAGCCGAGAGGGAAGCTTAAATAGGACTGAAAAGCTCAGTATGTAAGTCAAATCAGCTGCCGAAGAAGGCAGGATCACGCGTGTGGTAGCGAATCGCTACAGGCCTCAGTTTTTTGTGGACTGGCCCGCTTGGCTGAGAAGCTGCTTTTGCTGGTGCCAGTCAAAAGTTTCGCCATTTTGCTCAGCTTCGTAGCGACGCTCTTCCAGGGCCTGGTAAAGCGCCAGCTCTTCGTCAGGCATGAAGTGCAAGCAGTCGCCGCCGAAGAACCACAGCAGGTCGCGGGGCGCCAAGTGAGCAATTTGCGGGTAGCGTTGAATGACCTGGCAGATAAGGTCCTGGCCAAGGTATTGGCTTTCCAGCGGATCTTGTGGAAGGAGGGTGAGCAGTTCGTCGAAGCGTTCAAGGAACAAGGCGTGGCTTTCCTCTGGCACCTGGTCGGCCTCACCCAGTGCAACCAGGATGGTACGCAGGTGATGGAGCAGTTGCAGGTGATAATCCAGGTGTGGGGTGGCCATGGTGTGGTCCTTTCAGTGGTTGAAACGGGGGCGAAGTATACGTGGGTTGTGGGCCGCCTGGTGCCCCGGTTTACATCTGGATCAGCGCACTCGGCCGTGCGTGGGCCGTAGGCACTCCTTGTCGAAGGCGTCCACCGCGATCACCGCCCGACGTGCTTGCTCGGCTGCCTTGAGCCGCTGGCCCTCACCAGGTTGAAGAACGCCAGCTTCGACAGCTGCCCCAATCGGGCATTGCCCTGGCGCCGGCTGGACGGCGCCGTCCTTGATTGCCTGAGACAGCGTCCTGTGCAGCGGGGCAGCATCGTCCAGCGCATCGCAGGCGCGTTGCAGTGCGGCCACCGGGTCACCTTCTGCCTCAGGCCGGAAGCAGCCAGCCAATAACTGCTCCAGGGCTGGGTCACCTTTGCGACGACCCAGCAACTCTGCAACTTCGGCATCCAGCTCGTCGCTTGGCCCGGTGTGGCGTCGGCCGAACGGGAACACCAGCACACGCAAGGCGCAGCCGACAAAGCGATTTGGGAAGTTGTCGAGCAACCGGTCCAGGGCGCTCTCTGACTGGCCAGGCTTTCTTCCATGGCCCAGCGTAACAATGGTTGCATATGTTCTGGCGAGCCCAGGTCGTGGTAGCGCTTGAGTGCGGCAGACGATAGGTACAGGTGGCTCAGCACATCGCCCAGGCGCGCACTCAGACGTTCGCGGCGTTTCAGGGCCCCACCCAGCAACATCATCGACAGGTCGGCCAGCAAGGCGAAGGCTGCCGCCTGGCGGTTCAGGGCGCGGAAGTAACCTTGGCTCAGGGCATCTCCGGGCGCCTTTTCGATTAGCCCCAGCCCTAGGCCGAGCACCAGTGTACTGGCTGCATTGCCGGCCGCGAACATGATGTGTTTCATCAACAGGTCATCGAACTCATCGAGTGCCTGCTCATGGTCCTCACGTCCGGCCAGGGCCATTTCCTTCAGTACGAACGGATGGCAGCGGATAGCACCCTGGCCGAAGATCATGAGGTTGCGCGAAAGAATGTTGGCGCCTTCGACCGTGATGAAAATCGGGGCGCCTTGCCAGTTGCGTCCCAAGTAGTTGTTCGGCCCCATGATGATGCCCTTGCCGCCATGTACGTCCATGGCGTGGCGGATACATTCGCGGCCTCGCTCGGTGAGGTGGTACTTGAGAATGGCTGACAGCACCGAAGGCTTTTCGCCCAGGTCCACAGCTTGGGCGGTCAGTAGCCGAGCGCTATCCATCAGCCAGGCGTTGCCACCAATACGTGCCAGTGACTCTTGGATACCCTCGAACGCGGCTAGCGGTACGTTGAATTGCTCGCGTATGCGTGTGTACTGGCCCGTCACCAAACTGGTGTATTTGGCAGCACCGGTTCCGACTGCCGGGAGGGAAATCGAGCGGCCGACCGAGAGGCAATTCATCAGCATCATCCAACCCTTGCCGAGCATGTCTTTGCCGCCGATCAAAAGGTTCAGCGGGATGAATACATCCTTGCCACTGTTGGGGCCGTTCATGAACGCAGCACCGAGAGGAGGTGGCGCTTTTGCCGATCTCGACACCTGGAAGGGTTGTGGGGATCAATGCCAGGCTGATGCCAAGGTTCACCTGATCGCCCAGCAGGTGGTCGGGGTCATATGCTTTGAATGCCAGCCCCAGCAGTGTGGCGACGGGCCCCAGGGTTATGTAGCGCTTCTCCCAGTTAAGGCGCAGGCCAATAACCTCTTCACCGTTCCATTGCCCTTTGCAGATGACCCCGGTATCGGGCATGGCGCCTGCGTCAGAGCCCGCCAGAGGGCCTGTGAGTGCGAAGCAGGGGATTTCTTCGCCTCGGGCCAGGCGGGGAAGGTAGTGGTTTCGCTGCTCATCTGTGCCGTAGTGCAGAAGTAGCTCTGCGGGGCCGAGCGAGTTGGGCACCATCACGGTGGAGGCCAGGTCGCCGCTGCGTGTAGCGAGCTTCATCGCGACCTGAGAATGCGCGTAGGCCGAGAACCCTTGCCGCCGTACTCCTTCGGTATGATCAGGGCAAAAAAACCTTGCGATTTGATGTGCGCCCATGCCTCGGGAGGTAAGTCCATGTCCTGGCCAATCTGCCAATCGCTGACCAAGGCACACAGCTGCTCGGTCGGCCCATCAATGAACGCCTGTTCCTCTGCTGTCAGCTTTGGCGCTGGGTAGTCGAGCAAGGTTTGCCAGTTCGGGCGGCCGCTGAACAACTCACCGTCCCACCACACAGTGCCAGCGTCTATGGCCTCGCGCTCAGTCTGCGACATGGGGGAAGCGTGCGCTGGAACCAGGCAAAAACGGCGCGAGTCAGCACCTTGCGGCGCCATTGTGGCAATGCCACCAAAGCGATTTTCACTACCAGCACCAACGCTATCAGCGTCAGCAACCAGGTTGGCACGTTACTGAATACGCCCATCAGCAACACATAAGCTGCCACCGCACCGAGTATCTGCAGAGGCGCTAGACGCCGGTGTGTGAGATAGGCTGCACCGATTACCAATACCGCCAACCACAAAAGCAACATAGTCTTTCCTCCGTGACCTTGGACTCCAGATTCATGCAGCAAGCCTAGTCGGTCTGTTGCAAAACCCTGCTCAAACCAGTGACAGAATGTGGCTGATGGAGTTCGTTTTTGCGGAGCATCGCGAGCAAGGCCTTGGCCGGGCTTTCCTGGAAACGATATTGCAAAGCGTTATCTGGAAAATGCCTTAGCGACGATCGTACTGCTTTGAAAGCACGTTGCGAGATCGTCGCTCGGCGGCTTTTGGTACGAACCTAGTTATTCAGAAGTTCAACCAAGGCATCTACATCGGTGAACGGATGGGGATGATCGTCATGGCCCAGTACCAGTCTTCTTCATCTGATTTATTTGAGTCTATGGCCAGCACAACCGTGAAGGAGTCTGGCGCGCCATCAGCCGGTATAAATACGCCTTGGCCATCGACTTTGCCGTTGCCTGCCAAGCTGTGCCAGACGATGTCGCTGAGGGCGACTTGCCTTTCCTTGCTTGTCAGATCGGTGTAGAACATCGATAGCTTCAATTTCCCCGCTTCATTGGCCGCTTTGAAGTAATGCGTTTGACTGAAATACTCCGATACCCAGGTGGCGTAAGCTTTGCCCGTTGCGGTGGAGGCTTCGAGCACATCGGCAACGGCCGGCAGACTTATCTGGCGTGTGCTGTCCTTGCGGATGGCAGGGATCAAAGTTTTGCAGCCGGGATTCGGGACAGGGGCAGGAGCGAGTTCGCCGGGGGCTGGTAATGCGGTGTGCCGTCTATGACCTTTATCGAGCCTGACGGTTGGTTCGTAATAGCCCATGTCGGGTTGACCGATTGTGGGATTACGCTCAGCTTCTGCGGGGCAGCTGTCGATGAAATAATTGTTGCCAGCGGTACTGGTTGAAAGGGGGAGGGCATCGGCATGGGGGGCACTGTCCTTTGGCAGGGTAATGTAATCGAATTCAACCATCAGCAAATACCCAGGTATCAAGAAGTCATGGACGTGCTTCCAGGTATCGGGTGGCAAGATGATACTTGGGAATATGGAAATGTCGGCCGGGATGGTGCCGTTGGACTCGAAGGCGTCGAGGTCTAGCCCTATGCTTACTTCGCCGGTCCCAGGCTGCACTAGGGGTGTGCTGAGGGCTTTATTTAATGACTGGTTGTAGCCCCGCCAGATGAAACGGTTGTAAAAAGAATCGAACTCAGGATACATCCAAATGTCAAAACTGCGGCGGCGCCAGAGTAAGTGTCCGATCAGAGTGTTTTTTTGATTGGCATAGTGTGTTTCGAATAATGCGCTATCTTCCGGCCTTCCAGACCATATTAGTCTGGGCGGCGTATCCCAGTAGTAGCGGATGTCAATGTCGGTGTTGTTTTCAATTTTCAGATAGCTACTGTCTACGTCAAGAGTGAGTGTCAGTGAATCGCCGTTGGTGCCGGTGTTGCGTATTCCAGCGATTATCGGGTGTCTAAGCCCTGTATCCTTGCGGGTTTCGAGACGTGTGTCTTTGGTCACGAGCCGGGTGATTTTTACGGTCCGGTAATACATGTCATATGTGAGATTTGTGGGACCGAGGTGAACGACGCTCCATTCCCAGCGCTTACCAACGGTCAATTCGCGTTTGCTGGTGATGATCTCGTTGTTGTGTGTGTCCAATGAGTGGTTTTCATAGTGTTTTTGCCAGGAATTATTGGTCAACTCCACAGGGCAATAAGCGGCTAAAACCATTTTCGTTGAGGTCGAGGGCGCGTCCATCATATTTGTCCTTGCTGCTGGGTGAGCTGGAACTGTATGTTTTTTTGTTGATACTTAGAACTGACAAAAATGCTAGGCCCTGGATGTTATAAAGTTGGTCTGAAGCATGGTTATCCTAGGTCGATCGCCTACAAGCTTTGCAGTACACTGCTGCCTTCCGCATACCAAAGGACGTTGCCATGCTGAAGATCTGGGGCCGCAAGAACTCGAGCAATGTGCGCAAGGCGCTGTGGATCGCTCACGAACTTGGGCTGGATTTCGAATCCATCGACGCTGGCGGCGTTCGGCGTGGTCAACGAACCGCACTACCGCGCCCGCAACCCCAATGGCCTGGTGCCGATGCTCGAAGATGGCGACCTGACGCTGTGGGAGTCCAACACCATCGTCCGTTACCTGTGCGCCGAATACGGCCAGGAGCAGGGCTGGTATCTGGAAGACCCACGCCAGCGCGCCCTGGCGGACAAATGGATGGACTGGACCACCTCTTCCTTCGCCGGCCCGTTCCGCCCGCTGTTCTGGGGCCTGCTGCGCACCCCGAAGAGCAACGCGACTGGGTGGCGATCAACGCCGCGCATAAGCAATGCGCCGAGCTGCTGGCGATTGCCGACCAGACATTGGCGCATCAGCCCTACCTTTCCGGTGACCAGATCGGCATGGGCGACATCCCACTGGGTAGCTTTATCTATGCCTGGTTCGAAATGCCCATCGAGCGCGCAACCATGCACCACCTGGAAGCCTGGTACGAGCGCCTGAAACAGCGGCCTGCCTACCAGGCGGCGGTGATGACCGCGCTGACCTGATGCGGCTTCGATAGTCACTATCAAATACACATGACTGTACTTGTGCGGCCAGGCCTTGCACCATGGCCGCACTCACTGCGCCAGTGACCTGCCCTGGCGTGTCCTGACCTTTTCACTCGGTACGTGACCCGCTATGAGTTCTGCCCTGTCCATTCGACAGTTGACCAAAACCTACGGCAACGGTTTCCAGGCCCTCAAGGGCATCGACCTGGATGTCGCCGAAGGTGACTTCTTCGCCTTGCTCGGCCCCAACGGTGCCGGCAAATCCACCACCATCGGTATTCTCTCGACCCTGGTGAACAAGACCAGCGGCACGGTGAACGTGTTCGGCCATGACCTGGACCGCGAGCCAGCGGCGCTCAAGCGCTGCCTGGGCGTGGTACCCCAGGAGTTCAACTTCAACCAGTTCGAGAAGACCTTCGACATCGTCGTCACCCAGGCCGGCTACTACGGCATCCCGCCCAAGCTGGCCAAGGAGCGCGCCGAGCAGTACCTGACCCAGCTGGGCCTGTGGGACAAGCGTGACGTGCAGTCACGCTCGCTGTCCGGCGGCATGAAGCGCCGCTTGATGATCGCCCGGGCGCTGATTCACGAGCCGCGCCTGCTGATTCTCGACGAGCCGACCGCTGGGGTGGACATCGAGCTGCGCCGTTCGATGTGGAGCTTCCTCACCGAGCTCAACCAGAAGGGCATTACCATCATTCTGACCACCCACTACCTGGAAGAAGCCGAACAGCTGTGCCGCAACATCGGCATCATCGACCACGGCACCATCGTCGAGAACACCAGCATGCGCCAGCTGCTGGGCAAGCTGCACGTCGAGACCTTCGTGCTGGACCTCAAGCAGGACCTGGCCACCGCGCCGGTATTGCAGGGTTACCCGTGCCGGTTGATCACCCCGCACACCCTGGAGGTGCAGGTGGACAAGGACATCGGCATCACCGCGCTGTTCGGCCAGCTGGCACTGCAGAACATCGAGGTGCAGAGCCTGCGCAACAAGACCAACCGACTTGAGGAGCTGTTCGTGTCCCTGGTGGAAAAGAACCTGTCGAAGGTGGCCGTATGAGTGTGGAACTGCGCACCAACTGGGTCGCCCTGAACACCATCGTCTACCGCGAAGTGCGGCGCTTCTTGCGCATCTGGCCGCAGACCCTGCTGCCGCCGGCGATCACCATGGTCCTGTACTTCGTCATCTTCGGGAACCTGATTGGCCGGCAGATCGGCGACATGGGCGGCTTCACCTACATGCAGTACATCGTGCCGGGGCTGATCATGATGTCGGTGATCACCAACTCCTACGGCAACGTGGTGTCGAGCTTCTTCGGCAGCAAGTTCCAGCGCTCTATCGAGGAGTTGATGGTGTCACCGGTGTCGCCACACACCATTCTCGTGGGGTATGTGCTGGGTGGCGTGCTGCGCGGCCTGGCGGTGGGGGTGATCGTGACCATCCTGTCGATGTTCTTCACCGACCTGCAGGTGCACCATCTGGGCGTGACCGTGGTCGTGGTGCTGCTGACCGCAACCATCTTCTCGCTGCTGGGCTTCGTCAACGCGGTATTCGCGCGCAACTTCGACGATATCTCGATCATCCCGACCTTCGTGCTGACGCCGCTGACCTACCTGGGCGGGGTGTTCTACTCGATCAACCTGCTGCCGCCGTTCTGGCAGACCGTATCGCTGGCCAACCCGGTGCTGCACATGGTCAACTCGTTCCGCTACGGCATTCTAGGGGTGTCGGATATCAGCATTGGCACGGCGATCACCTTCATGCTGGTTGCTACCGCAGTGCTCTATGTGGTGTGCGTTCGCCTGCTGGTCAGCGGCCGCGGCGCGCCTGAGCATTTCTGTAAGCCCTTCTGCTTGCGCCGGCGCCACTGCCGGCCCACCCACCAGCGCCAGTAGGCCATGGTGATGAAGTAGGCAAGGATGCCGAGCACCACGCCACACACCACCGAACCGAGCAGGAAGGGCTGCCAGAGGGTCGCTAGCTGGTCGGTGATCCATTCGAAGGTCAGGTCGTCGGGCAGCGTGCGCGGTGGTGTCTGCAGCAGCCAGGCACCGGTCATGTAGGTGACGAAGAACACCGGCGGCATGGTCAGCGGGTTGGTCAGCCAGACCAGGCTGACCGCGATGGGCAGGTTGCCGCGCACCGGAATGGCCAGGCTCGCTGCCAGCAGCATCTGCATCGGAATAGGGATGAGCGCCGCGAACAAGCCTACCCCCATGGCCCGCGCCACCGAGTGACGGTTCAGGTGCCAGAGGTTCGGGTCATGCAGCAGCTTGCCGAAAAAGCGTAAAGACTTGTGTTCCCGAATGCTGGTCGGGTCCGGCATGTAGCGTTTGAACAGTCGGCGCGGCATGTAGGCTCCCGGGGCGTTGGTGAAGGCAGTATGCCCTGATTCCATCTCAGCCTTGTTCAGAGTTTGTGACAATTGTTGAGCAAGCTTTGCTGTCGATTCGTCTATGCCTCAGAAGGTTATTACGCTTCTGGAGCTCTATCTCATGCGCACAGGGATGTTTGCGCTCGCCCTTGGGCTGTTGTGCCTGGGGTTTCTACCTGCCTTGCCGTCGGTCGGCTGGCTTCTCCTGCTTGTCTGTTGCGCCCTGGTGTGCCTGATGACGCGGTGCTGGCCGGTCGGGCTGTTTCTGCTGGGGTTTTGTTGGGCTTGTTGGTCTGCCCAGCAGGCGCTGGATAACCGGCTGGCGGCGAGGCTGGATGGACGTACGCTATGGCTGGAGGGCAGGGTGGTCGGCTTGCCGACCCGAACGGCGCAAGGGGTGCGATTCGAACTGGCGGGGCCACATTCGCGCCGAGCCGAGTTGCCGAAACTCCTGCAGCTGAGCTGGTTCGACGGGCCGCAAGTTCGTGCTGGCGAGCGCTGGCGCCTGGCCGTAACCTTGCAACGCCCGGCCGGCTTGCTCAACCCCCATGGTCCGGACCGGGAGGCAAGCCTGTTGGCTCGGCGGGTTGGCGCAACCGGCACGGTCAAGTCGGGAGAATTGCTGGCAGCTGTGTCGGGTGGTTGGCGTGATCAGCTGCGTCAGCGATTGGTGTCGGTCGATGCCCATGGTCGCGAAGCTGCGCTGGTTGCCTTGGTGTTGGGCGATGGTGCCGCGCTGGCCGGGACGACTGGCAAACCTTGCAGGCCACGGGCACGGTGCACTTGCTGGTCATTTCCGGGCAACACATCGGTTTGGTTGCTGGGCTGTTCTACGGACTGGTCGCCGGGTTGGCGCGCTGGGGCTTCTGGCCGCAACGTTTGCCTTGGCTGCCGTGGGCCTGTGGCCTGGCCATGGCGGCGGCGCTGGGGTATGGCGGGCTGGCGGGGTGGGGCGTGCCGGTGCAGCGGGCCTGCCTGATGTTGGCGGTGGTGCTGGCCTGGCGCCTGCGCTTTCGTCACATCGGTGCCGGGTTGCCGTTGTTGCTGGCGCTTAATGTGGTGCTGCTGTTCGAGCCATTGGCGGCGTTGTTGCCGGGGTTCTGGTTGTCGTTCACGGCAGTGGCCGTGCTCATCTATTGCTTCAGCGCACGGCTTGGCGGTTGGCGGCCTTGGCAGGCCTGGACGCGTGCACAGTGGGTGGTCGCCATTGGCTTGCTGCCTGTATTGCTGGCCACGGGGCTGCCGGTCAGCCTGAGTGCGCCGCTGGCCAACCTGCTGGCAGTGCCCTGGGTCAGCCTGGCGGTGTTGCCACTGGCGTTGCTCGGCACGGCGCTGCTGCCGTTGGGTGGCGTGGGTGAGCCGCCGCGCTGTGGCTGGCGGGCGGTCTGCTGGACATACTCTTCAAGCTGCTGGGCATGATGGCCGGCTGGCAATCGGCCTGGGTACCCGCCGCATTGCCGCTGTGGGCCTGGTTGTTGGTGAGCTGTGGTGCATTGTTGGTGCTGCTGCCCCGGGGTGTGCCATTGCGCGGGCTGGGCGGGGTGATGCTGCTGGCCTTGTGGGTACCCAGAGAGCAGGTGCCGCCGGGGCAGGTGGAGGTCTGGCAGCTGGACGTTGGCCAAGGCCTGGCGGTACTGCTGCGAACCCGACATCACAGCCTCTTGTACGATGCAGGGCCGGCTCGGGGTGACAGCGACCTGGGCGAGTGGGTGGTGTTGCCGACCTTGCGCAAGCTGGGCGTCAATCACCTGGACGTGATGCTGATCAGTCATGCCCATGCCGATCATGCCGGTGGCGCGC
Source organism: Pseudomonas sp. Teo4 (assembly GCF_034387475.1). Taxonomy (NCBI): domain Bacteria; kingdom Pseudomonadati; phylum Pseudomonadota; class Gammaproteobacteria; order Pseudomonadales; family Pseudomonadaceae; genus Pseudomonas; species Pseudomonas sp. Teo4. The sequence goes on from NZ_JAXCIL010000001.1 coordinate 214,484, forward strand.
AGGCGGTTGCTCGCGGGTTGCCCATCGGGCGTCTATTGGCGGGTGAGGCACAGACCCTGCGCGGCGCGCAGCCCTGTGTCAGTGATGAACGCTGGGAGTGGGATGGCGTGCACTTTTCGCTGTGGCGCTGGCCTGGGGCGCAAGGCAGCAATGACCGCTCTTGCGTGCTGCTGGTCGAGGCGCAGGGTGAGCGGTTGCTGCTTGCGGGCGATATGGAGGCGGGGGCCGAGCGTGCCTGGTTGGCGGCCAGCGAACAAACCGATATCGACTGGCTGCAGTCGCCGCACCACGGTAGCCGTACCTCGTCCACCGAGGCGTTCGTGCGGGCTACCCAACCACGTGGCGCGTTAATTTCGCGGGGGCGGAACAATGGCTTCGGGCATCCGCACCCGCAGGTGATCGAGCGCTACCGTCGGCATGGGGTGGCGATTCATGATACGGCGGTGGAGGGGGCGTTGCGGTTGCGTCTAGGTAGCTGGGGTGAGGTAGAGGGAATGCGCTCGCAGCGGCGCTTCTGGCGAGAGGCAGCGGCTGAGTCTGGTGGTGGCTGAGCGGGCCAATCGCCGGCAAGCCGGCTCCCACAGGTTTAACGCTGAACCTGTGGGAGCCGGCTTGCCGGCGATGAGGCAGTCACCACAATTCCCTGACCTTCGGCAGATGAGCCACCTGCGCTCCTATGGTAGAGTGGCGGCCTTTTTCCGAAGGGGCGTTTACTGTGTGGGAATTGGTCAAGTCCGGTGGTTGGATGATGCTGCCGATCATTCTGAGCTCCATCGCCGCCATGGCTATCGTCGTCGAGCGCCTGTGGACCCTGCGCGCCAGCCGTGTCACCCCGCCGCACCTGCTGGGCCAGGTGTGGATGTGGATCAAGGACAAGCAGCTCACCAGTGACAAACTCAAGGCCCTGCGCGCTGACTCGCCGCTGGGTGAAATCCTCGCCGCAGGCCTGGCCAACTCTCCGCCATGGCCGTGAAATCATGAAAGAGTGCATCGAGGAAGCCGCTTCGCGCGTCATCCACGAGCTGGAGCGCTACATCAGCACCCTCGGCACCATCGCCGCCATGGCGCCGCTGCTCGGCCTGCTGGGCACCGTGCTGGGTATGATCGACATCTTCAGCGCCTTCATGGGTTCGCAGATGACCGCCAACGCCGCCGTGCTGGCCGGTGGTATCTCCAAGGCCCTGGTCACCACCGCCGCCGGCCTGATGGTCGGTATCCCGGCCGTGTTCTTCCACCGGTTCCTGCTGCGCCGCATCGATGAGCTGGTGGTGGGCATGGAGCAGGAGGCGATCAAGCTGGTGGAAGTGATCCAGGGCGACCGCGAAGTGGAAGTGGCTGGAGGCAAGGCGTGAAGTTCCGGCGCAACCGCCAGCGGGAGAACGTCGACATCAACCTCGCGTCGCTGATCGACGTGGTGTTCGTGTTGCTGCTGTTCTTCGTGGTCACCACCACCTTCACCCGCGAAACCCAGCTGCGGGTCGAGCTGCCCGAGGCCGCCAGTGCCGAACAGCCGCCAGCCGACCAGGACAAACTGGTGGAAATCACCATCAGCGCCGATGGCGTTTATTCGGTGAACAACCACCTGCTGCCCAAGAGCGACCTGGCTACCCTGACCGAGGCCATCGAGCGCGAGTCCGGTGGTGACACCACGCTGCCGCTGGCCATCAGCGCCGACGGCAAGACCCGCACCAGGCCGTGGTCACTGCAATGGATGCCGCCGGCAAGCTCGGTTTCAGCCACCTGCGCATGACCACCGTCGAGGCCGCCCAGGGGACCCCTTGATGGCCTTTGCCGACCGCCTGCTCGCCGCGTGGTACGCCGGGCACCCGGCCCTGGCCCTGCTGCGCCCGCTTGAAGCCTTGTACCGGCGGGTGGTGGTGCGCAAGCGTGCGCGTTTTCTGAATGGTGAAAGCCCCAGCTACCGCGCACCCGTGCCAGTGATCGTGGTGGGCAATATCACCGTGGGTGGCACCGGCAAGACGCCGATGATCCTGTGGTTGATCGAGCACTGCCGCCAGCGTGGGCTCAAGGTTGGCGTGGTCAGCCGTGGTTACGGTGCCAAGCCGCCCCAGTTGCCTTGGCGTGTCAGGGCCGAGCACAGTGCCGAACAGGCAGGTGATGAGCCTTTGCTGATCGTCCAGCGCACCGGCGTGCCGCTGATGATCGACCCCGACCGTTCCCGCGCTGTCAAGGCATTGCTGGCCAGCGAACCGCTGGACCTGATTCTGTGCGACGACGGCATGCAGCACTATCGCCTGGCGCGTGACCTGGAGCTGGTGCTGATCGACGCCGCCCGTGGCCTGGGCAATGGCCGCTGCCTGCCCGCCGGGCCGCTGCGCGAGCCGGCCGAGCGTCTGCTGGCAGCCGATGCAGTGCTGTTCAACGGTGCCAGCGCCGACCGCGACAAAGGTTTTGCCTTCAGCCTGCAGCCTTCTGCACTGGTCAACCTGCGTAGCGGCGAGCGCCGTGGGCTGGAGCATTTCCCTGCCGGCCAGGCCCTGCATGCCGTGGCGGGCATCGGCAACCCCCAACGTTTCTTCAACACCCTGCTGGGGCTAAACTGGCAGCCGGTGCCGCATCCCTTCGCCGACCACGCGCAGTTCAGCGCTGAAAGCCTGGCCTTCAGCCCGCCGTTGCCGTTGGTCATGACCGAAAAAGATGCGGTCAAATGCCGGGCCTTCGCAGCCGACGACTGGTGGTACCTCACCGTCGAGGCGCAGCCCTCGCCAGCGTTCATCGGCTGGTTCGATGGCCAACTGCAGCGCTTGCTGCCCAAGCCCTGAGCCCTTATTCAATTTCCGGCCATCTGGCCTCAAGGACGCTTCCCATGGACACCAAACTGCTCGACATCCTGGCCTGCCCGATCACCAAGGCCCGCTCAAGCTCAGCGCCGACAAGACCGAGCTGATCAGCAAGGGCGCCGGCCTGGCCTACCCGATCCGCGATGGCATCCCGGTGATGCTGGAAAGCGAAGCGCGCACCCTGACCGACGACGAGCGTCTGGACAAATGAGCCTGAACTTCACCGTGGTGATTCCTGCCCGCCTGCGCTCCACGCGCCTGCCGGGCAAGCCCTTGCTGCTGATTGCCGGCAAGCCGATGATCCAGCATGTCTGGGAACAGGCGCGCAAGAGCGGTGCCAGCCGTGTGGTGATCGCCACCGATGACGCCAGCATCGTCGACGCCTGCCAGGCGTTCGGCGCTGAAGTGCTGATGACCCGTGCCGACCATGAGTCCGGCACCGACCGCCTGGCCGAAGTGGCTGCCCACCTGGGCCTGCCTGCCGATGCCATCGTGGTCAACGTGCAGGGCGACGAGCCGCTGATTCCGCCGGTGATCATCGACCAGGTGGCCGCCAACCTGGCGGCTCACCCGGAAGCAGGTATCGCCACCCTGGCTGAAGCGATCCATGAGCCGCAGGCGGTGTTCAACCCCAACGCGGTCAAGGTCGTCAGCGACAAGAACGGCCTGGCCCTGACGTTCAGCCGTGCGCCGCTGCCCTGGGCCCGTGATGCCTTCGCCAAGGACCGCGATCAACTGCCGGAGGGCGTACCGTACCGCCGCCATATCGGCATGTACGCCTACCGCGTGGGCTTCCTCCAGGACTTCGTCAGCTGGGGCCCGTGCTGGCTCGAACAGACTGAGGCGCTGGAGCAGCTGCGCGCCCTGTGGCATGGCGTGCGTATTCACGTTGAGGATGCGATCGAAGCGCCAGCGGTGGGTGTCGATACCCCTGAAGACCTGGAGCGCGTCCGGCGCTTGCTGGAGGCCTGATGCGCGTCCTGTTCGTCTGCCTGGGCAACATTTGCCGCTCGCCGACCGCCGAAGGGGTGCTGCGCCATCAGCTGCAGGCTGCCGGCTTGGCCGACCAGGTGCAGGTGGCATCGGCCGGCACCGCTGAATGGCATGTCGGCAAGGCCCCTGACAGCCGCACCTGCAAGGCCGCCCTGGCGCGTGGTTACGACCTGTCGCGCCAGCGTGCCCAGCAGGTCAAACCGGCGCACTTCGCCGAGTACGACCTGATTCTGGCCATGGATGAAAGCAACCTGAGCCACCTGCGCGCCATGCGCCGCATACGGCAAAAGGCGAGCTTGACCTGTTCCTGCGTCGCTACGACGGCGAGTTGGACGAAGTGCCGGACCCTTATTACGGCGGTGCTGACGGGTTCGAGCGTGTGCTGGACCTGATCGAAGCGGCATGCCGCGGGCTGGTCGTGGAAATCAAGGGGCGGTTATGACGGCGAACTGGCAAGAGCAGGTATCGCTCAAGGCCTTCAACACCTTCGGCATCGACGTGAAGGCCCGGTATTTTGCCCAGGCGCACAGCGATGCTGAAGTGCATGCAGCATTGGCCGAAGCGCAGCAGCGTGACGTGCCGGTGTTCGTGCTGGGCGGCGGCAGTAATCTGCTGCTGACCCGTGATATCGACGCACTGGTGCTGCACATGGCCAGCCGTGGCCAGCGAGTGTTGCTGGATGATGGCAATCGTGTGGTGGTCGAAGCTGAAGCCGGCGAGCCTTGGCACCCGTTCGTGCAGTGGACATTGGCGGAGGGCTTCTGTGGTCTTGAGAACCTCAGCCTCATTCCCGGTACCGTGGGCGCGGCGCCGATGCAGAACGTGGGTGCCTATGGCGTCGAGATCAAGGATGTATTCGCCGGGTTGACCGCGCTGGACCGGGAAACCGGCGAGGTGCGGGATTTCGCCTTGGAAGAATGCGCCTTTGGCTACCGCGACAGCGTATTCAAGCGCAACCCGGGCCGCTGGTTGATCTTGCGCGTACGCTTTGCCTTGAGTCGCTCGTTGCAGGCTCACCTGGATTACGGCCCGGTGCGCCAGCGCTTGTCCGAGCAGGGTATCGAACAGCCGACGGCGCAGGCGATCAGCGATGCCATCTGCAGCATTCGCCGCGAGAAGCTGCCAGACCCGGCCGAGCTGGGTAATGCCGGGAGCTTCTTCAAGAACCCGGTGGTGCCGGCGGTGGTGGCTGAGCGTATTCGCGCGCGGTATCCGAATGTCGTGGCTTATCCCCAGGCGGATGGCCAGGTCAAGCTCGCGGCAGGCTGGTTGATCGAGCAGGCGGGCTGGAAAGGCTACCGTGATGGAGATGCCGGGGTGCATCGGTTGCAGGCGCTGGTGCTGGTCAACTATGGCCAGGCGAGCGGGGCGCAACTGCATGAACTGGCGCGCCGGATTCAGGCGGATATCCACGAGCGGTTCGGGGTTGAGCTGGAGATGGAGCCCAACCTTTACTGAGGGCTTCCAGGCTTGAGTTTTGAGGTGGTGCGCAAATCGCGCGCCCCGCGCGCGCATCGCGAGCAAGGCTCGCTCCTACGTTTGTTTACGGCCAATAACGCCTGTGACGGGCGCGCGCGACCGCCTTGTTTGTTCGACTCGATATCGCGCCTTGCGCCAAAGCGTTCGCGCGCATTTCCCACAGGTATAACTGGCCCGAAACAAACGTAGGAGCGAGCCTTGCTCGCGATGCGCCGCGCGGGCGGCGCGCGATTCCATAGGCGCTGCACATCTCCCGACAGTCAGCCAAGAAAAAGCCCCGCCAGTTCGCACTGGCGGGGCTTTTTCATTCACGCGATGGCATCAACCGTGGTGCGGTTTCTGCTCGTCAGCGGTTTCCAGCGCTGGCTCTTCAGCCGACACTGCCGCTTCCTGCGCAGCCTTGGCCGCAGCTTCGGCTTCGAGGCGGCGGCGACGCACTTCACGTGGGTCGTTAGGTGCACGGCCGTTTGGCAGCATCACGGTAGCCGCAGTGGCTTCGACCGCAGCTGGCTCGCTAGCCTCAGTTGCTGGCGCTGCCGCCACTTCGGGCTGGGCTTCAACGGCTGGGGCCTCGACCACTGGCTCGACAACCGGGGCCGCTTCAACAACCACTGGAGCCTGCTCGGCTTCAACGGCTGGTGCTTCAACGACCGGCGCTTGAGCAGCCACTTCGACAGGTGCTTCGACTACCGCCGCAGGTGCTTCTTCCACGGCAGGCTGTGGTGCGACTTCCACCACTGGCTCGACGCTGGCTTCGACCGGGGCGGCTGGCTCGCTGACCGGCTGCTCGACCACAGGGGCGATCGACACTTCTTCCGCCTGGGCGCTGACTTCAACCTGCTCGACAACCTGGGCGGCTTCGACGGTTTCAGTGGCTACGACTTCAGCGGTAGCGCGTTCGGCTTGCTGGTTGGCCTCGGCTTCGGCAGTGGCGCTGATGTTGCTGGTAGCGACTGTAGCGGTGACGGCCAGGCCGGCAGCCAGTTCGGCACCCAGCTCAGTGGCCTGGTGCTGTTGTGGCTGCTCTTCGCTGCCTTCTTCTTCGCCGTCGATCAGCTCACCGTTGGCATTGCGCTGACGCTCGCGACGGTTGCTGCGACGACGCTGACCGCGCGAACGGCGGCGTGGGCGCTCGCCATCTGCACCTTCCAGCTCGTCCTGCAGTTGCTCTTCGTTCGGCAGTTGCTCTTCGGCAAGCTCCGCAGTCTGCTCGGTGGCCTCTTCGGCTGCGCGTGGCTGGCGTTCTTCACGCGGTGGGCGCGGGGCGCGCTCTTCGCGAGGAGCACGCTCTTCGCGTGGGGCACGTTCTTCGCGTGGGGCACGTTCTTCGCGTGGTGCGCGCTCTTCACGAGGAGCGCGCTCTTCGCGTGGGGCACGTTCTTCACGAGGAGCACGTTCTTCGCGTGGTGCGCGTTCTTCGCGAGGTGCACGTTCTTCACGCGGGGCGCGCTCTTCGCGAGGTGCACGCTCTTCACGTGCAGCCGAAGCGGTAGGGGTGGCATCCAGCGGTTCGCGCAGCTCGCGTACACGCTCTTCACGGTTGGCGCGGCGATCTTCGCGTGGCTGGCGTGGTTGGCGCTCTTCGCGTGGGGCGCGTTCTTCGCGTGTGCACGTTCCTCACGTGGCTGGCGCTCTTCACGCGGGCGCGCTCGGCACGCTCTTCGCGCGGCTTGCGCTCGTCTTCACGACGGCCGTTACGGTTGCGGCTCTGCTGGCGACCGTTGCGACGCTCCTCGTTGCGTTGAGGGCGCTCGGCAGCTGGCTTCTCGGCGGTGACAGCCGGGGCGGCGACAGGCTCGTCCTTGCCGGCGAACAGGCTGACCAGCGACTTCACCAGGCCTTTGAACAGGCTTGGCTCCGGTGCGCTTGGCGCCGGGGCAGGGGCAGGCGCTGCGACAGGCTGCTCTTCAGTGCTCGGTACCGGTGCGTTGGCGCGGGCCGGGGCGGTCTTGACCGCGGCTTCCTGGCGAACCAGGGTGCGGGTGGCGGTCGGCTGCGGCGCTTCTTCGGTTTCGGAGGCGGCGATTTCGTAGCTGGACTGGGTGCTCAGCACGTCCGGGTTGTCGTCGCGCAGGCGCTGGACTTCGAAGTGCGGCGTTTCCAGATGATCGTTCGGCAGAATGATGATGCGCGCACGGGTACGCAGTTCGATCTTGGTGATCGAGTTGCGTTTCTCGTTGAGCAGGAAGGCGGCGACCGGGATCGGCACCTGGGCGCGAACCTCGGCGGTACGGTCCTTCAGGGCTTCTTCTTCGATCAGGCGCAGAATCGCCAGCGACAGCGACTCGACGTCACGGATGATGCCAGTGCCGGAGCAGCGCGGGCAGACGATGCCGCTGCTTTCGCCCAGCGATGGACGCAGGCGCTGACGGGACATTTCCAGCAGGCCGAAGCGCGAGATGCGGCCAACCTGAACGCGGGCGCGGTCGGCTTCGAGGCACTCACGCACGCGCTCTTCGACGGCGCGCTGGTTCTTGGCCGGGGTCATGTCGATGAAGTCGATGACGATCAGGCCGCCGATGTCACGCAGACGCAGTTGGCGGGCGATTTCCTCAGCCGCTTCCAGGTTGGTCTGCAGGGCGGTTTCCTCGATGTCGCTGCCTTTGGTGGCGCGCGCCGAGTTGATGTCGATGGAGACCAGGGCTTCGGTCGGGTCGATCACGATCGAACCGCCGGACGGCAGGTCGACGACGCGCTGGAAGGCGGTCTCGATCTGGCTTTCGATCTGGAAGCGGTTGAACAGCGGAACGCTGTCTTCGTACAGCTTGACCTTGCTGGCGTACTGCGGCATCACCTGGCGGATGAAGGTCAGGGCTTCTTCCTGGGCGTCGATGCTGTCGATCAGCACTTCGCCGATGTCCTGGCGCAGGTAGTCGCGGATGGCGCGGATGATGACGTTGCTTTCCTGGTAGATCAGGAAAGGCGCGACGCGGTCCTGGGACGCTTCCTTGATGGCGGTCCACAGCTGCAGCAGGTAGTCGAGGTCCCACTGCATTTCTTCGCTGCTGCGGCCAAGGCCTGCAGTGCGAACGATCAGGCCCATGTCGCCGGGAACGGTAAGGCCGTTCAGGGCTTCGCGCAGTTCGTTGCGCTCTTCGCCTTCGATGCGACGGGAGATGCCGCCAGCGCGTGGGTTGTTGGGCATCAGCACCAGGTAACGGCCAGCCAGGCTGATGAAGGTGGTCAGGGCGGCGCCTTTGTTGCCGCGCTCTTCCTTCTCGACCTGGACGATGACTTCCTGGCCTTCGCTCAGGACTTCCTTGATGTTGACGCGGCCTTCAGGGGCTTTCTTGAAGTATTCGCGGGAGATTTCTTTCAGCGGCAGGAAGCCGTGACGTTCGGAGCCGAAGTCGACGAAGGCGGCTTCGAGGCTGGGCTCGATTCGGGTGATCTTGCCTTTGTAGATGTTGGCCTTTTTCTGCTCGCGAGCCCCGGACTCGATGTCCAGGTCGTAGAGACGTTGGCCGTCCACCAGGGCTACACGCAACTCTTCGGGTTGAGTCGCGTTAATCAGCATTCTTTTCATGTTGTACCGTCGGTTTCCGGGCTGCCGGAAACGGCGTTCGGCACACACGACTTCTCAATGGTCGGTGCCAAGGTGCGCAAAGGGTGGCGGGGCCACCCCGTGTCTGGCGACGTTCGGCACCAGCCGGTTGCCCAGCCTGCCGTTGTCGCGACGACGCGTCCTGTTTGCTGCGGTGTCATGAAGCCTGTGGTATCCGAATCAACCAAGCAGGCCTCGTGCACTCAGTCAGGAGGAGGAATCAACCTTCAGCCGTGGACGCCCGGGGGCATCTGTTCAGGACCTTATCCGCTCGCCGGCCATTCAGTGGGCCGGTGGCCGGACGCGGTGCTACACGGTCCGAGGGCTGTGCATCTCCACCCTGCACGTATCCCTGATAATTCGGGTGCTGCCGCGCGCTGAATCCGCAACGGGTTGCATTTTTCGCCAGCGCATCTACTGGGCTGGCGCCATTCATGTCCGAGGCAGGTATTTCCGAAGCATTCGCCAAACGTTGCGTGGAAGCGACGGGCGGGCAGAGGTGCAGCGAAAAGAATCGGGTAAGTAGGTGAAACACCGCACTTGTCGTTTTTTTCGGTCTTTCTACACAGCGCTGGTGGCGATTCCAGGCAATTCGGTAAACTGGCGAAAACCCCGTCGGACGGCCTCGCGTCCTCGAGAATTGCGTTGGTCAGGGCCGGCGAAGAGCCTGGTGCCGCTGGCCTGCCGCTTTTGGCGGCGTTCGCGACTATAGCAGTAATGATTAAGTGCTTCAATTCCATAAAAAATTGTTATGATCCCGCCATGACGACCAATACCCCTCCGACTTCCGGCGTTCAGCTGATCGAAGTCGCGCCGGAGCTTGCCGGCCAACGCATCGACAATTTCCTCATCACAGCCCTCAAGGGCGTGCCCAAGACGCTTGTCTACCGCATCCTGCGCAAGGGTGAAGTGCGGGTGAACAAGGGCCGGGTCAAGCCTGAGTACAAGATACAGGCCGGTGACATCGTACGGGTGCCGCCTGTCCGTCTGCCCGAGCGCGACGAGCCGGCGCCGGTGGCCCAGGGCCTGTTGCAGCGCCTTGAGGCGGCCATCGTCTACGAAGACAAGGCGCTGATCGTGATGAACAAGCCCGCCGGCATCGCCGTGCATGGCGGCAGCGGCCTGAGTTTCGGTGTGATCGAGGCGCTGCGTCAGCTGCGCCCGGACGCCAAGGAACTTGAGCTGGTGCACCGCCTGGACCGCGACACCTCTGGCCTGCTGATGATTGCCAAGAAGCGCAGCATGTTGCGCCACCTGCACGCCGCATTGCGCGGCGACGGCGTGGACAAGCGCTACATGGCCTTGGTGCGTGGGCATTGGCCGACCTCGAAGAAACAGGTGAATGCGCCGCTGCAGAAGAAACAACCTGCGCTCTGGTGAGCGCATGGTCGAAGTGGACGAAGAGGGCAAGGAGGCGCTGACCCTGTTCCGCGTTCTGCGCCGCTTCGGTGAGTTCGCCACCATCGTCGAGGCGCGTCCGATCACCGGGCGCACCCATCAGATTCGAGTGCACACCTTGCATGCTGGCCACATGATTGCCGGTGACAGCAAGTACGGTGACGAAGACTTCTCCCGTGAGATTCGCGAGCTGGGTGGCAAGCGTCTGTTCCTGCATGCCTATGCCCTGACCGTGCCGCTGCCGGATGGCGGAGAGCTCAAGCTCGAAGCGCCGGTGGACGAAATGTGGGCGAAAACCATTGAACGCTTGAGTGCGACCTGACCTATGCGACGTAGCTATGAGCTGTTGATCTTCGATTGGGATGGCACTCTGGCCGACTCCATTGGCCGTATCGTCCACTCCATGAACGCCGCTGCCGAGCGCGCCGGCGAGTCGTCGAGCAGTGACGAGGCTGTGAAGGGATCATCGGCCTGGCGCTCGATGAGGCGATCTCCACGCTCTATCCGCATCTGGATCGCGTGCAGGTCGAACGCTTCCGTCAGCATTACGCCGATATCTATGTGGCGCTCGACCAGCAGCCATCACCGCTGTTCGAGGGGGTGCTGGAGTCGCTGGAGGCATTTCGTGCCGAAGGCTACCGCCTGGCGGTGGACGGGTAAGGCTCGTCGCGGTCTGGACAGGGTGCTCAAGGCCAATGGTTGGGAGCATTTCTTCGATATTACCCGCGCAGCCGACGAGTCGCGTGGCAAGCCGCACCCGCTGATGCTCGAGCAGATTCTCGGCCACTGCGGTGTTGATGCCGGGCGTGCGCTGATGGTGGGGGATTCGGCATTCGACCTGCAAATGGCCAGTAATGCCGGCATGCATTCGGTTGCGGTGAGCTATGGCGCCATGTCGCTGCAGGCGCTGGCCGAGTTTGGCCCGCAAGTGTGCATCGATCATTTTTCTCAGTTGCGCGAGTGGCTGGCTGGTTCCGCGCAGTTTCAATTCCAAGGTAGGTGAGCATGGCTGACGAATGGAAGGCGCCCGAGCCTGAGAGTGACGGCGAAGAGCGCAAGAGCTGGAAGCTGTTGGAGAAAACCCTGCTGGCAGGTGTCCAGGAGCAGCGTCGAGCGCGGCGCTGGGGATTTTCTTCAAGCTGCTGACCTTCCTTTATCTGTTCGGCATCCTGTTCCTGTTCACGCCGATGATGGATATGGAAAAGGCGGCTTCCCGTAGCGCCAGTCATACCGCGCTGGTTGACGTGCGCGGGGTGATTGCCGACCAGGAGGCGGCCAGTGCCGACAACATCGTCAAGAGTCTGCGTGAGGCGTTCAAGGACGCCAAGACCAAGGCGGTGGTGATGCGCATCAACAGCCCGGGTGGCAGCCCGGTGCAGGCGGGTTATGTGTATGACGAGATTCGCCGTTTGCGCGGTGAGTATCCGGGCATCAAGCTTTATGCGGTGATTACCGATCTTGGGGCTTCAGGTGCCTACTACATTGCCAGCGCGGCTGACGAGATCTATGCCGACAAGGCCAGCTTGGTGGGCTCTATCGGTGTAACGGCGGCGGGCTACGGCTTCGTTGGCTCGATGGAGAAGCTGGGGGTCGAGCGTCGTACCTACACGGCGGGTGAGCACAAGGCCTTCCTGGACCCGTTCTCGCCGAGAAGCCTGAGGAAAGGGCGTTCTGGCAGGGTGTGCTGAATACCACGCATCAGCAGTTCATCGCGATGGTCAAGCAAGGTCGCGGCGATCGTTTGAAAGACAAGGAACACCCGGAGTTGTTCAGTGGCCTGATCTGGTCGGGCGAGCAGGCCAAGGCGCTGGGGCTGGTGGATGGATTGGGCAGTGCCAGCTATGTGGCGCGAGAGATTGTAGGCGAGAAAGAGCTGGTGGATTTCACCGTGCAGGATTCGCCTTTCGACCGTTTCTCCAAGCGCATTGGTGCCAGTGTGGCTGAGCACCTGGCGATGTGGATGGGGTTCAGGGGCCTCAGTTGCGTTGAGTCATCGTCGTGCGTTTTGCGTTGGTATTGAGGTCGAGCGCCGCCCGCGCGGCGCATCGCGAGCAAGGCTCGCTCCTACGTTTGTTTACGGCCAATAACGCCTGTGGCGGGCGCGCGCGACCGCCTTGTTTGCACGACGCGATATCAAACCATGCTCCAAAGCGTTCGCGCGCATATCTCACAGGAATAACTGGCCCGAAACAAACGTAGGAGCGAGCCTTGCTCGCGATGCGCCGCGCGGGCGGCGCTCGATCTCGCAGCCGCTAAAGATGCCAAGCCGGGTTAAGGAATCACCACACCCTCTGCGGTCAACATATCCACCAGTCGGATCAACGGCAGCCCAATCAGGCTGGTCGCATCGCACCCATGGGTGCTCTTGAACAGGCTCACGCCCAACCCCTCCGCCTTGAAGCTGCCCGCGCAGTCGAGCGGCTGTTCCGCTTCCACGTAGCGCTCCACGCGCTCCCGATCCAGTTCTCGCATCGTCACCGTAAACGGCACGCAATCGACCTGGTATTGCCCTGTGGCGCTGTTCAGTAGCGCCAGGCCGGTCAGGAAGGTTACTTGCTGTCCGCTGGCCTCCAGCAGTTGTGTGCATGCCCGTTCAAAGGTGTGGGGCTTGCCGAGGATCTGCTCGCCGAGCACTGCCACTTGATCGGAACCGATAATCAGATGGTTCGGGTGGCTGCTCGCCAGTGCCTGTGCTTTCTGTCGAGCAAGGCGGCGAACCAGCTCGGTGGCGGGCTCGTCATCCAGCCTGCGCTCGTCTATGTCGGGGCTTGCCCAGGTGAAGGGCAGGCGCAGGCGCTCAAGCAGTTCGCGCCGATAGGGAGAGCTGGAAGCCAGTAACAAGGGCAGCATGATAGACTCTGGTCGTTTGAACCGAATTCTAACATGCGAGATGCCGCCGAATTTCCTTTGACAGGGGCGGGGGCATCCCAGAATGCTGCGCCTATGTTGAATGACCCGATTCCACCTCACGTTGACCCGCGCAAATTAGCCGATCGTGGCGTAACCATTACCGGTTCGCTGCAACTCGCTGATTTGGAAAGACTCTGCGACCCGCTTTCCGACGATGTCGGTACGGTGCAGGCGAAGTTCGATTTTGAACGAGATGAACAGCACGTTGTGGTTATCCACAGCGAACTGGATGTCGAAGTCAAAATGGTTTGCCGCGTTGTCTTGAGCTGGTCACCCTGCCGATCCATAGCGAATGTACATACGCTGTGGTGAAGGAGGGTGCGAATACCCAGTCGTTGCCGAAAGGCTATGACGTGCTGGAACTGGGCGAAGATCCTTTGGATCTGCAGGCACTGGTCGAGGAGGAGCTTTTGCTTGCCTTGCCAATCGTGCCTGCTCATCATCCGGAAGAATGCCAGCAGCCGGCGGGCGCAGACGAGCCCGAATCGAGCAAGGACGAGGTATCGCGGTCCAACCCGTTCAGTGTTTTGGCGCAGTTAAAGCGTGACCCAAACGTTTAGGAGTTAATCAATTATGGCTGTTCAGCAGAACAAAAAATCCCGCTCTGCCCGTGACATGCGCCGTTCCCACGACGCCCTGTCGGAAAACGCGCTGTCGGTAGAGAAAACCACCGGTGAAGTACACCTGCGTCACCACGTATCGCCAGAAGGCGTATACCGTGGTCGCAAAGTGATCGACAAGGGCGCTGACGAGTAATCCTTGTCCGCTCAGATCATCGCGATCGACGCAATGGGCGGGGACTTCGGTCCCCGCAGCATTGTCCAGGCAAGCATTGCCTGCCTTTCGGCTACCCCCTCGCTACACCTGACCCTCGTCGGTCAACCCTCCCTCCTTGAAGAGCTTGTCAGCGGCCTGTCGGCTGCGGATCGCGCGCGCCTGCAAATCGTTGCGGCCAGTGAGGTGATCGGCATGGACGAGCGGCCTTCCCAGGCGTTAAGGGGCAAGCCGGATTCGTCGATGCGCATCGCCCTCGAATTGGTGCGAGACGGCAAGGCCCAGGCCTGCGTGAGCGCTGGCAACACCGGGGCGCTGATGGCGTTGTCGCGCTTCGTGCTCAAGACTTTGCCCGGCATCGATCGGCCAGCCATGGTAGCGGCTATTCCTACCCAGACGGGCTATTGCCAGTTGCTCGACCTTGGGGCCAATGTCGACTGCAGTGCCGAGAACCTCTACCAGTTCGCCGTGATGGGTTCGGTGGCGGCTCAAGCCTTGGGCATTCATCGCCCTCGCGTGGCGCTGCTCAATATCGGCACCGAAGACATCAAGGGCAACCAGCAGGTCAAGCTGGCAGCCACGTTGCTGCAGAACGCCCGGGGCCTGAACTATGTCGGTTTCGTCGAGGGTGACGGCCTGTACCGTGGTGAGGCGGATGTCGTGGTGTGCGACGGTTTTGTCGGCAATATCCTGCTCAAGTCCAGCGAAGGCCTGGCGACCATGATCGGTGCACGCATCGAGAAGCTGTTCAAGGGTGGCGTGTTGTCTCGTGCTGCCGGGGCGATGGCCATGCCGTTGCTCAAGCGCTTGCAGGCCGACCTGGCGCCGGCGCGGCATAATGGGGCAAGCTTCCTGGGGTTGCAGGGCATTGTCATCAAGAGCCATGGTTCTGCCGGTGTGCAGGGGTTCCAGAGCGCGATTCAGCGTGCGCTGATCGAAATTCAGGAAAACCTCCCGCAGCGGCTGCATGGTCGGCTTGAAGATCTGTTGCCTTAGGCATTTCGCCGATGAAGTGCTTAAATGTGACCGCTTGGTCCGCGTCTCCATCCAAGTTTTCAGATTCCGCGTCTGGCCCAAGGCCTGGCGCACCCTATCCGACGACAAGATCATAAGGGCTTGTTCAATGTCTGCATCCCTCGCATTCGTCTTTCCCGGTCAAGGTTCCCAGTCGCTGGGCATGCTTGCCGAGCTCGGCGCCGAGAAGCCGGTGATCATCGAGACCTTCAAAAGGCCTCGGAGGCTCTGGGTTACGACCTGTGGAAACTGGTCCAGGAAGGCCCGGAAGAACAACTCAACCAGACTGACAAAACCCAGCCGGCCATCCTTACCGCCTCCATCGCCCTGTGGCGTCTGTGGCTGGAAGAGGGCGGTGCACGTCCGGCCTTCGTCTCCGGCCATAGCCTGGGCGAGTACAGCGCGCTGGTCGCCGCTGGCAGCCTGAGCCTCAAGGACGCCGTGCGTCTGGTCGAGCGCCGTGGTCAGCTGATGCAGGAGGCTGTACCGGCCGGTCACGGCGCCATGGCCGCGATTCTGGGGCTGGATGACGCCGTAGTGGTGGAAATCTGCGCCGAAGCCGCAGAAGACCAGGTGGTCAGCGCGGTGAACTTCAACTCGCCAGGTCAGGTGGTCATCGCCGGTAACAAGGCGGCGGTGGACCGTGCCATCGAGCTGTGCAAGGCCAAAGGTGCCAAGCGCGCACTGCCTCTGGCGGTCAGCGTGCCATCGCACTGCGCCCTGATGAAGCCGGCTGCCGAGCGTTTCGCCGAGTCGGTCAGCGCCATCGAATGGAAGGCCCCGCAGATTCCGGTCGTGCAGAACGTTACTGCCGCCGTCGCTGCCGACCTCGATGCGCTCAAGCATGACCTGCTGGCGCAGCTGTACCAGCCTGTGCGTTGGGTCGAGTGCGTGCAGACCCTGGCGGCGAATGGCGCCGTCAACCTGGTCGAGTGCGGCCCAGGCAAGGTCCTGGCAGGCCTGAACAAGCGTTGCGCCGATGGCGTGACCACTTACAACCTCAATACCCCTGACGCCGTCGCCGCCACCCGTGCGGCGCTGGCCTGAATTTGGAGAAGCTTGCATGAGCCTGCAAGGTAAAGTCGCACTGGTCACCGGCGCCAGCCGTGGTATCGGCCAGGCCATCGCCCTCGAGCTGGGCCGCCAGGGCGCTATCGTGATCGGTACCGCCACTTCGGCCTCCGGTGCCGAGCGCATCGCCGAAACCCTCAAGGAACACGGCATTGCCGGTACCGGCATGGAACTGAACGTGACCAGCGCCGAGTCCGTGGATGCGGTGCTGAGCGCCATTGGCCAGCAGTTCGGCGCACCGGCCATTCTGGTCAACAACGCCGGCATTACCCGCGACAACCTCATGCTGCGCATGAAGGATGACGAATGGTTCGATGTGATCGACACCAACCTCAACAGCCTCTACCGTCTGTCCAAGGGCGTGCTGCGTGGCATGACCAAGGCGCGCTGGGGTCGTATCATCAGCATCGGTTCGGTCGTCGGTGCAATGGGTAACGCCGGTCAGGCCAACTACGCTGCCGCCAAGGCGGGTCTGGAAGGCTTCAGCCGCGCCCTGGCCCGTGAAGTGGGTTCGCGTGGCATCACCGTCAACTCGGTGACCCCAGGCTTCATCGACACTGACATGACTCGCGAGCTGCCTGAAGCGCAGCGCGAGGCCCTGCAGAAGGAAATTCCGCTGGGTCGTCTGGGTCAGGCCGAGGAAATCGCCAAGGTGGTTTCCTTCCTGGCATCCGACGGCGCAGCCTATGTCACCGGTGCTACCGTGCCGGTGAATGGCGGGATGTACATGTAAACTGCAACTCAATGTGACGGATTGCGTAAAAAAAGAGTCATACTCCCAGCCTAAAATCCGTTATAAAGCTGCAACCAGATTCCAGGCAGAGGGTTGGGCGAGTCATACGAAGGTGTGTTCCGCTTGAAAAGCGAACGTCTTTCTATAAACTTGTTCACCGGCCAGCTGCCTGACATATGTCCATTAGGAGTGAAAACTAGTATGAGCACCATCGAAGAACGCGTCAAGAAAATCGTCGCCGAGCAACTGGGCGTCAAGGAAGAAGAAGTGACTGTCGAGAAGTCCTTCGTCGATGACCTGGGTGCCGATTCGCTTGACACCGTTGAGCTGGTGATGGCTCTGGAAGAGGAATTCGAGACCGAAATCCCTGACGAAGAAGCCGAGAAGATCACTACCGTTCAAGCTGCTATCGACTACGTCAAAAACCACCAGGCTTAAGACGTTGTAGTCGACGCTTCTTGTCGAGAAGAACCGCACTGCCTTTGCCGGCGTGCGGTTTTTTCTTTGCGAGGGCCACGCGTCGTTCCACGGGCATCGAGAGCTTGTTGCCATTTCATTCCGTTGCCTTGAATGCAATGGCAAGAAACTCTGTTATTAGAAAAGGAGAGTACTGTGTCGCGTAGACGCGTCGTGGTCACTGGTATGGGTATGCTGTCGCCACTGGGTACCGATGTACCGAGCACCTGGCAGGGCATTCTGGCTGGCCGCAGTGGCATTGGTCCGATCGAACACACGGACCTGTCTGCCTACTCCACCCGTTTTGGCGGCTCGGTGAAGGGCTTTGAGGTCGAGCAGTACCTGTCGGCCAAAGAGGCTCGCAAACTTGACCTGTTCATCCAGTACGGCCTGGCGGCCGGTTTCCAGGCGGTGCGTAACGCCGGTCTGGAAGTGACCGATGCCAACCGCGAACGCATCGGCGTGGCCATGGGTTCGGGGATCGGTGGTCTGACCAACATCGAAGAAACCAGCCGCACCTTGCACGAGCAAGGCCGCGCCGTATTTCGCCGTTCTTCGTGCCGGGTTCGATCATCAACATGATCTCTGGTTTCCTGTCGATCCACCTGGGTCTGCAAGGGCCGAACTACGCCATTGCCACGGCCTGTACCACCGGTACCCACTGCATCGGCATGGCTGCGCGCAACATTGCCTACGGCGAAGCCGATGTAATGATTGCCGGCGGCGCCGAAATGGCGGCCTGCGGCCTGGGTATGGGCGGCTTTGGTGCCTCCCGCGCACTGTCGACGCGCAATGACGAGCCGACCCGTGCTAGCCGTCCGTGGGACAAAGGCCGCGATGGCTTCGTGCTGTCCGACGGTGCCGGTGCCCTGGTGCTCGAAGAGCTGGAACACGCCAAGGCCCGTGGCGCCACGATCTACGCCGAGCTGGTTGGTTTTGGCATGAGCGGTGATGCCTACCACATGACCTCGCCACCTGATTCCGGTGAAGGTGCTGCCCGCTGCATGGCCAATGCCCTGCGCGATGCCGGTATCCAGCCTGAAGACGTCAGCTACATCAACGCACACGGCACTTCGACCCCAGCGGGCGACGTCGCCGAGGTGGCGGCGATCAAGCGCGTGTTCGGCGAGCATGCCTACAAGCTGGCGGTGAGCTCGACCAAGTCGATGACCGGTCACCTGCTGGGCGCTGCTGGCGCGGTGGAGGCGATCTTCAGCGTACTGGCCATCAACAGCCAGATGGCGCCGCCGACCATCAACCTGGATGAGCCGGACGAAGGCTGCGACCTCGACTTCGTGCCCCACGAGGCGCGCAGCATGAATATCGACGTGGTACTGTCCAACTCCTTCGGCTTTGGCGGCACCAACGGTTCGCTGGTGTTCCGCCGGTTCGCCGGTTGATGCACAGCTGGATCGACGGCCAGCCCGCAACTGCGGTCAACCTGCAGAATCGCGGCCTGGCCTACGGTGATGGCCTGTTCGAGACCATTGCTGTGCGCGGTGGCCGGCCCAGCTTGCTGGAGGGCCACCTGGCCCGCCTGGCGCTGGGTTGCCAGCGTCTGCGGATCGACGCCGACCTGGCGCTGATCCGCGATGAAATCCTGCGTTATGCCAGCCAGCTCGGCGACGGCGTCGCCAAGCTCATCCTCACCCGTGGCGACAGCCAGCGTGGCTATGCCCCGGTTGCCGGTGCCGCGCCCCGGCGCATCCTCCAGGGAAGCCCGCTGCCCAGCTACCCTGAACAGCATGCCGAACTTGGCGTGCGGCTGTTCGAGTGCCAGACCCGGCTGGGGAACAACCGCTGCTGGCTGGCCTCAAACACCTCAATCGCCTGGAGCAGGTGCTGGCCCGCGCCGAATGGCAAGACAGCGAGCATGCCGAAGGCCTGATGCGCGATGGGCAGGGCAGGGTGGTCGAAGGGGTATACAGCAATCTGTTCCTGGTGCGTGATGGCACGCTGCTTACGGCTGACCTGAGCCGCTGCGGCGTAGCCGGCGTGATGCGTGGTGCTCTGCTCGAGCAGGCCCAGGCGTTGGCCATCCCGGTGCAGGTGCGTGACCTGGCGTTCGACGAGCTGCAGCAGGCGGACGAAGTGTTTGTCTGCAACAGTGTCTATGGTGTCTGGCCAGTGTGCGGTATTCCCGCGTTGAACCTTAACTGGTCGCCGGGGCCACTCACCCGTAAACTGCAGGCCGTTGCCCGTACGTTACTGGAAACTTGAATTCGTGAGACGCAAATTCCTGCTGCTGCTGGAAATGGGGTTGATCCTGGCCGGCCTGGCACTGGGCTGGTCGGCCTGGAAGGTCAACTCGGTGCTGGAGCAGCCGCTGCAAGTGGCGAAGAGCGCTTGCTCGATGTGCCCAATGGCACCACCCCGAATCGCATGTTCTACCGCATGCAGAACGAGGGCTTGCTTGACGATGCCCTGTGGCTGCGTCTGTACTGGCGCTTCAACATGGCCGGTACGCCGCTGCACACCGGCGAGTATCGCCTGACCCTGGCATGACGGTTGGTGAGTTGTTCGATGCCTGGCGCCGCGCTGATGTGGTGCAGTACAACCTGACCCTGGTCGAGGGTTGGACCTTCCGCCAGGTGCGTTCGGCTGTGGCCAAGCATGAGAAGATCAAGCACACCCTGGACGGGCTGTCTGACTCGGAAGTGATGGACAAGCTTGGCCACACCGGCGTGTTCCCCGAAGGCCGTTTCTTCCCTGACACCTACCGCTTCGTGCGGGGCATGAGTGACGTTGAGCTGTTGCAGCAGGCTTATATGCGTCTGGAAGAAGTGCTGGCCAAAGAGTGGGCAGAGCGCACCACCGACCTGCCTTACCGTGACCCTTACCAGGCGCTGATCATGGCCTCGCTGGTGGAGAAGGAAACCGGCATTCCCCAGGAACGCGGGCAGATTGCCGGGGTGTTCGTGCGCCGTATGCGCCTGGGCATGATGCTGCAAACCGACCCCACGGTGATCTACGGCATGGGCGAGCGTTACAACGGCAAGATCACCCGTGCCGATCTGCGCGAGCCGACGCCCTACAACACCTACACCATGACCGGCCTGCCGCCGACGCCGATCGCCATGGTCGGGCGCGAAGCGATCCATGCCGCGCTCAACCCGTCCGATGGCTCCAGCCTGTATTTCGTGGCTCGCGGCGACGGCAGCCATGTGTTCTCCGACGATCTGGACGACCACAACTCGGCCGTGCGCGAGTTCCAGCTCAAACGCCGTGCCGACTACCGCTCCAGCCCAGCACCGCAAGGCCAGCCTGAGGCGAGCGAGACGGCGCCAGCAGCGGAAGATCAGCCCGAGTCCGACGCAGGCCAGTCGCCCGAGCAGGCGCCGTCTGCCGAAAGCGAACCGGCCCCGGCCGATGTGCCAACGCCCGACGAACAACATTAAGGACTGCCTGTGAGCGGCTTGTTTATTACCCTTGAAGGCCCCGAAGGCGCGGGCAAGAGCACCAATCGCGACTACCTGGCAGCGCGTCTGCGCGAGCAAGGGCTGGACGTGGTACTGACCCGTGAGCCTGGCGGTACGCCGCTGGCCGAGCGAGTGCGTGAATTGCTGTTGGCGCCCAGCGATGAAGTGATGGCCGCCGACACCGAGCTGCTGCTGGTGTTCGCCGCACGTGCCCAGCATCTGGCCGAAGTGATTCGTCCTGCCCTGGCCCGCGGTGCGGTGGTTCTGTGCGACCGCTTTACGGATGCCACCTACGCCTATCAGGGCGGCGGTCGAGGTTTGTCCGTCGAGCGTATCGCTCAGCTGGAACAGTTCGTCCAGGGTGACCTGCGCCCCGATCTTACCCTGGTGTTCGACCTGCCGGTGGAAGTCGGGTTGGCCCGGCTGCCGCACGCGGTCGCTTGGACCGCTTCGAGCAGGAAGGCCAGGCCTTCTTCGAGGCCGTACGCCAGGCCTACCTGCAGCGTGCCCAGCGCGAGCCGCAGCGCTACAACCTGCTGGACGCCGCGCAATCGCTGGAGGCCGTGCAGCGCGCCATCGATGCGTTGCTGCCAGGCATTCTGGAGCGTTGCCGTGGCTGAGGCCTACCCTGGCAGCAGGCGATCTGGCAACAGTTGGCCGGTCGCAGCCAGCACGCCCACGCTTACCTGCTGCACGGGCCGCAAGGTATCGGCAAGCGGGCACTGGCCGAGCGCCTGATGGCTCGCCTGCTGTGTCAGCAGCCTCAAGGGTTGGATGCCTGTGATCAGTGCAAGTCCTGCTTGTTGCTCAAAGCCGGTAGACCCAGACAATTTCGTGCTGGAGCCGGAAGAGGCCGACAAGCCGATCAAGGTCGACCAGGTGCGCGAGCTGGTAGCTTTTGTGGTGCAGACCGCACAACTGGGTGGGCGCAAGGTGGTGCTGATCGAGCCGGTCGAGGCGATGAACATCAATGCCTCCAACGCCCTGCTCAAAAGCCTCGAAGAGCCTTCGGGCGACACCGTACTGCTGCTGGTCAGCCACCAGCCAAGCCGATTGTTGCCTACTATCAAGAGCCGTTGCCAGCAAGTGGCCTGCCCGCAACCGAGCCTGGCCCAGAGCCAGGCGTGGTTGGCTTCGGCACTGGCGGAAAGCGATGAGGCCGAGCGTGACGAGTTGTTGACCCTGGCTGCCGGCTCGCCCTTGATGGCGGTCAGCCTGCAGGCCCAAGGCGTGCGCGAGCAGCGTGCGCTGGTCACCGACGGGGTGAAGAAGCTGCTCAAGCAACAGCAGTCACCCAGTCAGCTGGCCGAGGCCTGGAGCAGTGTGCCGCTGCTGCTGCTGTTCGACTGGTTCTGCGATTGGTCGCATCTGGTTCTGCGCTACCAATTGACTCAGGACGAGGAGGGGTTAGGCTTGGCCGATATGCGCAAGGTGCTTCAGTACCTGGCCCAGAAAAGTCGGCAGGCCAAGGTCCTCGAGGTCCAGGCGTGGATCCTCGAGCAGCGCCAGAAGGTGCTGGGCAAAGCCAATCTGAATCGCGTCCTGTTGCTGGAAGCCTTGCTGGCCCATTGGCAGCAACTGCCGGTTTCCCGCTGACTTTCCACGTTTCCCATGTGTGCCTTTATCCCATGCTTGTAGATTCCCATTGCCACCTCGACCGTCTTGACCTCAGTGCCCATCAGGGCTCCTCGATGCCGCGCTGCAGGCGGCCCGCGAGCGTGGGGTCGGGCATTTTCTGTGCATTGGTGTCAGTGCCGAGAATGCCGGGGCGGTCAAGGCCCTGAGCGAGCAGTATGCCGATGTCGACTGCTCGGTAGGGGTCATCCGCTTGATCTGGCACCGGGCGAAACCCTGCGCTGGAGTGGTTAATCCGTGAGCTGGCCCACCCCCACGTGGTGGCCATTGGCGAAACGGGGCTGGATTACCACTACGAGCCGCAAGCCGCTGAATTGCAGCAGGCGTCGTTCCGCCTGCACCTGGAAGCCTCGCGCCAGACCGGCAAGCCGGTGATCGTGCACACCCGTGCGGCACGCGCCGACACCTTGGCGCTGCTGCGCGAAGCCAGCCTGCCGCAGGCTGGAGTGCTGCATTGCTTCACTGAAGACTGGGACATGGCCAAGGCGGCGCTGGATCTGGGCTACTACATCTCGTTGTCCGGAATCGTGACCTTCCGTAATGCCGATGCCCTGCGCGAAGTGGCCCGACAGGTGCCGGTCGACCGTTTGCTGGTAGAGACCGATTCGCCGTACCTGGCGCCGATCCCGCACCGGGGCAAGCCCAACTTGCCGCAATACGTGCGCGAGGTGGCCGAGTATGTGGCGTCGCTGCGTGGCGTAAGCTTCGAGCAGTTGGCTGAACAGACCACCGCCAACTTCAAGCGCTTGTTCCCGTTGGCTCGGGTCGCCTGAGCCGTCCGATCCGGTCCCCTGGGGGAAGGTCGGCAAACAGGCAAAAAAACCCGGGTTCTGGGGGAATCCGGGTTAAGACCATTAGGAGTAAAACAAAGGTACGCGGTCCCTGAGCACCTTTATCGGCGCGCCACTTGGGGGGGATGCGCCGCGCCAACACTTCAAGTATTGGTCAGGTTTGGCGCAGTGCCAGTGTCTGTTGGTCGTTTTTTAAACAGATTTGGAATACGCCGGGAGCCATTCCTTCCTCAACGCATGGCCAGGCGCCGGACTTGCTGGACAGTCTCGTCGATCAAGCGTTCATCGGTATAGAAATGGGGTGAAAAACGCACGCCGCTGCCGCGCAGAGCGCAGATCGTCCGTTCGGCGCTTAGTGCCTGATAAATATCGGCACTGTCACGCCCCTGCAGGCTGAACGTGATAATACCGGCCCGTCGCTCCGGGGACTCTGGGGTGTGCAGGCGAACGCCAGGTATGGCGGCGAGGCCCTTGTACAGTTGATCGGCCCGTTGCTGTAGCAGTCGGGCGACAGTGTTCATGCCGATTTCTTCCAGTAGCGAGAGGCTTGCTTCCAGTGCACAGGCGCCGAGCATATTGGGGCTGCCGCATTCGAAGCGGCGCGCGCACTCCGCGCGGGCTGCCACTGGCGGCGCTCGAAGTCGCCCAGGTGTTCCAGCATGTGCCATCCGTAAGCATTGAGCCTTAGTTGCGGGCGCAGCGCGGCGCGGCAGTAGAACACGCCGAGCCCTTCCGGGCCGAGCATCCACTTGTGGCCGTCGGCCATGGCGAAATCGCATTGGTACGCTTGCACGTCGAAGGGCAGGGCGCCGATCTGCTGGATGGCGTCGATGCAGAACAGCACCTGGCGCTCCTGGCAGCCTTCGCCAAGGCGCGCCAGATCCAGCCGCAGGCCGCTGCCGAACTGGACGGCGCTGATGGCCAGCAGGCGCGTGTGCCGGCCACAGGCTGCGAGCAGCGCGGCCTCCGGGTCGGCGCCGGCAAGGCTCACCTGGATCACTTCGACCCCTTGATCGGCCAAGGCCTCCCATACCACGCGGTTGGAAGGAAATTCCTCGTCACTGATCACCACCTGGTCACCGGGCTGCCAGTCGAGGCCGAAGGCAACCAGCGACAGCGCTTCCGGGAGGTGTTTTTGACAAGGGCAATGTCGCCGCGGGAAGGGGCGTTGAGCAGGCGCGCCAGGCGTTCGCGCAGGCGTCTCTCGGTGGCCAGCCATGCCGGGTAGTCGCTGGCGCCCTGTGTCACATTTTCTTGAGCGAAGCGAGCCACGGCCTGGCTGGCGCGGCGGGGCCAGGGCGCGATCGCCGCATGGTTCAGGTAGCGCAAGCCCGGTGTCTGGTCAAACTCATCGTGAAACATAGACATGGTTGGAAGATCCGTGCAATTTGCCGCCAGTTAGGCATAATAAACCGCTTCGATTGTCATCCAGTCCTTCCTATGCAGAAAGAACCTCGTAAGGTCCGTGAGTTTCGCCGTCGCGAACAGGAAATCCTCGATACGGCGCTCAAGCTGTTTCTCGAACAGGGTGAAGACAGCGTCACCGTCGAGATGATCGCCGACGCCGTGGGCATCGGTAAAGGCACGATCTACAAGCACTTCAAGTCCAAGGCGGAGATCTATCTGCGCCTGATGCTCGACTACGAGCGCGATTTGAACGGGCTGTTGCATTCGTCTGACGTGGACCGTGACAAGGAAGCACTGTCACGTGCCTACTTCGAATTCCGCATGCGCGACCCGCAGCGCTACCGGCTGTTCGACCGCCTGGAAGAAAAGGTGGTGAAGGGCAACCAGGTGCCGGAAATGGTCGAGGAACTGCACAAGATCCGCGCCTCCAACTTCGACCGCCTGACCCAGCTGATCAAGGGCCGTATCAGCGAAGGCAAGCTTGAAGATGTGCCGCCCTATTTCCACTATTGCGCAGCCTGGGCGCTGGTGCACGGTGCCGTGGCACTGTACCACTCGCCGTTCTGGAGCAATGTGCTGGAGGATCAGGAAGGCTTCTTCCAGTTCCTGATGGACATTGGCGTGCGCATGGGCAACAAGCGTAAGCGCGACCGGAAGCCGCGAACTAAAGCCTTCCACCCGCAGGTACTGCGCCGAACTCAGTAGCTGTGGGGGCGGGCTTGCCCGCGAAGGGACGCACAGCGTCCGCATTCCATCGCGCCCGGCATGAAACAAGGGGCTTGCAAAAACCTGATTTATGAGTCAGGTTTTGCCAGCCCCGATTCATCCATGCCGGAGTTTTTCATGATCGTCGATCGTCAAGGCAGGCGTTTTCGCAACCTGCGTGTCAGCCTGACGGCTGCCTGCAATTATGCCTGCACGTATTGCGTACCCGACGGCAAACGCCTGGTGGCGGCACAGGACGAACTTTCGGCTGAGGCGCTGGCGCGGGTGTGGCCTACCTGATCGAGGCCGCGGGTATCGAGCGTCTACGTATCACTGGCGGTGAGCCATTGGTCAGCCCGCGCCTGGATGCCTTCCTGGCGGCGGTCGGCAAGCTTGATCTGGATGACATCACACTGACCACCAATGGCCAGTTGCTGGCGCGTAAGTTGCCGCAGTTGCAGGCAGCCGGCATTCGTCGCCTGAACGTTTCCCTCGACACTCTCGACCCTCAGGCGTTCCGCCGCATTGCCCGGGGTGGCGACCTTGCTACCGTGTTGGCCGGTATGGAGCAGGCCAGCGCCTGGGCATGCAGATCAAGGTCAACATGGTGCCGATGCGTGGGCAGAACCTGGACCAGGTCTTGCCTTTGCTCGACTATTGCCTGGCGCGTGGCTACGAGTTGCGTTTCATCGAATTGATGCGCATGGGCCACCTGGCCCGTGACCCCAATGCCTTCTTGCAGCATTTCGTAGGCCTGGAGCAGTTGCTCGGCCTGATTGGCCGCGAGCACATCCATCGCCGGTTGACGCGCCGCTGGACGCCACCGCGCTGCGCTACCAGATCCCAGGCAAAGGCCATTTCGGGGTCATCGCCAACGAAAGCGTGCCGTTCTGCCGGAGCTGTTCGCGTCTACGTCTGTCGTCCACCGGCTGGCTTCACGGATGCTTGTCGTCGAGCAACCGTCACTTTATCGGCGACTTGCTGGAGCAGCCCGTCACCAGGCGCTGCCTGCCTTGCAGCGGTTGCTGGTCAAGGCCCTGGCAGACAAGCAGGAGCTGGCGTTTTCCGGGGGCGTCACGGTGATGAAGGTGATCGGCGGCTGACTCTGGCGCAAAAGCTGCATCCGCCGACTATTCGCCGGTTTTTCGTCGCCGGCCTCTGGAGGAAAGATGCGTAGCCTGGTCTTGCTGCTGGCGCTGATGGCGCTGGGCGGCTGCATGAATGTCAGCGATATGGGCGAGGGTGTCCGTTACCACATGAGCGATGCAGGGTTGCTGGACCACAGTGATACCCGCCGCTCGCTGTCGATTCGGCTGCAACCCGACTCGTTCATCTTCATCGGCCAGGGGGCGTTCATGCCACCGGGCAAGGGGCCACTGCCGCGGCAGAACGTGGTGGCGGAACAAGCGTTCAAAAGCTTCGTCGAATACTTCCCTCTGGTGCGTCGTGCCCAGGGGCCGCTGGGCCTGGAAGACGCCATTGCCCAAGCGCGCTCGGTGGGGCCGACTATGTCCTGTACACCCGTTTCGCACGTACCGATGATCGTATCGGCAATGGCGACGAGTGGTATGACGAGCAGGCCGTCGACCGCCTTGGATGGGACACTGGCGTGGTGCAGATGATGCTGATCGAAACCAACAGTCGCTACCTGATCGACACCGTGCGTATCAAGAGCCGTGGCGGTTTGTTGACGTTCCACGACAACACACCGGAAGATTTGCTAGCCGCGCCGATGCGCGAGTACGCTCGTAGCCTTCTGGGTATGAGTGAGTGAGGGCAGGGTGATGACGGATTCCGGCAAGGCCAACGATCTTCTGGCGCAGATTCCCAAAGAAAAGGGGTTGCCGCCGGTACATCTGTGGAACCCGGATTTCTGTGGCGATATCGACATGCGTATCGCCCGTGACGGCACCTGGTACTACCTGGGTACGCCCATTGGGCGCAAGCCGATGGTGCGGTTGTTTTCCACGATCATTCGTCGCGATGGCGATGATTACTTCCTGATCACCCCGGTGGAGAAAGTCGGCATTCGTGTCGATGACGCGCCGTTCGTGGCCGTGACGCTGGATGTGCAGGGCAGTGGCGAGCAGCAGGTGTTGCGTTTCACCAGCAATGTCGACGACCAGGTCGAGGCCGGGCCGGAGCATCCGTTGCGGGTGGAAATCGACCCGATCACTCAGGAACCGGCACCTTACGTGCGGATGCGCGGCAATCTCGAAGCGCTGATTCATCGCAATGTGTTCTACCAGTTGGTGGAGCTGGCGGTGCCGCGTGTGATCGATGGTGAAGAGTGGCTCGGGTCTGGAGCCAGGAGTGTTTTATCCGATTGGCGCCAATGGCTGAGGTGTCGTGTAGCCGTCATCGCTGGCAAGTCGTCTCCAGCAGGAGCCTGATCGGCCTCCTGCTTTTCCTCTGAATTGGCCGTTTCCCCTCTGAGTTCTTGGGCCTAACCTGCTGGCAGATACCCACCAGGAGATGCCCATGAAACCTGTCCATCTTTCCGTTGCCTTGTTCATCACCGCTGGTCTGCTCGCAGGCCAACTCTCTGCCTGGGCTCACGGCGACGTCGCCGATCAGGTCCAGGTCCTGCAGGAAAAACAACCCTCGAATGCCCCCGGCAAGAAAGCCGTCATGCTCACCGTCAACTACGCCCCCGGGGAGGCGTCGCCCGCACATCAGCATCCGGGCGCGGTCATGGCCTACGTGCTGGAAGGGGCGGTGGTGTCGAAGCTTAACGATGAGCAAGAAAAGACCTATAAGGCCGGCGAGTACTGGTACGAGGCGCCAGGAACCGTGCACCGTGTTTCACGCAACGCCAGCCGGACGCAGCCTGCCAGGTTGCTGGTGTGGAGCCTGGTGGACGAGGGCCGGCCAGTGACCGAGCCTTATCCTGCTGCGGGTTCGGCGCGTTGAGCCTGCCCCAGGCTGTCAGTTACCGCGCGCACCAAGTCATCGTCCAGCACTCGGCAGGGCGCGATCTGAACGTTTTGCGTATAGAACGGCGGCAAGCGTTGCGCCAGTTCCGCAACGTCCTTGTGCTTGCAGCCCGTTGGCAGTGATACGTATTGCAGCCCGGAGGGGAAAGATGGCGCGGTGTGGCGTTCCACGGTAGAGCCATAGGCGCCCAGCGTCATGACGGCTTCGCTGCCGGCTGGGTCCGGAAAGTTGAGCAGGATGATCGTGCAATGGCGAGGGTGTGTCAGGTGCTCCTGCGCTTCACGACGGACCAGCGGGTTGGCATGGTTCATCAAGTCCCAGCGCAAGGCTGCATAGCTTCGCGTGAGTTCCATGAAGGCGGTGCGAATGGGTGAGTGCTGCTCGGCACCACTCAGGCATGCCAGCAGGTTCCCGAATGGATCGAGCAGTGCCGCGGCGTTGGCGATGCTTGCCTGGCTCGCTGTCTCGAGCAGCGGCTGGGCCAGTTCAGCTCGGGGATGCGCGGATTGTCACTTCTGATACGCAAGCTCCACGGACTCATGCTGGCCAATGCCTGGCGTACCTCGCTCTGCGCGGGCAGGGTGAGTGGGTCCTTCAGGGCAGAGGGTGGCAAACCTGTGTTGCTGCTTTCGTCATGTACTTGGTTCACGCTGGCTGCAAAAAGCGAGCTGGTCAGGCTCGATGTGGCGGCGTCGACTTGCTCGCCTGCGTAAATCGGGCCATCCGGGGCCCCGGCATACTCCCGATCAAAGGGTGTTCCGACTGCGTAGTAGCCCCATGTGGTTTGTGCGATGCGTCGAAGGGCGGGTGGCAGGCCAGGGAATTCGAAGCGCTCGTCATGGTTGATGCCGGCAAAGGTGTCGTGTGCGCTGACTGCAACGTTGAAGCCGGCCGTCAGCAGGGCACCGGCGCACATGGCGCACGGGTCAAGCGTAGTCACCACCGTCAGTTCGGCTGGCGCTGGCAGGGCGAGGCGCTGCTGATTTTCAAAATACCAGTCGATCAGGCGCCGTTCGGCGTGGGCCGTGGGGTCGTGGAGCCTGAATCCAGGCTGCGATTTGCTGCTGGTCGACGGTTGCATTACGCGATTGTGCAGGGCGACCAGTACCTTGCCGGTGGCGTTCTCTATGAGGCATCCGCCAACCGCAAAGGTTTCAAGTCGACTGGCCAGGAGGCCTGCTCGGCGGCCAGTTTTACCGCTTGCTGGGCTGTGCCGGTAACATTTTTGGCGCTCATGGAAGCTCCGAATCGTTAGTTGGATTCAAACGATACAGTAGCGTCGCGCCGAGGTGAGTAGGGGAAGGCAACAAGCAATGGGCAAGAAAAAACCTCCAGCGCTTGCGCGACTGGAGGTTTTTCAGTGTTTGCTCCGCGACCTGGACTCGAACCAGGGACCCAATGATTAACAGTCATTTTTGCTCTACCGACTGAGCTATCGCGGAATCTGCGCGTATCTTACTGTTTGCCAAGGGGAAGTCAAGCCACCCCTTGGCAAATCAAGCAGTTACAGCACTTCGACGATGGCCTTGGTGACCACGTGGATGTTGCTTTGGTTCAGCGCGGCAACGGCGATACGGCCGGTGTCCAGGGCGTAGATGCCGAACTCGTTCTTCAGGCGCGCCACTTGCTCAACGGTCAGGCCCGAGTACGAGAACATGCCAGCCTGACGGCCAACGAAGCTGAAATCACGCTTGGCGCCATATTGAGCCAGCAGTTCTACCATCTGGTGGCGCATGCCATGGATGCGCTCGCGCATCTCGGCCAGCTCCGTTTCCCACATCTGACGCAGCTCGTCGCTGTTGAGCACGGTGGCGACGATGGTGGCGCCGTGAGTTGGCGGGTTGGAGTAGGTGGTGCGGATCACGCGCTTGACCTGGGACAGCACGCGGGTGCTTTCGTCCTTCGAGCCGGTGACGATCGACAGGGCGCCAACACGCTCGCCGTACAGCGAGAACGACTTGGAGAACGAGCTGGAGACGAAGAACTCCAGGCCCGATTCGGCGAACAGGCGCACAGCGAAGGCGTCTTCGGCGATGCCAGCACCAAAGCCCTGGTAGGCCATGTCGAGGAACGGCACGTGGCCCTTGGCCTTGACCACTTCCAGGACGTTTTTCCAGTCATCCAGGGTCAGGTCGACGCCGGTCGGGTTGTGGCAGCAGGCGTGCAGGACAACGACCGAGCCGGATGGCAGGTTGTTCAGGTCCTCGAGCATGCCGGCGCGGTTGACGTCGTTGCTTGGCGCGTCGTAGTAGCGGTAGTTCTGGACCGGGAAGCCTGCGCTTTCGAACAGCGCACGGTGGTTTTCCCAGCTCGGATCGCTGATGGCGACCACGGCGTTCGGCGACAGGCGCTTGAGGAAGTCGGCGCCGATCTTCAGAGCGCCGGTACCGCCGACGGCCTGCACGGTGACCACGCGGCCGGCGGCCAGCAGTGGCGACTCGGCGCCGAAGATCAGTTTCTGCACGGCCTGGTCGTAGGTAGCGATGCCGTCGATCGGCAGGTAGCCGCGGGAGGCGTGCTGGGCGGCACGCTGGGTCTCGGCTTCGATCACAGCGCGCAGCAGCGGAATGCGGCCTTCCTCATTGCAGTAAACGCCCACGCCCAGGTTGACCTTGTCGGTACGTGGGTCGGCGTTGAATGCTTCGTTGAGGCCCAGAATAGGGTCGCGGGGTGCCAGCTCGACAGCGGAAAACAGGCTCATTGTTACCTTGGCTCTGAATGGAGAGTGATAGGGCGTACACGCTCCAGCCGAATGCACTGAAGCGGTGCACAAACGGGGAGTCAGTATAGTGATACCCGCCGGTCACTGCGACAGTCTGGCGCAGCTTTTCAGACGATTTGGGCAAATATTTTTCGACCATTGGTCGAATTGCCAGGTCCACAGTAATGGCTGCTCACACCTCGGCCATGAAACCGACGCCACGCAGCCGTATTTGGGTATAGACTACTGGCTAAATTTACAGTTGCTGCGTTGCGAGAGGCCCATCATGTCCGAGTTCCAGCTCGTTACCCGTTTTCAGCCGGCCGGCGACCAGCCCGAGGCCATTCGTCAGATGGTCGAAGGCATCGAGGCGGGCTGTCGCACCAGACGCTGCTTGGGGTGACCGGTTCGGGCAAGACCTTCAGTATCGCCAACGTCATCCAGCAAGTGCAGCGTCCGACACTGGTGCTGGCGCCGAACAAGACCCTGGCTGCGCAGTTGTACGGTGAGTTCAAGGCTTTTTCCCGAACAACGCGGTGGAGTATTTCGTTTCCTACTACGACTACTACCAGCCTGAAGCCTATGTGCCGTCTTCGGACACCTTCATCGAGAAGGACGCCTCGATCAACGACCATATCGAGCAGATGCGCCTGTCGGCGACCAAGGCGCTGCTCGAGCGGCGCGACGCGATCATCGTCACCACCGTGTCGTGCATCTATGGCCTGGGCAGCCCCGAGACCTACCTGAAAATGGTCCTGCACGTGGACCGTGGCGACAAGCTCGACCAGCGGGCGCTGCTGCGGCGCCTGGCCGATTTGCAGTACACCCGCAATGAAATGGACTTCGCCCGCGCCACCTTCCGGGTGCGCGGTGATGTGATCGACATTTTCCCGGCGGAATCGGACCTGGAAGCCATTCGTATCGAGCTGTTCGATGACGAGGTGGAGAACATCGCCGCGTTCGACCCGCTCACGGGCGAGGTCTTTCGCAAGCTCCCGCGCTTTACCTTCTACCCCAAGAGCCACTATGTCACCCCGCGTGAAACCCTGCTTGAGGCGGTGGAGGGCATCAAGGTGGAACTCAAGGACCGGCTCGAGTACCTGCAAAAGGCCAACAAGCTGGTGGAAGCCCAGCGTCTGGAGCAGCGCACCCGCTTCGATCTGGAGATGATTCTCGAATTGGGTTACTGCAACGGTATCGAAAACTACTCGCGCTACCTCTCCGGTCGTCCGGCCGGGGCGCCGCCACCCACGCTCTACGACTACCTGCCGCCAGATTCCTTGCTGGTGATCGACGAGTCCCACGTCAGCGTGCCCCAGGTCGGCGCCATGTACAAAGGCGACCGCTCACGCAAGGAAACCCTGGTCGAGTATGGTTTCCGGTTGCCTTCGGCGCTGGATAACCGGCCGATGCGCTTCGATGAGTGGGAGTCGGTGAGCCCACAGACCATCTTCGTCTCGGCCACCCCAGGCCCTTACGAGGCCGAACATGCTGGGCGTGTGGTCGAGCAGGTGGTGCGCCCCACTGGCCTGGTCGACCCGCAAGTAGAGGTGCGTCCGGCGCTGACCCAGGTCGACGACCTGCTGTCGGAGATCCGCAAGCGCGTCGACGGTGGCGAGCGGGTGTTGGCGACCACCTTGACCAAGCGCATGGCTGAAGACCTGACCGATTACCTGGCGGACCACGATGTACGGGTGCGTTACCTGCACTCGGACATCGACACCGTGGAGCGGGTGGAGATTATTCGCGACTTGCGGTTGGGTACGTTCGATGTGCTGGTGGGCATCAACTTGCTGCGTGAGGGGTTGGACATGCCGGAGGTATCGTTGGTGGCGATACTCGATGCCGACAAGGAAGGTTTCCTGCGGTCCGAGCGGTCGCTGATCCAGACGATCGGGCGTGCGGCCCGTAACCTCAATGGTCGGGCGATTCTTTACGCTGACCAGGTTACCGGTTCCATGCAGCGGGCTATCGACGAGACCGAGCGTCGACGCGAGAAGCAGATCGCGTTTAACCAGGCCCATGGCATCGTGCCCAAAGGGGTGGTCAAGGACATTACCGACATCATGGAAGGCGCTACCGTGCCTGGGGCGCGTAGCAAGAAGCGCAAGGGGATGGCCAAGGCGGCGGAGGAGAGTGCGCGGTACGAGGCGGAATTGCGTACACCTGCTGAGATCACCAAGCGGATCAAGGTGCTGGAAGAGAAGATGATGCAGTTTGCGAGGGATCTGGAGTTCGAGGCGGCAGCGCAGTTGAGGGATGAAATTGCTCAGCTTCGAGAGCGGTTGATCGCCAGCTGACGAACACCAGCCTCACGACCAGCACGGCTTTTGCTCTTGCTTTTGCTCTGCTTCTGCTTCTAGCGCGCGATAGTTCAGACACCGCCAATTGCGACTTCAGGAGGCCGAGTGTAGGTCTTGCGGAGGGAGGTGACGGGCATGGATGCCCGTCAAGCGCTGCGGCCCAGGATGGGCCGTACAGCGCGGTCCTCCCGGGAGCAAGACCGGAGCGAGGGAACCCCGGAGCGGAGCGTAGGGGCCGGATGTAGGAGCGAGCGGTTTTTGCCTACTTTTGCCCAAGAGCAAAAGTAGGTCGCCGTAAAGGCGAAAAGGTGAATTAGCGCCTCCATGGCGAATGGATATGTTCACTGTATATATGCCGCACTTCGCTCTTGGCTTTTGAAGCGAAGTTGGTTTTAAAGTGTGTGAGCATATCCATTTGCCAAGGCGACGCTTAATCACCTTTCCGCTCTTACAGCGGGTCACTTTTTGGCAAACGCCCCAAAAAGTAACCAAAAAAGTCTCGCTCCTACATCCGGCCCCTACGCTGCGCTCCGGGGTTCCCTCGCTCCGGTCTTGCTCCCGGGAGGACCGCGCTGTACGGCCCATCCTGGGCCGCAGCGCTTGACGGGCATCCATGCCCGTCACCTCCCTCCGCAAGACCTCCGCTCGGCCTCCTGAAGTCGCAATTGGCGGTGTCTGAACTACCGCGCACTAAGAGCAAAAGCAAAAGCAAAAGCAAGAAACTTGATTGGTTTTTGGCACTTCAACGGTTAAATATAAACCTCAGTGTGCCTCACCAGCCTTCAATCCCACCGGCAACTTCTTCGTCAATAATACCGCCACCATACTCACCGCCAACCCAATCCCGACAAAATGAAACGCATCGTTATAGGCCATGATCAACGCCTGTTGATGGGCAATCTCACTCAATTTGCCAAGCGCCGCGTTATCACTCCCAAACCGCTCCGCCAACTGCGCCAACCGCTCCGCCACCTGCGGGTTGCTCGGCACCAGCGCCTCACGCAAATAGTCGAAATACACCTTGCTCCGCGCATCCAGCAAGGTCGCCAGCAAGGCGATGCCAATCGCCCCCCAAGGTTGCGCAGAATGTTGAACAGGCTCGAAGCCGACCCCGCATCCTGAGGCAGGATATAAGCCGTGGCGATCAGCGAGATAGTGACCATGATCATCGGCTGCCCAAGCGCCCGAACCACCTGGATATGGTTGAACTGCGGCCCGGCAAAGTCCGGGTTGAGCACCCCGAGCCAAAGCTGGCAACGCCAAACAGGCAGAATCCCAAGGCACACAACACCTTGGGCGACACCACCTTCATCAACTGCGGCACCAACGGAATCAGGAACAACTGCGGAATACCCATCCACATGATCACTTCACCGATCTGCAGGGCGTTGTAGCCCTGAATCTGCGCCAGGTACAGCGGTAACAGGTATATCGAGCCATACAACCCCACGCCCATCCCTAGGCTGGCAATGCTCGACAGGCCGAAAATTGCGATTGCCCAGAATCCGCAGGTTGATCAGCGGGTGCGTCTTGGAGAACTGCAAGATGACGAACGTGATCAGGCTGATCAACGCTACTGCGCCCAAGCCGACGATCAGGCTCGACTCCAGCCAGTCCTTGCGGTGCCCTTCCTCAAGGAACACTTGCAGGCATCCCAGTCCCAACCCCAAGGTGACGATGCCGGCATAGTCGTGTGCTCTTCAGTAGCTCCCAATGCGCGTCCTTCTTTTCCAGGCCGTACAGCAAGCCGGCAATCATCAATATGCCCGGCGGGATGTTGATGTAGAAGATGTACTCCCAGCCCCAGTTTTCCGTCAGCCAGCCTCCCAGCGTAGGGCCAATGGACGGGGCGAAGGTGGCGGTCATGGCAAACATCGCCATGCCCTTGGCACGGTGGTGTTCAGGCAGCTTGATCAGCGTCAGGGTGAAGGCCAGGGGAATCAAAGCGCCCCCGGTGAACCCTTGCATCGCACGAAAGACAATCATGCTCTCCAGGTTCCAGGCCATCGAACAGAGCAGCGACGACAACAGAAACCCCGTCGACACCCAGGCCGCCAACCTGCGCGCCGAGAGCAACTGCACCAGCCAGGCCGTGAGCGGAATCATGATGATCTCGGCCACCAGGTAGGAGGTGGAGATCCATGAGCCTTTCCTCCAGCGTCGCCGAAAGCGCGCCCTGGATGTCCTTGAGCGAGGAGTTGGTGATCTGGATGTCCAGCACTGCCATGAAAGCGCCGAGCATCACGCTCATCACGGCAATCCAGTCGCGCCGGCTCGGCTCTGCGGTCGGCCTGAGCAGTTGGTCACCGGCCATCGTGGTTGTCGTGTTCTGGCTGCAGGTCGATGGTTGCCGTGACCGACATGCCCGGACGAATGCGGCCGTGCAGCGGATTGTCGGCGAGGAAGGTCAGCTTGACCGGAATGCGCTGCACCACCTTGGTGAAGTTGCCGGTCGCATTGTCCGGCGGCAATAGGCTGAACTGCGCGCCAGAGGCTGCGAAAAGGCTGTCGACTCTGCCCTCGATTGGCGTGTCCGGGTAACTGTCGAACAACAGTTCCACGCGTTGGCCGGGCTGCATGTGGCCAATCTGGGTCTCCTTGAAGTTGGCTTGCACCCAGATGTTTTCGTCCGGCACGATCGACAGCAAGTAGGCGCCGGCCTGTACCACCTGGCCGTTGCGCGCACTGCGCTGGCCGATGGTGCCGCTGATCGGCGCGCGGACCTCGCAGCGGGTCAGGTTGAGTTCAGCCTGGGCCAGGTCGGCACGGGCGTTGGCAATCTGTGCGTCAAGGCGTTTGAGCTCGGCGGTGAGGGCGTTGACCTGCTGGCGCTGGCTTTGCAGGTCGGCCCGGGCCTTGTCGACCTGCGAGCTGGCCACATGGTTTTCCGCCGACAACGTCGTGACCGCTCTTCGGAGACGAACCCGGGTTTGCGCAGTGCCTCGGCGCGGCTCAGGTCCACGCGGGAGCGGTCGAGCGTAGCCTGGTTGGCGGCAACCTGGGCCTGGCCGGCTGCAATCAGGCTGGCTTGCTGGGTCAGTCGGCTTTCGGCCTGGGCACGTTCGGCCTCGCGGGTGGCCAGTGCGGCGCGAGCGCGCTCGACGGCCAGTTCAAAGTCTGCGGTCTCCAGGCGAACCAGCAGTTCTCCTTGATTGACGTGCTGGTTGTCCTCAACGCGCACCTCGTCAATACGTGCGCCCAACTGACTGGAAATACGGGTGATCTCGCCCTGAACGTAGGCGTTGTCGGTGCTTTCGTAGAAGCGGCCCTTGAAATACCAATGGGCCAGGAAGGCGAGGGCGATGAACGCGACAAGGGTGAAGAAGACCAGCAGACGGCGTTTGAGTTGGGCGGGCATGAGTACTATGGTTCCAGAAATGTAAACAAATTTAACAGCGACAAACGGCGCATCCACAAGTGGCGATCGCGCCATAGCTGGAGCCGGGTGCCCGCTCCCTGCTAACATCCCGCCTTTGTTTCATCTTTCGTCCGAGACTCTCCATGACCACCGTTCGCACGCGTATCGCGCCATCGCCCACTGGCGACCCCCATGTCGGCACCGCCTACATCGCCCTGTTCAACTACTGCTTTGCCAAGCAGCACGGCGGTGAGTTCATCCTGCGTATCGAAGACACCGACCAATTGCGCTCGACCCGCGAGTCGGAGCAGCAGATCTTCGACGCCCTGCGCTGGCTCGGCATCGAATGGAACGAAGGTCCGGATGTCGGTGGCCCCCACGGCCCTTACCGGCAGAGCGAGCGTGGCGA
This sequence comes from Pseudomonas sp. Teo4, assembly GCF_034387475.1. Taxonomy (NCBI): domain Bacteria; kingdom Pseudomonadati; phylum Pseudomonadota; class Gammaproteobacteria; order Pseudomonadales; family Pseudomonadaceae; genus Pseudomonas; species Pseudomonas sp. Teo4. Next base: position 251,322 of record NZ_JAXCIL010000001.1, read on the forward strand.
GATCTACGCCAAGTACGCCAAGCAGCTGGTCGACGCCGGTCACGCCTTCTATTGCTTCTGCACCGCCGAAGAGCTGGAGCAGATGCGTGCCGAGCAGATGGCCCGTGGCGAAACCCCGCGCTACGACGGCCGCGCCCTGAACATGAGCGCCGAGGAAGTCCAGCGCCGCCTGGCTGCTGGCGAACAGCACGTGATCCGCATGAAGGTGCCGAGCGAAGGCATCTGCGTGGTTCCGGACATGCTGCGTGGCGATGTCGAGATTCCTTGGGACCGCATGGACATGCAGGTGCTGATGAAGAACGACGGCCTGCCGACCTACTTCCTGGCCAACGTGGTCGATGACCACCTGATGGGCATCACCCACGTACTGCGTGGCGAAGAGTGGCTGCCCTCGGCGCCCAAGCTGATCAAGCTGTACGAATACTTCGGTTGGGAGCAGCCCAAGCTTTGCTACATGCCGCTGCTGCGCAACCCCGACAAGAGCAAGCTGTCCAAGCGCAAGAACCCAACCTCGGTGACCTTCTACGAGCGTATGGGCTTCATGCCCGAAGCAATGCTCAACTACCTCGGCCGCATGGGCTGGTCGATGCCGGACGAGCGCGAGAAGTTCTCCTGGCCGAGATGGTCGAGCACTTCGACCTGTCGCGCATCTCGTTGGGCGGCCCGATTTTCGACATCGAGAAGCTGTCCTGGCTCAACGGCCAGTGGCTGCGTGAGCTGCCGGTGGAAGAATTCGCCGCTCGCTTGCAGAAATGGGCATTCAACAGCGACTACATGATGAAGATCGCTCCGCACGTGCAAGGCCGGGTTGAAACCTTCAGCCAAGTCGCGCCGCTGGGTGGTTTCTTCTTCGAGGGCGCGCTGAAGCTCGATGCCAAGCTGTTCGAAAGCAAGAAACTGTCGGCCGACCAGGTTCGCCAGGTGATGCAGTTGATCCTGTGGAAGCTCGAAAGCCTGCGTCAGTGGGAAAAAGACCGTATCACTGGCTGTATCCAGGCCGTGGTCGAGGCGCTGGAACTCAAGCTGCGTGACGCCATGCCGCTGATGTTCGCCGCCATCACCGGCCAGGCCAGCTCGGTCTCGGTGCTGGACGCCATGGAAATCCTCGGCCCTGACCTGACCCGCTATCGCTTGCGTCAGGCCCTGGACCTGCTCGGTGGCGTATCGAAGAAAGAAAACAAAGAGTGGGAAAAGCTGCTGGCCAACATCGCCTGACAGCTTCCCCTTGGTTGCAAGTGATCCTGTGGGAGCGGGTTCACCCGCGAATACGCTGGTACATTCACCTCGGCATTCGCGGGTAAACCCGCTCCCACAGGGGGCAGCGATTCGGTTTTGCCAGGGCAGGGCGGTAAGTGATTGTTATCTCGAAAAAAACTTTTGAATTTTTTCAAAAATTTGTTTGACAGCTTTGCAATCCGATCTTAATATGCGCCCCGTCCACAGCGATGAACGAAAACGAAACGCCAGGCACCCAGCCGGTGATTCGGTTCAGAGCGACATTGTGGGGCTATAGCTCAGCTGGGAGAGCGCCTGCATGGCATGCAGGAGGTCAGCGGTTCGATCCCGCTTAGCTCCACCAAATTCCGCTTAACGGTCAAGACCGGTAAGCAAGACCGGGTCCAGCAACCGGGTCTTGAAGGTAAGAAGGTTCGTCCCCTTCGTCTAGTGGCCTGGACACCGCCCTTTCACGGCGGTAACAGGGGTTCGAGTCCCCTAGGGGACGCCAGTTTTGCACAAGCGATGTTTCAGGATGTCGCTGGGCCGAGAGGCTAGAAATCCGGGGCTATAGCTCAGCTGGGAGAGCGCCTGCATGGCATGCAGGAGGTCAGCGGTTCGATCCCGCTTAGCTCCACCAATTTTGCCGCGGTTCGTGAAAACGGATCGGCACGAAGGTTACGTCCCCTTCGTCTAGTGGCCTGGACACCGCCCTTTCACGGCGGTAACAGGGGTTCGAGTCCCCTAGGGGACGCCACTTTTTCCCGTGTATTGCGGGGCTTAAAGAGGCTCATCTTAATGTTGATGAGCCTTTTGTTTTCGGGGCTATAGCTCAGCTGGGAGAGCGCCTGCATGGCATGCAGGAGGTCAGCGGTTCGATCCCGCTTAGCTCCACCAATTCTGCCAGGGTTCGCTGAAGCGGATCTTCGCGAAGGTTACGTCCCCTTCGTCTAGTGGCCTAGGACACCGCCCTTTCACGGCGGTAACAGGGGTTCGAGTCCCCTAGGGGACGCCATTTTTACCCGCGTTTTGCGGGACTTTAAAGGCTCATTCGCTTATTGAATGGGCCTTTTGTTTTTCTCCCTTCCGCACTTTTTTGCACGCCGATGGATGGTGTGGGTTTTCGCTTGCCAAAAAATATGATGAGCATCATATTATGATCATCATATTCGAGGTGCCCATGAGCGATAAGAAGAGCAAGACCCGCGAACGCATCCTTGAGGCGGCCCGCACGGCCTTGATTCAGCACGGGCCGGCCGAACCCAGTGTCAGTCAGGTGATGGGCGCTGCCGGGCTTACGGTGGGCGGCTTCTATGCCCACTTCGACAGCAAGGACGAACTCATGCTGGAAGCCTTCAGCCAATTGCTCAGCGAGCGGCGGGCACTGCTTGCCCAGGTCGACCCGAGCCTGGATGGGGCAGGGCGGCGGGCGTTGGCTGCGGCGTTTTACCTCTCGCGCAAGCATCGCGACGCCGAGGTGCATGCGTGCCGTTACCCAATTCTCTGGGCGAGATGCAGCGGCTTCCCGATGCCTTTCGCGACGTGCTGGCCGAGCATATCGAGCTGATGACCGCGCAAATGGTCGACAGCCCCGAAGACATCGACAAGGCCTTGGCTGACCTTGCCTTGATGGTGGGTGGCCTGGCTTTGGCCCGAGCCCTGGGCAGCGACGCGCTGTCCGATCGCATTCTGCGTGCCGCCAAGTCGGCGGTGATCTGAAACCACTCATTCCTGGAGCAAGGCAATGACTACCCTGAGCTGGATTCGTGGCGTCAATGGCACTCTGGGGCACCTGGCCCCCGAACACATCGCCGGCAAGATGCGCCGAGCCTTCATGACTCCGCGTAACCTGCCGCCCAAACCATGGGAGCTACCTCTGCTGGCCAAGGCCGAGCGCATCACCTTGCGTTTTGGTTTGTCGGCCTTGCGCTGGGGCAAGGGGCCGACCGTGCTGCTGATGCATGGGTGGGAAGGCCGGCCGACGCAGTTTGCCGCGCTTATCGAAACGCTGGTACAGGCCGGGCACACCGTGGTTTCGCTGGAAGGGCCGGCCCATGGGCGCTCGCCCGGTCAGCAGGCGCACGTGGCGCTGTTCGCGCGTGCGTTGCTGGAAGCCGCTGCCGAGCTGCCGCCTTTGCGTGCCGTCATCGGCCATTCCATGGGCGGTGCCAGTGTGATGCTGGCGTTGCAGATGGGGTTGCGGGCCGAGGCGGCGGTCAGTATCGCCGCTCCTGCGCAGTTGCTGGGCGTGCTGCGCGGCTTTGCCCGGCGTCTGGGCATGCCAGCACGGGCCAGGGCCGCTTTCATTCGCCAGGTTGAACAGGACGTCGGCATGCAGATCAACCGCCTTGATGTCAGTGGCTATCAGCTGGAGCTGCCGGGGTTGGTGGTGCACGCCGCCGATGATGCGCTGGTGCCTGCCAGCGAGGCCGAGGCCATCCACAAGGCGTGGTTCGACAGCCGTCTGCTGCGGCTGGAGGAGGGCGGCCACCAGCGCGTGCTGGCCGACCCGCGCCTGAGCGAAGCGGTGCTTGAATTGCTTGAGCGTACCAACGCGCCCGCGCGGCAAAGCGCCTGAACATCCGATACACTCTGCCCGTTCACTGACTTTGGGAGCGGGCATGAGCTGGGACCTGGCAACGCCATTCATTATCGACCTGCGTGTCGGCAGCGAGGACATCGACGGCCTCGGCCATGCCAACAATGCGGTCTACGTCACTTGGCTGGAGCGCTGCGCCTGGCGCCACTCTCAGCGCCTGGGGCTGGACCTGTCCGAGTACCGGCGCCTGGACCGGGCCATGGCGGTGGTTCGCCATGAAATCGACTACTTGGCCGCCGCTTACGAAGATGATGAGCTGCAGCTGGCTACCTGGATCGTCGACTGGGATCAGCGCCTGCGCATGACCCGTCGCTTTCAGCTCAAGCGCCCGAGTGATGGCGTCACCCTGCTGCGAGCCCAGACCACCTTCGCCTGCATCGAGCTGTCCAGCGGCAAGCCCAAGCGCATGCCGGCGGAGTTTCTCGACGGTTACGGCCCGGCGCTGATCGGTGCCTGACGCGGCGGCGTTTTTGCTAGACTGCCGCCTTTTTCCGCCGAGACCCAGAAATGCAAATTGCCCTGGCCCCCATGGAGGGGCTGGTCGACAACATCCTGCGCGACGTCCTGACCCGAGTGGGTGGCATCGATTGGTGCGTCACCGAGTTCATTCGCGTCTGCGACCGCCTGTTGCCAGCTTCCTCCTTCGACAAACTGGCCCCGGAGCTGCGCCATGGCGCCCGCACTGCGGCCGGGGTGCCGATGCGTGTGCAATTGCTCGGGTCCGACCCTGTATGCCTGGCTGAGAATGCCGCGCTGGCCTGCGAGCTGGGGGCGCCGGTGATCGACCTGAACTTCGGTTGCCCGGCCAAGACGGTCAACAAGTCGCGGGGTGGCGCTGTGCTGCTGAAGGAGCCGGAACTGCTGCATGCGATCGTTCGTGAGGTGCGGCGGGCGGTGCCGGCGCATATCCCGGTAACGTCCAAGATGCGCCTGGGTTTCGACACCCCCGATGGCGCACTGGATTGCGCCACCGCCCTGGCGGAAGGCGGTTCGGCACATCTGGTGGTGCATGCCCGGACCAAGGTAGAGGCTATAAGCCGCCGGCTCATTGGGAATGGGTGGCCAAGGTGCAGGATGTGGTCGAGGTGCCGGTGTTCGCCAATGGCGAAATCTGGACCGTGGACGACTGGCGTCGTTGCCGGGAGGTGAGCGGCGCCGAGGACATCATGCTTGGGCGTGGCTTGGTGTCGCGGCCGGACCTGGCGTTGCAGATTGCTGCCGCGCGTGATGGGCGCGACTACCAGCCGATGTCCTGGGATGCACTGCTGCCGTTGCTGCGCGAGTTCTGGCGCCAGGCCCAGGCCAAGCTGTCGCCGCGTTATGCGCCGGGGCGCATGAAGCAGTGGCTGGCGATGTTGACCCGCAGCTACCCGGAGGCGGTGGTGTTGTTTGCCGAGCTGCGGCGTGAGGATGATTGCCAGCGGATCAGCAGGTTGCTTGGGGTCGAGGTGCAGGCTTTCGAGGAATGTGTTGCCTGAACCGGCCTTTTCGCGGGTAAACCCGCTCCCACAGGATTGCTGCAATTCCTGGACTGCCCCCAAAAAGTTGGATTTGTGTCCAACTTCTTGGGGGCAGTCCAGCTTTCAAGGGCAATGCCTATCCTGTGGGAGCGGGTTTACCCGCGAAGAGGCCATTAGATCCAACGCCGAATTCAGATTTTTTATGTTGTCCCCTTGAAAGCTTTTCAGCTGGCCATATCTCTTGAGTACGCGATGCCGAAGTCGGGTCGCGTAATGACTTACTTGCTGAATCTCAGGAGTTTATGACCATGACTAGCGCTTTCTCTCTCGCACCACTGTTCCGCCATTCCGTTGGCTTCGACCGTTTCAACGACCTGTTCGAGTCTGCGGCACGTAATGAGGCGGGTAGCAGCTACCCTCCCTACAACGTGGAAAAACATGGCGATGACCACTATCGCATCGTGGTTGCCGCAGCCGGTTTTCCAGGAGCAGGACCTCGACCTGCAAGTCGAAAAAGGCGTCCTGACCGTCATCGGTGGCAAACGCGAAAACAGCGCCTCTGAAGTGACTTACCTGCATCAGGGTATCGCTCAGCGCGCCTTCAAGCTGTCGTTCCGCCTGGCTGACCATATCGAGGTCAAGTCCGCGGGCCTGGCCAACGGCCTGCTCAGCATCGACCTGCTGCGCATCGTGCCGGAAGAAGCCAAGGCCAAGCGCATTCCGATCAATGGCGACAAGCCAGCGCTGAACTGAGTTCCAGGCAATGAAAAGAGGGCACCTGCAAAGGTGCCCTTTTTATTTCAGTAATCCGCAGGCGCTTCGAGCAGCATTTGCCGGAACTCCGGCAATGGCAGCGGCCGGCTGTGCAGGTAGCCCTGGTACAGATGGCAGCCCAGCAGCTCCAGAAACTCCAGTTGCTCGGTCAGTTCAACGCCCTCAGCGATCACCGCCAGGTCCAGGCTGCGGGCCATGGCGACGATGGCGCGGACGATCTCGGCATCGTTGGGGTCGTCGGCGCGTCGCGGACAAAGGTCTGGTCGATCTTCAGTGCATCCACCGGCAAGCGCTTGAGGTACGTCAGCGAGGAATAGCCCGTGCCGAAGTCGTCCATGGCAAAGCTCACGCCATAACGCTTGAGTTCACGCATCTTGCTGATGGTGTCCTCCAGGTTCTGGATGACGATGCCTTCGGTGATTTCCAGCTTGAGCATGTGTCGCGGCAGGCGGTAGTCGTCCAGGCTGCGCAACACTCGCTCGACGAAGTCGTTCTGGCGGAACTGCCGAGGGCTGATGTTCACGCACAGGCTGAAGTCGTCGGCGTCGATCAGCCCGTCCTCGAGCATATGCGCACAGGCGTCGCAGGCTTCGTCGAGTATCCAGCTGCCAACTTCCAGAATCAGGCCGCTTTCTTCCAGAACCTGGATGAACTGCGTCGGTGCCTGCTGGCCCAGTTGCGGGTGGTGCCAGCGCAGCAGCACTTCGGCCCCGACAATGCGGTTGTCGCGGGCATCCACTTGGGGCTGGAAGTGCAGGGCCAGTTCACCACGTGCCAGCGCCAGGCGCAGGTCACTTTCCATGCGCAGGCGCTCGCTGGCGGCTTTCTGCATGGTGGTGTGAAACAGTTGCGTGGTGTTGCGCCCGGAGTCCTTGGCACGGTAGAGGGCGATGTCGGCGCGCTTGAGCAGGTCGGCCGGGGTGGCGCCGTGGTCGGGGATCAGCGCCACGCCGATGCTTGGGGTGACCTGCAGGCGCTGGCCGTCCAGTGACATCGGCTCGGCCAGCAGTTCGCGCAGGGTGTCGGCCAGTTCACGGACCTTGAGTTCTACCGCCTCGCGGCTGCCTTCCAGGCCGCTGAGCAGCACCACGAACTCATCGCCACCCAGGCGTGCCACGGTGTCTTCCAGGCGCACGCTGGCCTCCAGGCGCGCCGTGATGATCTTGAGCACGGTGTCGCCCACAGGGTGGCCGAGCGAGTCATTGATGTGCTTGAAGTGGTCAAGGTCCAGGAACAGCAGGGCACCACGCAGATTATGGCGCTTGAGCAGGGCAATCTGCTGGCTCAGGCGGTCCATCAGCAAGGCGCGGTTGGGCAGGTTGGTCAACGGGTCGTGATAAGCCAGGTGGCGAATCTGCGCCTGGGCATTCTTCAGCAAGCTCACGTCGCGAGCGGTCAGCAGCAGGCATTCGACCTCATTGAGGCTGATCGGCTCGACCGACACTTCCACCGTCAGGATATCGCCGCGTTTGTTGCGCCCGAGCATCTCCCGGTGGTGCACCCGACCACGCTCGCGAAGTTCGCCGAGCAAGGCGCTGCGCTGCTTGTCGTCGGCCCAGATGCCAAGCTCGTGGACACTGCGGCCGATGACTTCGTCCGCGCTGTAGCCGGTCAAACGGCAGAACCCGTCGTTCACCTCCAGGTAACGGCCGCTATGGCGTTCGGTGATGGTGATGGCGTCGGGGCTGGAGTGGAACGCCTTGGCGAACTTCTCTTCGCTGGATTTGAGCGCCGCCTCGGCCGTTGCTGCTGGGTGATGTCGCGCAACGTGGTGACACTGCAGGGCTGCCCGTCAACGGTGATCAGGCAGCTGGAGATCACGCAGGTCAGCGCTGAGCCGTTGCGGTGGTTGACCACCACGGCCACATTGTTCAGCGCCCGCTCGCGGATGACCCGTTCGATGCGCTGGGCGCGCTCGGTGGTTTCGGCCCACAGGCCGATCTGCTCGGCAGTGCGGCCGATTATCTGGTCGGCATCCCAGCCGAAGGTCTGCGCAAAGGCCGGTTGACCTCGATGAACTGGCCAGTGTCCTGGCGCGTCACGAAAATCGGATCGGGGCTGACCTGGAACAGGCTGGCGAACTTTTCTTCCGAAGCGCTCAGGCGTTGTTCGCGCTCCACCTGGTCGGTGATGTCCAGCAAGGTGCCAGCCATGCGCAGCGGGTTGCCCTGTTCGTCGCGGTAAAGCCGCGCGCGGCTTTCGATGTAGCGCGAAGTGCCGTTTTCCAGCTGCACCCGGTAGGTGATCTGGTAGTTGCCCGCCGGGCCTTCGCGCAGGCTGCGATAAGCCTGGCGCATGCTGTTGCGCTCTTGCTCCGGCATCGCCTTCGAAAAACGAATCGAACGATTCGTGGAAGGGCACCGGGTCCAGGCCGTGCAGTTGTGCGCGGCGCGGGCCGAGCCGTAGAGCATGCCGCTGGGAATGTGCCAGTCCCAGGTGCCCAGCTGGGCTGAGTCCAGGGCCAGATCCAGGCGTTCCTGGCTGTCCTTGAGGCCTGCTCGGCGCGTTTGCGTTCGGTGGTGTCGACGAATGTGCTGATCAGGTAGGTCACACCTTCCAGCTCGATGCCCTGAGTGCACAGAATGCCGTCGTGGATCTTGCCGCTGCTGGCGCGGAACTGCACTTCGATGATCAGTGGGCCGCCATTGCCGCGGGTAGCGTCCATCACCTGGTGACGTTGCTCGGGGTTGACCCACAAGCCCAGCTCGAAACTGGTCTTGCCGATCACCTGGCTGCCGGGCCAGCCGAACATGTCTTCGAAGTGCTGGTTGACCTCGAAGATCATGCCGTCATGGCGGCGCGTCAGCAGAATCGCGTTCGGGCTCAGATGAAACAGGGTGGCAAAGCGCTTTTCCGAGTTGATCAATGCGGTTTCACGGTCGCGCTGGCGAGTGATTTCGCGGATTACCCCGATCATCTGCGGGCGGCCGTGGCGGTCGTGGGTCAGGCTGCCGTTGATTTCCAACCAATGCAGGCTGCCGTCCGGCCAGCGAATACGGTGACGCATGGCCTGTTCCACCGGCTCGCCGTTGACCACCGCTTGAAAGGCCTGGCGGGTGCGGGCCCGGTCTTCCTCAGGCAGCAGGTCGAGGTAGTCGATGTCGATGGGCAGCGGGCGTTGCGGGTCGAAGCCGAACAGCGCCTGGGTGCCGCGCGACCAGCTGACCCGGCCGCTCTCGATATCCCACAGCCAAGCGCCCAAGTGGGCGCCGTTGAGCGCGGCAAGCAATTGCGGAGCATTTTGCCAGGCCTGTTCCGACTCCTGAGGGTCGGCCGCAGAAATACGCGGCAGGCGCGGAAAGCGATTTGCTGATTTGGGCATCGGTACCAGACCTTTGGCGTATGACGCGTCCTTGGAGTTGGAAATGCCGAGCTGACGACCGGTCAGGCGGACCCTGCGTGGCTGTCGAGAAGAGCCATGAAGGCCCTGGCCGCGTTCGATAGCGTTCGCTCCGTGTGCAAAATGTAGCCAGCTGGCGCGACAGCTGTATGCCGGGCAAGGCGATGGGTGCGACCTGTTCATCCAGCATAGTACGGGGCAGCACACTCCATGCCAGGCCGATGGAAACCATCATCTTGATGGTTTCCAGGTAGTTGGTGCTCATGGCGATGTTCGGCGTCAGGCCCTGGCTTTCGAACAGGCGCTGGACGATGTGGTGGGTGAAGGTGTTGCCGCCAGGGAAAACTGCCGGGTGGCGGGCGACATCGGCCAGGCTGACCGCCATGTCGCGGGCCAGCGGGTGCTCCGGCGCCGCCACGAAGTCCAGGGCATCGTCCCACACCGGTACCGCCTTGATCAGGTGGTGGGGCTCCGGTGCCAAGGTGATGACAGCAATTTCGGCACGACCGTGGAGGATTTCATCGTAGGCCGCTTCCGAATCAAGGAACTGAATATCCAGCGCTACTGCCGGGTACTGGCGGGTGAAGGCCCGTAGCAACGGGGGCAGGCGGTGCAGGCCTATGTGGTGGCTGGTGGCGAGGGTCAGACGACCGCTCACCTCGCCGGTCAGATTGGTCAGCGCGCGTCGGGTATCATCCAGTACGTTGAGGATCTGATACGCGCGTGGCAGCAAGGCCCGCCCAGCTTCGGTCAGGGTCACTTCACGGCCTAGCCGGTCGAACAGGCGCACGTCCAGTTGCTGTTCGAGCCCGGCAATGCGTTTGCTGATGGCTGGTTGAGTCAGGTGCAGGCGTTCGCCGGCCCCAGAAAAGCTGCCGGTCTCGGCAATGGCGATAAAAGCGCTGAGGTTGGCCAGGTCCATCCTTCGAATTCCTGATGGCTATGCAAAGCATGAAAATTATGAATTTGAGTTATTCAATCTATCGCCATAGCATCGTCCGTACAAGCCAAGGGGTCTTTGGCATAGAAAGACGCTGATGAGGAACAGTCTGATGGCTGGCAAAACGCTCTACGACAAACTCTGGGAAGCCCATGAGGTCAAGCGCCGTGATGACGGCTCGTCCTTGATCTACATCGACCGCCACATCATTCACGAAGTGACTTCGCCCCAGGCCTTCGAGGGCCTGCGCCTGGCGAATCGCAAACCGTGGCGGATCGACGCCAACATCGCCACCCCGGACCACAACGTGCCGACCACGCCAGAGCGCAAGGGCGGCATCGAAGCCATCGTCGACCAGGTGTCGCGCCTTCAGGTGCAGACCCTCGACGAGAACTGTGACGAATATGGCATCGTGGAATTCAAGATGAATGACGAGCGCCAAGGCATCGTCCACGTCATCAGCCCGGAGCAGGGCGCCACGTTGCCAGGCATGACCGTGGTCTGCGGCGACTCGCACACCTCGACCCACGGCGCGTTCGGCGCCCTGGCCCATGGCATCGGTACGTCCGAGGTCGAGCACGTGCTCGCCACCCAGTGCCTGGTTGCCAAGAAAATGAAGAACATGCTGGTGCGCGTCGAAGGCCAGTTGCCTGCCGGCGTCACCGCCAAGGACATCGTCCTCGCGGTCATCGGCAAGATCGGCACCGCCGGCGGCAATGGTCACGCCATGGAATTCGCGGGCAGCGCCATCCGTGAGCTGTCCATGGAAGGCCGCATGACCATCTGCAACATGTCCATCGAAGCCGGTGCCCGTGTCGGCCTGGTGGCGGTCGACGACACCACCATCGCTTACGTCGAGGGCCGTCCGTACGCGCCTAAGGGCGAGAACTGGAAGCAGGCTGCCCAGGTCTGGAAAAGCCTGGTGTCGGATGCCGACGCGGTATTCGATACCGTGGTCGAGCTGGACGCCACCCAGATCAAGCCGCAAGTCAGCTGGGGCACTTCGCCCGAGATGGTGCTGGCCGTTGACCAGCGCGTTCCGGACCCGGCCGCCGAGCCCGACCTGATCAAGCGTGGCTCCATCGAGCGCGCCCTCAAGTACATGGGCCTCGCCGCCAACCAGGCGATCACCGACATCAAGCTTGACCGCGTATTCATTGGCTCGTGCACCAACTCGCGCATCGAAGACCGCGCCGCTGCTGAAATCGCCAAGGGTCGCAAGGTCGCCGCCAACGTCAAACAGGCGTTGGTCGTGCCGGGTTCCGGCCTGGTCAAGGCTCAGGCCGAGCGTGAAGGTCTGGACAAGATCTTCCTCGAGGCTGGTTTCGAGTGGCGTGAACCTGGCTGCTCGATGTGCCTGGCGATGAACCCTGACCGCCTGGAAAGCGGCGAGCACTGCGCGTCCACTTCCAACCGTAACTTCGAAGGGCGTCAGGGCGCCGGTGGTCGTACCCACCTGGTCAGCCCGGCCATGGCCGCCGCCGCTGCGGTAACCGGCCACTTCATCGATGTCCGCGAGTTGATCCAAGGGAGCGCAGCATGAAAGCCTTTACCCAGCACACCGGTCTTGTTGCGCCGTTGGACCGTGCCAACGTCGACACCGACCAGATCATCCCCAAGCAGTTCTTGAAGTCGATCAAGCGTACCGGCTTTGGCCCTAACCTGTTCGACGAGTGGCGTTACCTGGATGTGGGGCAGCCCTACCAGGACAACAGCAAGCGTCCGGTGAACGAAGAGTTCGTGCTCAACCACGCACGCTACCAGGGTGCCAGTGTACTGCTGGCGCGCGAGAACTTCGGTTGCGGTTCGAGCCGCGAGCACGCCCCGTGGGCGCTTGACGAGTACGGCTTCCGCAGCATCATTGCGCCGAGCTTCGCCGACATCTTCTTCAACAACAGCTTCAAGAACGGCCTGTTGCCGATCATCCTCAGTGATGAAGAAGTCGATGAGCTGTTCAAGCAGGTCGAGGCAAACCCGGGCTACCAGTTGACCGTCGACTTGCAGGCTCAGGCTGTCACCCGTCCTGACGGCAAGGTGCTGCATTTCGAGATCGATGCGTTCCGCAAGCACTGCCTGCTCAATGGTCTGGACGACATTGGCCTGACCTTGCAGGACAGCGATTCGATCAAGGCGTTTGAACAGAAGCACCGTGCCGGGCAGCCCTGGTTGTTCCGGGATGCCTGAAATTTGTAGGTGACAGTGCTGGCCTCTTCGCGGGTAAACCCGCTCCCACAGGTACGACGGTCCCTGAGGATGTGTGATCCCTGTGGGAGCGGGTTTACCCGCGAAGAGGCCGGCACAGGCAACAAGAAACCAAAAGGATTTCAACCATGACCAGCACCACCCACACCGACGTGGTCCAACGCCAGTTTGGCGAACAGGCCAGCGCCTACCTCAGCAGCGCCGTGCACGCCCAAGGCAGTGAGTTCGCCCTGTTGCAGGCCGAGCTGGCGGGGCAGGGCGCAGCCCGAGTGCTGGACCTGGGCTGTGGTGCCGGTCATGTGAGCTTCCATATCGCGCCGTTGGTGGCCGAAGTGGTCGCCTACGACCTGTCGCAATCGATGCTCGATGTCGTGGCCAACGCCGCTGCCGAGCGTGGCCTGGGCAACATCGTCACCGAACGAGGGGCAGCCGAACGCCTGCCGTTCGCCGACGCATCCTTCGACTTCGTCTTCAGCCGCTATTCGGCGCATCACTGGAGCGACCTGGGTCTGGCCCTGCGCGAAGTGCGGCGAGTGCTGAAACCGGGTGGCGTGGCGGCGTTCATCGATGTCATGTCGCCGGGCAGCCCATTGCTCGACACCTACCTGCAGAGTGTCGAAGTGCTGCGCGACACCAGTCACGTACGCGACTACTCGGCCGCCGAATGGCAGCAGCAAGTCGCTCAAGCGGGCCTGCATGTGCGCAGCCACACGCGCCAGCGTTTGCGCCTGGAGTTCAGCTCCTGGGTCGAGCGCATGCGCACCCCGAGCCGCTGCGCGTGGCCATCCGCCAATTGCAGTACGCCATGGGCGAAGAAGTACGGCAGTATTACCAGATCGAAGCAGACGGCTCGTTCAGCACCGATGTTCTGGTGATGTGGGCCGAGCGCTAGGTTTTTTACGGCGTGGCTGATCGGGCCGCGCCGCTTGAATGGATAGAGGAAAGCATGAGCAAGCAGATTCTGATTCTCCCAGGTGATGGTATTGGTCCGGAAATCATGGCCGAAGCGGTCAAGGTGCTGGAGCTGGCCAACGACAAGTTCCAGCTGGGCTTCAGCCTGGAGCATGACGTGATCGGTGGCGCCGCCATCGACAAGCACGGCGTGCCGCTGGCCGACGAAACCCTGGAGCGTGCGCGCAAGGCCGATGCCGTGCTGCTGGGCGCCGTGGGCGGCCCGAAATGGGACAAGATCGAACGCGACATCCGTCCTGAGCGCGGCCTGCTGAAAATCCGTTCGCAACTGGGCCTGTTCGCCAACCTGCGTCCAGCCATCCTCTACCGCAACTGGCCGATGCTTCCTCGCTCAAGCCGGAGATCGTCGCGGGCCTGGACATCCTCATCGTCCGCGAGCTCACCGGTGGCATCTACTTCGGTGCCCCGCGTGGCCAGCGCGAGCTTGAAGGCGGTGAGCGTCAGGCTTACGACACCCTGCCTTACAGCGAAAGCGAAGTGCGCCGCATTGCCCGTGTCGGCTTCGATGGCCCGCGTGCGCGGCAAGAAGCTGTGCTCGGTGGACAAGGCCAACGTACTGGCTTCCAGCCAATTGTGGCGCGAAGTGGTCGAGGACGTGGCCAAGGACTACCCGGACGTCGAACTGAGCCACATGTACGTCGATAACGCTGCCATGCAGCTGGTGCGTGCGCCCAAGCAGTTCGACGTGATGGTTACCGACAACATGTTCGGCGACATCCTGTCGGATGAAGCTTCCATGCTGACCGGTTCCATCGGCATGCTGCCTTCGGCGTCGCTGGATGCCAACAACAAAGGCATGTACGAGCCGTGCCACGGTTCGGCGCCGGACATCGCAGGCCTTGGTGTTGCCAACCCGCTGGCGACCATCCTGTCGGTCTCGATGATGCTGCGTTACAGCTTCAATCAGCAGGCTGCCGCCGACGCCATCGAGAAGGCGGTGAGCCTGGTGCTGGACCAGGGGCTGCGCACCGGTGACATCTGGTCGGCCGGTTGCAACAAAGTTGGTACGCAGGAAATGGGCGACGCAGTAGTCGCAGCGCTGCGGAATCTGTAATCTCTCTGGCCCGCCACCGTTTTTGGTCGGTGGCGGCCCACTTTTAGCAAAGGTGTAGTTGCGATGAAACGTGTAGGTCTGATCGGTTGGCGCGGTATGGTCGGTTCCGTGCTCATGCAGCGGATGCTGGAGGAGCAGGATTTCGACCTGATTGAGCCGGTGTTCTTCACCACCTCCAATGTCGGTGGCCAAGGTCCGAATGTGGGCAAGGAAACTGCTCCGCTCAAGGACGCTTATTCGATTGAAGAACTCAAGACCCTCGACGTCATCCTGACCTGCCAGGGCGGCGACTACACCAATGAGGTCTTCCCCAAGCTGCGTGAAGCCGGCTGGCAGGGCTACTGGATCGACGCCGCATCGTCCCTGCGCATGCAGGATGACGCCGTGATCATCCTCGACCCGGTCAACCGCAAGGTCATCGACCAGCAGCTCGATGCCGGCACCAAGAACTACATCGGCGGCAACTGCACCGTCAGCCTGATGCTGATGGGCCTGGGTGGCCTGTTCGAGGCTGGCCTGGTCGAGTGGATGAGCGCCATGACCTACCAGGCAGCGTCCGGTGCTGGCGCGCAGAACATGCGCGAGCTGATCAAGCAGATGGGCGGTATTCACGCAGCGGTCGCCGATGACCTGGCCAACCCGGCCAGTGCCATCCTCGACATCGACCGCAAGGTTGCCGAAACCATGCGCGGCGAAGCGTTCCCGACCGAAAACTTCGGCGTGCCTCTGGCTGGCAGCCTGATTCCATGGATCGACAAGGAACTGCCGAACGGGCAGAGCCGTGAAGAGTGGAAGGCCCAGGCCGAGACCAACAAGATCCTCGGCCGTTTCAAGAGCCCGATCCCGGTCGATGGCATCTGCGTGCGTATCGGTGCCATGCGCTGCCATAGCCAGGCGCTGACCATCAAACTGAACAAGGACGTGCCGCTGGCCGACATCGAAGGCTTGATCAGCCAGCACAACCCTTGGGTAAAACTGGTGCCTAACCAGCGCGAGATCAGCATGCAGGAGCTGAGCCCGACCAAGGTTACCGGTACCTGAACATCCCGGTGGGTCGTCTGCGCAAGCTGAACATGGGTTCGCAATACCTGGGCGCGTTCACCGTTGGCGACCAGCTGCTGTGGGGCGCCGCCGAACCGCTGCGCCGTATGCTGCGGATTCTGCTGGAGCGTTGATCGCTCTGGCTTGACCGAAAAAACCCGCGCTGGAGACAGTGCGGGTTTTTTTATGCCCGAGCCGGCCGGTGCAACTGTCTTGTGCTGCCTGTATCGGCCTAATCGCCGCGGTTCGTCGCCACGACAAGCCGGCGCCCACAGGTAGCGGTGACCTTGTGGCCGGCGCGGTCCATGTGGGAGCCGGCTTGCCGGCGATAAGGCCGCTACAGTCAACCCTGTTCCTCCCTTTACAATCCAAGTAAAGTGCCGCCCCCGCCGTTTCAGCATAAGGATCCCCTCCATGACCCAACCCCTGGATATCGCCATCGTCGGCGCCACCGGTAGCGTCGGTGAAACCCTCGTACAGATCCTCGAAGAGCTGGATTTCCCGGTCGCGACCTTGCACCTGCTGGCCAGCATGGAGTCGGCGGGCAGCAGCGTCATGTTCGCTGGCAAGAAAATCAAAGTCCGTGAAGTGGATAGCTTCGATTTCGCCCAGGTAAAGCTGGCCTTCTTCGCCGCCAGCCCCGCCGTCAGCCGCAGCTTCGCCGACAAGGCTCAACTGGCGGGTTGCACCGTCATCGACTTGTCCGGTGGCCTGGACGATGCGCTGGCGTTGGTGCCTGAAGCCAATGCCGAGCAGATCGCCAACCTGGCGTTGCCCGCACGTATTTCCAGCCCCAGCACATCGGCTGTCGCCCTGGCGGTGGCGTTGGCGCCACTCAAGGGCCTGCTGGACATGGAGCGGGTGCAGGTCATGGCCTCGCTGGCGGTGTCTGCCCAGGGCCGTGAGGCGGTCAACGAATTGGCTCGGCAGACCGCTGAGTTGCTCAACGCCCGTCCGCTGGAGCCGCGCTTCTTCGACCGCCAGGTAGCATTCAACCTGCTGGCCCGGGTCGGTGCCGCCGACGAGCAGGGGCACACGGCCCTGGAGCGTCGCCTGGTTGGCGAGCTACGGGTGCTGCTGGGGCTGCCTGAGCTGAAGATTTCCGTGAGCTGCGTTCAAGTCCGGTGTTTTTTGGCGATAGCTTCAGTGTGGCAGTGCAGAGCCGCCGCCCGGTGGACCTGGAGGCCGTCAACCAGGCACTGGAAGCCGCCGACAGTGTCGAACTGGTCGAGGCGGATGATTATCCGACCCCAGTTGGTGACGCAGTAGGTCAAGACGTGGTCTATGTTGGTCGTGTACGCCATGGAGTTGACGAACAGGAGCAGCTCAACCTGTGGCTGACCACCGACAACGTGCGCAAGGGCGCTGCACTCAACGCCGTGCAGGTGGCGCAATTGTTGATAAAACACATGGCGTAAAAGATACTGGCGAGCACTTTTGTCCTACACCTATGCAGGTTTTGGGACGATTCATACAAGGGAAGAGGTCATGCTTCGAATTCGCAAACTGGTTCTGGCCATGGCGGCAGCGTCGGCGCTGTCGTCTGGCATGGCGAATGCGCTGGGTTTGGGCGAGTTGACCCTCAAGTCTGCTCAAAACCAGCCGCTGGACGCCGAGATCGAGCTGCTCGATGTGCGCGACCTCACCGCAGCCGAAGTGGCGCCAAGCCTGGCGCCGCCGGAAGAGTTCAGCAAGGCCGGGGTTGAATTCCCCGGCTACCTCGAAGACCTGACCTTCACCCCGGTGATCAACCCCAACGGCAAGAGCGTGCTGCGGGTTACCTCCAGCCAGCCGTTGCCAGGCACGGTGGTGAAGTTCCTGGTTCAGGTGATGTGGCCTCAAGGCCGTCTGCTGCGCGATTACAGCGTTCTGCTCGACCAGGCCAAGGCCCAGGGTGAGCAACCGGCAGCCGCCAATGTCGCCCCAGCGGTCAGCAGCGCGAGCAATTACACCACCAAGCGTCGTGACACCTTGTGGCAGATCGCCGCACGCCACGCTCAGGGCGGCTCGGTACAGCAGACCATGCTGGCGATCCAGGCGCTCAACCCGGACGCGTTCATCGGCAATAACATCAACCAGCTGAAGGTCGGCCAGGTATTGCGTCTGCCTGACCAGCAGCAGATTCAGAGCATTCCTCAGGGCGAGGCCGTTCGCGACGTGGCCGAGCAGTACGCGGCCTGGCGTGAAGGTCGGCGCCTGGGGCCGCGTGCCCGGCAGCTGGACGCCACGCGGCGCGGTGCCGCCGATGCCACACCTGCGCGCATTGCCCAAGGCGACAATTTGCGCCTGGTCAGCCCGGGCGGCCAGGCGGGTACTGGCAGTGCCAAGGCCATCAGCGACAAGTTGGCCGTGGCCCAGGAGAGCCTGGACACCAGCCGCCGCGACAACGAAGAACTGAAAAGCCGCATGTCCGACCTGCAGAGCCAGTTGGGCAAGCTCGAGCGTCTGATTCAGTTGAAGAATGACCAGCTGGCCCGCCTCGAAGCGCAGAATGTCGCCGAAGCCGCTGCCCCTGCCGCAACCCAGGCGGGCGAGCCTGCACCTGCACAGCCGGCAACTTCGCCTCAGCCAGCCCCGAGCGAGCCAGTGGTGTCGCCGGCACCTGCTGCGGTCGACACCGCGCCTGAGTCAGCGCCTGAAGCGGCGCCCGTTCAGGCTGGGCAGCAGGGTGTGCTGGACGAAGTGCTCGGCAACCCGATTCTGCTGGGGCTGATCGCAGGTTCCGCTTTCCTGGTGCTGCTCCTGCTCCTGTTGCTTCTGGCGCGCAAGCGCAAGGCGCAGCAGGAAGCTGAAAAGCACCTGCGCATGGCTCGCGCACTGGCAGAGGAGGGCGAGCGCAGCCGGACCTCGACCTGCCTTCGAGCAGTTTCGACGAGCTGGAAGTTTCGGCACCCAGCGTGACGCTGGCGCCAGCGGTGGTGGCCGCTTCTGCCGCCGCAGCCACTGCTGCGGAAAAGCCGGTTGCAGCCGCGCCGGCCGCCGTTGTGGTCGCCGAGCCGGAGCAGAACCCGCACGCCGAACTGCTGGCAGAGGTCGACCGGAGCATCGCGCTGGGTCGTCTCAATCGCGCGGCTGACCTGCTGGAGGCGGCGATTGCCGCCGAGCCTGCACAAGACGATTTGCGTCTGAAGCTGATGGAAGTCTACGCCCGCCAGGGTGACCACAGTGCCTTCGTCGAGCAGGAGCGCAAGCTGGAGGCTACCGAGGCCAACACTGCTCAGGTCGGTGGGCTCAAGGAGCGCTACCCGGCAATGCTGGGTGTGGCTGCCGGTCTGGGTGCCGCTGCCCTGGCTGCCGAACTCGACGAGCAGTACGTGCAGGACCTGCTGCAGGACTCGCCAGAGGCTGCCACTGTTGTCGAAGCAGAGTCCGAGTCGGTTGCCGATGTCGAAGCATCTCCTGTGCTGTCTGAGCCAGAGCCAGAGCCAGAGCCAGAGCTGCAAGTGGCGCCTGAAGTCGAGGCCGTCACCGAAGAGCCTGCCCAGGCCATCTCTGACCTGGACGGCGCCTTCGACCTGAGTTTGGGTGATGACCTGCCGCTGGACGATCCGCTCGAACCGCCGATGCTCGACGAGGCGTCCTTGCTCGATTCGGCTGCTGAAATCGAGCCTGAGAGCACTCCGGAAGCGGTGCAGGAAGCTGTGCAAGAAGTTGCCTCGCAGCCTGCCGAGACCGATGCCGATGACGATTTTGAAGCGTTGTTGGCCCAGGCTCAGGCACCGGCCGAGCCGCAGAGTGTCGATGATTTGGCCGATTTCGACCTGGATGTCGGCGAGCCTGCGGCTGCTGCCGTCGAGGAAGCGCCTGTCGATGTCGCGGCAGAGCTCGCCGCCTTCGACGCCATGCCGGAGTTCGACCCGATCTCTGAGCTGGAGCTTCCGGAGGACTTCGACCTGTCGCTGTCGCTGGATGATGATTCGCCTGCCGCCAAGAACTTTGCTTCAGAGCTCAGTGACGTCAATGCCGAGCTGGACAAGCTGTCGCAGAACCTTGAGTCGCCCTCGCTGGAGCCGCATTTCACAGCCGAAGATGCAGCTGCCGAGCCCGCGCCGCTGGATGACCTGGATTTCGACTTCTTCTCCGGCAGTGATGAAGTGGCTACCAAGCTTGACCTGGCACGCGCCTATATCGACATGGGCGACCATCAGGGCGCGCGCGACATCCTCGATGAGGTGGTCAAGGACGGTGACGATACCCAGCGTCAGGAAGCCGAGGAGATGTTGTCTCGACTGGTGTGACCTGTGTGGTAACAACGGTCGTGTAGTGTCTGTGCTGGCCTCATCGCCGGCAAGCTCAGCAACTTGCTCCGAACCCGCAACGGCAGCCCAACTCGGCTGCCGTTGTCGTTATAATCCCCGCCATTCGTACTACCCACAGGTTTCAGGTTCTTGGACATCATCGATACCGCCGCCGAGTCGGCCGCCGCCGAAGGCTTCACCCGCATTGCCCTGGGTGTGGAATACAAGGGCTCGCGCTACCGTGGCTGGCAGCGCCAGGCCAGCGGCGTGCCCAGTGTCCAGCAGGCACTGGAGCAGGCGCTGTCGAAAGTGGCCGATGAGCCGATTGCGGTGGTTTGCGCTGGGCGTACCGATGCAGGCGTGCACGGTTGCGGCAGATCGTCCACTTCGATACCCGCGCCGTGCGCGATGAGCGCGCGTGGACCCTGGGCACCAATTTCAACCTGCCCCATGACATCAGTGTGGTCTGGTCGCGGCCGATGCCGGCGGACTTCCATGCCCGTTTCAAGGCCACCGCGCGGCGTTACCGTTATGTCATCTACAACGACCCGATCCGACCTGCGCACCTGGCAGAGGAGGTGACCTGGAACCACCGCCCACTGGACGTCACGCGCATGGCCGAAGCAGCGCAGTTCCTGCTCGGCACCCACGATTTCAGCGCCTTCCGCGCCAGCCAATGCCAGGCCAAGTCGCCCATCAAGCATATCCATCACCTGCGTGTAACCCGCCACGGGCAGATGATCGTGCTCGATGTGCGCGCCACGGCATTCCTGCACCACATGGTGCGCAACATCGCTGGAGTGCTGATGACCATCGGCGCCGGCGAGCGGCCAGTGACTTGGGCGCGTGAAGTGCTCGAGGGGCGAAATCGTCGGGAGGGTGGTGTCGGCGCACCCTTATGGCCTGTATCTGGTGCAGGTGGAGTACCCGGATGAGTTCCAGTTGCCGCAACGTTACATTGGCCCACACTTTTTGACCGGCTACGAGGCGTTGTCGGACTGACGGGTGAAAAGTCATTTGCTACCATCTGGCCTTTCACCGATCACTCAGGGTTTGCAGTCCATGAGCAACGTTCGCAGCAAGATTTGCGGTATTACCCGCATTGAAGATGCACTGGCCGCAGCAGAGGCGGGGGCCGATGCCATTGGCTTCGTCTTCTATGCCAAGAGCCCGCGTGCCGTGGATGTGCGCCAGGCGCGGGCCATCATTGCCGAGCTGCCGCCGTTCGTGACCACGGTTGGCCTGTTCGTCAATGCCTCGCGTTGTGAACTCAACGAGATTCTCGAGGTGGTACCGCTGGACCTGCTACAGTTTCACGGCGACGAAACGCCCGCCGACTGCGAGGGCTTCCATCGCCCCTGGATCAAGGCCCTGCGGGTGCGTCCGGGGATGATATCGAGGCGGCGTGCCAGCTTTACGCAGGGGCGCGGGCATCTTGCTGGACACCTACGTGGCCGGCGTCCCTGGCGGGACCGGCGAGGCCTTCGACTGGTCGCTGGTGCCGGCCCGGCTCAGCAAGCCGATCATCCTGGCAGGCGGCCTGTCGGCGGAAAACGTCGGCCAGGCCATCGCCCAGGTGCGGCCTTATGCGGTAGATGTCAGTGGTGGGGTAGAGCAGGCCAAGGGCATCAAGGATGCCGCGAAAATCGAAGCCTTCATGCGTGCGGTCAAACAGGCATGATGGTGGATGTGACGGCAGGCCGTGCGCCATCGTCCATAGCTATCGCAGCCCTGCGGGGCGACCGCCGGAACACCCGCGGTTGAACGACAAATTGAAGTCGGAGCGGTACGCAGCCAAGCCTGCGGCCGGTCTGTCATCGTTTCATAGAAGAATGTGAGCTCAAGGTAAGGCATGGCCGGCCTGGCCGGTCATTGCCCGCCAATACTGGAGAAAGAAAGCATGAGCAACTGGTTAGTCGACAAACTGATCCCTTCGATCATGCGTTCCGAGGTGAAGAAGAGCTCGGTGCCTGAAGGCCTGTGGCACAAGTGCCCGGCTTGCGAGGCCGTGCTGTATCGTCCGGAGCTGGAAAAGACCCTGGATGTCTGCCCCAAGTGCAACCACCACATGCGCATCGGCGCACGTGCCCGTATCGACATCTTCCTCGACCCGGAAGGCCGTGCCGAGCTGGGCGCCGACCTTGAGCCGGTCGACCGCCTGAAGTTCCGTGACGGCAAGAAGTACAAGGACCGCCTGGCCGGTGCCCAGAAGCAGACCGGCGAGAAGGACGCTCTGATTTCCATGAGCGGCACCCTGATGGGCATGCCGATCGTGGTCAGCGCCTTCGAGTTCTCGTTCATGGGTGGTTCCATGGGTGCCATCGTGGGCGAGCGTTTCGTACGTGCGGCCAACTATGCCCTGGAAAACCGCTGCCCGATGGTTTGCTTCTCGGCTTCCGGCGGTGCACGTATGCAGGAAGCGCTGATCTCGCTGATGCAAATGGCCAAGACCTCGGCCGTGCTGGCGCGTCTGCGTGAAGAAGGTATTCCGTTCATTTCCGTACTGACCGACCCAGTGTACGGCGGTGTTTCCGCTAGTCTGGCCATGCTCGGCGACGTCATTGTCGGTGAGCCGAAGGCGCTGATCGGCTTTGCCGGCCCACGTGTGATCGAACAGACCGTGCGTGAAAAGCTGCCAGAAGGTTTCCAGCGCAGCGAGTTCCTGCTGGAGCATGGCGCCATCGACCTGATCATCTCGCGTGGCGAACTGCGTCCTCGCCTGGCACGTCTGCTGGCACAGATGACTGGTCAGGAAACGCCCGTGCAGGCGCGTGAGGCGGCTGCGGTCGCGTGATGACAGAGCGTAACCTGGGCGAGTGGCTCGCCTACCTCGAGCAGTTGCACCCTTCGGCCATCGACATGGGGCTGGAGCGTTCGCAGAAGGTGCTTGCCCGGCTGGCGCTGGGTAAGCTCGCGCCACGCGTGGTGACCGTGACCGGCACCAACGGCAAGGGCTCTACGTGCGCCTTCGTGGCGTCGATGCTGCGTGCCCAGGGGCTCAAGGTTGGCGTGTATAGCTCGCCACACCTGCTGCGTTACAACGAACGGGTGCTGATCGACGGCCAGGAGGCCAGCGATGAGCACCTGTGCGAAGCCTTCGCCGCCGTCGAGGCGGCGCGGGGCGAGATTTCCCTGACCTATTTCGAAATGGGCACCCTGGCCGCGTTCTGGTTGTTCCAGCGCTCGGCACTGGATGCTGTTGTGCTCGAAGTGGGGCTTGGTGGCCGTCTGGACACCGTGAACGTGGTGGATGCCGATTTGGCGCTGGTGACCAGCATCGGCGTCGACCATGTTGAATATCTGGGCGACACCCGTGAGAAGGTAGCCTTCGAGAAAGCCGGTATTTTCCGCGCTGGCAAGCCTGCGCTGTGCGGCGATCTGAACCCGCCACAGCCGCTGCTGGACAAGGCCGCTGAGCTTGCGGCACCGCTGTTCTTGCGAGGTCGTGACTTCGACCTGGCCACCGTCGACGGTGCCTGGCATTGGCGCGGCACCGCGGCTGACGGGGCTCAGGTGGAGCTGCGCGACCTGCCGCTGCTCGACTTGCCGATGGAAAACGCAACCCTGGCCCTGCAGGCCTACCTGTTGATGGGGTTGCCTTGGGATGCCGGGCAAGTTCGCCAGGCATTGCTCGATACCCGCATCACTGGGCGGCTGGATCGCCGCGCGCTGAGCTGGCAGGGCAAGCGCATCGAGTTGCTGCTCGACGTTGGGCACAACCCACACGCCGCCGAGTACCTGGCGCAGCGCCTGTCGGCTCGTCCACCGAAAGGGCGGCGCCTGGCGGTGTTCGGCCTGCTTGCCGACAAGAATCTGGTGGGCGTTGTCGCACCGTTGCAGGGGTTGGTCGATGACTGGGCGGTGACCCCGTTGGCGACCCCGCGTAGCCGTCCGGCTGCCGAATTGGCCGTTGCCTTGACGAACCTCGGTGCCGCAGTGAAGTCTTACGCCAGCGTTGCCGAAGCCTTGGAAGGGCAGTGCGCCCAAGCTGCGGCGGATGACCAGATTCTGCTGTTCGGTTCGTTTTTCTGTGTCGCCGAAGCCCTGGAATGGCTGGAGCGGCAGGCCCTGGAGGCTTGATTAGATGGCTGTGCTGGATAAAGGGATGAAACAGCGTATGGTCGGTGCGCTGGTGTTGGTGGCGTTGGCAGTGATTTTCCTACCGATGCTGTTCACCCGCGAGGATGAAATGCGCCAGGTGCAGGTCGAGGCTCCGCAGGCTCCGGCCATGCCGACTTTGCCCGAAGTGCAGGTGGAACCGGTTGCCGTACCGGAGCCGCAACCTGTGCCTGAAGAGCCTCAGCCAGCGCCTGTGGTGGTCAACGAGTCCACTGCGCCGGTTACCACGCCCAGCCAGCCGATCACGCCATCGCCGCAGACCCAGGCAAAGGTTCAGCCCAAGCCACAGACACCCGTGCCGACGCCGGCCCCAGCTCCAGCTCCGGCCCCGGCCGTCAAGGCTGAAGCCCGGCCGGTGGCTCCACCTGCGCCGGCGGCAACCGCCTCGGCGCCTTCGAAGATCGATGTCAACGGCCTGCCGGTGAGCTGGTCGATCCAGTTGGCCAGTCTGTCCAACCGCGCCGGGGCCGAGAGCTTGCAGAATACGCTGCGCAGCCAAGGCTACAACGCCTACATCCGTTCGGCCGGTGGCATGAACCGGGTATATGTCGGGCCGTTGATCGAGCGCGCCGAGGCTGAGCGGGTGCGCGATGCGATCAACCGCAAGCAGAACTTGAAAGGTTTTGTAGTGCGTTTCCAGCCGGAGCGCGGCTGAGGCTTGAGTCGGTTCTCGGCGGTGTCGCTCTCACTGGGTTTTCTTGACTTCTGAGTCCATGAAAAGCCTGTGGGGAGCAGGCTCGCGCCGCCGATGAGGCTCTGTCAATCGAGCTGACATTCTGCTTACCCACAGCCCGCCGCTCTGGTAAAATGCGCCGCCTCAAACGTCTGCAGGCAGCACCGTGGCATTTACCTGGGTTGATTGGGCGATCATTGCGATCATCGCCATTTCCTCACTGATCAGTCTCAAGCGTGGCTTCGTCAAGGAAGCCTTGTCTCTGCTCATCTGGATCATTGCCGGGGCAGTCGCCTGGATGTTCGGTGGGTCGCTCTCGGTGTATCTTGAGAGCTATATTCAGACCCCCTCGATGCGCACGATTGCGGGCTGCGCCATTCTGTTCGTCGCCACCTTGCTGGTGGGGGCCATGATCAACTTCCTCATTGGCGAGCTGATCCGCGTGACCGGGCTGTCCGGCACCGATCGTTTCCTCGGCATGGCGTTCGGCGCCGCGCGCGGGCCTTGCTGGTGGTGGTGGCCATCGGGCTGCTCAGCCTGGGGCCGGTTCAACAAGATAGCTGGTGGCAGGAATCACGCCTGATACCACAGTTTCTATTGGTCGCTGACTGGTCGAAAAACCTGATTCTGGGTTTCACCGGTCAGTGGATGTCCAGTGGTGTGATCAGCGCACCGGCTGATCTTCCGTTCAAGGAACAGTTGCTCGGGCCCATCAAGCCTTGAGCGCTATTCACTCAAGTTTCATCAAAGTAGGGGTTGCGTCGCATGTGTGGCATCGTCGGTATCGTCGGTAAGTCGAACGTCAATCAGGCGCTGTATGACGCGCTAACGGTCCTCCAGCACCGCGGCCAGGACGCTGCCGGTATCGTGACCAGCCATGACGGCCGGTTGTTCCTGCGCAAGGATAATGGCCTGGTGCGCGATGTCTTCCAGCAGCGCCACATGCAGCGCCTGGTCGGTCACATGGGTATCGGCCACGTGCGTTACCCGACTGCGGGCAGCTCGACTTCGGCCGAAGCCCAGCCGTTCTACGTCAACTCGCCGTACGGCATTACCCTGGCGCACAACGGCAACCTGACCAACGTCGAGCAGTTGGCCAAGGAGATCTACGAATCCGACCTGCGCCACGTCAACACCAACTCCGACTCGGAAGTGCTGCTGAACGTCTTCGCCCATGAACTGGCGGTGCGTGGCAAGCTGCAACCGACCGAAGAGGACGTGTTCGCCGCGGTTTCCCACGTGCACAGCCGTTGCGTGGGTGGTTACGCGGTGGTGGCGATGATCACCGGCTACGGCATCGTCGGCTTCCGTGACCCGAACGGCATTCGCCCGGTGGTCTTCGGTCAGCGTCACACCGATGAAGGCGTGGAGTACATGATCGCCTCGGAAAGCGTTGCCCTGGACGTGCTCGGTTTCACCTGATCCGCGACCTGGCTCCGGGCGAAGCGGTCTACATCACCGAGGAAGGCCAGCTGTACACCAAGCAGTGCGCCGATGCGCCGAAGCTGCAGCCGTGCATCTTCGAGCACGTCTACCTGGCACGTCCTGACTCGATCATGGACGGTGTCTCGGTGTACAAGGCACGCCTGCGCATGGGCGAGAAGCTGGCCGAGAAGATCCAGCGCGAGCGTCCAGACCACGACATCGACGTGGTCATCCCGATTCCGGACACCAGCCGTACTGCGGCCCTGGAATTGGCCAACCACCTGGGCGTCAAGTTCCGCGAAGGTTTCGTCAAGAACCGTTACATCGGCCGTACCTTCATCATGCCCGGCCAGGCCGCGCGCAAGAAATCGGTACGCCAGAAGCTCAACGCCATCGAGCTGGAATTCCGCGGCAAGAACGTGATGCTGGTCGACGACTCGATCGTGCGCGGCACCACCTGCAAGCAGATCATCCAGATGGCTCGCGAAGCCGGCGCCAAGAACGTCTACTTCTGCTCCGCAGCCCCTGCGGTGCGTTACCCCAACGTCTACGGCATCGACATGCCGAGCGCTCACGAACTGATCGCCCACAACCGTACCACCGAACAGGTGGCCGAGTTGATCGGCGCCGACTGGCTGGTCTACCAGGACCTGCCTGACCTGATCGAATCGGTCGGTGGCGGCAAGATCAAGATCGAGCACTTCGATTGCGCGGTGTTCAATGGTGAATACGTCACCGGCGACATCGACGAAGCCTATCTGGACCGTATCGAACAGGCCCGTAACGATCTGGCCAAGGTCAAGAACCAGGCAGTCAGCGCAATCATCGACCTCTACAACAACTGATTTGGGAGCGACGGCATGACGGATCAATGGGATGCCGGACGACTGGACAGTGACCTCGAGGGTGTCGGTTTCGACACCCTGGCGGTACGTGCCGGTCAGAGTCGTACACCGGAGGCCGAGCACAGCGAAGCGCTGTTCCTGACTTCCAGCTATGTCTTCCGCACGGCTGCCGATGCAGCCGCGCGCTTTGCTGGTGAAACCCCAGGCAACGTCTACTCGCGTTACACCAACCCGACCGTGCGGGCGTTCGAAGAGCGCCTGGCGGCCATGGAAGGTGCCGAACAGGCCGTGGCGACTTCCACCGGCATGTCGGCGCTGCTGGCTGTGGTCATGTCGCTGTGCAGCGCTGGCGACCACGTGCTGGTCTCGCAGAGCGTGTTTGGTTCGACCATCAGCCTGTTCGAGAAGTACTTCAAGCGTTTTGGCGTGCAGGTGGACTACGTACCGCTGGCCGACCTGGGTGGTTGGGAGAAGGCCGTCAAGGCCAACACCAAGCTGCTGGTCGTCGAGTCGCCGTCCAACCCACTTGCCGAGCTGGTTGATATCAGTGCCCTGGCCGAAATTGCCCACGCCCATGGCGCATTGCTGGTGGTGGACAACTGCTTCAGCACGCCAGCGCTGCAGCAACCGCTCAAGCTGGGTGCCGACATCGTCTTCCACTCCGCGACCAAGTTCATCGACGGCCAAGGCCGTTGCATGGGTGGCGTGGTTGCCGGCCGTGCCGAGCACATGAAGGAAGTAGTGGGTTTCCTGCGTACTGCGGGGCCGACCCTCAGCCCGTTCAATGCCTGGATCTTCACCAAAGGCCTGGAAACCCTCAAGTTGCGCATGCGCGCTCACTGTGAGAGTGCTCAGCAACTGGCCGAATGGCTGGAGCAGCAGGAAGGCGTTGAGAAGGTGCACTATGCTGGCCTTCCCAGCCACCCGCAGCACGAGCTGGCCAAGCGCCAGATGAGTGGCTTCGGCGCGGTGGTCAGTTTCGAGGTCAAGGGCGGCAAGGAAGGGGCCTGGCGCGTTATCGACGCTACCCGGATGATCTCCATCACCACCAACCTGGGCGACAGCAAGACCACCATCGCCCACCCGGCCACCACCTCCCACGGTCGTCTGACGCCGCAGGAGCGTGAAGCGGCGGGCATTCGCGACAGCCTGATCCGTGTTGCCGTCGGCCTTGAAGACGTGGCCGACCTGCAAGCTGACCTGGCGCGTGGTCTGGCTGCACTGTGATCGACTGGAAAGGCGGTGGGCCGGGCCATAACGGCCGGGTAGCCCTGGTGACCGGGGCTGCTCGCGGCATCGGCCTGGGCATTGCCGCCTGGCTGATCTGCGAAGGTTGGCAAGTGGTGTTGACCGACCTGGACCGCAAACGTGGGGCCAAGGTGGCCAAGGCCTTGGGTGAAAACGCTTGGTTCATCACCATGGATGTGGCCGACGAGGCCCAGGTGAGCGCCGGGGTATCCGAGGTGCTGGGGCAGTTTGGGCGCCTGGATGCACTGGTGTGCAACGCGGCTATTGCCAACCCGCACAACCAGACCCTGGAAAGCCTGAGCCTGGCTCAGTGGAACAAGGTGCTGGCGGTCAACCTCAATGGCCCCATGCTGCTGGCCAAGCACTGTGCGCCGTACCTGCGTGCGCACGCAGGAGCCATCGTCAACCTGACGTCGACCCGTGCGCGGCAATCGGAGCCGGACACCGAGGCTTATGCCGCCAGTAAAGGTGGCCTGCTGGCGCTGACCCATGCCCTGGCCATGAGCTTGGGGCCGGAGATTCGTGTCAATGCGGTGAGCCCCGGCTGGATCGATGCGCGAGACCCTTCGCAGCGCCGTGCCGAGCCATTGACCGAGGCGGACCATGCCCAGCATCCAGCGGGTAGGGTAGGGACCGTGGAAGACGTCGCGGCGATGGTGGCATGGCTGCTGTCGCGTCAGGCAGGGTTCGTCACCGGCCAGGAGTTCGTGGTCGATGGCGGCATGACCCGCAAGATGATCTACACCTGAGCAGACAGCTACAAGAGAAGGGGACCGCAAGGTCCCTTTCTTGTTTCTGTCTTCCTTGACTCTGTCATTGGCTGTGTCGACCTCATCGCTGCGGTTCGTCGCCACGACAAGCCGGCTCACACAGGATGAAGCATGGCTTAAGGCTGACACCTTCGGTGTGGGAGCCGGCTTGCCGGCGATAAGGCCGAAGCAGGCAGCCAAAACTCCATGGATGGGCAAACCCCTTTTTTGCCCTTTTTGAAAAAAAATTCAATGGGGGTATTGACTTAGGTTCGTTACCTGCGTAAATTTCGCGGCCTCAGCGAAGCAAACGCAACACGCAACGCGAAGCGGTAAAACGCCAAGCGGTAAAGAGTAGCGATACTCAGCGATGCGAAGTGACACAGAGAAGGGTGATTAGCTCAGCCGGGAGAGCATCTGCCTTACAAGCAGAGGGTCGGCGGTTCGATCCCGTCATCACCCACCACTTCCTGAGAGTTCCTGGTGCAGGACGCTTCGAAAGAAGCTGAACGCCAGAGAGGAACAAGGCCTGATAAGCCACTATGCGCAGCGGTAGTTCAGTCGGTTAGAATACCGGCCTGTCACGCCGGGGGTCGCGGGTTCGAGTCCCGTCCGCTGCGCCACTTTTTCAACAGATGGGTGCCTGGCACCGGTCTGAAGCTAAAGGCAAATATGCCTGAGGCTGATCCCAGTTTCAATCAGGCGAAAGCCTGAACGATACGCAGCGGTAGTTCAGTCGGTTAGAATACCGGCCTGTCACGCCGGGGGTCGCGGGTTCGAGTCCCGTCCGCTGCGCCATCTTCGTTTCGAGGCCCTTGAACTCCTCGAAGCAACAAAGGAAGCGATAAACGTGTCGCTTTTTTTGTGCCTGCTACCAAGTGCCGAGCACGAGGAAGAGTAGGTCAAGTTTCACCGGGCGCAAGCCCAAGCGATACGCAGCGGTAGTTCAGTCGGTTAGAATACCGGCCTGTCACGCCGGGGTCGCGGGTTCGAGTCCGTCCGCTGCGCCATCTTCGCCTCGAGGTCCTTGAACACCTCGAAGCAACATGAAAAGCGACCTTAGGGTCGCTTTTTTTGTTTCTACTGGCCTCGGTAGGTTCGGCAAGCGCGCCGCAAATTCTCAGGCCGAATTTACAAGAAGCTGACACACTCTTCACCGATCAGCGGTTTCAGTCACTGCCAGTGTGTTGCACAATAGACACCTTCTCGACTTACCCGGAATTCGCAATGACCAGATCATCCGTCTTTGGTGCGCTCGGGCTGGCCCTTGTGCTGGCGGGCGTGTCCGGTTGCTCCTCGAAAAAAGCCGCTATCTACGAACACGAGAACTTCGATGACTCGGGACCTTCTCGCGCAGCTTCCCGGTGAGCGATGCCGGCTCCTGCGAGGCCGCGCGGCGTGCCTTGCTCAGCCAGGGCTACATCATCACCAGTAGCGGCGCCAATCAGGTGACCGGCAACAAGAGTTTCCAGCAGAACAGCGAAAACCACCTGCAGATCAGCTTCAACATCACCTGTGCGCCCGATGTGAGCGATGATCAGCGTTCGACCATGTTCGCCAACGCCCTGCAGGACCGGTACAGCCTGAAGAAGTCCAATACCTCGGCCAGCCTTGGCGTAGGTGTGCTCGGCTCGGTTTCCATGCCGATCGGTTCCAGCGACGACTCGATGGTCAAGGTCGCCAGTGAGACGGTGACTGCTACGCAGTTTTATGATCGCTACTTCGCGTTGGTCGAGAGTTACCTGCCAAAACCGAAGAAGGTGCAAAACCCCAGAAAGCGAAGGTTGAGGCGCCCAAGGCAGAGAAGCCGGCAGCTGACCTCGGCTTGCCGGAGCAGGCGTCGGCCGCCCCGGTGGCTGCGCCGGCCCCGCCGCAGCCCTGCAGGCGCCCGTTGCAGCGCCGTTGGCTGCCGAAGCATCAGCGCCTGCCAGCGTCGCACCTGCCAGTGAAGTGCAAGCGGCCCCGGTGGTCGATGACAGCCAAGGCTCGCAGCCTGTCGCGCCACCCGCTGAACCTGCGCCGATTCAGGCACAGACTCAGGACGCTACCAGCACCACGGAAACGGCCACCACCACGACCACATCCACTGTTACAGATGAGCAGCGCTAACTTCCTGAACACCTGCTACGTTTACCACTCATAAGCTTGTCATCATTCCTTCACCTTGCCTGCTTAGGTTGAAGACATGACCAACGAAAATGAACGAGTGAAGAGGACGCAGGGCAATGGATGATTATCAGGAAGAGCTGCTTGAATTCCAGGCTTACGAGCTGGATACCCCAGAGCCGGCCGACGACGCTACCGAGCTCTGACCCTCACGGCGCTGGCTGCGCCGGAACGCCCCGGTGTGAGGCCGGTCCAACGCTTGAATGCGCGCTGGAAGGCTTCTGCCGATGCAAACCCCAACAAATAGGCGATTTCGCCGAAGGCCAATTCCGTATCGCGGATATAGGTCTCGGCCAGGTCGCGTCTCGTGTCATTTAGCAGACTGCGAAACCCTGTACCTTCCTCCGCCAGTTTGCGGCGCAGGGTCCAGCTGGGCAGCTGCAGGTGCAGTGCTACTTCTTCCAGGTCGGGTTCACGGCCACCGTTGAGCAAGGGCCCCAACAAGTGAGTGATGCGTTCGCCGAGGCTGCGTATCCGCGTGCGCTGGAGCAGCTGTGCTTCGCACAGTTGCAGCAGGTGTTGCCAGGTGCTCGGGCAATGGTGCGGGTTGGCCAGGCTCAGCGTCGCCTTGCTCAGGCGCAGTTGGTTGCTGCCTGCTCCAAACTGCACGGCAGTGCTGCACAGGGGCTGATAATGAGCGGCGTAGTCGGGGGCTTCGAACTCGACTTCCAGGCGTTCGGCTTGCAGGGGGCGCCAGCCAGCCCGCCAACTGGGCCAGCCAGCCGGACAGCAGTGAATCCACCACGAAGCGGTTGTAAGCGTTGTATGGGCTGATGGAATAGAAGCGCAGCCAGGCGCCTTGCTCATCCTCCAGGAAGCTGGAATGGCCCCGATAGTTTGCGGCATACAGCGGTTCGAAGCGTAGCAGGGTGCGGGCAGCCTCACCCAGGTTAGGCGCCTGTGCGGCCGTTACACCCGCCAAACCGGCCTGGGCCAGGTGGCTCAGGCGGCCCATGTGCAGGCCTAATGCCGGTTCACCGGTAAGTTCAATGGCCGCATGGCCCAGGTGCATGTAGCGAGGAATCGACAAGCGCGCATTGGCTTCTGATAGGCGCGGGGCATCCAGGCCGTAACGGCGCAGCAGGGCGCTGGATCATGGTCGAGTTCGCGCAGTGCCTCTGCCAAGGGTTGGACGAAGCCTACCGACAGGTCGCCCAGACGTACTCGGGGCGTGCCATGCCTTCACAACCAAAGGTTCAGCAAGCGGGCGCCCTGGCTGGGCGGGCCGGCCAGCAGCTCGCCGGCCTGATGGGCAAAGCCCTGACCGTCGCTGCCTTGTTCCCAGAACTGACCGCGCATGAACACGCTCATGCTGCTCACACTTGCGTCAGTGGCTTGGCTCAGGCGCTGCCAGGCTGTTTGCTCGCTGACTTCACCGCGCTGCAAGGCCAGTTCAACGGTGGCGTCCTGATGGCGATTACCACGCCATGGCGTTTGCCAGCTGCCTTTACCACTCAGGAACACTGGATTGGCGATGAGCTGCACCGATTGTCGTGCCAGTTGCTGGTGGTTCGACGGGTACCAACTGTCGCTGCCCACCAGGACGCCGAGGCGCCCGGCCGGGGTCTGCAACACTTGCAATGGTTGCTGACGGCCATCGTGAATGTAGCGGCGCGACTCGCTGTCGGGGAATTGCTGGCGCTGGGGCTGGCCCAGAGGCGAACCGTTGCTGGCGAACACCACGCTGCTGTTGAACAGCGGGCCACTCCCGGCATGCAGCACGCCATCCTTTATGTAAGGGGCGGGCAGAACGATGGATCCGGCCACCAGGGTGACCCCGAACTCCTGGGCCAGGCCGCCGAACAGCAACTGGTAGTCGCTGGCCATCTGCTGCGCTTTCATGCGCAGATGGGCATCGGCGCGGCGGTCATCGCCGCTTGCGTTGAACATTGCCAGGCCGTACCGCAGCGGATTGCTGAGCTCCAGCCACTGCAAGGCCTCCTGGCTGTGGGTGACTTGGTACAACTCGTTCTTTTCGCCCCGTGCCCACAACCAGGTTCCGATGTGCTCGGGTAGCACCACCACCGTGCGTGGGCCAACCAGGCCTTGGGCGCGCGCCTGCTCCAGATAGGCCGAGAGCTTGCGGTGCAGGCGTTGCAGGTTCTGGTAATCGCTGGGGTAGAGCAGGGCTCCACGCCCAGCAGGTTGCCGTGCTCGCCCGGCGCACCGTGGTTGAGCGCCAGTTCGATGCGCAGATCCGAGAGGTAATGGCCTTCAGGGCGTTGCTGGGTCCAGAAGCCGTAGCCGCAAAGAGCGGCGATCATTACCAGCGCCAGGGCGCTTGCCAGAGTTTTCGCATGAAGCCTTACTGTCGGTTGAGGGGCGAAATGGTCATGCAGCAAAGCAGAGCATTCGGTGCGGCAGCGTGCAGCTGTCAGAAAGGGTAAATGATCGGCGGGTTTCAGGGTAGGGCTGGTGATCAATGCCCGGGTCGATGCCCGGCCTGCCGACGCGATTTGTCGGCAGACCGGAGCATGGAAAGCGACAGGCTCAGGTCGTCTCGACCTTGGCGCTGGACGCGGCCCGACGCAGGCTCCAGAAGCCCCACGTGAGGCCGACCACGGCTGCAATGACGGAGCCGGACAACACACCGAGTTTGGCAGCACCCAGGGCAGCAGGGTCGGCGTAGGCGAGGTTGGCGATGAAGATCGACATGGTGAAGCCGATGCCGGCCAGCAAGCCGATCAAGGTGATGCCCGCCCAGGTCACACCGGCTGGCAGCGAACACCAGCCCAGCCGGACCATCAGCCAACTGACACTGACGATGCCCAGCGGTTTGCCAAGCACCAGTGCGACCGCAACGGCAGTCATCACCCAGTAAGGCCCGGGAGCGGAGAGGTCGACACCGGAAAGGCTGACGCCAGCATTGGCCAGGGCGAACAGCGGCATGATGGCGTAGGCCACCCAGGGGTGCAGATGGCCCTGCATGCGCACCACTGGTGGGACCAGTTCGCGTTGTGCCAGGCGCAGGCGCTTGAGTGGGTCCATCAGTTGATGGTGGTCTTGTTCCGGAGTCTGGGCGCGGCCCAGCATTCGCCGGTGAATTGCGAGATCGCATCCAATGGGCGCTCACGCATGGGCATGGCGGCAACGGGGGTCATCAGGCCGAGCGCTACGCCCGCCAGGGTCGGGTGGGCACCGGTCATGAGGATGCCAAGCCAAGTGATGAAACCAGGGATGACATAGGCATACGCCGAACCGACCCCGATCTTCTGCAGCCCTACCACCATCAGCAGGCCCACCGCGGCCACGGCGAGGCCGCTGTAGTCGAGGCCGCCGGAGTAGAAGAAGGCAATGATCAGCACGGCGATGATGTCGTCGATGATCGCCAGTGCCAGCAGGAAGACGCGCACATTGGCGGGAATCGACTTGCCCAGCAGCGCCAGGACACCGACTGCGAAGGCGATGTCGGTGGCGGTGGGCACGGCCCAGCCTTGCTGCTCTGCCGGGGCATGGTTGAAGCCCAGGTAGATCAGTGCCGGCACCGCCACCCCACCGATGGCCGCGGCCATGGGGAGTGTGGCCTGGCGCAGGCTGGCCAGGGCGCCTTCATGGATTTCGCGGCGAATCTCCATGCCGACGACCAGGAAGAAGATGGTCATCAGGCCGTCGTTGATCCAGAAATGCAGCGACTGCGAGACCACCAGCGAGCCGATGCCGAAGGAAATGGGGGTGTGCCAGAGCGCATCGTAACTGGCGGCTGCGGGGGAGTTTGCCCAGATCAGTGCGGCGACGGCCGCGATCAGCAGGACGACACCACTGACGGCTTCGATATGCAGGAAGCGTTCGAAATTAGCGAAGGCTCGGGCAGCCAGTCGCTGGGCACGGGTTAACTTGGTTTTTGCATAGGCGCAAGATCTCCCGCAAGGCGGCCCGACCTGCGTGTCTTTTTAACCTGCGTCACTGCTTTATGCAGCTAGCACCCGGAGCGCATTGTACAGCAGCGTCGGCTTGAATTGAATGACCTGACACATCGTGTGGCAAAGCGCCTGTGCATTTTGATCAGTAAGTTGTAATTTCTGATCATTGAGCCCATTCAAACGGCTGTTTAATGTCGCTGCAGATAAACGACGGGTCCCGCCAGCGTGCGAGGTGCCTGCATTCCGTGATCACGCCACATGGGGAACCGTTCCATGGCTGCCGACCGCTATCCACACTTGCTGGCCCCGCTCGATCTGGGCTTTACCACCTTGCGTAACCGCACCTTGATGGGCTCGATGCACACGGGGCTGGAAGAGCGCCCTGGCGGTTTCGAGCGTATGGCGGCCTACTTTGCCGAGCAGGCGCGCGGCGGCGTCGGCCTGATGGTGACCGGTGGCATCGCGCCCAATGATGAAGGGGCGTCTATTCCGGTGCTGCCAAGCTGAGCACCGAGGAAGAAGCCGACAAGCACCGTATCGTCACCGAGGCCGTGCACGCTGCTGGCGGCAAGATCTGCCTGCAGATCCTCCATGCCGGGCGCTACGCCTATAGCCCACGCCAGGTGGCGCCCAGCGCCATTCAGGCGCCGATCAACCCGTTCAAGCCCAAGGAGCTGGACGAGGCGGGTATCGAGAAGCAGATCGCTGACTTCGTCAATTGCGCCGTGCTGGCCCAGCGTGCCGGTTACGACGGCGTCGAGGTCATGGGGTCGGAAGGTTACTTCATCAACCAGTTCCTGGCCGCGCACACCAACCACCGTACAGACCGTTGGGGTGGCAGCTACGAAAACCGCATGCGCCTGGCGGTCGAGATCGTCCGCCGCGTGCGCGAGGCGGTGGGGCCGAATTTCATCATCATCTTCCGCCTGTCGATGCTTGACCTGATCGAAGGTGGCAGCACCTGGGATGAAATCGAACTGCTGGCCAAGGCCATTGAGCGTGCGGGCGCGACGCTGATCAACACCGGCATCGGTTGGCATGAAGCGCGCATCCCGACCATTGCCACCAAAGTGCCGCGCGCGGCCTTCACCAAGGTCACCGCCAAGCTGCGTGGCGTGGTGCAGATTCCGCTGATCACCACCAACCGTATCAACACCCCGGAAGTGGCCGAGGCCGTGCTGGCCGAGGGCGATGCCGACATGGTCTCGATGGCCCGGCCGTTCCTTGCCGACCCGGACTTCGTCAACAAGGCCGCCGAAGGTCGAGCCGATGAAATCAACACCTGCATCGGTTGCAATCAGGCGTGCCTCGACCACACGTTCGGCGGCAAGCTGACCAGCTGTCTGGTCAACCCTCGTGCCTGTCACGAGACCGAGCTGAATTACCTGCCGGTCACTCAGGTCAAGCGTATCGCTGTGGTCGGCGCCGGCCCTGCTGGCCTGGCCGCCGCCACGGTTGCCGCCGAACGTGGTCATGAGGTGACACTGTTCGACGCGGCCGCAGAGGTGGGTGGCCAGTTCAACGTCGCCAAACGGGTGCCGGGCAAGGAGGAGTTCTTCGAAACGCTTCGTTACTTCCGTAACAAGGTGAAGAGCACCGGCGTAGAGCTGCGTTTGAACACCCGTGTTGACGTCAAGGCACTGGTGGAGGGTGGCTTCGATGAGGTCATCCTGGCGACCGGTATCCTGCCGCGTACCCCGGCTATTCCGGGCGTCGAGCATGGCAAGGTTCTCAGCTACCTGGACGTGTTGCTCGAGCGCAAGCCGGTCGGTAAGCGCGTGGCGGTGATCGGCGCCGGAGGTATCGGCTTCGATGTCTCTGAATACCTGGTGCATCAGGGCGTGGCCAGCAGCCAGGATCGTGATGCGTTCTGGAAGGAGTGGGGCATCGACACGCACCTCGAAGCGCGAGGTGGCGTCGCTGGAGTCACGGCCGAGCCGCATGCGCCGGCGCGCCAGGTGTATTTGCTGCAGCGCAAGAAATCCAAGGTGGGCGACGGCCTTGGCAAGACCACCGGCTGGATCCACCGCACGGGGTTGAAGAACAAGCAGGTGCAGATGCTCAACAGTGTCGAGTACCTGAAGATCGACGATGACGGCTTGCACATTCGTATCGGCGAAGGCGAGCCGCAGGTGCTGCCGGTGGACAACGTGGTGATTTGCGCCGGGCAAGATCCGCTGCGTGAGTTGCATGAAGGGCTGGTAGCGGCGGGGCAGTCGGTTCATCTGATTGGTGGTGCCGACGTGGCTGCCGAACTGGATGCCAAGCGGGCGATCAACCAAGGGTCGCGCTTGGCGGCGGAGCTCTGACGCACTGCACCTCAGTCGCCAGCAAACCGGCTCCTACAGGTTCACCACCGTACCTGTAGGCGCTGGCTTGCCGGCGATTGGGGTGCACAGCGGCCCCTATCGTTCACTGTTAGACTGGCGCCTCGAACCAGGCCGATACTCATGTCCAACAGCTTCCTCCAACTCCCCCAAGCCCCTCTGCAACCCATGCACCTGCCGTGGCTCGAAAGCGCGAATGTCGAAGCCGCCATCCTGCGCCTGGACCTGATCGACCCGCTGATCAGTGGCAACAAATGGTTCAAGCTTCGCCACCCCCTGCAGTACGCCTATGAAGCAGGCGCCCTGGCCTGATCAGCCTCGGTGGCAACCACTCCAACCACCTCCACGCCCTGGCCGCTGCCGGCAAACGCTTCGGTTTCGCCACGGCGGGCCTGCTGCGCGGCCACGCCCAGGACACGCCCACCGTTCGCGACTTGCAGGCGCTGGGCATGGAGCTGCACTGGCTTGGCTACGGTGGCTACCGAGCCCGCCATGAGCCCGGGTTCTGGGCGCCTTGGCAGGCCCGCTACCCAGGCTGGCACTGCATACCCGAGGGCGGTGGCGGGTTGGCGGGTGCCCAAGGTTGTGCATTGATCGTCGAGCAGGCCCAGGCGCAACTGGCCGCCTTGGGTTGGCCGGACTATCACGCCTGGTGGCTGGCCGCAGGTACCGGTACCACGCTGGCGGGCCTGGTCACGGCTGAGGCAGGCGCGCGCATCGTTCATGGTGCCTTGGCGGTGCCGTGGGATCATGGTGTGCCGCAGGCGGTAACGGAGCTGGTCGGCACTGGCGGATACCAGTTGCACGAGGCCTGCCGTGGCGGCTTTGCCAAGTTCGATGATGAACTGTTGGCATTCATCGAAACGTGCGAGCAGCACAATGGCGTGCCGCTCGAGGCGCTTTACACGGGCAAGGCACTGCTAGCCCTGAAGGGGCAGGTCGAGGCCGGGCTGTTCGCGCCCGGCACTCGCCTGATCTTCCTGCATACCGGTGGCCTGCAGGGTAAGCGCGGTTACTTGTAGGGCAGCATGCGCAGCAGTGTGTTGTCGCGCTGTACGTAGTGGTGATACAGCCCGGCCAGTGCATGCAGGCCGATCAGCCAGTAGCCCCAGCTGCCCACGCGCTCATGCCAACCCTTGATGAACTTGGCTTGGTCCGGGTCTGCGCCGATCAGGTGCGGCAGTTCCAATCCGTAGAACGGCACCGGTTTGTCGGCGGCGCTCAGAATCAGCCAGCCGGCCAGCGGCAAGCCGATCATCAGCAGGTACAGGGCCAGGTGCATCAGGTGCGCAAGGCCGGTTTGCCAGGCCGGTGGCTTGGGCACGATGGGCGGGGTCGGGCGGCTCACGCGTACGGCCAGGCGCAACCAGACCAGCACGAACACGGTCAGGCCCAGCATGAAGTGCAGGTCCTTCATCAGGTTGCGTTCGGCACTGTCCTTGGGGAACAGGCCACGCAACTCGATACAGGCGTAAACGACGGCCAGCAACACCAGCATCAGCCAGTGCAGGGCGATGGAAAGGCGCGCGTAATGGGTCGCGGGGGTGGATGAAACCATGGTTGGTCCTCGTCATCAGGTCGATGGTGGCGCTCTTGGTGGCGCTCATTGCTAACTGTAATAGCTGGCGGAAATAATTATTTGCGCTGGGTCGTTGAAATTTCGTTATCTGCAACAGCCCTGCTGTCATTTCGGCAGATGCGGCCAGCAGTCAGCCACCAGAAACACCCGCTCAGCCTCCTGCCAGGAACCGTCAGCTTGTGGTTCCAGCCTCACCAGCAATTGCGCCGGTGCCAGCGCATCCAGTTTCGCCAGCCAACTCTGGAATGTCCCCGGTGGCCAGCCATCAGCATCCTCGACCCGCGCTGGCGCCAGCCAG
Organism: Pseudomonas sp. Teo4; assembly: GCF_034387475.1. Lineage (NCBI taxonomy): Bacteria > Pseudomonadati > Pseudomonadota > Gammaproteobacteria > Pseudomonadales > Pseudomonadaceae > Pseudomonas > Pseudomonas sp. Teo4. The sequence goes on from NZ_JAXCIL010000001.1 coordinate 290,446, forward strand.
GCATGCCGCGGCAGGGGTTGCCAGCGTTCATCCCTTTGACCTGCCCAGCTACTGCGGCGGATCCATCGCCCCCGCAGGTGCTGTGAATTAGCCCCATCAGGCGGTTCAGTCTTCCCGGCCCATGGATAGAACAGATAACCACCCAGCCAAAGGTGCGCCTGCACCTGCTCGATCCCAAGTGTCGACAGTGCCTCCTGGCTGCGCGAGTCAGCCGACATTGGCAGCTGATGGTCCGCCAGGTGCGCAAGCTTGGTACCCAGTCGGTCATGGCAGCCAGGCCCTAGCCACTGCTGAGGATCAAGCCCAGGGCCATCTGCCGGCCCCAGATACAGCTTGATCGCCAGTTCCAGGTGGTGCGTGCCCTGCGGGTCACGCAAGACGATGTCCAGTTCACCGAGGGTCTTGCCGCCCGACCGGATCGCAAGGTTCGATGCCAACAGTTCGACGCCCGGCGCGTGGTGCAGGGCAAACTGCCAGAGACTTTCGTAGTACAAGCCCAGGCGCTGACTGGTCAGTTTTTCCAGCCATGCATGCAGGGGCCGGTCATCGGCATCCAGCGCCCGCAACCATCGCTCCAGGCGCGGTGTGTCGTGCGCCCACGCACTGCCTGCCAGCGGATGGCGCTGGGGGCAGGGAGGGGCACTGAGCAGCGGCGGCGACAGCAGCACCCAGGCCAAGTCGCGCACCACAGGGCGGCGTAGTTGGCGGGGCAGGTCGCCCAGGTCGGCGAAAGGCATCATCCTGCGAGCATAGCCGGTTTGCCGCTGCCCGGTCGTTTCGCCCATAATCCTGGCATAGTCACCCGCCGCAGAGCCTCGCAGGAGCCCCATGGAGCAATTTCGCAATATCGGTATCATCGGACGCCTTGGCAGCTCGCAGGTGCTCGACACCATTCGCCGACTGAAAAAATTCCTCCTCGATCGCCACCTGCATGTGATCCTCGAGGACACCATCGCCGAAGTCCTGCCTGGTCACGGCCTGCAGACCTCCACGCGCAAACTGCTGGGCGAGGTCTGTGACCTGGTCATCGTGGTGGGGGCGACGGCAGCCTGCTGGGCGCCGCCCGCGCCTTGGCCCGCCACAATATTCCGGTGCTGGGTATCAACCGCGGCAACCTGGGCTTCCTTACCGATATCCGCCCGGACGAGCTGGAGGTGAAGGTCGCCGAAGTGCTCGATGGCCACTACCTGGTGGAAAACCGCTTCCTGTTGCAGGCCGAGGTGCGCCGCCACAACGAGGCCATCGGCCAGGGCGATGCGCTCAACGATGTCGTGCTGCACCCTGGCAAGTCGACGCGGATGATCGAGTTCGAGATCTACATCGACGGCCAGTTCGTCTGCAGCCAGAAGGCCGACGGCCTGATCGTCGCCACGCCCACCGGCTCCACGGCCTATGCGCTGTCCGCCGGTGGCCGATCATGCACCCCAAGCTCGACGCCATCGTCATCGTGCCGATGTACCCGCACACCCTGTCGGGGCGGCCGATCGTGGTGGATGGCAACAGCGAACTGAAAATCGTCGTGTCCAAGGACCTGCAGATCTACCCGCAGGTTTCCTGTGATGGCCAGAACCACTTCACCTGCGCCCCCGGCGACACCATCACCGTAAGCAAGAAACCGCAGAAACTGCGCCTGATCCATCCGCTGGACCATAACTACTACGAGGTCTGCGCACCAAGCTCGGCTGGGGCAGCCGCCTGGGAGGTAGGGACGACTGATGCTCGATCCGGCGCGAAGTTTCGACATCATTGGCGACGTGCACGGCTGTGCACTGACCCTCGAACGGCTGCTCGACGCCCTCGGCTACAAGCGGGTTGGCGGTGTCTGGCGTCACCCTCGGCGCCAGGCGCTGTTCCTGGGCGATATCGTCGACCGCGGGCCGCGCATTCGCGAGGCGCTGCACATCGTCCACGACATGGTCGAAGCCGGCCAGGCGTTCTGCATCATGGGCAACCACGAGTACAACGCCCTGGGCTGGGTAACCCCGGCGCTGCCCGGCACTGGCAAGGCCTATGTGCGCGAACATACACCGCGTCATGCCCGCCTGATCGACGAGACCCTGACCCAGTTCGCTCACCATCCGGGCGATTGGCACGACTTCCTGCAGTGGTTCTATGACATGCCACTGTTCGTCGATGCCGGGCGGTTCCGCCTGGTGCACGCCTGCTGGGACCCGCGTCTGATCGAACCCTTGCGCCAGCAATACCCGCAAGGGCGCATCGACGAGCATTTCATCCAGGCGTCGGCAGTGTCCGGCAGTTTCGCCGCCAACGTGTGCAATCGCCTGCTGCGCGGCACCGACATGCGCCTGCCGGACGGCCTGACGCTGACCGGTGGCGATGGCCTGACCCGAGCCTTCTTCCGTACCAAGTTCTGGGAGGAAGACCCGCAGACTTACGGCGACATCGTGTTCCAACCCGATGCCTTGCCCGAGGAAGTGGCCCGGACACCGCTCAGCCACACCGAGAAAAACGCCTTGCTGCGCTATGCCGAGGACGAGCCGATGCTGTTCGTCGGCCATTACTGGCGCAGTGGCCGCCCGGCGCCGATCCGCGGCAACCTGGCCTGCCTGGACTACAGCGCCGTGCTGTACGGCAAGCTGGTGGCCTACCGGCTGGATGATGAAACCCGCATCGACCCGCACAAGTTCGTCTGGGTGGACGTCGACCGACCGCAGGCCAACCAATGAACGTCGTCGAAGTGATACGCCTGCCGCTGACGGTCGACCTCAGCGGCTTCATCCAGCTGCTGCAACGCTTGCAGGTGCCGCACCGGGTGATCGTGGAGGGCGAGGCTCAGGTACTCTGGGCGCCGGAAAGCATGGCTGCCAACGTCCTGCAGCTTTACCAGCGATTCCCGGACGGCAACGCCGAAATACAGGCTGCTGATGACCCTGTGGGAGCGGGTTTACCCGCGAATGTTCCAGCTTCGCCCTCGCTGGCCGAACAAGCCCGCGCCTGCAAGGTCACCGCTTTCATCCTGTTCCTCTGCCTGGTGGTCGCCGGCCTCACTGGCCTGGGCGACAACTTCACCACCATCGGCTGGTTCACCTTTCTGGATTTCCGCGTCCAGGGCGATTACCTGTACTTCACCCCCTTGGCGCAAAGCCTGGACGATGGGCAATGGTGGCGCCTGGTCTCGCCCATGCTGCTGCACTTTTGGGGTGCTGCACCTGGCGATGAACGGCCTGTGGTACTGGGAGCTGGGCAAGCGCATCGAGCTGCGTCAGGGCCGTGGATGCTGTTGTCACTGACTCTGCTGTTCAGCCTGGTGTCCAACGTGGCCCAGCACTTCGCCAGTGGACCGAGCCTGTTCGGCGGGCTGTCCGGCGTGCTGTACGGGTTGCTTGGGCATGTCTGGCTGTACCAGTGGCTGGCACCGAACCCACTATTCAGCCTGCCCAAGGGCGTGCTGGTAATGATGCTTATCTGGCTGGTGGTATGCCTGACCGGCGTGGTCGGCCAGCTCGGCTTCGGCCAGATCGCCAATGCCGCCCACGTCGGCGGGTTGCTCATCGGATGCTTGACGGGCCTCTTGGGTGGGGCCTGGCCCGGCGTAAACTGTCGGCTTGATTTAGGCTTTGTACGAAAAATGCCTGCGCGACGATCATGCTGCGTTGAAAACAGGCTCGGAATGCTCATTTACAACCCGTAAACTCCGCTTCCTCGCCTGTTTTCGCCTTGCCTGATCGCCGCTCGGCTATTTTCGTACAACCCCAGGAGACGCTATGTCCACTTTCGCGCAAATGATCGAAAACATTACCCCTGAAATCTACGAAAGCCTGAAAACGGCCGTGGAAATCGGCAAATGGTCCGATGGCCGCAAGCTCACTTCCGAGCAGAAAGAGCTATCGCTGCAGGCCGTGATCGCCTGGGAGATGAAGAACCTGCCCGAAGACCAGCGCACCGGTTACATGGGCCCGCAGGAATGCTCGTCGAAATCCGCGCCGATTCCTAACATTCTGTTCAAGTCGGACTCGGTACATTGATCGAACTCGCTCGTGGCTCTTTGAGCAAGATGGCGGTGCGCCTTGAAGCACCGGTCGTGCAGTACAGCTTCCGCCTGGATGACACCCAGGTGCCGGTGAACCCGCTGATCGGCCAGTCGATCCGCCTGGAATACCTCGGCGCCATCCATTGCACCCACTGCGGCAAACGCACCAAGACCAGTTTCAGCCAGGGTTATGCTACCCCTGCATGACCAAGCTGGCCCAGTGCGATGTGTGCATCATGGCTCCGGAAAAATGCCACTACGACGCCGGCACCTGCCGCGAACCGTCCTGGGGCGAGCAGTTCTGCATGACCGACCATGTGGTGTACCTGGCCAACTCGTCGGGCATCAAGGTCGGCATCACTCGCGCTACCCAACTGCCCACCCGCTGGCTAGACCAGGGCGCCAGCCAGGCGCTGCCGATCATGCGCGTGGCCACCCGTCAACAATCGGGCCTGGTCGAAGACGTGCTGCGCAGCCAGGTGCCTGACCGCACCAACTGGCGCACCTTGCTCAAGGGCGATGCCGAGGTGCTCGACCTTCCGGCTATCCGCGAGCAGATTTTCGACGCCTGCGCCGACGGCATCCGCGGCTTGCAGGAGCGTTTCGGCCTGCAGGCCATCCAGCCGCTGCCGGATGCCGAAGTGGTCGAGATGCGTTACCCGGTCGAGGCTTACCCGAAAAAGATCGTCAGCTTCAACCTCGACAAGAACCCGGTGGTGGAAGGCACGCTGCTGGGCATCAAGGGCCAGTACCTGATTTTCGACACCGGCGTGATCAACATTCGCAAGTACACGGCCTACCAACTGGCCGTGCTTCAGTAAAGGATCGTCACCATGCGTACCGAACAACCGCAAGTGATCTACCTCAAGGATTATCAGGCCCCTGAGTACCTGATCGACGAGACGCACCTGACCTTCGAGCTGTTCGAGGACCACACCCTGGTCCATGCGCAACTGGTCATGCGCCGCAACCCCGAGCGTGGTGCCGGCCTGCCGCCGCTGGTGCTCGATGGCCAGCAACTGCAACTGCTGCGGGCGTCGCTGGACGATGTCGAACTGAATGCCGGCGACTACCAGCTCGACGCCGACAGCCTGACTGTGCAGCCGAAAGCCGAGCACTTCACCCTCGACACCAGCGTGAAGATCCACCCCGAGAGCAACACCGCCCTCGAAGGCCTGTACAAGTCCGGCAAGATGTTCTGCACCCAGTGCGAGGCCGAGGGTTTCCGCAAGATCACCTACTACCTCGACCGCCCGGACGTGATGAGCACCTTCACCACCACGGTCATCGCCGAGCAGCATCGCTACCCGGTGCTGCTGTCCAACGGCAACCCCGTCGGCGATGGCCCGGCGGAGGACGGCCGGCACTGGGCAACCTGGGAAGACCCGTTCAAGAAACCGGCCTACCTGTTCGCCCTGGTGGCCGGTGACCTTTGGTGTGTCGAGAACAGCTTCACGCGCCAGTCCGGCCGTGAAGTGACCCTGCGTATCTACGTCGAGGAAGAGAACCTCGACAAGTGCGACCACGCCATGGTCAGCCTGAAGAAGTCCATGCGCTGGGACGAAGAGGTCTACGGCCGTGAATACGACCTGGACATCTTCATGATCGTCGCGGTCAACGACTTCAACATGGGCGCCATGGAAAACAAGGGCCTGAACATCTTCAACTCCAGTTGCGTGCTTGCCCGTGCCGAAACCGCCACCGACGCCGCCCACCAGCGCGTTGAAGGCGTGGTCGCCCACGAGTACTTCCACAACTGGTCGGGCAACCGCGTGACCTGCCGCGACTGGTTCCAGCTGTCGCTCAAGGAAGGCTTCACGGTATTCCGCGACGCCGAGTTCAGTGCCGACATGAACTCGCGCACGGTCAAGCGCATCGAGGACGTCGCCTACCTGCGCACCCACCAGTTCGCCGAAGACGCCGGCCCCATGGCCCACCCGGTGCGCCCGGACAGCTTCATCGAGATCTCCAACTTCTACACCCTGACCGTTTACGAGAAGGGCGCCGAAGTGGTGCGCATGGTTCGCACCCTGCTGGGCACCGAAGGCTTCCGCAAGGGCAGCGACCTGTACTTCGAACGCCACGATGGCCAGGCGGTGACCACCGACGATTTCATCAAGGCCATGGAAGACGCCAACGGCGTCGACCTGACCCAGTTCAAGCGTTGGTACACCCAGGCCGGTACCCCACGTCTGGAGGTCAGCGAAGCCTTTGACGCCGCGGCCCAGACTTACAGCCTGACCTTCCGCCAGAGCTGCCCGGCGACGCCTGACAAGGTCGAGAAGCAGCCGTTCGTGATTCCGGTGGAACTGGGCCTGCTCAACGCCGAGGGCAACGACTTGCCACTGCGCCTGGCGGGCGAGTCTGCAGCTGCGGGCACTACCCGCGTGCTGTCGGTGACCGAGGCCGAGCAGACCTTCACCTTCGAAGGCATTCCGGCCAAGCCGCTGCCCTCGCTGCTGCGCGGTTTCAGCGCACCGGTGAAGCTGAGTTTCCCGTACGACCGCGACCAGCTGATGTTCCTCATGCAGCATGACAGCGATGGCTTCAACCGCTGGGAAGCGGGCCAGCAGTTGTCGGTGCAAGTGCTGCAGGAGCTGATTGGCCAGCATCAGCGCGGTGAAGCGCTCAAGCTCGACCAGCGTCTGATCACCGCCTTGGGCACCGTGCTGAGCAACGAATCGCTCGACCCCGCCATGGTCGCCGAGATGCTGTCGCTGCCGGGTGAGGCCTACCTCACCGAGATCAGCCAGGTAGCTGATGTGGACGCGATCCATGCGGCCCGCGAGTTCGCCCGCCAGCAGATCGCCCAGCAGCTGTTCGATGCTCTGTGGGCCCGCTACCAGGCCAACCGTGAGACATCGCGCAACACTGCCTATGTGGCCGAGGCCGAGCACTTTGCCCGCCGCAGCCTGCAGAACATCGCGTTGTCCTACCTGATGCTCAGCGGCAAGCAGCAAGTGCTGGACGCGACACTGGAACAGTTCGAGCACTGCGACAACATGACCGAGCGCCTGACGGCCTTGGCCGTGCTGGTCAACTCGTCGTTCGAAGCTGAGCGGGCCAAGGCTCTGGAGGCCTTTGCCGAGCACTTCAAGGACAACCCTTTGGTCATGGACCAGTGGTTCAGCGTGCAGGCGGCCAGCGCGTTGCCGGGTGGCCTGGCACGGGTCAAGGCGCTGATGCAGCACCCGGCCTTCACCTTGAAGAACCCGAACAAGGTACGTGCGCTGATCGGTGCTTTCGCCGGGCAGAACCTGGTCAACTTCCATGCGGCCGACGGCTCCGGGTATCGCTTCCTGGCGGACCTGGTGATCGAGCTGAATGCGTTGAACCCGCAGATTGCCTCGCGCCAGTTGGCGCCGCTGACTCGCTGGCGCAAGTATGACGATGCGCGTCAGGCCCTGATGAAAGGGGAGCTGGAGCGGATTCTGGCTTCGGGTGCGCTGTCCAGCGATGTGTATGAAGTGGTGAGCAAGAGCCTGGCTTGAGTCAGGTGTAAATGGGGGCTGCTGTGCAGCCCATCGCAGGCTTCGCCAGCTCCCACTGTGAACCGCATCAGGGCCGTGGGAGCTGGCGAAGCCTGCGATGGGCCGCACAGCGGCCCCAATTTTTTGCGGTTAACAAAACATAACGCGCCGCACGTTGTAATTGCGCGATTCCCCCGCTAGGATGACCTCAAGCTATTGCAGGGCTCTACCACAGGCTTTTCGCAGTACCTGCAAGGCATTGACCCAACAAGAAGAACACAACAGGGGACGGTCATGAGGGAGCGGGTAATGACACAGGCCAGGCGTGGTGCCTGGCCGCTGGCGGCTGGCGCGATGCTGGCGCTGGCACTGGGAATGTGGGCGGACAGCGCGCAAGCGGCCGCCGCCGAGGAATACTCCACCGAGTCGGCCAAGGCCAGCCAAAGCCTGTTGATCGACGCAACCCATGCTGGCAAACGGCTGGTGGTGGTGGGTGACCGCGGCCATATCCTGTTCTCCGATGACCAGGGCAAGACCTGGACCCAAGCCCGGGTGCCCACCCGGCAGTTGCTCACCGCCGTGTTCTTCCTCGACGACAAACGCGGCTGGGCGGTCGGCCACGATGCCCAGATCCTCGCCAGCACCGACGGTGGTGCCACCTGGAGCAAGCAGTTCGAAGACCTGTCCCGCGAGGCGCCGTTGCTCGATGTCAGTTTCCTCGACGCCCAGCACGGCTTCGCCGTTGGCGCCTATGGGGCGTTGCTGGAAACCACTGACGGTGGCCAGCACTGGCAGGATGTGGCCGAGCGCCTGGACAACCCCGACCAGCTGCACCTCAATGGCATTGCCCAGATCAAGGACGCCGGCCTGTTCATCGTCGGTGAACAGGGCAGCATGTTCCGCTCAAGCGACAACGGCCAGACCTGGTCCAAGGTCGAAGCCCCTACGAGGGTTCGCTGTTCGGCGTGATCGGCACCGCCCAGCCCCGAACGCTGCTGGCCTACGGGCTGCGCGGCAACCTGTTCCGTTCCACCGATTTTGGCGACAGCTGGCAGCCGATCGAACTCAAGGCCGAACGCGGCGCACTCGAATTCGGCCTGGCAAGCGCTACGCTACTCGATGATGGCACCCTGGTATTGGTCGGCAACGGTGGCAGCGTGCTGCGTAGCCACGACGATGGCCAGACCTTCAGCGTCTACAACCGCGCCGACCGCATCGCCCTGGCGGGCGTCAGTGGCCTGGCCGATGGTGGCTTGCTGTTGGTGGGGCAGGGAGGTGTGCATTTGGCCACCGCCGAAGGTGCTAAGGAGGTGCGCCCATGACCAGTCGCGAGAGCATCAGCATGCACCCTCACCATCAGGAAAAACCACGCTGCTGGAGCGGGTGATTTTCAACAATCGCCCAGCGGTCATTGCGCTGTGCCTGTTGGTGAGCATTTTCCTGTTCTGGCAGGCCACGCAGATCCGCCCCTCCACCAGCTTCGAGAAGATGATCCCGCTGCAGCATCCCTTCATCGAGCAGATGATGGAGCACCGCAACGACCTGGCGAACCTCGGCAACACCGTGCGTATCTCGGTGGAGGCGGTCAATGGCGACATCTTCGACAAGGACTACATGGAGACCCTGCGTCAGATCCATGACGAAGTGTTTTACATTCCTGGGGTCGACCGCGCCGGGCTCAAGTCGCTGTGGAGCCCCAGCGTGCGCTGGACCGAAGTCACCGAAGAAGGTTTCTCCGGTGGTGAAGTGATCCCCAACACCTACAACGGCTCGGCCGAGAGCCTCGACGCGCTACGCGACAACGTGCTCAAGTCGGGCCAGGTGGGGCGCCTGGTGGGCAACAATTTCAAGTCCAGCATCGTCGATGTGCCGTTGCTGGAGAGCTACCCGGACCCACAGGACCAGGGCAAGCTGATCAAGCTCGACTACCAGCAGTTCTCCCATCAGCTGGAAGAGAAGATTCGCGACAAGTTCCAGGCCCAGAACCCCAATGTGAAGATTCACATCGTCGGGTTCGCCAAGAAGGTCGGTGACCTGATCGACGGGCTGGTGATGGTGGCGATGTTCTTCGGTGTGGCGCTGGTCATCACCTGGGTGCTGCTGTACTGGTTCACCTGGTGCATCCGCAGCACCATCGCCGTGCTCATCACCACCCTGGTGGCGGTGGTGTGGCAGCTGGGGCTGATGCATGCAGTCGGCTTTGGTCTGGACCCGTACTCGATGCTGGTGCCGTTCCTGATCTTCGCCATCGGCATTTCCCACGGCGTGCAGAAGATCAACGGTATCGCGTTGCAGTCCAGCGACGCCGACAACGCCTTGACCGCTGCGCGGCGTACGTTCCGCCAGCTGTTCCTGCCGGGCATGATCGCCATCCTGGCCGACGCGGTGGGTTTCATCACCTTGTTGATCATCGACATCGGCGTGATCCGCGAGCTGGCCATCGGTGCCTCCATCGGTGTGGCGGTGATCGTGTTTACCAACCTGATCCTGCTACCCGTGGCGATTTCCTACGTGGGTATCAGCAAGAAGGCCATCGAGCGCAGCAAGAAGGACGCTACCCGCGAGCACCCGTTCTGGCGCCTGCTGTCCAATTTCGCCAGTTCCAAGGTGGCACCGGTGTCCATCGCCCTGGCCCTGGTGATGTTCGCTGGCGGCCTCTGGTACAGCCAGAACCTGAAGATCGGCGACCTCGACCAAGGCGCGCCGGAATTGCGCCCGGACTCGCGCTACAACCAGGACAACAACTTCATCATCAGCAACTATTCCACCAGCTCCGATGTGCTGGTGATCATGGTCAAGACGCCGTCGGAGAGCTGTTCGATCCACTCCACCATGGCGCCGATCGACGAGCTGATGTGGACCATGGAGAACACCCCCGGCGTGCAGTCGGCGATATCCCTGGTGACGGTGTCCAAGCAGGTGATCAAGGGCATGAACGAGGGCAGCCTGAAATGGGAAACCCTGTCGCGCAACCCGGACATCCTCAACAACTCCATCGCCCGCGCCGATGGCCTGTACAACACCGACTGTTCGCTGGCGCCGGTGCTGGTGTTCCTCAACGACCACAAGGCCGAAACCCTGGAGCGGGTGACCGCTGCCGCCAAGGCCTTTGCCGACAGCCACGACAAAGAAGGCCTGCAGTTCCTGCTGGCGGCCGGTAACGCCGGTATCGAAGCGGCCACCAACGAGGTCATCAAGTCGGCCGAGCTGACCATCCTGATCCTGGTGTACATCTGCGTGGCGGTGATGTGCATGATCACCTTCCGCTCCTTTGCCGCGACCCTGTGCATCGTACTGCCGCTGGTGCTGACCTCGGTGCTGGGCAATGCGTTGATGGCGTTCATGGGCATCGGGGTGAAGGTGGCCACCTTGCCAGTGGTGGCCTTGGGGGTTGGCATTGGCGTGGACTACGGCATTTACATCTACAGCCGCCTGGAAAGCTTCCTGCGGGCGGGCATGCCGCTGCAAGAGGCCTACTACCAGACCCTGCGCTCCACCGGCAAGGCAGTGCTGTTCACCGGCCTGTGCCTGGCCATCGGTGTCTGCACCTGGATCTTCTCGGCAATCAAGTTCCAGGCCGACATGGGGCTGATGCTGACCTTCATGCTGCTGTGGAACATGTTCGGCGCCCTGTGGTTGCTGCCGGCGCTGGCGCGGTTCCTGATCAAGCCGCAGAAGCTGGCGGGCAAGGAGGGTGGGTCGATCTTCGCCCATTGAGACCGTGTGGCCCTTATCGCCGGCAAGCCGGCTCCTGCACCCTTGTAGGAGCCGGCTTGCCGGCGATAAGGCTATAATGCCGGCACATTTTCAATTGGTACCCCCATGTCTTCCCTTGCCACCGCCCTCCAGTCCTGCGACATGCTTCTGATCGACGGCCTGCACGCCTTCGATTTCACTTTCGACGCCACTGGCCTCACCGTCGAGTGCATGGACGGCCGGCAAATGCGCCGCTGGGCCTTCACCACCGAACAGGTCGCCGCCGCTGTGGGCGCTGGTGATGAGTGGCAGCTCAACGATGCCCAGGGCGAGCATCGTCTAGTCTGTATGAGTGCCTTTCGTGCCCCGGATGAAGACGAAGATGAACCGGACCTGGACGAGCCTGCTGGTCGCTAGTTTCATGAGCCTTCTGATCGACGCCCACGCCGAGACTTTGTTGGTGGGCAGTTATACCGACGGCGCAAGCCAAGGCATCTACCGTTACCACTTCGACAGTAAAAGTGGCCACATCGACCCCACGCCCTTGCAAGTGGTCAACAGCGTAAGCCCTTCATGGCTGGTGCTGTCGGCCGACCACCGACAGCTGTTCGCGGTCAACGAAACTGCAAAAGGCCACGCCAGCAGCTTCAGTGTCAGCAGCAAGGGTGTAATCAAGCCGCTCAACCAGGTGGCGACAAAGGGTGACGAGCCCACCCACGCCAGCCTCAGTCACGACCAGCGCTACCTGTTCGTTGCCAACTACGCCGTCGCGCCCAACCCGGGCGGCAGCCTGGTGGTGGTTCCCGTGGCCAAGGACGGCACGCTCAAGCCGGTGGTGCAACAGGCCCGGCATAAGCCCAGTGGCGTGAACCCCGGGCGCCAGTCTGGTGCCCATGTGCATTCACTGGTGCTGTCGCCAGATGGCCGGCACCTGTACGCCTGCGACCTGGGCGCCGACAAGGTGTTCATCTACCGCTACGATGGCGCAAGCCCGGAGCATCCTTTGAGCCCGGCGATCCCCGCCTCGGTGGCGTTGCCGCCGGGCAGCGGTCCGCGTCATTTGCTGTTCGACGCCAAGGGCCGTCACGCTTACCTGACGCTGGAGATGAGCGCCGAGGTGGTGATGTTCGATGTGCAGGACGGTGCGCTGATCGAGCGCCAGCGCTTGCCGCTGACCGAGCGTCAGGAGGCCGAGGCGAAGGCGGCGGGTGGCTTGCACCTGTCGGCGGACGGGCGCTTCCTGTATGTGAGCAATCGAGGGACGGCCAATGAGATCGTGGCATTCAGCGTGGGCAAGGACGATGGCCAGTTGAGCTTCTTGCAGCGGCGTTCGGTGGAGGGTGACCACCCCCGTGAGTTCGCCCTCGACCCGAGCGACAACTTCCTGCTGGTGGCCAACCAGAAGAGCAACCAGATCGTGGTGATGCGCCGTGACCCGCGCAGCGGCAAGATCGGCGAGACCTTGCAGACATTGCCCCAGGACGCGCCTTCGGACCTTAAGTTTGTCGAGTAACTATCAATCGGCGTGATAATCGGTACTGGCGCAATGAATTTCTGCGGGCGGCCTCAGCGGCGTAAGTTTGACCCAAGGCCCAGACGGGCCAACGTCAAACCACCGCAGTCGAGGTCAGCCCAGATGAACTTCAATCTCTTCCCGGTCATCGCCGCATCCGCCATTTCCGCCTCTGTCGTGCTGCCGGCACACGCCCATGCCGACAACAGCAGCAAGGCAGCCGCCACCCACAGCTACACCGATCAGTACCTGCGCCAGAGTGCGCATTTTCATGCGGCGCTGAGTGGTAAGCACACTCATTGATGCAAATTGCACACGGCCTCTGTGGGAGCGGGTTTACCCGCGAACAAGGGCGAAGCCCTTGCCATGCACCGCGGTATTTTTTCGCGGGTAAACCCGCTCCCACAGGTACCGCGCTGCTCTTCAGGTGTTACTTGGCCATAACGGACTTGAACAGCTCCGACGCCAGCCACCTCTCCAGCCAGCTCCGCACTCGCGGATAAGCCGCCTCGGCGAACCACTGCGGTTCGACCCCGGCAAACTGGCGCATCAGGGGTAGCAATGCGGCGTCGGCCAGGCTCGGATGCTCGGCTAGCAGGTAGGGGCGTGCGTCCAGCAATTGTTCGAGTTCCGCCAGCCAAGGTTCGGCTTGCTGGCGGTAGTGCTCCCGCGAATGCTCCGGGTAACGCTCGGCGTACTTGTACAGGTTCACCTGCGCCTTGAACTCACGGTCGTTGCGCTCGATCAGCGCCTCGGCCTGCATGGCTGCGGCAGGGTCGCCCTGCAACCGCCAATCCTGCGGGTCGTTCTGCTGCACTGCCCAGCGCATGATGTCCAGGCTTTCCTCCAGTACGCCGTTCCCGGTATCGAGCACCGGCACCGTGCCCTTGGGCGACAAAGCCAGCAGTTCGGCCGGCTTGTTCTTCATCGCCACTTCGCACACCTGCACGTCGCATCCGGCATAGCGCAGGGCCAGGCGCGCACGCATGGCCCAAGGACAGCGGCGGAACGAGTAGAGAATCACCCACACACCTCCACATCGCTCAGGCCGTTGCCCTGGCGACGTACCTGGATCTGCACCGGAATGCGCTCGTGCATTTCCTGCACGTGGGAGATCACCGCCACCTTGCGACCCTGGGCCTGAAGGCCATCGAGGGCGTCCATGGCCAGCTGCAGCGACTCGGGGTCGAGACTGCCGAAGCCTTCATCGATGAACAGCGATTCGATACGCAGTGTGCTCGAGGCCATCGACGCCAGGCCCAAGGCCAGGGCCAGCGACACCAGGAAGGTTTCGCCACCGGACAGCGAGTGCACCGAGCGCAGCTCGTCTCCCATCTCGGTGTCCATCACCAGCAGCCCCAGGGCGCTGCCGCCGCGTTTGAGGCGATAACGCCGCGCCAGTTGGCGCAGTTGCGTGTTGGCGTGGTGCAGCAGCAGATCGAGGTTGTAGCCCTGGGCGATCTTGCGGAACACATCGCCCGACGCCGAACCGATCAGCGCATTGAGGCGGGCCCAGCGCTGCCATTGCTGGTAGGCCTGTTCGATTTCGCCAGCCAGTGCCTGGTGTGCCTGCTGGCGGCGTTGATCGTCGGCCTGCTGGGCACGCAGTTCGGCGCACTGCTGTTCAAAGCTGGCCAGCTGTTCGCGCAGTTGGGCCAGGGCCTGGTCCAGGTCCTCGGCCGACGCGTCGACCGTAGCCTGGGCCGAGTGCTGCTGCAGGCGCTGTTCGCGTTCCTGAAGCACCACTCGGCCCTGTTCGATGGCCTTTTCCGCCCCTTGCAGCTGCTGGCGCAGCTCGGTTACCTGGGTGTCATCCACCGCCAACAGGCGGTCGAGACCGGCATCGTCCAGCTCGGGGTGCTCGGCGCGCCACTGAGCGATCTCGCCTTGCAACTGCTGATGCTCCTGTTCGAGCGCTTGCCGGCGAGCCTCGTTGGCCTTCAGTTCGCCTGCCAGCTGCAAGGCTTGCGTGCGTGCATCCTGCAGGTGCTGGGCGGTCTGGGCTTCGAGTGTACGGGCCTGTTCCAGTTGCTGTTCCAGATGCTGCTGCCAGGCTTCGGCGCGTGGGTGCTCGCCGAGCAACTCGGTCAGTGTGGCGCGTGCCTTGTCCATCTGTTCGGCCAAACCGTCGAGCTGCTGTTGCAGTTCATGTTGGCGTTGCACGCGGGCCAGTTGCTGGTCGCGCAGCCGTTCCAGCTGTTGCAGGCGTTGCTGTTGTTCTTGCTGCTCGTCCTTTTGTTGCTCCAGCTGCTGCAGGCGCTGGGCGATCTGCTGGTCGAGGCTGAGGAAGGCATGCGCCGGTTCGTCGCGCAGGGCCTGCAAGATGTCAGCCGGCAATAGCGCGGCGAAGTCCGCCAGCGCTTGCTCCAGGCGCTGTTGGTCTGCGTCCAGCGCCTGGTGCTGTTGGTCCAGGCGCTGTTGTGCCTGCTGTTGGGCTTCGCTGGCGGCTTGCAGTTGCTGATTGAGGCGGGCGGCCTCTTTCTGCACCGCTAGCAGGGTGGCCTGACGCTGCTCGTCCCGGCTGATTTCCTGTTCCATACGGCGCAGTTGGCCGTCCAGCCAGGCACTGCGGGCCGCTTCGTCGTGAGCACTGAGCGCTGGCCACAAGGCATGGGCGGCCAGCTGACCGGCCAAAGGCTGCAGCTGTTCGCTCAACTGCCCTTGCTGATGCTGGTATTCCTTGATCTGGCCGTTGACCACGCCAACTTGGGTGCGCAGTTCGATCAGGCGGGTATTGAGCTGTTCGACCAGCGCCACTGCCGAGGCTTCTTCAGCCTGGTCGTGTCGGCCCAGGCTCTGCAGCAGCGCCTCGGGTTGATGGAACGGATGCTCGGCACTGCCGCACACAGGGCAGGGTTCGCCATCACGCAGTTGGCCACGCAGCTCTTCGACGCTGGTGTTGCGGGCCAGGCGCTGGCGTTCGAGCAACTGGCGGGTCAGGGTCAGGGCCTGTTCGGCGCTTTCCAGCTCGGCCTTGGCCGCGGTGCCTTCGCTGATCAGTTGCTGGCGCTGCTGCAGGGCTTGTTGCTGGCGCTCACGCAGCGAGGAAACACCTTGCTGCAATTCCTGCTCGCGGGCATGCAGGCGCGACAGTTCTTCCACGGCGCGTTGCTGCTTGCGGTTTTCCTGCAACATGCTGCCAAGCAGGTCGAGCTGCTCGGCCAGCGCCTGAGGTTCTGCGCCGGCTTCGCGGAACAGCACCTCGAAGGCGTCGCGCTGTGCTTGCAGCTGGGCATTGGCCTGGCTGGCCTGGGCCTGCAGGCCGGGCAGTTCTTCGCGGCCTTGGTTGAGGCGGTTGCCGATCAGCAGCAGTTGTTGCAACTGCGGGCGATAGGCCTGCCAGGCATTGGTCAGCGTTTGCAGCGAGGCGCTCGCGGCCAGGGCCGTATCGATCTGTGCCAGTTGCTGCTGGCTGCGTTGTTGCTGCTCATCGAGCTGCTGCATCTGTTGCTGCAACTCGCTGGCGGCCAGGTCGGCCTGCTGACGTGTTTCGCCTACTTTGCCCAGCTCCTGCTCCAGGCGGGCGAGGGTGTCCTGCTCGGCGAAGGCCTTGCGCAGGCGCGGGGCGTTTTCGCTCTGGTTAACCTGAGCTTGGCTCAGCGCCTGGCGCGAAGCTTCCAGCGCCTGTTCGAGTTCAGCGCAGCGGGTGTGCAGGTCGGTTTGCTGGCGCTGCTGCTCGCTGATCGCAGCTGCCAACGGCGCCAGTGCCGCCACCAGCGTCTGCTGGCGATGGAACTGGTGACGCTGCGGCGCCAGGCGCTCCAGGCGCTGCAAGTCGATGCGCTGCTCGGTCAGTTGCTCCCAGGCCAGTTCTGCGTTTTTCAGCGATTGCGCAGCCTCGTTGTGTTGCGCCTGCAACTGCTGTTGTTCCACAAGCCAAGTGCGTTGCTGCTCCAGTTGGCGCTCGCGGGCCTGGTCGGCCTTGAACTGTTGCTGGGCCTGTTCCAGGCGTTGGTCGAGCTCGGCGCGGGCTTCGTTGGCCATGGGCAGCAAATGGCTGGCACGGTCTTTCAGTGCGCTGTGCGCTTCGCTGGTTTCGGGCCTTGCTGAAGGCACGCTGGCCAAGGCGGGTGTAGATGGCCGTATTGGTGAGCTTTTCCAGCAGCTCGCTGCGTTCTTTGTCGTCTGCCTTGAGGAAGGCGCCAAACTCGCTCTGGGCCAACATCACCGCGCGGGTGAACTGCTCGAAGTTCAGGCCCAGGCGTGCTTCGATCAGTTGCTTGTATTCGTTCTTGCCGCTGCCCAGCAGTTGTTCGCTGTCCAGGTCGTACAGGCTCTGACGGCTTAGCTGCAGCTTGCCGTTGGCCTTGTCGCGGGCGCGGTTGGCCTCCCAGCGGGCGCGGTAACGGTGGCCGTCGATGCCGACGAAGTCGACTTCGGCGAAGCCGCTACCGGTGCCCCGACGCAACAGGTTGCGCGGGTCGGAGGTGGGGATTTCGCCGTCGGCGTCCGGCACCTTAGCTTCGCGGCCGATATCGTCGAGCCGTGGCACGCTGCCGAACAAGGCCAGGCACAAGGCGTCGAGCAGGGTGCTCTTGCCGGCGCCGGTAGGGCCGGTAATGGCGAACAGGCCGGCGCTGGCCAGTGGTTCGGCGGTGAAGTCGATGTCGATCGGGCCGGCCAGGGATGCCAGGTTCTTCAGGCGGATGGCAAGAATTTTCATGGCTGTTCCTCTTCGAGCTGGACGTCCTGCAGCAACAGGGCGAAGTCGGACAGCGCCTGCTCATCGACCGGGTTGCCGTAAGCCTGTTCCCAGGCGCGGCTGAACAGGTCCTGTGGCGTCATCTGTGCCAGTTCGATGAACGCCTGGTCATCGTCCTGCTGTTCGCCGCGGCCTGCATATTCGGCGCTGATGCGCACCAGGCGCACGGCCTTGCCCTGCAGCGCCTGTTCGAGTTGCTGGCGCAGGTCGGGTTGCGGCTCGTCCAGGCGCACACGTACCTCCAGCCAGGGCTGGCGGTTGGGGTCTTCGAGCAGGTCGATTACCGGCAAGTCGGCGAGCTGTTCCAGCACTTCCCCAGCGGTGCCGGGCCCAGGCGCTGCAGGGCCACGGCGCGTGGCACCGGGCGCGCTTCGACGCTGACCAGCTCGGTACCGTCCAGCTCCACTTCCAGCACCTGGTGCGGGTAGTTGATTTCGGCGAACGACAACGGGATCGGCGAGCCGCTGTAGCGGATACGGTTTTCGCGGTTGACCTTCTGCGGCTTGTGCAGGTGGCCCAGGGCGACATAGCTGATGGCCTTGTCGAACAACTTGGCTGGCAGCGCTTCGGCGTTGCCGATGATCAGGCTACGCTCGGAGTCTTCCGACACTGAGCCACCGGCCATGTGCGCGTGGCTGATGGCAATCAGCGCCTGGTCCTTCTTGCGCTTGTGCTGCGCGGCGGCGATCAATTGCTGGTGCACCTGGGTGATGCCCTGCAGGTAGTCGTCGCCCAACTGCGGGCCGGTGACTTCGGCCGGGCGCAGGAAGGGCAGGGCCAGGCACCAGGCGCAGACCTTGCCGCGGGCGTTGGTGAGCGGAATCAGCAGGCGCTCGGCATCCAGCTGGCCCTCGTCGAGCCAGGCACGCGGCCCAGCGCATGGGTGCGCAAACGGCGCATCAGCGCGGCGGGCAGTTCGATGCGCGAGCCGGAGTCGTGGTTGCCAGCGATCATCACGATGTCCAGCTTCGGCTGCTGCTCGTGGGCCTGGACGATGAAGTCGTAGAGACGTTCTTGGGCTTTGACCGGTGGGTTGACCGTGTCGAAGATGTCGCCGGCAATCAGCAGCGCGTCGGGCTGGCGCAGGCGCAGTTGGCCAAGCAGCCAGTCGAGGAAGCAGGCATGTTCGAAGTCGCGTTCCTGGCCGTGCAGGCTTTGGCCCAGGTGCCAGTCGGAGGTGTGAAACAGACGCATGAAGGACCTGTGGTGTCGAGTCAGGCAAGCGCGGGGCTTGGCTTGAATGATGGGCTTCGCGGGGTGCGTATGGTAACTGATTGGGGCCGCGGTGCGGCCATCGCCGGCAAGCCGGCTCCTGCTATTTGGGATACAGCGGTGGCAAACTCCCGGTTTCACCAGTAGGCAGCAACACCTGCTCGGCCGGTGGAATGGTGCCAATCGCCCGCCACAACTCATCGCCATGCCAGTACTGGCCGCTTTCGCTGTACAGCGCACCGTTCAGGCCATCCAGTGCATCGGACAACGGAACGAAGCGGGCGGCCATGTCGGCCAGGGTTTCCGGTTGCTGGCGCGCCCAGGCATCGAGCGCCTGGCGCGTGGCCTGAGGGTCGTTGGCCTGGCAGGCGCGCTTGATGTCGTCGAGCAAGGTGCGTGGGCTTGGGCCGTTCTGCGCCGCGCGCAATACCGCCGGCTGGGAACGTGCCCGCCACCAGAGGGCGAAGCCCAGCACGGTGGTGAGGGCGAACACCAGGGTGGCCAGCTGCCAGGGCCACAGCAGCGAGCTGCCGCTGCGGCTGTCGCCGACCGGTGTTTCGGCGCTCAGCGCCGGGTTGTCCTGCACGTCCAACGTACGGGCTGGCAGGCTGGAGTGCTCAAGATGGTCTTCGCGGGTGTTCCACCAGGTGACCTCCAGCGCCGGCAGTGCCAACTGGCCGCTGTGGATCGGCACCAGTGCCTCGCGCTCTTCGCGGTTGGCGGTCATGCCGCGCTCATTGATTTCGTTGCGCAGCAACGGCTGGTCGGGGTAGCGGCGCAGGCCAGTGATTTCAGTGGCTGGCAGGGGTGGAAGCTGGGTGCTGGAGAGGCCCTCGGCGCGCAGGGTGATGTTGCGGGTCAGCGAGTCGCCGATCTGCACCTTCTGTTGCGCAGGGTCAGGGTTCAGTGCTCTTCCAGGGTCAGGTTGCGGGCGGGCAGCCACGGCGTGTCGGCTGGCCAGGCGGCAGGAATCGGGCGCACTGCCAGGCGCAGCGGCAGCGAGCTGACCTGCAGCTGGCGGCCTACCCGTGTGTTGCCAGCCGGTTGCTGGGCGTTGTCGGCGGCGGTGGCGGTGAAGGTCAGCGGTGGAATGTCCAGAGAGCCGCTCTGCTGCGCGTACAGTGCGTAACGGGTTTCGATCACGCCATGGCGAATGCCGTTGATGTCCTTCTCGTAGGTGCGCGATTCACCCAACTGCTCGACCTTGGCGTTCTCCAGTTGCAATGGACTCAGGCTGCTGTCGTCGTACAGCGACACCGAGTGGTAGATGCGCACGGTCAGCACGGCCTGTGCCTGGACATACACCTCGTTGCTGTCGAGGCTGGCTTCGATGAACACCTGAGCTGCGCTGTCCGGCCGGCTGGCGTCGGCCTGCACCACCTGCAGCTCGATGGCCTGGCTGCGCGACTGGCCCAGTTGCAGTTCGGGAATGACCAGGCTGCCACTGCGCCGTGGCAGCAGGGTGATGATCCAGCGAGTGCTGGCGCGGGTTTCGCCGTCGAGGGTGTGCAGGCTGTTCAGCTGGCGCGTGCCGCGCACTTCGAAGTCGCCTTCCAGTGCACGCAAGTCGGGTTTACCGAACTGGGTGACGTCCTGGCTTTCCAGGGTCAGTTCCAGGGTTTCGCCAGCTTCCAGGCGAGTGCGGTCGACGCTGGCTTGCAGGCTGAGTTGGGCCTGGGCCACCAGGGCCCACAGCAGACAGATAACAAAGACGCCGAAGCGACTCATCGTGGATTTTCCTGATGCAGTTGCTGTTCATACCAGAATTTGCGCCGCAGCAGCTCCGCCGGGTTGTCGGGGATCTCTCGCAGCCATTGTTCCAGAGCCTGGCGTTGCTCTGCATCGAGGCTGGTCGACACCGGGCGTTGCGGCGGCTGGGTGACGCTGTCGTCATCACCACCCTGAGTACTAGCGGTTGATTGACCGTTCTGACTGCTTTCGCCGGGTGCTTCGGCAGCTTGTTCGTTGTTGCCGGGTGTGCCCTGGGCTGGATTGCTGGCCGAGCTGCTGTTGCCCTCGGTTTCGCTGCCAGGCGTGCCTTGGGCATCGTTTTTGGCCGGTGGTTCCTCGGCCTCTGCTTCGCGTTGCTGCAACATTTGCTGGACCAGGGCCTGGTTTTCCAGCGCTGCTTGCAGGTCGGGCTGGCGCTCCAGGGCTTGCTCATAGGCATCCAGGGCGGCTTAGTTCGCCGCTGTGGGCCAGGGCATTGCCTCGATTGTAGTGGGCCGCGGCACTGTTGCTCTGTGCGAATGCCTGGGCGGCGCCTGCGAAGTCACCGGCCTGGTAAAGCGCCATGCCTCGCCATTGTGGGTCCTGGAAGTGGCGTGCAGCCTCCGCCGGACGCTTTTGCTCAAGCAGACGCTGGCCTTGCTGGTCGGGGCGCAGCCACAGGTCGTTGAATTCGAAGGCCTGGCTGGGCTGCGGCAGGGCCAGCAGCAGCGGCAGGCAGAACAGCCAGCCGCGCCGACCGGCGCAGGCCGCCAACAGCAGCAACGGCAGCAGCAGCCAGTAACCTTGGTCGGCCCAGCTGTCCAGCTGCACGCTCTGGCCATCGTTGCGCAAGGCGCGGGGGTTGTCGAACAGGCCCAGGCCACGCAGGTCGAGATCGTCGATGCGGGCGTGGCGATAGCGCCCGCCGGTACTGCTGATGAAGGCCTTGAGGCTGGCGCTGTCCAGGCGCGGCAGAAGGATGCCGCCCTGATCGTCCTTGAGGAATTCGCCGTTGGCTTGGCGCACCGGTGCGCCTTCACTGCTGCCGATGCCCAGCATCAGCAGACTCGGCCCTGGCGGCCCAGGGCATGGACGATGCCCTGGCGTTCCGGTTCGCTCAGCGCCGAGCCGATCAGCAGCAGACGCCCCTGGCCCAGGCCGCTCTGGGCCAGCAGCGACAGACCTTTCTGTACGGCCAGGTCAGCGCGCTGGCCGGCTTGCGGCATGATCGACGGGTCGATGGCTTCAAGCAGGTTGCGCGTGGTGCCCAGGTCATCGGACAGCGGCACTAGCGTGTGTGCGCTGCCGGCGTAGACGACGAGGGCGGTCTGGCTGTCGCGGCGGTGTTCGAGCAAGTCGAGGACTTTGCGCCGGGCCTGCTCCAGGCGGTTGGGCGGGCTGTCTTCGGCGAGCATCTGCGGGGTGAGTTCCAGCAGGATCACCAGCGGGTCGGCCGGGCGTTGGCGGGTTTCTTCCACGCGCTGCCAACTGGGCCCAAGCAAGGCCAGGACCACCAGCAGCCAGGCCAGCCCCAGGGCCACCCACGGCAGTTTGCTGGTACTGCCACTGCCACCGCCGAGCAGCACCGGGTGGAAGGCGGGCGGCAGGATCATCTGCCAGCGCCCGGCGCGCTTGCGCCGGTGCCACAGTTTGAACAACAGCCAGCCGAGTACCGGCAGCACCAGCAGCCAGAGCGGGCGAAGCCATTGAGGCCAGAGATCGATCATCGCCGCCTCCTCAGGCGCAGGCGCTTCAGGCGCTGGCGCCATTCCGGGTGAGGCTGCAGAAAGCTTGGTTTGCGCAGCACGCGTTGTAGCAGGTTGTCCGGCCATTGCACGGCCACCACCAGCAGCACGCTCAGCAACAATGCAAGGGCCAGCGGCCAGGCGTACAAATCTTTGGCTGTGCGGGCCTGGGTCGGTTGCTGGGCCACCGGCTCCAGTTGGTCGAGGGTATCGCCGATGGCGTCCAGTTCGGCACCGTCGTGGGCGCGGAAGTAGGTGCCATGGGTAATGTCGGCAATCTCCTTGAGCGAGGCTTCGTCCAGGTCCAGGCTCGGGTTGAGGCCCAGCAGGCCAGGGTGCCGCTGGCCTCGGGGTTGGCACCGATACCGATGGTGTAGATGCGCACGCCTTCCTGTGCGGCCAGGCGCGCGGCGGTCAGCGGGTGGATCTGCCCGCCATTGTTGGCGCCGTCGGTGATCAGCACCAGCACCCGGCTCTGCGCCGGACGCTCACGCAAGCGCTTGACCGCCAGGCCAATGGCGTCGCCGATGGCCGTGTTCTTGCCGGCGATGCCGATCTGCGCCTCATCAAGGAAGGTGCGTACTGTGCGCCGGTCGAAGGTGAGTGGTGCCTGCAGATACGCCTGGCTGCCGAACAGAATCAGGCCGACCCGGTCCCCTTCGCGGTCCTGCAGGAAGTCGCCGAGCAGCGCCTTGACCAGGTCCAGGCGGCTGATGTCCTCGTCCTTCCACTGCATGTCGGGGAAGTCCATTGAGCCAGAAACATCCACGGCCACCAGCAAGTCCCGGCCGCTGGCGGACACCGGCACCGGTTCGCCCAGCCACTGCGGGCGGGCGGCGGCGCACAGCAGCAAAAGCCAGATCAGCACGTAGGGCGCCTGTTGCCGCCAGGTCGGCAGATTCAGGCGTGCCCGGCGCCCGGCCAGCCCTTCCAGTTCGTCGAGAAAGCCCACTTTGAGCACCGGCTCGCCGCTGTCGGCGGCAGGCAGCAGCAGGCGCGCCAGCCACGGCAGTGGCAGCAGCGCGAAGACCCACGGCCAAGCCAGCTCAAACATGCTTGCGGATCCAGGTTTCGACCGCCTGGCTGAGCCCGGCGATGGCTTTGTCGTCGAGTTTGCACTCGGGTTTGTAGGCGCCTTCGACCAGTATCATCCAACAGGTCAGGCCGGCGGCCGGGCAGCGGTTGTCGAGGAAGGCCAGCCACTGACGACCGTTGAGGGTATGGCTGTTGGCACCGGGGTAGTGGTTGCGGCACAGGCGCTTGAGCAGGGCGTTGATCTGCTGCAGCCAGGCACCGGCTGGGGCGCCGTCATAAGGGCGTGGCAGGCGTGCCAGTTCGGCCAGGGCCTCTACGCGCACCGGGTCAAGCGGTTGCTCGGCGCGCACGATCGGGCGCTTGCCAGGGCGCCAGCGGCGCAGGCGCCAAAGGCCCCAAGCCAGCAGCGGCAGCATGGCAAGCAACAGCCACCATCCCGGTGCGGGCGGCCAAAGGCCGATGGCCTTCGGCGCGATCAGCGGTTGCAACTGGTCCAGCGGGTTCATTGCCGGCTCCCGGGGCGCTGGGCGTTCAGGTATTCGCGCAGTTGCTCGATCATTTCACTTTGGGTGCTCAGCGGCATCATCAGCACGCGCAGTTTCTGCGTCATCAGCTCCCAGCGCTCGATACGGGCTTCGGCCTGTTGCCGGTAGGCCTGGCGCAGGTTGGCGTCCAGTGTGTCGAGTTCCAGCTGTGCGCTGCGTTGGGCGAAGCGCAGCAACCCTGCGGCGGGCAGGGCATGGTCGAGCGGGTCGGACACCGGCAGCAGCAGCAGGTCGCAGTGGCGCGAAAGCATGGCCAGGTGTTGTTCGGCCTGGTCGGTCAACGAGCGTTCGTCGCAGATGACGATAGCCAGGCTGCCGGGGCGCAATACCTCGCGCGCCCGGCGCAGTGCCAGGCCGAGGTTGTCGGCCTGGGGCACGGCTTCGGTGTGCAGGCCCTGGTTGACCTTGGCCAGGCGGTTGAGCAGCTGCAGCAGGCTTTGCTTGCTGCGGCGGGGTTTGACTTCGTGGTGTTCGTTGTCACCGAACACCAGCCCGCCGATGCGGTCGTTGTGGCCGAGCGCGGCCCAGCCGAACAGGGCCGCGGCCTGGGCGGCCAGCACCGATTTGAACATCAGCCCCGAGCCGAAGAACAGCCGCTGGCTTTGTTCGACGAGGATGAAGATGGGCCGTTCGCGTTCCTCGTGGAACAGCTTGGTGTGAGGTTCCTGGGTGCGCGCGGTAACGCGCCAGTCGATGTTGCGCACATCGTCGCCGGCCTGGTAGACGCGCACCTGGTCGAAGTCCACGCCGCGTCCGCGCAGTTTGGAGTGGTGCAGGCCCACCAGCGGCTGCGCTGGCCGGGCCGCGAGAACAGTTGGATCTCGCGTACACGGTGGCGCATGTCGATCAGCTCGGCCAGGCCGATGCGGATGCCGGGGTCGGCCAGCGGGGTGGTGGGCATGGGGTCAGGCTACGGCGACGACGTCGAGGATGCGCTGGACCACTCGGTCCTGGTCGATCCCCGCCGCTTCGGCCTCGAAGGACAGGATGATGCGGTGGCGCAGCACATCGAACAGTACCGCCTGGATGTCTTCCGGGCTGACGAAGTCGCGCCCGGCCAGCCAGGCGTGGGCCCGGGCACAGCGGTCCAGGGCGATCGAGCCGCGGGGCTGGCGCCGTAGGCGATCCAGTCGGCCAGCTCGGCGTCGAACTTGGCTGGGGTGCGGGTGGCCATGACCAGCTGTACCAGGTATTCCTCCACGGCGTCGGCCATGTACAGGCCGAGAATTTCCTTGCGTGCGGCGAAGATTGCCTGCTGGCTGACCCGGCGCTCGGGTTTGGCTTCGCCGCCGAGGGCTTCGCCACGTGCCTGGGCGAGAATGCGGCGTTCGACGGCGGCGTCGGGGAAGCCGATTTTCACGTGCATCAGGAAGCGGTCGAGCTGGGCTTCGGGCAGTGGATAGGTGCCTTCCTGCTCGATGGGGTTCTGGGTGGCCATGACCAGGAACAGCGGGGACAGTTCGTAGGTGCTGCGGCCGACACCGACCTGGCGTTCGGCCATGGCTTCGAGCAGTGCGGACTGGACCTTGGCGGGGCGCGGTTGATTTCGTCGGCCAGGACCAGGTTATGGAAAATCGGGCCTTGCTGGAACACGAAGCTGCCGGTTTCCGGGCGATAGATTTCGGTACCGGTGATGTCGGCGGGCAGCAGGTCTGGGGTGAACTGGATGCGGTGGAACTGGGCTTCGATGCCTTCGGCGAGTTCTTTGATGGCCTTGGTCTTGGCCAGGCCGGGGCGCCTTCGACCAGCATGTGGCCGTCGGCCAGGAGCACGATCAACAGACGTTCGACCAGTTTCTCCTGGCCAGGATCTGGGAGGAAAGAAAGGTGCGCAGCGCGATCAGCGCTTCACGGTGTTCCATCGGCGACGGTTCCTGGGATTGGGCCTGGGCGCGCTGGGAGCGGGTGCCTGGGGCAGGGGGGGATACTTTAATCTATCCGGGGGTGTGGCGACCAATGGCGGTGGGTAAAATTCTCGAAAAGTCAGCCCCACTCCAAACCTGCTCCTGCTCCTGCTCCTGCTCCTGCTCCTGCTCCTGTTCCTGCCCTTGCCCTGTTTTTGCTTTTGCTTCTAGCGCGCGGTAGTTCAGACGCAGCAGATTGCGACTTCAGGAGGCCGAGCGCAGGGCTTGCGGAGGGAGGTGACGGGCATGGATGCCCGTCAAGCGCTGCGGCCCAGGATGGGCCGTACAGCGCGGTCCTCCCGGGAGCAAGACCGAGCGAGGGGACCCCGGAGCGCAGCGTAGGGGCCGGATGTAGGAGCGGCGGTTTTTGCCCACTTTTGCCCAAGAGCAAAAGTGGGTCGCCGTAAAGGCGAAAAGGTGAATAAGCGCCTCCATGGCAAATGGATATCCACGCTGTATAAATGCCTACACTTAATTTTGTTTTTTGTTTTTTGTTTTTTGTTTTTTGTTTTTGTTTTTTGTTGTTTGAAGTTGGTTTTTAAATTTGTAAGCATATCCATTTGCCAAGGCGACGCTTAATCACCTTTCCGCTTTTACAGCGGGTCCCTTTTTTTCGTGGAAAAAAGGAACCAAAAACCGTCGGCTCCTACATCCGGCCCCTACGCTACGCTCCGGGGTTCCCTCGCTCCGGTCTTGCTCCCGGAAGGACCGCGCTGTACGGCCCATCCTGGGCCGCAGCGCTTGACGGGCATCCATGCCCGTCACCTTCCTCCGCAAGACCTCCACTCGGCCTCCTGAAGTCGCAATCTGCTGCGTCTGAACTACCGCGTACAAAAATCAAACAGCAAACAGCAAACAGCAAAAGACGAAATTAAGTTTTAGATGAGAAATGGAAGTTTCGGACTGCTGATGTTGAATGTGCTGGTAGGCAGTAAGGATGATTTGCTGCTTGCTGAACTCGCCAAATTAATCGGAGTTCAGCAAGATGGATAAAATCTATAAGCAAGATACCGTACCCGAAACCACGACATCGTACGTCCTGCGGATAGGCATCTTCTTCGACGGCACCGGCAACAATGCAGGAAACGCCATCCCCACCCACTCCCACCTGCAAGAAAACACAGGCACCGACAGCAGCTATGCCAACGCCAAAACCAACATCGCCCTGCTACACGCGCTATACCCAACCGGCCAGCCGCAAACCACCGCACAAAAGCACTTCCTGAAAATGTACATCGAAGGCATAGGCACTACCCAAGCCAGCGCGGACTCGGCCTTCGGACAGGCCACCGGCCGCGGCCAGACAGGTGTCGAAGCCCGCGTCCAGCAAGCCCTGTCGATGATCGAGCAACAACTGAACAGCTGGCTGCAAACCCACCCGCAACCCGAGCATATCGAGTTCGACCTGTTCGGTTTCAGCCGAGGCGCCGCTGCCGCTCGACACCTGCTCAATAGGCTGCACGACGACACACCCATCTGCTTCCTATGCCCACACCTTAAGACCCGCATCAATTTCATCGGCCTGTTCGACACCGTCGCCGCAATCATCGCCCCCCTGCACAACAGTCTCAGCCAAGGAAAAGCCCGCTTTGGCAAGCTGCGTTTGGGGTTGGCGCCAGGCAAGGCGCGCAAGGTGGTGCAGTTGGTGGCCAGCGACGAGCACCGACACAACTTCCCGCTGGTGCGCACAGACCACGACATCCTCCTGCCCGGCGTACATTCGAACATCGGCGGCGGCTACCTGGAGTCCCTCAGGGAACACGTCCTGTTGTGCAAGCCCAACTCCAGCCGGGTGGCGCTGGCCACGCCAGTCGAACAGACCCGGGCTTACGCAATCACCCGCACTTTGCTGGAGCAGGCCTATACAGAACTGCCATCCCCGAGGCCCCAGTTGCTGACTTGGGAAGAACCCATAGCCGGAAGCCGAAGCCGGCGCGACGACCCGGAAAAACAGGTATATGCCGCCGTTCAGTGGAGCCGTGAGGTGAAGGGGCATTTGTCACGCATCTACCTCAGCATCATGCGTGAACTGGCCGTGCGCGGCGGGGTGCCATTCGCCAGACTCGGCGATGACCCGGCCCATGGGCTGCCGGACGATCTGCAGGCCATCAGCCGCAAATTGCACGACTTCGCCCTGGGCCGCAGGGCTGAGCCGGGGCTGACGCAGGAGGAACACACGCAGCTGCGGGCAAACTACATCCACACCTCGGCAAACTGGAATGCACTCAAGGGCCTGTGCAACAGCTCACTGGATCAGCTGTACATCAACCGGCCCGCCGAAGCAGGCCGGGTCATGCATGCCAACCCAGTGCAGTGATGGGGAGGCAGTTCGCCCTGTGCAGCAGGTTTCAGCGGGCCTTGAGGATCTTCTCGGCGATCATCTGGCCAATCGGGATAGCCGAGGTGGCGGCCGGCGAAGGAGCATTGCAGACGTGCACCATGCGCGGGGTTTCGGCGAACAGGAAGTCGTGAACCAGCGTGCCGTCGCGCATCACCGCCTGGGCGCGGATACCGGCTTCATAGGGCAGCAGGTCTTCGACTTCTAGGGAAGGGCAGTACTTGCGGCACTGCTCCAGGTAGCCACGTTTGAACAGCGAGTTTTTCATCTCGGTGGTGCCGGAACCGAGGTTGTTCCAGATCGTCTTCCAGAAGCCGGGGAAGCGTGCGTACTCGGCGACATCACGCCAGTTCACCGAGAACTTGCGGTAGTTCTCCCGGCCAAAACCCAGCACCGCATTGGGGCCTACCGTGACGCTGCCGTCGATCATCCGCGTCAGGTGCACGCCGAGGAACGGCAGCTCCGGGTCGGGGATCGGGTAGATCAGGTGGTTGACGATCTGGTTCTTGCTTGCCGGCAGGCGGTAGTACTCGCCGCGGAAGGGGATGATCTGATGGTCGATCTTCACGCCAGCCAGGCGGGCGAGGCGGTCGGACTGCAGGCCGGCGCAGGCGACCAGCTGGCGGGCCTGCCAGGTTTGCTGGTCATCGCGGACTTCGACATGGTCACCGTGCTCGCGAATTGCACGCACGGTGGTCGACAAGCGCACTTCACCGCCGGCCTTTTCGATGACCTTGGCCATGGCGTTGCACACGTGCTTGTAGTCGACGATGCCGGTGGCATCGAGGAACAGCGCGCCCAACCCGGCGATGTTGGGTTCGCGGCGCTTGAGTTCGGCGGCATCCAGACGCTCGACTTTCAACCCGTTCAGTTGCGAGCGCTCGTACAGCGCTTGCATGCGTTGCATCTCCAGCGGGTTTGAAGCCACCAGCAGCTTGCCGCAGACATCGAAGGCAATGCCGTGCTCGGTGCAGAAGTCCTTGGTTGCCTGGGCGCCGCGCTTGCACAGCTCGGCCTTGAGGCTGCCGGGTGCGTAGTAGATGCCCGCATGGATCACGCCACTGTTGTGGCCGGTCTGGTGGCGGCCGAGGCTGGCTTCCTTTTCCAGAATCAGCAACGAGGCCCCCGGACGCTGTTCGAGCAGGGACATGGCGGTGGCGAGGCCGACGATGCCGCCGCCGATGATGCAATAGTCGTAGATCATGCTTGGGTACCTTGGAATGCTTGTCGTTTGATCTGCTTATCAGGTTGTCAGACTAAGTAAGGCGTGAAAAACGTCGCGCCACTGTGCGATGAAAACTCCGGGGTCAGTCTAGCGCGGGCAGGTCGATTTTCAGGCGCTTGGCCGAGGCGCGCAGGTGTACTTCGGCACAGGCTGCGGCGGCGTGGTGGTCGCCGCTGGCAATGGCCTGGTACAGAGCCTGGTGTTCGCGGATGGCGTCAGCCGAACCACCGACCGAGTGGGCGGCGGAATTTTCCCACGCAGCACGTCGCGCGCTGGCCAGCTGGCCGCCGAGGAAATCATGGAAGGCTATGAAATAGTCGTTCTTGCTGGCTTCGGCAATGGCGCGGTGAAAGGCCACGTCGGCCACGGAGGCGCTGCTGAAGTCGCTGCGCTGCTCAAGCATCTCCTGCAGGGCCTTGGCCATGTGGGCCAGGTCCTGTTCGTCGCGGCGTCGCGCGGCGATGGCCGCGGCTTGGGTTTCAATCCACAGGCGCATTTCGAACATCTGCACGAGGTCGGGTTTGCGTCCGTTGCTGCCGGGGAAGCGGAACACCGTGCCATTAGGCGTTTGCGAGATGTACGAGCCGAGCCCGCGTCGGGCAATCAGCACACCATCGGCCTTGAGCTGCGCCACCGCTTCGCGCACCACCGAGCGGCTGACATTCAGCTGTTCGGCCAGTTGCTGTTCGGTGGGCAGGCGCGATTCGGCGGCCAGTCGGCCGGAGTCGATTTCTGCACGGATGGCGCTGACGACCCGTTCGACCAGGGTGTCGGGGCGCTGAAGCTCGAGCATGGAAGCGGTTGCCTAATAGTCAGGTTGTCAGACAATGCCTTTGAAAGGGCTGGCCTGTCAATTTTTCCGTGGGTTAGGGCCCTATCGCCGGCAAGCCGGCTCCTACAGTGACCTTGAGATTTGTGGGAGCGGGTTTACCCGCGAAAGGGCCAGAACAGACGAACTCAGAGTTCGCTGATGAAGGTACCGGTACCCTCGAGGATATTGCCCAAGGTCAGCGCCACTTCTTCCAGGTCAGTTCCCTGCGAAGTCAGCACGATCTCCAGTGACTCATCGCCCTTCAACGCATCCCGATCACCGGCCGCCACCTCGATCAGCAGGCGCTGGGCGCTCAAGGTCACCTTCAACCCGTCCAGTGTCGACGGTTCGTCGTCCAGGGTCAGGTCGACCGTGTCTTCGTCCGGGTAACGGGTCAGCAGGAACATCTGCCCCTTGTCGCTGTGGCAGCACAGGGTCGCCATGTTGTCTTCTTCTTCATCGCAGGGCGTGGCGAAGAGCAGGGCGGTTTTGATTTGCATGGGCGGCTCGGATCAAAAGAATTGAGGGGGAATTCTGACAGCCTTGTACGCATCCATAAACGTAAAGTTACCCCCCCTTGACCGAAATTGTCGCAGCGCTGCAAGCGGCAATGACTCATCAGTCGTTAAGCTTCGGCGAGCCCTGAACTTTACCGTCCGCCTTGCCAGGGGTTGGCTATCGTTGATCCCTACATGGCGCACGTAGCGACGCTTCAATTATTACAAAGCCCAAGCGGAGTACCACAGATGGCGTTCTTCACCGCAGCCAGCAAAGCCGACTTCCAGCATCAACTGCAAGCGGCCCTGGCGCAGCACATCAGCGAACAGTCCCTGCCACAAGTGGCGCTGTTCGCCGAGCAGTTCTTCGGCATCATCTCTCTGGACGAACTCACCCAGCGCAGGCTGTCCGACCTGGCCGGCTGCACGCTGTCTGCCTGGCGCATCATCGAGCGCTTCGACCCCGAACAACCGCAGGTGCGGGTATACAACCCCGATTACGAGCGCAACGGCTGGCAGTCGACCCACACGGTGGTCGAGGTGCTGCACCACGACTTGCCGTTCCTGGTCGATTCGGTGCGCACCGAGTTGAACCGCCGCGGCTACAGCATCCACACCCTGCAGACCACGGTGCTCAGCGTTCGCCGTGGCGCCAAGGGCGAACTGCTCGAACTGCTGCCCAAGGGCACCCAGGGCGAGGGCGTGCGCCACGAATCGCTGATGTACCTGGAGATCGACCGTTGCGCCAATGCCGCCGAGCTGACGGTGCTGGCCCGTGAAATCGAGCAGGTGCTGGCCGAAGTGCGGGTAGCGGTCGCTGACTTCGAGCCGATGAAGGCCAAGTTGCGTGAAGTCGTAGGCCTGGTGGAGCAGACACCGTTCGCCCCGGTGCAGCATGAAAAGGCCGAGGTCAAGGCATTCCTCGAGTGGTTGCTGGACAACCATTTCACCTTCCTCGGCTATGAAGAGTTCACGGTCCAGGACGACGGCGCTGGCGGCCAGATGGCCTATGACGAACAGTCGTTCCTCGGCCTGCCACGGCGCCTGCGCGTGGGCCTGACCGCCGAAGAGCTGCGTATCGAAGACTACGCCGTGGCCTACCTCAACGAGCCGCTGCTGCTGTCCTTCGCCAAGGCCGCGCTGCCCAGCCGCGTGCACCGCCCGGCTTACCCGGACTACGTGTCGATTCGTCAGCTCGATGCCGACGGCAAGGTCATCAAGGAACACCGCTTCATGGGCCTGTACACCTCGTCGGTGTACGGCGAAAGCGTGCATGCCATTCCCTACATCCGCGTCAAGGTCAACGAAGTCGAGCGCCGCTCGGGCTTCGATCCGAAGGCGCACCTGGGCAAAGAGCTGGCCCAGGTGCTGGAGGTGCTGCCGCGCGACGACCTGTTCCAGACCCCGATCGACGAGCTGTTCAGCACCGTGATGGCGATCGTGCAGATTCAGGAGCGCAACAAGATCCGCGTGTTCCTGCGCAAGGACCCGTACGGCCGCTTCTGCTACTGCCTGGCCTACGTGCCGCGGGAAATCTATTCCACCGAAGTGCGTCAGAAGATCCAGCAGGTGCTGATGGAGCGCCTGAAGGCCAGCGACTGCGAGTTCTGGACCTTCTTCTCCGAGTCGGTGCTGGCGCGTGTGCAACTGATTCTGCGGGTCGATCCGAAGAACCGCATCGACATCGACCCGCAACAGCTGGAAAACGAAGTGATCCAGGCGTGCCGCTCGTGGCACGACGACTATTCGGCGCTGGTGGTCGAGAACTTCGGCGAGGCCCAGGGCACCAATATTCTGGCCGACTTCCCCAAAGGCTTCCCGGCCGGCTACCGCGAACGCTTCCCTGCGCATTCGGCGGTGGTCGACCTGCAGCACGTGCTGGCACTGTCCGAAAACAGGCCGTTGGCCATGAGTTTCTACCAGCCGCTGACCCGTCTGGGCGAGCGCCTGCTGCACTGCAAGCTTTACCACGCCGATACGCCGCTGGCGCTGTCCGACGTGCTGCCGATCCTGGAAAACCTCGGCCTGCGCGTGCTGGGTGAGTTCCCATACCGACTGCGCCACGCCAGCGGCCGCGAATACTGGATTCACGATTTCGCCTTCACCTACAGCGAAGGCCTGAGCCTGGATATCCAGCAGCTCAACGATATCTTGCAGGACGCGTTCGTCCACATCGTCAAAGGCGATGCCGAGAACGACGCCTTCAACCGCCTGGTACTGACTGCCGGCCTGCCATGGCGCGATGTGGCACTGCTGCGCGCCTATGCCCGTTACCTCAAGCAGATTCGCCTGGGCTTCGACCTGGGTTACATCGCCAGCACCCTGAACAACCATACCGACATCGCCCGTGAGCTGACCCGGTTGTTCAAGACCCGTTTCTACCTGGCGCGCAAGCTCACCCAGGACGACCTGGACGACAAGCAGCAGCGCCTGGAACAGGCGATTCTCAGCGCCCTGGACGATGTTCAGGTGCTCAACGAGGACCGCATCCTGCGCCGCTACCTGGACCTGATCAAGGCCACGCTGCGGACCAACTTCTATCAACCGGACGCCAACGGGCAAAACAAGTCGTACTTCAGCTTCAAGTTCAACCCCAAGCTGATTCCTGAACTGCCTAAACCCGTGCCGAAGTTCGAGATCTTCGTCTATTCGCCACGGGTCGAGGGTGTGCACCTGCGCTTTGGCAACGTCGCCCGTGGCGGCCTGCGCTGGTCGGACCGCGAGGAAGACTTCCGCACCGAAGTGCTGGGCCTGGTGAAAGCCCAGCAGGTGAAGAACTCGGTGATCGTGCCGGTCGGTGCCAAGGGTGGCTTCCTGCCGCGCCGCTTGCCATTGGGCGGCACCCGTGACGAGATCGCCGCCGAGGGTGTGGCCTGCTACCGCATCTTCATCTCCGGCCTGCTGGACATTACCGACAACCTCAAAGAAGGCGGCGTGGTGCCACCGGCCAACGTGGTGCGTCACGACGATGACGACCCGTACCTGGTGGTGGCGGCGGACAAAGGCACCGCGACCTTCTCCGACATCGCCAACGGCATCGCCATCGACTATGGCTTCTGGCTGGGCGATGCCTTTGCCTCTGGCGGTTCGGCCGGCTACGACCACAAGAAAATGGGCATCACCGCCCGTGGCGCCTGGGTCGGCGTGCAGCGCCACTTCCGCGAGCGCGGCATCAACGTGCAAGAAGACCCGATCACCGTGATCGGCATCGGCGACATGGCCGGTGATGTGTTCGGCAACGGCTTGCTGATGTCCGACAAACTGCAACTGGTGGCGGCGTTCAACCACCTGCATATCTTCATCGACCCGAACCCGGACCCGGCCACCAGCTTCGCCGAGCGCCAGCGCCTGTTCGACCTGCCGCGTTCGGCCTGGAGCGACTACGACACCAGCATCATGTCCGAAGGCGGCGGTATCTTCCCGCGCAGCGCCAAGAGCATCGCCATCAGCCCGCAGATGAAAGAGCGCTTCGCCATCGAGGCCGACCGCCTGACCCCGACCGAGCTGCTGCACGCGTTGCTGCAGGCGCCGGTGGACTTGCTGTGGAACGGCGGTATCGGCACCTATGTGAAGGCCAGCACTGAAAGCCACGCCGATGTCGGCGACAAGGCCAACGACGCGCTGCGGGTCAACGGCAACGAACTGCGCTGCAAGGTGGTGGGTGAGGGCGGCAACCTCGGCATGACCCAGCTTGGCCGGGTCGAGTTTGGCCTGCATGGCGGCGCCACCAACACCGACTTCATCGACAACGCCGGTGGCGTGGACTGCTCCGACCACGAGGTCAACATCAAGATCCTGCTCAACGAAGTGGTGCAGGGTGGCGACATGACCGAGAAGCAGCGCAACCAGCTGCTCGGCAGCATGACCGATGAAGTGGCCGGCCTGGTGCTGGGCAACAACTACAAGCAGACCCAGGCTTTGTCCCTGGCAGCCCGCCGCGCCCGCGAGCGGATTGCTGAATACAAGCGCCTGATGGCCGACCTCGAAGGCCGTGGCAAGCTGGACCGCGCCATCGAGTTCCTGCCGTCTGAGGAACAGCTGGCCGAGCGCCTGGCCGCTGGCCAGGGCCTGACCCGCGCCGAGCTGTCGGTGCTGATCTCGTACAGCAAGATCGACCTCAAGGAGCAACTGCTCAAGTCGCTGGTGCCGGACGACGACTACCTGACCCGCGACATGGAAACCGCGTTCCCGCCGTCGCTGGTCAGCAAGTTCGCCGAAGCCATGCGCCGCCATCGCCTGAAGCGTGAGATCGTCAGCACCCAGATCGCCAACGACCTGGTCAACAACATGGGCATCACCTTCGTGCAGCGCCTGAAGGAGTCGACCGGCATGAGCCCGGCCAACGTGGCCGGCGCCTATGTGATCGTGCGCGATATCTTCCACCTGCCGCACTGGTTCCGTCAGATCGAAGCCCTGGACTATCAGGTGCCGGCCGAGGTCCAACTGACCCTGATGGATGAGCTGATGCGCCTGGGCCGTCGCGCCACCCGATGGTTCCTGCGCAGCCGGCGCAACGAGCAGGATGCCGGGCGAGACACCGCGCACTTCGGGCCGAAGATCGCGCAGCTGGGGCTCAAGCTCGACGAACTGCTCGAAGGGCCGACCCGTGAGCGCTGGATGGTTCGCTACCAGAGCTTCGTCGACGCCGGCGTGCCGGAACTGTTGGCGCGCATGGTGGCTGGCACCAGCCACCTGTATACGCTGTTGCCGATCATCGAGGCGGCCGACGTCACCGGGCATGACCCAGCGCAGGTGGCCAAGGCGTTCTTTGCCGTGGGCAGCGCGTTCGACCTGACCTGGTACCTGCAGGAGGTCAGCAACCTGACGGTCGAGAACAACTGGCAGGCCCTGGCCCGCGAGTCGTTCCGCGACGACATCGACCTGCAGCAGCGGGCGATCACCATCTCTGTACTGCAGATGGCCGATGCTCCGCAGGACATGGACGCCCGCGTGGCCCTGTGGGCCGAGCAGCACCGGGTGATGGTCGAGCGCTGGCGCGCCATGCTGGACGACCTGCGCAACGCACCGGGTACTGACTATGCGATGTATGCGGTGGCCAACCGTGAGCTGGTCGACCTGGCGATGAGTGGGCAGGCGGCGGTGGTGCCGTCCTGATCCCAGCGCTGAAATGAAAAAGCCCCGGCAGTGATGCTGGGGCTTTTTTGTTGGGTTTGCCTTCGGTTCTATGGTGTTGCGCAGATCGAGCGCCGCCCGCGCGGCGCATCGCGAGCAAGGCTCGCTCCTACGTTTGTTTCGGGCCAATTATGCCTGTGGGATCTGCGCGCGACGCTTTGGCGCATGGCTTGATATCGCGTCGTACAAACAAGGCGGTCGCGCGCGCCTGTCACAGGCGTTATTGGCCTTAAACAAACGTAGGAGCGAGCCTTGCTCGCGATGCGCCGCGCGGGCGGCGCTCGGTCTCACAGGCGGCAAAAGACCCAAGACGAACCCCGCCTTACTTGAACCTGCGCTCCACGCCTTTCTCCACCAAGATCTTCGCCGAAATCTCCTCCACCGAAAAATGCGTGGAGTTGATGTTGGGAATGTTCTCCCGGCGGAACAGGTTCTCCACCTCACGCACCTCGAACTCGCACTGGGCAAAGCTCGAATAGCGGCTGTTGGGCTTGCGCTCGTGGCGGATGGCGGTCAGGCGGTCGGGGTCGATGGTCAGGCCAAACAGCTTTTGCTGATGCTTCTTCAACACCGCCGGCAGCTGCAGGCGCTCCATGTCGTCTTCGGTCAACGGGTAGTTCGCGGCGCGGATACCGAACTGCATGGCCATGTACAGGCAGGTAGGCGTCTTGCCGCAACGCGACACGCCCACCAGAATCAGGTCGGCCTTGTCGTAGTAATGGGTGCGCGCGCCGTCATCGTTGTCCAGGGCGAAGTTGACCGCCTCGATGCGTTCCATGTAGTTGGAATTGCCGCCAATCGAGTGGGATTTACCGACTGAATACGACGAATGGGCAGTCAATTCCTGCTCAAGTGGGGATAAAAACGTCGAAAAGATGTCGATCATGAAGCCGTTCGACGTGGCCAGGATCTCGCGGATGTCCTGGTTGACGATGGTGTCGAAGATGATCGGGCGCATGCCGTCGCGCTCAGCCGCGGCGTTGATTTGCGCAACCATGGTCCGTGCTTTGTCCGGCGTATCGATGTACGGACGAGTGAATTTGTTGAACGGAATGCTATCGAATTGAGCGAGCAGGCTCTGGCCCAGAGTCTCGGCAGTGATGCCGGTGCCATCGGAGATGAAGAACGCGGTTCTTTTCATTTGCATTCTGGGCCTTAAGCTGATGACGTTTCTTGGATATGATAAGTTCGGTTTGCCGAATGCGGCTGTCGGCATTCTCACTTATTTTCCAGGTACAGGCCACAAGCGTCCGGCCAAGTCAAAACAGGCAGGCGGGCGCCCTTGAGCTTTTCCAATACAGTTAGTGGAGAGATCACCTTGGTAGAGTACGTAGTTTCCCTCGATAAGCTCGGCGTCCATGATGTGGAGCATGTGGGGGGCAAGAACGCATCCCTGGGCGAGATGATCAGTAACCTCGCAGGTGCCGGCGTTTCGGTGCCGGGCGGCTTTGCCACTACGGCTCAGGCGTACCGCGATTTTCTCGAGCAGAGTGGCCTGAACGACCGCATCCACGCCGCGCTTGACGCGCTGGACGTGGACGATGTCAACGCCTTGGCCAAGACCGGCGCCCAGATCCGTCAGTGGGTCATGGAAGCCGAATTCCCGGAGCGTCTGAATTCGGAAATCCGAACCGCCTTCGCCGAAATGTCCAAGGGCAACGACAACATGGCCGTGGCCGTGCGTTCCTCGGCCACCGCCGAGGACTTGCCGGACGCCTCGTTCGCCGGCCAGCAGGAAACCTTCCTCAACATCCGTGGCGTCGACAACGTGATCCGCGCGGCCAAGGAAGTGTTCGCCTCGCTGTTCAACGACCGCGCCATCGCCTACCGCGTACACCAGGGCTTCGACCACAAGCTGGTGGCCCTGTCCGCTGGCGTGCAGCGCATGGTCCGCTCCGAAACCGGTACCGCCGGCGTGATGTTCACCCTCGACACCGAGTCGGGCTTCCGCGACGTGGTGTTCATCACCGGCGCCTACGGCCTGGGTGAAACCGTGGTGCAGGGTGCGGTCAACCCGGACGAATTCTACGTACACAAACAGACCCTGCAGGCAGGCCGCCCGGCCATCCTGCGCCGCAACCTGGGCAGCAAGGCCATCAAGATGGTCTATGGCGAAGAAGCCAAGGCCGGCCGTTCGGTCAAGACCGTCGAGGTCGACCGTGCCGAGCGTGCACGCTTCTGCCTGAGCGACGATGAAGTCAACGAGCTGGCCAAGCAGGCCATGATCATCGAGCAGCACTACCAGCGCCCGATGGACATCGAGTGGGCCAAAGATGGCGACGACGGCAAGCTGTACATCGTTCAGGCCCGCCCTGAGACGGTGAAGAGCCGTGCCAGCGCCAACGTCATGGAACGCTACCTGCTCAAAGAGAAGGGCACGGTGCTGGTCGAAGGCCGTGCCATCGGTCAGCGCATCGGCGCTGGCAAGGTCCGCGTCATCAACGACGTGTCCGAAATGGACAAGGTCCAGCCAGGCGATGTGCTGGTTTCCGACATGACCGACCCGGACTGGGAACCGGTCATGAAGCGCGCCAGCGCCATCGTCACCAACCGCGGTGGCCGTACCTGCCACGCGGCGATCATCGCTCGTGAACTGGGTATTCCGGCTGTCGTCGGTTGCGGCAACGCTACCCAGATTCTGAAGGACGGCCAGGGCGTCACCGTCTCCTGCGCCGAGGGCGATACCGGCTTCATCTTCGAAGGCGAGCTGGGCTTCGACGTCAAGCAGAACTCGGTCGATGCCATGCCGGAGCTGCCGTTCAAGATCATGATGAACGTCGGTAACCCGGACCGTGCCTTCGACTTCGCCCAGCTGCCCAACGCCGGTGTCGGCCTGGCGCGTCTGGAGTTCATCATCAACCGCATGATCGGCGTGCACCCCAAGGCGCTGCTGAACTACGCTGGCCTGCCGCCAGAGCTGAAAGAGAGCGTCGACAAGCGTATCGCCGGTTACAACGACCCGGTCGGCTTCTATGTCGAGAAACTGGTCGAGGGCATCAGCACCCTGGCGGCCGCCTTCTACCCGAAAAAGGTCATCGTGCGCCTGTCGGACTTCAAGTCCAACGAGTACGCCAACTTGATCGGCGGCAAGCTGTACGAGCCGGAAGAAGAGAACCCGATGCTGGGCTTCCGCGGCGCCTCGCGCTACATCAGCGAGTCGTTCCGTGACTGCTTCGAGCTCGAGTGCCGTGCGCTCAAACGCGTGCGCAACGAGATGGGCCTGACCAACGTCGAGATCATGGTGCCGTTCGTGCGTACCTTGGGCGAAGCCAGCCAGGTCGTCGACCTGCTTGCCGCCAACGGCCTGGCCCGTGGCGACAACGGCCTGCGCGTGATCATGATGTGCGAGCTGCCGTCCAACGCCATTCTGGCCGAAGAGTTCCTCGAGTACTTCGACGGCTTCTCGATCGGCTCCAACGACCTGACTCAGCTGACCTTGGGCCTGGACCGCGACTCGGGCATCATCGCCCACCTGTTCGACGAGCGTAACCCTGCCGTCAAGAAGCTGCTGGCCAACGCCATTGCTGCGTGCAACAAGGCCGGCAAGTACATCGGCATCTGCGGCCAAGGCCCATCGGACCACCCGGACCTGGCCAAGTGGCTGATGGAGCAGGGCATCGAAAGCGTGTCGTTGAACCCGGACTCGGTACTCGAGACCTGGTTCTTCCTGGCTGAAGGTCAGGGCGCGGCCTGATGCGGTAAAACGCGGGGGTGCGTCTGGCGCGCCCCCGCCTGGTTTCATCCAGGGCGAGTTCCAGTAATGGTTCCCGCCCTTTTTTGTGCACCACGCAACCTTATGCATAGCAGCAGCACTTTATTTCCCGTGGCTTTGCTCAGTGCCGAGCGCCGCGGCGACCTCAGCGAAGACGTGTACCGGATCAAGGCTGGCAACAGCCCGGACCCGAGCGTCGAGCTGGCTTTGACCCGCCTGGGGATGGCCGATCAGACCCGCGCCCAAGGCGTGCCGGTCATTCTTCTGCACGGCAGTTTCTCTAACCGTCGCTTCTGGTATTCGCCCAAAGGCATTGGGTTGGGCGCCTACCTGGCACGGGCAGGGTTCGATGTATGGATTCCGGAAATGCGTGGCCATGGTCTTTCGCCGCGCAATCGTCAGTGGCGGCATAACCGCGTAGCCGACTACGCCTGCCACGATCTGCCGGTGATTGCCGCGTTTATCCAGGAAAAGACCGGGCAGGCACCGCACTGGGTCGGCCATTCGCTGGGGGGTACCACCTTGGCAGCGGCCCTGGGTGGTGGTTATCTGGAGCCGGAGCGGGTGGCCAGTGCCGCGTTCTTCGGTACTCAGGTCAGCCGCGTCTACTGGCCCTTGAAAGTGCCGCCGGTGGCCTGGGGCGCGCGTCTGGTGCTCAAGCGCTTCGCGCAGATTTCCGGTACGCGCCTCAAGCGTGGGCCTGAGGATGAGCCGATTGGCCTGGCCCTGGAAAGCATGCGTTGGCACGGTCTGTTCGGCCGTTTTGGCGGCAAGCAGGGCGACTGGTGGGCTGGCTTGGCAGATGTCGATGTGCCGGTGCTGGCGGTGGCGGGCGCGGCGGACTTCCAGGACCCGGTGTGGGCCTGCCGCAAGCTTTTCGAGCAATTGGGCGGCGAACGCAAGCAGTTCCTCAGGCTGGGCCGCGAGGAAGGTTTCGATGCGTTCGGGCATGTCGACATGCTGGTGAGCAAGGCGGCGCAAGCTCAGGTATGGCCGTTGGTGGAGCGCTGGTTGCGTGACCCGCTGTTGCCGGTGCATGAAACGACGGTGGTGCGCGAGCCTGTTGCAGTCAACTGAACTTCAGTTGACTGCTCGGTCGCGGATGACTGCAACCCGCTCTGCGGTGTAGCCTTGCCTGACATACCGCTTTCGTTGTGACCTTGCCTGACATACCGCTTTCGTTGTGACTGACAGGAGCTTCCCATGCAGCATTACGTAACGCCCGACCTGTGCGACGCCTACCCGGACCTGGTCCAGGTGCTGGAGCCGATGTTCAGCAACTTCGGTGGCCGCGATTCCTTCGGCGGCCAGATCGTCACCATCAAGTGCTTCGAAGACAACTCGCTGGTCAAGGAGCAAGTCGAGCTCGATGGCAAGGGCAAGGTCCTGGTGGTCGACGGTGGTGGCTCGCTGCGCCGCGCCTTGTTGGGTGACATGCTGGCCGAGAAGGCTGCCAAGAACGGCTGGGAAGGCCTGGTGATCTACGGCTGTGTGCGCGATGTGGACGTGCTCATCCAGACCGATGTCGGTGTGCAGGCCTTGGCCAGCCACCCGATGAAGACCGACAAGCGTGGTATCGGCGACCTCAACGTGGTCGTGACCTTCGCTGGGGTGACCTTCCGCCCGGGCGAGTACGTGTACGCCGACAACAATGGCGTGATTGTCTCGCCAAGCCCGCTGAAGATGCCGGAGTGACATGCGCCGCGCGCGCTGATGGAGTGTTGATGTTCGAGGAAGACAACGCGCAGTGGGGGCTGGTGCATGCCCTGGTGCTCGATGGCAAAGGCGGCGCGCGCTCGATCGCCCGGACCGAGTTGGACGGTTTGCAGTTGCAGCCACAGGAGAGCCTCTGGCTGCACTGGGACCGAAGCCATCCGCAGACACGTACCTGGCTGCTGCAAGACAGTGGCTTGAGTGAGTTCGCTTGCGACCTGTTGCTGGAAGAAAACACCCGCCCGCGGTTGTTGCCGCTGGCTGGCGAGCAGTTGCTGCTGTTCCTGCGCGGGGTCAACCTCAACCCCGGCGCGGAACCCGAAGACATGGTTTCCGTACGCATTTTCGCCGAAGCGCAGCGAGTGATTTCCCTGCGCCTGCGGCCGTTGCGCGCCAGTGATGAAATCTTGCAGCACCTGGACGAGGGCAGGGGGCCGAAATCGGCGTCGGAGCTGTTGCTGCTGATGGGTGAGTTGCTGACCGAGAAGGTTCAGGGACTGGTCAGCGACCTTTCGGAGCTGGTCGACGACGAAGAAGAAAAGGTAGAAGTCGACGAACGGTATACCCCTGAGCAGGGTAGCCTACAGCAGATTCGCCGTCGCGCCGCCGGCCTGCGCCGTTTTCTCGCACCACAGCGGGACATTTACGCCCAGTTGTCGCGCAGCAAGTGGAGCTGGTTCGCCGATGCTGACGCCGATTACTGGAACGAGCTGAACAACAGCCTGATCCGCTACCTCGAAGAGCTCGAGCTGACTCGCGAACGTGCGGCGCTGGTGCTCGAAAGCGAGGACCGGCGGCGCAGCGAGCGGATGAATCGGACCATGTACCGGTTCGGCATCATCACCTGCATCTTCCTGCCCATGAGCTTTATCACCGGGTTACTCGGCATCAACGTCGGTGGCATTCCGGGGGCGGAAAACCCCTATGGGTTCCTGTTTGCCTGCATCGTCGTTTTGGGGCTGGCGGTGGGGCAGTGGTGGCTGTTTCGGCGGTTGCGGTGGGTTTAGTCGTGCGCGGGCCTCATTTTGAAACACCCGCATCAGCGGCCAGTGTGACCCATCGCCCGGCGGCCTCGTCTCTGACTGACACTGCGCGAGGTGCCTATGCACGATCCGTTTGAAGAATCCCTGCGTGACCTGCTCAAGGCGTCGCCGTCCGGCCAGGACCGTGACGACGCTGCGTGCCTGGGTCGCGTCCTGAAAACCGCCAACCGTCAGGTGGGCGCAGGTGATCTGTTCAGCCTCCTGGGCCGCTGGAGCCAGGCGCTGATGATTGCCGTGAACAATGGCTCGGCGCATGTCGCGCCTGTTCGTAGAAACTCTACCCGCAACGCTGCCGGTGGCAGCAAAGCAGATAAGGCCGATTGAATATGGAACTCGATCTCTGGACCCAGAGCCTGGTCACCGCAATGACCGCCCTTTGGACCAAGGTAGCGAACTTCATCCCTAACCTGTTCGGTGCCCTGGTCGTCGTGCTGCTTGGTTTTGTCGTGGCCAAGCTGCTCGATACGCTGTTGTCCAAACTGCTGGCCAAGTTCGGCCTGGACCGTCTGATGGCCGGCACCGGGCTGACCAAGATGCTCAGCCGCACCGGCATCCAGGTGCCGATCTCGACCCTGATCGGCAAGATCGTCTACTGGTTCGTGCTGTTGATTTTCCTGGTTTCCGCCGCCGAATCCCTTGGGCTTGAGCGGGTTTCGGCCACCCTGGACATGCTCGCGCTGTACCTGCCCAAAGTGTTCGGCGCGGCCTTGGTGCTGCTGGCGGGCGTACTGCTGGCGCAGGTGGCCAATGGCCTGGTGCGCGGTGCCGCCGAAGGTATCGGCCTTGAATATTCGGCAGGGCTTGGGCGCATTACCCAGGGCCTGGTGATCATCATCAGCATCTCGGTGGCCATCAGCCAGCTGGAGGTGAAAACCGACCTGCTCAACCATGTGATCGTCATTGGCTTGATTACCGTTGGTCTGGCAATTGCATTGGCGATGGGGCTCGGTAGCCGCGAAATCGCCGGGCAAATTCTGGCCGGCATCTACGTGCGCGAACTTTACCAGGTCGGCCAGCAAGTGCGAATTGGAGAGGTCGAAGGGCAGATCGAAGAAATCGGTACGGTCAAGACGACGGTGCTGACTGATGATGGCGAACTAGTGTCAATGTCTAACCGTGAACTACTTGAACAGCGTGTCAATAGCCGCTAACCGCACAAAAGCTGTTAATGTATGCCGCCGCGAAAATCGGCCCACGGGGCTGAGCGGCGACATTGACCTGACTGTCGGCCAGATCCGTTTTGAATAAAGTCCATTCGCCGCCCATGCGTTACGACCCCCGCGAGCTCACGGATGAGGAGTTGGTGGCGCGTTCGCATGAGGAGCTGTATCACGTAACTCGCGCCTATGAGGAACTCATGCGGCGCTACCAGCGGACCCTGTTCAACGTCTGTGCACGTTACTTGGGGAACGATCGGGATGCCGACGATGTCTGTCAGGAGGTGATGCTGAAGGTGCTGTACGGTTTGAAGAACTTCGAGGGCAAGTCCAAGTTCAAGACCTGGCTCTACAGCATTACCTACAACGAGTGCATCACCCAGTACCGCAAGGAGCGCCGCAAGCGCCGGTTGATGGATGCCCTGAGTCTGGACCCTGTTGAAGAGGCGTCCGAAGACAAGGCTCCAAAACCGGAAGAAAAGGGCGGGCTGGACAAGTGGCTAGTGCATGTGAACCCGATCGATCGGGAGATTCTGGTGCTGCGATTTGTCGCAGAACTGGAGTTCCAGGAGATCGCCGATATCATGCATATGGGCTTGAGCGCAACAAAAATGCGTTACAAGCGCGCGCTAGACAAGCTTCGGGAGAAATTTGCCGGTCTGAGTGAAACTTAGCCGGATACAAATGTCTCTAACGAATCGGCAAGTTCTGCTAGACTTGCCGTCGAGTTGTCCCCCGGATGTTGGTGGGACTGCTTAACTATCATCAGATGGGGATTTA
Organism: Pseudomonas sp. Teo4; assembly: GCF_034387475.1. Lineage (NCBI taxonomy): Bacteria > Pseudomonadati > Pseudomonadota > Gammaproteobacteria > Pseudomonadales > Pseudomonadaceae > Pseudomonas > Pseudomonas sp. Teo4. The sequence continues at coordinate 334,377 of NZ_JAXCIL010000001.1, forward strand.
ACGGATGAAATTGAAAAACACCTTGGGCTTGGCCATTGGCTCGCTCGTAGCCGCTACTTCGTTCGGCGTTCTGGCTCAAGGCCAAGGCGCTGTCGAAATCGAAGGTAACGTTACCAAGCAGTACTACGACAGCGAGCGTAACTTCAAGAACGACGGCACCAATCCTGGTGTTCGTCTCGGTTACTTCCTGACCGACGATGTCTCCCTGGACCTGGGCTACAACGAGACTCACAACGCTCGTGGTGAAGTCTTCAACAAGGACATCAAAGGTTCCAAGACCAAGCTCGACGCTACCTACCACTTCGGTACCGTAGGCGATGCTCTGCGTCCGTACGTCTCCGCCGGTTTCGCTCACGAGAGCCTGGGTCAGGCCACTCGCAGCGGCCGTGACCACTCCACCTTCGCCAACGTTGGCGCTGGCGCCAAGTGGTACATCACCGACATGTTCTTCGCCCGCGCTGGCGTCGAAGCCATGTACAACATCGACAACGGCAACACCGAGTGGGGTCCGACCGTTGGTCTGGGTCTGAACTTCGGTGGCAGCGGTGGCAAAGTTGAAGCTGCTCCTGCTCCAGTTGCTGAAGTCTGCTCCGACAGCGACAACGACGGCGTTTGCGACAACGTCGACAAGTGCCCTGACACCCCGGCCAACGTTACCGTTGACGCCGACGGCTGCCCGGCTGTTGCCGAAGTCGTTCGCGTTGAGCTGGACGTCAAGTTCGACTTCGACAAGTCGGTCGTCAAGCCAAACAGCTACGGCGACATCAAGAACCTGGCTGACTTCATGAAGCAGTACCCACAGACCACCACCGTGGTTGAAGGTCACACTGACTCCGTCGGCCCAGACGCTTACAACCAGAAGCTGTCCGAGCGTCGTGCCAATGCTGTCAAGCAGGTTCTGACCCAGCAGTACGGCGTAGAATCCAGCCGTGTTGACTCGGTTGGCTACGGCGAAACCCGTCCGGTTGCCGACAACGCCACCGAAGAAGGCCGTGCTGTCAACCGTCGCGTTGAAGCTCAGGTAGAAGCCCAGGCCAAGTAATTGGTTTGACGCTTCACGAAAAACCCGGCCTCGGCCGGGTTTTTCTTTGCCTGGAATTCACTGGCCTCTGCGCATTACCCAGCCATCGCCCTAAGCGGCTGCACCTCCTGCTCCCCAACCACCTCACCAATCACCAGAATCGCCGGGCTGCGCAACCCAAACGCCTGAGCGTCCTCCACCATCCCCAGCACATTGCTGCGGCACTCGCGCTGCGTCGGCAGCGAGGCATTCTCGATCATCGCCACTGGCGTTCCCGGCGCCATCCCGCCGTCCAGCAAGCCTCTGTGTATCTGCTCCAGCCGCGCCACGCCCATGTACACCACCAAGGTCGTTCCACCCTGCGCCAAGGCAGGCCAGTTCAACTCGCTGTCGTCCTGGGTATGCGCGGTCACCAGCGTCACCCCACGGCTCACGCCACGCGAGGTAAGGGATATGCCGCACTGCGTGGCTCCGGCCAGCCCCGCAGTAATACCGTTTACCACCTCCACCTCGATGCCATGGCCTTGCAGCCACAGCGCCTCTTCACCCCCTCTGCCGAATATGCACGGGTCGCCACCTTTGAGCCGGACCACGCAACGCCCTTGGCGAGCATGACGCAGCATCAGGCGCTGGATGAACGCCTGGGGCGTGGAGCGACAGCCCCCGCGCTTGCCGACGGCGATGACTCGTGCCTGCGGGCAATGCTCCAGTACCGCAGGGTTGACCAGGTCGTCGATCATCACAACTTCAGCCTGGTGCAATGCGCGCACGGCTTTGAGCGTGAGCAGTTCGGGGTCACCAGGGCCAGCACCGACCAGCCAGACTTTCGCATTCATCAGGAGGTTCCTCATCGGTAAGGGGTGTTCAGCCCTTGAGCAGGGCGAACAGCAAAATCAGGTTCAGTAGCAATGACAGCAATGCCAGCGTGCGCCAGACCTTTAGCGGTTCGCGCTCCAGCAGCGGGCGACTGCGAGTTGGCAGGTCTTGGCGGTCGCCGCGCTCAAGCAGCAGTAGCCACTGTTCGGCGGTTTCGAAGCGTTGGGCCGGGTCTGCAGCGACAGCCTGTTGCAGGTTGTGCTGCAGCCATTCCGGCAAGTCGGGGCGGTAGCGCGACGCATTGATCGGCGTGCTGAAACGTGGGCGTTGGAAAGCCTCCACCTCGCCGTAGGGGTAATGCCCGGTGAGCAACTGATACAGCGTCACACCGGCGGCGTAGAGGTCCTGTTGCGGGCTGGGCGGTTGGCCATCGAATGCTTCCGGCGCGATGAACGAGGGCGTGCCTGGCAGATCATGACCGGGTGTCTCGGACAGGCCTGGGCAGTAGGCCAAGCCAAAGTCCAGCAGGCGCAACTGGCCGTCCTCTCCCAGCAACAGGTTCTCTGGTTTGATGTCACGGTGCAGCAGGTTGCGCCGGTGCAGCGCGCCGACCGCCTGCAGCAATTGACGCGCCACTTCCAGCCACTGCGGCAATGGCAGCGGGCCTTGCGTTGCCAGTACGTTGGCCAGGCTTTGGCCGCTGTGCTCGCGCATGACGTAGTACAAATGCTGGCGTTGGCTGGCTGCATGCAGTTCGGGGAAGTGGCGTCCAGCGACCCGGCGCAGGAACCATTCCTCCATCAGTAGTCCCTGTGCAGCCCCCGGTTCCTGCTCGCGCTGCGCAGGCAAGGTCTTGAGCAGCCAAGGCTGGCCCAGGCTATCGCGCACCCGATATAGCAGGGACTGGCGGCTGTGCGACAGCAAGGTTTCAACGTTCCAGCCATCGATTGACTGGCCTTCGCGCAGGGCGCCGGGCACTGGCCATTGTTGCAGTTGCGCCAGGGTGTCGCCCAGGTTGCTTGCACCCAGTTGGTCGACCCGCACCAGCAAGGCGCTGGCATTGTCCTGGCTACCGTTGTGGTGCGCGCTGGCGACCAGGGTGTCGGCGGCCAGCTGCAGGTCGGGTTGCTCGCGCAACACCGTCTGTATGTGCTGGTCGCCCAGGCTGGCCCAGACACCATCGCTCAGGAGCACGAAGCACTCGCCGGGTTGCAGCTCGCCGTCCAGGTAATCGACCAGCAGGTGCTGATCCAGGCCCAGCGCGCGTTTTAGCACATGCTGCATGCCGGGTTGGTCCCAGACGTGGTCCTCGGTCAGGCATTGCAGGCGGTCACCGTGCCAGCGGTAGGCCCGGCAATCACCGACATGGGCCAGGGTGAAGCGGCGGCCACGCAGCACCAGGGCACTCAAGGTGGTCAGCAAGGGCTGGCCGCTGCCTTGGGCGCGCAACCAGCGGTTCTGTGCCAGCAGCAGGCGGTCCAAAGCTTGGGCCACACCCCAAGTGGCTGGCGTGGCGTAGTAGTCCAGGGCTAGCGCCTGCAAACTGGCCCGTGCTGCCAGGCCACCGTCGGCACATTGGCTGACACCGTCTGCCAGGGCAAACAGAAAGCCTTTGCTGGCAGCCAGCTCCGGGGCCGGTGTCACCAGGCGCAGGGCGTCCTGGTTTTCCTCGCGCGGCCCGGTGGCGCTGGCTTGGGCGAAGCTCAGTTGCAGGCTCATCAATGGTGCCTCAGACCCGCGCCGCAGTTATCGCAGCCGAGCCCCAGGTGGTACGCCAGCGGCGTTTGACCCCGTGCAGGCCGAACCAGGCCAGCACGCCAAGGCTGGCGAACAGCCACAGGCCAAGCTGGTAATCGCCAGTGTGCTGCTTGATGGTGCCCAACCCGGCGGCAAGCAAGAAGCCACCGATGCCACCGGCCATGCCGATCAGCCCGGTCATTACGCCGATCTCCTGGCGGAAGCGTTGCGGCACGAGTTGGAACACCGCGCCGTTGCCGGCTCCCAGGCCAAGCATGGCGCTGACGAACAGCGCCAGGGCGGCGGCTGAGCTGGGCAGGTTGAAGCCGACGGCGGCGATGCAGATGGCCGCCACGCTGTACATCGCCAGCAGTGTACGGATGCCACCGAAACGGTCGGCGAAGGCGCCACCCAGCGGACGCAACAGGCTGCCGGCGAACACGCAGGCGGCGGTGTAGTAGCCAGCGGTGACCGGGCTCAGGCCGTACTGGTCGCTGAAGTAACCGGGCAGGGTGCTGGCCAGGCCGATGAAGCCGCCGAAGGTCACGCTGTAGAAGAACATGAACCACCAGCTGTCGCGGTCACCCAGGGCCTTGAAGTAATCCGCCATGGCTTTGGGCTTGGGCCGTTCTGGTGCATTACGCGCCAGCAGGGCGAACAGCACCAGGGTCAGCGCCAGCGGAATCAGGGCGAAACCAAACACGTTGTTCCAGCCAAAACCTGCAGCCAGTGCCGGCGCCAGCAGGGCGGCGAACACGGTGCCGGAGTTGCCGGCACCGGCGATGCCCATGGCTTTGCCCTGGTGCTGTGGTGGGTACCATTGCGAGGCCAACGGCAGCGAGACGGCGAACGAAGCGCCGGCAAAGCCCAGGAACACGCCCAGCAGCAGGGCTTGTTCGTAGCTGTGTACACCCAGGAACCAGGCGCCGGCCAGGGCGGCAATGACCACTACCTGGCCGATCAGGCCAGCAGTCTTGGGGGACAGGCGGTCGACCAGCATGCCCATGGCAAAGCGCAGAACCGCACCCGCCAGAATCGGGGTAGCCACCATCAGGCCCCGTTGCTGGGCGCTCAACTGCAGGTCGGCGGCAATTTGCACCGCCAGCGGGCCCAGCAGGTACCAGACCATGAAGCTCAGGTCGAAGTACAGGAAGGCGGCGAACAGCGTGGGCACGTGCCCGGATTTCCAGAAGCTGGTACTCATTTGAACACCTCACTCGGCAAAGCAACGGAAACGAAAAAGACGCCGCTACCCGGTCCACTGGTGTGGAAGGGGAGGCGACGTCTTTGTCGGGATATGTGGGCAACCGCCGTTGGCTACCGGTAGGAAATACTCAGCAAAAGATGGGCCAGCTTTACATCTGCGTTAATCGTTCGGTTTGTGGGGCAGCTGTCTTGTCGCCTGTACCGGCCTCATCGCCGGCAAGCCGGCTCCTACAAGTACTGCGGTGATCTTGAGGTCGCCGCGGTCCTTGTGGGAGCCGGCTTTGCCGGAGATCGTTAGCTAGCCGAGCATCTCGTGCATGGCGATGATCTGCTCGGCCACCTGGATCAGCTTCTGCTGGCGGCTCATGGCCTGGCGGCGCATCAGCGTGTAGGCCTGTTCCTCGTTGCAGTCCTTCATCTTCATCAGCAGGCCTTTGGCCTGTTCGATGCGTTTGCGCTCGGCCAGTTGCTGGTCACGCGCCAGCAGCTGGGCCTTGAGCGCCTGGTCGCTTTCAAAACGGGCCATGGCCACGTCCAGAATCGGCTGCAGTCGCGCGGCATGGATGCCCTCGACGATGTAGGCGCTGACTCCTGCCTTGATCGCCTGGCGCATCACGCCGGGGTCATGTTCGTCGGTGAACAGCACGATGGGCCGTGGCTGGTCGCGGCTGACCAGTACCACTTGCTCCATCACATCGCGGTCGGGCGAGTCGGTGTCGATCAGCACCACGTCCGGGTGCACCGTTTCGACGCAAGCGGGCAGGTCGATGGTCAGCCCTGGGGCTTCGATAACCTCAAAGCCGGCTTCGCTGAGTGCGGCCTTGAGGCGGCCGACTTTTTTCTGTGTGTCATCGATCAGCAGGATGCGCAGCATGTTCGTCACCCTCACAGACCGATGCGGGCGCTGGGCGCATCACCCAGGGCGTGCAGGTGGAAGCTGCGGGCGTAGGCGTGGGGGTCGCTGCCGTCCCAGCGGGTGCCGTCGATCAGCAGGCTGCTGCGCATGTCGGGTATGGCGCAGGGTACGCCCACGGCATTTGCGGCTTCTCGATACAAGTCTAGTTGTTGCACCTGGCGGGCTACGGCAAGGTAGTCGGGGTCTTCTCGTAGCAGGCCCCAGCGGCGGAACTGGGTCATGAACCACATGCCGTCGGACAAATAAGGCAGGTTGGCCCGGCCCTCGTCGAACAGGCGCAGCGCGTGGCGGTCCTGCCAGTGGTTGCCCAGGCCGTCCTGGTAGTCGCCAAGCAGGCGCGGCTCGACGCATTCCAGTGGCGTGTCCAGGTAGGCGCTGCCGCTGAGCAGTTGCGCCGTGCCTCGGCGGTTCTCCGGGCTTTGCTCGATAAAGCGACTGGCGGCCAGTATTGCCTTGACCAGTGCGCGGGCGCTGTTGGGGTACTGCTCGGCGAAGGCGCGGGCACAGCCCAGGACTTTTTCCGGATGGTCCGGCCAGATCGACTGGCTGGTTGCCAAGGTAAAGCCCTGGCCTTTGGCCACGGCGTCGGCCGACCATGGTTCGCCGACACAGAAACCGTCGATTCGACCCGCCTGGATATGCGCGGCCATCTGTGCGGGCGGCACCACCACGCTGTTGACGTCTTCGAGTGGGTGAATGCCCTGGCTCGCCAGCCAGTAATACAGCCACATGGCATGGGTGCCGGTGGGGAAGGTCTGGGCAAAGGTCAGGCGTGCGCCATGCTGGTGCACCAGGCGCGCCAGTGCTTCAGGGTTGGTCACGCCCTTGCGTTGCAGGGAGGGCGACAGGTTGATGGCCTGGGCGTTCTGGTTCAAACCCATGAGCACTGCCATGGGGCTGGTCGGTACGCCGCCGATCCCCAGGTGTACCGCGTAGATCAGGCCGTACAGGCAATGCGCGGCATCCAGCTCGCCGCTGACCAGTTTGTCGCGAAGACCCGCCCAGGAGCCTTGGCGATGGAGGTTCAGGGTCAGTCCGTATTGCTGAGCGAAGCCCTGGGTAGCGGCGACCACCACCGAGGCGCAGTCGGTCAGGGCCATGAAACCGATATCGAGGCTGGGCTTTTCCGGCGCATCACTGCCGTTCACCCACGCCAGAGGCATTGCCGGGGGTACTGTGTTCACAAGGTTCCTCGCCCGTACTGAATAGGCTGTACGGGCTTTCGAAGCAACGCATGTGCCAAGGCCCTGTCATGCCGGGCGCGCGCTGGCTATAATCGCCCCCTCACTCACCGCGAGTCTTGCCCGCCCATGTATACCCTGGCCCGCCAGCTGCTGTTCAAGCTTTCCCCGGAAACCTCCCACGACCTGTCACTGGACCTGATCGGCGCCGGTGGCCGTCTCGGTCTCAACGGCCTGCTGTGCAAGCAGCCAGCGGCGTTGCCGGTGACCGTCATGGGCTTGAACTTTGCCAACCCGGTAGGCCTGGCCGCCGGCCTGGACAAGAACGGTGCGGCCATCGACGGCTTCGCCCAGCTGGGCTTCGGCTTCGTCGAAATCGGCACCGTGACCCCGCGTCCGCAGCCGGGCAACCCGAGGCCGCGTCTGTTCCGTCTGCCGGAAGCGACGGCAATCATCAACCGCATGGGCTTCAACAACCTGGGCGTCGATCACTTGCTCGAACGTGTTCGTGCTTCGCGCTACCAGGGCGTGCTGGGTATCAACATCGGCAAGAACTTCGATACCCCGGTGGAGCGTGCGGTCGATGACTACCTGATCTGCCTTGAAAAGGTTTATCGCGAAGCCAGCTACATCACAGTCAATGTCAGCTCGCCGAACACCCCCGGCCTGCGCAGCCTGCAGTTCGGCGACTCGCTCAAGCAGTTGCTCGACACCCTGGCTGAGCGTCGCGAGCAATTGGCGGTCGAGCATGGCAGGCGCGTACCGCTGGCCATCAAGATCGCGCCGGACATGAGCGACGAGGAAACCGCCCAGGTGGCGGCTGCCTTGATCGAATCGGGCATGGACGCGGTGATCGCCACCAACACCACCCTGAGCCGTGAAGGCGTCGAAGGGCTGCCTTATGGCGGGGAGGCTGGCGGCCTGTCGGGCGCTCCGGTGCTGGAAAAGAGCACGCACACCGTGAAGGTGCTGGCGGGGGAGCTGGCCGGCAAGCTGCCTATCATTGCCGCGGGCGGTATTACCGAAGGCCGTCACGCCGCAGAGAAGATCGCTGCTGGCGCCAGCCTGGTGCAGATCTACTCAGGCTTCATCTACAAAGGCCCAGCGCTGATTCGTGAAGCCGTGGATGCCATCGCCGCCATGCCGCGTGCATAAAACGAAGGCATAAAAAAGGGCCCCTTGAAAGGGGCCCCTGGGCCTTAGCCCGCCGCCCGGATAGGGCGCGCATGGTAAATCGAATTCAGTGTCCTCTTTCAGCCAACGGCGTGATTTTCGTTGAGTCTATGGATGCCAGCGGTGCCAGTCATTCCGTCCCAGTTATCACCGCGACCTTCACGCCAGCCGTTGATCCAGGCTTGGCGAACTGAAGGAAGATTAAAGGGGCAAAGCTCGCGGGATTTGCCGGTGACCCCATATTGGTAACCACGTGAATATGCTCTTTCCAACGGATCACGCTTACATCTCTTCATAAGGTGTAGACCTCACTTGTTGACTGTAATGTCCCGTCGGCCTCTCCGAGGCCGGGCAGAGTCTTTCTGCCGGTGTGCGCTCGCTGCCGGCGTCGCGAGCTGAAGGTGCCGCTTCGTTGCGATGCGGCCTGAGACCAGTTCTAACGAATGCGAGTCACCGTGTGAATGATCGATTTGTCATAAGGACGTAACCTTTCTGAGGGTGAGGGGATAAGTAAATAAATGCGACTCAACCTTGTTTGGGGTTAAGGCCGCTATGATCGGCGTTTGCCGATCATTGACGTCATTTCGCCAGCGCTGCTGTGTGATGACAGAAATATCTAGTAATGCGACGAAGGGTCACATTTGCCCCCAAGGCGCTGGCATTTTTTGTACTGCTTGATGATCTAAGCTGTCCTCGTTGCTGACGAGGGGCCGATCGGTCAGGCGGCCCGGCCTGTTTCCGGCTCATGTAGAGCAGGGAAGGCCACCCGGACATCTGCTGGAAAGGTGTTCGGGCAAACATCGGCGGGGCGATGCGTCGCAACGTCACTTATCTAGCCCAAGGCTCTGGAATACACATGTCGGACCGTTTCGAACTTTATCTCACCTGCCCCAAAGGCCTGGAAGGCCTGCTCGCCGAAGAGGCCAAAGGCCTGGGCCTTGAGGAGGTGCGCGAGCACACCTCGGCCATTCGCGGCGCCGCCGACATGGAAACCGCCTACCGCCTGTGCATCTGGTCGCGCCTGGCCAACCGGGTGCTGCTGGTGCTCAAGCGCTTCGGCATGAAGAATGCCGATGACCTCTACGACGGCGTGCACGCGGTGGATTGGGCTGATCACCTCGCTGCCGACGGCACCTTGGCGGTTGAGTTCAGTGGCCATGGTTCGGGTATCGACAACACCCACTTCGGTGCGCTCAAGGTCAAGGACGCCATCGTCGACAAGTTGCGAAACCGTGAAGGTCTGCGCCCTTCGGTGGAAAAGGTCGACCCTGATGTGCGCGTGCACCTGCGTCTGGACCGTGGTGAAGCGATCCTGTCGCTCGATCTGTCCGGCCACAGCCTGCACCAGCGCGGCTACCGCCTGCAGCAAGGCGCTGCGCCGCTGAAGGAAAACCTGGCAGCGGCGGTGCTGATTCGTGCCGGCTGGCCGCGCATTGCCGCTGAGGGCGGCGCCCTGACCGACCCGATGTGCGGTGTGGGTACCTTCCTGGTGGAAGCGGCGATGATCGCTGCCGACATCGCCCCCAACCTCAAGCGCGAACGCTGGGGCTTCAGCAACTGGCTCGGCCATGTCCCGGCGTTGTGGCGCAAGGTGCAGGAGCAGGCACAGGCCCGTGCCGAGGCCGGGTTGGCCAAGCCGCCTCTGTGGATTCGCGGCTACGAGGCCGATCCTCGGCTGATTCAGCCGGGTCGTAACAACGTCGAGCGTGCCGGCCTGGGCGACTGGGTGAAGATCTATCAGGGTGAAGTCACCAGCTTCGAGCCGCGCCCCGACCAGAATCAGAAGGGCCTGGTCATCAGCAACCCACCGTATGGCGAGCGTCTGGGCGACGAAGCCAGCCTGCTGTACCTCTACCAGAACCTCGGTGAGCGTCTGCGCCAGGCCTGCATGGGCTGGGAAGCGGCGGTGTTCACCGGTGCGCCCGAACTGGGCAAGCGCATGGGCATCCGCAGCCACAAGCAGTATGCGTTCTGGAACGGCGCGTTGCCGTGCAAGCTGCTGCTGTTCAAGGTGCAGCCTGATCAGTTCGTCACCGGCGAGCGCCGCGAAGCGCAGGCTGACGACGCCGATGCCGGCCGCCAGGCTCCGATGGCCAGCGAGCCTGCACGCCTCTCGGAAGGTGCGCAGATGTTCGCCAATCGTCTGCAAAAAAACCTGAAACAGCTGGGCAAGTGGGCGCGTCGTGAGCAGGTGAGCTGCTATCGCCTGTACGATGCCGACATGCCTGAGTACGCCCTGGCGGTAGACCTGTATCAGGACTGGGTGCACGTTCAGGAGTATGCGGCACCTCGCTCGGTCGACCCGGAAAAAGCCCAGTCGCGGCTGCTCGATGCCTTGGCGGCGATCCCGCAGGCTCTGGGTATCGACCCTCAGCGCGTTGTGCTCAAGCGCCGTGAACGGCAAAGCGGCACGCGCCAGTACGAGCGCCAGGCCACCGAGGGTCGCTTCCAGGAAGTCAGCGAAGGTGGCGTCAAGCTGCTGGTCAATCTCACCGACTACCTGGACACCGGCCTGTTCCTCGACCACCGCCCGATGCGCATGCGCATCCAGCGCGAGGCGGCTGGCAAGCGCTTCCTCAACCTGTTCTGCTATACCGCTACAGCGACCGTGCATGCGGCCAAGGGCGGTGCGCGTAGCACCACCAGCGTCGACCTGTCGAAAACCTACCTCGACTGGGCGCGTCGCAACCTGTCGCTCAATGGTTTCTCCGAGCGCAACCGTCTGGAGCAGGGCGATGTGATGGCGTGGCTGGAGGGCAACCGCGACAGCTACGACTTGGTCTTCATCGACCCGCCGACCTTCTCCAACTCCAAGCGGATGGAAGGGGTGTTCGACGTGCAGCGTGACCACGTGCAGTTGCTCGACCTGGCCATGGCGCGTCTTGCGCCTGGTGGCGTGCTGTATTTCTCCAACAACTTCCGCAAGTTCCAGCTGGATGAACACCTGGCCACGCGCTATGTGGTGGAGGAGATCACTGCCCAGACTCTGGACCCGGATTTCGCCCGTAACAGCCGCATTCACCGCGCCTGGCGCCTGCAATTGCGCTGATGCGACAAGGGACGTTGCGCGGCTGATGGCCAATAGCTATAAATGAACGCAGGGCTGGAAAATTCGCAGGACGCTGACGTGACGAGATTGCTTTATGTCCAAGTGTGGCGTGCGTGCGAGGTTCCTCGCCCTGTGCAGGGAAGTAGTGCCTGCCTGGGCCTTGGCATTGGTGGCGTTGGTGGCGGGTGGTCTATTGTCGGCCGCCTTGGCTTTGGCCGCGCAGACGTTTTACAAACAGCAACTGCGCCAGCGTTTCGAGTTGCTGGCCAGTGAGCGTTACAGCCGTATTGCCGAACGTTTCGAAGACCAGCAGCAGCGCCTGGACGGCCTGCGGCGTTTCTTCAGCTTTTCCAACGAAGTCACCCCCGTTGAATTCGATGGCTATGCGCGGCCGTTGCTGCTGCGGACCCAAGCTTACTCCTGGGCCCCTCGAGTGGAAGCGGCGCAGCGCGGTGAGTTCGAACGCCGTGCCCGGGCCTGGCTAGGCCAGGATTACCAGATTCGCGAACTGGATGCCCAAGGCAATTGGCATCCAGCGCCTTCGCGCGACCATTACTTTCCGGTGCTCTATACCCAGGCTGCCAGTCTGCAGGGCCAACCATACGGGCTGGACCTGCGTAGCCAGCCTGACCGCGAAGCGACGCTTGCGCGTGCAGTGGTGCCGGGCAGCATGGCGGTATCGCCGCCGCTGAACATGATCAATGTCGCGGCGGACTACACCCGGGGGGTGTTGATGGTGGCGCCGGTGTTCTCCGATGCTGCGGCCAACGGCCCGCCGGTGGGCTACGTCATGGCGCTGCTGAGCATGCGGCAGTTGATCACCGAAGGCCTGCCGGCTGTGGCCAACGACAATCTGGTGGTGCGTATCGTCGACCCCACCGGGGCCGGTGGTCAGGAAGTGCTGTTCGACTCGCAGAACCCGGTGGCACCACTGCAGTTGGCCAGCAGCCAGTTGTTGCATCTGGCCGACCACCACTACCAGATCGATATCCGGCCCAGCCAGGCCTTCCTCAACGCCAACCGCTCTTCGGCGGCGCTTGGGGTCGGCCTGTTGGGTGGGTTGCTGAGTGTATTGCTCAGTGCCTTGCTCTACAGCTTGTTCAGCCAGCGGCAGCGGGCACTTGCCCTGGTCGAGCAGCGCACCGCTGAATTGCGGGTGAGCGAGCAGACGCTGCGTGGCACCCACAACCAACTGCGCAGCGTATTGGATGCGGCGACCCAGGTGGCGATCATCGCCACCAGTCTCAAGGGTGTCATCACTACGTTCAACGCTGGCGCCGAACGGATGCTGGGGTATTCGGCCAGCGAGGCGGTCGGACATCTGAGGCTGGAGGATCTGGTCCTGCCCCAGGAACTGCAGCAACGCGCCCATGCGCTGAGTGTGCGTTATGGGCGGGATATCGACGGCGGCCAGGCCATGTTCGCCGAAACGGTACAGGAGGCAGGCGGGGAGCCAGGGGAGTGGACCCTGCGCCGCAAGGATGGCAGCCAGTTGCTGGCCAACATGCTGGTCACCGCAGTGCTTGACGAGCAGGGGCTGTGGGTCGGCTATCTGGCGATCTGCATCGATGTCACCGAGCGGCGTCGTGTGCATGAGGCGTTGGCACTGCGCGACAGGCTGCTGGAAAAGCTCAGTGCCGAAGTGCCGGGCGGGATCTACCAGTACCGGCTGGATGCCGATGGCCGCTCATGCTTCCCGTATTCCAGCCAGGGACTCTACGACATCTATGAAGTGGATCTTCAGTTGCTGCGTGAAGATGCATCGAAAGTGTTCGAACGTATTCACCCCGATGACCTGGAGCGAGTGCGTCGGTCGGTGCTCTATTCGGCCGAGCACCTCACGCCCTGGCGCGAGGAGTATCGTGTCTGCCTGCCGCGTGCGGGGCTGCGCTGGGTGCGGGGCGAGGCGACGCCTGAAGTGGGTGATCAGGGCTGCACGCTTTGGCACGGATACCTCACCGACATTTCCGACCTCAAACGTGTGGAAGAGGAGCTAAGAACCCTGTCGGTGACTGATGCCCTCACCGGTATTCACAACCGCCGCTACTTCCAGGAAAGGCTCAAGGTGGAGCTTGAGCGTGCCCAGCGTGATGATCAGGACATGGCAGTGATCATGCTCGACATTGACCATTTCAAACGGATCAACGACCAGTTCGGCCACGCAGTGGGTGACCATGTGTTGCGCAGTCTGTGCCAGCGCATCGGCAACCGCTTGCGGCGCACTGACGTATTTTGCCGTTTGGGTGGCGAGGAGTTCATGGTGCTGTGCCCGGGAAGCAATGCCGACCAGGCTTACCGGTTGGCGCTTGAGCTGTGGCAGGGGGTGCGCAATGTGCCGGTCGAAGGCGTCGGCAGGGTGACGGCGAGTTTCGGAGTGGCCGGCTGGCGTCCGGGCGAGGCGGCAGATGCGTTGTTGCTGCGGGCGGATGCCGGTGTTTATGCGGCCAAGCAGGCGGGGCGGGATCGGGTCGAGACCGAGCTGGTTTGAGCTGCTGGTGCGCGGTGCCATGTACCGTGTTGTCTGCATCGCCGGCAAGCCGGCTCCCACAGAGATTGCGCAATTCTTGAGGTCTGCGCTGTGCGTGTGGGAGCCGGCTTGCCGTGGCGACGAACCGCGGCGATGAGGCCGGTGAAGGCGACACAAGACAGGTGCTCCTGCAAGGCCCGCACGGCGCATGCAGGAGCGGCGCTGGTCAGGGCGCGGTAGACGCCGTGCTGTTAGCAAGCTTGGGCTGGCGATACAGGTCAAGCAATACCTGATCCAGCACCTGCGAAGCGCCCCATGGTTTCGGATCGTTGAGGATCGCCGCCACCGCCCAGGTGTTTCCGTTGCTGTCGCGGCTGAAGCCGGCGATAGCGCGTACGGTGTTCAGCGTACCGGTCTTGATATGGGCCTCGCCGGTCATGGCGGTGCGCTTCAGGCGCTTGCGCATGGTGCCGTCCATGCCCACCAGCGGCATGGAGCTGATGAACTCGGCGGAGTAGGGGCTTTTCCAGGCCGCCTGGAGCAAGGCCGCCATCTCACGGGTGCTCACCCGTTCCGCGCGGGACAGGCCCGAGCCGTTCTCCATGACCAGGTGCGGCGCAGTGATGCCTTTTTTCGCCAGCCACTGACGCACCACGCGTTGGGCCGCGCGGGCATCGTCGCCATCGGCATCGGTGCGGAACTGCGCACCAATGCTCAGGAACAGCTGCTGGGCCATGGTGTTGTTGCTGTACTTGTTGATGTCGCGGATGACTTCCACCAGATCGGGGGAGAAGGCCCGGGCCAGCAGGCGCGCACTCTTGGGTACGTTCTCGATGCGGTCGCGACCCTGGATGCTGCCGCCCAGTTCATTCCAGATCGCCCGCACGGCTCCGGCCGCGTAGGTCGGGTGATCCAGCAGGGAAAGGTAGGTTTGCGAGTTGCAGCCGTCGCCGAGCTGGCCGCTGACCACCACGCTCATGCCGTCAGGCTGGGGCACCGGGTTGTAGCGCACATCGCCGCTGCACTGTTTGGATGCCACCGCTTTGACCTGGTTGTCGATACGGATGCTGGCGATCGGCGGCTCGACGGCGATTGTCACCTTGCCGCCATCGTTGCGGGCGACGAAGCGCAGGGCTTTGAGGTTGACCAGCAGCGAATCGGGTTTGACCAGGAAAGGCTTGTTGACGTCGCCGCCGTCATCGTTGAACTGGGGCAGGTTGGGCTGCACGAAATGGCTACGGTCCAGCACCAGGTCGCCGGTGATGGTACGTACGCCGTTGGCACGCAGGTCACGCATCAGCAGCCACAGCTTTTCCATGTTCAGCTTCGGGTCGCCGCCGCCTTTGAGGTACAGGTTGCCGTTGAGCACGCCATTGCTCAGGGTGCCATCGGTGAAGAATTCGGTTTTCCACTGGAAGGTCGGCCCAAGCAGCTCAAGGGCGGCGTAGGTGGTGACCAGTTTCATGGTCGAGGCCGGATTCACCGAAACATCGGCATTGAATACGGTGGGGTTGCCAGGCCCGTCCAGTGGCAGCATGACCAGCGACAGCGCCGAGTCTTGCAGTTTGTTGGCTTTGAGGGCCTGCTGGACCTTGGGGGGCAGTGTGGTGTTGACGGCTGCGGCCTGGCTGGGCAGAGCCAGTGGCAGAAGCAGGCCGGCGAGGACAAGGGGACGGAGCGATTTGATCATGTGCGATAAGTACCCTGCGGACGAGGGGAATAATAGCGGGGCTGTACAAGGTGATGGCCCCAGACGACATACAAGTGCGCATTATGCCCCAAGCGCGACCTACATGGGCTACGGTTCAACGGAAAAGCGCCGCTGGCGCGTGGAAACTGTTAAAGTGCCGCGCGTTATTACTCAAGAGGATTGTTTCATGGCTACCAACCGTTCCCGTCGTCTGCGCAAGAAGCTGTGCGTGGATGAATTCCAGGAGCTGGGTTTCGAACTGAACCTGGATTTCAAGGAAGACCTGTCCGACGAAGCCATCGATGCCTTCCTCGACGCTTTCCTGGCAGAAGCCATGGACGCCAACGGCCTGGACTATGTCGGCGGCGATGACTTCGGCCTGGTCTGCCTGGCCAAGCGTGGCTCGGTCAGCGAAGAACAGCGCGCTACCGTCGAAGCCTGGCTCAAAGGCCGCAGCGAACTGACCAAGATCGAAGTCAGCCCGCTGCTGGATGCCTGGTATCCGGACAAGCCGATCAACTCGGCTTCCTGAACCGCATCTGAGGGGCCGTCCAGCTGACGGCCCGCTCATTGAGCCCTGGTAGGCACCTGCAGTTGCCGGGCCAGGGCTTTCTCCACTCGGCGCATATGCCGAGCCAATGCTTGTCGCCGAATCTTCAATAACGCGGTTGGCAAGGCGGTTTCCTCAAGAGCCTCACAGGCCTCCATCAAATCCTGCGCTTCGAGCATGCGAGCTGCGCTGAGGATCTTGTGTGCCTGCTCGGAAATCTCTATCGCGTCCTTCTCGGCGTCCATGTACATCAGTAGCGCCAAGTCTTCCCGCAAGCTCTCAAGCAAGGTGGTGAGAAAGCGATCGCGTGCGCTTGCGTCATCGCCAACGATCGCGGTCAGGCCATCGAGGCTGAAGTGCTGGCGCTCGCCTGTTCGCGTCGGCTGGTGAGGCATGATGTCGGCCAGGTACTGGCTCAGGGTGCGCAGACTGATCGGCTTGAGCAGGCAGTCATCCATACCTGCACTCAGGCACTTTTCCCTGACCTCAGGCTGCGCGTTGGCGGTGTAGCCCAGAATCACGCAACGCGCTCGCCCGCTTCGTTGTTCCTCGGCACGTACCGCTGCGGCCAGCTGGTAGCCGTTCATGTGCGGCATGTTGCAATCGAGGACCAGCACGTCGAAGTTGCCTTCGCGCCATTTCTTCAGCCCCTCGGGGCCATTGTTGGCGCTCGACTGACTGAGCCCCAGGTAACCGAGTTGCTGTTCCATCAACAGCAGGTTCGCCGGGTGGTCGTCGATGACCAGAATGTTCAGTCTTGGGTCCGGGGTCTCCACCATCTCGTTGGCCAGTACCATATCCGACGATGAGCCGACGCGCTGCAACGGCATGCTCAGGCGGACTTGGGTACCTACGCCCTCCAGGCTCTTGATGGTCAGTTGGCCACCCATCATTTCGCAAAGATCTCGACAGATGGCCAGCCCAAGCCCGGTGCCGGCTCGTGCGCCCTGGCTATGCGGGTTGGCCTGGACAAAGGGGCTGAACAGACGGTCCAGGTCATCGGCCTGTATGCCGATACCGCTGTCGCGCACTTCAAGTTCCAGCGTGGTCAGCCCCGAAGCGTCTTCATCAAGCACATCCACACTGATGCGGACCTGGCCGTGCTCCGTGAACTTGATGGCGTTGCTGGTCAGGTTGGACAGCACCTGCTTGAAGCGCAGGGGGTCGAGCAACGCGTGGCAGCGTGCCCCGGCGGCGATCAGAACGTCCAGCGACAGGTTTTTCTGGCGGGCCTGGCCATCGAACACGCGCCCCACCGATTCGACCAAGGCAGCCAGGTCCACTGGCTCCGGTGCCAGCGACAGATGACCGGATTCGATGCGAACGATGTCCAGGATGTCGCCGATCAGGCCCAGCAGGTCCTTGGCGGAAAGGTAAGCGACTTCCAGTGCCGTGCGGTCCATCTGCCCTTGGTTCGCGCGCCTGACGGCCAGTTCCAGCATGCCGATGACCGCGTTCATCGGTGTACGGATTTCATGGCTGATGGTGGCCAGGAAGGTGCTTTTGGCGCGGTTGGCATCATCGGCCTGCTGTTTGGCCTGACGTAACTCCTGTACCAGCTCACGCCGCTCGCTGATGTCGATCCAGCCGCCGATGATGCCCTGGACTTCGCCCAAGGAGTCTCGATAGGGCAGTATCCAGTGATAGATGGTCATTTCCTGGCCCTTTATCCGCAATGGGCGGTCAATGATCAGTGGAATGCCCACGGTCATTACCCGCTGGTGGTCGGCCTGGATCTGTCGTGTGTGTTCCCCATCCCCGTACAGGCTGTCTTCCAGGCGCTTGCCAATGACGTCATCGGCACTGGCCTGGACGGCCTCCAGGTAGCTGTCGTTGCAGCTTTGCAGGCAGCCTTCGCGATCACGCACGTACATCGGATGGGGTGTGCCGTTGATCAGCGCGCGCATGAACGCCAGTTGATCGTTCAGGGCGCGCTCGACGAGTTGGCGCTGTTTGATCTGCCGTCGCAGGTGGGCATTCCATACCAGCGCCAGCAACAGTAGCAGGCCGGTCCCCAGCAGAATCTGCACGGCGAGGCGCAGGAAGCCTTGCCAGGTGTTATCTTCGTGGACACTGAAGCCGCGCCAACGGTTGTTGATAACACCCAGTTCTTCCGGCGAGATGCTCATCAACGCTTTATCGAGAATCGAGGCCAGTTCGCTCGACGCTTTTGGAATGGCCATGGCGAAACTCGCAGGTTCGCTGTCAATGGAGCTGCGAATGATCAGGTCACTGTTGGCGGTCACGGCGTGATTGGCGTCGAGCAGGGTGGTGATGACTGCGTCGACGGCGCCACTGCGAAGCAGGGCCATGGAATAGAAGGCACTTTCGGTTTCAATCCAGCCCACCAGCGGATAACGTCGCGAAAGCAAGCTGTCCATGGCGCTGTAGCGGGTTATAGCAATGCGATGCCCCTGGAGTTGCTCCAGGGTTTCCAGTGGTTTTTCATGGGCGCGGGTGACCAATACATAGGCGCTTTCCAGATACGGGCGGCTGAGTCGCAAGGAGGTGTCATCGACACCGTCGGTGGCGATCGTGGCAATCATGTCCGCCCGGCCATCCTTGAGTCGGTTGATCATGTCAGCGATACCGCTGGCGCGTTGCACCTCGAAACGCAGGCCGGTACGCAGACGAACCAGTTCCAGAAGGTCGGCTGTGATCCCCCGAAATCGGTCAGATCCATCGAAGAACGAGACGGGGGCCGCTGTTTCGTCGATGGCCACTCGGACAACCGGATGGCCCTGTTGCCAGTGTTCCTCGGCGGGTGTCAGTTGCAGCTCGCGATCAGTCAGCAATGTGTCGCTACCGGCGCTCCAGCGCTTGAAGATACTGGTGCGCACGACGCTGGGCTGGATATCGAGGGTGGCGTTCACCAGCTCCCTGAGGGTCGTGTCGTCCTGGCGTATGGCGAACCCGAAGCCCACCGCTTCGTGCTGGCTGAAGTTGGCCATGCGCAAACGTGGCAGATGGCCTCGGTTGAGTTGGTAATGGGTGGAGATCGTGTCGCCAATGAACACGTCGGCTTGGCCGAACGCCACGGCATACAGGGCCTGGGACGATGAGCCGAATGCCAGCAGCTCAGCCTCGGGGTAGGTCGTATGCACTTTCTTTTCGGGCTGGTAATGATAAAGCATGCCCAGGCGCAGGCCATCCAGGCCCCGGTCCAGCGCACGGTTTTCATTCTCGCGGGTCACCAGCACAGGCTGGTCGATGGCATAGGGGCGTGACAGTACCAAGCCGTCTGTTGCCGCTTCGTAGCTGTTGGCGCTTCCAAGCAGGTCGATCTCGCCTCGTTTCAATGCCTGGACCGCTGCCTGTCGATGGGGGTAGCGCAGGACTCTTATCGGCAAATTCAGGGCATTGCCGATAAGGTTCGCGTATTCAGCGGTGAGGCCCTGGTAGTCGCGGCCACCGCTGGTGATGTCGAAAGGCGGGTAGTCCGGTGCCGAAGTACCCAGCACCAGTTCGCGACGGTTCTTTAGCCAGAGCTGCTGCTCAGGGGTCAGCTGCGGCTGAGTCGCAGTCGTGCCCGAGCGGGGCAGCAACGCATAGGCGGTGGCTTGATGGTGCGTCGCTTGCGCGGCACTCATCATGGTCAAGGCAAGGAGCATGCAGACTATGTAGCGAGCCATGCCTGGCCTCAGACCAATGCATTGCGTTTGGCCATGTCTATCAGGTCGACCAGCGTGTCGACCTTGAGTTTTTGCATAAGGCGTTTTTTATAGGTGCTGACGGTCTTGTTGCTCAAAAACATGCCTTGGGCAATTTCCTTGTTGCTTCTGCCTTGTGCAAATAGTTGCAATACCATGAGTTCTCGGTCGTTAACTTGTCGGAAAAGTTTCAAGTCGGAGCCCGAAGCTTCCGGGATATTGTTCATTGCCTGACTGGGGAAATAGTTGTAGCCGGCAAGTACAGCTTTGATGGCGCTCAGCAGTTCGCTCAGTTCTTCCTGTTTGCACACGTAACCGGCCGCACCCGAATGCATGCAGCGCACCGCAAACAGTGCCGGCGACTGCGCGGTGAGCACCAGCACTTTCAGCGGCAAAGCCATGCTCTGGAGACGTGACAGCATTTCCAGGCCATCGAGCATGGGAATACTGATGTCGAGAATCACCAGGTCGGGAAGGGCGTCGCGAATTTTCTGCATGGCATCGACGCCATTGTCCGATTCGCCGACGATCTTGTAGTTCTGGTTTTCCAGCAGCATGCGTACAGCCAGGCGGATAACGGGGTGGTCATCGACAATGAATACGGATTGCATGTTCAACTTCCCTGCGGGCTAGTGGCGGAGGCAGGTGCACCTTAACTCAGTTGGAAGTCAACGGGCATGCAAGGAGTGACTGTTAGTGGTATATGGGAAATCGCTTACAGGAAAAAACAAATAAGGCTACGAAAAATCAACGTGATGTTCACTGTTTAGTGGATTTAGTAACTTTATATTTGCAAAATTCAGTAAGTGTTTAGCGATAATCGGCGGCATGTAGGAATTTTCTTTCGAAAAAGGGTGGTGCGGTACTCCTGCGCACCACCCTGCCGTGACTCACACCGGGCTGGACCGGCCGGTCATTTCCCGTGCCATTTCGCTGGCATAGCTGTCGGTCATGCCTGCGATGAAGTCGATCATGCGCAGGAAGGCGCTGTGCAGCGATCCATGCGGGTCGGGCGCATTGTTGCCGATCAGATCGAGTACCCGACGGCTCTTGAATGAAGGTGTACGGCCGCCGTGCTGCTCCAGGGCAGCGGCGCAGAAGGTGTTGAGCAGGATTTCCAGTGTGGTGTAGGCGCCAATTTCGTGCAGCGTCTTGCGTTTGTCCTGGAAGATCTTGTTGCGCGCCATGTCCTTGGCCTGCAGCACACAGCGTTTGGCCGGGCCGTGCATGTGCTCCACCAAGTCGCCTGGAAGTTTCCCGGCGAGCAACGCTTGCTGCTGGTCGACGAAGGCGCGGGCTGCTGCATTGGTCAGGTGCTCGATGGCCTTGCCGCGCAGGATTGCCAGCTTGCGTCGTCGTGAATCGGAGGGGCCGAGCTGGCGGTAGGTTTCTGGCAGGTCGTCACCCACCAGGTCAAGCAGCAGGGCTTCAACCTCCGCGTACTGCAGCAATTCCATTTCCAGGCCGTCTTCCAGGTCGATCAGCGCGTAACAGATGTCGTCGGCGGCCTCCATCAGGTAGACCAGCGGGTGACGCGCCCAACGTTGGTGCTCAAGCTGCGGCAGGCCGAGTTTGCGGGCGATCTGCTCAAGAAGCGGCAGCTCGCTCTGGTAGCAGCCGAACTTGTGCTTCTTGTAACCCAGGGCATCTGCGTGACGGGCGCTCCAGGGGTACTTGAGGTAGGTGCCCAGGGTGGCATAGGTGAGCCGGGTACCGCCGTCGAACTGGTGGTACTCCAGCTGCGTGAGGACGCGAAAACCTTGGGCATTGCCCTCGAAATTCAGGAAGTCGGCCCTTTCATCGTCACTCATGTCGTCCAGCCAGCCGCGATCTGCGGCCTGCTGGAACCAGTGGCGAATGGCGTCTTCGCCCGAGTGACCGAACGGTGGGTTGCCGATGTCGTGGGCCAGGCAAGCGGACTGCACGATCATGCCCAGGTCGCTGGGGGCGCACCAGTCCGGCAAGCTGTCGCGCAGGGTTTCACCTACCCGCATGCCCAGCGAGCGGCCAACGCAGCTGACTTCAAGTGAGTGCGTCAGGCGCGTGTGGATATGGTCATTGCTTGAAACGGGATGCACCTGGGTCTTACGTCCCAGGCGGCGAAAGGCGCCCGAGAAGATGATCCGGTCGTGGTCCTTGTGGAAGGGGCTGCGCCCCAGTTCTTCGGGGCTGTAGAGGGCTTTGCCCAGGCGTTCACGGGTCAGCAGGGTGTGCCAGTCCAAGGCTCGATCTCCTGTCGGTCGATGGCCATAGCTTCCCGTGTCGCAGCTGGCGGCGCAAGCGCCAGCCGCATGCTGAAACCCTCAAGGGCGCCGATTGTTCTGCATGAACAGGCGAACCAGTGGCAGCAGGCTGCCCCCCAGTCGCACCAGGCGGGCCAGATTACCGCTGCGCACGCCCTTGCCGGTCAGGAAGCCTAGCGCCACCACGGCACCTAGCCCCCACAGGGGTGCGTGCTTGAGGCCCAGGCCATCCTGCAACGAACCGCCCAGGCCGCGTACGCGTTTGAGTGGTTCGAGCAGTTGCGCCGATTCATGGCGAATCTCCTGGCGGTGCATTTCCAGGCGCAGCCGTAGCAGTGCCTTGCGCAGCTCCCTTGGGTTTCGGGTGTTTGGCAATTCAGGCAGGCTCATGGCAACAGGCGCTCCCGGTCCTTGGCCAGCTCTTCAAGCGTTGCGTTGAAGGGCGACGATTCGTCGAACACCGCTGCCTTGAGTCGCAGCCCGCAATACAGTGCGGCCACGCTGTAGAACACGCACAGGCCGATGATGCCTGCCAGGCGGTAGCTGTCCCACAGCAGCACCAGCAGCAGCCCGGACAAGGCTGTCAGCAAGAGCAGGGCGAAGACCAGCGCCAAGCCTGCGAACAACAGCAGGCTCAGGGTGCGGGCCTTCTGTTCCTGCAGTTCGATGCCGAACAGTTCGATATGGCTATGCAGCAGGCCGAGCAGGGCCGCGCTCAGGCGCTTGCCTGACACGCTGGCGCCGTTGGCGTCGTTCTCCATGGGGGCTCCTTAGCGCCGATTGGCCAGCAGGCCGATCAGCAGGCCAACGCCCGCAGCGATACCAATCGCCTGCCAGGGCTTTTCCTGCACATATTGCTCGGCGGCACCCAGGGCAGCCTGGCCACGTTCGCGTACCGAATCCTGGGTCAGTTGCAGGGTTTCGCGGGCCTGGGTCAGGCGTTCGTGGATCTGTTCGCGCAGTTCGTCGGCCTGGTCGCCCGCCAGGTTGGCGGTGTCGGCGAGCAGCTTTTCGGTGTCTCGCACCAGAGCCTGGAAGTCAGCCATCAATATCTCTTGTGCAGTCTTTGCCGATTTGCTGGCCATGGGTCTCTCCCTTGAGTGTTGGTGAAAATTTCGAGTAACGGGACGCGGCAAAGGTTCACTGCCGACGCTGGTATGGGCCTTGCTTTATGGTTTGCCACGTCGTGGGGCGATGCTCGCGAGCCTTGCGCCGATTCAGGGCGACACCCCGGCGGATACCGACAAACCTTAACCCAATCCTCGACAAACCCAAGAAAAAACCACGCAGGCTCCACCCGGGTCACTGAAACAGGGCAGGGGGCTGGCACCGATTAGGTGCACGGATGCAGGTTCTTGAACTGTCCTGGTGCTTTTTTTCAGCAGGTCTGCCTACTTCATGGAAAACATGCACAGCGCGATGGACTCTCTGGTCCATGGCTCCAATACGCTTTTCATTCTCATGGGGGCCATTCTAGTACTGGCCATGCACGCTGGCTTCGCTTTTCTGGAAGTGGGGACCGTGCGGCACAAGAATCAGGTCAACGCGTTGTCGAAGATTCTCAGCGACTTTGCCATTTCGGCGCTGGTGTATTTCTTCGTCGGTTACTGGATCGCCTATGGCGTGAGCTTCCTGCACCCGGCGGCGCAGTTGGCTGCCGACCATGGCTACGCCTTGGTCAAGTGTTTCTTCCTGCTGACCTTCGCAGCAGCCATTCCGGCGATCATATCCGGGGGGATCGCCGAGCGTGCGCGTTTCGCCCCGCAGTTGTGTGCAACCGCGTTGATCGTCGCGTTCGTCTACCCCTTCTTCGAGGGCATGGTATGGAACGGCAACTTCGGTGCGCAGGACTGGCTGAGCGCCACTTTCGGTGCACCGTTCCATGACTTTGCAGGGTCGGTGGTGGTGCATGCCATGGGGGGCTGGCTGGCGCTGGCGGCAGTTATGCTGCTGGGCGCGCGGCGCGGGCGTTACCGAGATGGCCGTCTGGTGGCGTTCGCACCGTCGAGCATTCCGTTTCTGGCGCTGGGCTCCTGGATTCTGATCATCGGCTGGTTCGGGTTCAACGTCATGAGTGCTCAGACCTTGCAGGGGGTGAGCGGCCTGGTGGCGATCAACTCGCTGATGGCCATGGTGGGGGGGACGCTGGCGGCTCTGGTGGCCGGGCGCAACGACCCAGGCTTCCTGCACAACGGGCCATTGGCAGGCCTGGTGGCCATTTGTGCCGGCTCGGACCTGATGCATCCGATCGGTGCGCTGGCCACCGGTTTGGTGGCGGGGGTGTTGTTTGTCTGGAGCTTCACTGCCGCGCAGAACCGCTGGAAGATCGACGATGTGCTGGGTGTCTGGCCCTTGCACGGTCTGTGCGGGGTTTGGGGCGGCATCGCCTGTGGCATCTTTGGCCAAGTCGCTTTGGGTGGGATGGGCGGTGTCAGCCTGGTCAGTCAGCTGCTGGGCAGCCTGGCAGGGGTGCTGGTGGCCTTGCTGGGTGGCTTTGCGGTGTACGGGGCGATCCGCTCGTTGCATGGCCTGCGTTTGAGCCACGAGCAAGAGTTCCAGGGGGCAGACCTTTCGCTGCACCGTATCGGTGCCACCAGCCAGGATTGAGCTGAGTCAGATGCGCAAGGGGCAGGACCGACCTAGAATGGAGGCTTTCCCATTCACGAACCGGACCTGCCCATGCTGCCTGAATGCCAACTGTTCGGCACCCTTGGTTGCCATCTGTGTGAAGTGGCCGAGGCCGTGCTGATGCCTTTCGTCGAGCACGGCCTGTTGGTGGAGCTGGTCGATATCGCCGACAGCGAAGACTTGTTCGAGCGTTATGGCCTGATCATTCCCGTGCTGCGCCGTTGCGACACCGGTGCTGAACTGCACTGGCCGTTCGATGCCGAGCAGGTGGTGACCTTCCTTGGCTGATTGACCTTGGGAAACCGCTCCAGCGGCCTTTGTCCGGGCCGTGAGCGGACACTTGCGTGGCGGCTGCATATGTAGCTACCCATTGCACACGAGTACCAGGCGCATTCATGTCTATCAGCAACCCTTGCACCCTGGCGCAGTTGATCGCTTCGCAAGCGGCCAGCCGAGAGGGCTGGGCAGCACATCCGATACGGGCCCAGACCGCAGTGCGCCTCACTCTGAATTGACGGGGTGGTAAAGGTATTCGTATGCTGTATATAAATACAGTATCAGGGTGAACCCATGCTCAATGTCGAGCAACTCAAGTACAGCGTCAACCGCATGTCGCCAGACCGGGTGTGCGACGCCGTGGTGGAATTGCGCCTTGAAGGCCTGGTGACGGACGACCGTACACCGTTTGGCAAAGTACATTTCAACACCTGCTTTGCCGAGATCGAGGCCTTGTTCCAGCGTGCCGGTTACCATCGGGCACTGGATGTCGTGGGTTATCAGGGGCTGGTCTACGCGCTTTACGACCCTGCCCGCTGGGAGGCGGTGCAGGTGCTGCGCTGGCTGAAGGAGCGCAGCGAAGCGTTGGGGCAGGCTGGTTGAGGCGCTGGGCTTGAGGGATAATGCGCGGCCTTGCCTTGATTGTATTGAGCCTTGCCATGACCACACCGTTCGACCCCGCTCGCCAGCAGGCCAGCACCGTCTGCCTGCCGCCTGGGGCCTGGGCGACGGTGCTGGACTGCCTGTGCGACCATTTCAGTGCCATCAGCCGCGACCAGTGGCTAGACCGCTTTGCCCGTGGTCGTGTGCTGGGTGCCGATGGCCAGCCGATTGCGGCCGACCTGCCTTACCGGCGGGGTATGCGGTTGCACTATTTTCGCGAAGTGCCCAACGAACGGCCGATCCCGGTGCAGGAAACCATTTTGCATGTGGATGAGCATCTGGTGGTGGCTGACAAACCGCATTTCCTGCCGGTGACGCCAACCGGGGAATATGTCGAGCAGACCTTGCTGCGCCGCCTGATCCGGCGGCTGGACAACCCTCATCTGGTGCCGTTGCACCGGATTGACCGGCACACCGCTGGGCTTGTGCTGTTCTCCGCCAACCCTCAGACCCGTAGCGCTTACCAGCGGTTGTTCCCCGAGCGCAGAATCGACAAGCGTTACCAGGCAATTGCTGCAGCGATGCCTCAGCATGCATTCCCCCTGATGCACCGTAGCCGCCTGGTGCATGGCGAGCCCTTCTTCCGCATGCATGAAGTCGAGGGCGAGAACAACAGCGAAACCCTGGCCGAGGTCTTGGAAAAGCAGGGCGATCTGTGGCGATACGGGCTGTCGCCGGTCACCGGCAAGACCCATCAGTTGCGTGTGCACATGGCGGCCCTGGGTGCCGGTATCTGCAATGACCCGTTCTACCCGGAGTTGCTCAAGGAAGAAGACGATTACCAGCGGCCGTTGAAGCTGCTGGCGCACAGTTTGCGATTCGCGGATCCGTTGACGGGGGAAGAGCGGTATTTCGAGAGTGGTTTGACGCTGGACTGGTGATGCGCTGTCAGTATTTCTGCGCGGTCCTTGTAGGAGCAACTGTCTTGCTCAATTTCTAACTGAGCTGCGCGATCCCTGTGGGAGCCGGCTTGCCGGCGATCACCGGCGCAGCCGGTGCCTTGCACCGCGTTGCCTGCATCGCCGGCAAGCCGGCTCCCACATGGACCGCGTCGACAGTACTTGTGGGGGCGGCCTGCCGGCAAGTGCCGTGCAACCTGGGTGCTAAGCCTTACCGATTGAAACGCTCCACCAGGGAGTACTGGCTGCCAGCGGTGGAGGTCAACTCTTCGCTGAGCAGCGCCGAGTGCTGGGCCTGCTCGGCAGTCTGGTCTGCCAGCTCGGCGATGGTGCTGATGTTGCGGCTGATCTCGTCGGCCACGGCGGTCTGTTCTTCGGTGGCTGCAGCGATCTGGGTGGCCATGTCGGTGATGTTGGCTACCGCTTCGCTGATGCCAACCAGAGCCTGATCGGCCTGCATGACCCGATCGACACCCTCCTGGGCCTGGCGGTGGCCGGTCTCCATGGTCAGTACGGCATTGCTGGCGGTTTGTTGCAGCTTGGCGATCAGGGTATGGATTTGCCCGGTCGACTCGGCGGTGCGCTGGGCCAGTTGGCGGACTTCGTCGGCGACCACCGCAAAACCTCGGCCCATTTCGCCAGCGCGGGCGGCTTCGATGGCTGCGTTCAGTGCCAGCAGGTTGGTCTGGTCGGCGATGCCCTTGATCACATCCACCACACCGCCGATCTCGTCACTGTCCTTGGCCAGTTGCGTCACGGTCTGACCGGTTTCACCAACGGCTGTCGAGAGTCGCTCGATGGCCTCGCGGGTTTCGCCGGCAATCTGGCGGCCCTGGCTGGTCAGGCGATTGGCTTCCTGGGTGGCGTCGGCGGTGCGCTGGACGTGGTTGGCCACTTCCTGGGTGGTGCTGGCCATCTGGTTGACGGCAGCGGCCACCTGTTCGGTCTCCACCCGCTGACGTTCCAGCCCCGAAGAACTCTTGTGGGCCAGAGCATCGGACTGACGTGCCTGCTCGCTGAGGTGTTCGGCACTGTCCTGCAGGCGCGTCAGACAAGTTTTCATCCGCGCATCCTGGCTGAGCATGGCCATTTCCAGCCGTGCCTGTACGCCGCGGCTGTCGGTATACATTTGCGCGATCAACGGGTCGGAGGTGGTCTGTTCGGCCAGGCGCAGCAGGCGTTTGAGGCCGCGCTGCTGCCAAGTCAGGCCGAGCAGGCCCAGTGGCACCGACAGGCCGGCGGCCAGGGCGAAGCCCCAGGAGTGGCCGAGCCAGTTGCCGATGAGGAAGCCGACCTGGCTGACCAGGATGAAGGGCAGCCAGTCCTGCACGATCGGCAGCCATGTATCGCGGCGCGGGATAGCGGTTTTACCCTGGTTGATGCGTTGGTACAGGGCTTCGGCGCGGCGGATCTGTTCGGCGGTCGGTTTGACCCGGACCGATTCGAAGCCGATGACCTGGTTGTTTTCGAAAATCGGTGTGACGTAGGCATTGACCCAATAATGGTCGCCCGACTTGCAGCGGTTCTTGACGATGCCCATCCAGGGCAGGCCTTGCTTGAGGGTCTGCCACATGTGGGAGAACACCGCTGCCGGAACATCAGGATGGCGCACCAGATTGTGTGGGGCGCCAGTCAGCTCCTCGCGGGAGAACCCGCTGATGTCGATGAAGGCATCGTTGCAGTAGGTGATCACACCTTTGGCATTGGTGGTGGAGATCAACCGCTGTTGGGCAGGGAAAGTCCGTTCTCTCTGGGTAATCGGCTGGTTGTTACGCATGGGCTGAGTAATCCGCAAGGCTTTCGACACATATCGGCAAGCCACTGGTTTTATTGAATGATTATTTAATGGGGTTGATTTGGGGCAATGAGTGGTGGCTGCCGCTGGATTAGGAGATCTTTGGTTTTCAAGTAAGTTGACAGCATTACTCGGTAATTTGTGACTGTTTCGTGACGCTTAGGGTCAATCATGACCGATTGGCCATCAAAGAGCTATCGCTTGCTTTGCTCTCGCTCTCGCTCTCGCTCTCGCTCTCGCTCTCGCTTCTGCTTTTAGCGCGCGATATTTCAGGCGCCGTCAATTGCGACTTCAGGAGGCCGAGCGCAGGGCTTGCGGAGGGAGGTGACGGGCATGGATGCCCGTCAAGCGCTGCGGCCCAGGATGGGCCGTACAGCGCGGTCCTCCCGGGAGCAAGACCGGAGCGAGGGGACCCCGGAGCGTAGCGTAGGGGCCGGATGTAGGAGCGGCGGTTTTTGCCCACTTTTGCCCAAGAGCAAAAGTGGGTCGCCGTAAAGGCGAAAAGGTGAATAAGCGCCTCCATGGCAAATGGATGTTCACGCTGTATAGATGCCTGCGCTTAATTCTTTTTTTTGTTTTGAAGTTGGTTTTTAGATTTGCAACATATCCATTTGCCAAGGCGACGCTTAATCACCTTTCCGCTCTTACAGCGGGTCACTTTTTGGCAAACGCCCCAAAAAGTAACCAAAAAAGTCTGGCTCCTACATCCGGCCCCTGCGCTTCGCTCCGGGGTTCCCTCGCTCCGGTCTTGCTCCCGGGAGGACCGCGCTGTACGGCCCATCCTGGGCCGCAGCGCTTGACGGCCATCCATGGCCGTCACCTCCCTCCGCAAGCCCTGCGCTCGGCCTCCTGAAGTCGCAATTGGCGGTGTCTGAACTACCGCGTATTAGAAGCAAGAACAAAAGCAACAGCAACAGCAACAGCAACAGCAACAGCAACAGCAACAGCAAGTTGCGCGCTCTTTTAACTTGCAATCAACTGCCTCAGTACATAATGCAGAATGCCGCCTGACTTGAAATACTCTACTTCATTCAAGGTATCTATCCGGCACAACACTTCAATCTGCTCCTGATGCCCATCCTCACGGCTAATTCGCAGTGACAAACTCATCCCCGGTCGAATGGACGCACTCTCCAGACCCAATACGTCGATCGTCTCCCGGCCCGTAAGCCCCAACTGCTTGCGATCGTTCCCAGGCTTGAACTGCAACGGCAACACCCCCATCCCCACCAGGTTGGAACGGTGGATACGCTCGAAACTCTCCGCCAGCACCGCCTTGACCCCCAGCAAGTTGGTGCCCTTGGCCGCCCAGTCACGACTCGAACCGGTGCCGTATTCCTGGCCGGCAATCACCACCAACGGCGTGCCTTCAGCCTGGTACCGCATGGCCGCGTCATAGATCGACAGTTTCTCGCCACTGGGCACATGCACCGTGTTACCACCTTCCTCGCCACCCAGCATCTCGTTACGGATGCGGATATTGGCGAAGGTGCCGCGCATCATCACCTCATGATTCCCCCGACGTGAACCATACGAGTTGAAGTCCCGTGGTTCCACGCCCTTGCCGCGCAGGTAACGCCCGGCCGGGCTCTCGGCCTTGATGTTGCCGGCAGGGGAGATGTGGTCGGTGGTCACCGAGTCGCCGAGCAGCGCCAGAATTCGCGCACCCTGGATATCCTCTATGCGCGGCAATGGCCCGGCGATGTCGTCGAAGAATGGCGGGTGCTGGATGTATGTGGAGTCGTCCTGCCAAACGTAAGTGGCTGCCTGGGGTACCTCGATCGCCCGCCACTGCGCATCACCGGCAAAGACCTCGGCGTACTCCTTGTGGAACATGGCGGTGTCGACCTTGGCCACGGCAGCTGCAATTTCCTGCTGACTCGGCCAGATGTCGCGCAGATACACCGGCTGGCCGTCCGTGCCGATACCCAGGGCATCGTGGGTAGGGTCCAGGCGCACACTGCCGGCCAAGGCATAGGCGACCACCAACGGCGGTGACGCCAGCCAGTTGGTTTTCACCAGCGGGTGCACGCGGCCTTCGAAGTTGCGGTTGCCGGAAAGTACTGAGGCCACCGTGAGGTCGGCGCTGGAAATGGCCTTTTCAATGGCCTCGTCCAACGGCCCTGAGTTGCCGATGCACGTGGTGCAGCCGTAACCGACCAGGTCAAAGCCCAGCTGGTCGAGGTAGGTCGTCAGCCCGGCAGCCTTGAAGTAGTCGGTGACCACCTTGGAGCCAGGCGCCAGAGAACTCTTCACCCAGGGTTTGCGTTGCAGACCTTTTTCCACGGCCTTTTTGGCCACCAGGCCGGCAGCCATCATCACGCTGGGGTTGGAGGTGTTGGTACAGGAGGTGATCGCGGCAATCACCACCGCACCGTCGCGCAGGCTATGGGTTTGCCCATTGTGGTGGTAGTCGACTTCGCCAGCCTGGTCGGCATTGCCTACCGCAACTCCGCCGCCACCTTCGCTTTCCAGGCGGCCAACCTCCTTGGCCAGTGGTTTGGGCTGCAGTTCGATGAATTGGTCGAAGGCCTGCTTCACCTGGCCGAGGGCAACGCGGTCTTGTGGGCGCTTCGGTCCGGCCAGGCTGGCTTCGACGTCGTTCATGTCCAGTGCCAGGCTGTCGCTGAACAACGGTTCCTGACCTGGCTGGCGCCACAGCCCTTGCGCCTTGCAGTACTGTTCGACCAATTCCACCGCTTCGCTGGGGCGGCCAGACAAACGCAGGTAGTCGAGGGTCACATCGTCGACCGGGAAGAAGCCACAGGTAGCCCCATATTCCGGGGCCATGTTGGCCAGGGTCGCACGGTCGGCCAGGGGCAGGTCCGCCAAGCCATCGCCGTAAAATTCGACGAACTTGCCCACCACGCCTTTCTTGCGCAGCATCTGGGTCACGGTGAGCACCAGGTCTGTGGCGGTGATGCCTTCACGTAACTTGCCGGTCAGTTTGAAACCGATCACTTCCGGAATCAGCATCGACACCGGTTGGCCCAGCATGGCGGCTTCCGCCTCGATCCCGCCGACACCCCAGCCGAGCACGCCAAGGCCGTTGATCATGGTGGTGTGCGAGTCAGTACCCACCAAGGTGTCGGGGAAGGCATAGAGGCGGCCGTCTTCTTCGCGGGTCCATACCGTGCGGCCGAGGTACTCCAGGTTGACCTGGTGGCAGATACCGGTCCCAGGCGGCACCACCCGGAAGTTGTCGAAGGCACTCTGGCCCCAGCGCAAGAAGGCATAGCGTTCGCCGTTGCGCTGCATCTCGATGTCGACGTTCTGGGTGAACGCCTGGGGTGAGGCATAGCGGTCGACCATGACCGAGTGGTCGATCACCAGGTCCACGGGGGACAACGGGTTGATCCGCTGCGGGTCGCCCCCAGCCTTGGCCACGGCCGCCCGCATGGCTGCGAGGTCGACCACTGCCGGTACGCCAGTGAAGTCCTGCATCAGCACCCTGGCCGGGCGGTACTGAATCTCACGATCCGAACGCCGCTCCTTGAGCCATTGGGCGAGGGCGCGCAGGTCATCGCCGGTGACGGTCTTGCCGTCCTCCCAGCGCAGCAGGTTCTCTAGCAGCACCTTCAGCGACATGGGCAGGCGCTGCAGGTCGCCCAGCTGACGCGACGCTTCGGCCAGGCTGTAGTAGTGATAGGTGTGGTTGCTCACCTTCAGGGTCTTCAGGGTTTTCAGGCTATCGAGCGAGGGCATTGCCAACTCCTTCTGCGCCGGTGCCCGGCAATGGCAGGACGTTTGCCGGTGTCACCGCTCTGTATCGGCCCGCACGGCACGGACCTGGCTGAATGGTCAGGTTAGACCTGTTTGTCGTGCATGACCCATTTCTGGACCGGCGGGGCATGTCGCAGGTTCCGAACTTCCTTTATCATCGCCGGCCTGCCGGCGCCTGTGGCGCGCCAGCCGTAGTGGAGTGAGAAATGAGTACCCTGTTCATGCATTGCCGGCCCGGTTTCGAGGGCGAGGTCTGCGCCGAAATCAGCGAACATGCCGCCCGCCTGGGGGTTGCCGGTTATGCCAAAGGCAAGCCGCAGAGTGCCTGCGCCGAATTCGTCTGTGCTGAAGCGGAAGGTGCCGAACGGTTGATGGGGGAATTGCGCTTCGCTCAGCTGATTTTCCCGCGCCAGTGGGCCCGTGGTGAGTTCGTCGAATTGCCGGAAAGCGACCGCATAAGCGTGCTGCTCGAACACCTCAGCAGCTATCCGGTGTTCGGCAGCCTGTGGCTGGAAGTGCTCGACAGCAACGAAGGCAAAGAGCTGTCGACCTTTTGCCGCAAGTTCGAAGTGCCGCTGCGCAAGGCGCTGGAGAAAGCCGGCCGTCTGGTCGAGGACGCCAACCGCCCGCGCCTGTTGCTGACCTTCATCAGTGGTCGGCGGGTCTTTGTCGGCGAGGCTTCGGCAAGCAATAGCGCGCTATGGCCCATGGGTATTCCGCGGCTTAAATTCCCCCGCGAGGCGCCAAGCCGTTCAACCTTGAAGCTTGAAGAAGCCTGGCACCAGTTCATCCCGCGTGAGCATTGGGAACAGCGCCTGGGTGACGACATGACCGGTGTCGACCTGGGCGCCTCGCCTGGTGGTTGGACCTACCAGCTGGTGCGCCGTGGCATGCTGGTCACGGCCATCGACAACGGTCCCATGGCCGAGAGCCTGATGGAAACCGGCTTGGTCACCCACCTGATGGCCGATGGTTTCACCTGGCAGCCCAAGCAGACGGTGGACTGGATGGTCTGCGATATCGTCGAGAAACCAGCACGCACCACGGCCTTGATCGAGACCTGGCTGGGGGAAGCGCTGTGCCGCGAGGCGGTGGTCAACCTGAAACTGCCGATGAAGCAGCGCTATGCCGAAGTGCGCCGCCTGCTGGACCGTATGGAAGCCACCTTCAAGGCGCGCAAGGTCAAGGTGTCGATTGCCTGCAAGCAGCTGTATCACGACCGTGAGGAAGTGACCTGCCATCTGCGTCGACTGGACTTGAAACCACGCTGAGGTGTCGGGGCCGATATCCGGCCCCTTGGACCAAACACCCGGCATGCGCGACAATAGCGATCATTTGCGGAGTCCCCCATGACTGAATTCACCCCCGACGCCATCCTCGACGCCACCGGCCTCAATTGCCCGGAGCCGGTGATGATGCTGCACCAACACGTGCGAGACCTGGCCGCTGGCGGCTTGCTCAAGGTGATCGCCACCGACCCCTCGACCCGTCGCGACATCCCCAAGTTCTGCAACTTCCTGGGCCATGAGCTGCTGCAGCAGCAGGAAGAGGCCGGTACCTTCCTGTACTGGATCCGCAAGAAGACCGACTGAGACGCTCTGGATCAAGCCAGTCGTAGCGCCTACACTGCGTTCCCCTGACAGGAGAGCGCCATGCTGATAGTTGCCGACGAGAATATCCCGCTGCTCGATGCCTTCTTCGAAGGCTTCGGCGAGATCCGCCGTTACCCCGGCAGAAGCCTCGACGCCGCCAGCGTCAGGGACGCAGATGTGCTGCTGGTGCGTTCGGTGACCAAGGTCGACCGGCAACTGCTAGAAGGCAGCCGCGTGCGTTTCGTGGGCACCTGCACCATCGGCACCGACCACCTGGACCTGGACTACTTTGCCGAGGCCGGCATTCAGTGGAGCAGCGCACCTGGCTGTAATGCCCGAGGCGTGGTGGATTACGTGCTGGGTAGCCTGTTGACACTGGCCGACCTGGACGGCGTGGCGCTGCCTCAGCGCGTTTATGGTGTGGTGGGCGCAGGCGAGGTGGGTGGCCGGCTGGTGCGGGTGCTGCACGGCCTGGGCTGGAAGGTGCTGGTCTGTGACCCGCTGCGCCAGGCGGCCGAAGGGGGCGACTATGTCAGCCTCGACACGGTCCTTGAGCAGTGCGATGTGATCAGCCTGCATACCCCGCTGCAGCGCGGTGGCGACCACCCGACCTGGCACTTGCTGGGCGAGGCGCAATTGGCGCGCTTGCGTGCGGGGACCTGGCTGATCAATGCCAGCCGCGGGCCGGTGGTGGACAACAACGCCCTGCGCGAGCTGCTGCTGGATCGCGAAGACGTGCACGCCGTGCTTGATGTGTGGGAGGGCGAACCCCAGGTCGACCTGCAGTTGGCCGACCTGTGCACCTTGGCCACGCCGCACATCGCAGGCTACAGCCTGGACGGTCGCCAGCGCGGCACTGCGCAGATCTACCAGGCGCTGTGCCGTTTCCTCGGCCAGGCCGAGCAGGTGCATCTGGCGGACTTGCTGCCTAAACCGGCGCTGGCCCAGATCGAGTTGGACGCCAGCGCCGATCTGGCCTGGTCCCTGGCGACCTTGTGCCGGGCCGTGTACGACCCGCGTCGTGACGATGCCGACTTCCGCCGCAGCCTGAGCGACGACCCGGTGCAACAGCGGGCCGCCTTCGATGTGTTGCGCAAGCACTATCCGGCGCGGCGCGAGATCGAAGGGTTGGCGGTGCGTCTGCGGGGCGAGGCGCCGCAGTTGGCGCAGATGGTCAGTGCCCTGGGCTGCGCGGCCTTGTAGGAAATACTGACTTGTGTTGTCTGTACTGGCCTCATCGTCGCGGTTCGTCGCCACGACAAGCCGCGACGATGAGGCCGCTGAAGGCACCCGAAGGTCAAAGTCAGCGCCCAATAAAAACCCGGCCAAAGGGCCGGGTTGTCAGAAATCTGTTGCTCAGCCCTTGCGCACTTTCTCGACCCGACTGTCTTCCAGGTCCTTGCACGCCTTTTGGATCATTTGCTCGGTAATCGGCACTTCGCGGCCTTGGGCGTCGATGATCGAGCCACAGACCTTGGACGGAGGTTGCTGTTGTGGCTTTTGGCTATCGCTGCTTTGCTGCAGACTCATTTCCTGTCTCCTCATCAGGTTCAAGCTCAGGGTAACCCTGTGCCGTGACCGGGCTGTGACAGCTCTGGTTCTGGTGTCACGACAACGACAGTCCAACAGAAAGCGCCGCAAAGCTCCAGCGACCTGTTAGAACGAAAGGCTATAGCCACCTTTGTGGGCACCAGTTGGGACTGCCTTGTGAAAGGTTGGTCCGTGCCCGGGGGCAACCGTTCCCCCTGGTCGGATGAATGGTAGGCTGAGGGCTTCCGTGTCCTTTGGTCTTCACCATGCCTGAATCGGTTTCCCCCCGTCAGCGACGTGCCTTGCGCCTGGCCTGGCAATTCATTCGTCCCTACCGTCGCCAGGCACTGCTGGCTCTGCTCGCATTGGTGGTCACTGCAGGCATCACCTTGTCCATGGGCCAGGGTATCCGTCTGCTGGTGGATCAGGGTTTCATGACGCGCTCCGCGCACCAGCTCAACCAGACCATCGGCCTGTTCCTGCTGCTGGTGCTAGCGCTGGCAGTGGGTACTTTCAGCCGTTTCTATCTGGTGTCGTGGATCGGCGAGCGCTGCGTGGCCGATATCCGTCGGGCCGTGTTCGATCATCTGGTGGGCCTGCATCCCGGCTTTTTCGAGGACAACCGCAGTTCCGAGATCCAGTCGCGGCTGACTGCCGACACAACCTTGCTGCAGTCGGTCATTGGTTCATCGCTGTCGATGTTCCTGCGCAATGCCTTGATGGTGGTGGGCGGTGTGGTGCTGCTATTCGTCACCAACCCCAAGCTCACCAGCATCGTGGTCGTCGCCTTGCCCTTGGTGCTGGCGCCAATATTGCTGTTTGGCCGGCGGGTGCGCAGCCTGTCGCGCCAGAGCCAGGACCGGGTGGCGGATGTGGGCAGCTATGTGGCCGAGACCCTGGGGCAGATCAAGACGGTCCAGGCCTACAACCATCAGGCGCGCGACCGTGAGTTGTTCGCCGGTACCGTCGAGGCGGCGTTCAGCGTGGCACGGCGGCGAATAGCCCAGCGTGCCTGGTTGATCACCTTGGTTATCGTGCTGGTACTGGGGGCCGTGGGGGTGATGCTATGGGTAGGCGGCATGGATGTGATCGCCGGGCGCATCTCGGGCGGTGAACTGGCAGCCTTCGTGTTTTACAGCCTGATCGTAGGCAGCGCTTTCGGCACCCTCAGTGAAGTGATCGGCGAGTTGCAGCGCGCGGCGGGGGCGGCCGAGCGCATCGATGAGTTGCTGGCGGCACGCAGCGCGATACTGCCGCCCCCGGTATCGACCCATCTGGCTTGTCAGCGGGTGAGCGGGCGGATCGAGCTGCAGCAGGTCGGCTTTGCCTACCCGTCGCGGCCATCGGTGGCGGCCATCGACAACCTGAGCCTGGTGGTCGAGCCGGGGCAGACCGTGGCGCTGGTGGGGCCTTCTGGTGCGGGCAAGTCGACGTTATTCGACCTGCTGCTGCGTTTCTACGACCCCCAGCAGGGGCGCATCCTGCTCGATGGGCAGCCAATCACCGAGCTGGACCCAGCCGACGTGCGCCGCCAGTTCGCACTGGTGGCGCAGAACCCATCGCTGTTTCGTGGCAGTGTGGAAGCCAACATCCGTTACGGGCGGCCCGAAGCCACTCAGCAAGAGGTCGAAGCAGCCGCACGCGGGGCCCATGCCGACGAGTTCATCCGGCAGTTGCCACAGGGCTACCAGACGTTGCTGGGGGAGGGCGGGACCGGCCTTTCGGGAGGGCAGCGGCAACGCCTGGCCATCGCCCGTGCGCTGCTGGTCGATGCCCCCATCCTGTTGCTCGACGAAGCCACCAGCGCCCTCGACGCGCAGAGCGAGCACCTGATTCAGCAGGCGCTGCCGAGCCTGATGGCCGGCCGTACCACCTTGGTGATTGCACACCGGTTGGCGACGGTGCAGCACGCAGACCGTATCGCCGTCATTGACAAGGGTCGACTGGTGGCGGTGGGTACCCATGCGCAACTGATCGAACAGAGCCCGCTGTATGCCAGGCTGGCCTCGTTGCAGTTCAACACGCAATAGTCGGCAGTGTGTTTGTAACATTTCTGTAGCAATTGCCTGAGACTATCTAGCTCAGCTATTGCGTACGTGCTCGACCTGGCTGCTATCGAACGATGGCAGCTTTTTTTTGGTCTGCGAACGAGGACAGGGATGTCTTGGTCTGCGCTGCTGGCGCATGCCGTTTCCTTCCTCCTGGTTCCCGAGATCCGCGATGTTGCGTAAATCCCTCAAAGTACAAATTCTCACCCTGCTTGGCGGCAGCCTGGCGGCGATATTGTTGATCGCCCTGGTGTGCTTCCAGTTTCTGTCTTCCAGCGTGCGCGGCTATGCCGAGTTGGTGGACGGGCCGTTGCGGGCGTCGCAATTGATCGATGAAGCCAACCTGCAGTTCAAGATCCAGGTGCAGGAGTGGAAGAACGTATTGCTGCGTGGTCGTCAGCCGGCTGATCTGGACAAATACTGGCAGCAGTTTCAGGCGCGTGAACAGCAAGTCCAGCAGTTGCTCGGGCAGTTGATCGACACCAGCGATGCCAAGCTCAAGACGCCGTTGCAGCAGTTGCGCGAAAGCCATCGGCAATTGGGTGTGGCTTACGAGCAAGGGCGTCAGGCATTCCTGGCGGCCGGCGGTGACCCTGTGGCGGGTGATAAGGCAGTGAAGGGCGTTGACCGTGCTGCCAGCGAGCAGATGAGCGTGCTGGTCGAGCAGTTGCGCGCCGATGCCCGTGAGCGTGCGTCGCACATCAGTGCCGCTGCCGAACGCACGGTATGGCTGGGAGTGCTGGTGATGCTGGTGTCGGCGGCGCTGGTTGGCCTGCTTAGCCTGTGGTTGGTCAATCGCAGCTTGATCAACCCGATTGGCCAGTTGATCGAATATGTCGCACAACTGAGCCAGGGCCGCTTTGCTTCGCGAGTGGACAGCCGCCGTGAGGACGAACTCGGTCGCTTGGCGCGAGCAGCCAATACCCTGCGTGATTTTCTTGCCGATACCGTTGGCCGGCTCAAGGACAACGCCCAGGAGCTGGAAGGAGCCAGTGGCCAGCTGCGCAGCATTGCCGGTGACATGGCCCGCGGCACACACGACCAGTTCCAGCGCACCGACCAGGTGGCCACGGCCATGCACGAGATGTCCGCCACCGCCCAGGAGGTGGCACGCCACGCTGCCGAGGCGGCGCGCGCGGCGGATGAAGCCGACCACAGTGCCCAGGCGGGTGAGCAGGTGATGCAGCAGACCATCGACATCATCGCTGTGGTCAACCGTGAAATCGCCGGCACCGCTGCGGTGATTCGCGAACTGGAAAACGACAGCACGCGCATCGGCAAAGTGCTCGAGGTGATTCGTGGTATTGCCGAGCAAACCAACCTGCTGGCCCTTAACGCCGCGATTGAGGCGGCCCGTGCAGGTGAGGCCGGGCGTGGTTTCGCGGTGGTCGCTGACGAGGTGCGCAGTTTGGCCCAGCGTACGGCGGCTTCCATCGCGGAAATCCATCAGATCATCGAGGCGGTGCAGTCTGGTGCGGTGGATGCGGTGAAGGCCATCGAAAGCGGCCAGCAACGCAGTGAGGAAGGTGCCGAGCAGGTCCAGCAGGCGGGGCAGATGCTGCAGCGCATCACCTTGTCGGTGGAAGCGATTCGCGACATGAACCGGCAGATTGCCACGGCGGCGGAAGAACAGACCAGCGTGGCCGAGGACATCTCCCGCAACCTGATCGAG
This sequence comes from Pseudomonas sp. Teo4, assembly GCF_034387475.1. NCBI lineage: Bacteria > Pseudomonadati > Pseudomonadota > Gammaproteobacteria > Pseudomonadales > Pseudomonadaceae > Pseudomonas > Pseudomonas sp. Teo4. The sequence continues at coordinate 372,902 of NZ_JAXCIL010000001.1, forward strand.
ATCACCCGCATCGCCACGGCCAACCAGGAAGCCGTGCAGCATACCGAGCAGGCGGGGCAGCGCCTGCATGGCTTGTCGGGGCAGTTGGGTGAGGTCACCTCTCGTCTGACAGCTTGAGGCCCAATCGCTGCGGTTCTTCGCCACGACAATCTGGGGCCCACAGGCACGGCAGTGATTGGAAGGTCAGCGCGGTCCATGTGGGGCAGCTGTCTTGTGGTGCTTGTACTGGCCTCATCGCCGGCAAGCCGGCTCCAACAGGGATCGCGCCAGCTTTCAGAAATTGAGCAAGACAGTTGCTGCTACAGGTACTGCGGTGATCTTGAGGTTGGCGCGGTCGGTGTGGGAGCCGGCTTGCCGGCGATTGAGGCGCGAAGCGGCTCCTTGGGGGGAAATCCGCCATCCAGGCAGGCACAAACCGTTTCCCTGTGGCGGATTGTCGCCATGCGACCCATCGCCTCACCCCGTGTTCCGTGGCCTGGTGCCAGTTGGCACGCTCCCTGCTCAGTGCGGCGCGCGTGTACACAACAACTGGATCACATCAATGAAGAAAATCCTGCTGACGTTCCTCTGCCTGAGCGTCATCGGTTGCTCCAAACCCGAAGAGCCGCAAAAGTCCGTCGATGTCCTGCTGATCGGCGGCGGCATCATGAGTGCCAGCCTGGGTACCTACCTCACCGAGCTTGAGCCGAACTGGAAAGTCGATGTCTACGAGCGCATGGACCAGGTTGCCGAAGAAAGCTCCAATGCCTGGAACAACGCTGGCACCGGCCATTCGGCCTTCTGCGAGCTGAATTACACCAGCGAAGGTAAAGACGGCAGCATCGATATCAGCAAGGCCGTCGGTGTCAACGAGCAGTTCGAAATCTCCAAGCAGTTCTGGGCCTATCAGGTCGAGCAGGGCGTGCTGAGCAACCCTAAGTCCTTCATCAACAACGTGCCGCATATGAGCTTCGTGTGGGGTGACGAGAACGTCGCCTTCCTGCACAAGCGTGTTGCCGCGCTGCAGCGCAGCTCGCTGTTCCGAGGCATGGAAATTTCCGAGGACCACGAGCAGATTCGCAAGTGGGTACCGCTGGTGATGGAAGGCCGAGACCCAGGGCAGAAAGTGGCCGCCACGCGCATGGCCATTGGCACCGACGTGAACTTTGGCGAGATCACCCGTCAGCTGTTCGCCTCGATGACCCGCAACCCCAACGTCAAGCTGCACCTTAGCCATGAAGTGCGTGACATCGTGCGCAACGACGACGGCACCTGGAATGTGCTGGTGGCCGACCTTGCCAAGGGCGGCGAGCAGACCCGGGTGAACGCAGAATTCGTGTTCATCGGTGCTGGTGGTGGCGCGCTGAAGCTGCTGCAGAAATCAGGCATTCCAGAGGCGCAGGGCTATGCCGGCTTCCCGGTGGGTGGCCAGTTCCTGATGACCGACAACCCGGACATCGTCGCCCGTCACAAGGCCAAACTGTATGGCAAGGCCTCGGTCGGCGCGCCGCCGATGTCGGTACCGCACCTGGACACCCGGATGATCGACGGCAAGCAAGTGCTGCTGTTCGGCCCGTTCGCAACCTTCTCCACCAAGTACCTCAAGCACGGCTCGCTGCTGGACATGTTCGCGTCGTTGACCAGCCACAACGTGCTGCCGATGGTGCATGCCGGCATCGACAACATCGACCTGAGCACGTACCTGATGGGGCAACTGATGCTCAGCTTCGATGACCGCATGAATGCCCTGCGCGAGTACTTCCCCAATGCCAGGAACGAAGACTGGCAGCTGCTGCAGGCTGGCCAGCGCGTTCAGGTGATCAAGAAGGACCCGGTGCACGGTGGTGTCCTGCAATTCGGCACTGAAGTCGTGGCGGCCCAGGACGGCAGCATCGCCGCACTGCTTGGCGCTTCTCCAGGGGCATCGACCGCTGCGCCGATCATGCTGACCGTGCTGGAAAAGACCTTCAAGGACCGCATCCAGACGCCGCAATGGCAGGCCAAACTCAAGGAGATCGTGCCGACCTACGGGCAGAAGCTGAACAACGACCTTGAATTGACCAACAAGACCCGCGAGTGGAGCAGTGCACGTTTGCAGTTGCTGTACGTGCCGGTGCAAGCAGAACAGGCTGTGGCCGAGCTGCAGTGATCGAATGCTGTGCCGGCCTGTCGATAGGGCCGGTACAGCTTGCCGACATTTCCTGGGCGCAACAAAAAGCCCGCGCAAGGCGGGCTTTTTTGAGGATTTGGTCGGAGAGACAGGATTCGAACCTGCGGCCTTCTCGTCCCGAACGAGACGCGCTACCTGGCTGCGCTACACTCCGATGAACAAAATCCTACTGTATCGTCTTTTTGAACGCAAGCCCTTGTTGTACAAAGGCCGTTTGCAAAAAGACGCACTCGATCAGAGCTCTTTTACGGTACGAATCTGGTCCTTGTTCAGGCGCGTGCGCTTGCCGTCGAGTTGCTCGAATTCGTAGAACCCGGAGTCTTCGTCATAGGTCGGCGTATCCACGGCCTGGATTTCACGGCCGTCGTTCAGCGTGATGACGGTTGGCGATGCGCAGCCAGCGAGGGCGCCCAGCCCCAGGGCGAGCAGAAAGGCGGGAAGGGTCCGTTGAATCATCGTGTTTCTCCAGTGCGATGGTGCTAGATGACATTAAGACGCAGTGCGTCCACGCAAGTTCCTCGTACAGTGCAGCATAGCGGCAAAGCCTGGACATTGACCGGGAACAACGGCGGCATTGGCCAGGGCTGGCTGTGATATAACTGCGGCCATCACTTGCTACTGCGACGAGCGCTCATGAAAGCCAAAGCAGATACCCCCTTCGTACCGCTGAACATTGCCGTGCTCACGGTCAGCGATACCCGTACCTTCGAGACCGACACCTCTGGCCAACTGTTCGTCGATCGTCTGACCGAGGCGGGCCACCAGCTGGCGGCGCGGGTATTGCTCAAGGACGACCTGTACAAGATTCGCGCCCAGGTTGCGACCTGGATCGCCGACGAGACCGTACAGGTCGTGCTGATCACCGGCGGCACCGGCTTCACTGGCCGAGACAGCACGCCGGAAGCCGTGGCGTGCCTGCTGGACAAGCAGGTGGAGGGGTTCGGCGAGTTGTTCCGGCAAATTTCCGTTGCCGATATCGGCACCTCCACCGTGCAATCCCGCGCACTGGCAGGCCTGGCCAACGGCACCCTGGTGTGCTGCCTGCCGGGGTCGACCAACGCTGTACGTACCGGCTGGGACGGGATACTTGCCGAGCAGCTCGATGCCCGCCATCGTCCCTGCAACTTCGTGCCACACCTGAAGCAGGCAGCGGCCTGTGACAGCCGTGGTTGAGGCGGCGCAGGCACGGCCGCTGATGCCGGTCGAAGAAGCGCTGGAGCGCCTGCTGGCACTGGCCGAGGCAGCGCCGATCAATGAGCGCGAAGTGGTTTCGTTGGCCGAGGCGCAAGGTCGTGTCCTGGCGACCGACCTGGTGGCATCGCTTGACCTGCCGCCCTGGCCCAACAGCGCCATGGACGGCTACGCCTTGAGCCTGGCCGATTGGCAGGGCGAGCCCCTGCCGGTCAGTCAGCGCATCTTTGCAGGCCACGCGCCGCAGCCTTTGCAACCTGGCACCTGTGCACGGATATTCACCGGCGCACCGCTGCCGGTTGGCGCCGATTGCGTCGAGATGCAGGAAAACGCCGAGGTGCTGGACGATGGTCGGGTGCGTTTCCTCGAACCGTTGGAACTCGATCAGAATGTGCGCCCGCAAGGGCAGGAAACCCGCAAGGGCGAACAGGTGATGGCTGCCGGTACGCGTCTTGGGCCGATTCAGCTAGGCTTGGCAGCGACCCTTGGATACGCCACGTTGGATGTGGTGAGAAAGGTACGGGTGGCGGTGCTGTCTACCGGTGACGAACTGGTCGAGCCAGGCCTGCCGCTGGGGCCTGGGCAGATCTACAACAGCAACCGCCGCCTGTTGGTGAGCTGGTTGCAGCGCCTGGGTTGTGAGGTCCGCGATGCGGGCATCCTGCCTGACGACCTGGCCCGCACGCGCGAATGCCTGGCGGGCCTCGGTGATGTCGACCTGATCCTTTCCACGGGCGGTGTTTCCGTCGGTGAGGCCGACTACCTCGGAGCGGCCCTGCGCGAAGCAGGTGAACTGGCGTTGTGGAAGCTGGCGATCAAGCCGGGCAAGCCTCTGACGTTTGGGCATTTCCGTGGCGTGCCGGTGATCGGCTTGCCGGGCAACCCAGCGTCGACCCTGGTCACCTTCGGGCTGTTGACACGTCCCTACCTGTTGCGTCGCCAGGGGGTGGCCGAGGTCACGCCATTGCGTTTCGACATGCCTGCAGGTTTCGAGTGGACCAAGGCCGGTACCCGTCGCGAGTACCTGCGTGCGCGTATCGAGCAAGGCCAGGTGCGCATCTACAAGAACCAGAGTTCCGGTGTACTGCGCAGCGCTGCGTGGGCCGAGGGCTTGGTGGAGGTGCGCGAAGGCAGCACGCCGAAGCCAGGTGACAGCGTGCCGTTCATTCCCTTCAGTGAGCTACTTGACTGAACGCCCGAGCCAGGCACCTCCCGGTTGCCTGGCGTCGACCGGCGCGGCCTGAGTCAAGCGCATGTGCACATTCTCCAACTGCTGGGCGCAGACGCTCCAGTCATGGCGTTGCCGGGCAAACTGGCGGCCGGCCTCGCTGAGCTGGCACATGCGCCAAGGCTGGTTGAGCAACTGCGTGATCAACAGCGCCAGGTGGCCGCCGTCGTCGCTGCCCAGGTAATGCTCCCCGTTGTTGACGGCCAGGCCTGAGACACCTTTGGCGGTGGTAATGACCGGCAAGCCTGCGGCCATGGCCTCGAGAATCTTCACCTTTGAACCGCCGGCATAACGTAGGGGCGCGAAGAACAGTGCAGAACGTTGCTGCAGTTCGCGCAGGTCGGGGCGGTAGCCGAGCCACTCGATGCGTGGGTCATTCCAGTGCAGCTTCCAGCTGGCTGGCATGGCATGTCCGGCAATCGCCAGGCGCACCGCAGGGTTGCTCATCCAGACCTGCGGCAGAATCTCCTCCAGCGCCCATTCAATGGCTTCAAGGTTGGCGCCGTACTCGAAGTTGCCTACGAACAACAGACGCTGGCTGTGAAAGGCCGGGCGAACATTCTGGAAATAGTCGCAGTCGACGCCGTTGACCACCACGTTCACCGGTCGCCCACTGATCTGGCCGATCAGTTCGGCGTCATGGGCGCTGACCGCCACCACCTCGGTGGGTTGGCGCAGCACCCGTTGTTCCCAGCGCCGGTAGCGCCAGCGGTCGAATGCGTTGAGCGGTCGAAGCCAGAGGGGCAACTGGTCGTGACAGGCGGCGCCCATCACTGATTCGAGGGTGTGCTCGCTGAGCATGTACGGCAAGCCGCGCGCCTGCAGGGCTTTTTCGAAGGGCTGGAAACTGTAGCTGTGTTCGATCTGGATCACATCCCAGGGTTCGTCCAGCAACTGCTCGAAACGGTGTCGAAGGCAGGGAGCCAGGCCGTTGATGATGGCCCGCATGGGGTAGTCGATGATAGGGGAGGCCAGCAGGTTCAATGGGCTGTGCAGCGGGCGCCTGGGCAGTACGATCAGGCGCTCGACCAGTGGCTCCAGGGCATCGCGGGCGGCGTCACTGAGCGGAATCTTCGACTGCACCAGCAAGGTGATCCGGTGGCCATGCTGCGCGAGGGCGCGCAGCAGGTGGTATTGCCGGGTCTTGCTGCCACTGGTGGTAGGCCAGGGCAGGTAGGGCAGTGTCCAAAGTATGCGCATGACCCGGAATCCTCGCTAAAGGCCGCGGATAACAAAACGCGCCCTCTGACAGTCAGCCAACTGCGGCTGTCGGGGCGCGTCCATAGATATCAGTAAAGCGTACGATGTCATCTTCGCCCAGGTATTCGCCGCTCTGTACCTCGATCATCACCAGGTCGATGACGCCGGGGTTGGTCAGGCGGTGGGTGCGGCCTGGTTTGATGAAGGTGGACTCGTTGGTGTCGAGCAGAAACTCCTCTTCGCCATTGGTCACGCAGGCCATGCCGCTGACCACGATCCAGTGCTCGCTGCGGTGATGGTGCATCTGCAGTGACAGGGACTCGCCTGGGCGCACCATGATCCGCTTGATCTTGAACCGTGGGCCTTCCTCCAGCACGGTGTACATCCCCCATGGCCGGGTGACGGTACGGTGCAGGCGGTATGTCTCGTGGCCTTGGTGCTTGAGCTGCTGGGCGATGACCTTGACTTCCTGGCTGCGCGCGGCATCGGCGATCAGCAGGGCGTCGGGGGTGTCGATGACGATCAGGTTGTCCAGGCCTACCGCGCCAACCAGGCGCTTGGGCGAATCAATGTAGCAGTTGCGCACATCGTGCAGCACCGCTTCGCCGTTGCAGTGGTTGCCGGCGTCGTCGGTCTGGCGCAGCTCGCGCACCGCTTCCCAGCTGCCGATGTCGCTCCAGCCCAGCTCGCACGGCACTACGGCGACCTTGGCGGAGCGCTCCATCAGGGCGTAGTCGATGGAGATATCTTCGGCGAGGGCGAAGCTGTCCGGGTCCAGTTCTACCTGCAGTGCATTGTCGCCTTGCTTGACGGCGCTGCACTGCAAGCAGGCGGCGACGCTTTCCAGCACCTCGGGGGCATGCGCCTGCAGCTCGCTGAGCGCTGTGCCGGCGCGCAGGCAGAACATGCCCGCGTTCCACAGGTGTCGACCGCCGTCGAGGTAGGCCTGGGCAGTGAGGGCGTCGGGCTTTTCAACGAAGCGTGCCACTTGGTGGGCATGTTCACTCAGTACCCCCCCACGCTCGATGTAGCCGAACCCGGTTTCGGCACGGTCAGGCAGCAGGCCAAAGGTGGTCAGCCAGCCGTCTTCAGCCAGTTGGCGTGCCTGGGCAACCGCCTGGGTGAAGGCTTCGAAGTCTTGAATCAGGTGATCGGCGGGCAGTACCAGCAGGAGGCTGTCCTCGCCATAGTGCCGGGCGCAGTGCAGTGCGGCGGCTGCGATGGCCGGAGCGGTGTTGCGCCCGGACGGCTCCAGAATGAAGTCCAGAGGCAGATTGCCGGGATTGACCTGGCGGTACTCATCCTGAGTGCGGAAAAACACTTCCCGGTTGGTCACGGTCAGCAGCCGTTCGACCCCAGGCAGGGCGCTGGCGCGAGCGAAGGTTTTCTGCAGAAGGCTCTCGCCATCGGGTAAACGCATGAAAGGCTTGGGCATGGCTTCCCGGGAAACCGGCCACAGGCGAGTACCGGCACCGCCAGCAATGATACAAGGGATCAGAACGCTCATTTCACAACCTCGACTCAGGGCGCCGTCAGTGGCGTCGTTGAAGGGGGAACGATGCGACCTGTCAGGGTTATGGCGGTAAAAGTCAAAAAACCGACTTTTCTCGGCATCATCATCCATGAAGGCCAAATATTTGTCGATCATGCGCCTGATGGGAGAAGCTTTCAATGATAAATGTGTGAACTTGGTTATTTTTCGTACTGCCGTTGGCTGCAAGGCGGCACGCAGAAGCGTGCGCCAGGCTGTGCAGCATTTTGTGTTTGGCGATGGTCGACATCTGGACGAGACGGTCCTCACGGAGAAAAACGATGCAAGAGCGCAAGGCGGTGTTGATCCTGCATGGCAAGCAGGCGATGAATGACGAAGTGCGCGAGGCCGTACGCCAGATGCGTGAGCGAGGCTGGACACTGGATGTGCGGGTGACCTGGGAGGCCGGCGATGCCCAGCGCTTCGTCAATGAGGCGCTGGCAGCGGGTTACACCCATGTGGTTGCAGGTGGCGGCGATGGCACGTTGCGTGATGTGGCTGAAGCTGTAGGGCTGGCGGCCACGAACGCCAGTCTTGCGCTGTTGCCGCTGGGCACCGCCAATGATTTCGCCAAAGCAGCAGGTGTGCCGCTTGAGCCTTCGGCGGCGCTGGCGCTGCTTGAGCGGCCTGCGCGTTCGATCGATCTGGGGCAGGTGGGCGAGCAGCTGTTTCTCAATATGGCCACCGGAGGTTTTGGCAGCCAGGTCACGGCCAATACCTCGGAGGACCTGAAAAAGGTGCTGGGTGCGGCGGCCTACCTGTTTACCGGGCTGTCGCGCTTCAGCGAGCTGCAGGCAGCCAAGGTGTCGCTGCAGGGGCCGGGTTTCGAGTGGCAGGGGGAGCTGCTGGCGCTGGGAATCGGCAATGGCCGTCAGGCGGGAGGCGGCCAGGTGTTGTGCCCGGAAGCGTGGGCCGACGACGGGCTGTTGGACATCGCCATTCTGCCCGCTCCCCAGGAAATGTTGGGGGCGCTGCGCGACCTGTTCGCCGGGGAAGGTCTGTTCGTGCGGGCCAGGTTACCGTGGGTGGAAATCAAATGTTCGCAGGGCCTGGACATCAACCTCGACGGCGAACCGCTGCAAGCCGACAGCCTGCGTTTCGAGGCAAGGCCGGCGGCTCTGCGCCTGCACTTGCCGGAGGATTCGCCGTTGCTCAGTCGTCCAGGCTGATGATTTTTTCGCGCACGGCAAACAGCACCAGGCCGGCCACGTCGTAGATCTGCAGGCGCTTCATGATCTGCGAGCGGTGGGTTTCCACGGTCTTGATCGACAGGCCAAGGCCGGCGGCGATCTCGCGCGTCGACTTGCCCCGCACGATCAAGCGCAGGATCTCCAGTTGCCGGGCTGTAAGGTTGTGGCGGTCGCTGACGGGGTGTTTGCCGTGCTGCGCATGCATGAGCGCCTGGTTGATCACGGTGTGGGCGATGGCCGGGCTAAGGTAGCGTTCGCCATTACGCAGTGCTGCAAGGGCCTGTTCCAGCTCGGTGGCGGTGGTGTCCTTGAGCAGGTAGCCGTGGGCGCCGCTTTCCAGAGCACGCATGATCAGCTCGGGGTCAGTGTGCATGGACAGGATGAGCACCTTGCTGGTGTTGCCGCTGGCACGCAGTTGGGTGAGCGCATCCAGGCCGCTGGTGGAACGCATGGAGATGTCCAGCAGGATGATGTCCGGTGCCAGTGCATGAACTTGTTCGAGCAGCTGATTGCCGTCATCGGCTTCACCGACCACGCTATAGCCTGGAATGTCGGAAACCAGGGCACGGACCCCGGCGCGGATCAGCGAGTGGTCATCCACCAGCAGTAATCTACAGGTCATTGGAAGCGGGGGTCCTGGCACGTTCATGGGTGCGGGGCGGCCATGGGAACACGACGTCGATTCGGGTGCCCAGGCCAAGCTGACTGGTGATGTGCAGGCTGCCTTTGAGGGCCACCACCCGTTCCTGCATGCCGGCCATGCCGCGCTGGCCTGCCTCGGCCGGGTTGCTCGTGGGAGTGAAGCCGCGGCCGTCGTCCTGAATGGTCAGGGCGAGGCCCTCGGGGCTGCGCTGCAGTTTGATGGTCAGGTTGCGAGCCTGGGCGTGGCGCAGCATGTTGGTGACGGCTTCCTGGGTGATGCGAAAGACAGCCATGGAGACTTCTTCGGTAATGCCCCCCAGGCGTTGGTGGCATTCCAGGCTCCAGTGCACCTCGCTGCTCTCCAGTGTACGTACCAGATGCGCACGCAGGCTGGCTTCCAGGCCCAGGCTGGCCAGTTGCCGGGGGTTGAGAATGGCAGATACATCGCGCACGTTGCTCAAGGTGTCCTCGAGGGTGCTGCGCAGTGTGCCGCAGTGGGCCTGCAGGTCAGCTGGCAACCGCCGTTGCAGCCAGTCCAGTTGCAGCTTGGCGGCCGTCAGCAATTGGCCGATGTCATCATGCAATTCGCGGCTCAGGTGTTGGCGCTCGCTCTCCTGGACCTTCAGCATGCGGTCGGCCAGCTCCGCCGGTTGCAGGTTGATCGACCTGGCCCCGCGGCTCAGGTGCCAAAAGACGCCCAGCAAGGCGGCCAGTTGCAATACCAGCAGGCTGGCTGGCATGGGCTGGCTGGCCATGAACAGCGCCAGGTTGGCGGCCATCGATGCCACGCACAGCACAGCCGTCGTCCAGCGCAGCAGGGCAGTGCGAGAACAGCAACGCAGAGGAATCTTCAAGCGTGGGAGCATAAATAGGGAAGCCACTGAAGTATTGCTGATGGAGGCCTTGCACAGGTATTACCAGAGGCTTTGGCGTGGTGCTTTCAATCAATCGCTCAGCGCACGTCGAAAGGATCTGCATGCGTGCCGAGAACGTTTGGTTTTGCGCATCTTAACACTTCGGGCTGCTTTGGTCGCGGCCAGGCAGTGCATCGAATCCTCAGGGTTTCCGGGGGGATCCGGAGGTTTTTTCATGTGCCGGTCAGGGCAGAGTGCCATTATTCAGCCAAGTTGTGCGCCTTTTCAGTGCAAGTAGCTTGAATAAGGCTCAAGTGTAACCGCCAAACTTGGCCAAACTTCCCTAGTTCGACCATGGTGGGCCTTGAACAATACGCTTAGTTGCTCTTTCGGCGGAGTGAGTCCGTGCCGCTCTAATGGTGCGGTGAGGGCTTTGATGGCGCCTCTGAATGAGGGTGGATGCACGAACTTTCGCGTTCGTTGCAGGAGGCACACGTTTGCGGTGCCGGTTGGTTCAGGAGGCCGGCAAGCTCACCCAGTAGCGTGATCTGTTCGCAGGTGTCCAGGCTCAGGCGCCCGGTGCGCGGGTCGACCAGCTCCAGTTGCCAGGCCAGCAGGGTCAGGCAGGCATCCAGCGCAGGGAGGGCTTCACCCTTCAAGTGTTGTTCACGGCAGGCAGGCGCGAGCAACCGCTGTAACGCTTCGGTGTAACGTGAAACCTCGATCAGGCCCAGGCCGTTGGCGCGACGGGCAAGGGTGTCAAGCGTGTTGTTCAGGCAATGGCAGGCATCTGGATCGTTGTCGATCAGCTCCAGGTGCTGCAGGCATTCCTGGGACTGGGTTAACAAGATCTGCGCATCCAGCAGAAATTCCTGCAGGGCGATGCTGTTCGAGGAGGCGTTGTCCATCATGTCACTCCGGCGGGTTGGGCTGGAGCGGGGGTTGGCCACGCCAAGACGATTGCTAGCAAAAGCCTGACTCCATTCATGCAATGAGAATGGCGTCACATTAATGGCTAAAGGATATTGCGAACATCAGGTTGCACCCGATTGCTGCTAGGGGTTTCCCTGATGCTGGGGTAGGGGTGGCGACAGGTGCTGCGGTTGCGATGTCCGCAGTAAAGCATGATGGTAAAGTGATATCAATTGCTGGCAAGGCTTTTTCCTGCAGGGGTTAAGCCGCGCAAAAAAATGCCGATACAGGTTGGATCAATTTACTTTTCCCGACACGCGCCTGGGGGTTTTCCAATGGCTGGCATTCTCGACACGGTAGACCAACGCACGCAATTGGTGGGTGAAAACCGCCTGGAAATTCTGATGTTTCGCCTGGCAGGCCGCCAACTGTTCGCGATCAACGTGTTCAAGGTGCAGGAAGTGCTGCAGTTGCCCAAGCTGACCCTGATGCCGCAGCGCCATGCGTTCGTCTGTGGTGTAGTCAACCTGCGCGGGCAGACCCTGCCGGTGATCGACTTGTCCCAGGCGATTGGCATGCGCCCGCTGCAGCCGGGGCCGGACAGCACCATTATCGTCACCGAGTACAACCGCTCGGTGCAAGCCTTCCTGGTGGGCGGTGTCGATCGCATCGTCAACATGAACTGGGAAGCCATCATGCCGCCACCTTCCAGTGCTGGCCGCCAGCATTACCTGACCGCCATCACCAAGGTGGATGACAAGCTGGTGGAAGTGATCGACGTGGAGAAGGTCCTGGCCGAGATCGTGCCTTACAACGCCAGGGTTTCTGGCGACAAACTCGCCGATCCGGTGCTGGCCCGTGCTCGCGGACGGGAAGTGCTGCTGGTGGATGACTCCAGCGTGGCGCTGGCGCAGCTGCGTGACACCTTGTCTCAACTTGGCGTGAAACTGCATGTGGCCAGCGATGGCCTCAAGGCGCTGCGCATGCTCAAGGGTTGGGCCGACGCCGGTGAAGATGTGTGCGAGAAACTGCTGATGGTGTTCACCGATGCCGAGATGCCGGAAATGGACGGTTACCGGCTGACCACCGAAATTCGCAGCGATGCGCGCCTGCGCAAGCTCTACGTGGTGTTGCACACGTCGCTTTCGGGAAGTTTCAACGAGTCCATGGTCAAGAAGGTCGGTTGCGACAACTTCCTCTCCAAATTCCAGCCCGACCGCCTGGTCGATGTGGTGAAGCAGCGCCTGATGCTGGATACCGCCAACGCCTGATGCCTGCGCTGACCGAGCGTCGGGTATAAGCTAGGCGTTTTCGGAGTGTGCGAGGCAAGCAGGGATGTTTTTGAGTGAGTTGTATCGATACCCGGTGAAGTCGGGGCGGGCGCAACGTCTGCAGGCTTCGCCGGTGGGTCACCTGGGTGTGCTGGGTGATCGTCGCTGGATGGTGGTCGAAGAAGAAAACGGCCGCTTTCTCACCCAGCGCGCATGGCCACAACTGAGCCAGTTGACGGCTATCCATGGTGACGCGGGGTTGTTGCTGGAGGCCCCAGGGCAGGCGCCGTTGCAGGTGTTGGTGCCTGAGGCTGATGATGACCTGCGTGGCGTGACGATCTGGCGCGATACCTTGCGAGTTCCCGATGCTGGCGATGAAGCAGCTGCCTGGCTTTCGCAGATGCTCGGTAAGCCTGTGCGGCTTGTGTACTGCCCGCCGCAACGCGCCCGCTACCTGCCCAGCGGCTATGGCTTGAACAGCGACCGGGCGGCGTTTCCGGACGGCTTTCCATTTTTGCTGATTGGCCAAGGGTCGCTGGATGAGCTCAACCGGCGCATTGGCCGGCCCATGGAAATGCTCAGGTTCCGACCGAATCTGGTGGTGCAGGGCAGTGAGCCGTTCGCTGAGGATGGCTGGAAGCGGATTCGCATCGGCGAACTGGAGTTTCGTCTGCTCAAACCCAGTGTGCGGTGCATCTTCACCACACTCGATCCCGTGACTGGGGAGCGCAGCGCTGACCGTGAGCCGCTGACCACGCTCAAGACGTTCCGAGAGAAAGAGGGGGATGTGCTGTTCGGGCAGAACCTGGCGGTGGATGGCCAGGGCGTGCTCGAAGTGGGGATGAGTGTGGAGGTGTTGGAGTAGCGGGTGTGTTTACCGGCCTCATCGCCGGCAAGCCGGCTCCTACAGGGGTTTTGTAGGAGCCGGCTTGCCGGCGATGAGGCCTGCACTCAGTTACATATCGTCAAAATACCGCTCATGCCAATCCACCAGTGGCTGTGGCGAATTGAGCTTCTGCCCGTAGATCACCGAATACGACAACACGTTCTGCACGTACTGGCGCGTTTCGTCGAACGGGATCGACTCAACCCACACATCGAAGCTCAGGTGCTTGGCGCCCTTGAGCCATTGCCGAACTCGCCCGGGGCCGGCGTTGTAGGCCGCCGAGGCCAGCACCCGGTTACCGTTGAATTGGCTGTGCACCTGACTCAGGTAGGCCGCGCCCAGCTGGATGTTCTTGTCAGGGTTGAACACCTGCGCTGGTGAGGCCAGCGGAATGCTGAACTTGCGTGCCGTCTCCTTGGCGGTGGCCGGCATCAGCTGCATCAGGCCGCTGGCCCCGACGCTGGAACGGGCATCTTCCATGAAGGCGCTTTCCTGGCGGGTAATGGCGAATACCCAGCTCGAATGCAGCCCGCGCACTTTGGCTTCGCGTACCAGGGTGTCGCGGTGGGCCATGGGGAAGCGGATGTCCAGGTCATCCCAGTACTGCGCCTGGCTGATGGTGCGAATGGCCGGGAAATACCAGCGCAAGTCGTAGGCCAGGCGCGCCTGGGCAACCATCTCGTCACGGGTGAAGTGACGGCTGACGTGGTACCACTCGCGGCGCCCTTCGACGATCTGGCCGCGGGCGTGGAATTCCAGGGCACGCTGGATGCCCGGCGTGTTACGCACCTTGTTGACCAGTTGCGGGCTGAGCACCAGCGGCCTGTTGTTCAACTGATAAGGGGTTTGGGCCCGGTCAGCGGCGAGGAAGCCATAAAAGTCGCGTTCGCGTGCCACGGTCTTGTACAGCAGCGGAATTTGCGGGTTGTTCGGCTGGGCCAGCTCCAGGGTACGGGCTTGCCAGTACTTCCAGCGGCTGCTGCTGGCCAGGTCCTGTGGCAGGCGCTTGGTCAGCTGGTAGGCGTCTTCCCAACGGCCCAGGCGCAACAGCAGGCGCAAACGCCATTCGCTGACGGTGTTGTCGCGCAGTTCCGGGTCGTAGCGGGTCATCAGGTCAAGGGCGCGTGGGTCGTAACGACGAGCCAAGGTCAGGCCGATTTCCCGGGCGATCGCGACTTTCTCGTCGCGGGAGAAGTGCATGCGCTGGGCGTAATCGTCGAGCAGCGCCATGGCGCGCTCCGGGTCCTGCCTGGCCAAACGACGCAGGCCGAGGCTGACCACGTCGGACATGGCCTCGTTGACCGGGGTGAAGCGTGATGGCTGGTTCAACAGCTCGGGCTTTTGCGCGACGTCGACCAGCAGGCGACCCTGTGGGGCAAGGGTGGTCAGGGTCTTGACCAGGTTGTTGGCCAGGCCGTAGTTGCGTGCCTGGGCGGCCAGCTTGGTGCGGTTCCAGCGTTTGGCCTCGGTCAGCTGGCCTTCGGCGGCCCACATGCCGAACAGGGTGTCACAGGCTGCCGGTTGCGACTTGCCGACATTCCACAGCTTTTCGGCGCTGGCAAAACCCTCGGCTCTGAGGCCATGGCTCAGCTGGTACTGACCGTTCAGGCAGTCCAGTTCGGTGAAGTTGAGCTTGGGGTCGTAATACTTGGCAAAGGTATTCCACTCGCCGCGCTCGGCCAGCCAGCGCAGCCAGCGCAGTTTCATCCAGTTGGCCTGGGGCAGATCACCGTGTTTGGCCAGGAAGCCTTCGATTTCTTCGTTGCTTGCGCTTTTCAGGCGTGCGGTGAGTTCGTCGTAGGCCAGGTAGGGCGTCAACGGGTAATCGCGCAGGGCCTGGGCATAGCGCAGGTAAGGGCCTTTGTCGCCCTTGGCCAAGGCGCGCTTGGCCTCGTCATAGTACTGGCGTTGCTGGGAGAGGTCGGCGGCCTGCGCCACGCTGGCGGCGGCTGCGGTGAGCAGCAGGCAGGATGCAATCTGTAACAGGCGGCTGCGCATGATACGTCCGGGCAGTTGAACCATGGGAAAGTGACGGCAATGCCAGCACTGTTGGAAGCTATTGCCTTAGCTTAGCCGTTTGCCCATGGCCGGTGAAAGGACTGTGCTTGTATCAAGCCGTTAACTTCGACCAAATGTCGCCAAGCGTTGGCGGTGCGGTCAACTTAATGCCGGAAATGGCCAAGTCAGGTAGAATGCGCGCCCGATTTCTGGAGACGAACATGACCCTGCTCAAATTCAGCGATGTGTCCCTCGCATTCGGCGCCATGCCGCTGCTGGACAAAGTGTCCTGGCAGATCGCCCGTGGCGAGCGGGTGTGCATCATCGGCCGCAACGGCACCGGCAAGTCGAGCATGCTGCGCCTGGTCAAGGGCGAGCAGAAGGGCGACGACGGCGAGATCTGGCGCGCCCCTGGCCTGAAGATCGGCGAGCTGCCGCAGGAATTGCCGGTGGCCGACGAACGCAGCGTGTTCGACGTGGTGGCCGAAGGCCTTGATGGCGTGGGCGCGCTGCTTGCCGAGTATCACCACCTTAGCCAGAACATCCAGGGCGATGAAGACCTGGAAAAAATCATGCACGTCCAGCACGAACTGGAAGCCCGTGATGGCTGGCGCCTGCAGCAGGTGGTGGAAAGCACTCTGAGCCGTCTGCAATTGCCGGCCGAAAAGACCCTGGCCGAGCTGTCCGGTGGCTGGCGTCGGCGCGTGCTGCTTGCCCAGGCGCTGGTTTCCGAGCCTGACCTGCTGCTGCTGGACGAACCGACCAACCACCTGGACATCGGTGCCATCGCCTGGCTCGAAGAAGCCCTGAGCGGCTTCAATGGCGCCGTGCTGTTCATCACCCACGACCGGTCCTTCCTGCAGAACCTGGCCACCCGCATCCTTGAACTGGACCGTGGCGGCCTGATCGACTGGAACGGCGACTACGCCAGCTTCCTGGTGCACAAAGAAGCGGCGTTGGCCGCCGAAGAAACCGCCAACGCGCTGTTCGACAAGCGCCTGGCCCAGGAAGAGGTATGGATTCGCCAGGGCATCAAGGCCCGTCGAACCCGCAACGAAGGCCGAGTGCGCGCGCTCAAGGCATTGCGCGTGGAACGCAGCGAGCGCCGTGAGCGTCAGGGCAAGGCCAACATCCAGATCGAGTCGGCGGAGAAGTCCGGCAAGCAGGTCATGGTGCTGGAGAATGTCAGCTTCGCGCACCCTGAGGGGCCGATGCTGGTCAAGGATTTCTCCATGGTCCTGCAGCGCGAGGACCGGATTGGCCTGCTGGGTGCCAACGGTACCGGCAAGACCACATTGCTCAAGCTGATGCTCGGTGACCTGGAGCCGACCTCCGGCAAGATCGAGCGGGGCACCAAGCTTGAAGTGGCCTATTTCGACCAGATGCGTCACCAGCTCGACCTGGAAAAGACCGTGATCGACAACCTGGCCGAAGGCCGGGACTTCATCGATATCGACGGGCAGAGCCGCCATGTCCTGAGCTACCTGGGCGATTTCCTGTTCAGCCCGCAGCGCGCGCGTACCCCGGTCAAGGCGTTGTCCGGCGGCGAGCGTGCCCGTCTGTTGCTGGCCAAGCTGTTCAGCAAGCCTGCCAACCTGCTGGTGCTCGACGAGCCGACCAACGACCTGGACGTTGAAACCCTCGAGCTGCTGGAAGAAGTCCTGTCCAACTACAAGGGCACGGTGCTGATGGTCAGCCACGACCGGGCCTTCCTCGACAACGTGGTGACCAGCACCCTGGTGTTCGAAGGGCAGGGCAAGGTGCG
Organism: Pseudomonas sp. Teo4; assembly: GCF_034387475.1. NCBI lineage: Bacteria > Pseudomonadati > Pseudomonadota > Gammaproteobacteria > Pseudomonadales > Pseudomonadaceae > Pseudomonas > Pseudomonas sp. Teo4. Next base: position 389,719 of record NZ_JAXCIL010000001.1, read on the forward strand.
CGAATACGTGGGTGGCTACGAGGACTGGATTCGCCAGGGCGGTTCGCCGAAGTTGCTGGGCGTGACCGAAAGCAAGGGCGGCAAGTCGGAGCTCAACAGCGCGGTGGTGGAAAAGCCCATTGCAGAGGCGGCGCCTGTGGCTGCTGCACCGGTGGCGGATGCTTCGAAGAAGAAGCTCAGCTACAAGCTGCAGCGCGAGCTGGAGATGTTGCCAGGGCAGATCGATGAGCTGGAGCAGCGCATGGCCGAGGCCCAGGAAGAAGTGAATGCGGCAGGGTTCTATCAGCGCCCGATCGCTGAGACCTCGGCGGTGCTGGCGAAGATCGAGAAGCTGCAGGGCGAGCTGGACGCGCTGGTAGAGCGGTGGGCTGAGCTGGAAGGCTGAGTTACCGCTCTAGGCCCCATCGCCGGCAAGCCGGCTCCCACAGGGATTGCACAAAGCCCGAGATCTGTGCAGTTCCTGTGGGAGCCGGCTTGCCGGCGATAGTGCCCAGACAGGCTAAATCATTCCTTCTTCTGCAGCCTCACCGCCAGCACATCGCACGGCGCACCGTGCAGCACGTCGTTGGCAGTGGAGCCCAGCAGCAGGGCCAAGCCGTGGCGGCCATGGCTGCCCACCACGATCAGGTCGCACTTCTGGTCCTTGGCCAGCTGGTGGATTTCCTGGCGTGGCTGGCCGTAGGTCAGGTGCGAGTCGCCGCGGTTGATATCCGGGTATTTGTTGAACAGGCGATCCATGCGCTCCTTGGCCTGGTCGAACTGCTGCTGTTGCAGTTGCGACAGGTCCATCGGTACGTCGCCGCCAAAGGCCATGGCCATCGGTTCGACGATATGCACCAGCGAGACCTTGGCGCCGCTAGGTTCGGCGAGCTTCATGGCACGCTTGATCACCGGGTCGCATTCTTCGGTCAGGTCGACGGCAACCAGAAGATGTTCGTAGGACATGAGCAGCACTCCTGACAATCGCGATAGTAGAAGTATGGTCGCTTTACGGCAGGTCTTCCGTGAAACATGAGTAACCCGCTCATTTGCAACGCTTTATGGGAACTACAGATATGACGGTATGGCTGGTGGTGTCAATCCTTGCGCTGATTCTCAGTCCGCTTTCCTGGCTGCGTGTTTCCCGCAAGCAGGGTGAGCAGATGAGCCTGCGCCTGGAGGCGCGGCGCATGGGGCTGGCCATGCAGCTGGCGCCGCAACAGTGGCCGCACTGGCTGGAGAAGGAACCGCCCAGCCCTTGCCCGCAATACCACAGGGCCCGACGCAAAGGGCATGAGGACAGTTGGTGCTATTGGCAGGTCAGCCCGGGTGTGTGGTGGAACCAGTGGCGTGAAGTGTGCGAGGAACCGCACTTGAGTGAGGTGTTCGCGCGCCTGCCAGAGACCGTTTACAAGGTCGAGGCCGACAAGCGCATGATCGCGCTGTACTGGAGCGAGCGTGGCGATAAATCTGTGTTGCAGGATATTGCTCACGCCTTTGAAACCCTCGCTTGATCGCGCGACAACGACAAAGCGGCAACATGGCAGCGCCCCAGGTGGGGTAGGTGCCAGGTTGCCGCTTTGTCGTTTCTGCGCTGCAGAAAAGGCCAGGCAGGCCGGGAATTTCGTGGAGCCAGTCGCAGTGTAGTCGGCCGTGGGGGAGATGCCAGCCATTGTTGGCAGATTTTATCGCGGCTCGAATTCGACTGAACTGGCCTCGCCGCTGCTAAGCCGGCGCCTGCAGAAATGGTCAATCGCTGACATGAATGATCAGCGATCACTGTCATCACTTATCGAACCCTGCCGTTGCAAAGTGACCGGAAAGTCGCGTTTTGATGGTGCTCGTGAGCATTTGACAACGCCGATCTTTTCGGAGAATGTGTGCATACCCAAATCAAACGGGCGTATGAATTGAGCGTTTGTATGTCACATCGCTCGTCCATAATCCCGACTAGCGCGCTGACGGGTGTGCCTGGGGCAAGGGCAGCATGGCCAGCTCTGCCACCAGCGTTCGGCGTGTACAGTTCAGCTTCCATATCGTGGAGATCAGTTGATGATTTACGAAGGTAAAGCCATCACGGTTAAGGCTCTTGAAAGCGGCATCGTCGAACTGAAGTTCGACCTCAAGGGTGAGTCCGTCAACAAGTTCAATCGCCTGACCCTGGACGAGCTGCGCCAGGCCGTCGATGCCATCAAGGCCGACGCCTCGGTGAAAGGCGTGATCGTCAGCAGTGGCAAGGACGTGTTCATCGTCGGCGCCGACATCACCGAGTTCGTCGATAACTTCAAACTGCCCGAGGCCGAGCTGGTTGCCGGCAACCTGGAAGCCAACCGCATCTTCAATGCCTTCGAAGACCTCGAAGTGCCGACTGTCGCGGCCATCAACGGTATCGCCCTGGGTGGCGGCCTGGAAATGTGCCTGGCAGCCGACTACCGGGTCATGTCCTCCAACGCCAAGATCGGCCTGCCGGAAGTCAAGCTGGGTATCTACCCGGGCTTCGGCGGCACCGTGCGTCTGCCGCGCCTGATCGGTTCCGACAACGCCATCGAGTGGATTGCCTCCGGTAAGGAAAACCGTGCCGAGGACGCGCTGAAAGTGGGTGCGGTCGATGCCGTGGTCGCCCCTGAACTGCTGCAGGCCGGTGCCCTGGACCTGATCAAGCGCGCCATCAGCGGTGAGCTGGATTACAAGGCCAAGCGCCAGCCCAAGCTGGAGAAGCTCAAGCTCAACGCCATCGAGCAGATGATGGCCTTCGAGACCGCCAAAGGCTTCGTCGCAGGCCAGGCTGGCCCTAACTATCCGGCTCCAGTCGAAGCCATCAAGACCATCCAGAAGGCCGCGAACTTCGGCCGTGACAAAGCGCTGGAAGTCGAAGCCGCAGGTTTCGCCAAGCTGGCCCGGACCTCGGTCGCGGAAAGCCTGATCGGCCTGTTCCTGAACGATCAGGAGCTCAAGCGCAAGGCCAAGGCCCATGATGAGATCGCCCACGACGTGAAGCAGGCTGCCGTACTCGGCGCTGGCATCATGGGTGGCGGCATCGCCTACCAGTCGGCGGTCAAGGGCACCCCGATCCTGATGAAGGACATTCGCGAAGAAGCCATCCAGCTGGGCTTGAACGAAGCCTCCAAGCTGCTTGGCAAGCGCGTCGAGAAAGGCCGTTTGACCCCGGCGAAAATGGCTGAGGCGCTCAATGCCATTCGTCCGACCCTGTCCTACGGCGACTTCGGCAATGTCGACATCGTCGTCGAGGCCGTGGTCGAGAACCCGAAGGTCAAGCAGGCCGTGCTGGCCGAAGTTGAAGGCCAGGTGAAGGACGATGCGATCCTCGCCTCGAACACCTCGACCATCTCCATCAACTTGCTGGCCAAGGCCCTCAAGCGTCCGGAGAACTTCGTCGGCATGCACTTCTTCAACCCGGTGCACATGATGCCGCTGGTGGAAGTCATTCGTGGCGAGAAGTCCAGTGAAGTCGCGGTCGCCACTACCGTGGCCTATGCCAAGAAGATGGGCAAGAACCCGATCGTGGTCAACGACTGCCCGGGCTTTTTGGTCAACCGTGTGTTGTTCCCGTACTTCGGTGGCTTCGCCAAGCTGGTCAGCGCCGGTGTCGACTTCGTGCGCATCGACAAGGTGATGGAGAAGTTCGGCTGGCCCATGGGCCCGGCGTACCTGATGGACGTCGTCGGTATCGACACTGGCCACCACGGCCGTGATGTCATGGCCGAAGGTTTCCCGGACCGCATGAAAGATGATCGTCGTTCGGCCGTGGATGCCCTGTACGAGGCCAACCGCCTGGGCCAGAAGAATGGCAAGGGCTTCTACGCCTACGAGACCGACAAGCGCGGCAAGCCGAAGAAAGTGGTCGACGCCAGCGTGCTCGAGGTGCTTAAGCCGATCGTCTTCGAGCAGCGTGAAGTCACCGATGAAGACATCATCAACTGGATGATGGTCCCGCTGTGCCTCGAGACCGTGCGCTGCCTGGAGGACGGTATCGTCGAAACCGCCGCCGAAGCCGACATGGGCCTGGTCTACGGCATTGGTTTCCCTCCCTTCCGGGGTGGTGCGCTGCGTTACATCGATTCGATCGGGGTGGCCGAGTTCGTTGCCCTGGCTGACCAGTATGCCGACCTTGGGCCGCTGTACCACCCGACCGCGAAGCTGCGCGAGATGGCCAAGAATGGCCAGCGCTTCTTCAACTGAGCGGCCACAGCGCCTGAGAGCAAGAGTAGAGCGAGAGTATTGATATGAGCCTCAATCCAAGAGACGTGGTGATTGTCGACTTCGGTCGCACCCCGATGGGCCGCTCCAAGGGTGGCATGCACCGCAACACCCGCGCCGAAGACATGTCCGCGCACCTGATCAGCAAACTGCTGGAGCGCAACGACAAGGTTGACCCGAAAGAGGTCGAGGACGTGATCTGGGGCTGCGTCAACCAGACCCTGGAGCAGGGCTGGAACATCGCCCGCATGGCGTCGTTGATGACCCAGATTCCGCACACCTCCGCCGCCCAGACCGTCAGCCGCCTGTGTGGCTCGTCGATGAGCGCGCTGCACACCGCTGCCCAGGCGATCATGACCGGCAACGGCGACGTGTTCGTGGTCGGTGGTGTCGAGCACATGGGGCACGTCAGCATGATGCATGGCGTGGACCCAAACCCACACATGTCGCTGCATGCCGCCAAAGCTTCGGGCATGATGGGCCTGACCGCTGAAATGCTGGGCAAGATGCACGGCATCAGCCGTGAGCAACAGGATCTGTTCGGCCTGCGTTCGCACCAGCTCGCCCACAAGGCGACGGTCGAAGGCAAGTTCAAGGACGAGATCATCCCGATGCAGGGCTACGACGAGAACGGCTTCCTGAAGGTCTTCGATTTCGACGAGACCATTCGCCCGGAAACCACCCTTGAAGGCCTGGCATCGCTCAAGCCTGCGTTCAACCCGAAAGGGGGCACCGTCACTGCCGGTACTTCGTCGCAGATCACCGACGGTGCCTCGTGCATGATCGTCATGTCCGGTCAGCGCGCCATGGACCTCGGTATTCAGCCCTTGGCGGTCATCCGCTCCATGGCTGTGGCCGGTGTCGACCCGGCGATCATGGGCTACGGCCCGGTGCCGTCGACCCAGAAAGCGCTCAAGCGCGCGGGCCTGACCATGGCCGATATCGACTTCATCGAGCTCAACGAAGCCTTCGCCGCACAGGCCCTGCCGGTGCTGAAAGATCTTAAAGTACTCGACAAGATGGATGAGAAGGTTAACCTGCACGGCGGCGCCATTGCCTTGGGCCACCCGTTCGGTTGCTCCGGGGCACGGATTTCCGGCACCCTGCTCAACGTCATGAAGCAAAATGGCGGTGCCCTGGGTGTCGCCACCATGTGCGTCGGCTTGGGTCAAGGCATCACCACTGTCTTCGAACGCGTCTGATCGCGTTGCAAGTCAGCAGCCGGGGCCCTGTGCCCCGGTTTTTGTTTTTTACAGAATTTGTTTCAAGAGGGTGAGCGACATGCAGATACAACCAGGCGTGTACCGTCATTACAAAGGGCCTGAGTACCGTGTCTTCGCCGCTGCTCGGCACTCCGAGACCGAAGAATGGGTGGTGTTCTACCAGGCACTTTATGGCGAGTTCGGGCTGTGGGTGCGGCCGCTTTCGATGTTCCTCGAGTCGGTAGAGGTTGACGGCGAGCAGGTGCCACGCTTTGCTTTGGTCAAGGCCGAAGAGGGGCTGTCCGAGCACTTGGCCAAGCCAGTCGAGTGATCGACCGCGCTTGACCTCACTCTTTTGCCACTATATATAGCGGTGCCGCGTCTGGCACCTGACGCGTTTTTCATCTTCAGATTCAGGAATACTCCGATCCATGGGCAAATCGCTGGTCATTGTGGAATCCCCGGCCAAGGCCAAGACCATCAACAAGTACCTGGGCAACCAGTACGTGGTGAAGTCGAGTATCGGCCATATCCGAGACCTCCCCACCAGCGGTTCGGCCAGCGCCAGCAAAGAGCCGGCCGCCAAGCGCGGCAAGACCGCGGGTGAGGCACCGGCGCTGTCGCCGAAGGAAAAGGCCCGTCGCCAGCTGGTGGCGCGCATGGGGGTTGACCCCGATCACGGCTGGAAGGCCAAGTACGAGATCCTGCCTGGCAAGGAAAAGGTGATCGACGAGCTGCGCCGCCTGGCCAAGGATGCTGACACCATCTATCTCGCAACCGACTTGGATCGCGAAGGGGAAGCCATTGCCTGGCACCTGCGCGAAGCCATTGGTGGGGACGACAGCCGCTACAAGCGCGTGGTGTTCAACGAAATCACCAAGAAGGCCATCCAGGATGCCTTCTCCCAGCCGGGCGAGCTGGATATCGACCGCGTCAATGCTCAGCAAGCGCGTCGCTTCCTCGATCGCGTGGTCGGTTACATGGTTTCGCCACTGCTGTGGGCCAAGATTGCCCGCGGCCTGTCTGCCGGGCGTGTGCAGTCGGTGGCGGTGAAACTGGTAGTCGAGCGTGAGCGCGAAATCCGCGCGTTCATCCCTGAAGAATACTGGGAAGTCCACGCCGACCTCGGTACCGCCAAGAACGCCAAGGTGCGTTTCGAAGTGGCCCGCGAGAACGGCGAGGCCTTCAAGCCGCTGAACGAAGCCCAGGCCATGGCTGCGCTGGAGAAGCTCAAGGCTTCCAGCTACAGCGTGGTCAAGCGCGAAGACCGCCCGACCAGCAGCAAGCCGTCGGCACCGTTCATTACCTCCACCCTGCAGCAGGCGGCGAGCAATCGCCTGGGCTTCGGGGTGAAGAAGACCATGATGATGGCCCAGCGTCTGTACGAAGCTGGCTACATCACCTATATGCGTACCGACTCGACCAACCTGTCGGCCGATGCTCTGGACATGGCGCGCAGCTACATCGAGCGTGAGTTCGGCAAGCAGTACCTGCCGGATGCCCCGGTGGTGTATGGCAGCAAGGAAGGCGCCCAGGAGGCGCACGAAGCGATTCGTCCTTCCGACGTCAACACCCATCCGACCAAGCTCAGCGGTATGGAGCGTGATGCCGAGCGCCTGTACGAGCTGATCTGGCGCCAGTTCCTGGCTTGCCAGATGCCGCCAGCGCAATACCTGTCCACCAGCGTGACGGTGGCGGCTGGCGACTTCGAGCTGCGCGCCAAGGGCCGTATCCTGAAGTTCGACGGTTACACCCGCGTGCTGCCACAGCAGAGCAAGCCGGGCGAAGACGATGTGCTGCCGGAAATGGCGCAGGGCGAGGCGTTGAAGCTGATCCAGCTCGACCCGAGCCAGCACTTCACCAAGCCACCGGCACGCTTCACCGAAGCCAGCCTGGTCAAGGAAATGGAAAAGCGCGGTATCGGTCGCCCGTCGACCTACGCGGCGATCATTTCGACTATCCAGGACCGCGGTTATGTGACGCTGCACAACCGCCGCTTCTATTCCGAGAAGATGGGCGACATCGTCACCGAGCGCCTGTCCGAGAGCTTCTCCAACCTCATGGACTACGGCTTCACCGCCGGCATGGAAGAGAACCTCGATGACGTGGCCCAGGGTGAGCGTGACTGGAAGAACGTGCTTGACGAGTTCTACGGTGACTTCAGCAAGAAGCTGCTGACGGCTGAATCCGCGGAAAGCGGCATGCGTGCCAACCAGCCGACCATGACCAACATTCCGTGCAAGGAATGTGGCCGGCCAATGATGATCCGTACCGCTTCCACGGGTGTGTTCCTCGGCTGCTCCGGCTACAGCCTGCCACCGAAAGAGCGCTGCAAGGCCACCGTCAACCTGGTGCCAGGTGACGAGATTGCCGCTGACGACGAGGGTGAATCGGAGTCCCGCGTGCTGCGCGGCAAGCACCGTTGCCCGATCTGCGCCACGGCGATGGACGCTTACCTGCTGGACGAGAAGCACAAGCTGCATATCTGCGGTAACAACCCGGACTGCGCTGGCTACGAGATCGAAGAGGGTAGCTACCGCATCAAGGGCTACGAAGGGCCGAGCCTGGAGTGCGACAAGTGCGGCAGCGAGATGCAGCTCAAGACAGGCCGTTTCGGCAAGTTCTTCGGTTGCACCAATGCGTCGTGCAAGAACACCCGCAAGCTGCTCAAGAGCGGCGAGGCGGCGCCACCGAAGATGGACAAGGTGGACATGCCCGAGCTCAAGTGCGAGAAGGTCGACGATACCTACGTGTTGCGTGATGGCGCCTCGGGGCTGTTCCTGGCGGCAAGCCAGTTCCCCAAGAACCGCGAAACTCGCGCTCCTTTGGTGCTGGAAATCGTTCCGCACAAGCATGAGATCGACCCTAAGTACCACTTCCTGTGCGACGCGCCGCAGAAGGACCCGGAAGGCCGTCCGGCGGTGATCCGCTACAGCCGCAAGACCAAGGAGCAATACGTACAGTCCGAGGTCGATGGCAAGCCGACGGGGTGGAAGGCGTTCTACGACGGGAATGCCTGGAAGGTCGAAGACAAGCGCTGACCGTTCAGTGCTGCAATTGGGGCCGCTTTGCGGCCCATCGCCGGCAAGCCGGCTCCCACAGATTCCGCCCAGGCCTCAAGCGTGGTGCAATCCTGTAGGAGCCGGCTTGCCGGCGATGGGGCGCGCAGCGGCCCCATTTCGTTGATGACAATGAAAGCGCGATCCCTGAAACTGCAGCTATTCGCCTTGCAGCCTTAGGGAGGTCACTCAAGATGGCCCAGGAACTCTACACCCGTACCAACCAGAAACTGTTCTTCGCCGGACTTGCCCTGGAATCCATGGCCAAGGCCGAACAGAGCCAGGCCATGAATGCCCAGGGTCTGGTCCAGTCCGAGCGCGAGTCGGCGCTGTTTCATCTGTACGGCGCGCTGTTGGGGTTGTGCCATGAAATCGGTGGTTTCTACCGCTTGCCCGTGGTTACCACAGTGGAGCAGGCGCTCGCCGACGATGCATTGAACAAACTGGCCATCCCTGAAGTGGCCGAGATGCTTGAGCTGGTTAGGCAGCGGGAAACCTGGCTGGCGCAACTGCTCAGTGCTTATGCCGATTTGTTCCGACCGCCGGTCGCCAAGAAAGCGCCCAAGACCGATGTCACTCAGCCCCTGATCCAGGCCGTCAATCTCGACGAGCCTGAGCATCCTGCGTTGTCGAGGGAGGAGCTGGAAAGCTGGCGAAACAACCTCAAGGGTTTGGTGAGACGTTTCCGTGACGCGTTGAGTGAGTGCTGATCACCACTTCGGCTGGTACAATAATCGCCTTTCGTGGAGAGCAGCCCTATATGTCAACGTCCTTTCTAGAAATTGTCGAGTTGCCTGATGGCCGGATCGAACTGCGTCGTGCCGAGGACGAAGGCTCTCTGGTAACCCTGGATTTCTCGGAGGACGCCAAGGCGTTCCTGCAGGGCCAGCACGTTGAGGTGGCCAAGGCCATGCTGAGCGTAGGCGTGCAGATGGCGGGTCGCCTCATGGATGGCGACCTCGAGCGCGACGAAGGACCGCGCGTACTGCACTAAGCAGCGAGAGTGTTGCGAATAACAGGCAAAGCCTGAACATCAGCCGAGGCGGATGTTCAGGCTTTGTGCGTTTCCGACGTTGGCTGCGCGTACCAGTTGCTGGCGTGCGTTGGCGTTGACGTTACCCAGCCAGCTGACCACGGTATGGCTGCGGCCAAGGCGCAGGGCTTCGCAGGCCAGTTGCAGCGGGCTCTGGTTGCCGCGAGGGTGCAGCAACAGAATGCGTTCGCGGTTAAGGCCAGCATCTCGTAACCAAGCTTGCGTCAGGCTTGAGGGTGGGGCGATCAGGGTCAGCCAGCGGGCATCGTCCTCTTCGCTCAGTTCGCGTAGCACGGGCGCCAGCAGGCTTTGGCAGTGCCCAGGTGCTCCGCGCAGCGACAGTTCGCTAAACAGCTCGGGTTGGCTGTGCTTGCGCGCCGGCTCTTGTGCCTTCAAGCCCGGCAATACCGGCTGGGCGAGGAAGGCCTCGAACAGCGGAAGCTGAACTTGCTGGGGTGCATGGGTGGACTGCTGCATGACGCCTCCTGGATCAGCGGCGAATGACGCCGACGCTCAAGCCCTCGATAACCAGTTCCTGATCTTTCAGGTCGACTTCGATGGGGGCGAATTCGGGGTTCTCGGCAATAAGCCAGACTTTGCTGCCTTCACGCTTGAAGCGTTTGACCGTTACCTCGTCACCGATGCGGGCGACGACGATCTGGCCGTTTCGGGCTTCGCGGCAGGTGTGCACGGCGAGCAGGTCGCCGTCAAAGATGCCGACGTCCTTCATGCTCATGCCGTGTACGCGCAACAGATAGTCGGCGCGCGGATGGAAGAAGGTGGGGTTGATGTTGCAGGATTGCTCGATGTGCTGTTCGGCGAGGATTGGTGCGCCGGCCGCGACCCGCCCAATGATTGGCAGGCCATTCTCTTCGGCCTTGGCCTCGAAGCCGGGGACGCGGATGCCGCGAGAGGCACCTGGGGTCATTTCGATCGCGCCTTTGCGGGCGAGGGCCTTGAGATGTTCCTCGGCGGCGTTGGGCGACTTGAAGCCCAGCTCTTGAGCGATCTCCGCGCGCGTTGGCGGGAAGCCGTTGTCTTCGAGGCAGCGTTTGATGAAGGCCAGGATTTCGGCTTGGCGTGGCGTCAGTTTCAACATGGCGAGCGCTCTGTCTTTTTATACAGTGACTGGGATTATATACAGTGTCGGGCGCGCTGCAAACTGCAAGGCGCAAGAAAAAGCGGATTTGCGCCACGGCCAACTGCAACTTGGCGCTTGCAGCTTGGCGCCCAGCGCTTTCTAATGTGCGACCGCACGGTCAGCGAGCCTTGACATAAACAGGGCTGAAACGTATGTTTCAAACACCTGTTTGTCTGGCGGAGTAGTCATGGCCCAATCGGAAACCGTTGAACGCATTCTCGATGCAGCTGAGCAGCTGTTCGCGGAAAGGGGGTTCGCCGAAACCTCGCTGCGGCTGATCACCAGCAAGGCCGGCGTCAACCTGGCTGCGGTCAACTACCACTTCGGTTCCAAGAAAGCCCTGATTCAGGCGGTGTTCTCGCGCTTCCTGGGCCCGTTCTGCGCCAGCCTCGAGCGTGAACTGGAACGTCGCCAGGCACGCCCCGAACAGAAGCCCTCGCTCGAAGAGTTGCTTGAAATGCTGGTAGAGCAGGCGCTGGTCGTGCAGCCGCGCAGCAACAACGACCTGTCGATTTTCATGCGCCTTTTAGGCCTGGCCTTCAGCCAGAGCCAGGGCCACTTGCGTCGTTACCTGGAAGACATGTACGGCAAAGTGTTCCGCCGCTACATGCTGCTGGTCAATGAAGCCGCTCCACGCATTCCGCCGCTGGAATTGTTCTGGCGCGTGCACTTCATGTTGGGTGCCGCAGCGTTCAGCATGTCCGGTATCAAGGCATTGCGCGCCATCGCCGAGACCGATTTCGGCATCAACACCTCGATCGAGCAGGTCATGCGCTTGATGGTGCCGTTCCTGGCGGCCGGCATGCGTGCCGACAGCGGCGTCACCGACGAGGCGATGGCCAGCGCGCAACTGCGCCCGCGCAGCAAGAGCACTACCGCCAAGGCCTGAACACTGGGCGGGGCAGGGCGCTTCGGCTAAGCTAGCGCCCATGCCTGACCTCGACTTCCTGCACATTTCCCTGGCTGACCAGCGCCTCTACGGCTTCACCCGTGGGCAGTTGCGGCTTCGCCTCGACGTTTCCACGGCGCGCAACGGCGCAGGAGAGCGCAATGGCTCAGGCTGCACGCCGCGTGGCCTGCATCAGGTGCGTGCGAAGATAGGTGCCAACCTGCCTGTCAATGCGGTGTTGAGCGGGCGACGCTGGACCGGCGAGGTCTGGACGCCGCTGCTGCACGGGCAGTTTCCGGGGCGCGACTGGATCCTGACCCGCATTCTGTGGCTCAGTGGTTGCGAGCCTGGCGTCAACCGCCTGGGCGCCGTCGACACGTTCCGTCGTTACATCTACCTGCACGGCACGCCGGATATCGAACCATTGCGCGTGCCGTTGTCACATGGCTGCATACGCCTGCACAACACAGATTTGCTTGGCCTGTTCGACCGAGTGCCGGCCCATTGCCCGGTACGTATCGAAGAGGCTGCCTGCCCCCAGTGGGCTTCTCTCAGTCTTCAATGAAGGATTCCCTATGACCGTCAGCCTGCAAGGCTCTCTGATGGTGGATATCGCCGGTAAATGGCTGACCGCCGAGGACCGACACCTCCTGCGTCAACCCGAAGTGGCCGGCTTGATCATCTTTGCCCGCAACATCGACAGCCCTCGTCAGGTGCGTGAATTGTGTGCGTCCATCCGTGCCATTCGTCCTGATCTGATCCTGGCGGTCGATCAGGAGGGTGGCCGCGTTCAGCGGCTGCGTCAGGGTTTCGTTCGCCTGCCGGCCATGCGCGCGATTGCCGACAATGTCAATGCCGAGTACCTGGCCGAGCAGTGCGGCTGGCTGATGGCCACCGAAGTGCTGGCGGTCGGCCTGGACCTGAGCTTCGCTCCGGTACTCGACCTGGATCACCAGCGCAGTGCGGTAGTGGGCAGTCGCGCCTTCGAGGGTGATCCGCAACGTGCCACGCAACTGGCCGGCGCGTTCATCCGCGGCATGAATGCAGCAGGCATGGCTGCATGCGGCAAGCACTTCCCGGGGCACGGCTGGGCCGAGGCTGACTCCCACGTGGCCATCCCCACCGACGAGCGCAGCCTCGAGCAGCTGCGCGCGGCGGACCTGGTGCCCTTCACACGCCTGAGCGGCCAGCTTGCCGCAGTGATGCCGGCCCATGTGATCTACCCGCAGGTCGACAACCAGCCAGCCGGGTTCTCGCGGCGCTGGTTGCAGGACATCCTGCGCGGCGAGCTGGGCTTCGAAGGGGTGATCTTCAGTGATGACCTGTCCATGGCCGGTGCCCATGTGGTGGGGGATGCCGCGAACCGCATCGAGGCAGCGTTGAGCGCAGGTTGCGACATGGGCCTGGTGTGCAACGACCGTGCGGCGGCGGAGCTTGCATTGAGCGCGGCGCAGCGCCTGAAGGTGAAGCCGTCGCCACGGATTGCGCGGATGCGCGGGCAAGGTTTTGCGCGGACCGATTACCGCCAGCAGCCTCGCTGGCTGGAGGCCCTTGGGGCGTTGAAAGAGGCGCAGTTGATCGATTGAGGCCGCTGGCCTTATCGCCGGCAAGCCGGCTCCCACATGGACCGCGCAGATCTTGAAATCACTGCCGTACCTGTGGGAGCTGGCTTGTCGTGGCGACGAACCGCAGCGATGAGGCCGGCACAGGCAGCGCAAGACAGTCGCTCCCACAATGACCGCGACGACATTCAGATCATTGTGGGAGCCGGCTTGCCGGCGATAAGGCCGGTACAGGCAACGTCTATCGTCCGCGCTTGCCCGGCAACGGCGCGAACAACGCCTCGATCTCGTCATCCCCCAATCGCCACTGGCCGGCCTGGCCGCCGTCGAGCAAGCCTGCCGCCAGTGCCGCTTTCTCCTGCTGCAATTGCTGGATCTTCTCCTCAACGGTGCCCCGGGTAATCAGCTTGAACACGAACACCGGTTTATCCTGGCCGATGCGGTAGGCGCGGTCGGTGGCCTGGTTCTCGCTGGCGGGGTTCCACCACGGGTCGTAGTGAATGACCGTGTCCGCCGCAGTCAGGTTGAGCCCGGTGCCGCCGGCCTTGAGGCTGATCAGGAACACTTCGCTTTCACCCTCCTGGAACTGTTTTACCGGAGCGCGGCGATCGCGGGTGTCGCCCGTGAGCAGGCTGTAGCGGATGTCGCGTTTGGCAAGTTCCTGCTCGATCAGTGCCAGCATCGAGGTGAACTGCGAGAACAGCAGTACGCGGCGGCCTTCACTCAGCAGCTCTTCGAGCATCTCCATGAGGGCGCCGAGTTTGCCTTTGTCGGCCTGATTGGTCTTGGTTTCCACACCTTTGACCAGGCGCAGGTCACAGCACACCTGGCGCAGCTTGAGCAGGGCATCGAGGATCACGATCTGGCTGCGAGCCGCGCCGCTGCGAGCGATTTCTTCACGCACCTTCTTGTCCATCGCCACCCGCACGGCTTCATAGGTGTCCCGTTGAGCGTCGCTGAGTTCGACCCAGTGGACCATCTCGGTTTTGGCGGGCAGCTCTGTGGCCACCTGCTCCTTGGTCCGGCGCAGCAGGAACGGGCGAATGCGGTTGACCAGATGCGCCATTCGCTCGCTGTCGCCTTGACGCTCGATCGGCGTGCGGTAGTCCTGGTTGAAGCGCTTGAGGTCACCCAGCCAGCCGGGCATCAGGAAGTGGAACAGCGACCACAGTTCGCCCAGGTTGTTTTCCATGGGCGTTCCAGTCAGGCACAGGCGCTGGCTGGCCTGCAGCTCGCACACGGCCTGGGCAGCCTTGCTGGTGCTGCTCTTGATGTTCTGTGCCTCATCGAGCACCAGAACGGCCCAGGGTTGCGCTCGCAAGTGTTCCAGGTCGCGTGGCGCCAGGGCGTAGGTGGTCAGCACCAGATCGTATTCGTGCAGCGAGGCAAAATGCTTGTTGCGGCCCGGGCCTTGAAGGGCCAGCACCCGCAGGCTCGGGGCAAAACGCTGGGCTTCGTCGAGCCAGTTGGGCACCAGGCTGGTCGGCATGACCGCCAGGGCAGGCGAGCCAAGGCGCCCGGACTGTTTTTCAAGCAGTAGGTGGGCCAGGGTCTGCAGGGTTTTGCCCAGGCCCATGTCGTCGCCGAGGATGCCGCCGGTGCCTATCTCGCGCAGGGCCTGCATCCAGTTCAGGCCCTGTTGCTGATAAGGGCGCAAGGTGGCGTCGAGCCCTGCGGGTGCCTCCACCTGCAGGTCACGGGCATCGCGCAGGCGTCGACCGAGGTCGCGTACCTGTTCGCCACCTTCCCACTGCAGGGGCAGATGGGCGATGTCATTCAGGCGCGCGGCGTCGGCACGGTCCAGGCGCAGTGCTGGGCCGGCGGAGTCTTCGTGCAGGTACAGCTCACCCAGAGTGCCCATCACGGCTTTGATTCGGCCATAGGGCAGGGCGACGCGCAGCGCGGGGCTGTCAAGGCGGCCCCGGTTGAGGTCGATCAGCAGGTGCTCGTCGTCGCTGCGCCGGGCCAGTTCGGCGGGGCGCAGCAGTTCAGGGTTGCTGCGCAGCAGTTGCAGCACGATGGGCAGCAGGCTGTGGCGTTGGCCATCGACCACGATACCCAGTTCCAGGTCGAACCATTCGTGGCCCGGGGCTTCGTCGATGGTGGCGTACCAGTCGTCCACCTCTTGCAGGTTGAAGGCGAAATCGCGGTGGATGTCGATTTCCCAGCCCGCTTCGCGCAGGCGCTGCAGGCCGTTGCGGGCGAAACGCAGCCAGGCTTCGTCGTCGGCCAGTTGGAGCATTTCCCCTGCGCTGTCTGGCAGGGCTTTACTCTGCCGGGTGGCGGCCTTGAAGCCGAGGTCGCGCAGGGTTTTGCGCAGGGCCTGTTCAGCCTGGGGCTGGCGGCGAATGCGCTGGCTGGTGGCGTCCACCAGGCGGGTCAGTGGTTTGTCGTCACTGCCGCTGGTGCGCAGGCCGTCATAGTCGAACGACAGGGCGGCGCGGTGTTGCATCTGGCGCTGCATGCGGCCGGTCTTGGGCATGTAGGCGCTGAACTCGAGACTGCCGAGGGTCAGCCGTCCACGGGGTGGAATGTTGTCGATTTGTTCGCTGCGCACTGCGGTTGGCGTTGGCACCTGGCGGTTCAGGGCATTCAAACGGTGGCTCAAGGGGACGACCAGGTGTTCGGGAACGGTAGGGGCGCGGGCGAGTTGGCTGGCAATGAACGGGTCGAGTTCATGTTCAAGCGTGCCGGTACGATGCGTTAGTCGGTCCACGTAATGAAGTGGCTCGATGGGAATTGCCTGGAGTTGCAGTTGCTCATCGTGGTACCAGGCGCCCCGGTAACTGCCATTTTCCAATCGGACCCAGCGAAAGTCGGCGTGCAACGTGGGGCCTGCAAGCAGCGGCGACTGATCTTGCTCGTACAGCAGCCGTCCGGTCGCCAATGCGTAACCAAACAGCTCCGCGCCTTGTTTGCCCTCCAGCTCGACCACCGGCATCACGGCTTTGGTGCGGGCATCTATCAGGCGCAGCAAGCGGGCGTCGTCTTCGGTCACGTAGCGTGGCGTGTAGTAGATCAGCTCAGGTAGCGATGTGATACGGGCAAGCTTCAGCGTGCCGTCAGGCTGGCGCGTGCCTTTGAGCACTTCCAGTCGGCAGTGTTCGCGGTCCATGTGGACCCGATAGTAGATTGCCGGCCCTTTACGTGCAGGCTCGGGAGCGGTCGCCGGTTTGGCTGGCGTTTCAAGCGCCTGCACCCACAGGTTGAGATCGGGCGGTAGCGAGAGTGCGGCCTGTTCGCGAGTGACCGGCGCGTCCAGCTCGCTGGCACCGTTCTGAACCAGCAGCAGCGCTGCGACGCAGTGCTTGCAGTTGATGCTTACCGGGCAACTGCAGTTTCCCAGAATGCGCAGCTCTCCGGCATTCGCGAACAGCTTGATTGTCTGGCTGTAGGTCTGCCCCTTCGAGCCTCTGCAGGTCGACTCGATGGACATGCCATGCGCCGACAGGATGCGAGTTCGCTCCTGTGCCGCATAATCACGACCGCGGGCAAGCGAGCCGGCGTCGAATCGGTCGACCCAGTGTGGATAGGCCCTTAGCAGCTCTTCTGCATCACCCGCGCTCACATCACTGCTCCATCATCTCCGGGTCCATCACCGGCATCTTCGGTGTGCCCGGTGGCGTCACCTTCAACAGCACAGCCAGGTGCCCGCCATCGAGGAAGGTCAGCTGGCCGCCTTTCATGTTGCTGTTGCTCTGCTTGAACTGTTCGCTTTGCAGCACGTTGCCGTTGCCGTCCAGCTGGTTGACCCAGAAGTTGGCCTCGACGGTGATGAAGCGGCCCTCGGTGATGCTCAGGTTGCCTTCGATGGGGAAGTGGCCGAACTGCTCTTTGCCGGCGCCCAGAGCGATACGGCTGGGCTCGCTACCCACCTGCTGTTGCCAGGCCTTGTGCAGCAGCACGGTGTAGTTCGGCGTGGCTTCAAGCCGGGTCACTTCGTCGTCCAGGGCTTCCTTGCGCTCGTTGTCCTTCTCCAGACGCGGGGCGCCGGCGCTCCAGTCTTCCGGGGCGAACGGGCTGGTGAAGGCAGGCACGTTGTTCTGCCGCACGAGGATCATTTCCACCTGATACAGGCCTTCGGCGAAGGCAGCCGGCGCGAACAGCGTCAGCAGCAAGGTCAGGCAACGGATGGCACGCATGGGTATTCCTTAAGCAGACTGTGGGGTCAGGCGCTCGAACAGCGCCTCCAGGGTGTTGAAGCGTTCGTCGGGGCGTTCCATCGGCACCAGGAAGCGGAACTGGGTCGCACCTTCGAACTTGTAGCGTTTGGGCTGGCCCTGGATCAGCTTGATCAGGGTCAGCGGGTCGACCGGGGTCTCGGCCTCGAACTCGAGCTTGCCGCCGTTGGGGCCGGCATCGACCTTCTTGATGCCCAGCTTTTCGGCATGCAGCTTGAGCTGCGTCAGGCGCATGAGGTTCTTGGTCGGCTCCGGCAACAGGCCGAAGCGGTCGATCATCTCCACCTGCAAATCCTTCAGGCCTTCTTCGTCAGCGGCCGAGGAGATTCGCTTGTAAAGGATCAGGCGGGCATGCACGTCGGGCAGGTAGTCTTCGGGGATCAGCGCCGGCAAGCGCAGGTTGATCTCCGGTCCGCCGCCCAGTGGTTGCTCGAGGTTCGGCTGGGTGCCCTTGCGAATGGCTTTGACCGCCCGTTCGAGCATTTCCATGTAGAGGGTGAAGCCCACCGCCTGGATCTGCCCGCTCTGGCCCTCGCCCAGCAACTCGCCGGCACCGCGGATTTCCAGGTCGTTGGTGGCGAGGACGAAGCCAGCGCCCAGGTCCTGGGTGTTGGCGATGGCTTCCAGGCGCTTCTCGGCGTCGGCGCTGATCTGCTGGCGCGGCGGCGTGAGCAGGTAGGCGTAGGCCTGGTGGTGGCTGCGCCCGACACGGCCACGCAGTTGGTGAAGCTGGGCCAGGCCGAACTTGTCGGCGCGCTCGATGACAATGGTGTTGGCGCTAGGCACGTCGATGCCGGTCTCGATGATGGTCGAGGCGATGAGCACGTTGAAGCGCTTGTGGTAGAAGTCGCTCATCACCTGTTCGAGTTCGCGTTCGCGCATCTGTCCGTGGCCGATACCGATCCGTGCCTCCGGTACCAGCTCGGCCAGGTCGGCGGCGCATTTCTCGATGGTTTTCACATCGTTGTGCAGGTAGTAAACCTGGCCACCGCGCAGCAGCTCGCGCAGCAGTGCTTCCTTGACCGTGCTCTTGTTCTGCTCCATGACGAAGGTGCGCACCGACAGTCGGCGGGCTGGTGGGGTGGCGATGATCGACAGGTCGCGCATGCCGGACACCGCCATGTTCAGCGTGCGCGGAATCGGCGTTGCGGTCAGGGTAAGGATATCGACCTCGCTGCGCAGGGCCTTGAGCTGCTCTTTCTGACGCACGCCGAAACGGTGCTCTTCGTCGATGATGGCCAGGCCCAGGTCCTTGAAGCGCACATCGTCCTGCAGCAGCTTGTGGGTGCCGATCAGGATGTCGATCTTGCCCTCGGCCAGGTCAGCCGCCGCTGCGGACACTTCCTTGGCCGACTTGAAGCGGCTCATCACTTCCACGGTCACCGGCCAGTCGGCGAAGCGGTCGCGGAAACTGTTGTAGTGCTGCTGGGCGAGCAGGGTGGTCGGTACCAGTACCGCCACCTGGCGACCGCTGTGCACGGCGATGAAGGCAGCGCGCATGGCCACTTCGGTCTTGCCGAAGCCAACGTCGCCGCAGACCAGACGGTCCATGGGTTTGGCGGCCAGCATGTCGACGCGCACGGCTTCGATGGCAGCCTGTTGGTCGGGGGTTTCCTCGAACGGGAAGCCGGCGCTGAAGGTTGCGTAGTCGGCAGCCGGGTCAGCGAAGGCATAGCCTTTGCGGGCGGCGCGGCGGGCGTAGATGTCGAGCAGCTCGGCGGCCACGTCGCGCACCTGTTCGGCGGCTTTGCGCTTGGCTTTTTGCCAGGCCTCGGAGCCAAGCCGGTGCAGCGGCGCCAGGGCGTCATCGCTGCCGGTGTAGCGGGCGATCAGGTGCAGGTTGGCTACCGGCACGTAGAGTTTGGCGCCCTCGGCGTATTCCAGGGTGAGGAATTCGGCGGCCTGGCCGTCGATTTCCAGGGTCGCCAGGCCCAGGTAGCGGCCCACGCCATGGTCGATATGCACCACCGGCGCGCCTTCGCGCAGCTCGGTAAGGTTCTTGATGACAGCATCGTTGGCTGCTTCGCCGCGTTTCTCCCGGCGGCGGCGCTGCATGACCCGCTGGCCGAACAGCGGGCTCTCGGCGACCAGGGCAATGGCCGGGTCGTCCAGCAGCAGTCCGTCGTCCAGCGGGGCAATGGTGATGGCCAGGCGTTCGCTGCCGGTGACGAAATCGGCCCAGCTCTCAACCGTCTGCGGGCGCAATTTCAAGCGTTCGAGCAGTTCCAGCAGCACTTCGCGGCGGCCTGCCGATTCGGCGGTGAACAGCACGCGGCCAGGGAACTGGTCGAGGAAGTTGGCCAGTTCGGCCAGCGGCTGGTTGGCCTTGGCCTCGATGGCCAGGTTGGGCAGGGCGCGGGCGGGGAAGCGCTCACGGCCGGCGCCCGGCTCCACCTCTTCAGTGCTTGCCACCACACGCGGCCACTGCTTGAGCCGGGCGAAGCAGTCTTCGACCGGCAGGAACAGTTCTGCCGGCGGCAGCAGCGGGCGGGTCAGGTCGCCGCGGCGCTCTTCATAGCGGCCACGGACATCGTTCCAGAAATGCTCGGCGGCCTGCTCGACGCCGGGCAGGGAGAACACTTGCGTGTCGTCCGGCAGGTAGTCGAACAGGGTGGAGGTTTCTTCGAAGAACAGTGGCAGGTAGTACTCGATACCGGCGGGGATGATGCCGCTGGTGAGGTCCTGGAAGATTGCGCTGCGACGGAAGTCGACGTCGAAGCGCTCGCGGAAGCGAGCCTTGAAGCGGGTCACTTCTTCCTTCTGCATCGGGAACTCGCGGGCCGGCAGCAGGCGGATCGAATCTACCTTGTCGATGGAGCGCTGGTTTTCCGGGTCGAAGGTACGCAGGGTCTCGATTTCGTCATCGAACAGATCGATGCGGTAGGGCAGCTTGCTGCCCATCGGGAACAGGTCGATCAAGGCGCCGCGCACGGCGAACTCGCCGTGCTCGTAGACGGTATCGACACAGCGGTAGCCGCTGGCTTCCAGGCGCGTGCGCATCTGCTCCACGTCCACCTTCTGGCCCACATCCAGCACCAGGCTGCTGCCGAGCAGGAAGCGGGTTGGCGCCAAGCGGTGCAGGGCGGTGGTGATCGGTACCACCAGGATGCCGTGGTGCAGCTCCGGCAACTGATAGAGGCTGGCGATACGCTGGGAAATGATGTCCTGGTGTGGCGAGAACAGGTCGTACGGCAGGGTTTCCCAGTCGGGGAAGGGCAGTACCGGCAGGTCCGGAGCGAAGAAGCGCAGTTCTTGCTCCAGACGGTCGGCGGCCTGGCTGTCGGCCGTCAGCAGCAGGGTGAAGCGGCCAGCGTTGCTGGCGGCCTCGGCGATGGCAAGGCTGAGGGCGGCACCGGGCAGGTTGCCCCAGGTTTGTTTGCCGGCCGTGGCCGACATTTGCGGTAGGCGCAGAACTGACACGGGAGATTGCACTCCAAGCGTTGCGGCAAAGAGATCGATTGTACCGGTGCCGGTGCGCGCTGTCAGGCTCGAAAGGGCATGAACACTCGCTCTGGCGCTGGCGACAAGCGCTCATTGCCCGATACGCGTTGGGGCGTCATAATGTAGCCCCTTTTTTCTGTCCCTACATGTGGAAGGTTCCCGTGACTCAGAAGCCCGACCAGTGTCTTGGTGAGTGGATCGATCGTGAAGCTCTGGCTGAAGCGATGATCCCGCTTATCGGTCAGCTCTACCGCAATAACAACGTGGTGAGCTCGATCTATGGCCGCAGCCTGATCAACCGTTCGGTTATCTCGATCCTCAAAGCCCACCGCTTTGCGCGTCACCGTCAAGCCGACGAAACCGAACTGTCCGTCCACGAGACATTCCCCCTGCTCAAAGCCATGAGCGAGCTGAAACTGGGCGCCGCTTCGGTCGACCTGGGCAAGCTGGCCAACAAGTTCAAGCAGGAAGGCAACGGCCGCAGCGCCGAGCAGTTCGTGCGTGAAGAACTGGCCGACGTGGTTGGCCAGCAGAACGCTTCGGCGCGCAAAGGCACCGACGTCGTGCTGTACGGTTTCGGCCGCATCGGCCGCCTGCTGGCGCGCATCCTGATCGAAAAAACCGGTGGTGGCGACGGCCTGCGCCTGCGTGCCATCGTCGTGCGCAAAGGCGCCGAGAACGATCTGGTCAAGCGTGCCAGCCTGCTGCGTCGTGACTCGGTACACGGCCCGTTCGATGGCACCATCACCATCGATGAAGCCAACAACACCATCACCGCCAACGGCAACCTGATCCAGGTTATCTACGCCAAGAGCCCAAGCGAAGTCGACTATACCCAGTACGGCATCGAAAACGCCCTGATCGTTGACAACACCGGTGTATGGCGTGACGCCGACGGCCTGGGCCAGCACCTGGCCTGCCCGGGCGCTGCCCGCGTGATCCTCACCGCACCTGGCAAGGGCGCGCTGAAGAACATCGTGCACGGCATCAACCATGGCGACATCGCTGCCGATGACAAGATCATCTCCGCTGCGTCCTGCACCACCAACGCCATCGTGCCGGTGCTCAAGGCCATCAACGACCAGTACGGCATCGTCAACGGCCACGTCGAAACCGTTCACTCGTTCACCAACGACCAGAACCTGATCGACAACTTCCACAAGGGCAGCCGCCGTGGCCGCGCCGCGCCGCTGAACATGGTCATCACCGAGACCGGTGCCGCCACTGCCGCCGCCAAGGCGCTGCCAGTGCTCAAGGGCAAGCTGACCGGCAACGCCATTCGCGTGCCGACGCCGAACGTCTCGATGGCCATCCTGAACCTGAACCTGGAAAAGGCCACCAGCCGCGACGAAATCAACGAGTACCTGCGCCAGACCGCCATGCACTCGGAACTGCACAAGCAGATCGACTACGTCAGCTCGCAGGAAGTGGTTTCGACCGACTTCGTTGGCTCGCGCCACGCCGGTGTGGTCGACGCTGAAGCAACCATCGCCAACGATAACCGCGTTGTCCTGTACGTCTGGTACGACAACGAGTTCGGTTACAGCTGCCAGGTGGTTCGCGTGATGGAAGAGATGGCCGGTGTGAACCCGCCAGCGTTTCCACACTGATTCGCTTGTAAGGCAATGAAAAAACGGGAACCTTCGGGTTCCCGTTTTTTTTGGCCTGCATTAATTGTGTCTGCATCGGCCTATTCGCGGGTAAACCCGCTCCCACAGGTATCCCCTCTGTCCTTGGGGCAATGGAATATCCTGTGGGAGCGGCTTTAGCCGCGAAGAGGTCAGTTCAGGCGATCGAGATCCCACCTTGCGCACAGCCCTTTTGTTCACCTTGATGCTGCTAACCGCCTGCAACCAGGGCCCAACCCTGGAACGCCTGGGCGGCCCGACCATGGGCAGCAGCTACAGCATCCAGTACGTCCGCGAACCTGGCGGCCCGGCACCTGCCCAGGTACAGGCAGCCGTCGAATCCATTCTGCAGGACATCGACCAGCACTACTCGACCTACCGTGGTGATTCCACCGTCAGCCGCTTCAATCAGCTCCCGGCCAACCAGTGCCTGGCACTGCCACCTGACATGCTGGAACTGGTCGCTCTCGGGCAACACCTGGCCGAGCAGAGTGCCGGCGCCTTCGACCTCACCGTCGAGCCACTGCTCGACCTCTGGGGCTTTGGCCCCCAAGCCCGTGCAGAACAGGTCCCGGACCCGCAGGCTCTGGCCCAGGCCCGTCAGCGTGTGGGCTATCGCCACCTGCGCATCGACGGCCAGGCGCTGTGCAAGGACGCGCCGGTACAATTGGACTTCAACAGCATCGCCGCCGGCCATGCGGTCGACCTGATCGCCGAACGCCTGCGCGCCATGGGTGTCGCCAACTTCATCGCCGAAGCTACGGGTGAACTCAAGGCGGTAGGCCACAAGCCCGATGGCAGTGCTTGGCGCATCGCCCTCGAACTGCCCCGTGAAGATCGCCAGATTGCCCGCCAGGTCATTCCCGTGAATGGCCTTGCCGTATCAACCTCGGGTGACTATCGCCACTATTTCGAGCAGAATGGCCGCCGCTATTCGCACACCTTCGATGCCCGCCTCGGGCGCCCGGTCGAACATGACTTGGCTGCGGTCACTGTGCTCGATGCCTCGGCATTGCAAGCGGACGGTTATTCGACCCTGCTGCTGATCCTTGGGCCTGAGCGTGGCTGGGAATTCGCCGTGGCGCACGAGCTGGCCGCAGTATTGGTGACTCGGGCAGAGGGTGGCTTCGTCTCCCGAGCTACGCCTGCATTCGAGCGGGCGGTGAAAGGCGAGTGAAAGCACAAGGACGGATGATCGGCGCCACGGAGTTGGTGAACGACATGTAGTGCAGGCAAAAATGGCCTACGACGCGACCAAGGGTTAATGTGCGCGGCGTTCACGCTTGATTAGACTGCACCCGAATTTTCTCATGACGCCCCTGGCGGCATGATCGAGCCCCGCGAGCCACCGTGACCCGCGGGCCAGTTCTGAAGGAGTACGCATGGCTGTCTACAACTACGACGTAGTGGTGCTGGGTTCCGGCCCGGCCGGAGAAGGCGCGGCAATGAACGCCGCCAAAGCAGGGCGCAAGGTGGCAATGGTCGACAGTCGTCGTCAGGTCGGCGGCAACTGCACCCACCTGGGCACCATCCCGTCCAAGGCACTGCGTCACTCGGTGCGGCAGATCATGCAGTTCAACACCAACCCGATGTTCCGCGCCATCGGCGAGCCGCGTTGGTTCTCGTTCCCGGACGTGCTCAAGAGCGCCGAGAAGGTGATTTCCAAGCAGGTCGCCTCGCGTACCGGCTACTACGCCCGCAACCGCGTCGATGTGTTCTTCGGTACCGGCAGCTTCGCTGACGAGCAGACAGTCGAAGTGGTGTGCCCTAACGGCGTGGTCGAAAAACTGGTGGCCAAGCACATCATCATCGCCACCGGTTCGCGCCCATACCGCCCGGCCGACATCGACTTCCACCACCCACGCGTTTACGACAGCGACACCATCCTCAGCCTGAGCCACACCCCGCGCAAGCTGATTGTCTATGGTGCTGGCGTAATTGGTTGCGAATACGCCTCGATCTTCAGCGGCCTGGGCGTGCTGGTAGAGCTGGTCGACAACCGTGGCCAGCTGCTGAGCTTCCTGGACTCGGAAATTTCCCAGGCGCTGAGCTACCACTTCAGCAACAACAACATCACTGTGCGCCACAACGAGGAGTACGAGCGGGTCGAGGGCCTGGACAACGGTGTGATCCTGCACCTGAAGTCGGGCAAGAAGATCAAGGCCGACGCTCTGCTGTGGTGTAACGGCCGTACCGGCAACACCGACAAGCTGGGCCTGGAAAACATCGGCATCAAGGTCAACAGCCGTGGCCAGATCGAGGTCGACGAGGCCTACCGCACCACCGTGCCGAACATCTATGGTGCTGGCGACGTGATCGGCTGGCCAAGCCTGGCCAGCGCCGCTCACGACCAGGGCCGTTCGGCTGCCGGCAGCATCGTCGACAATGGCAGCTGGCGCTTCGTCGATGACGTGCCGACCGGTATCTACACCATTCCGGAGATCAGCTCGATCGGCAAGAACGAGCAGGAACTGACCCAGGCCAAGGTGCCGTACGAAGTGGGCAAGGCGTTCTTCAAGAGCATGGCCCGTGCCCAGATCGCCGGTGAGCCGCAGGGCATGCTGAAGATCCTGTTCCACCGCGAAACCCTGGAAATCCTTGGCGTGCACTGCTTCGGCTACCAGGCTTCGGAGATCGTTCACATCGGCCAGGCGATCATGAACCAGCCGGGCGAGCAGAACAATCTGAAGTACTTCGTCAACACCACCTTCAACTACCCGACCATGGCCGAAGCCTATCGGGTAGCTGCCTACGACGGCCTGAACCGGCTTTTTTAAGCGGCTCCGGCCGGTGGCCTGAGCCGGTCGGGGAGACCGATTTCAGCCCTACCCGAGGGTGGTCTTGGCCAAACCGGGAAAGTCTGTAATCAGGCTGTCCACGCCAAAATCAGCGAGCCGGCGCATCAGTGCCGGTTCGTTGACCGTCCACACCGACACATGCAAACCCTGGCCCTGTGCTTTGAGCAGGCGCTCGGGGGTGCACAGCGTCCAATTCAAAGCCAATAGCTCGCAGTCGTAGTTCTGCGCGACTTTCAGCGGGTCGAGCCAGGCGTATTCGGCGACCAGACCGCGTCTCACGTCCGGCACCAGTTCCAGTGCCGCGCCCAGTACTTCCCGTGAGCTCGAGGTGATGGTCACCTTGTCCAGCAGGCCGTACTGCTGGGCCAGCTCGCGTATCGCCAGCACAGTGGTGGCTGCGCGGGTGCGCGAGGCGCTCTTGACCTCCAGCTGCCAGTGCTCGAACGGGCACTTCTCGAACAGTTCTTCCAGTTTCGGGATAGGGCAGGGCTGCACATGCCCCGGACCACCTTTGCGGGCATCGATCTTGATCAGGTCGGCGGCCGGTTGCTCGACCACTTTGCCGCGTCGGCCGGTGGTGCGCTTGAGGGTGGGGTCGTGGATGACCATCAGCTCATTGTCGGCCGACAGGTGCAGGTCCAGTTCGCAGCGGGTGACGCCGTGGGACAGGCACTGGCGGAAGCTGGTCAGGGTGTTCTCGGGTGCTTCGCCCTTGGCGCCGCGGTGGCCGTAGATCAGGGTCACGTTCGTTCCTTCAATTGAAAAAAGTGTCGGGCTCAGGAGGTGGGGGTGTTCTGTTCCAGCTGCTGGCGCCGGTGCTGCTGCTGGCGTTGCAGGATATAGCGGGCCAGCAACTGGCGCTGGGCGTCGGTCATGTCGGTGAATTCGGTGCCGACCTCGTAATCGCCACCTGGGCGTGGATCGCAATGGGTGACCCGGCCGCGCAGCAGCAGGCCATGGGCGCGTGGCATGAGCACCATCTTTACCTTCACCCGAGTGCCAGGGGCGATGTGCTGGGCCTGAGCGAACTCGATACCGCCTTCGGAGATGACCACCTCCTGCGGCTTGCCGATTTCACCGATGAGGGTCTGGGCAACCACTGCGCTGAGCAGGTCGAGGCGTTTGTTCTGGGCGCGCAGGAAGGCGGCCAGGGTGCGGTCCTTGTCGCTCAGCTGGCGCAGCAGGTGCTGGGACTCGAAGTCGGACAGGTGCAGTTCACTGAGCAGGTTGAACAGCGGGGAATCATCTTGCAACAGTTCTGTCTCAAGGGCTTCGGCCACGCTCAAGGGACTGATTTCCAGTGCGATCCGGTCTTCGATGCGGTAGTATTCGCGGCGATCTTCTTCGTCTAATGTCGTCATGGCGAACCCATGGTAGCGGCGGTGGTCCGAGTGTAAAGCCGCCGTAGGCGCCTCGCCACAAGGACGTTCCCTTTCATCCGAACAAGCCCCGACATGTTCAGACCTCTTTTTGCATTCATCGGTACGCGTTATACCCGTGCCAAGCGCCGCAATCACTTTGTCTCGTTCATTTCCCTGACCTCGATGATCGGCCTCGCCCTGGGCGTGGTGGTGATGATCGTGGTGCTCTCGGTCATGAACGGCTTCGACCACGAGATGCGTACCCGCGTGCTGGGCATGATTCCCCATGCCACGCTCGAAAGCGGCCAGCCCATCAACGACTGGTCGGCCCTCGCCCAACAAGTAAAGCAGAATCCGCAGGTGGTGGCGGTTGCGCCCTACACCCAGATGCAGGGCCTGCTGACCCACGACGGCAAGGTGCAGAAAGTGCTGCTCAATGGCATCGACCCTGGGCGTGAGCGTGAGGTGTCGATCATCGACAACTTCATCCAGCAGGGCCGCCTCGACCAATTGGCGCCGGGCGAGTGGGGCATCATGATCGGCGACAAGGCCGCCGCCAAGCTGGGTGTGGCCATCGGTGACAAACTCACTTTCGTCGCCCCCGAAGTCAGCGTGACCCCGGCCGGAATGTTCCCACGCATGAAGCGCTTCACCGTGGTGGGTACCTTCCACGTCGGCGCCGGCGAGATCGACGGCTACCTGGGCCTGACCAACATCGCCGACCTGTCGCGCCTGCACCGCTGGAAGCCAGACCAGGTGCAGGGCCTGCGCCTGAAATTCGACGATCTGTTCCAGGCGCCTCGGGTGGCCTGGAGCATCGCCCAGCGCCTGGGTGACCAGGAGTACTACAGCCGCGACTGGACCCGTACCCACGGTAACCTGTACCAGGCCATCCGCATGGAAAAAGCCATGATCGGCCTGCTGTTGCTGCTGATCGTGGCCGTGGCGGCGTTCAACATCATTTCCACCCTGGTGATGGTGGTCAACGACAAGCGCGGTGACATCGCCATCCTGCGCACCCTCGGCGCCACGCCGGGGCAGATCATGGCCATCTTCATGGTCCAGGGCACGGTGATCGGGGTGATCGGCACCTTGATCGGCGCTGTGGTCGGGATTGTCGCCGCGCTCAATGTCAGCGCGGTGATCGCCGGCATCGAGAAGCTGATCGGGCACAAGTTCCTCAACGCCGATGTGTATTTCATCGATTACCTGCCGTCGCAGATCCAGGCCAATGACGTGTACATGGTCTGCGGTGCGGCGTTGGTCCTGAGTTTCTTCGCCACCCTGTACCCGGCCTGGCGTGCGGCCCGCACCCAGCCTGCAGAGGCGCTACGTTATGAGTGAGTCGCGCATGAGTGATAAAGCCGTTCTGAGTTGCCGCAACCTGGGCAAGTCCTACGAGGAAGGCCCGGAGTCGGTGCAGGTGCTGTCCGGGTTGAACCTCGAGCTGCATGCCGGCGAGCGTGTGGCCATCGTCGGCAGTTCCGGCTCGGGCAAGAGTACCTTGCTCAATCTGCTGGGCGGCCTAGACCGGCCAACTCAGGGCAGCGTCTGGCTGGCCGGTGAAGAGTTGTCGGCACTGGGCGAGCGCGCCCGTGGCCTGCTGCGCAACCGTGAGTTGGGCTTCGTCTATCAGTTCCACCACCTGCTGCCCGAGTTCACCGCCATGGAGAACGTGTGCATGCCGCTGCTGATCGGCCGCACCGCCATCCCTGAGGCCCGCGAGCGCGCCGAGGCGCTGCTCAAGCGCGTCGGCCTGAGCCACCGCCTGCACCACAAGCCGGCCGAGTTGTCCGGTGGCGAGCGTCAGCGCGTGGCGATTGCCCGTGCCTTGGTCAACCGCCCAGGCCTGGTGATGCTCGATGAGCCGACCGGCAACCTCGACCATCACACCGCTCAGGGTATTCAGGAGCTGATGCAGGAATTGTCCAGCGCATCGAAGACCGCGTTCCTGGTGGTGACCCACGACCTGAATCTGGCGCGCCAGATGGACCGCGTGCTGAAGCTCGACGATGGCCACCTGGTGGCGATCTGACCAGCTTGCTCGGGGCGGCCTGAGTCGCCCCGCCACTTTTTCATTGGGTGTTTTCGTACATGTTCAGACCCTTGCCCTTGTTCATCGGTGCTCGCTACACCCGTGCCAAGCGCCGCAACCACTTCATCTCGTTCATCTCAATGACCTCGATGATCGGCCTGTCCCTGGGCGTGCTGGCGATGATCGTGGTGTTGTCGGTGATGAACGGCTTCCAGCGCGAGATGAGCTCGCGCATTCTCGGCCTGGTGCCCCATGCCGCCATCCTCGGCGTGCAGCCGCTGGACGACTGGCGCAAGGCGGCCGACGCCGCCATGAGCAACCCGGCGGTGATGGCGGCTGCACCGATCACTGAAATGGAAGGCATGCTGTCGTACAAAGGCGCCATGCAGCCGATTCAGGTCAGCGGTGTCGACCCGGCCGAGGAGGGCAAGGTGTCCATCGTCGGCCAGCACATCGTCCAGGGCCGTTTGCAGGCCCTGCAGCCGGGCGAGTATGGCGTGGTCATTGGTGAGCTCACTGCGCGTCGGTTCCGCCTCAATACCGGCGACAAACTGACCCTGATCGTGCCGGAAATCAGCAAGGAACCCGGCGGCATCACCCCGCGCATGCAGCGTCTGACCGTGGTCGGTATCTTCAAGGTTGGCGCCGAGCTGGATGGTTCGCAGGCCTACATGCATGTGGCCGATGCTGGTGAAATGCAGCACTGGGCTGCGGGCCAGGTCCAGGGCGTACGCCTGAAACTGCATGACTTGTACGCTGCGCCCCAGGTATCCAAGGCCATTGCCGCCAGCCTGGGCGATGCCTATCGCGCCGATGACTGGTCGCACACCCAGGGCAGCCTGTTCAGTGCCATGAAGATGGAAAAGACCATGATCGGCCTGTTGCTGCTGATGATCATCGCGGTGGCGGCATTCAACATCATCGCGACGTTGGTGATGGTGGTGAACGACAAGGGGCCGGATATCGCCATTCTGCGCACCCTGGGCGCTACGCCAGCGCAGATCATGGGCACCTTCATGGTGCAGGGTAGCCTGATCGGTATTGTCGGTACGTTGATCGGTGGTGTGCTCGGGGTGATTGCCGCGTTCAACGTCAGCCAGATCGTCGGTTGGCTGGAACGGGTGAGCGGGCAGCACATCTTCACCTCGGATGTGTATTTCGTCAGCAGCCTGCCTTCCGAGCTGCAGTGGGGGGATGTGGCAATCATCTGTGCGGCGGGGTTGGTGATGAGCTTCCTGGCGACCATCTACCCGGCGTATCGGGCATCGCAGGTGCAGCCGGCGATTGGCCTGGCTGTTTGAAACGAATTCGAGGCCTCATCGCAGGCTTCGCCTGCTCCCACATGGATATGTCACCGATCTTGATATCGCTGCAATACCTGTAGGAGCTGGCGAAGCCTGCGATGGGCCGCCAAGCGGCCCCATTCACGGCCGATCGGGCAACTCGATCACGAACCGCGTCCACCCATCCTCACACTCCGCCCGAATGCTCCCGCCATGGGCCTGCACAATCGACCGGGTAATCGCCAGCCCCAACCCGGCATGCTCACTACTGCCTTCGCGCCGCGCCGGGTCCACCCGGTAAAACCGGTCGAACAGCCGCGGCAGTGCGGCCGGCTCGATTGCCTGCCCCGTATTGGCCACGGCGATCCGCAACCCTGGCTCCAGTGTCACCCGAATCTGCCCGCCAGCCGGCGTAAAGCGCAAAGCGTTGTCCAGCAAGTTGGACAGCGCCCGACGCAACATATGGCGGTCACCCTGCAGCATGGCCTCGCCCTCGCGCAGCATCTGCACCTCGCCGTCCTCGGCCAGCGGTGCGTAGTACTCCAGCAGCGCATCCACCTCTTCATGCAAGGCCAGCGGCACGTGGCCGGGCACCAGCAGGCCATGGTCGGCCTTGGCCAGGAACAACATGTCGTTGACCATCTGCGCCATCCATTGCAGCTCCTCCAGATTGCCATGCAGGGCTTCGCGATAGTCTTCGAGGCTGCGCGGGCGGGTGAGGGTGACCTGGGTGTGGGTCAGCAGGTTGGACAGCGGCGTGCGCAGTTCATGGGCAATGTCGGCAGAAAACGCCGACAGCCGCTGGAAGGCATCGTCCAGGCGTTGCAGCATGGCGTTCACTGTGCCGGCCAGCTCTGCCAGTTCTTCCGGCATCTGCTCCGCTGGCAAGCGGGTGGTCAGCGAGCGTGCCGACACACTGGCGGCGACCTGGCCCATTTTCCGTAACGGCTGCAGCCCACGGCGTGCGGCCCAGGCGCCGAGCAATGCAGTGGCCAGTGCCGACAACCCTACCGTCAGCCAGATCAGGCGTTGCATGCCCTGCAGAAAATGCTGGTGGTGGGTGATGCCCAGAAACAACGTCAGTCGTGCGGAGTGCGGGTCGCTCTCGACCAAAGGTCCCGACAGGCTGCGGTAATCCATGCCGTTGTCATGCAGGGTCGCCAGCCCGGCAGGCGAGGGCGCTTCGGGCAGGGTCGAATGGCTGTCGAACCACAGCGTGCCATCCCGGCCCTGAATGCGCAGGGCAAGGTCCGACTGGTGGCTGAGTTCGTTGCGCAAGGCCGGCAAGCGTGTTTGCAGGTCGGTCGTGCTGGTGACGCCAGCCAGCTGGGTGCGAAACAGCGACAGACGCGATTCGAGCAACTGTTGGTCCAATTCGACGAAGTGTTGCCGACTGGCATGGCTGAACAGCAAACCCGCGCCCAGGGAAACCGCTGCGGTACAGGCGGCGAAAAGCAGTGCCAGACGGCTGCTCAGGGACAGCCGGCGCATCAGTCCTGGCGCTCTTCGAGGACATAGCCCATGCCGCGTACGGTATGGATCAGCTTGTTGGCATGCGGGTCGTCGATCTTCAGCCGCAGGCGGCGGATGGCCACTTCGATGACATTGGTATCGCTGTCGAAATTCATGTCCCAGACCTGGGAGGCAATCAGCGACTTGGGCAACACCTCGCCCTGGCGACGCAGCAACAATTCCAGCAGGGCAAACTCCTTGGCGGTCAGGTCGATGCGCTGGCCGGCACGGTCTGCGCGGCGGCGAATCAAGTCCAGGCGCAGGTCGGCCAGGCTCAGGCTGGTGTCCTGGCTATGGTTGGCGCCACGGCGCAGCAGGCTGCGCACCCGGGCCAGCAGTTCGGAGAAGGCGAAGGGCTTGACCAGGTAGTCGTCGGCGCCCAGTTCCAGGCCCTGGACCCGGTCCTCGATGGCGTCGCGAGCGGTGAGGAACAGCACTGGCGTGTCCAGGCCGGCTTGCCTTACAGCCTGCAAGATTTGCCAGCCGTCGCGTCCCGGCAACATCACATCGAGTATCAGCAGGTCATGGTCGCCGGTCAGTGCCAGGTATTGGCCAGTCTCGCCATCGGCGGCCAGCTCGGTGGTGAAGCCTGCTTCAGTCAGGCCCTGACACAGGTACTGACCGGTGCGGGCCTGGTCTTCGACGATCAGCAGTTTCATGCATAGTCCGTGGTGGCAGAAGGGGTACGTGGAAATGATACGTGACGATGTGCTCGCTCGCCCAAGCTGACAAAGTTGTAATCTTCCCGTCAGGTAACCGCCAGTCGCACATTTTAAAGTGTTCGCATCACGCTGCATTTTTCGGAGTCTTCATGAAACACCTGTTCATCGCCGCCGCCCTCGCTCTGGTCAGCTTGCCCAGTTTTGCCGGTCAGGCGAAAGATTTTGCCTTCGGCGAGCCGGCCCCGGCAGCCAAGGCCACTCGTACTGTCGAGGTGGTGCTCAAGGATATTTCCTTCGAACCGAAAAGCCTGCAGGTCAAGGCCGGCGAAACGGTTCGCTTCGTCCTGGTCAATGAGGGCAAGCTGCCCCACGAATTCAACCTGGGTGACAAGGCGATGCATGTCGAGCACCAGAAGGAAATGATTGCCATGCAGGGCAAGCTGTTCACGGCCGGCATGAACCACGAAGGCATGGACCATGGCCAGATGGGCCACGGTGCCCACGGCGCTGGCAACACCGTGCTGGTGCAGCCTGGCCAGCGTGCCGAGTTGACCTGGACCTTCCACCAATCGGCGCCCATCGAGTTCGCCTGCAATGTGCCTGGGCATTACCAGGCCGGCATGGTCGGCTCGTTGACCATCGAGTGACAAGAGCCCCAAGGCGGGGTGTAAAAACGGTAGACTAAGGGCAATTTCGAACCTTCAGGTCAGTTTCCATGCATCCCGCCGCCGAACATTCCCCGCTGGGCAAGTCCAGCGAATACATCGCCACCTACACGCCTACGCTGCTGTTCCCGATCCCACGTACGGCCAAGTGGGCCGAGCTGGGCGTAACCGCCCAGACCCTGCCGTGGCAAGGTGTGGATTACTGGAACTGTTTCGAGCTGTCCTGGCTGCTGCCGTCGGGCAAGCCGGTGGTGGCGATCGGCGAGTTCGCCATTCCGGCCGATTCGCCGAACATCATCGAGTCCAAGTCGTTCAAGTTGTACCTCAACTCGTTGAACCAGACGGTGTTCGAGTCGGCTGCCCAGTTGCAGGCATGTCTGGTGAAGGATCTGTCCGCTGCAGCCGGCAAACCGGTGGGCGTGCAGGTGCGCACTTTGGCCGAAGTCGAAGTGCAAGGCGTAGTTGCGCTGCCTGGGCAATGCATCGATGTGCTGGACGTCACCATCCACAATTACGAGCAACCTCGGCCTGAGCTGTTGCATTGCGACCCTGAGCGGGTGGTGGAAGAGACGGTGCACAGTCACTTGCTCAAATCCAACTGCCCGGTGACCGGCCAGCCGGACTGGGGCAGCGTGGTGGTCGAGTACAAGGGCAAGGCGCTGGACCATGCCAGCCTGCTGACCTACCTGATCAGCTTCCGTCAGCATGCTGACTTCCATGAGCAGTGCGTGGAGCGGATCTACCTTGATTTGAAGAATTTGCTCGAGCCTGAGCATTTGACGGTCTATGCGCGCTATGTGCGTCGGGGTGGGCTGGATATCAACCCGTATCGCAGTACTGGGGCCATCAGCCCGCAGAACCTGCGGCTGGTGCGTCAGTGAGTCAGGGGCCGCTTCGCGCCCCATCGCAGGCTTCGCCAGCTCCCACGGTTGCAATGATATCCGTGGGAGCTGGCGAAGCCTGCGATGGGGCGCGAAGCGGCCCTGGCTATATCAAATACCCATGCTGTGCAGGGAGTTGGCAATACTGCGCAGGGTAGCGGTCAGATCCGGGTGATCGGCCTCGAAACGCTCGATCGCCAGGTTCACCCCGTCCACCAGGTTATTGTCCGGCGTTGCCTCCTCAAGCTTCAACTGCGCCTCGATCTGCCGCGCCTCTTCATGCAGGGCGGCCAGCTCTTCATCCGAAAGCGGCACATTTCGATCCAGTTGCTCGCGCAGGCTGTTCAGTCGCTCTTGCAATTCGCGGGCAGGCATTGGCAGTTCTCCATCAATGGCTTGGCAAGGCATGGACCTCGGCGATGGTGCAAAGGTTCTTGCCTGTCTTCAAGCGTAATCCACTCGCCAGCGCTTTGCATGACCCGCATCAACAGTGCTGTATCAGGGTTTTTCGCCTTTGCGCCGACGCTGGGCGATGTCCGCCAGGCAGTTTTCCAGCGCCTCCAGGTGGTCGATCACCGAGTGCACGCCAAGGCTGTACAGCGCCAGGGTCGCTTTGCCGCGGGCCAGTTCCTGTTCATGCGGGTTCATGGCCTGCCAATCGCTGGAGCCAAGGTCGCAGGACGGGCTGCACGCTGCCAGGCCTACGGTCCACAAGCCTGCGTTAAGGCCTGATTGCAGCAGACGTGGTTCACCGCTGACCAGTACGCAGCCTTCCAGTCGGGCACTTTCCAGCGACATCAAGGCCTGCCAGCAGGCATTCGGTGCTGGCCAGCGTGCGCCATTGGCCGAGTGCCCGGGCAGCCAAGCGGGCAGGATACTGGCCAGGCGCTTGCTCTGGGCGGAGCTCTGCTCATCGAGCCAGATACAGGGTACTTGTCGCTTGCGCAAGCCGGCCAGGGTTTCTAGTGCGCCGGGGGCGGGCAGGGGGCCGCCGTCATGTGCCTGGACCAAACAACTGCGCAGGCCAAAGAGCACAGCGGTGAAGGCAGGTGCATCGTGCATGGCAACATCCCTGAAATAGTCCGCAGGCTAGGGGGCAAATGTTACGACCCAATGACGAGCAACAGCTGTTCACAAAATATTGAGCAAAAATGTGTAAAGCTGTTTCTCAGCCCGCAAGCCTTTATACTGGCGCCTTATTTGCAGTGCACAGAGCGTGCCTGCGGCCGAGAAAATCGATGGAGAGACATCTATGCGTAGGATCGGTGCCGGTGTGATCGAGCGAGTCACCCAGGCTTGTGTCTGCGCCAGCTTGCTGCTGGCGCCCGTGGCAGCCACCCAGGCAGCCACCGAGGAGGACCCTTGGGAGGCGGTCAACCGTCCGATCTTCAGGTTCAACGACACCGTCGACACGTATGCCCTCAAGCCATTGGCCAAAGGGTACCAGGCCGTCACGCCGCAGTTCCTCGAGGATGGCATCCACAACGTCTTCCAGAACCTGGGTGATGTGACCAACCTGGTCAACGATGTGCTGCAGCTCAAACCCCGTGCTGCCGGCATCGACACTGCCCGCCTGATCGTCAACACCACCTTCGGTCTTGGTGGTTTCTTCGATGTAGGCACCAAGATGGGGCTGCAGCGTAATGACGAAGACTTCGGCCAGACCCTGGGCTACTGGGGCGTGAGCAGCGGCCCTTACGTGGTGATTCCGCTGCTGGGGCCAAGCACCGTGCGTGACGGCCTGTCCAAGTACCCGGACAGCTACACCAAGCCGTACCGCTACATCGACCATGTGCCGACCCGCAACTCGATCTTTGCCCTGGACGTGATCGACACCCGCGCCAATCTGCTGTCTGCGGAAAAGCTGATTCAGGGTGACAAGTACATCTTCATTCGCAACGCCTACCTGCAGAACCGCGAGTTCAAGGTCAAGGATGGCGAAGTCGAAGACGATTTCTGATTCATGTCGGTGTGAAAAAGGCGACCCCAGGGTCGCCTTTTTCGTAACGATTCAATGCATGGCCAGGATACGCAGGCCAAATTTCTGCTGACCGCTGGGCTGGTCGGCGATCCACACCACTTCGGTGCTGGCGTGCAACCCCTTGAGCGCCGGGTGATCGGAGTCGATGCGTACCTCAAGTCGCTCGCCGACCTGAAAGTGCTGCGGGGCCTGTACCTGCATGCCGCCGCTGGACAGGTCCAGGCACACCGCTGCGATGACCTGGCCGGCATGCAGCAGGCTGACCTCGGTATCGATGCGCATGCGGATGAAATCACGTTTTTCGCTGTGGCTGGTGGGCGTCTGAGGCATGCTGCGTCCTTCCCATCGGGTTGCACGGGTCGGCTTTCTTATAACTCCCGGTGATTTGCCCTGTAAAGTGCGGGGGAGTCGACCTACCTGTGCTTGAAACGCCTGGCGGATGGGAGTACCGTCTGCGCCTTACGAGGTACGTCTGCTAGTTGCCGGGTAAGTTTTCTTGTCCTACAACTCAAAGAGAGTGTTACCACAGAGTTTCCCTGTAGTCGGCTGTCAGCCTTGATGACACCGCTTCACCAACCCAAACCGGCGCCGTTCGCCCACATGCAGAAAACCAGTGCAACGCTGCTGATCATCGATGACGACGACGTGGTCCGTGCGAGCCTCGCCGCCTATCTGGAAGACAGTGGCTTCAGCGTCCTCCAGGCCAGTAATGGCCAGCAGGGACTTCAGGTCTTCGAAGAACACCAGCCCGACCTCGTGATCTGCGATCTGCGCATGCCGCAGATGGGCGGCCTCGAACTGATCCGTCAGGTCAGCGAGCGTGCGCCGCAGTTGCCAGTCATCGTGGTGTCCGGGGCCGGGGTGATGAGCGATGCCGTCGAGGCCCTGCGCCTGGGCGCGGCTGACTACCTGATCAAGCCGCTGGAAGACCTTGCGGTACTCGAACATTCGGTACGCAGGGCGCTCGATCGCTCGCGGCTGGTGCTGGAAAACCAGCGCTACCGCGAAAAGCTGGAGGCGGCCAACCGCGAGCTCGAGGCCAGCCTGCACCTGTTGCAGGAAGACCAGACCGCCGGTCGCCAAGTGCAGATGAACATGCTGCCGGAAAGCCCATGGGAAGCCGGCGAGTTCGTGTTCGAACACCAGATCATTCCGTCGCTGTACCTGTCTGGCGATTTTGCCGACTACTTCCGCGTGGATGACCGACGTATTGCCTTCTATCTGGCCGATGTTTCGGGCCATGGCGCGTCCTCGGCGTTCGTCACCGTGTTGCTCAAGTTCATGACCACACGGTTGTTGTTCGAGCTCAAACGCAACAGGAACCGCGAGTTCAAGCCTTCGGAAGTGCTCAGCCATATCAACCGCGGGTTGATCAACTGCAAGCTGGGCAAGCATGTGACAATGGTAGGCGGGGTGATCGACGAGGAAACCGGCCTGCTGACCTACGCCGTAGGTGGCCATTTGCCGCTGCCGGTGCTGTATACCCCGGGTCAGGCCCGTTACCTGGAAGGCCGTGGCTTGCCGGTGGGCCTGTTCGACGAGGCCACCTATCAGGACCTGGTGCTTGAGCTGCCGCCGCAGTTCAGTCTGAGCTTGATGTCCGATGGCATTCTGGACCTTTTGCCGGGGAGCACGCTCAAAGATAAAGAAGCTGCCTTGCCGGAAATCGTCAAGGCAGCGGGTGGTAGCCTGGATGGGCTGCGCCAACGATTTGGATTGGCTACGCTTGGGGAGATGCCGGATGATATCGCCCTATTGGTGTTGAGCAGGAACCTTCAATGAGTACCGGTAGAATCCAGTTCGCCGAGCAAAGCGGTACCTTTGTACTGAAATTTGTGGGTGAAGTGCGCCTGACCCTGTGTTCGGCGCTGGATGCGACGATCGAGAAGATCTTCACCGCGCTGAACTTCTCGGCCATCGTCATCGACTTGACCGAGACCGAAAGCATCGACAGCACCACCTTGGGCCTGCTGGCCAAGCTGTCGATCCTGTCGCGGCAGAAGGTTGGCCTGTTGCCGACCGTGGTCACCACGAACCCGGACATCTCGCGTCTGCTGCAGTCGATGGGCTTCGATCAGGTGTTCAACATCGTCGATCGTCCGGTGCCGTGCCCGGAATGCCTGACCGACTTGCCGTCCCAGGACCAGAATGAAGACGTGGTGCGTTCCAAGGTGCTGGAGGCGCACAAGATTCTGATGGGGTTGAATGACTCCAACCGTGAAGCCTTCCATGACCTGGTGAGCGCGCTCGAGCGGACCTGACGCCAGATCCGCGTTGCTGCCTTCGCGGGTAAACCCGCTCCCACAGGTGCAGTGCTGCCTCTTGTGGGAGCGGGTTTACCCGCGAAGGGGTCAGCAAAACCATCTTCAAACTTCACACCCGCCGCGCAAACTCCGTCGCCGTGCCACCCTCGGCATTCAACTGAAACACCCGCACTGGCCGACCCTCGTCATCGAAGAACACCTGCCCCAGCCCCGCGCTGTTCCACAGTCGCTCGCCCGCATCGGCATGGCTGGGCGTTTGTGGCACGACCTCCATCTCCCGGCGCTTGGTGAACCAATTGAGCGGCGAGCGCGGTGAGTACAGCCAGCGGTTGAGCCGGTCGAGCACCGCCAATAAACGCTCGGGAAACTCGTTCTTGATGCCGCTGCTGGTGATCTGCCACAGATGTGGGCTGCGCTGGCGATGGCGAATCAGTACTTCATAGACGAACGAATAGTGCACATCACCCGACAGAATCACGTAATGCCCGGGTGTGCGCGAATGGCGGAAGATGTTGAGAATCACCTGTGCGGCGCCCCGGTGTGCCATCCAGTTTTCGGCATCTACCAGTAGCGGGTAACCCAGCCAGCTGAACACCTTCTGCACCGTTTCGATCAGCTTGACCCCGAAAATTGGTGCCGGTGACACGATAATGGCTGATGGGTGGTCCAGCAGCGCGTGCTGCAGCTCACACAGCGCTTCCCAATCCAATAGACCCGAGGGCTTGGCCAAGTTGCTTTCGCTTCGCCAGCGACGGGTACGGGTGTCCAGCACCAGCAGGGGCGGGTTGCTGGGCAGGTTGAACTGCCAGCCCTGAAAACGCAGCAGCTCGCCGATTAGTTCATCCTGCACCTGGCTGCCCGGCGTGGCCTGCGCCAGCGCGCCAGCTTGCCCGACCAGGGCGTTGCAGCCATCCGGGTCATTGCCCCAGGCCTGGCACAAAAGGTAGCCCAGCAGGGCGTTGCCGATGATCCGTCGCGAGAAGGGGTGGCCATAGGCGGTTTCTTCCCATTGCGCCGAGAGGTTCCAGTCGTCGGTGATGTCATGGTCATCGAAGATCATCAGGCAGGGCAGATGGGCCATGACCCGCGCCACCTGGCCCAGGTTGGCCGCGAAGGCTTCGATTGGCGGCAGCTCATGGCGATAGCGTGCCTGGCGCTGCGGGTTCAAACCCGAGGGCATGGTCATGTCGACCAGCTGCCAGGGGGTGGGTGACCACACCAGCAAGTACATCGCCATTACCTCGGCGAAGGTCACCAGGTGGTTGTCGGCGTTGCTGGACGAAAAGATCGGCTTGCGTTTGCCGCCGAAGAAGCGCTCGCGCAAGGTTTCGTTGCGCTCCTGCTCCGGGAGCAGGTCGGCCCGGTGGTAATAACAGGCCGGGTGACGGTACAGCGCGGCGCTGTCGGCGACCAGGGCACCGTCCAGCGCCTCGTCCAGCAGCCCCAGGCGCTCGATCAGCCCATGGATGGCCTTGAGCATTGGGCCGGCAACGTCATCGGCATAGACCTGATCGCCGGTCATCAACAATAGTGCAGGGCGCTGTTCGGGGCGCTGGCATTGCTGGAGCAGCCGGTCGGCGCACAACAGGCCATCGGTGGCCGCATGATGCGGTTTACGGCACGAGCCGTGGAGTAACTGGTCGAGGCGTTCGCGCAGCACGAAGCTTGGGCGCTGGCGGCCAGGGTAGAGCAGGTGTGCAGCCCAGTCGGCAATACCCAGGCCGTTGAGGCGTACGTCGTATTCGAGTTCGACGTTGTAGGGTAGCGGCTGCGCGAAGTGGATATCCAGCAGGTGCAGGAACGCATGCTGGCCGACCGGGATGACCTGACAATCGACGCTGGCGTCGATGCCAGGGCAATCCAGCATGAACTCGGGTTGCAACGGTTGCGTACAGGCAAGCCAGATGGCCAGGCGCTGAGACTCCAGGCGACGCAGAACCGGGCCAGCGAGAACGAGCGGCAAAGGTGAGGAGGGGGTCATCGACAGCTCTGGTGGCTAATAGGCCCTATCGCTGGCACGCCAGCTACCGGAGGGCATGAAGCAAAACGGGCGGAAAATGCTGAACACTTCCCGCCCGTCAGGCAAACCCGATATGTATCAGGCTTTTTCAGCCATCAGTTTTTCCAGTTTTTCCTGGTCGCGGGCGAACTGGCGAATACCCTCGGCCAGCTTCTCGGTGCCCATGGCATCTTCGTTCATCGCCCAGCGGAACTGGCTTTCGTTCAGTTGCTGCTTGGCCTCACCGGCATTGCCCGGCTTCAGTACCCGAGGCAACTGGCCTTGATCGTCGCTCAGCTGCTGCAGAAGCTCCGGGCTGATGGTCAGGCGGTCGCAGCCAGCCAGCTGTTCGATCTGGCCGATGTTACGGAAGCTGGCGCCCATGACCACGGTGTTGTAGCCATTGGCCTTGTAGTAGTTGTAGATACGCGTGACCGACTGCACGCCGGGGTCTTCGGCGCCCACGTATTCCTGGCCGGTGCTCTTCTTGTACCAGTCGTAGATACGGCCCACGAACGGCGAGATCAGGAACACCCCGGCATCGGCACAGGCCTGGGCCTGGGCGAAGGAGAACAGCAGGGTCAGGTTGGTCTGGATGCCTTCTTTTTCCAGCTTCTCGGCGGCGCGGATGCCTTCCCAGGTGGAGGCCAGCTTGATCAGCACGCGGTCTTTGCCGATGCCGGCGGCATCGTACAGCTCGATCAACTGGCGAGCTTTGTTGAGCAGCGCCGGCTCATCGAACGACAGGCGTGCATCCACCTCGGTGGAGATGCGCCCAGGAATGACCTTGAGAATGCCCGCGCCCACGGCCACGGCGAACTTGTCGCAGGCCAGGTCCACGTTGCCCTTGGTATCGGCCTTCACCTGCTTGAGCAGGTCGGCGTAGCCAGGAATGGCGGCTGCCTTGAGCAGCAGCGACGGGTTGGTGGTGGCATCGACCGGCTTGAGGCGGGTGATGGCATCCAGGTCCCCGGTGTCGGCGACCACGGTGGTGAACTGCTTGAGTTGTTCCAGCTTGGAGGTCATGGGCGTGCTCTGTCCTGTGCAATGACTCGACATTACCCGAGCCCTTGCGGCCACTCAAGGCCCGTCGAAGCGACTCGGTCACCCATCCGGCAAACACCGCGAATCCCCTGCAGGAGCGGGCTTGCCCGCGATGGGCGGCGCAGCAGCCCCAGGGTCTACCGGCAAACACGCCGATCCCACCCAAAGGCCCTGCGAAAGGTGAAGCTTCGAGTCTCAACCCGCCCAGAGGTTCAACGCCCCTGCAGCAGCTCCGCCGCCTGGTCGAACACCACCAACGGCTCCGGCGCCTTGTGAATGTCCGCCGACAGCAGCTGCCGGAACCGGCGCGCCCCAGGGAACCCTTGGCCAAGCCCGAGAATATGCCGGGTGATGTGATGCATTGCGCCACCGCTTTGCATGTGCGCGACGATGTATGGCCGCAGCTTCTCCAGCGCTTCACTGCGGCTGACCACCGGCGCATCACTGCCGAACAGCTGTTGGTCCACTTCGGCCAGCAGGTACGGGTTGTGATAGGCCTCACGCCCCAGCATCACGCCATCGAAGGTCTCAAGGTGCGCCTGGCACTCGTCCAACGTCTTGATGCCACCGTTGAGCACGATTTCCAGGTCTGGAAAGTCCGCTTTCAGCTGCGCCGCCACGTCATAGCGCAGCGGCGGAATTTCGCGGTTTTCCTTGGGCGACAGCCCTTCGAGGATGGCGATGCGCGCATGCACGGTGAAGCTGCGGCAGCCGGCCTCGCGCACCTGGCCGACGAAGTCGCACAGCTCGGCATAGCTGTCGCGGCCATTGATGCCGATGCGGTGCTTGACCGTGACCGGGGTCGACACCGCGTCACGCATGGCCTTGACGCAATCGGCCACCAACGCTGGGTGAGCCATCAGGCAGGCACCGATCATGTTGTTCTGCACCCGGTCGCTCGGGCAGCCGACGTTGAGGTTGACCTCGTCGTAGCCGGCTTCCTCTGCCAGCTTGGCGCAGGCGGCCAGGTCGGCCGGCACGCTGCCGCCCAGCTGCAGGGCCAGCGGGTGCTCGGAGACATCGTGGCGCAGGAAACGGTGGGCGTCGTTGTGCAGCAGGGCACCGGTGGTGACCATTTCGGTGTAGAGCAGGGTTTGCTTGGACAACAGGCGCAGGAAGAACCGGCAGTGGCGGTCGGTCCAGTCCATCATCGGTGCAACGCTGAAGCGGCGGGATGGGTCAGGACGCTGGGTTACTGGGCTTGCTACGGATTCTTGAGGCATTGAGGGCACGTATTGGCTACCGGACTCGGCGATGCCGAGCGGGTGGATGTGTGGAATCGGCATAGTCTACCAACTCGGCGGGCTTCTCGTCTGACCCAGTGATGGTTGGCGGTTCCTACAGGTAATTCGCGTCATCTGATGTAGGACGTTTCCTATTAATTGGGGATCCGCCTCCAAAGGATTGAGGGGGAGATGATGAGTGCGTAACCTCAATTTTGTTCAGACAGGTTTTCACATTGGCGTGGAAGGATGAACGACACTCACTTTCAGAACAATTAATCAGCTGTGACATGGCTTGCGCCAGCGCAGGCACCCGGACTGCAGCCCGTAGCTCTTCTGCAGTGATTTTTCGATCGCCAGCGCGGTCGATGATATCGAGCAAACGCGCCTTGATCGGGCCTTCGTCACCGGCATTTGCCATGGGGCTGTAGCGCTGCAGCTGTTTATCCGTCAGGCGCTTGAGGGGCCGCAGGAGTTTGTCAAATTCTGACTTGCCCCGATGGGTTAGTCCCTCCCTGAACCGGTGATACTTTCCGCAGCTAGTTTTACCAGGGAGTAATATCGTTGATGGAATCGACGAAGATCTTTGCACCACAGAACCGCCGACTGATCAAACTCACCACCCCCATCCGAGATGACCAGGCGTTGTTGCTGGAACATTTCAGCGGCAATGAAGGGTTATCCAGGCTGTTCAGCTTCGAGCTGTCGTTGATCAGCCAGGATGCCAGGCTCGAACTCAAATCATTGATCGGCCAACCTGCCTGTCTGGACATTGAGCTTGCCGACGGCGGTGTACGCCATATCCATGGTCTCATCACCCGGTTCAACCTGCTGGGCAGCGACGGTGGCTTGGCGCGTTACAGCGCGACACTGAGCCCCTGGCTGTGGATGCTGAAGCGACGCTTTGATTCGCGGATCTTCCAAGAGCAGACCATTGAGGCGGTCATCCGCACGGTTTTCGAGCATTACGGCGGGCTGGGCACATTCGAGTTCCGCCTGCTGAAGCCTCTCAAATCCCACAGCTACATCACCCAGTATCGCGAAACCGACCTGGATTTCGTGTTGCGCTTGCTGGAGCAGGACGGCCTGTTCTTCTACTTCGATCACGACAAGGACGGGCACAGCCTGATCATCACGGATGACTCCCATGCCCTGCAAGCGTTGCCCGAACAACCGCAAATCCGCTACCACAGCGCCTTTGTCACCGAGACCAGTGACTCGATCACCCAATGGCGCAGCCACCGGGTATTGCAATCGGGCAAGATGGCCATCCAGACGTTCGACTACAAGCAGCCAAGAAATCGGCTGCCCATCCACATGGGCAGCCTCAATGAACAGGGCGATGTCGCGCCCTACGAAGTGTACGATTTTCTCGGTGCCTACAGCCATCGCCTGCCTGACGGGGGCGAGGCGCTGGTCCGTCGCCGTCTGGAGGTCATTGAAGCCCAGGCCAAGACCTTCACCGGCACCAGCAACTGCCGGGCCATGCGTGCGGGCTACACCTTCGAACTGACCCAGCACTTCGACCATGACGACGGCGCGGCAGAAGCTCGCCAGTTCCTGCTGGTGTCGGTCGAGCACCGGGGGCGTAACAACTATTTCTCCGATGAGCCCGCAGACTACGACAACCAGTTTGTCTGTATTCGCCAAAGCATTCCTTACCGCCACCCGATCACCGTGCCGCGTCCTACCCTCAACGGCCCGCTCAGTGCGATCGTGGTCGGGCCGGAGGGCGAAGAAGTCTTCACTGACGAGCTGGCGCGGATCCAGGTCCGGTTCCACTGGCAGCGCGGCGACAGCCTGCCGCAGGGCACCACCTGGGTGCGGGTCGCGATGCCCAGCGCTGGCAGTGGCTTCGGCCATCAGTTCTTGCCACGTATCGGCCAGGAAGTGCTGGTCACCTTCCTGGCAGGCGATATCGACCGCCCCGTGGTCACCTCGGTGCTGTACAACGCCGAGCAGACACCGCCGCGCTTCAGCAAAGCCTCAGGCCTGCCAGGCAACCGCACGCTTTCCGGCATCCAGACCCAGGAGCACAAGGGCCGCGGTTTCAACGAGCTGTTGTTCGACGACACACCGGGCGCCTTGCGTGCCCGTGTTGGTACCACGCACCAGGCCACAGCGCTCAACCTGGGCAAACTCACCGAACCACGTACTGACGGCCAAGCCAAGGCCCGTGGCAACGGTGCCGAATTGCGCACCGACGCCGCGATTGCCCTGCGCGCCGCCCAGGGCATGTTGCTGACCACCTATGCCCGCCGGGACGCCACGGGAGCGCAGTTGGACCGCGAAGAACTGCTGAAGCTGCTGGCCGAGTGCGGGGAACTGTTCAAAAGCCTTGGGCAAACCGCAGCAGCACGAGGCGGGGCAGCGGTGGACAGCGAGGGAATCGACGCCTTGAGCCAGGCGCTGAAACAGTGGCCAGCACCCGACAGCGACAGCCCGGGCGAGCCACTCTTGGCCGTTGCGGCTGAGGCGGGTATCACCAGTGCCACACCGCGCTCGCAAATCCACTATGCCGGTGCGAACCACGACACCACCGCCCAGGACCACCTGCAGTTGACCAGCGGCGCCGCCATGCGCCTGCAAGCCGGCAAGGGCATCAGTGCCTTCGCCCAGGATGAGGGCCTCAGTGCCATCGCCAACCGCGGCAAAGTGCTGGTCCAGGCCCAGGAAGACGACATCACCGCCAACGCACAAAAGAACCTGCACCTGTCGGCCGCCGAAGGTGAGGTGGTCATCACCGCGCCAACCATCCGCCTGGTGGCCGATGATGGCAGCTATATCAAGATCGGCGGCGGTGTCGAAATCGGCAGCCAGGGCAGGGTGGTCGTCCATGCCAGCGAGCATGACTGGGTCGGCCCCAACACTGACAGCGCCCAGCTGCCGGCATTCACCCG
This sequence comes from Pseudomonas sp. Teo4, assembly GCF_034387475.1. NCBI lineage: Bacteria > Pseudomonadati > Pseudomonadota > Gammaproteobacteria > Pseudomonadales > Pseudomonadaceae > Pseudomonas > Pseudomonas sp. Teo4. The sequence goes on from NZ_JAXCIL010000001.1 coordinate 434,660, forward strand.
CGACCCGGCCGCGCAACGCCTGGCCTTCCACTACCCGGGGCACGCCGAGGACAGCGTGCGAATGGCCGTTGACCACGCCTACCAGATCAAACTCGAAGACGGTAGCAGCATACAAGGCCTGACCGACGCCAGTGGCCTCACCGAACACGTCGAGCGCGAAGCGATGCACCAGGCACAAGTGGCTGCCTTGCGCAGCACCGGCAGCAAAGGAGGCAGCCAATGAGTGGCGATCAATATGCCGTGGCTGAAAGCGTCACCCGGCTGGTACCCAACTTCAGAACCGAACGCAAAATGGAGGTGCCCGCCGACCTGCCAGGGGTGGTGATCTTCTTGCACGGTGTGAATGACCCGGGGGCTGCTTACGAGTCGGTGGAGACGGGGTTGTGCCAAGGGGTGAATGAGCGATTGGATCGGCCTGATCTGAAAGCGGGGCGGTATGGGGCTGCCTACAATGCAGCGAAAAAACGCCCAGTTGAAGAACGCAGTCAGAATGACAAAGCCACGCTCGACGATCCAGACACGTACCTCTATCGGCGAGACACGGCCGACCCGAAAACACGCAGCCTGATGATCCCGTTTTACTGGGGCTATCGTGCTGAGCCTGGCGAGATCAAGCGCGATAAAAACGACGACCCGACCAAACTGCGCGGCCAATACCAGGACGTGTTCGAAAACCGCCTGGACCGGCACTTCGCCAAAGGCGGCGGGTTCTTCGCCAATGCCACCAACAACCTGCTGGAGATGTACAGCCAAGGCTTTGCCAAGTTTATCCGGCAAATAGTGCAAGGCACGCTATCCAACACTCAGTTCATGGGAAAAGGGCCGCACCGGCGTTACTTTGTGTTGGCGGCAACGCGCCTGGCCATGTTGGTCAGCGAGATCCGCCGTGTATCGCCCGATGAAACCATCACCATCATGGGCCACAGTCAAGGCACCTTGATTACCCTGCTTGCGCAAGCCATGTTGATCGACAAGGGCCAACGCTGTGCCGACACCGTCATCATGGTGGACACCCCTTACAGTGTGCTGCCGAAAGCCACCCCCAAAGGCCATGACACACTCGCCACGTTGATCAACATCACCACCGCAGTCACCCAGGCACCCCACGCCCAGCCGCCGCTGTCCGCACTCAGGGACAGCAAAACCTACGGAGGCCGCACGGGGCCCAAGTGGTCACCCACACAGGGCTCGCGCCAGGACAAGGTCGGCAACGTGACCGTTTTCCCCGAGCGGGACAACCGCGGCAAGGTTTACCTGTACTTTTGCCCGGACGACACCACTGTGGCCCTGGATGACGTTCATGGCATCGGTACCTATGGGGTACCCAATACCTTGCCAGACGGCAAACCGGCGATGGCGGCGTTGCAGTCCTTGCGGTTTTACCAGCGCCTGTGGACCAAGCGTCATCGCGACGGTGAGCCGATACTGGTCGGCGACGCCATACAGCAAACGGTGCTGCGTGCCAAAGGGGAACCCCGCTACCCTGGCGGGTGGTCAGCCGCCGCCGTGGCCTCGCGAGCGCCAATAGCCAAAGGTGAGGAACTCCTCATCAATGCCGAACCTTTATGCCCACCCCATGCTCCACAGATGTTTGGCGGCGAGGTCGCGTTAGGCATGGACAGCCCCGATGACGTGAGTATCCGCTCCGCGCTGGGCAATCCGCTGGCCGAATTCAAATGGTTCAAAGTGCGTACCAGCCCTTTTCTGGTAGACCTGGAAAAAGAACGTGCCCGGTGGAATGCCGACAAAGAGCCCGGTGACCAAACTGCAGGCATGCGCCATCAACTGAAGCATGGTAATCCAATGGCGGATATTCAGGATTACTACGTCATCTTGCGCGAAGAGACGCCTAATGAAATCCAGAAGCGGATGCCCGATGACCCGAAAGAAAGGGAGCCTAACAGCTACCACTCGGCCGTACTGCGCAGCCCGGAGAACCAACGTTGGGTGACGGCAATGGACATTGCTATTGGCCAGGCGCACAGCCTTGATGATCCGGCTATGCGGGAAGTGTTGGTAGCGATTGCGGATTGGAAGTTGGATAAAACGATATATATGAAGATCACTAAATTACCGGGTTGGGCGAAACTGAGTGAGGAGGCTCAAGCATTGGTTACTGCCAGTTTTCGATATTATGACAAGGGTCTGTTCCCACCTTCGGGTCTCGTATCGCTAACGCCTCCTTCCCTGGTAGCCAACGCACCTGAACAAGGAGTTGGCCGATGAAAGACTATCCATCCTCTCCCCGGACCCGGCCCAACCTCAAACCTTATCAGCTGATCGCCGGGGTACTGCTTGTCCTCTGGATCGGCTTCATCTGGATTGTCCAACTCAAAGCACAGGAAACTGACATGGTACTTCGCGACATGAAACCCGTCCTAGCCTGGGGCGTTGCTGCGATTGTTGGCCCGCTACTGATGATCTTCGGCATTCATTGGTGGGGCAACGCCATGGCCAATGAAAAAGCAGAAATGGTCGCCTATGAAAACCAGGTAAACGCCAGAAACGCCGAACGGCAGGCCGCCCAGGTTCGGACCTACGCCTTGGAAATTCGTGGAGTCGGACTTGGAATATACACAGATGGCCAGTCCGAAATCTGGCAGTTTATCAAGAAGAAAAATGACAACTTCGCTTCGGTCTACCCGCAGGACGCGAAAGACTACGACCCGTCATTAGACACTAGGGAAATCTCCGCAGGCATCAAAGTCCGTATCGCATTCAAGAACTCGGCAGGTGAGGCAGTAGCGTACTGGCCAATCCCGGTGTTTGCGCTAGGGCCGCCCGCCCCTTACGACAGCGCCTCAAGCGCAGCGAACCTGATCAATTCAGGCCGTAATGCTGCGACCTTGGGCGTTACCCAGTTTCTGTGGCAAGACAATGAAAGCACGACGCATGCTCAAGGCATGATCGAGCGACTATTCACGTTTTTTGACGATAACCCGAAGGTGCCACAAGCCTTGATCGCAAGCGAAGACGGTGACGTGACGCGAAACCTCTATCGCAAACCTGGCACACCGGGATTGCAGAATGGCCACGTGGTTCCGACGATCTACGAAAGCATGACTGGCCTGCTGGTCACGCGCTCGGACCGAGTGGATCGCTACATTCGCCCATTTGTCACCCATGACGCCGAAGACAATCAGAACAAGAACTCTGACCTGGGCAAGCTGTGGGCGTTTTACTGGGACCGGGACAGGGCGTTTATAGATTGGTATGAAGCTGCCGAGCACGCTAAAGGCGTTAAATCCCCGCTAGCCCCGGGAACCATGTCCAGCGCCTACTGGCAATCGCAACTGCCCACCTTCTGGAAAACCATCAGTAACCGCGGCCCAGGCCATTTCGAACCGTCCCCCTGGCTGCCCGTGCGTTGGGCCGAGCATCAGCTGAAGGAGTTTGACGCAGCGCCAGTACTGGGCTACCTGCACCGTCCAATCAAGGTTTCCATGCAGGACGAACACGGCAAACGCCTCAAACCCGCATTGCAGGCCAAGGCCTTGCAAGCGGGTTGGCTCAAGGCCCTCGACACGCTACCCGCAGGGCAAAAACCGGTGCGCGTGTTCTACGACACCACTGACAACGCTGAAGCGGAAATCGCCCTGACCAATGCCTTGCACAGCCTCAATACCGATGGCCAAGGCCTGGACGTGGGCAATGTCGACGAGGGCTACGACATCGGTCGACGTCTGGGCAATACCGGCGTCAGCGGCGCACTGGTGGAAATCAACCTGGCCACCATCGCCAGCTACCACGACGGCGGTGCCAGTGCTGTGGTGTACGCCGGCAGCGACGGCAGCCTCAGCGTGCAGATGATCAGCCCGCCAGATGAGGCGCGCAAAGCGAAAAACCAGCAGAACCGTGGCGCTGACCCCTTCGAGTATGGTCTCCCAACCGGGGGCGCACCCGAAGCATGAGCCATCCCATCTGCCTGGGCGACCCCACCAGCAGCGGGGGCAGCGTGCTGTCATGCCAACTGGCTGGCACCCACACCGTCAACGGCAAAACTCCAGCGGTGCTGGGTGACAAAGCCAGTTGCCCGCTTCACAAAGGGGTTTTTGCCTTTGTCGAAGGGCACCCGAGTCGTCGCCTGAATGGTAAGCCTGTGGTGCTGCAAGGTCATCGGCTGGCATGCGGGTGTCATGGTGTGGCCAGCCATGCGTTGAGTGTGAAGGTGATGTAGTCACGAGCTTCAGCCCCCAATCTCAAACCTAATCAGCGGATCGCCGGGGTGCAGCTTGTGTTCTGGCTCAGCTTCATCTGGATTGTCCAACTCAAAGCACAGGAATCCGGCATGGTACTTCGCGACATGAAACCCGTCATGGCCTGGGGCATTGCCGCTATTGTCGGCCCGCTGCTGGTGATCTTTGGCACACACTGGTGGGGCAATGCCCTTGCAAGTGAGAAGGCAGAGCTTGCCAGTTATAGAAACCAGATAGAGGCCAGAAACGCAGAACAACAGGCGACCCGAGCCCGCACCTACGCCTTGGAAATTCGCGGAGTTGGACTTGGCATTTACACTGACGGCCAGTCCGAAATCTGGCAGTTTATCAAGAAGAAGAATGACAACTTCGCCTCGATCTACCCGCAGGACGCGAAAGATTACGATCCGTCACTAGACACTAGGCGAATCTCAGCAGACATCAAAGTCCGTATCGCATTCAAGAACTCGGCAGGTGAGGCAGTAGCGTACTGGCCAATCCCGGTATTTGCGCTGGGACCGCCCGCCCCCTACGACAGCGCCTACAGTGCAGCAGGCCTGATCAATTCAGGCCGTAATGCCGCGACCTTGGGCGTTACCCAGTTTTTGTGGCAAGACAATGAAAGCACGACGCATGCTCAAGGCATGATCGAGCGACTGTTCACGTTTTTTGACGATAACCCGAAGGTGCCACAAGCCTTGATCGCAAGCGAAGACGGTGACGTGACGCGAAACGGCTATCGCAAACCCGGCACACCGGGATTGCAAAATGGCCACGTGGTTCCGACGATCTACGAAAGCATGACTGGCCTGCTGGTCACGCGCTCAGACCGAGTGGACCGCTACATTCGTCCCTTCGTCACCCGTGACGCCGAGGACAATCAGGACAAAAAAACTGACTTGGGCAAGTTGTGGGCGTTTTATTGGGACCGGAGCAAGGCCTTTGGAGATTGGTATGTAGCCGCCGAGCATGCCAAAGGCAATAAAGTGCTATTACCGCCCAGCACCATGTCCACCTCCTACTGGCAATCGCAACTACCTAACTTGTGGAAAACCATCGACAACCGCGGCCCAGGCCATTTCGAACCGTCCCCCTGGCTGCCCGTGCGTTGGGCCGAACACCAGCTGAAAGAGTTCGACGCAGCGCCAGTGCTGGGCTACCTGCACCGTCCGATCAAGGTCCCGATGAAGGACGAACACGGCAAACGCCTCAAACCCGCATTGCAGGCCAAGGCCTTGCAAGCGGGTTGGCTCAAGGCCCTCGACACGCTACCCGCTGGGCAAAAACCGGTGCGAGTGTTCTACGACACCACTAACAACGCTGAAGCAGAAATCGCCCTGACCAACGCCTTGCACAGCCTCAATACCGACGGCCAAGGCCTGGACGTCGGCAATGTCGACGAGGGCTATGACATCGGTCGACGCTTGGGCAATACCGGCGTCAGCAGCGCGCTGGTGGAAATCAACCTGGCCACCATCGCCAGCTACCACGACGGCGGTGCCAGTGCCGTGGTGTACGCCGGCAGCGACGGCAGCCTCAGCGTGCAGATGATCAGCCCGCCAGATGAGGCGCGCAAAGCGAAGAACCAGCAGAACCGTGGCGCCGACCCCTTCAAGTAGGGCCTGCCAAGTGCCGGACGCCCCAAGGCATGAGCCACTTGAGGGATTGGGGCATGTGTGTGTCACCAGGCTCGGCGGATATGAGGGGCCTTTCGTCCGTGGCGGTGATCGCTGGTGCTTCCTACAAGATTTGAATCAGATTTTCCCTCTTACCTGTAGTCCATTTCTGATTCATCCTTTTCCGGCCTTTGCGCCATTGCGATGGAAACCTGAGCCCCCTAGTCTCGCTGGGTCGTTGCAAATTCAACGACCGGGTCTGCAAGCCCGAAGCTTGGTTTGGTCTCAGTTTGCTGTTGGCTTCGTTCAATGGTGGCTGCGTGCGGGTGGTTTTCGGACCAGCCGGGCTATTGACCTCCAAGCCTGGTCTTGCAGGCCTGCACGTAGCCGCCTCCCTATCATCTGCAAGTGATGTGGCGACGGTCTGACTCATTTTGTTGGAGGTTGTCATGCTCAAAATAGTCCCCGATCCACCCCATGCTTCCGATGTGGCCCACTATCTCGAAGACACCCTGATCCAAGCCACGGAATACGTGCTCTGTGCCCTGGCTGTGGCTCACCATTCCGTATCCACACTCCCCAAGTCTCCCTGCTCGCTCATGACCCTCGAGGTAATGCACGAAATGGAGGCTGTGCGCGCGTTGCTGGAGTCTGCAGTTGCGCAGGTGCAGATGAAGGAGCGGCCGCAGATGCATACGTTGCACTAGGGCGGTTGGATCATCTCAATGGCGGGGTATCCCGTATTTGTGAACAGTCGGCTGGGTGAGTAGGGCGCAGTGGATGTGCAGGCTTTCGGGCTGCATGCGAGAGCTGCGCTCTCGATCGCAGGCTTCGCCAGCTCCCACAGGGATCTTGTGAATGCTTGCTGTTCTGCCACCTCCGTCAAGACTCGTAATGGAGGATTGCAAATGAACAGGGAATTACCAGAAAACATCGGAAAGTTGGGGCTCACCGTAGGCTCGGCGTCTTGTCTGGATGGCGTAGTAGAGGGGAAACGTCTGTTTCGTGTAGAGGCCGGCAACTGCTGCGATCACGCCATCGAGCAAGCATCGGTATTGATGGATTGCTCCCGGCGGGCGTCGTTCATCGGGGTCATGGATAACGAACCCGAACTGGTCTGGGCGTCGCACTTTCTCTGCGAGATGGCCAAAGCGCTCATGGACGATGCCCACATGGGCCTGCGCAAACACAGCTGAAGCGGCTTGCTGTTGCCTGGGCAACATCGAATCAGCAGCTTGCCCGCTGACCTACAGGCTGATTTCTCGATGACATGCTCTATGTCGTTGATATAAAAGCCTTTTCTTCAATGGCACGGTTGCTGCTCTGCTCCTTGGACCCTCTTCAAGAATTACCAAGGAGCCTCCCATGAGCCAGCAACCGATCAAGTTCGCCTACTGGGTCCCCAACGTCAGCGGTGGCCTGGTGGTCAGTACCATCGAGCAGCGCACCAGCTGGGACATCGACTACAACCGCAAGCTGGCGCAAATCGCTGAACGCTCGGGTTTCGACTACGCGCTGTCGCAAATCCGCTTCACCGCAGGCTATGGCGCCGACAATCAGCATGAGTCGGTCACCATCAGCCACGCCCTGCTGGCCGCCACCGAGAAGCTCAAGGTCATCGCCGCGATCCTGCCCGGGCCGTGGAACCCGGCGCTGGCGGCCAAGCAACTGGCCAGCATCGACCAGTTCACCAATGGCCGCATCGCCATCAACGTGGTCTCCGGCTGGTTCAAGGGCGAATTCCACGCCATCGGCGAGCCGTGGCTGGACCATGACGAGCGTTATCGCCGTTCCGAGGAGTTCATTCGCGCTCTGAAGGGCATCTGGACCGAAGACAACTTCACCTTCAACGGCGATTTCTATCGCTTTCGCAACTACAACCTCAAACCCAAACCGTTGCAGCAACCGCACCCGGAAATCTTCCAGGGTGGCAGCTCGCGGGCTGCACGGGACATGGCCGCGCGGGTGTCGGACTGGTACTTCACAAACGGCAACACAGTCGAGGGCATCAAGGCCCAGGTCGACGACATCCGGGCCAAGGCCGCTGCCAACGGGCACTCGGTGAAGGTTGGCGTGAATGCCTTCATCATTGCTCGCGACACCGAAGAGGAAGCCCGCGCGGTGCTGCAGGAGATCATCGACAAGGCCAACCCGGAAGCGGTCAACGCATTCGGCCATGAGGTCAAGCATGCCGGTGCCGCCAGCCCGGAAGGCGAGGGCAACTGGGCCAAGTCCAGCTTCGAGGACCTGGTGCAGTACAACGATGGCTTCAAGACCAACCTGATCGGCACCCCACGTCAGATTGCCGAGCGGATCGTGGCGCTGAAAGCGGTAGGGGTCGACTTGATCCTGTCCGGGTTCCTGCATTTCCAGGAGGAAGTGGCGTACTTCGGCGAGCATGTGCTGCCACTGGTGCGCGAACTGGAGGCGCAGGCTGCCAAGAGTGCTGTTGCAGTTGCTGACACAGAAGCCGAAGTCGCGATTGCATGAAGGCTGCCACGGGCATGCCATGACGTTGTTCCCGCCAAAACATCGGCCGTCGCCCACGCGGCGTGCCGATGCGCAAGACACATCCAGAAAAATCACGAAAGCGGCAGTTACAGTGCCGCCCGCCGTCTACCGCGCGATTCGCCCATAGTGCTCAAGTGTTCCGGATTCGAACGTTGCCGGGTCGAGATGCCGTTTGTCGTCTCGGCGTGGGAGAGGGTAGATTCGATCCGGGTTTTGTACGATGATTTTCGTATCGACAGGGAAGCGCTATGGAAATTGGCTTCAGGAAGGCCAGGCAAGCGGTAATCGCGGCACTTGAATCGGGAAGTTACCTCAACGTCTCCCGTGGTGATATCGAGGTGAAGAACCTGCTGGCCACGGGGGCGGTTTCAGCTGGCGAGGTTGCCGAAATTGTTCGCGCGTGCAACGGCACCCACCACAGCAGCAGCGCGCATCATGCGCTCGACTCCCTCGAGGTCCACCTGCTCAAGCGGCACGGTTGGTACATCAAGTTCTTTTTCTTGGAGCCAGACACCTGGTTCATCAGCGTTCACCAGTGAGTACCCAGATCATGAAGATCCTTTTCGAAGGCGATACCGGCAAGGCGCTTTGCGAACACTGCAAGGCCGTGGTGCCGACGCACTATGTTCGCCGGGATGTGCCGTTCAGCGATGGCCAGGGCATGGCCAGGGACATCCTGGTGGGCGTGTGCGACCACTGCGACACGGTGGTTGCCATTCCCCCGCAGTCCACGCCCGCCATTGGCGAGGCGCGCAAGCAGCAGCTCAAGTCGATCGAGGCGCGGTTGCCGGCGGTTTACCTGGATGTTCTGGATGCAGCCATGCATGCGGTCAGTAGCGAGGCGGGCGCCAATCTGCGCAAGTTGTTCCTTGCCCACTATTTCCAGTTGCTGGTGCAGAGCAGCCAGAGCGAGCAGTTGAAACCGGCGCACGAGGCCTTCATCCGGGCACTGGATGAAGAACGAACGCGTCGTGGGCTGCTGCCGTCCAGTTCTACCCGGCGCTTGTCGATGAAGGTCAACCCGCACATGGCGCAAGACTTTCTGGCGCTGCAGCAGCAAACGCATTTGAATCAAACCGAGCTGCTCAAGTCGGTCATCGCACGGATCCAGCTCGATGTGCTGCAGACCAGGGACAGGGACGTGATCGATGCCCTGCAACGCCTCGCCCGGTTGGCTGTGTAGCGGACACACGCATGGCGCTGAGGCCTGAACACACCGCCAATCCTTACGTCGGTTTCAGAATGCGCCTGGTCGCTCCCACGCACCCCTTTGGCCCTACAAGTGCCATGCTTGTTGGATGTCCATGAATCCAGTGCGCGCAGACGCACGGCCATGGGCAAGGAGGCTGCCGACAACCACGCAACCGTGACGTGGCCGGTGCGCCGCAGCAGAACACGCCGGGCACTTGCCACTACAACAAAAGGCGGGCCCGTGATGCAGAGGTCCGCTGTATGCCTGATGAATTGTTTGACCTGCCCTCGATCCACAGCATCCTGGCGCGCGAGAAGGATAACCCTGGCGCGCTGTTACCGATTCTTCACGCCATCCAGGACAGCATCGGCCATGTGCCCGATGACGCCGTCCCGGACATCGCCCATGCCCTGAACCTCAGTTTGGCCGAGGTGCGCGGGGTCATCAGCTTCTACCACGACTTCCGTACCTCGCCACCTGCCCGGCACACCCTGCGCCTGTGCCGCGCCGAGTCGTGCCAGAGCCGTGGCGCTGAAGCCTTGGCCGCGCAACTGCGCGAGCAACTGGCGCTGGACGATCACGGCACCAGTGCTGACGGTGCCATCAGCCTGCGCCCGGTTTATTGCCTGGGCGCCTGCGCCTGTTCACCCGCCCTGGAGCTGGACGGCCGGCTGCACGCGCGTCTGACCCCGGAGCGGCTGCGGGCATTGGTGGACGGTTGCCTGGAGGTAAAAGCATGCTGAAGCTGTTCATCCCCTGCGACTCGGTCGCCTGCGCGGTAGGTGCCGACCAGGTCGCCGATGCCTTGGTGCACGAAGCCGAGCGTCGCCAATTGCCGCTGCAGATCCAGCGCACCAGTTCACGTGGCCTCTACTGGCTCGAGCCGCTGGTGGAGTGTGAGCACCCGCAAGGGCGCCAGGGCTTCGGCCCGGTCACCCCGGAAGACGTGCCTGCGCTGCTCGATGCCTTGGCCGGCGAGCCAGGTGGCCACTCGCTGGCCCTGGGCCCGGTCGAGGACATCCCCTACCTGAAAAGCCAGCAACGCCTGCTGTTCGCTCGCGCTGGCATCACCCGGCCGCTGTCGCTGGATGACTACCGCGCCCACGGTGGCTTCGAGGGCCTGAACAAGGCCGTGACGATGGGCGGTGCCGAGGTGGTCGCCAGTGTGCTCGATTCCGGCTTGCGCGGACGTGGCGGCGCGGCGTTTCCGGCGGGTATCAAGTGGCGCACCGTGCGGGAGGCCGGGGCAGGGCAGAAGTATGTGGTATGCAACGCCGATGAAGGCGACTCCGGTACCTTTGCCGACCGTATGTTGATGGAGGGCGACCCGTTCCTGCTGATCGAAGGCATGGTCATCGCCGGCCTGGCGGTGGGCGCCAGCAAGGGTTACATCTATGTGCGCTCGGAGTATCCGGACGCCATCGCCGTGCTTGACCAGGCTTTGCTCATCGCCCGTGCTGCGGGTTACCTGGGCAACGACATCGCCGGTAGCGGCCAGGCTTTCGATCTTGAGGTCCGAGTGGGGGCGGGGGCCTATATCTGCGGAGAGGAAACCGCCTTGCTCGAGTCCATCGAGGGCAAGCGCGGGATTGTCCGCGCCAAGCCACCGTTGCCTGCCCTGCAAGGTTTGTTTGGCTTGCCGACCCTGGTGCACAACGTGCTTACGCTGGCCTCGGTGCCGACCATTCTGGCCAAGGGGGCGGCGTTCTATCGCGACTTCGGCATGGGCCGTTCGCTGGGTACCATGCCGTTCCAGTTGGCGGGCAATATTCGTCATGGTGGATTGGTGGAGCGTGCCTTTGGCCTGACCCTGCGCGAACTGGTCGAAGGCTACGGCGGTGGTACCGCCAGCGGCCGACCGCTCAAGGCTGCTCAGGTGGGTGGGCCGCTTGGCGCCTGGGTGCCCCCCAGCCACTTCGACACACCGCTGGACTACGAAGCCTTCGCCGCCATGGGCGCGATGCTCGGCCACGGTGGTGTGGTGGTCGCTGACGACACCCTGAACATGGCCAGCATGGCGCGTTTCGCGCTGCAGTTCTGTGCCGAGGAGTCCTGCGGCAAATGCACCCCGTGCCGAATCGGTTCCACCCGTGGCATGGAGGTGGTGGACCGGCTGATCGCCACCAGCGATTTCACCGAACGCCATGAGCAGGCCCTGCTGCTGCGCGACCTGTGCGACACGATGCAGTACGGCTCGCTGTGCGCCATGGGCGGGATGACTGCCTACCCAGTGGCCAGCGCACTCAAATACTTCCCCGCCGACTTCGGGTTGACCACCACGGAGGCCGCCCAATGATCAATTTCTTCGACCCTCAGACCGACCTTGGAACCCCAGCGCGGGAAAGCGATGTGCAGGTCAGCCTGACCATCGACGGCCGTGCGATCAGCGTGTCCGAAGGCACTTCCGTGATGCGTGCCGCTGCGTTGCTGGGCACCAGCATTCCCAAGCTCTGTGCCACCGACAGCCTGGAAGCCTTCGGCTCGTGCCGGCTGTGCATGGTGGAAATCGAAGGCATGCGCGGCTACCCGGCGTCCTGCACCACACCGGTCAGTGAAGGCATGGTGGTGCATACCCAGACGTCTCGTCTGGCAGGCCTGCGCCGCAATGTGATGGAGCTGTATATCTCCGACCACCCGCTCGATTGCCTGACCTGTTCGGCCAATGGCAACTGCGAACTGCAAACCGTCGCAGGGCAGGTTGGCCTGCGCGAGGTGCGCTACGGCTACGACGGTGCCAACCACCTGGCCGAGCAGAAAGATGTCTCCAACCCTTACTTCGATTACGAGCCCAGCAAATGCATCGTCTGCAGCCGTTGCGTGCGGGCGTGCGAGGACATTCAGGGCACCTTTGCGCTCACCATTATCGGGCGCGGTTTCGAGTCGCGGGTAGCGCCAGCGGGGGGCGACGACTTCCTCAGCTCCGAGTGCGTGTCCTGCGGCGCCTGTGTGCAGGCCTGCCCCACCGCCACCCTCAGCGAGAAGAGCGTGGTCCAGCTCGGCCAGCCTGAGCGGGCAGTCATCACCACCTGCGCATACTGCGGCGTGGGTTGCTCGTTCCGCGCGGAAATGAAGGGCGACCAGCTGGTGCGCATGGTTCCGGACAAGAACGGCGGCGCCAACCACGGCCATGCCTGCGTCAAAGGCCGATTCGCCTGGGGCTACGCCACTCACCCCGACCGCATCACCAAGCCGATGATCCGCAAGCGCCTGGAAGACCCCTGGCAGGAAGTGAGCTGGGACGAGGCAGTCACCTATGCTGCCAGCGAGTTCCGCCGTATCCAGTTGAAGTACGGGCGTGACTCCATTGGCGGTATCACCTCCAGCCGCTGCACCAACGAAGAAGCCTATCTGGTGCAAAAACTGGTGCGTACCGCGTTCGGCAACAACAACGTCGACACCTGCGCACGGGTCTGTCATTCCCCGACTGGCTACGGGCTCAAGCAAACCCTCGGCGAATCGGCGGGCACCCAGAGTTTCGACTCGGTGATGCAGGCCGATGTGGTGCTGGTAATCGGTGCCAACCCCACCGACGCCCACCCGGTGTTCGGCTCGCAGCTCAAGCGTCGCCTGCGCCAGGGCGCGCGTCTGATCGTCATCGACCCTCGGCGCATCGACCTGGTCGATTCGCCCCACGCCCGCGCCGACCTGCACCTGCAACTGCGGCCCGGCACCAACGTGGCCATGCTCAATGCCCTGGCCCACGTGATTGTCACCGAAGGGCTGTTGGCTCAGCGCTTCATCGACGCCCGCTGCGAGACCGTGGACTTTGCCCATTGGCGCGATTTCGTCAGCCTGCCAGACAACGCCCCCGAGGTGCTCGGCCCGGTATGCGGCGTACCTGCCGAGCAGATCCGCGCAGCGGCCCGGCTCTATGCAACCGGCGGCAACGCCGCGATCTACTATGGCCTTGGTGTCACGGAGCACAGCCAGGGCAGTACGGCGGTGATGGGCATCGCCAACCTGGCCATGGCCACCGGCAACATCGGCCGCGAAGGGGTGGGGGTGAACCCGCTGCGCGGGCAGAACAACGTGCAGGGCTCTTGTGACATGGGCTCCTTCCCCCACGAGCTGCCGGGCTACCGGCATATCTCCAACGAGAGCGTGCGCGCCGAGTTCGAGCAGGCCTGGGGCGTGACCCTGCAGCCCGACCCAGGGCTGCGCATTCCCAACATGTTCGAGGCCGCGCTGGACGGCAGCTTCAAGGCGCTGTACTGCCAGGGTGAAGACATCGCCCAGAGCGACCCCAACACCCAGCACGTCACTGCGGCCCTGCAAGCCATGGAGTGTGTGGTGGTGCAGGACATCTTCCTCAACGAAACGGCCAAGTTCGCCCATGTGTTTCTGCCGGGCAGTTCGTTCCTCGAGAAAGATGGCACGTTCACCAACGCCGAGCGGCGCATCTCGCGGGTACGCAAGGTGATGGAGCCACTGGCCGGCAAGGGCGACTGGGAGGCGACCGTGGCCTTGGCCAATGCCCTGGGCTACCCCATGAACTACCGCCACCCGTCCGAGATCATGGACGAGATCGCCCGTCTTACGCCGAGCTTCCACCGCGTCAGCTACGCCGAGATCGACCGCCATGGCAGCCTGCAGTGGCCCTGCAACGACGCCGCGCCCGATGGCACGCCAACCATGCACATCGACCAGTTCGTGCGGGGCAAGGGGCGCTTCATGCTCACCGGTTATGTGCCCACCGACGAGAAGGTCAACAACCGCTACCCGCTGCTGTTGACCACCGGGCGCATCCTCAGCCAGTACAACGTCGGCGCCCAGACCCGGCGCACCGCTAACGTGGCCTGGCATGATGCCGACCGCCTGGAGATCCACCCGACCGATGCCGAAAGCCGGGGCATCGGCGACGGAGACTGGGTTGGCATCGGCAGCCGTGCGGGGCAGACGGTGTTGCGTGCCAAGGTCAGTGCGCGGGTGGCGCCGGGGGTGGTCTACACCACCTTCCACTTCCCCGAGTCTGGCGCCAACGTGATCACCACCGACAACTCCGACTGGGCCACCAACTGCCCGGAGTACAAGGTCACTGCAGTGGAGGTGGTGAAGGTGTTCCAGCCGTCGCAATGGCAGAAGCGTTATCAGGACTTCAGCGATGAACAGCGTCGTCTGCTCAAGGAGCGCCGCGCAGCGGAAAAAACGGAGAAAGCCGAGGTGCGCCGATGAGCAGTGAAAACCTGGTGAAGATGGCCAACCAGATTGCCCACTACTTCGACAGCGAGCCTGACCACGCCTTGGCGGTGAAAGGGGTGAAGCAGCATTTGCAGAGCTTCTGGACGCCGGCCATGCGACGGCAGCTGAGTGAGTGGAGCCAGGCCCATGCGGGGGAGGGGCTCGACCCGAAAGTGCAGGAAGCCCTGGTTTAAAGGGGCTGTTCGGGCCTCATCGCCACGACGAACTGCGGCGATGAGGCCGGTGCAAACATGAAATGTCCGTCATGTTTTTCAGGCGATTCACGGGGTAATGCTACGCTCGCGAAAACACCCCCTTGGATTCATCACGGAAGCCCACCATGGACATGAACTGGCACCAGGCCTTGCAGGAGAGCCTGAGCTGGCTTGCAATCGCCTCGTTCATCACCCTTGCCTGTTTCACCGCTGCTGCCGCGCTGGCTGTGCGCTACACCCGTTGGGGCAGCCAATTCTGGCAGCTTGCCGGGCCATACTTCAGTTTCAAGCGCAGTTGGCGGCCCTTGCTGGGTTTTGCGCTGTTGCTGGTGCTGACCCTGTTCGCGGTGCGCCTGAACGTGCTGTTCTCGTTCTGGTACAACGGCTTCTACAGCGCGTTGCAAGGCCTCGACCAAACAGCTTTCTGGTACTTGCTTGGGGTGTTCGCGGTACTGGCCACCATCCATGTGCTGCGCTCGCTGTTCACCTACTACGTGACCCAGGCCTTCAACATCCACTGGCGCGTTTGGCTGACCGAGCGCCTGACCCGCGACTGGATGCACGGCGATGCCTATTACCGTGGGCAGTTCCTAGCCGAGCCGGTGGACAACCCCGACCAGCGTATCGAGCTGGACGTCAACTCATTCGTCACCAATTCAGTGTCCCTGGCCCTGGGAGCGGTCAGCGCGCTGGTCTCGCTGGTTGCCTTCACGGGCATCCTCTGGGGGCTGTCGGCGCCGCTGTCGGTGGCGGGGTATGAGATTCCCCGGGCGATGGTGTTTGCCGTGTACGTGTATGTGATCATCGCCACCTGGATCGCCTTCCGCCTCGGGCGTCCGTTGATTCGCCTGAACTTCCTCAACGAAAAGCTCACGGCGAACTTCCGTTATGCACTGATGCGCCTGCGCGAGAACGCCGAGAACATCGCCTTCTACCAGGGCGCTCAGGTGGAGCGGGGTACGTTGCTCGGGCGCTTCACCGCGCTGATCGGCAACGTCTGGGCACTGGTGTTCCGAACCTTGAAGTTCAGCGGCTTCAACCTGGGCATCAGCCAGGTCGCTGTGGTGTTTCCGTTCATCCTGCAGGCGCCACGCTTTTTCAGCGGTGCAATCAAGCTTGGCGATGTGATGCAGACCTCGCAGGCGTTTGGCCAGGTGCAGGATTCGCTGTCGTTCTTCCGTGAGTCCTACGACACCTTTGCCCAATACCGCGCCACCCTCGACCGTCTGACCGGTTTTCTCGACGCCAACCAGCAGGCCAGCACGCTGCCGCAGGTTACTACTCAGGACCAGGCGCATGCGTTGGACATCAACCGTTTGCAGGTGCTGCGCCCTGACGGCCACCCGCTGATCGCCAACTTGGATTTGCACCTGCGTGCCGGCCAGGCACTGCTGATCAAGGGGCCGTCGGGCAGCGGCAAGACCACGCTGCTGCGCGCGCTGGCGGGGCTTTGGCCATATGCCGAGGGTGTGGTTCGTCGGCCTTTGGGGAACCAGGCGCTGTTCCTGTCACAGCGCCCGTACCTGCCGCTTGGCGACCTGCGTACCGCCATCGCCTACCCGGCAAGCGCCGGGGCTGGGGACGACACGCGCATGCAACAGGCACTGCGTCAGGTCAACCTGGCCCACCTGGCCGAGCGGCTGGATGTCAGCTGCGATTGGTCGCATATCCTGTCGGTGGGCGAGCAGCAGCGATTGGCGTTTGCCCGGGTGCTGTTCAACCAGCCGCAGGTGGTGTTTCTCGATGAGTCCACCTCGGCCATGGACGAGGGGCTTGAGCATTCCCTGTATTCGCTGCTGCGCAACGAGATGCCCGAGACCTTGCTGGTCAGCGTCGGCCACCGCAGCACGCTGGCTAGTTTCCATTCCCACCGCCTGGAAGTGGATGGCCATGGCGGTTGGTCGTTGATCGAACAGGAGCTGCTGCCTGTCAGTTAGGCCTTGCCCCTGTGGGCGTCAGGGTCGGTTACGGCGATCCACTCGAACGCGTGCGGTGGCAGGCACTGCACCTGTTCCGCCACCCGCTGCGAACTGATCCACGCCCGCGCATGCTCCGGCGCCAGCACCAAGGGCAGGGCGGTATCGTCACCCGGATCATGCTCATGGGTGATGATCACAAATCCATCGTCCTCCTCTGGCTCCAACCCCGCACGGACCTGCGCCAGCGCCGCTACGAAAATGGGCGCCTGGCTTTTCAGGCGAACGAAGTAGCGTTGTTTACCCTGAGGTGCGTGCGCATCGGCCAGCCACGCATACCAGCCGTCCGCCATCACCAGCGCCCGGGTCTGCGGCCGCAAGGCGTGCAAGGGCGGGCTGGCGGTGATGTTCTGCAGCGGCGCGCTGATCGATGCAGTCTGGCGCTTGCCGGCCCATCTCGGTGTCCACCCCCACTGGCGTGGGCTCATGCGCAGGCCATTGCCGCTGTCGTGCAGGATCGGCACCCGATTGCCCGGCACGATGCCGGGGTGGCCAATCCGTTCGTTGCCGGCGCTGTCGAGCAGGTGCTGTTCGGCGCCCAGCACGCGCAGGTAGTCGGCAAGGCCTTGGTATTGGGCGAAGCACTCGCACATGTTCGGTACTCCCACAGGGCGGGCAGGTGAAGGGAGAGCTGAAGGCTTCGAAGTCTGCGACACGTTACATCCTCGACAATGAAGCGTTGATGATCTGTGCAGGGTTTTCAATCTGAACGCGTATGCCCCGCAATCTGGGGCAACAGGGCCAACCCCGCGAGGGTGGTGCCGGCGAATGCGGCGCCAACCAGGAAGGTGGCCCGAAAGCCTGCGCCGTCCCAGAGCAGGCCGGCGATCACGCTGGCGACCAGCAGTGCGGCACCGGTCAGCAGGTGAAACACACCAAAGGCCGTGCCGCGCAAGCTTGCCGGGGCGCTATCGGCAATCAAGGCACTGAAGATGCCCTGGGTAAAGCCCAGGTGCAGCCCCCAGGCCATTACCCCCAGCGCCAGCCCGACCCAGCCCGGCATCAGGGCCAGCAGCAGGTCGGCCGCCACCAGCAGCGCCAGCCCCAGCATCAACACGACTCGACGGCCCATGCGGTCCGACAGTACGCCAGCGGGGTAGGCCGAAAGCGAATAGGCCAGGGCCATCAGCACCAGCACCGCTGGGGCCCATTGGGCGGCCAGGCCCATGTCCTGGGCGCGCAGCAACAGGAAGGCTTCGCTGAAACGGGCCAGGGTGAACACCATGGCCAGGGTGGTCAGCCGCCAGTAGCTTGAACCCAGCCGAACCAGTTGGCGCAGTGCAAGCGGTGAGCGGACCGGCCGTGCCTTGGGTGCTGCCTCTGGCTCGCGCACGAAAACCACGAGGATGAACACCGCGACGAACGCTGGCACCACCGCCACCCAGAACACCGTCTGGAAATGACTGGCCGTCAGCCACATCAACAAAATCGCCAGCAACGGCCCGAGGAAGGCGCCGACGGTGTCCAGCGCCTGTCGCAAACCAAATGCCGCACCGCGCAACGCTGGTGGGGTCACATCCGCCACCAGCGCATCCCTGGGCGCCCCGCGAATGCCCTTGCCGATCCGGTCGACGAAACGCGCCCCGGTCAACCACTCAAGCCCAGTGGCCAGGGGAAACACCGGCTTGGTCAGTGCCGCGAGGCCGTAGCCCAGCACAGTGAGCAGCTTGCGTTTGCCCAAGCGGTCGCTCAAGGCACCGGAGAACACCTTGGTGATCGACGCGGTCGCCTCGGCGATGCCTTCGATGAAACCGACCGCAACCACCGAGGTGCCGAGCACGGTCACCATGTATAGCGGCAGCAGGGCGTGGATCATCTCCGAAGAGATGTCCATGAACATCGACACAAAGCCCAGGGCCCAGACGCTGCGGGGGATCTTGGGCAGTGTCAGGGCAGGTCGTGGGGTAGCGGATTTCTCGGCGGCGCGCATGTTTGGCCTCGGCTTCCTACCTACGAAACTGTAGGAGCCATTGGGCGGGTTGCAACGTTGGCTGTTCGCCGAGCATTACGTGCTGAGCAGGTAGCCTTATCGCCCCTGTAGCACCTCGCGAAAAACGTCTGGACGCGAAGCGGCGATGTGCAGCAGTGAACGGGCAGCGCCGGAAGGCATGCGGCGACCTTGCTCCCACTCCTGAAGCGTACGTACCGAGACCCCTAACAATTGCGCGAATTTGAGCTGCGATAGCCCGGTCCTGTTCCGCGCCTCGGCGGCCTCGGTTGCTTCCACCTGGCGTACAGCGCCGTAACGACCTGCCTTCACATCCCGAATGGATTCCAGCAATTCTTCGCCAATATTGCGAGCGGCATCGCGCTGCATCAATTCTTCATCAGTCAGGGGCATGGTTGAGCTCCTTCGCAATTTTGCGCAGCAAATGCGCGGGTATGTTGTCGGTGGCGCTTTTGCAGTACATGAGCAAGGCAACCAGAGCGCCGTTGGCGAGTTGTGCCGTGTAAATTACGCGAACTGCACCACGTTTTCCTTTGCCATCCTGGCTCCAGCGAACCTTGCGACACCCACCTGAACCGGGAATAACGGCACCAGCATCAGGGTCGTTAGCGAGAAAAGACATGAATGCCCCGTGCTCTTCCTCGGTCCAGTAATCAGGCCATTGTCGCGAAAACAGTGGTGCTTCAATAATCGTCAGCATACCTCATCCCTACGTCTTTGACGTAGATATCTTGCTCGGCACTACAGGCACCGCAAAGCCTTGGGGTGTTTCCAGTGGTTACCGCTTCATCACTTCTTCCTGGAACGGGCTGCTTAGCAAAGTTCCGTTACAAACATGTAAACTTCGTAAATAAGATTTAAACACATTTGAGAATCATTATATTCACCGTCCCTGTTGGCCCTGAACAATGTTCAGCAGGTCGATGGGCGAGGGCCCGTCGGCGTGCAAGCCGGGTCGTGCCCTAATCGCTCATGAATCGCAGGAGATGTGTCGATGCAATCCAGAACCTCACCTAACAGCCTGGCCCTGGCGTTCGTCGCGCTGGCGTCGCCGGCCATGGTGGCGACTGCGGCCGAGGCCGAACAGCAACTCGCCAGTGAGGTGCTGGAAGTGCCGGTGGCCGACAACGCGCTGGTGATTCAGGACACCTTGGTGACCGCCGAGCGTGAAGCGCGCCAGGCACTGGGTTCGTCGATCATCACCGCAGAAGACATCAAGCGTCACCCGCCGGCCAATGACCTGTCCGACCTCATTCGCCGCGAGCCGGGCGTCAACCTGACCGGCAACAGCGCCAGCGGCGCACGGGGCAACAACCGTCAGATCGACCTGCGCGGCATGGGGCCGGAAAACACCCTGATCCTCATCGACGGCAAACCGTCCAGCGCGCGCAATGCCGTGCGCTATGGCTGGAACGGCGACCGCGACACCCGCGGCGAAACCAACTGGGTGCCTGCCGAGGCTGTCGAGCGCATCGAGATTCTTCGTGGCCCAGCCGCCGCACGCTACGGTTCCGGCGCCATGGGTGGGGTGGTGAACATCATCACCAAGCGCCCCACCGAAGAACTCAAAGGCAATGTCACCCTGTACACCCAACTGCCCGAGGACAGTGCCGAGGGCGCCACCCAACGTACCAACTTCAACCTAAGTGGCGGGCTCACCGACAACCTCGGTTTTCGTTTGTACGGCGGCCTGGCCAAGACCGATGCCGACGACCTGGACATCAACGCCAGCCACGCCAACAGCGCGCTGGTCGCTGGCCGCGAAGGCGTGCGCAACAAGGACATCAACGGCCTGCTGAGCTGGAAGCTCAATGATGAGCACCGCCTTGAAGCCAGCGCCGGCTACAGCCGTCAGGGCAACATCTACGCTGGCGACACCATGAACAGCAACGGTGGTGGCGACCTCGAGCTGATCTCCAGCCTGTACGGCCACGAAACCAACGTGATGCAGCGCAACACCTACGACCTGACTCACCTGGGCGATTTCACCTGGGGTACCAGCAAGACCACCCTGGCCTACGAGTACGTGCGCAACTGGCGCCTCAACGAGGGCCTGGCCGGTGGCCCGGAAGGGGCAATCAACGATTCCGGCGCGGCCATGTCGCGCCTGCGCAACACCCGTCTGAGCAGCGAAGTGAACCTGCCGTTCGCCATGGGCAGCACCGAGCACGTGCTGACCCTGGGTGGCGAATACCTCTACGAGTCGCTCAACGACCAGGGTTCGTTCCGTCCGCAGAGCTTCGACCCGAGCGGCTCGGGTAGCAACGTCATCAGCGGTTTCGACCGCAGCGACTCGAAGATGACCGCCAAAAGCTACGCGCTGTTTGTCGAGGACAATATCGTCATCGGTGACACCACCGTGACCCCGGGCCTGCGTTTCGACCACCACGAGACCTTCGGCGACAACTTCAGCCCAAGCCTGAACCTGTCGCACAAGCTGACCGAGGCTCTGTCGGTGAAAGGCGGTATCGCCCGTGCCTACAAAACGCCGAACCTGTACCAGTCCAACCCGAACTACCTGCTGTACAGCCGTGGTAACGGTTGCAGCGTGCAGCAGACCAACTCCGGTGGCTGCTACCTGCAGGGCAACGCCGACCTCAAGCCGGAAATCAGCGTCAACAAGGAAATCGGCCTGCTGTACGACCGTGGCACCTGGCGTACCAGCGCGACCTACTTCCGTAACGACTACCAGAACAAGATCATCGGTGACACCGATGTGCTCTACACCATCAACAGCGGCCGTCGCGTGACCCAGTGGGAAAACGCTGGCAAGGCGCGAGTGGAAGGCATCGAGGGCAACCTGTTTGTCGAACTGACCCCGACCGTGGACTGGAACACCAACCTGACCTGGATGCTCGACAACGACAACCGCGAAACCGGCGAACCGCTGTCGGTGATCCCCGAGTACACGGTCAACACCACGCTGGACTGGCGCGCCACCGACAAGCTGTCGTTCCAGGTTGCCGGTACCTACTACGGCAAGCAGAAGTCGCCGACCTACAACTACCGCACCCAGGAAGACTACGACCAGGAGGCGCAACAGGACGTCGAGGCTTATGGGCTGGTGGATGTCAGTGCCGGGTACAAGTTCAACGCCAACTATGACGTGCGGGTAGGGGTGAACAACGTGTTCGACAAGCAGATTCTGCGTGGCGGCAATGCCAGCAGTTCGGGTGCCAACACCTATAACCAGCCAGGGCGTGCGGTGTTTGCCTCGTTGAATATTTCGTTCTGATCGCAGGGGGCCGCTGTGCGGCCCAATCGCCGGCAAGCCGGCTCCCACATGGACCGCGCTGCTCTCAGGATCACCGCAGTACCTGTAGGAGCCGGCTTGCCGGCGATGAGGCCGTTACTGGCAATACAAGACCAGTTGCTGCCACATGGAACGCGCAGCTCTCAAGATCACTGCAGTACCTGTAGGAGCCGGCTTGCCGGCGATGAGGCCGGTACAGGCAACACAAGACCAGTTGCTCCCACAGGGGCCTCGCAATTCCTCTGGTAGCCGGCTTGTCGTGGCGACGAACCGCGGCAATTGGGCTCAGCGGCCCCAGACGTCCATTGAACAACACCAAGGACCACCCGATGATCAGAGCCCCCGCCTGGCTGCAGATCCTCTCCCGTAGCTGCGCCGCATTGCTCGGTGGCTACGCCTTCAGCTATTCGGCCACGGCCTGCCTTGCCCGTGTGCTGCCCATGTCACCCGCCGATGCGGTGATCGTCTCGACCCTGCTGGCCTTCATCTTCTACACCCTCGCCATTCTCTGGGCATTCGCCAGCCGTGATGCGCTACGTGCCTGGGCGCCGCTTGCCCTGGCTGCTCCGTTGGCCTTGATCGGTTTCTGGCCCCAGGCACTGGAGTGGCTGGCATGAAAAACACCTTCACCCAATCCATGGCCTGGCTGCACACCTGGGCCGGGCTGATCTTCGGTTGGCTGTTGTTCGCCATTTTCGTCACCGGCACGCTGGCGGTGTTCGACAAGGAACTCAACCACTGGATGCAGCCTGAGATCCCGACCAGCAACGTGTCCCAGGCCGATGCCGCCCGGCGAGCCGTCGCCTATTTGCAGGCGCATGAACCCACGGCAAGCAACTGGGGCATCAGCTTGCCCACCGAGCGGGCGCCGGGGCTGCGCGTGTCCACAGGTGAGCGCCGCCATGGCGGTGGCGTGCAACTGGACCCGGCCACCGGCGAAGCCATCGAAGTGCGCGACAGTGTGGGCGGCAACTTCTTCTTCCGCTTCCACTTCACCCTCGACCTGCCGCGCAACTGGGGCATCTTCGTGGTCGGCGCCCTGGCGCTGGTGATGCTTGCCGCGCTGGTAACCGGCATTGTCATCCACAAGAAGATCTTCAAGGAATTCTTCACTTTCAGGCCGAACAAGGGCCAGCGCTCCTGGCTGGACTTCCACAATGCCAGCGCGGTGCTGTTGTTGCCGTTCCATCTGATGATCACCTACACCGGGCTGGTGATCTTCATGCTGATCTACATTCCTGCGGGCGTCGATGCACTGTTCGACGGCGACAACCGTGCCTACTTCCAGGCCCAGGGCAACGCACGGCTCGAACAACCGCGAGGGTTGGCCAAGCAGCCGGGCGAGCTGGTGGATGTGGCGCCATTGCTGGCCCAGGCCGAGGCCCGTCTGGGGTCGATCGGTGGGCTGAATATTCGCAACCCCAACACGGCCGGCGCACGCATCGAGATCCGCCCGGAACTGGGCAACCGCATCGCGCTTACCAAGGGCCAGGCGATGGTGTTCGATGGCGTCAGCGGCCAGCTGTTGAGCGATATACCTGAACTGCGACCTGCGCCGTTGACCCAGCGGGTGATGATTGGCCTGCATTTCGCCCAGTTCGGCGGCTACCCGATGCGCTGGCTGTATTTCGTCTGCGGGCTGGTGAGCTGCGCGATGATCGCCAGCGGCCTGGTGCTGTTCTGCGTCAAGCGCGGGCGCAAATACGCCAACCTCAGCGCCGAAGTCGGCGCACGACGTTGGTTTCGGGTTGCCGAGGTGTGCAATATCGGCTTCATCACGGGCCTGCTGCTGGCCTGTGTTGGCTTGTTGTGGGCCAGCCGCTTGCTGCCGGTCGAGCTGGCGCAACGGGAGCAGTGGGAGGTGCGGGCGTTCTTCGGTGTGTGGTTGCTGGCGCTGCTGCATGCCGGTGTTCGACCGGCCAAGCGGGCCTGGGTCGAGCAGTTGGGACTGGCCGCGCTGATGTGCGCAGGTTTGGCCGTGCTGGGCGAGGTCAACGATGCGCTGCGCCTGGGCGTGGTTGCCACTGCGCTGTTGCTGGGCGTGCTTCTGGGCGTGGCTGCGTGGCGGGTTCACCATAAACAGCCGGCACCACAGAAGGCCAGGGCAGGGCGCTTCGAGGAGGTGGAAGCATGATCATGCTGGTCGCAGGTGGCGTGCTGTTCGCTTACGCCGGAATGCTTGGGCTGTGCCAGGGCCTGGAGCGTCATTACAAGCAAGTCTGGCAGCGTTCCTGTCCACGGCCACTTCGTCTGACCCTGCGTGGCGCGGGGTGGATGGCCTTGCTGGTGAGCCTGTGGCTCTGCGCCCAGGCCTGGGGTTGGGCGATGGGGCCGGTGGCATGGTTCGGTGCCATGTCGCTGGCCGGGATGGCGCTGGTGATGCTGCTGCCATACTGGCCGCGGTTGGCAGTCGGGCTGGTTGCCTTGGTGCCGGTCTGGGGGCTGTTGCAGTTGTTCGGCTGAACCGGCGATGGGGCTGTAAGGCAGCCCCTGATGTTCGCAGTCTTAACCTGCTGCGACCTCGGCAAATGCGTCGCGAAAGCGCTGCATGTCGTGTTCATCGCCCACGCTTACGCGCACCCAGTTCGGCCAGCTGGGCCACACCCGGCCCACCAGCACGCCCCGCTTGGCCAGGCGTTCGACCACCGGCTGTGCGGGGCCACGCAGGTCGATCATGAAGCAGTTGGCCTGCGAGGCAGTGCAGCGCCAGCCACGTGCGTTCAGCCAGGCGATGGTCTGGTCACGCAGTCGGGCGTTGTGGGCCTTGCGCATCGGCACCAGGTGGCTGTCCTTGGCATGAGCTTTGAGGTGCTGCGAAAATCGAGCGCCGCCCGCGCGGCGCTCGATCTCACCGGCGCTGCCCCTCTCACGCCAAGCCTCCAGCAGCCCCGACGCCATCCCCAAGTGCAAAAAAAAATGCGATTGTGCTAAACCATTCGGCCTATTCGACCGTGACGAGAATCCAGGTGAAAGCCGTACGCCTCACACTCATCTGCCATGCCCTGACCCCGGCCCAGCGAGCGGGGCGTTTGCATCGGCCGCAGGATGGCATTCTGGCGCAGGACGATCAGCCTCTGGCCAGCATGCCGGATGTGCGCGTGCTCACGGCGCCGGAACCCCGGGCGAGGGAGACGGCGGCATGGTTGTCGGCCCAGGCCACGGTTGAGCCAGGCCTGGCCGACTGCGACCTGGGGCGCTGGCACGGCATGACGCTGAAACAGTTGCAGACCGAACAACCCGAGGCGCTGGCGCAGTGGTTGGAGGACCCTCACAGCGCGCCCCATGGGGGCGAGTCCTTCGCCGATGTGTGCCAGCGGGTAGGGGGCTGGCTCATGGCGTTCGAGGGGCAGGGGGAGTGGTTGGCGGTGACGCACCCCATGGTGATCCGGGCGGTGATGGTTCACCTGTTGGAGTGCCCGTTGAAGGCGTACCAGCGCATCGATGTGTTGCCGCTGTCGCGTCTGGAACTGAGTTACACCGGGCAATGGCGCCTGCGTCTGGCGTGACGCAGGCGCATCAGGGTCAGAAGGCCAGCTTGTAGCCGATCAGCAGCAGCATGGCAGCCAGGCAAGGCCGCAGCACGCGGTCGGAGATGCGGCCGGTGAGGTGGCTGCCCAGGTAGATGCCTGGCAGCGAGCCGAGCAGCAGGTAGCCCAGCAACGACCAGTCCATGTTGCCCATGCTCGCGTGGCCAAGGCCGGCCACCAGGGTCAGCGGCACGGCGTGGGCGATTTCGGTACCGACCAGGCGGCGGGTGACCAGGAACGGGTAGAGCAGGAACAGCGCCACGGTCCCCAGGGCACCTGCGCCGATGGAGGTGAGCGTGACCATGACGCCCAGCACCACACCGGTGATCACGGTGAGAATGTTCAGGGTGCGGTCGCTGAGGTGGTAATGGTCACCGGCATGGCGACTGGCAAAGGCCTGCAGGCGCGACTTGAACATGATGGCCAGCGCGGTGAGGATCAACACCACGGCCAGGCCCTGTTTGATCACGGCGTTGAGTGCCGAGGTGTCGGTGTGCAGGGTGCTGAGGAACCACAGGGTCAGTGCGGCGGCAGGTACGCTGCCGAGGCTGAGCAGGCCGGCGATCTTCCAGTCGATGTTCTTGTTGCGGCCATGCACCCAGACGCCACTGGCCTTGGTGATGGCGGCATAGAGCAGGTCGGTGCCTACGGCAGTGGCCGGGTTGATGCCGAACCAGAGCAGAATGGGCGTCATCAGCGAGCCGCCGCCGACGCCGGTCATGCCGACGATGAAACCCACAACCAGTCCGGCAATGGTAAAACCAAAAGATCCTACATCCATACGCTACTCGACTGCCCAGCTTTGCCCGTGATCGGATGCTGCCCAGCATATAGATTTTTTTATAGCCAAATAGACTTGTTCGTTATTAGGTTATAACTGCAGACCGCTACTGGCGCTGCGGCTCACCGATCCGTCATCACCACCATCACTTGCGCATCCCCACCATCTTCGCTCTCCGACAGGTAGATGTGCCCCACCTGGCTGTCGAAATACGCCGTTTCCTGCGGCCCGATGCTCACTGCTTCGCCAGTTTCGAATTCGATGCGCACGCGGCCCTTCAACACCAACGCGAACTCTTGCCCCGGATGGCGAATGAAGTCGTCGAACTGGCCGCGTTCGCGCGCGATGATGCGGGCATAAGCCGGGGTCATGCGCCGTTCGGGAAAGGCGCCGGCAATCGGGTGGTAGTCATAGGTGCCGGTGGAATAGCCGGCCGCCGCCGGTAGCGAGTCCACCACCACGGTTGCCGGCACTGGCGCATTCACCGGCCCGCTGGCGCGGAACAATTGCGCGATGTCGACGTTCAATGCCCGGGCTGCGGCGGCCAGCTTTTCGTAGCTCACCGAGACTTGCGCCAACTCCATCTTCGACAAGGTCGACACCGGCACTCCACTGAGTTCGGACAGCTGCTTGAGGGTCAGCTGGCGCGCCTTGCGAACCTGGCGCAGACGCGCGCCCACTTCGGCGCGATCGAGCAAGGGCAGGGCATCGGGGCGGCCTGTGGTAGAGGGGCGTTCAGCGGACATCGAGACTCTCTGTGTGCGGCTTTGGTCGGGCATCTTACCTTGGGCGCTTGCATGATCGTAAATTCTCATATATTAGAATTCTCATAAATGATAATTGCGCGACGGGAGCGTGCATGACCCAGATCTACGACACCCTGATCATTGGCGCCGGTATCGCCGGCGCTTCCCTGGGCTACCGCCTGGCCGGCGAGCGCCGGGTGCTGCTGCTCGAACGCGAGATGCAGCCGGGTTATCACTCCACCGGGCGTTCGGCGGCCATGTTCATGGAGGCCTACGGCACGCCGCAGATTCAGGCGCTGACCCGCGCCAGCCGGGCGTTCTACGAAGCGCCGCCGCCTGGTTTCTGTGAACACCCGTTGCTTGAACCGCGCGGCTGTCTCTACGTCGCCAGCCTTGAACAGCAGGCGCTGCTCGAAGCCACCCACGCCCAGAACCTGGCCAACGGCACCGAGGTCAGCCTGCTGGACCGCGATGCCGCCCTGGCGCTGGTGCCGAGCCTGCGTGGCGGCACGCTTGCCGGGGCGGTGCATGAGCCGGGCGCCATGGACCTGGATGTGCACGCCCTGCACCAGGGCTTCCTGCGTGGCCTGCGTGCGGCCGGTGGTGAGCTGCGCTGCAATGCCGAGCTGGTCCAGGCGTATTACCTCGACGACCTTTGGCACGTGGAGTTGGCCGACGGCAGCTGCCTGCAGGCGCGTCAGCTGGTCAACGCCGCAGGTGCCTGGGCCGACCGCGTGGCCGAACAGTGCGGGGTGGCCCGAATCGGTCTGCAGCCCTGCCGGCGCAGCGCCTTTACCTTCCCAGGGCCGGTCGACCAGGACTTTGCCCGTTGGCCTGCGGTAATCGGCGTCGACGAGAGTTTCTACTTCAAGCCCGATGCCGGCCAATTGCTGGGTTCGCCCGCCAACGCCGACCCGGTCGAACCCCAGGACGCCGCGCCCGATGAGCTCGACGTGGCCATCGGCATCTACAACATCGAGGCCATGACTACCCTGCAGATACGCCGCCCAAGCCACAGCTGGGCGGGCCTGCGCTCGTTCGTCGCCGATGGCGACCTGGTGATCGGTTTCGACGCCCAGGCGCCCGCCTTCTTCTGGCTGGCAGCGCAGGGCGGCTATGGCATTCAGTCGGCTGCAGGCGCCTCTCGTCTGGCCGCCGACCTGTTGCTTGGGCAACCGCTGTGCCCGAGCTTGACTGTTCAAGGGGTGTCGCCCGAGCGGCTGTCCCCTGCACGATTTCAATAACCCCCCAAGGAGCTACCCATGAGCAATGACATCCAGCGTTTCCCCAGCAGCCTGCCGTTTCCTTTTTCCCGTGCGGTGAAGGCTGGCGGCTTCCTGTTCCTGTCCGGTCAGGTGCCGATGAGTGCCGGTGGTGATGTGGTGCGCGGCGACATCCAGACCCAGACCCGCGCCGCCTGCGAGCGTATCGCCGAGAGCCTGGCGGCTTGCGGTGCGGGCTTCGAGCAAGTGGTCAAGTGCACGGTGTGGCTGTCGGACATGAGCCACTTCGCCGGTTTCAACGAGGTGTACAAGGAGTTCTTCGGCGCGGCGCTGCCGGTGCGTTCCACTGTGGCCTCGGCGCTGGCGCTTGGCGTGGATGTGGAGATCGAAGTCCAGGCTTACGTCGGCTGAAGCCCTTCGCGGGCTTGCCCGCAGGCAGGGCCCGGCTGGCACAACAACAATAACCAGAGGTTCACATGCAAGAGCAACTGAAGATCGCCGGCGCATTCGTTGGCGTGATCGTGGGGGCGGGCTTCGCGTCCGGGCGGGAACTGTTGTTGTTTTTCGTCGACTTCGGCGTCTGGGGCCTGGTCGGGGCGCTGGTCAGCGCGGCCCTGTTCACCTTCCTGGGCATGGCCCTGGCCGGCTTGGGCAATCGCCAACAGGCCACCTCGCACAAGGATGTGATCCAGGCCATCTGCGGCCGCCACCTGGGGTGGTTCGTCGACTGGCTGATCACCTTCTTCATGTTCGCCGTCACCGTGGTCATGCTCGCGGGTGGCGGTGCCTTGCTGGAGCAGCAGTTCGGCATTCCCGCGCTGACCGGTAGCGTGCTGGTGACCTTGCTGGTGGTCGGAATCGTGTGCCTGGATGTGCGCAAGGTGATCCTGGCCATTGGTGCGGTCACGCCGCTGCTGATTCTGGTGGCCTCTGCGATTGCGCTGTATGCGGTATTCACCCGCGGTCAGAGCTTCGCTGAACTCGACCAACTGGCCAGCCAGCAGCAGGCCGGCACCCGTCACTGGTTGCTCGGGGCGTTCCTGTATGTGTCGTACAACATCGTCGCTGGCGCTCCGATCCTGGCCATCCTCGGTGGCTCGGCCAAGGGCGAGAAGACTGCGGTGTGGGGCGGCTTGTTGGGCGGTGCGGCATTGGGTGGGTTGATGCTGGTCATGAGTGCCGGGCTGTTGTCGCGCCTGGACAGCGTGGCCGACCTGCCGATGCCGATGCTGTCGATTGCCAGTGAAATCTCGCCGCTGTTGGGGCTGGTGATGTGCCTGATCATCTTCGGCATGATCGTCAACACGGCCGTGGGCACGCTGTTTTCGTTCCTTTCGCGCCTGCTGCCGGCCGGCACGCCGAAGTTTCGCAGGGGGGCGGTGGCGACCGGGGTCGTCGCTTTCGTCTGCAGTTTGGTGGGGTTCATCAGCCTGGTGGGTGAGGTGTACCCGTTCTTCGGGTATCTGGGCTTCGTGCTGATGGCGGCGGTATTGGTGGGTTGGGTGCGGCGGGGCAGGAGCGGTAGAGCGGTGGTGGCCTAGAGGCCTTTATCGTCGCGCTTCGTCGTCACGACAAGCCGGCCCCTAAAGGCATTGCAGTGGTCTCAGGATCAGCTCGGCCCATGTGCAAACAACTGCCTTGTGTTGCCTGTACCGGCCTCATCGCCGGCAAGCCGGCTTGTATGGTAGGACTTGAAGGGGTGGTGGGACGACATGCCGGCTTCTGACTGTGACAGCAGTACAGACCGTGGGAGACATCGCCCCACCCCTTCCACCAAAGCGCCGATAAAGAATGCATCGTTTGCAAGCGACGATAGAAGCAAGCCAGCGCCTCTTGGTGAAACCCCTTCAAGCCGGAAAACCATAACGTGGAGAACCGCCCATGGCAATGCAGGTAAGCAAGTTGATCGTGGGTGCGGATGTTGCGAAAGCGGAACTGGTTATTCATCACGACGGTAGTGATGAACTGATCAAACTGAAGAACGCAAAACCCGAGATCAAGCGGTGGCTCAAGCAACAGCCCCGCAATACTGCCATCGCCGTTGAGGCGACAAATGTCTACCACTTGGACTTGGTCGAGCTAGCCCATGGTGCGGGTCTTGAAGTCTACGTAATTGATGGTTTTCAACTGAGTAATTACCGGAAAAGTGTTGGGGGGCGAGTCAAAACCGACCCTTCCGATGCCAGGCTGTTGTCTCGTTTTCTAAGAAATGAAGGCGAGGATCTTCGTCCGTGGAGTCCGCCACCCGCTGTCTACGGCAAGGTTCAGAGCCTACTTCGACGTCGGGCTGCCTTGGTGGCCGCCCGGACCGCAATGACTCAGAGCTGGGCTAACGAAAGTCTGCTGAAAAGCGCCTTCGAGGCGTTCGTCAAATCGATAGACCGTTTGGATCTGTTGATACAAAAAAAACTTAAAGAAGTGCTCCGCGAAGCCGGACTGCAAGAACAAGTTGCCCGTTGCCAAGCAGTGGAAGGTATTGGCTTTCTTACCGCCACGGCATTGGTCATGGCCTTTGTTCGAGGCGAGTTCAGAAGCAGCGACGCTTACATCGCATTTCTGGGAATGGACTTGCGAGTGAACGACTCGGGACAGACGAACGGACGTCGTCGCCTGACCAAGCGGGGATGCTCTGAGATCCGTCGCTTGCTGCACAACGCGGCAATGGCTGCGAGCAGGTCATCGGCTTGGAAAGATGTTTACGAGCATCATCGAAACAGCGGCAAAGCAACCACTCAAGCCCTGGTCATCCTGGCCCGTAAACTCGCTCGTGTAGCATTCGCCCTGATGAAAAATCAGGACGAATACGTCACTAAAGGCGGGAAACTGGCTTGCTGAGAACCATAGAATCTCCCACAACACCTGCGTCCGCCGTACCTGGGCTGCCCCCAAGGGTTGGATTGGTGTCCAACTTCTTGGGGGCAGTCCATACCTGTGGGAGCCGGCTTGCCGGCGATGAGGCCGGTACAGCCAACCCAAGCGACAGCCCTGCAACAGGGTCTGCACCGAAGGCATCAGGCAACAGCCATCGCCGAAGTCGGCAAACCAAAGACCCGGTCAAACGCCCAGTTGTAGACGAAGGTGTAGCAAGGCACCAGAACGATGAACGCCAGGTCCACCAGAAACGCCTCGACCAGGCTCATGTCCAGCCACCAGGCAATCAGCGGTATCAGGTACACCACCAGGGTCAGTTGAAAACCGACGGCATGCGCCACCCGCCGCGCCACGCTGCGACCACGCTTGGCCTGGCGGCTCTCCCAGCGCTCGAACAGGCTGTTGTAGATGAGGTTCCAGAGCATGGCGATGGTGGTGATCATCACCGCCAACGGCCCCGTGTGGGACGCCTGGGTGTCCGACAGGTAGGCCAGCCCCAGGGTCGACATGCACAGGCCGATCAGTTCATAGAAAGTCACGTAGACCAGTTTGCGTTTCAGTCCCTGCACCAGGGTTACCTCACATGACAAAAGCGAAGGGGCGCAAGGATGATTCATTTTTATTGACAGACAAAGTCAGCAGCTTTCAGATTAATTGACAGGAGGCTGCCCATGAACTTTTCCAGCGATAACATCCAGTTGTTCCTTGCCGTGCTCGACCACGGCTCGTTTTCCGCCGCTGCACGCGCCTTGGGGCGGGTACCTTCGGCGGTGAGCATGGCCATCGGCAACCTTGAAGCCGAACTCGGTTACGCCCTGTTCGAGCGAGGCCCTCGCGAGGTCCGGGCCAGCGCCCGTGCCTTGGCCCTGGAACCCCACGCCCGGCTGATCGCCGAGCAGTTGGGGCTGTTGCAGGTGCATGCGCTGGAGTTGTCCCAAGGGCTTGAAAGCAGCCTGATCATCGCCGTGGTCCCGGACATCGATCACCGCCCGTTGCTGGCCGCCATCGCCCAGCTTGGCGAGCGCTTTCCCCTGCTGGACATCACCCTGCTCAGTGCTCCGCAGGAAGATGCCCTGCAGTTGCTCGACAGTGGCCGAGCAGACCTGTGCCTGGCCTTCGCCGGCCTTCAGGTAGAGGCCCATCGCGGTTTCCAGCACATTGGCACGGAGGCCCTGATCGCCACTCTCTCCCCTACTCACCCTGCCTTGCTCGACGGACGCATCCACTACCTGGAAGACCTTATTGCGGTACGCCAGATCCTGGTTCGTAGCCGCGACCTGCCACTGACCGACCCACGCGCCCTGATCGGCGCCACACACTGGTCCACCGACAGCTTCGACCTTGCCCTGCAGATGGTCGAAGCCGGCCATGGCTGGGGGGACCTGCCGCGCAGCCGAGTCGCGCCGCTGATCGATGCCGGGCGTTTGGTACGCCTGCATTTTCGCAACACCCGCAACGAACTGCAGTTGCCGATCCATGCCTTCTGGCGCAAGCAGCAGCCGCTGCATCAAGCCGCACGGATGCTCCTAGAACAGTTGGCCACTCGCTAGGCTGCCGTCCGTCGACAGGGCATCAACAAGTCACTGTAAGTGTTTCAATTTTTTAACCATTGCGCCGATATGACTGGAGAAAGGTGCGCACACACGCCACAAGCGTGCAGCGCCCTCCCCTCCCTGGCTCAAGGTCTCGAAACATGAACCTGAAATTCCGCCACAAGATCCTGCTCAGCGCCTGCACCGTCGTGGTACTGGCCTTCGCCCTGTTCACGCTTTACAACGATTACCTGCAACGCAACACCATTGCCCAGAACATCGAATCGTCCGTGCAACAGTCCGGTGCGCTGACTGCCAGCAGCGTGCAGAACTGGATGAGCGGGCGCATCCTGGTGCTGGAAAACCTGGCCCAGGACATCGCCGAGCAAGGGGCTGGCGACAGCCTGGCAGGTCTGATCGAGCAGCCTTCCTACACGCGTAATTTCCTGTTCACCTACCTGGGCCAGGCCAGCGGCGTGTTCACCCAGCGCCCCAACGCGCAGATGCCTGCCGGCTATGACCCGCGCCAACGCCCCTGGTATGGCGCGGCGGTCAACGCCGGGCAAACCGTGCTCACTGCCCCTTACCAGGGTGCTGTCGGCGGCCTGATGGTTACCATCGCCACCCCGGTCAAGCGCAAGAGCACCGGCGAACTGGTGGGAGTGGTGGGCGGTGACCTGACCCTCGACACCCTGGTGCAGATCATCAACTCGGTCGACTTCGGCGGCATCGGCCACGCCTTCCTCGTCGACAGCGACGGCCAGGTCATCGTCAGCCCGGATAAAGACCAGGCGATGAAGAACCTCAAGGACATCTACCCCGGCAGTGGCCTGCGGGTGGCCGCTGGCATGCAGGACGTCAGCCTCAATGGCCAGCAACGGCTCATTTCCTTCGCCCCGGTCAACGGCCTGCCTTCGGCGCAGTGGTACATCGGCCTGTCCATCGACAAGGACAAGGCCTACGCCGCACTCGGCCAGTTCCGTACTTCGGCGGTCATTGCCATGGTCATCGCCGTGGCCGCCATCGCTGGCCTGCTGGGCCTGTTGATTCCAGTGCTGATGCGCCCGCTGACCACCATGGGCCGCGCCATGCGCGACATTGCCGAGGGTGAAGGCGACCTGACCCGCCGCCTGACGGTGCAGCACAAGGACGAATTCGGCGAGCTGGCGACCTCGTTCAACCGCTTCGTAGAACGTATTCACGCTTCCATGAGCGAAGTGTCGTCGGCAACCCGTCTGGTGCACGACCTGTCGGAGAAAGTGGTCAATGCCTCCAACGCCTCGATCATCGGTTCTGAAGAGCAAAGCATGCGCACCAACAGCGTTGCCGCCGCGATCAACGAACTGGGTGCCGCCACCCAGGAGATCGCCCGCAACGCCGCCGATGCCTCGCAACACGCCAGCGGTGCCAGCGAGCAGGCCCATGGTGGCCGCGAAGTGGTCGAGGAAGCGATCAACGCCATGACCGCCCTGTCGCAGCGCATCAGCGAATCCTGCGAACAGATCGAAGCGCTCAACGCCAGCACCGACGACATCGGCAAGATTCTCGACGTGATCAAGGGCATTTCCCAGCAGACCAACCTGCTGGCGCTCAACGCCGCCATCGAGGCAGCCCGCGCCGGTGAAGCCGGGCGCGGGTTCGCTGTAGTAGCCGACGAAGTGCGCAACCTTGCCCACCGCACCCAGGAATCGGCCGAAGAAATCCACCGCATGATCACCAGCCTGCAAGTCGGCTCGCGCGAGGCGGTGCACACCATGAACACCAGCCAGGTGTCGAGCGAACAGACCGTGCAGGTCGCCAACCAGGCGGGCGAGCGCCTGGCCAGCGTGACCCAGCGCATCGGCGAGATCGACGGCATGAACCAGTCGGTGGCCACCGCCACCGAAGAACAGACCGCCGTGGTCGATAGCCTCAACCTGGACATCACCCAGATCAACGCGCTGAATCAGCAAGGGGTGGAAAACCTCAACGAAACCCTGCGCCATTGCGACGCGTTGGCCCAGCAGGCCGGGCGGTTGAAGCAGTTGGTGGGTAGTTTCCGGATTTGAGTGAAACCCATCGCCGGCAAGCCGGCTCCCACAGGTAGCAGCGATCTCAAGATCAGCGCGGTCCATGTGGGAGATTCTATGGTTCTCAGCAAGCCAGTTTCCCGCCTTTAGTGACGTATTCGTCCTGATTTTTCATCAGGGCGAATGCTACACGAGCGAGTTTACGGGCCAGGATGACCAGGGCTTGAGTGGTTGCTTTGCCGCTGTTTCGATGATGCTCGTAAACATCTTTCCAAGCCGATGACCTGCTCGCAGCCATTGCCGCGTTGTGCAGCAAGCGACGGATCTCAGAGCATCCCCGCTTGGTCAGGCGACGACGTCCGTTCGTCTGTCCCGAGTCGTTCACTCGCAAGTCCATTCCCAGAAATGCGATGTAAGCGTCGCTGCTTCTGAACTCGCCTCGAACAAAGGCCATGACCAATGCCGTGGCGGTAAGAAAGCCAATACCTTCCACTGCTTGGCAACGGGCAACTTGTTCTTGCAGTCCGGCTTCGCGGAGCACTTCTTTAAGTTTTTTTTGTATCAACAGATCCAAACGGTCTATCGATTTGACGAACGCCTCGAAGGCGCTTTTCAGCAGACTTTCGTTAGCCCAGCTCTGAGTCATTGCGGTCCGGGCGGCCACCAAGGCAGCCCGACGTCGAAGTAGGCTCTGAACCTTGCCGTAGACAGCGGGTGGCGGACTCCACGGACGAAGATCCTCGCCTTCATTTCTTAGAAAACGAGACAACAGCCTGGCATCGGAAGGGTCGGTTTTGACTCGCCCCCCAACACTTTTCCGGTAATTACTCAGTTGAAAACCATCAATTACGTAGACTTCAAGACCCGCACCATGGGCTAGCTCGACCAAGTCCAAGTGGTAGACATTTGTCGCCTCAACGGCGATGGCAGTATTGCGGGGCTGTTGCTTGAGCCACCGCTTGATCTCGGGTTTTGCGTTCTTCAGTTTGATCAGTTCATCACTACCGTCGTGATGAATAACCAGTTCCGCTTTCGCAACATCCGCACCCACGATCAACTTGCTTACCTGCATTGCCATGGGCGGTTCTCCACGTTATGGTTTTCCGGCTTGAAGGGGTTTCACCAAGAGGCGCTGGCTTGCTTCTATCGTCGCTTGCAAACGATGCATTCTTTATCGGCGCTTTGGTGGAAGGGGTGGGGCGATGTCTCCCACGGTCTGTACTGCTGTCACAGTCAGAAGCCGGCATGTCGTCCCACCACCCCTTCAAGTCCTACCATACAAGCCGGCTTGCCGGCGATGAGGCCGGTACAGGCAACCTCTAAGGCGGTAGGCGTATCAACAATGGCTCCTGCGGCTGTTCCGCCCTTTGTTCCACCTCTTGCTCCACCGGCCGCGGCGCACTGGCCAGCAAGTTGTCCTCCACCTGCCCCGACAAGTAGTACACCCCAGCCATGGCCCCGCTCTGGCGGTTTTCCATCAACTCCTTCCACTCCTGGTTGAGCGCCACGTTGAGGATCACCCGCAACTGCTCGACCATCTGCGGGTGCTCGCGGTCATGGGTGATCATCCCGTAGCCGGCCGAGACTATCGAGATCATCGCCCCGGCCACCTTGCCCACGGCACTGGCCACGGCGCTGGCTATGCCCCGCGGTGCCAGGGTGGCGCCAAGCTTCTCGCTGGCGCGGTCAGCAACCGAGGACAAACCCACATCGGTTTGCCCTGGCCCCTTTGCCGCCTGCTGGTGCAAGTGCTGGCGCAGAGCCTGCCAGGCAGGCTGCTGCTCCAGCGGTTTGGCGCGCAATAGC
Organism: Pseudomonas sp. Teo4; assembly: GCF_034387475.1. Lineage (NCBI taxonomy): Bacteria > Pseudomonadati > Pseudomonadota > Gammaproteobacteria > Pseudomonadales > Pseudomonadaceae > Pseudomonas > Pseudomonas sp. Teo4. The sequence continues at coordinate 471,240 of NZ_JAXCIL010000001.1, forward strand.
TGATAAAGGCTGGCATTGCGGGCGTCGGGCGGGCCGAGGGTAATGGCCGGGATGCGATTGAGGCGCTGGCTGAACTGCTCAGGCGGTGCGCGGTAGCGCGCGATGATGGCCGGCAGCTGCTGGCCCAGCAGTTGTACATATAACTCACAGGCCCGGTCGCGGATGGCTTCGGGGTTGATCTGCTCGGCCACCGGCTCGATCACTCGCTCGTGGTATTGCTCCTGCAGGTACAGGGCCAGGCGCTTTTCCGCAGACTCCCGACCTTCGCCACTGTCGAGTTTGTACCAGGCCACCTTCAGGGTCAGCCATTGCTGGGTCCAGTAGCCGGTGAACCACGGGATGAAATCTTTTTCGGTGCGCTGCTGTACCTGTTCTTTCCACACCCGCATGGAGCGGCGGGCGTAGTCGTTGGCCGAGCCTGCGGCACCTGCCGAGGCGTCGATCAATTCCTGGTCGATGCGTTGCCAGGTGGCGGCTGTGAGCACCACAGGCGGCGGTGGAGGCGGTGGAGGCTTGCTGGCGCAGCCGCCAAGGGCTAGCAGCAGGCAGAGCAGCAGTGAGGGACTGCGCAGCTTCACGCGAGCGCCTCCCTGATACGTGGGGGTTATCTAACGAGTATAGGGGGCGCATCCGAGGGCTGCCTTGCAGCCCATCGGCCCTGCTTAACTGAGTTCGAGCTTATCTTCCAGGCGGTCGAGGTGTTCGTGCATCAAGGCCAGCGCTGCGTCCCCATTGCCCGCTTCCACGGCATCGATGATCGCCGCATGCTCCTGCCAGGCGCAGTGATCACAGCAAGGTGACTCGTAGCGGGCGATGATCAGTGAGGTCATCGGTACCAGACCGTTGAGAAAACGCGCCAAGGGGGCATTGGCAGCCACTTGTGCGAGCTTCAGGTGAAATTCGCCACCCAGACGAATGGCCGCGCAGCGTTCGCCACGTTCATGGTGCTGGCGTTCGCGTTCCACCAGCGAGCGCAACTGGCGAACCTGTGTGGGCCTGGCGCGCTGGGCCGCCAGGGTGATCAGGGTGGTTTCTGCCAAACGCCGGGCGCTGAGTACCTGGCGTGCTTGCTCAGGGTCGGGCGCGGCCAGATGGGCGGTGTGGCTGGGGCGTTGCACCACCACTTGCTGGTCCGTCAGGCGTCCGAGCACCCGGCGGATCACTGTGCGGCTGACGCCGAACGCATTGCCCAGCGCTTGCTCGGGCAGCAGGCTGCCTGGAGGCAGGCGCTGCTCGAGAATGGCGTCGAACAAACGGGGGTAGATCTGCTCGGCCGACAGGCGCGTCTCGCCAGCGGCGAGCAGGGCAGGCAAGTGAGGGGTGGCGTGGGCGCAGGCGGTCATGGTCGCTCTCCTGGGGTCATTGGCCGGGGTGTTCATCCGGGATGTTCAGCTCGATACCCATGCGCAGGCTTTCGGCAAGGATGTGCCGGCGCATCTGCGCGCTGGCCTGGGCACTGTTGCGGTCACGGATGGCGCGCACCACGGCTTCGTTTTCCTTGAGCCGGGCAGCCAGGTGCTCGGGGGAGTTGCGCAGCATGTCGGCACTTTGCTTGAGGGCGTTGCTGGTTTGCTGCACCACGCTCTGGAAGATCGGGTTGGTGGTCAGGGCGAACAGCGCCTGGTGGAAGGCGATGTAGGCATTGACGCCGGCTTCACTGTCCTCGGCGTCGAGCGCTTCGCGCATGTCCATCAGGGTCAGGCGCAGTTGGCCGATGTCCTGGCTGTTGGCGGACTGTGCCACCAGGCCGACGATGAATGGCTCCAGGGTGTAGCGCAGTTCGAGTACGTCGGCCAGGCTGGCCGCTGCTGTGGTGTCGGTGGCGGGGCCGGCCATGGCGGCGTCGGCATCCAGTACCAGTACACCTTTGCCTGGCATGGAGCGCACCAGGCCCAAGGTCTCCAGTACGGTGACCGCTTCGCGCAGGCTAGGGCGGCTGATGCCCAGTTGCTCGGCCAGTTCACGCTGGCCGGGGAGCATGTCGCCGGAACGCCACTGGCCGCGGGCCAGGGCCTGGCGCAGTTTTTCCACCACTGAGTTGACGACGGTTGATGAGCTGATCACGGTTCGCTCCTGAAAGGGCCGGCGTCAGCGCCGGCCACACTCGGTCAAAATTCCTGTTGATGGGCGTTGGGCTGCTTGCGCGGGGTATGGGCGAAACCCGGTTTGTTGTCGAGCACGTTCTGCGCACGCTCAAGGTCGATGTCCTTCTCCCAGCGGGCGATGGCTACGGTGGCCACGCAGTTGCCGATCAGGTTGGTCAGTGCCCGGCCAATGCCCATGAACCAGTCCACCGCCAGCACCAGTACCAGGCCTACCACCGGAATCGCCGGTACAGCGGTCAGGGTTGCGGCCAGGATCACCAGCGCCGAGCCTGGGATGCCGTGGGCCCCCTTGGAGGTCACCAGCGACACCAGCAAAATGGTCAGCAGGTCGGTCATCGCCAGCGGCGTGCCGGTGGCGTTGGCAATGAACACGATGGCCAGGGTCAGGTAGATGGAGAAACCGTCGAGGTTGAACGAGTAGCCGGTGGGGATGACCAGGCCGACGGTGGAGCTGCCGATGCCCAGATGCTCAAGTTTGCGCATGATCTGCGGCAGCACGGCGTCGGAGGAGGCTGTACCCAGCACGATGGTCAGTTCTTCGCGCAGGTACTTGATGAACGGCAGCAGCTTCAGGCCCGACAGGCGCATCACCGTGCCGAGAATGATCAGCACGAAGCCAGCGCAGGTCAGGTAGAACAAAGCCACCAACCCACCCAGATGTTGCAGCGACTCCAGACCGTACTTGCTGGTGGTGAAGGCGATGGCGCCGAACACGCCGATCGGTGCCAGGCGTACGATCATGCCCATGATGCGGAATACCACATGGCTCAGTTCGTTGATCAACCGTGAGATGCCCGCCGCCGAATCGCCCACCAGGTTCAGGGCGCTGCCGAACAGCACCGAGAACAGCAGCACCTGAAGAATGTTGTTGTCGGCGAAGGCACCCACCACCGAGGTCGGGATCAGGTCCATGAAGAACGCCGTGGCGCCGTGGATGTGCTGGCCGCGCTCGGCCAGGCTGCTGGCGTCGGCGCTGGACAGCTGGTCGAGGTGAATGTTGGCGCCGCTGCCGATGCCACTGGTGAAGGCGAATACCAGGCCGATCACCAGGGCGATGGTGGTGAGGATCTCGAAATAGATGACTGACTTCAGGCCGATGCGCCCGACTTTCTTCAGGTCGCCAGCGCCGGAGATACCACTGACCACCACGCAGAAGACGATGATGCCGATGAGCATCTTGATCAGCTTGATGAAGCCGTCGCCCAGGGGTTTGAGTTGCAGGGACAGGTCGGGAAAGCTGAGTCCGCAGGCAATGCCGAGAGCAAGGCCTAGCACCACTTGGAGGAAGATCGAACGCGAGCACCATTTGAGCATGGGAGGGGTCTCTGATCGGTGTCCTTGCTTCGATGCCTTGGGGGCGAAAGAGCGCAGGACTTAATTATTGTGGTCTTACCGGTTTGTTCAGTGCGGGGTCATAAAAGCGCGAAAAATCCTACAATGCAAGGGTTTTTGGCCTTACCGGTCTGACCAGTTGTGGGGCATTTTGGCCTGTTCCGCTCTAGTTCGGTGCGTGCAGGGTCAGGGCCTCAGGGCAGCCTGGCGCTGAATGGCACGAAAGGGGTCAGGATTTGGCCAATGCCTGGTCCACTGCTGCAATCAGCTTGCCAAGAACCTTGGGCGGGGCATTGTGGATCACATCGAACAGGTACGCCCGTTGCTCGTCTTCATCGTCTGGTTCGGAGAAAAAGGCCTTGGGCTTGATACCCAGAACGTCGGCGAAGGTCAGCAGGGCATCGATGCTGGGGGTGTAGGTGCCGGTTTCGAAGCGGCTGATGGTCTTGGGGTCGAAGCCGGTCTGCTCGCCGAATTGAGCCTGCGTCAAACCCGCCAACTTGCGGTAGCGGCGCAGGGCAAATCCCAGAGCTGATCTCGTCATCAATTAATTCCCATTTAGAATCAGGAACTTACCGGTATAGTTTGGTATAGCGCAACGCCATGATTGATCACATTCACTTGCTTTATGTGATGGTATTCGTAGAATTCACGTTTTGACTGGCTAGTCACGATTGGCGCTCCGGCGTGGTTCGGCCTGCGGCTTTCAAGGGCTGCGGGCGCATCAGGTTATTGGATCCGATCGACCAGGAACGGTTCCGATGTCCGCCGATTGGCGAGGTGCCGGTTTTTTTGTGAATGGAGTCTCATCTTGCGTCTCAACCTGCCGGTTACACCGGTCGAGCAGCGTTTCCCCGAAAATCAGCGGCTGATATCGGCCACCGACACGGCCAGCCTGATCACCTATTGCAACCCCGAATTCGCTGCCATCAGCGGCTACAGCGAAGCTGAGCTGATCGGTAGCCCACACAATCTGGTTCGCCACCCGGACATGCCCGAGGCGGTGTACGCATTGATGTGGCGCTACCTCAAAGCCGGCAAGAGCTGGATGGGTATCGTCAAGAACCGCTGCCGCAATGGCGACTTCTACTGGGTCAATGCCTATGTCACGCCAATCCTTGAACAAGGGCGGGTGGTTGGCTACGAGTCGGTACGGGTATGCCCGACCCGCGAGCAGGTGCGCAGGGCCGAGGCGCTGTATGCGCGCTTGCGCCAGGGCAAGGCGGCGCTGCCGGCCGGGCGGCGTCTGGCTTTGTTGGGGCAGGCGCTGGCGTTGCCATTGCTTGGCGGTGGTTTGGCGGTGGCGGCCAACCTGCTCTGGCCAGGCGCGTTGGGCCAAGGGTTGACCCTGGCGCTGTTCGTGGCCTACGGCGCGTGGGGGCGCAAACGTTTGGATCGGCAGTTGCAGCGCGTCATCCAGGGCGCCGAAGGCACCTTCGCCGACCCGGTCGCAGCCCTGACCTACAGCGACTTGCCGGGGGCAGCGGGGCAGTTGCAGCTGATTCTGATCGGTGAACAGGCGCGGCTGAAGACCGCACTCACGCGGCTCAGCGACCTGGCAACGCAGATGGCGGTGGCGGCTGAAGAAGCCGGGCGGTTGTCCCGTGGCACTGAAACCGCCTTGCTGGCGCAGCGTGCCGAAACCGACCTGAGCGCCACTGCCATGACCGAAATGGCCGCATCGATTGGCGAGGTGGCGAGTCACGTTCAGTTGACGGCCAGTGAGGCGCATACCGCCCACGGGCTTGCCGAGCAGGGCGCGCGGGTGGCCGATGCGACTGGCACCGCCATTGGTACCCTGGCGGCCACGGTGGGGCAGATCAACCAGGCGGTGACCGATCTGGCCGGCCAGACCGATGCCATCGCCGAGGCCGCCGGGATGATCCGCGCCATCGCCGAGCAGACCAACCTGCTGGCGCTCAACGCTGCCATCGAGGCGGCTCGCGCTGGTGAGCAGGGCCGTGGTTTTGCCGTGGTGGCCGACGAGGTTCGGGCGCTGGCCGACAAGACTCGTCAGTCGACCCTGCACATTCAGAGCATCATCGATGCGTTGCGCCAGGGTGCCGAGCAGGCGGTGACCATTGCCAGCCAAGGCATCGAAGGTGCCGAGCACGGCGTGGCCCAGGTGCAGGAGGCGCAGCGGGCGCTGCAAGGTATTCGTGACGCGGTGCAGCGTATCAGCGACATGAGCCAGCAGATGGCCACCGCGTCGCAGCAGCAGTCTTCGGTGGCTGAAGATGTCTCCCGACAAATCAATGGCGTGGCCGGTATTGCTCAGCAGAGCGCCGACAGTGCCAATGCCGCCGCTTCACGCGGGGCAGAGCTGGAACAGGTGTGCGCTGGATTGCGCGCCCTGGTGGAGCGCTTCAACCGTTAAAGGCAGGATGCTATGGACGATATCTATCGCGCGGCCGTGGACGCGGCCGCGATCTTTTCCGAAACCGACTTGCGTGGGCAAATCACTTACGTCAACCAGCAGTTCTGCAGTATCTCTGGCTACAGCCGCGAGGAGCTGTTAGGCGCCAACCACCGCATTCTCAACTCCGGCTTGCATGAACCTGAGTTTTTCCTGGGCATGTGGCGTGCCTTGGCCGCAGGCCAGGTGTGGAAGGGCGAGATCTGCAACCGGGCCAAGGACGGCTCGCTGTACTGGGTCGACAGCACCATGGTGCCGTTGAGCGACCCACAGACCGGTAAGGTGCACAAGTACGTCTCGATCCGTTTCGATGTCACCGAAAAGCGCCAATTGCTGCACACCCTGCAATGGCGTGTCGGGCACGATGTGCTCACCGGGCTGCCCAATCGCGCATTTTTGTCCGAGTTGCTCAACCAGGCCTTGGCGTTTTCCCGTCGCGAGGACATTCCCTTGGCGGTGTGCATGCTCGACCTCGATGGCTTCAAGGCGGTCAATGATGGCTATGGGCATGCCACGGGTGACCTGCTGCTGGTCGAAGTGGCCCGGCGGCTGAAGGGCATCCTGCGCGGCGGTGATGCCGTGGCGCGGCTGTCGGGCGACGAGTTCGTGCTGATTCTGCGTCACATCGACGGCAGCCATCAGTTACATGCGGCCTTGCAGCGGGTGCTGCGGGCGCTGGCCGCGCCTTATGTCATCCGCGAGCAGCGCCTGGCGCTGAGCGCGAGTGTCGGCGTGACGCTGTTTCCACTGGATGACGAGGATGCCGATACCTTGGTGCGCCATGCTGATCAGGCCATGTACGTGGCCAAGCAGCGCGGTCGCAACCGCTATCACATTTTCGATGTTTCCCAGGAGCTGGAACTGAAGGCGACCCACCAGACGGTGGCGCGGGTGCGCCGTGCGCTTCGTCAGGGCGAGCTGTGCCTGCATTACCAGCCCAAGGTCAACCTGCGCAGCGGCCAGGTGCTTGGCTTCGAGGCGCTGCTGCGCTGGCAGCGCCCAGGGCGTGGCTTGGTGTTGCCGGGAGAGTTCCTGCCCTTGGTCGAGCAGACCGACCTGATCGTCGAAATCGGCGAATGGGTGATTGAGCAGGCACTGCATCAACTGCGCAGATGGGGACGCGAAGGGCGGGCTTGGTCACTGAGTGTCAACATCGCCGCCCGCCATTTGCAGCGTAACGACTTTGCCGAGCGCCTGGCGCAGATGCTGGCCGAGCATCCAGGTGTCGACCCGACCCGGTTGGACCTGGAGATCGTCGAGTCGGTGGCGTTGGATAATCTCCAGCACGTCAGCCGGTGCCTGGAGGCGTGCCTGGCGCTGGGGGTGCGTTTCTCGCTGGATGACTTTGGTACCGGCTATTCGTCGTTGAGCTACCTCAAGCGTCTGCCGACCCAGACCATCAAGATCGATAAATCGTTCGTGCGCGACATCCTCCACGACCAGGACGACCTTGCCCTTACCCGTGCGGTGATTGGCCTGGCGCGGGCATTTGGACGCGAAGTGATTGCCGAAGGGGTGGAGAGCGTCGAGCATGGGCGGGTGCTGATGGCGCTGGGCTGCGAGCTGGCACAAGGGTATGGCATCGCGCCCGCGATGCCGGTGGGTGAGGTGGCGGCATGGGCGCAGGCTTATAGACAGCCTGAGCCATGGCGCACCGCTTGATCAGAGCTGCGGTGCCATGCTCTTGACCGAAGCCAACTCCGGGTGCGCCACCAGTTTGTCGATATGCAAGGCGTCGTCATTCATCCAGCGTTCGGTGAGTACCCGGTAATGCTCCATGTCGCGGCAGCGCATGCGCAGGCTGTAGTCGAAGTGGCCGCTGATCAGGTGACACTCATACACTTCGGGGCAGCTGTGCATGGTGGCCTCGAAGGCTTTCTGCGCAGCGCGTCCGCTCTGGTTGGACAGCGCCACCAACACCAGAAGCGATAGTCCTGGCGAGACTTTCTGCAGGTCGATGATGGCTCCGTAGCCGCGGATGACGCCGCGGCGCTCCAGTTTGCGCACCCGCTCAAGGCACGGGCGCGGGGTGAGGTGGACCAGGGTGGAGAGCTTTTCGAAGGTGATGCGGCCATCGTGGCGCAGCACGTCGATGATCGCCTCGTCGATGCGGTCCAGCGGTTGTGTTGAATCGGCCTTGGTGTCCATGCGCAATGGCTTCATTCAGCGGGGGGGGCATGGACAGGGTAGGTGGTAATTCGGCAGATGTCGTTGCTGTTGAAGGGGGCCGTGGTGCGGCCCCCTTGATTTCACGCACACGCGATGCTGGCTGGGTGCGCAGCACGAATGCCCACAATGCGCGGTTGCAGCAGTGCGAACAGGTCTTTCGGGTTCTCCAGTGTCGGCACCAGTTCAATGTCCTGGCCGATATCCAGTGCCTGGGCGGTATCCAGCACATAACGCAGTGCCGAATAGTCCTCCAGGGCAAAACCGACTGAGTCGAAAAGCGTCACTTGCCGGTTGTTTTCGCGGCCAGGTGCCTGGCCTGCAACCACCTGCCAGAATTCGGTGACGGGCATGTCTGCCGCCACCTGCTGGATTTCACCTTCGACCCGGCTTTGCGGTTCGTACTCGACGATCACCCTGGCTGCCTCGACGATGGCCCGATGCAGTTCGGTCTTGCCCGGGCAGTCACCGCCGACGGCATTGAGGTGCATGCCTGGCTCGATCATCTCCGGGGTGAGGATGGTGGCGTAGGCTTTGTCGGCAGTGACCGTGGTCACGATATCCGCGCCGCGCACTGCCTCGGCAACCGAGTTTGCGACGGTCAGTTTCAGGCCGGGACGACCCGCCAGGTTCGCCACCAGCTTGGCCGTGGCGGCCGGGTCTATGTCATACAGGCGAATTTCGTCGATACCCAGCAGTGTGTTGAAAGCGATGGCCTGGAACTCGCTCTGCGAACCGTTGCCGATCAATGCCATGCTGCGGCTGTCCTCGCGGGCCAGGTAACGGGCGGCGAGGGCGGAAGTGGCCGCGGTGCGAATCGCGGTGGTCAGGGTCATCTCGCTGAGCAGCACTGGTGCGCCGCTGTCGACGTTGCTCAATGCGCCGAACGCCATCACGGTCAGCAGGCCGTCGTGGGTGTTCTTCGGGTGGCCGTTGACGTGTTTGAAGGCATACAGGTTGTGATCGGAAATCGGCATAAGCTCGATCACCCCGTCTGGCGAATGGTTGGCCAGGCGCGCGCATTTTTCGAAGTCCTGCCAGCGCAGGTAGTCCTGGCGAATGTACTCGGCCATCTCCACCAGGCAGGTCGAAAGACCTTTGCGGTTGACCAGGCGTGCGAGGTCTTGCACATCGATATAGCGAGTCATGGGGCTCTCCGTGCAGCGGCGCACCTGAGCGTCGGGTAGGCATTCAGGGTGGGCTGCAGGAATATTTTCAGGCAGGCGCAGCATCAAAGCTGGCTGAAGAAGGGGCTGGGTTCAGCGGCTACAGCTGAAATCAGACGTGTGACAGCCGAATCGGCTGTGGGGTGGGCCTTGGCATGGCATAAACAAAAACGGCACCCGTCTGGGTGCCGTTTCATGCATGCGCCAAGCTTGCTTACTTGTGCAACTCTTCGGCCGCGTACAGCGTATTTTCCAGCAGGCAAGCCCGGGTCATCGGGCCGACACCGCCCGGTACCGGGGTGATCCAGCCGGCGCGGGGCAGGGCGGTCTCGTAGACCACATCGCCAACCAGCTTGCCGTCTTCCTGGCGGTTGATGCCGACGTCGATGACGATGGCGCCTTCCTTGACCCATTCGCCCTTGACCAGGCCCGGCTTGCCGGCAGCCACCACCACCAGGTCGGCGCGGCCGACATGGCCGGCGAGGTCCTTGGTGAAGCGGTGGCAAACGGTGACGGTGCAGCCGGCCAGCAGCAGCTCCATGGCCATCGGGCGGCCAACGATGTTGGAGGCGCCGACGATTACAGCGTTCATGCCATACAGGTCCTGACCGGTGCTGTGCAGCAGGGTCATGATGCCTTTGGGCGTGCATGGGCGCAGCAGCGGAATACGCTGGGCCAGGCGGCCGATGTTGTACGGGTGGAAGCCATCGACGTCCTTGTCCGGACGGATGCGCTCGAGCAGCAAGGATGCGTCCAGGTGCGCAGGCAGCGGCAGTTGCAGGAGGATGCCATCGACGGCCGGGTCTTCATTGAGGCGGTCGATCAGGTCGGTCAGGGCCTGCTGCGTGGTCTCGCTGGGCAGGTCGAAAGCCTGCGAAATGAAGCCGACCTCTTCGCAGTCCTTGCGCTTGTGCGATACATAGACTTGGGAGGCGGGGTCGGTGCCGACCAGGATCACCGCCAGGCCCGGAGTGCGCAGGCCTTGCTGGCGACGCTCCTCGACACGTTGAGCGATCTGCTGGCGCAGGTTGGCGGCGATCGCCTTGCCATCGATTAGGTGTGCAGTCATAGACGCGTGATTAACCATCGAGAAAGGAACATTAAAGAGGGCGCATTCTCGCACGACATGGCCCGAGGGCAAAGGCGCGTGGTCGGGCAAATTCCCTAACCCCTTCAATAATTTAAATTTTTTTGAGAAAGGTGTTGACGGTATGGCCGCTCGTCTATAAGATTCGCCGCACTTGTCGGGTACGACCTAGCACGGGCTGGCAAGGTCGGGCAGAATGAGTGGTTTGATAACTCGTTCGGTTAGGCCGAATGCTTATGCGCCCGTAGCTCAGCTGGATAGAGCATCCGCCTTCTAAGCGGATGGTCGCAGGTTCGAGTCCTGCCGGGTGCGCCATTAGGCTGCTTGGGCAAGCAAGTAAGGCTGTATAGCAATATGGTGGGCGTAGCTCAGTTGGTAGAGCGCTGGATTGTGATTCCAGTTGTCGTGGGTTCGATTCCCATCGTCCACCCCATATTCTTCAGAGGCGCCTTGATTGCATGATCTGGCGCCTTTGTTTTAAGCGTTACGCGGACGTGGTGAAATTGGTAGACACACTGGATTTAGGTTCCAGCGGCGCAAGCTGTAAGAGTTCGAGTCTCTTCGTCCGCACCATGCTTCTGTAAGACCTGCTTTTATAAAGCTGCAACGTAGTACTGCAACACCGCAATATGGTGGGCGTAGCTCAGTTGGTAGAGCGCTGGATTGTGATTCCAGTTGTCGTGGGTTCGATTCCCATCGTCCACCCCATATTCTGTGAAGGCGCCTTGATCGAATGGTCGGGCGCCTTTATGTTATGTGCTGTATGCGGACGTGGTGAAATTGGTAGACACACTGGATTTAGGTTCCAGCGGCGCAAGCTGTAAGAGTTCGAGTCTCTTCGTCCGCACCATCTGAAATGAAAAAGCAGCCTGAATGGCTGCTTTTTTCGTTTTCGAGGGGTGCCTGGTCAAGAGGGGTGTGCCTGAGCCGGGTTGATCTCGGGCACCAGTCGAATTTCAACACGCTGGCCCAATGCTCGCGCTGCGCTCGCCAGGGTCGCCAAGGTCATTCCAGGGTCGTTCTGGTCCAGGGCTCTGTTCAACGCGCTGCGGCTGGTATGCATGCGTTCCGCCAGGGCTTTCTTGGTAACTTTCTGGGCTTTCATGGCCTCTGCGATTTGCCAGGCAATCACTCGCTTCAGGGCGGCGGCGCAGACTTCTTCCGCAAGCCCCTGTTCGGCAAGGAACTCCTCGAAGTCAGAGCCGATTTGTGGGTTCATCGTGTGTTCCTCTCAAGGGTTGCCTTGCGCTGTCGAGCTGTTTCCAGGTCGGGCGTTGGTGTTTTCTGGCTTTTCTTGATGAAGCCGTGGAGCAGGATCATTCTGTCGTCGGTTACGGTAAATAATATTCGTGCTGTCGCGTCAATCAGATTGGCTCTGATTTCCCATAAGCCTTTCTCGAGTTTCCTGACGATGGGCATGCCAATCGGCCAGCCGATCTGCACAGTCCTGATCTCGATGCCGATTGCTCGCTTTTGGTCTCTTGGTAAGTTGGTGAGCCAGTCGCGAACGGGTTCGTTGCCGGCTTCTGTGCGAAAAAAGCAGGCGTTTAGTGTCATTGATGCCTCGCTATCGAAGTGTACCAAAAATGGTTCACCATTCAAGCGGGCTGCCCTAGGGGCGGAATAGTGGCGGGTTCTTTGGGGCGGGTGGGATCAGGCTGGGTGATTTGTCGGATTGGTCTGATGAGTGCTTGATAGTCTCAATTACGATGCAAATCACCGGTGCAGGTGCCAATCGATTGCCGGTGTCCTTGCAATCCACTGGTGGTGCCCCAATAAAAGCTGATAGATTTCAGTTGGTTGGAATAACGGCTCCAGCGACAGGCCAGAGGAAGTGCCCAATGATTGCAAAAGAAGCCCGTCAGGCCCTTGCGCTACAGCGCTTCGCTGAAGCCAATCCACAGCTGCTCGAAGAGATCCGTGATCTGGATGCGCGCGAGCAGGCCCAGCAGATCGAGTGGGCGTTCGAGGATGCCGCCGACGAGCAGGGCATCCAGCCCTGGGAGTTGGCGCTGCAACTGATCGCCGAAAGCCCGGAGCAACTGCAGGCCATGCGCCTGGAGACCCATCGCGAGGTGGCCGAGGCGCTGGGTATGGAGTGGGAAGAATACTGTCAGTTCAACGAAATCGACCCCGAATGAGGCGTTGTTCTTGAGCTGGTAGTTGTTTGACAAGGTATTTCGGTTGCGTGCCGTCCAAAGTGTTACGCAGCCTTCATATAAAGAGGGGTTCGGCGGTGCGCCGTGCGGGCCTTGCAAGTTAATCGACCGGCGTGGTTTCCCGTCGTCCCGGGTGGGGTGACTTCTGGTGCGTGACTCACTAGAATGCTTGCCCTTGATTCTGGAGTCGGGCTATCGCCGGCTAACGTCTGTGCAACGAGGAATATCCATGCAAGTTTCTGTTGAAAACACTTCCGCTCTCGAGCGCCGCATGACCATCGCCGTTCCGGCCGAGCGCGTCGAGAACGAAGTCAACAAGCGTCTGCAGCAGACTGCCAAGCGCGCCAAAGTCGCCGGCTTCCGCCCGGGCAAAGTGCCGATGAGCGTGATCCGCCAGCGTTTCGAGGGCGACGCCCGTCAGGAAGTCTTCGGTGACCTGGTTCAGGCTTCCTTCTACGAAGCCGTTGTCGAGCAGAAGCTGAACCCGGCTGGCGCTCCGTCCGTTGAGCCGAAGTCCTTCGAAAAGGGCAAGGACCTGGAATTCGTCGCTATCTTCGAAGTCTTCCCAGAGTTCACCGTTGCCGGCCTGGAGTCGATCAACATCGAGCGCCTGAGCGCCGAAGTGGCTGACGCCGATCTGGACAACATGCTGGAAGTACTGCGCAAGCAGAACGTCCGCTTCGAAGCCGTCGAGCGCGCTGCCGAGAAAGACGACCAGGTCAACATCGACTTCGTCGGCAAGATCGACGGTGAAGCCTTCGCCGGTGGTTCGGCCAAAGGCACCCAGCTGGTGCTGGGCTCGGGTCGCATGATCCCAGGTTTCGAAGATGGCCTGGTTGGCGCCAAAGCTGGTGAAGAGCGCGTTGTCAACGTGACCTTCCCAGAGGACTACCAGAACCTGGACCTGGCTGGCAAAGCCGCCGAGTTCACCATCACCGTCAACAGCGTTTCGGCTCCTCAGCTGCCAGAACTGAACGAAGAGTTCTTCGCCCAGTTCGGCATCAAGGAATCGACCCTGGAAGGCTTCCGCGCCGAAGTTCGCAAGAACATGGAGCGTGAACTGCGTCAGGCGATCAAGAGCAAGGTCAAGAACCAGGTAATGGACGGTCTGCTGGCCGCCAACCCGATCGAAGTGCCGAAAGCCCTGCTGGAAAACGAAGTCAACCGTCTGCGCGTCCAGGCTGTTCAGCAGTTCGGTGGCAACATCAAGCCTGAGCAACTGCCGGCCGAGCTGTTCGAAGAACAAGCCAAGCGCCGCGTCGTTCTGGGTCTGATCGTCGCTGAAGTGGTCAAGCAGTTCGAGCTGAAGCCGGACGATGCCAAGGTTCGCGAGATGATCGAAGAAATGGCTTCGGCTTACCAAGAGCCTGAGCAGGTCATCGCCTGGTACTACAAAAACGACCAGCAACTGAACGAAGTTCGTTCGGTTGTGCTGGAAGAACAAGTTGTAGATACTGTTCTGCAGAAAGCGACTGTGACCGACAAGTCGGTCTCGTACGAAGAAGCAGTAAAACCAGCACAGGCTCCAGCCGCTGAGTAATACGTTTCTCTCGTAGGAAACCCCCACAAGCCAGCCTTCGCGCTGGCTTGTGCGTATTCAAGCCATGACTATTTGGGAGTGAGCGCAGGACATGTCCCGCAATTCTTATATTCAGCAGAGCTCTGACATCCAGGCCGCAGGCGGTCTGGTCCCGATGGTTATCGAGCAGTCCGCCCGTGGCGAACGTGCCTACGACATTTACTCGCGCCTGTTGAAGGAGCGTGTGATCTTCCTGGTTGGCCCTGTAGAGGACTACATGGCGAACCTGGTCGTGGCACAACTGCTGTTCCTTGAAGCGGAAAACCCGGACAAGGATATCCATCTGTACATCAACTCCCCGGGCGGCTCGGTAACGGCTGGCATGTCGATCTACGACACCATGCAGTTCATCAAGCCGGACGTCTCGACCATCTGCATCGGCCAGGCCTGCAGCATGGGCGCCTTCCTGTTGGCTGCCGGTGCCAAGGGCAAGCGTCACTGCCTGCCGAACTCGCGTGTGATGATCCACCAGCCGCTGGGCGGCTTCCAGGGTCAGGCCACCGATATCGAGATCCACGCCCAGGAAATCCTCAACATCAAGGCGCGCCTGAACGAGCTGTTGGCCTACCACACTGGCCAGGAGCTGGAGACCATCAAGCGCGACACCGAGCGTGACAACTTCATGAGCGCCTCGCGCGCGGCCGAGTACGGCCTGATCGACTCGGTCTACGACAAGCGGCAACTGGCCTCCTGACCCCAGGTGCCAGAGCAGGTAGGTGCCGAAAGCGCCTACCTGCGGACTTGAAAAAGCCCGCAATTGCCTTCATCTTGTGTTGCAAGCCTACCGGATTGGATCGATCGAATGACTGACACCCGTAACGGCGAGGACAGCGGCAAATTGCTCTATTGCTCCTTCTGCGGCAAAAGCCAGCACGAAGTGCGCAAATTGATTGCCGGGCCCTCGGTATTTATCTGCGACGAGTGCGTCGACCTGTGCAATGACATCATCCGAGAGGAGGTGCAGGAAGCCCAGGCCGAGAGCAGCGCGCACAAATTGCCTTCGCCGAAAGAAATCAGCGGCATCCTGGATCAGTACGTGATTGGTCAGGAGCGCGCCAAGAAGGTGCTGTCCGTAGCGGTGTACAACCACTACAAGCGCCTGAACCAACGTGACAAGAAGGGTGACGAGGTCGAACTCGGCAAGAGCAACATCCTGCTCATCGGGCCGACCGGCTCGGGCAAGACCCTGCTCGCCGAAACCCTGGCACGTCTGTTGAACGTACCGTTCACCATTGCTGACGCCACGACCCTGACCGAAGCCGGTTATGTGGGCGAGGACGTCGAGAACATCATTCAGAAACTGTTGCAAAAGTGCGACTACGACGTGGAAAAGGCCCAGATGGGCATTGTCTACATCGACGAAATCGACAAGATTTCGCGTAAGTCGGACAACCCGTCCATCACCCGCGACGTGTCGGGCGAGGGCGTGCAGCAGGCGCTGTTGAAGCTTATCGAAGGCACCGTTGCCTCCGTACCGCCGCAAGGGGGGCGCAAGCACCCGCAACAGGAGTTCCTGCAGGTTGATACCCGCAATATCCTGTTCATTTGCGGTGGCGCCTTCTCGGGCCTGGAAAAGGTCATTCAGAACCGCTCCACCAAAGGTGGCATCGGTTTTGGCGCAGAAGTGCGCAGCAAGGAAGAAGGCAAGAAGGTCGGCGAGTCGCTGCGTGAGGTCGAACCGGACGATCTGGTGAAGTTCGGCCTGATCCCGGAGTTCGTTGGCCGTCTGCCGGTACTGGCGACCCTCGACGAGCTCGACGAGGCTGCACTGATGCAGATCCTCACCGAGCCGAAGAACGCCCTCACCAAGCAGTATGCCAAGCTGTTCGAGATGGAAAGCGTGGACCTCGAGTTCCGCAGCGACGCCCTCAAGGCCGTCGCCCGCAAGGCCCTGGAGCGCAAGACTGGCGCCCGTGGCCTGCGTTCGATCCTCGAAGGCGTGCTGCTCGACACCATGTACGAGATCCCTTCGCAGAAGGATGTCAGCAAGGTGGTGATCGACGAGAGCGTCATCGAAGGCACTTCGCAGCCGCTGCTGATCTACGAAAACAGCGAGCCGCAAGCCAAGGCCGCACCTGACGTCTGAGTCGGGTGATGGCAACAAGCACGAAGGGGCCTACGGGCCCCTTTCTGCTTTTCCTGTTCCAGCGCTTGTAATTTGCCAAGCCTGCCCCCACATTAGGTCCAAGCATAATTTCCACCGGTTTCCGGCCATAAGGCCGCTGTAGAGGCGAAATCATGAAGACCACCCTCGACTTGCCTCTTTTGCCATTGCGCGATGTCGTTGTTTACCCGCACATGGTTATCCCGCTGTTCGTGGGGCGCGAAAAATCCATCGAAGCCCTCGAGGCCGCGATGACGGGCGAAAAGCAGATTCTCCTGCTTGCCCAGAAGAATCCGGCCGACGATGATCCAGGCGAAGACGCCCTGTATCGCGTGGGTACCGTTGCCACCGTGCTGCAACTGCTGAAACTGCCTGATGGCACCGTGAAGGTGCTGGTCGAGGGCGAGCAACGTGGCTCGGTCGAGCGCTTCACCGAAGTAGAAGGGCACATCCGTGCCGAAGTTTCCCTGATCGACGAAGTCGACGCCGCCGAGCGCGAGTCGGAAGTCTTCGTGCGCACTTTGCTGTCGCAGTTCGAGCAGTACGTACAGTTGGGCAAGAAAGTGCCTGCTGAAGTGCTGTCGTCGCTCAACAGCATCGAAGAGCCTGGTCGCCTGGTCGACACCATGGCCGCGCACATGGCCCTGAAAATCGAACAGAAGCAGGAAATCCTCGAGATCGTCGACCTGCCGACCCGTGTCGAGCATGTGTTGGCCCTGCTGGACGCTGAAATCGACCTGCTGCAGGTGGAAAAACGCATCCGTGGCCGCGTCAAGAAGCAGATGGAGCGCAGCCAGCGCGAGTACTACCTGAATGAGCAGATGAAGGCCATTCAGAAGGAGCTCGGCGACGGTGATGAAGGCCACAACGAAGTCGAAGAGCTGAAAAAGCGCATCGAAGCCGCTGGCCTGCCCAAAGATGCCCTGGCCAAGGCCCAGGCGGAGCTGAACAAGCTCAAGCAGATGTCGCCGATGTCGGCCGAGGCCACCGTGGTACGTTCCTACCTCGACTGGCTGGTACAGGTGCCGTGGAAGGCTCAGAGCAAGGTTCGCCTGGACCTGGCCAAGGCCGAGGAAATCCTCGACGCCGACCACTATGGCCTGGAAGAGGTCAAGGAACGCATTCTCGAATACCTCGCCGTTCAAAAACGCGTGAAGAAAATCCGCGGCCCGGTGCTGTGCCTGGTCGGCCCACCTGGTGTCGGCAAGACCTCCCTGGCCGAGTCGATCGCCGCTGCCACCAACCGCAAATTTGTACGCATGGCGCTGGGTGGCGTGCGTGACGAGGCCGAGATCCGTGGTCACCGTCGCACCTACATCGGTTCGATGCCGGGCCGTCTGATCCAGAAAATGACCAAGGTGGGTGTGCGCAACCCGCTGTTCCTGCTTGACGAAATCGACAAGATGGGCAGCGACATGCGTGGCGACCCGGCTTCGGCGCTGCTGGAAGTGCTGGACCCCGAGCAGAACCACAACTTCAACGATCACTACCTGGAAGTCGACTACGACCTCTCGGACGTGATGTTCCTCTGCACCTCGAACTCGATGAACATTCCGCCGGCGCTGCTCGACCGCATGGAAGTCATCCGCCTGCCGGGCTACACCGAGGACGAGAAGATCAACATCGCGGTCAAGTACCTGACGCCCAAGCAGGTCAAGGCCAACGGTTTGAAGAAGGAAGAGCTTGAGATCGACGTCTCGGCCATCCGCGACATCATCCGTTACTACACCCGCGAAGCCGGTGTGCGTGGCCTTGAGCGGCAGATCGCCAAGGTGTGCCGCAAGGTGGTCAAGGAGCACACCGGGCAGAAGCAGGTCAAGGTGAAGGTCACCAGCGAGCAGCTCGAGCACCTGTTGGGCGTGCGCAAGTTCCGCTACGGCCTGGCCGAGCAGCAGGACCAGATCGGTCAAGTCACAGGCCTGGCCTGGACCCAGGTGGGCGGCGAGTTGCTGACCATCGAGTCGGTTGTCATTCCAGGTAAAGGCCAGTTGATCAAGACCGGCTCGCTGGGCGACGTCATGGTCGAATCGATCACCGCCGCGCAAACCGTGGTCCGTAGCCGCGCTCGCAGCCTGGGCATCGCCGCTGACTTCCACGAGAAGCACGACGTGCACATCCACATGCCAGAGGGGGCCACGCCGAAGGACGGGCCGAGCGCGGGTATCGGCATGTGCACCGCGCTGGTCTCGGCTCTGACCCAGATTCCGGTGCGCGCCGACGTGGCCATGACCGGGGAAATTACCCTGCGCGGCCAAGTGCTGGCCATCGGTGGTTTGAAGGAAAAACTGCTGGCAGCACACCGCGGTGGGATCAAGACGGTGATCATTCCCGAGGAAAATGTTCGCGATCTGAAGGAGATTCCGGAAAATATCAAACAGGATCTTCAGATCAAACCGGTCAAATGGATTGACGAAGTCCTGCAAATTGCGCTGCAATACGCCCCGGAGCCCTTGCCAGATGTGGCTCCGGAGATTGTCGCGAAAGATGAAAAGCGCGACGGCGATGCTAAGGAAAGAATCAGCACGCACTAGTAGTTTTTGGCTGGGGGGCTTTCCTTGACAGTTTTTTCGGGGCCTTGCTATAAAGCGGCACGCTATTGTCAACAAGCCACCCAGTGCACGTTTCATAAGCTTTTCATTACATACTTAGAAACAAACTCAATAGAGAAATAAGGGGACTTAGAGTGAACAAGTCGGAACTGATTGACGCTATCGCCGCATCTGCTGACATCCCGAAAGCTGTAGCCGGCCGTGCGCTGGACGCAGTCATCGAATCCGTCACCGGCGCCCTGAAGCAAGGTGACGATGTGGTACTGGTTGGCTTCGGTACCTTCTCGGTCAAGGAGCGCGCTGAGCGCACCGGCCGCAACCCGCAAACCGGCAAGGCCATCAAGATCGCTGCCGCCAAGGTTCCAGGCTTCAAGGCTGGTAAAGGCCTGAAAGACGCCGTCAACTAAGTCGTCTCTTTCAGCCGGTCCTGGCTTGGCCAGGTCCGACCGCGTGGCGGTGGGCGCAAACGTTCCCGCCGAGCACGCCCGCTTTGAGAAGGCGCATCCACCGGATGCGCCTTTCTTCTATCAGGATTCTACCCACGCTCCGCGGTTGTCGACGCAGTGGTACAACCGTTTCTGGGGGACGCATGCTGCAAAATATCAGGGACAATTCACAAGGTTGGATTGCCAAGACCATCATCGGCCTTATCGTCGTGCTGATGGCGTTGACCGGGTTCGAGGCCATTTTCCAGGCCGCCACCCATTCGCAGGACGCCGCCAAGGTGAACGGCCAGACCATCAGCCAGAACGAGCTGAGCCAGGCCGCCGACATGCAGCGTCGTCAGCTCATGCAACAGCTGGGCAAGGATTTCGACCCCGCTCTGCTGGACGACAAGATGCTGCGCGAAGCCGCGCTGAAAGGGCTGATCGATCGCAAACTGCTGCTGCAGGGTGCTGAGGACGCCAAGTTCGCCTTCTCCGAGGCAGCGCTGGACCAGGTTATTCTGCAAACACCGGAATTCCAGGTCGACGGCAAGTTCAGTGCCGACCGTTTCGACCAGGTCATCCGCCAGATGGGCTACGGCCGCATGCAATTCCGCGACATGCTCGCCGAAGAAATGCTCATCGGCCAGCTGCGCACCGGCCTTGCCGGTAGCAGCTTCGTCACCGACAAGCAGGTGGATGCCTTCGCCCGTCTGGAAAACCAGACCCGTGACTTCGCCTCCCTGACCTTCAAGGCCAACCCGGCTGCGGTCAAGGTCAGCGACGAAGAGGTCAAGGCGCATTATGACGAGCACGCCAAGGAATTCATGTCTCCAGACCAAGTGGTCATCGACTACATCGAGCTGAAGAAGTCGGCGTACTTCGATCAGGTCAAGGTCACCGACGACGAGCTCAAGGCGCAGTACGAAAAAGAAATCGCCAACCTGGCCGAGCAGCGCCATGCCGCGCACATTCTGATCGAAGTCAACGACAAGGTCAGCGATGCCCAGGCCAAGGCCCGTGCCGAAGAAGTCGAGCAACGTCTGGCCAAGGGCGAAGACTTCGCCGCGCTGGCGAAGGAGTTCTCCCAGGATCCAGGTTCTGCCAACAACGGCGGTGACCTCGGTTTCGCAGGCCCAGGTGTCTATGACCCCGCCTTCGAGGACGCGCTGTACAAGCTCAAGGACGGCCAGGTATCGGCTCCGGTACGCACCGAGTTCGGCTATCACCTGATCAAGCTGCTGGGCGTGCAAGCGCCGGAAGTGCCAAGCTTCGCCAGCCTGAAGGACAAGTTGACCCGTGACCTGAAGCTGCCGCTGGTCGAGCAGCGTTACGTCGATGCCGCCAAACAGCTGCAGGATGCTTCCTACGAGGCTTCCGACCTGGTCCAGCCGGCCCAGGACCTGAACCTGAAGGTACAGACTTCGGCGCCGTTCGGTCGTGAAGGCGGCCAGGGCATCACCGCCAACCGTGCGGTGGTCCAGGCGGCATTCTCCGAGGAAGTGCTGGAAGAAGCTGCCAACAGCACCGCCATCGAGCTCGACCCGGAAACCACCGTGGTGCTGCGCGTCAAGGAGCACCGCAAGCCGGAGCAACTGCCGTTGGAGGCCGTGGCCAAGAACATCAGCGAGCACCTGGCCAAAGAGAAGGCCACTGCCGAGCTCAAGGCCAAGGCGGACAAGCTGATTGCCGGCCTGCGTGATGGCTCCATCGCCGCAGGTGCTGCATACGAAGGGCAGGGCTGGACTTCGCACGAAGCCGTGACCCGTGGCCAGGACGGTATCGACCCGGCCGAGCTGCAGGCGCTGTTCCGTCTGGGCAAGCCGCAGGCCAAGGACAAACCGGTGTTCGGCAGTGTAGTGCTGAACGACGGCAGCCTGGTTGTGCTGCAGCTCAAGGGCGTGAATGAAGGTGCTGCCGCCAGCGATGAAGAGAAGCTGCAGATCCGCCGCTACCTCGCTTCGCGTGCCGGTCAGCAAGACTTTGCGGCCTACCGCAAGCAGCTGGAAGCCAATGCGGACATCACTCGTTACTGAGTGGTGGATGCACAATGAAACAGGCCGCGTAATGCGGCCTGTTTCGTTTCTGTTGCCCGTGCCGGCCTCTTCGCGGGTAAACCCGCTCCCACAGGAGCCGTGAACGCCTATGCGGCCCCTGTGGGAGCGGGTTTACCCGCGAAGAGGCCGGGTCGGACCACCCAAGGCCTAGCGTTTCTCCCCTTCGTAGTTATCCAGCGTATCCCGCGCAATTTCCCGCCCCAGCGCAATCAGCTCAGGCGCCTTGTAAAACTCGAAGAACCGGCACACCCGCTTGGGTACGTTGATGAGTACGTCGGGTGGGTAGCCCGCGATCTTGTACTGCGCCAACGAGGTCTGCATCACCTCGAAGCTCTGGTTGATCAGGTCGAGCAGCGAGGCAGGCCCGACGTTGTCGATGATGAAAGAGCCTGTGGCCGACTTGGGTGCTCCCTCGCGCTCCGGCGCCGCCGCAGGTTGCTGGGCCTCGGGGTCGGCTGCGTCGGCAAGCCATGGGTTGGGTGGCGCCAGCCCCTCGGAGACGATCTCCTGCTCAATGCGAATCAGCTCTTCGGCAGGTTTGCGTCGGAACGGCAGGCGTGACCCGAGCGAGCTGAGCAGCGAGTCGAAGCGCATCTTGAACGCCGCAGGGCGCTCGATGACCGGCAACTGGTACTGCTTCTGGTTGGTGGCGTTGAGGTTGACCGCGATGATCAGGTCGCAGTGGCTGGACACCACCGGCACGATCGGCAGCGGGTTGAGAATGCCGCCGTCGACCAGCATGCGGTTGCCTTGCATCACCGGTGTGAACAGGCTGGGAATGGCCGCCGAAGCGCGCATGGCCTGGTGCAGGCAGCCTTCCTGGAACCATATCTCCTGCTGGTTGGTGAGGTCGGCTGCCACAGCCGTGTAGGGGATGCGCAACTGTTCGATGTTGATCTCGCCGACGATCTTGCGGATCTGGCCAAACACCTTGTCGCCACGAATGGCGCCGAGGCGGAAGCTGACGTCCACCAGCCGCAGCACATCCAGGTAATCGAGGCTTTCAATCCAGTTTCGGTACTCGTTGAGCTTGCCGGCGGCGTAGATGCCGCCAATCACCGCGCCCATGGAGCAGCCCGCGATACAGGCGATGTCATAGCCGCGCCGTTCGATTTCCTCGATCACGCCAATGTGGGCGTACCCCCGAGCACCACCCGATCCCAACACCACTGCCACACGTTTGCTCATGATCGTCCCCCGGCTTGTGCAACCATTGTCCAACAATGCACGCTTTGCTGCCTGTGCTTCAATGTAGACCGCGCTGGACTACTCTAAGCAAGGCATGTCGAGCAGGGCACTTTTCAGCAGACCGTGCGTCGAACAGCCACACTTTTTTTCTTTTGAGGTAACACTGATGAAAGCCTGGATCTGCCTTCCTCTGATTGCCCTGGCCCTTGCTGGCTGTGCGGGCAAGACGGCCTACCGTGACAGCTGCGCAACCCAGCTGGATGCCGCCTGGAAGGAGCTTGACCTGGCCAAGGCCGAAGGCTTTGCCGGTACCGTGAGTTACTCCAAGGCACTGTCGCTGTTGACCGGGGCCAAGACCCAGCAACAGTTCGAGGGCTTCGAAGGCTGCACGCGCAAAGCCGAGAAGGCACGCTTCTATATCCGTGAGTCGCGCGCCGGGCGCTGACCGAGGAGCGTCATATGTCCACCAGCATGCTCGATCATGTCGTTGCCCAGATACTGACCTTGCAGGTGCGACTGTTGGCGTGTCGCGAGCGCCTGGCTGCCGATACCGACAGCGAGGCGCTGCACGACCTGCGCATCAGCCTGCGGCGCTTGCGCAGCCTGCTACGGCCTTTGCGCGGGTTACCAGGCGCGGAGCAGTTGGAGGATGCCGCAAAATCCCTGGGCACCCTGACCACGCCTTTGCGGGACCGCGAGGTGCTGGCGGCGGAGCTGATTCGGCGTGGCCTCGTCGAACCGGGGCAGCGGCGCCTGGAAGGGCGGGGCAGAACCTTTGCAAGTGTGGCGGCCAGCCCGCAGCTGAGCCGTGTGCTGGCCATTCTCGATGCATTTCCCTTGTTCCTGCGCGCTGCTGATCGCGAAGGGTTGGCCAAGTCGCTGGACAGGCGCATCGACAAGCGCCTGATCAAGCAGTGGCGTGAATTACGCGATGCGCTGGAAGACCCTGCCCATGATCGGCATCGTCTGCGCTTGTTGATCAAGCGGACTCGTTACGGCGATGAAGCCTATCCACAACTCGAGCATGCGGGAAAAAAGCTCCAGCGTTTGCTGAAACGGGCGCAGGGCGACCTGGGTGGCTGGCACGACCGGCTGCAGTGGTTGCTGCAGGCGCGCGACCATGCAGACCTTGCCCCGTGCAAGGAGGCCTGGGAGCGGGAGCTGCACGAGGCCGAGCGCCAGTCCGATGTCACCCTCGATGCCCTGCAGGCGGCGTTGAAGCGCAGATAGCCCTGCAATTGACCGAAATGCGGGCTGTTGGCGCGCAGTAGGGCCGTTAGTATGGCCTGACATGCCTGCCCAGGAGCCTTGCCCCGTGAATTTCAATGAGTTGCTCGACGCCGTACGGGCGAACCCTGAATCCGTCTGCATCCCGCCCGAGTGGGCTCAGGGCCGCGCGGCGTTCGGCGGCCTGATGGCGGCCATGGTGTTCGAGACCATGCGTTCGAAACTGTCTGACAACCGCCCGGTGCGTTCGCTGGCCATCAGCTTCGTCGCTCCGGCTGCCCCCGATGTTCCGATTCGTTTCGAGGCTGAGGTGCTGCGCGAGGGTAAGGCGGTCAGCACGCTGTTGGGCCGTGCCGTGCAGGGCGGCCAGGTCGTCACGCTGATACAAGGCAATTTCGGCGCCGGTCGTCCTTCGGTGGTCGACGTGCCAGCACTGCCTGCGACGCCGATGAAGGCGCTCGAAGAGTCTGCACCGGAGCTGCCCTACATCAAGGGCATCACCCCGGAGTTCATGCGCCATGTGGCCCTGCGCTGGGCAGTTGGCGGCCTGCCGTTCAGCGGCAACACATCGCGGCAGATGGGGGGATGGGTGCGCTTGCGTGATGTTGTGCAGGAGCAGGTCAATGAAGCCCATCTGCTGGCCCTGGTCGATGCCTGGCCGCCGAGCTTGATGCCCTTCCTCAAGCAGCCGGCAGCTGGCAGTACCCTGACCTGGACCATCGAGTTCATCCAGCCGACACCGACGCTGTCGACCCTGGACTGGTGCCGCTATTGCGTCGAAACCGAACACGCCCGCGATGGCTACGGACACGCAGCGGCCGCACTGTGGACGGCCGAGGGTGAGTTGCTGGCCCTGAGTCGGCAGACGGTGACGGTGTTCATGTAGGAAGCTGCCCAGCCCTGCCTTGTGTTGCCTGTACCGGCCTCATCGGCGGCAAGCCGGCTCCCACAGGTACCGAGCAAACATTCGGATCTTCAGCAAGACAGTTGCCCCACAGGTACTTCAGTCGCGGTCCATGTGGGAGCCGGCTTGCCGGCGATGCGGGCTGCGCGGTGCATGGCACTGGCTACAGGCTCCCTGTTGAGTCAATGAGCTGCGGCGATGGAGCCTCAACGCTGATGCTTGTGTCGCTCGCGCCACGCGCGCCACCAGGCACCGCTCAGGACAAAACGCGGAAAGGTGACGAACTGTTCGGTCAGCAGCCGTTGCACGGCGTCCTTGCGGTTGGCAAAGGGTTCCGGTTGCTCGGCTTCCAGACGATGGCCCTGACGCTGCATGCCCAGGCCTGCGATGAGGGCGATGACACCCACCGCGATCTGGCCAAGGTCCAGCGCGAAAATGCCTGACAGCACCAGCAGCGCGCCCAGAATGAACAGCGGCACAGCAATCAGGTGCAACACCAGATTGGTCGGGTGGCGGTGGTTGTGGTGGTAGCCGCGCCATTGCCAGGCGGGCAGGTTGGGCAGACGTTTGCTCATGGGCATTTCCTCTCGGTCATGCCCAAAGCTTAGTGCGGCGCCCGAACAGCGGCCAATCGAGGCTGGCTATGGTGACTATAGCTTGAGCTGGCCAATGGCCTTGTTCAATTCCCCGGCCAGGGTGGCCAGTTCGTTGCTGGTGGTGGCCGAGCCGACAGTCTGCTGCACGGTCTCTTCGGTGACGTCGCGAATGCTCACCACTGCCCGGTTCATCTCTTCGGCCACCTGGCTTTGCTGTTCGGCGGCCACGGCAATCTGGGTATTGCTCTCTCGCATCTGCGCCACGGCACCGGTGATCTCGGCCAGGGCTTCGCCAGCTTCCTGGGCCTGCTTGACGCAATCGTCCGCCTTGTACGAGCTCTCTTGCATGAACTCGACCGCATCGCGGGTGCCGGACTGTAACGCGGCCACCATGGTGGTGATTTCGTCGGTGGAGGTCTGCACGCGCTTGGCCAGGTTGCGCACTTCGTCGGCAACCACGGCAAAGCCACGGCCCAGGTCGCCCGCGCGGGCGGCTTCGATGGCGGCGTTGAGCGCCAGCAGGTTGGTCTGCTCGGCGATGCTGTGAATCACGTTGACCACACCGTTGATCTTCTGGCTGTCCTCGGCCAGCTGGCGGATCATTTCGGCGGTCTGCTGCACGCCGCTGGACAGCCCGGAGATCGAATCCTGGACCCGGCTCACCACCTCCTTGCCACTGCCGGCCAGCGAGTCGGCGGTCTGCGATAGGTCGCGGGTGGCCCCGGCGTGCTGGGCAATGTGATGCACGGTCGCCGACATTTCGTTGATGGCGGTGGCGGCCTGGTCGGTCTCGCTCTGTTGGCCGAGCATGCCGTGGCGCACCTCGTTCATGCTCGCCGCCAGGCGAGCGGCACCGGAGTCCAGTTGCGCAGCGGTGCGCGCCACGGTGCTGACCACGCGGTGGTAGGTGGTCTGCATGGCGTTGAAGGCACCGGCCATCTGGCCCACTTCATCGCCACACGCCAGCGGTACCCGCGCCGACAGGTCGCCGGTTTTTTCCACGTGCAGCATCACGTCCTTGAGGGTGTTGAGCTGGCTCAGCAGGAAGCGGATCAGCAGTTGCGAGGCGCAGAGCATGGCCAGCATCAGGATCAGTACGCACACCGCATAGTTGCTGAATCGGTCGAAGAACACTTGGCGCAAGCTAGGCGATGGGGCCAACACCGCGACCTGCTGGTCGCCGTGGCGCAGTACCTGGGCACCGCGCAGCGGGTTGTCGCCAAGGATCCAGGCGGCGGGTAACGCGACCCAGCCCTGGGCATCGCCCAGGCCGTCCACGGTTTCGCCAGCGTAAGTCGGCGTCTGGCCGGGTTGCCAGGTAATCACATTGGCTTGCAGGGGGAGGGCCTGCCCGGCCGGCCAGGCGGCCAGCAGCTCTGCCTGGGCGGCGGCCTGGGCCTGGGCCGCTTCGGCCCGGGCCCGTTGCTCCAGGTGCACGGCATACAGCACCAGCAGCAAGGTCGTGACGAAGGCCACCGCGTTGACGGCCCAGAACTTGTACTTCAGCGAAACATTGCTAATCCAGGCACCCATGGGCAGGTCTTCTCTGAGTTGAGCGGGAACATTGTTGGCAAGGTGCCATCATTGTGCCCAGGCAAGCCAGCGCCTGTCTTGATGTGTGTCAACTGAGCCTGAAGAAGGCCTGCGCGGCTGCCGTTGTGTGGGCGGCGGTGTGCTCGATGGATTCGCCGCGATGCAGCGCCACTTCGCGCAGCACCTCGGGCAGGAACGCCGGTTCGTTGCGCCCGTTCTTGGGCTTGGGCCGCAGGCTGCGCGGCAGCAGGTAAGGGGCATCGCTCTCCAGCATCAGGCGGCCTTCGGGAATGTTGCCGACCAGCGGGTGCAGGTGGGTGCCGCGGCGCTCGTCGCAGATCCAGCCGGTGATGCCGATATGCAGGTCCAGGTCCAGGTAGCTGAACAACGCCTCGCGTTCGCCGGTGAAACAGTGCACCACGGCGGCGGGCAGGTGGTCGCGGTAGTCCTTGAGCACCGCCAGCAAGCGTTCGCTGGCATCGCGCTCATGCAGGAACACGGGTAGACGCAATTCGGCGGCCAGCGCCAGCTGGGCTTCCAGGGCTTTTTCCTGCAGTGGGCGAGGGGAGAAGTCGCGGTTGAAGTCCAGCCCGCATTCGCCAACCGCGCGTACCCGCGCTTCACTCAATAGCTGACGCAACTGGCGCTCGCTGCCGGCATCCCAGGACTTTGCATCGTGCGGGTGCACGCCTGCGGTGGTGAACAGGTGCCTGCCGTCCGCATCGAGTTGCTGGCACAGCTCCAGGGCCTGCTCGCTGACTTCAAGGCTGGTGCCTGTCAGAACCATCTGCAGCACACCGGCTTCGATGGCGCGCTCGACGATGGCTGCCTGTTGATCATGGAAGCTACTGTTGGTCAGGTTGACGCCGATATCGATCAGTTGCATGGTGCTACCTCGTGCCGCGGGGCGGCCAGCATAGCAAAAAGCGCGATATACGGAAAAAAGCCAAGAACTTCAGGCTGTTGCCGTGGTCTTCTGCCGTCGTTTATCACGAGCTGCCAGTGCCTCATGGATGCCGCCTACCGACCTCGGACACGTTTTCGCATGCTGCGATACCTGCTGACTTTCCTGCTGACGCTTGGGCTGATCACCGCCGGCCAGGCCCAGACGCGCCTGCCTGGCCCCCAGCAGAGCGTGCCGACCGGCCATGCCCGTGACCTTGAGCAAGTTCGCGCCAGCAAGGTGCTGCGGGTGCTGGTCAACCAGAGCCGCAACAGCTCGGGTGAGATCAAGGGTGAGCCGGTGGGCCTGGAGTACTATCGCTTGCGTGCGCTCGAGCATTACCTCAACGCCCGCGCTGGCGATGGGCAGCAGGTTCAGCTCAAGCTGATTCCCAGGGCCAAGGAACAACTGTTGGGTGCGCTACAGCGTGGCGAGGGTGACTTGGCTGCGCCCGGCGAATTGCTCGACCCCTCCGTGGTAGGCGGTGTCGGCAGCAGTGCACCGGTGCTGGACCAGGTGCCGCTATTGCTGGTGGGGCGCAAGGGCGAGCGCAGTTTCAGTCGTGTCGAGCAGTTGTCCGGGCGTACCGTGGCACTGACCAGCGCCAGCGCCGCCGGCCCGGTGATCGAGCAGATCAACCAGCAGTTGGCGTTGCGCAAGCGCCCGCCCATCAAGGTGGAGTGGGTCGATTCGACCCTGGCGATCGAAGATGTGCTGGAGATGGTCCAGGCCGGCATCTATCACCTGACCATGGTGGAACGGCCCATTGCCCAGCGCTGGGCCAGGGTAATGCCGCGCCTTCGCCTCGACACTCGTGTGCAACTGGGGCAACCACAGGCCATACGTTGGTATGTACGACGCGATGCGCCGCAGTTGCTGGCGAGCGTCGACCGCTTCCTGCAAGGCTACCGTGCACCGGATAACCAGGACGCGGCGTTCGAGCGGATCTACCGCCGCCAGTACCGTGTGCACGACCCGCTGGCGACAAAGGACCGCCAGCGCCTTGCCTCGCTGCGCCCGGTATTGCAGAAGCATGGCGAGGCCCAGCAGATCGACTGGCTGAACCTGGCAGCCCTGGCGTTCAAGGAGTCCACCCTGAACCCGAGTGCCCGCGGCAGTGGAGGGGCCCATGGGCTGATGCAGATCACACCCTCGGCAGCCCAGCGGGTGGGGGTCAGCAATACCGCCACGGTCGATGGCAACGTCCAGGCCAGTGCCCGCTACCTGGCGCTGATTCGCCGCAAGTTCTTTGCCAGTGCCCAGATCAACGAGCGCGAACGCATGGCCTTCGTGCTGGCGGCCTACAACCTTGGCCCGGAGCGTGTTCAGGCCATGCGCGCCGAGGCACGGCGCCGGGGGCTCAACGGTAACCAGTGGTTCTTTCAGACCGAACGCATCGCCATGGAGCAGGTGGGTATGGGGCCGGTCAATTTCGTCAACAGCGT
This sequence comes from Pseudomonas sp. Teo4, assembly GCF_034387475.1. Taxonomy (NCBI): domain Bacteria; kingdom Pseudomonadati; phylum Pseudomonadota; class Gammaproteobacteria; order Pseudomonadales; family Pseudomonadaceae; genus Pseudomonas; species Pseudomonas sp. Teo4. The sequence goes on from NZ_JAXCIL010000001.1 coordinate 500,221, forward strand.
CAACAAGTACTTCCTGGCGTTCAACCGCCAACGTGCGGTGCTGGAGCGGGTGGCAAAGCGCTGATAGATCAATTTTGTCGATAGTAACCAGCGTTATTTTGCGATTTTACTATTCGTTAATTTGATTAAGATGGCGCCCATACCAACACACACCTCTTACTCAAGGAAGTCTCGAAATGAACAACACTACCCTCAACGCCCTGTTCTCCACCCGCGCCGGCGCCGGTCTGAGCGTCATCCGCATCCTGGTGGGCATCATCTTCATGGCCCACGGTGCGCAGAAATTGTTCGGCCTGTTCGGCGGCTACGGCCTGGAAGGCACCGGTCAATGGATGGAAAGCATCGGCCTGGCGCCGGGCTACCTGATGGCCCTGCTCTCGGGCAGTGCCGAGTTCTTCGGCGGCCTGGCCCTGGTGATCGGCCTGCTGGCCCGCCCTGCAGCCCTGGCGCTGACCGTGACGCTGATCGTGGCGATCTTCTCGGTGCACATCGGCAACGGCCTGTTCATGTCCAACAACGGCTACGAGTTCGCCCTGGCGCTGCTGGCCGGTACCGTGGCGGTGCTGATCGAAGGTGCGGGCCGCTTCTCCCTGGACCGTCTGATCGCCCGCTGAACCAGGTTTGCGGCAAGCTGCGATGAAGGTCTACTTGCAGCTTGCCGCTTCTCGCTCTAGGATACCGCCTGCGCCGATTTAAACAGCTACTTGCGGGGCGCGGGAGAAGCCCCCCTCCGGGTCATCCGAAATACCGCTAAAGCGCTGGTTCGGTGACGCCTCCCACCGCTGCCCAGCGGGATTCGCGAGGCGGAGAGATGCTCCATGAGTTGTCCACGTACCAGTGTCTGCTTGACCCCATTGCCTGCCAGCCAGGCGTCCCGCACCCCGCGCATTCTGCTCGGCGGCCAGCATCAGCCCACACTTTTGCGTCACCTCGAAGGCTTGTCGCGTCGCAAAGGCCAGGCCCGTGCATTTCTCATCCAGTTCGCTGAAACCTGCTGTGACCTCGAACAGTACGGCAACGACCGTTTCGACCTCGCGGTGATCCAGGCGCCAGCCGCCCAGGATGCCGGTGAAGTCATCGGCCATCTCACCCGCATCGCTCGCCAAGGCCTGATCACCCGGCGCTGACAGGCGCGTTCAGGCGGTTGTTCGATTGCTGTATGCTTGGCCCCGGACTGTTCGTTGATCAGACGTTGTCGGGGGTCAAAGTTGCCTACAAACATCATCACTCGCCATGGCTTCGAGTCCCTTAAAGGCGAACTCGACCATCTTTGGCGCGTGTATCGGCCGGAAATCACCCAGAAGGTAACTTGGGCAGCTTCGCTGGGTGACAGAAGCGAGAACGCCGATTACCAGTACAACAAAAAGCTCCTTCGTGAAATCGACCGCCGGGTACGCTACCTGCGCAAGCGCCTGGAAGATGTGAAGGTGGTCGACTATGCGCCAGAGCAGGAAGGGCGGGTGTTCTTCGGTGCGTGGGTCGAGGTGGAGGATGTCGAGGGCGAGACCAAGGCGTTTCGCATCGTCGGCTACGATGAAATCTACGACCGCAAGGATTACATCTCCATCGATTCGCCGATGGCCAGGGCGCTGCTGAAAAAGTCCGAAGGCGATGAAGTGGTCGTCGCGACGCCTGGTGGCGACGCTATCTGGTATATCACCAAGATTTCCTACGGCAACCCTTGAGGTGAACCCGCTACAGCCAGTAGCGGCCGTCGTTCGTCGAGCAGCCCTCGAGTCGTTCTCCGCCGACATCCCGCGCACTGTTGATCAGCAGACAGTTGATCAGCAGCGGTGTGGTGATACATGCACTTCTGCTGTTGGGTTGCATATATAACTTATTGAAAATAAACAAATATTTTATTGGCATGAATCGTGTTGATAGAGCTTCGAAGGGCACCGGGTAATGGTGCCAAGCCTATCGAGCAGGAGTCACCATGCCACGTGAAATTCGTTTGAACGCCTTCGAGATGAACTGTGTCGGGCACCAGTCCCCTGGACTGTGGCGCCACCCCAAGGACCGCGCCTGGCAGTACAAGGACCTGGAGTACTGGACCGACCTGGCCAAGCTGCTGGAACGTGGCAAGTTCGATGGCATCTTCATTGCCGATGTGATCGGCATCTACGATGTGTTCGGCGGCAATGGCGATGCCGCCATCCGCCAGGCCACTCAGGTTCCAGTCAACGACCCGCTGGCGCTGATCACCCCGATGGCGCTGGTCACCGAGCACCTGGGGTTCGGCCTTACGGCCTCGCTGACCTTCGAGCATCCCTACCCATTCGCCCGCCGCCTGTCGACCCTGGACCACCTGACCAAGGGCCGGATCGGCTGGAACATCGTCACCTCGTACCTCGACAGCGGTGCCCGCAACCTCGGGCAGAAGGCGTTGAGTGACCATGACGCGCGCTACGACTTCGCCGACGAGTACCTTGAAGTGCTGTACAAGCTGTTCGAAGGCAGCTGGGAGGAGGGTGCAGTAGTGCGTGACCGCGCCACCGGCCTGTTCAGCGACCCACGCAAAGTCCACGAGATCCGCCACCACGGCAAGCACTTCCAGGTGCCGGGCATCCACCTCTGCGAGCCGTCGCCGCAGCGTACTCCGGTGCTCTACCAGGCCGGTGCTTCTAGCCGTGGCAAGGACTTCGCCGCTGGGCACGCCGAATGCGTATTCGTCGCCGCACCGTCCAAGGCCATTCTGAAAAAGACCGTGGCCGACATCCGTCGTCGCGCCGCCGAGGCCGGACGCGACCCGCGCAAGGTGCTGATCTTCAACCTGCAGACAGTGATCGTCGACGAAACCGACGCCAAGGCCCAGGCCAAGTGGCAGGAGCTCAAGTCCTACACCAGCTACGAAGGTGCGCTGGCGCTGATTTCCGGCTGGACCGGCATCGACTTCAGCCAGTACCAGCCCGACCAGGTGCTCAAGCACATTCATACCAACGCCATTCAGTCGGCGGTCGAGACGTTCTCCACGGCCGACCCGAACAAGCAATGGACGGTGCAGGAATTGGCCGACTGGGTCGGTATCGGTGGTTTCGGCCCGCTGATCGTCGGCAGTGCACAAACGGTGGCGGATGAGTTGCAGGCCTGGGTCGAGGAAACCGATGTCGACGGTTTCAACCTGGCCTATGCCCTGGCCCATGAAACCTTCCACGACGTGGTCGAATTGCTGGTGCCTGAACTGCAGCAGCGCGGTGCCTACAAGACCGAATACCGCCCAGGTACGCTTCGCGAGAAGTTGTTCGGCGAAGGCCCGCGACTGCCCGCAAGCCACCCCGCTGCCGGCTACCGTGACCTCAGTCGTCTGGCTGAGCAGCCCCGCATCGTCGAGCCGGCCTGAGCCGCCTGAGTGTGGCCCGGGCAGCGAATCAACGCTGCCCGGGCGCTTGGCTTACGACTGCTTGGCGCCGCCGCCGATCTGCCAGACATAGGGCGGTTCAGCGCCGTTGACATGCCAGTCACCGATGATGCGTTCCTTGTAGATCACCGGGTTGTGCGAAGCGGCCGTGCGCGCATTGCGCCAGTGGCGGTCAAGCTGGCGGCTGGTGCTGGTGGTGGAGGCGCCCAGGGCATTGAACAGGTCGCTGGTGGCGCGTAGCACCAGGTCGATGGCCGCCACCTGGGCCTGGGCCGATTCCAGTTCAGCGGCGATGTTGGCCTCGCGTTCTGCCGCGGGGTCGTTGGCAAAATGCGCCAGATAGGCCTGCTGGGCGGCGTCGGCGGCGCGCAGGGTAGCGGCCTCGGCGGCATAGACCTGGCCCGAGGCCTTGCCGATCACCTGCAGCACCTGCGGGTCCTGGCTCACCGCGCCGCCATTGCCGTGGCTGAATACCCGCGTGCGCTTGCCCGTTTCAACGCTGAAGTCGCGCAAGGCGGCGCGTCCGGAGCCGGTAATGACCGCGAGCAGGACCAGTTGATAGAACGCGGTCTGGTACTTGAAGCGGCTGCTGAAGTCGATGAGGTTTTCTTCCTCCACCACGGCGTTGGTGAAGACTGAGGTGCCGCTGCCGGTGGTGCGTTGGCCGAAGCCGTCCCAGTCGTCGCTCTGGGTGATGCCTGGTTGTTGAGTGCGGATGGCGGCGATTACATCGGCGCCGGTGTCATCGCGGCGGGCGAACAGGTCGATCCAGTCGGAGAACAGGCTGCCGGTGCTGTAGTACTTGGTGCCGTTGACCACCCACTGCTCGCCTTGGCGCGAAACGCGGGTGATGACATCGCCAATCTTCACCGCACCGATTTCGGTCCAGGCGCAGCCGACCAGGTCGCCGTCGACGAAGCGCTTGAACCAGACATCCTGAGGCGCTTCGGCATGAGCATTCAGGCGGTCCTCGACGAAGGCGAAGTGGCCGCGCAAGGCCTGGGGTACGTTGGAGTCGGCTTCGGCCAGTTCGATCAGCAGTTTAAACAGCTGCGCCAGCGACGCCCCGGCGCCGCCATGCTCGACCGGCACGCGTACGGCACCGAAGCCGGCTTCCTTCAGCCAGCGGATGGGTTCAAAGGGCAGGGTGCGGTTGCGCTCGCGCTCTACGCTGGATTCAGCGATGCGGGCGAAGATCGGTCGGAAACGGGCGGCGAGGCTGGCATAGTCGGTGCCGTTGGAGTGGGGTGGCAGGTGGTGTTCGAGGGCAGTCATCGGAATACTCCTGGTAGCTAACGGAAAGTTCGCCTGCCGCTGGCAGACGGCTTGCCTTGACCGTTGCACAGGTCGTGCCGCCTCCTGAAAGCCCCGCTGGGCAAGGCTTTCAGGGTGTTCGTGAGTGATTTGGCTGTTTCGTCCAGGGCAATCTGCTGACCATGTGTGTGCCAGGCAACAGCTTCATGAGGCGACCTTGAGGGAGCAACTGCATGGTGTTGCCTGTACTGGCCTCATCGCCGGCAAGCCGGCTCCCACAGGTACTGCGGTGGTCTCAATGTGGGAGCAACTGTCTTGTGTTGGCTGTACTGGCCTCATCGCCGGCAGCCGGCTCCTACAGGAGCTGCAGTGATCTCACGATCGTCGCGGTCCATGTGGGAGCCGGCTTGCCGGCGATGAGGCCGGTACAGGCAGCACAAGTTCTGCGCTGACCTTGAGATCACTGCCTTAGCCCGTGCCATACACCACGTTGCCTCCTACGATGCGGCGGCAGCTCGGCCAGCGCGAACGTCGAAGGCGCCGCCAGTGAACGCCCCGTCCACGGTCACCTTGCTTTTACCCGGCAGCAGTGGGAACACCAACTCGGCAAAACGGTAGGCCTCTTCCAGGTGCGGGTAGCCGGACAGCACGAAACTGTCGACGCCCAGGTCGGCGTATTCCTTGAGCCGCGCGGCAACGGTCTGCGGGTCGCCCACCAGCGCGGTACCTGCGCCACCGCGTACCAGGCCGACACCGGCCCACAGGTTGGGCGCCACTTCCAGTTTGTCGCGGCCGCCGCCGTGCAGGGCAGCCATGCGCCGCTGGCCTTCGGAGTCCATCTTGGCGTAGTTGGCCTGGGCGGCGGCGATGGTGGCGTCGTCGAGGTGGCTGATCAGCTCATTGGCGGCAGCCCAGGCCGCTTCGTTGGTTTCCCGTACGATCACATGCAGGCGCACACCGAAGCGCACCGTGCGGCCATGCTTGGCCGCGCGGGCACGCACGTCGGCGATTTTTTCCGCCACCGCAGCCGGAGGTTCGCCCCAGGTCAGGTAGGCATCCACATGCTTGGCCGCCAACTCGTGCGCCGCGACTGAAGAGCCACCGAAGTACAACGCAGGGTAGGGCTTCTGCACCGGCGCGAAGAAGTTCTGCGCGCCGCGCACCTTCAAGTGCTTGCCGTCGAAGTCGACCGTTTCGTTCTGCAGCAGGCGGCGCCAGATGGTGAGGAATTCGTCCGAGGCCTGGTAGCGTGCATCGTGGTCGAGGAACACGCCGTCAGCTTCCAGTTCGGTGGCGTCGCCTCCGGGGACGACGTTGAGCAGCACGCGGCCACCACTGGCCTGGTCCAGGCTGGCGGCTTGGCGGGCCGAGGCAGTGGGGTTGCCCAACGAGGTGCGCAGCGCCACCAGCAGCTTGATGCGCTGGGTCACCGGCACCAGGCTGGCGGCGGTCACCCAAGGGTCGAGGCAGCTGGCGCCTGTGGGAATCAGCAGCCCGTCGTAGCCGAGCTGGTCGCAGGCAACGGCGATCTGGCGCATATAGGCATTGGTGGCGGGCCGGCCGCTGGCTGAGTGGCCCAGGTAGCGGGTGTCGCCGGAGGTGGGCAGGAACCAGAAGATGTCCAGGCTCATGAGGTTGATCCTTGTGCGGTATCGTTGTTCAGATCGACAGTTGCACGACCCTGTTCGGGCGTGCATTGATGTCCGGGCGGCGGCGGTTGACCACCAGTTCGCCGATGGCGATCAGCCGTGCCCGGGTGACGTTGCGGCTCAGGCCCAGCAGGCTGGCAGTGTGCACCTGGTTGCAGTGGCAGAAACGGTAGGCGGCCCGCAGCAGGCTGTCCTCGACCTTCTCGTGAAGGCCGCCGGCCTGTTCCTCGAATAACCGGTGAAAAGCGCGCAGCAGCTGGTTTTCGGCGCTGTCGTGAAGCTCCGCCGGTGCTTGCTCTTGGCGCTCGATGCGCATGTGCGAAAGGCGCAGGTCGCTTTCTTGCACCAACCCGTCGCGGCACACCAGCAGGGTGTGGTGAATGACGTTTTCCAGCTCGCGGATATTGCCCGGCCAGTCATAGGCAGTTAGCTTGCGCTCGGCCTCCTGGCTCAGCTGTACTTCGCCGTAACCCAGGCGCTGGCAATAGGTTCCGATGAAATGGCGGGCCAGCGGCAGTACGTCACCGGGCCGTTCGCGCAGTGGGTAGAGCTGCAGGCTGACCACGTCGAGGCGGTAGTAGAGGTCCTCGCGGAAGTTGCCGGCGCTGATGGCTTTTTCCAGTTGCACGTTGGTGGCGGCCACCACCCGCACGTTGATCGGAATGCTCTTGCGTGAGCCCAGGCGCACGACTTCGCGCTCCTGCAACACCCGCAGCAGCTTGACCTGAATGGCCATGGGCAGGTCGCCGATTTCATCGAGGAACAAAGTGCCGCCATTGGCTTCCTCGAACCAGCCGGCCTTGGCGGCCAGGGCGCCGGTGAAGGCACCTTTCTCGTGGCCGAACAGTTCGGCCTCGACCAGCGACTCGGAGAACGCCCCGCAGTTGACCGCGAGGAAGGGGCCGTTGCGGCGCCCGCTGAGGTTGTGGATGTGGCGCGCGACCAGCTCCTTGCCTGTGCCGGTCTCGCCAATGATCAGGACGCTGGCCTCGCTGGGGGCGACCTGTTGCAGGTGGGAGAGAAGCGCCTGGGATCTTGGGTCTTCGAAGACTTGTGCAGTCGCCCGGATCGAGGTAGCCAGTGTCGGCGAAGGGGGGAGGGTCAGCAGTTGCATGGGTATCCCTACGAATAGAAAGAGGGGCTGGGTCGTGTCTGGTTCAGCGCCCACTCACCCAGCTCATGGAGTTTGTAGTCCAGTGGATCGTGCAGGCTCTGGGTCCGCAGGTTGCGCCAGTAACGGTCCAGGCGCAGTGAGGCGTGGGTGGCCCGGGCACCGGTCACTTCGAACAGGCGGTTGCAGATGTCCAGGCCGGTACGGGTGGCGGCCACTTTGGCCGTAGCGATCGACAGGGCCAGTTGTGCGCGCTCTTCTGCACCCAGGGCATGGTCCTTGCGCCAGGCCTCGTCGAGCTGTTCGGCGGCACGTTCGACCAGTACGCGCACACCTTCAAGGCCAACCCAGAACTCGCCGTAGTGGCGCAGGATGTAAGGGTCTTCGCTGACGTGTTCGGCTTTTGAGCGGAACCAGGGGCGCCCCTCCTTGAGGGTGTATTGCCGCGCTTCCTCCAAGGCGCCTTCGGCGATGCCGAGGAATACGTGGGCGAAGTGCAACTGGGCAATCAGCGGGCGCAGACAGGCGAAAGGGGTGCTCAAGGGGCCGGGTTCGAGCAGCAGTTCGTTTTCTTCGACGCGTACCCGCTCGAAGGTAGCGCTGCCGCTGTCGGTCTGGCGCTGGCCCATGTTGTCCCAGTCGCCGTGCAGGGTGATGCCGGTGCGGCCGCTGGGAATGGCGGCAATCAGCAGCTTGCCGCCAGCGCTTTCGTCGATGGCCGAAGCAATCAGCATTTCTGAGTCGCTGGCGCCGGAGCAGAAGCTCTTCTTGCCGGAGAATTCGCGCCAGCCGTCGAACTTGCGGACCACCGTGCGCGTGTCCAGCGGGTTCAGGGCATTGCCCCAGAACCAGTTCTTGCGCGCAGTCTGCTCGAACCAGGGTTGCCACTGGTCGGGGCGGGCGAACAGTCGGACGGTGGCCAGCATCAGGTGCTGGAAACCAAAGACGTGGGCGATGGAGCTGTCGACCTTGGCGAACTCGCGCACCACGCCGAGGGTTTCGCTCCAACTGCCACCGTAGCCGCCAAACTGCGTCGGAATGCTCAGTGCCAGCAGGCCGCTTTGGCGAATGGCGTCGCGCTGCTGCTTGGGCGTGCCGCCAGCCTGGTCACGCTCGACGGCGCTTTCAGCGAACTGCGCGGCAAGCTGGCGAACGCTTTGCAGCGGATTCAGCACGGTCGCTTGGTAGTGGTTTCTCACGCGTCGATCCTCGCTGAAAGGCACAGCAGAAAGTGAAGGGTGTGACTCATGCGGGCTCCTCAGGCGATCTTGCGCAAGGCGTGTGCCTGGCCGGTGAACAAGTGGGCGGCACGTTCGGCGGCCAGTGCGATGCGGGCCTGCAGCGGGCCGCTGACGATGCGGTAGTCGGCGAAGTCGGCTTCGCTGGCGTAGACGCCGATGGGCAGGGTCAGTGCCTGGAAGAAGCTGAACAGCGGGCGCAGCTGGTGATCGAGCACCAGGGCGTGTCGCTCACTGCCACCGGTTGCCGCCAGCAGCACGGGCGTGTTGGTCAGGCTGTCCTGGCCGACCAGGTCGAACAGATGCTTGAACAGACCTGGGTAGGTGCCACGGTAGACCGGGGTGGTCACCACCAGCAGGTCAGCGGATTCGATCAGACGCAGTTCATGCTCGACGGTGTCCGGCAGGTCCTTGCGCCACAGCGCGCCGCCCAGCGGGCGGGCGATGTTGCCCAGCTCGATCAGGTGGGTATCGATGGCAAGGTGCTGGCTGAGTTCGGCCAGGATGGCTTCGGTCAGGGCCAGGGTGCGGGAAGGTCGCGAGGTGCCGCCGGAAAGGGCGACGACTTTCAAGGGAGTGCTCATCCGGTGTGTTCCTTCTAGTGTTGCTTGAGGTTCACCGGGTTAGAGCAAGTGCCGTACCAACGTGCAAAGCGCCGTATTTGCTGGGTTTGCGCGTTGCAGGGCGCCTGTGTGCTGTTGGTTGGCAGGTCGAACTGCTGAATCACTGTTGCTGTGGAAACAGTGATTCAAGTGTTGCTGGGGCAACAATGTCGCCCCAGGCATCCGCTGTGAAACGTGGCTTCAACCCTCCCGAAGGACGGCCAGCGGGCTGGCGTTCAATGCCCGTCGTGTGCCCAGCACGCCGGCACCGCCCACCAGTAGCGCGCCGGCCAGCGGCAGCACCAGCAGCCAGGGATGCGGGCTCCATTGCAGGTCGAAGGCATAGCGATACAACACCAGCGTGATCAGCTCGCAGCCCAGCGCCGCCAGTGTGCCGCTGACCGCGCCCAGCAGCCCGAACTCGATACGCCGGGCCTTGACCAGCAGCGGCCGCGCCGCGCCCAGCGCACGGAGCAGTGCACCTTGGCGAATGCGCTCGTCGAGTGTCGCCTGCAACCCGGCGAACAACACTGCCAAGCCCGCCGCCAGTACGAACAACAGCACGTATTCGACCGCCAGGGTGACCTGGGCCAGGATGCTGCGCAGCTGCTCGAGCAAGGCATCGACCTGAAGGATGGTCACCGCCGGGAATGCCCGCGACAGTGCCACCACCTCCAGGTCGTGGCCGGCCCCCAGGTAGAAGCTGGTCAGGTAGGTGGTCGGCAGCCCTTGCAGCGTGCCCGGCTGGAAGATCATGTAGAAATTCGGCTGGAAGCTGTCCCAGTGCACGCTGCGCAGGCTGCTGACCCGCGCCTGGCGCTGCTGGCCGCCGATGTCGAAGGTCAGCAGGTCGCTCATCTGCAGCTTGAGGCTGGTGGCCAGCTCCGCTTCAACGGAAACCCCAGGAATCTGGTCGGCTGGCGGGAGTGCCTGCCACCAATTACCTGCGGTCAGCGTGTTGCCTTCGGGCAGTTCGGCGGCCCAGGTCAGGCTCAAGTCCCTTTGCACCGCGCGCTCGCCCGCCGAGTCCTTGCTGACCACTTGCTGCACCGGTTGCTCGTTGATCTGGATCAGCCGCCCCGGCGTGACCGGGTACAACGGCGCCGAGGTGGCATTGACCTGATGCAGGCGCTGGGCGAACGGTTCGCGATCGTCAGGCAGGATGTTCAGGGCGAAATGGTTGGGGGCGTCCTTGGGTAATTGTGCTTGCCAGGTGTCGAGCAGTTCGGCACGCAACAGCGCGACCAGGGCCATGGCCAGCAGTATCAGGCCAAAGGCCAGGGCCTGGCCGGCGGCGGCCATGGGGTGGCGTAGCAGTTGGCCCAGCCCCAGGCGCCAGGTCAGCGGCGCACCTGCCAGCAGCCGCCGCAGGCTGCGCAAGCCCAGCAGGAGCAGGCCTCCAAGCAGCAGGGCGGCGAGCAGGCCGCCGCCGAGCAGGGCGAAGGTCAGCAACAAGTCGAGGCTCAGGCGCCACATGATCAGCCCCAGTGCGAGCAAGGCCGCGCCGTACACCAGCCAGCTGCTCGGTGGCACTGGCAGCAGGTCGCGGCGCAGTACTCGCAAGGGCGGGACCTGGCCGAGGGCGGCGATGGGGGGCAGGGCAAAGCCGGCCAGGGCCACCAGCCCGGTGCCAATGCCTGCCAGCGCTGGCGTCAGGCCGCCGGGTGGCACCACGCTGGGCAGCAGGCCTTCGAGCAGGCGGAACAGCCCCAGCTGCGCCAGCCAGCCAAGCAGGGCGCCGGCCAACGCAGCCGCCAAGCCGAGCAAGGCCAATTGCACACAGTACAGGCCCAGGGCTTGGCGACGGGAAAGCCCCAGGCAGCGCAGCAGTGCGCTGGCGTCCAGCCGCCGCGCCGCGTAACGGCTGGCCGACAAGGCCACGGCCACGCCCGCCAGCAGCACCGCCACCAGGCTGGCCATGTTCAGGTAACGTTCGGCCTTGCCCAGGGCGCCGCCAATCTGCTGATTGCCGTCGCGGGTGTCGCGCAGCCGCTGGTTGGCTGCCAGCCCGGCTTCCACGGTTTGGCGGTACTGGGCCAAGGCTGGGCCTTCGCCGCGCCACAGGTCACGGTAGGTGACCCGGCTGCCAGGCTGGACAACCCCGGTGGCAGGCAGGTCCGCGAGGTTCATCATGACCCGGGGTGTCAGGCTGTAGAAGTTGTTGGCGCGGTCCGGTTCGTAGGTGAGCACGCGGCTCATGCGCAGGGTTTTCATGCCCACGTCGATGCTGTCGCCAACTGACAGCCCAAGGGCGGCCAGCAGGCGTGGCTCGACCCAGGCTTCACCTGGGGTGGGCCCGCCACCTGGGGTTTCCTCTGCATAAGGTGCTGGGGCACTGCGTACCTGCCCGCGCAGCGGATAGGCAGCATCGGTGGCCTTGATGCTCGACAATTGAATGCCGGTGTCACCGCCCACCACACTGGTGAACTCGACCACCTGTGCATGGCGCAGCCCCAGGGACTGGCCTTCGTCTATCTGTTCCTGGCGTGCCGGCGAGCTGCCCTGTAGCACCAGGTCAGCCCCCAGGAACTCGCTGGCGCGCAACTGCATGGCGCCGTTGAGGCGCGCACCGAAATAGCCAATGGCGGTGCTGGCAGCCACCGCCACCAGCAGGGCGAAGAACAGCACGCGCACTTCACTGGCGCGGGCATCGCGCAGCAGTTGGCGGGCGGCCAGGCCGCACAGGCGGGAGAGGGGCATGTGGGTCATCAGGCCTCCACAGGGGCTACCAGGCGGCCCGCGTCCAGGCGGATTTGGCGACGGCAGCGCCGGGCCAGGCGCTCGTCATGGGTGACCAGCACCAGGGTGGTGCCGCGTTCCTTGTTCAGTTCGAACAGCAGGTCGCTGATGCGCTCGCCGGTGTGGCTGTCCAGGTTGCCGGTGGGTTCGTCGGCGAACAGCACCGCAGGTTGCGCGGCAAACGCCCGGGCGATGGCCACCCGCTGCTGCTCGCCGCCGGACAGTTGGCGTGGCGTGTGGCTCAGGCGCTTGCCCAGGCCGACGCGCTCGAGCAAGGTGCGGGCATGCTCGCGGGCATCGCGACGGCCGTCGAGTTCCAGTGGCAGCATCACGTTTTCCAAGGCGTTGAGGCTGTCGAGCAACTGGAACGACTGGAACACGAAGCCGACATGCTCGGCACGGACCCGCGCGCGCTGGTCTTCGTCCAGCGGCCCCAGGTCGTGGCCTGCGAGAATGACCTGGCCGGCGCTGGGGCGATCCAGCCCGGCAAGCAGGCCCAGCAAGGTCGACTTGCCGGAGCCCGAGGCGCCGACGATGGCCAGGCTGTCGCCTTGGGCGAGGTCCAGGGAGAGGGCGTGGAGGATGGTCAGGTCACCTTCCGCGCTGGGGACCACTTTGCTAAGGTTCTGCGCAACGAGAATGCTGGGGCCCATGGAGAATCCAATGCGAGTGTGGTGGTTGAGTGCCGGTCTGGCCCTGTATTGCCTGGCCCAGAGCGCGGCAGCGGGAACACTGCTGGTTGTCGGCGATAGTATCAGCGCCGGTTTTGGGCTGGATAGCCGGCAGGGCTGGGTTTCCCTGTTGCAGCAGCGCCTGCGCAACGAGGGTTTCAGCGACCAGGTGGTCAATGCATCGATCAGTGGCGACACCAGCGCAGGTGGCCAGGCGCGGCTGCCGGCGCTGCTTGCGGCGCACAAACCGACCCTGGTGGTGCTGGAGCTGGGAGGCAATGACGGGCTGCGCGGGCAGCCGCCACAACAATTGCAACAAAATCTTGCCTCGATGATCGACCAGTCCCGTGAAGCCGGGGCCAAAGTGGTGTTGCTGGGCATGCGCCTGCCGCCCAACTACGGGGTGCGTTACACCACCGCGTTCAGCCAGGTGTTCGAGCAGCTGGCGACACAGAAACAGGTGACGCTGGTGCCGTTTTTCCTGGAAGGCGTTGGCGGGGTTCCGGAGATGATGCAGGCCGATGGCATCCACCCGACGCAGGGCGCCCAGCCGCGTTTGCTGGAAAATGCCTGGCCGGCGATAAAACCCTTGCTGTGACGCTTTAAACGGGGCCGGCTTTCGGCTAATGTTGCGCCCCCCGTTTCGAGAGCCCCCAATGCCGCGCCCTGCCTGGTCCTTGTATGCCTATCAACTGATCGAGCCCGATGAACAGCTCGACCTGTTCGCGTGCCAGGAAATCCGCGTTCATCTGGTGGCCCGTCAGCTCGAGCTGGGGGTGCCTGTGGACCGTACGCTGTGCGGCGGCCTGCTGCCCGCGCAGCCCCGTTGGTCGGGGGTTCAGCGTTCGGTCTACCGCGACAACCGTCTTTGCACGCTGTGTCGGGCGATTCTCGAGGCACAGCGGCGCGGTATGCGCCCGGTCTGGCCGGAACTCTGAGCACCTTTCATCATCTGAAACGCATGCAGGTCGCCAATGCCTCCCGTTCACAACGGGGCGGGTGTACAATCGACTGTCTTGAGCCATCTTTCGAAGGATTTACCGGATGTTGCCGCGCTTTCCCGCCGTCACCCGTAGCCTGTCCCTGGCCGCCCTGCTGGTAGCTGGGCCCGCCGTCGCGCTGGAGCTGCCCTTGCCGCCACCCGGTGAAGATGTCGTGGGTCAAGTGCAGGTGATCAAGGCCAAGTACGAGGACACCTTTGCCGACATCGGCACCGCCAATGACCTCGGCTACCTGGAAATGATCGCCGCCAACCCGGGGGTCGATCCGTGGCTGCCGGGCGCCGGTACCGAGATCGTCCTGCCGACCCGCTACGTGCTGCCGCCAGGGCCGCGTGAAGGCATTGTCATCAACCTCGCCGAATACCGCATGTACTACTTCCCGAAAGGGCAGAACGTCGTGCACACCTTCCCGCTGGGTATCGGCCGGGAAGGGTGGGGTTCGCCAATCGCCAACACCAAGATCACTGCCAAAACGCCCAACCCTACCTGGACGCCACCTGCTTCGATCCGTGCCGAGCACGCCGCCGATGGTGACATCCTGCCTGCGGTGGTGCCGGCCGGCCCTGACAACCCGCTGGGGCCGTTCAAGTTCACCCTGGGTGTGCCGGGCTATCTGATCCACGGTTCGAACAAGAAGTTCGGTATCGGCATGCGTACCAGCCACGGTTGCTTCCGCATGCTCAACAACAACGTGGTGGAATTGTCGAAGATGGTGCCGGTGGGTACTCCGGTTCGCATCATCAACGAGCCTTACAAGTTCGGTATCAGTGGCGGCAAGGTCTATCTTGAGGCTCACACGCCGCTGGACGATCATGGCAACCCTTCGGTAGTCGACAAGCACACTGCGGTTATCAACGCCTTGCTCAAGCGTGAAGACATGGCCAACAACCTGCGCATGAACTGGGACATGGTGCGTGACGTAGTCGCCGCAGAAGATGGCATGCCGGTTGAGATTGCAGTCCCGGTCAACAACCAGGGCGCTGCGCCCATGGTGTCGAGCATACCGGCTGAACTGCAGTAAGCCCGTTCTTGCGATGCCTTTGAGGCCTGCCTTAGTGCAGGCCTTTTCGTTTCTGCCGCAGACAGTCAGGCAAAAACGACAGGCAATAAAAAAGCCGACCCACAAGTGGGTCGGCTTCTCAACAATCCGTGAGGATTATTACTTGCGGCTGGCTTTGTCCAGCATACGCAGAGCGCGCTCGTTGGCTTCGTCAGCGGTCTGCTGAGCCTTCTGAGCGGCTGCCAGTGCGTCGTCAGCCTTACGGTAGGCTTCGTCTGCACGAGCTTGAGCGCGAGCTGCTGCGTCTTCAGTCGCAGTCAGACGAGCTTCGGTTTCTTTGGATACGCTGCTGCAACCGGTAGCCAGAACTGCGGCCAGAGCCAGAGCAGAGAATTTCAGAACGTTGTTCATCGTGTTCCCCTTCAAGGACTTTCTATTAAATAGCCATCTCTCGGAAAAGAGAAACTGGCCGGCGTACATAGTACCCATTACTTGTAGTAAGTAAACTGACTAAGCGCAAGAACTGCAAAAAAAATGTTGCCGGAGGGGTAGCCGACAAGATTTGTAGGGGATTTGTGAAAAAAACGTACAGGCGCTGCAAGCGATTGTAGTAGTAGAACTTTTTTGTTGAACTAACGGTGACTTTAACTGTCGGTTGACGTCTTAAGCCCAAGAGCATCCGGCTGCTGTTCGGAGTCCAGGGTTAGCGATTTACCGTGGAGTTCCGAGCTTTTTAATCGCAGCCACCTTGAGCAATCCCGCTTGCGGCGCCTACTATTTGGGAGTGCCCAGCCGACCGAACGATTGCAATCGCCTTGTGGTCCAAGGGGCAGAAGGTGGCGTAGAGGTTCCTCCGCCGGATAAACCATCATCGGTTAAGGTAAGGGTCTGCCAAAAAGGACCTGTGAGGAGTAGTGATGAGTGAAGCGCTGACCATCCACCATGACCAGGCCGGTCATCAGTTCGAGACCAATGTGGACGGTCACCGTGCCTACCTGACGTACATGGATCTGGGCAAGCAGACGCTGGACATTTATCGCACCTTCGTGCCTAACGCCCTGCGCGGCCGTGGAATTGCCGCAGCGCTGACCGAGAAGGCTCTGGAGTACGCCGATCAGATGGGTTACACGGTGATTCCGTCCTGCTCTTACGTGGAGCGCTACATGGAGCGTCAGCAGCGCCATTCGAGCAAAGTCTGACTGAGTTCCGAATACGAAAACGCCGGGCAATGCCCGGCGTTTTCGTTTATCCCGGCCTTAGCCGCGCTTGCGCTGTGGCAGCACGTCCTTGAGCTTGGCGTGCATGCTGCGCAGGGTCTTTTCGGTGGCGGACCAGTCGATGCAGGCATCGGTGATCGAAACGCCGTATTGCAGCTCGTCCAGATTCTTCGGAATCGACTGGCAGCCCCAGTTCAGGTGGCTCTCGACCATCAGGCCGATGATCGACTGGTTGCCTTCGAGAATCTGGTTGGCGACGTTCTCCATCACCAGCGGCTGCAGGGCCGGGTCCTTGTTGGAGTTGGCGTGGCTGCAGTCGACCATGATGTTGGCCTTGATCTTGGCCTTGGCCAGGTCCTGCTCGCACAGGGCGACGCTGACCGAGTCGTAGTTCGGCTTGCCGTTACCACCGCGCAGTACCACGTGGCCGTATGGGTTGCCTTTGGTGGTGACGATGGACACGCCGCCTTCCTGGTTGATGCCGAGGAAGCGGTGCGGCTTGGAGACCGACTGCAGGGCGTTGATGGCCACGGTCAGGCCGCCATCGGTGCCGTTCTTGAAGCCGACCGCCGAGGACAGGCCCGAGGCCATTTCACGGTGGGTCTGGGACTCGGTGGTGCGGGCGCCGATGGCCGACCAGCTGATCAGGTCCTGCAGGTACTGCGGGGAAATCGGGTCGAGCGCCTCGGTGGCGGTCGGCAGGCCCATTTCGGCCAGGTCCAGCAACAGCTGGCGACCGATGTGCAGGCCATCCTGGATCTTGAACGAGTCATCCAGGTAGGGGTCGTTGATCAGGCCTTTCCAGCCGACGGTGGTGCGTGGCTTCTCGAAGTACACGCGCATGACCAGGTACAGCGTGTCGGAGACCTCCTCGGCCAGCACCTTCAGGCGCTCGGCATATTCGTGGGCCGCCTTTATATCATGGATCGAGCAGGGGCCGACCACGACGAACAGGCGGTGGTCCTTGCCGTCGAGGATATTGCGCACTACTTCGCGGCCGGCAGTCACGGTCTGCAGGGCCTTGGCGCTGAGGGGGATTTCCTTCTTGAGCTGATCAGGGGTGATCAAGGTCTCGTTGGAGGCAACGTTTAGGTCATCGATCGGTAAATCAGCCATCGTGTTACTCGTCAGGTCACGGGTGCCGGCCGCCAGCAATCCCCGTGCGGCCCAGCAGCAAGAATATTCGCAGCGGGGAGCCGAACCTTAGCGCGTTAAAGGGGGCGCGACAATGGGCTGAGTCCCGTCGTTGCGGGGTTTTTCCCGAAGACTGTGGCGCTTGGCATCGATTCAGGTGCTTCGCAGCGGCAAACCGGTGTAAAAAAGCGCACCGTCCTTTATCTGGAGATCAGCATGCATTCTGGCAAACCGCGCATCGGCATCATCGGCAGCGGCGCCATCGGTGGCTTCTATGGGCTGATGCTGCAGCGTGCCGGCTTCGACGTGCATTTCCTGCTGCGCAGTGAATATGACGTGGTGCATCAGCACGGGCTGACCCTCGACAGCGCGGTGCACGGCAAGCTGCAAATGAAGGTTCAGTCTTATGTCGACGCCCAAGACATGCCGACCTGTGATTGGCTGCTGGTGGGGGCCAAGGCCACCAGCAACCTAGAGCTGGCGCCGCTGATCGTGCAGGTGGCCGCGCCGGATGCCCGCGTGGTGTTGCTGCAGAACGGCCTGGGTGTGGAGGCTCAACTGCGCCCGGCACTGCGCGACGACATGCACCTGTTGGGCGGCTTGTGTTTCATCTGTGTCAACCGTCAGGCACCGGGGCTGATTCGGCATCAGGCGTTGGGGGCGGTTCATCTGGGTTATCACAGCGGGCCGAGCAAGGACGGTGGTGCGGCGATTGTCGAAGAGGGCGCTGGTTTGTTCCGGGTGGCGGGTATCGACTCCAAGGCCATGAGCAATCTTGACCAGGCGCGCTGGCAGAAGCTGGTGTGGAATGTGCCATACAACGGCCTGTCGGTATTGTTGCGGGCCAGTACCACGCCGCTCATGGCAGACCCGGACAGTCGAGCATTGATCCAGGCCTTGATGGCAGAGGTTGTCCAGGGTGCGCTGGCTTGTGGGCACTCGCTGCCTGAAGGCTACGCCGAACAGCTTTTCCGCATGACCGAGCAGATGCCGGATTACTGGCCCAGCATGTACCACGACTTTGCCCAGCAACGTCCGTTGGAGCTGCAAGCCATTTATGCAGAACCACTGGCCCAGGCACGTGCGGCCGGCTGCCGCCTGCCGAACATGGAAATGCTCTATCAGGCACTGGCATTCATCGACCGCGCCAGTCGTCACGTCTGAGGCTGCCCAGGCCCGCGTCCCACGGTGCGCTGGGCGGCGAAGCGAGGCTGCTTGGCGCTGCTAAGCTGAAGCTTGCTCTGCCGTAGCGGCAGTCGAGGAGGTCGAATGATCCGTTCCATGTTGTATGCCACCGACCTCGGTGTTTACGCGCCATTTGTCATGCAGCATGCCCTGGCTTTGGCGCGAACCTTCAACGCGGAGTTGTACGTGATCCACGCAGTGGAGCCGATGGGGCAGTTCGCCGAGTCCCTTCTGCAGAGCTACCTCGACGAGCAGACCTTGGACGAGCTGCACAGCGAAGGCGTCAACACGGTCATGGCCAACATCGAACAGCGCGTGCTGGAAAACTTCCGCGAGGAGTTGGGGGAGGAGGCGGACCTGGCGGTCATCAAAACCGTCAGGGTGCGGCAGGGTGACCCTGCCCAGGTGATTCTCGATCAGGCGCAGCGCCTGGCGGTCGACCTGCTGATTTTTGGTAGTCATAGCCAGGGGGCGGGTGTCGATGTCCCCATTGGGCGCACGGCGGTGCGCTTGCTGCAATTGTCGCCGGTACCGGTGTACATGGTGCCGCTGGCTCAGCATCTTGGGCGTAGGAAAACGTGAACTTGGCGGTAGGGCGTTTCCGGAGGCATGTAACAAAATAGTTCTAGATTTATTTCGATAACCACTAATATAGTTATATATCGTCGCTGCCTGCAGCCGGTGACTTACCGCTGATCCGAGGGAAACCTATGAAGCTTCAACAACTGCGCTACATCTGGGAAGTGGCGCACCATGACCTGAACGTCTCTGCGACGGCACAGAGTCTGTATACCTCCCAGCCTGGGATCAGCAAGCAGATCCGCCTGCTCGAGGATGAACTGGGTGTTGAAGTCTTTGCCCGCAGCGGCAAGCACCTGACCCGGGTTACGCCCGCGGGTGAGCGCATCATCAACACCGCAGGCGAAATCCTGCGCAAGGTCGAAAGCATCAAGCAGATCGCCCAGGAATTCTCCAACGAGAAGAAGGGTACGCTGTCCATCGCCACTACTCACACCCAGGCTCGCTATGCACTGCCGCCAGTGATCAGCAGCTTCATCAAGCAGTACCCGGAAGTGTCCCTGCACATGCACCAGGGCTCGCCCATGCAGATTGCCGAGATGGCCGCTGACGGCACCGTCGACTTCGCCATTGCCACCGAGGCCCTGGAGTTGTTCGGCGACCTGATCATGATGCCGTGCTACAAGTGGAACCGTTGCGTGGTGGTGCCGCAGGGCCACCCGCTGACCAAGCTGCCGAAGCTCACGCTGGAAGCCGTTGCCGAGTACCCGATCGTGACCTACGTGTTCGGTTTCACTGGCCGCTCCAAGCTGGACGAAGCGTTCAACCACCGCGGCCTGACACCGAAGGTGGTGTTCACCGCTGCTGACGCTGACGTGATCAAGACCTATGTGCGCCTGGGGCTGGGCGTGGGTATCGTGGCCAAGATGGCGGTCGACACCAAGCTCGACAGCGACCTGGTGGCCCTGGACGCCAGCGAATTGTTCGAGGCCAGCATCACCAAGATCGGCTTCCGTCGTGGCACCTTCCTGCGTGGCTTCATGTGCGACTTCATCGAGAAGTTCGCCCCGCACCTGACCCGCGAGGTGATGGCCAAGGCCATCCAGTGCCATAACAAGCAAGAGCTCGAAGAGCTGTTCGACGGCGTCGAGCTGCCGGTGCACTGATTACACCAGGCATGAAAAAACCGGCTTGAGGGCTAATGCCTGTCAGTTGAGGTAATTGGGCTGCTCTGCAGCCCATCGCAGGCTTCGCCAGCTCCCACGGATTGAGTGCGCTTCTTGACGCATGCATCTGATCTGTGGGAGCTGGCGGAGCCTGCGATGGACCGCAAAGCGGTCCCTCTGGCTTAACTTACTGTGGGTCAGGCCTTGCTGATCAGGTTGCCAGCGTGCAGCCCGCATTCCTTCTGGGTCGACTCTTCCCACCACCAGCGGCCTTCGCGCTCGTGCTGGTTCGGCAACACCGGGCGGGTGCAGGGCTCGCAGCCGATGCTGATGAAGCCGCGCTCGTGCAGGCTGTTGTACGGCAGTTCGAGCATGCGGATATAACCCCAGACTTCCTCACTGGTCATTTGCGCCAGCGGGTTGAACTTGTACAGGGTGCGCTCGGGGGTGGAGAACGCCGTGTCGATTTCCAGTGCCGCCACCTGGCTGCGGGTGCCAGGGCTCTGGTCGCGACGCTGACCGGTGGCCCAGGCGCTCACCGTGGCCAGTTTGCGCCGCAGTGGCTCGATCTTGCGGACGCCGCAGCACTCGCCATGGCCGTCCTTGTAGAAGCTGAACAGGCCCTTTTCCTTGACGAACGGGTCCAGCTTGGCGCGGTCCGGGCTGAGGATCTCGATCGGCAGGTTGTATTGTTCGCGCACCTGGTCGATGAAGCGGTAGGTTTCCGGGTGCAGGCGGCCGGTGTCGAGGCTGAACACCTTGACCTGCTTGTTCAGCTTCCAGGCCATGTCGACCAGCACCACGTCCTCGGCGCCGCTGAAGGAGATCCACAGGTCGTCGCCGAAGTGCTCGAAGGCAAGCTTCAGGATGTCCTGTGGGGACTTGTTGGCATAGGTCGCGGCCAGGGCGGCGACGTCGAAGGGTTGGCTCATCAGGCGGTTTCCATCTTGGCTGTGGCGCTGTGCGCTCGTAGTGGTGTGATGGTAACAAAAAATGGCGGGGTAGACGCGCCCGCCTGCTGAATCACAGGCCTTGCAGCGTCTGCATCAACACCCGCACCTTGGCGATCGACTCTTCGTATTCCGCCTGCCAGTTGGAGTCCGCCACTACGGCGCCGCCGCCCCAACAGCTGGCTTGCCCATCCTTGATCAGCAGGCTGCGAATGGCGATGGAGCTGTCCATCTCGCCGCGCACGTCCACGTACAGCAGCGAGCCGCAGTACAGGGCGCGGCGTGTAGGCTCAAGCTCGTCGATGATCTGCATGGCGCGGATTTTCGGTGCGCCGGTGATCGAGCCGCCGGGGAAGCTATCGCCGATCAGGTCCAGGGCGTCCTTGTCGTTGGCCAGGCGACCGGTAATGCTGCTGACCAGGTGGTGGACGTTGGGGTAGCTCTCCAGGCTGAACAGCTCAGGCACCTTGACCGAGCCAATCTGGCAGGTGCGGCCCAGGTCATTGCGCAGCAGGTCGACGATCATCAGGTTTTCCGAGCGGTCCTTGGGGCTGTGACGCAGCTCTTCGGCGTTGCGCAGGTCCTCGGTTGGGTCGGCTGAGCGTGGGCGGGTGCCCTTGATTGGCCGGGTTTCGACCAACCCTTGGCTGACCCGGATGAAACGCTCTGGAGAGAAGCTGAGCAGCGCGCTGCCGTCGGCCAGTTGCTGAAAGCCCGAGAACGGCGTCGGGCAAGCCTTGCGCAGAGCCTGATAGGCACGCCAAGGGTCACCCTGGCAGGGCGCACGGAAGCGTTGGGTGAGGTTGATCTGGTAGCAATCGCCGGCCTGAATGTACTGCTGGACCTGGTCGAAGGCGACTTTGTATTGCGCCGGGGTCAGGTCGCCGGTCATCGGGGCAAGCAGCTGGAATTCAGGGTGCTCGACGCCCTCAGGGGCTTCGAACAGGCTGATCAGTCGCGCTTGCTCGGTGCTGTCCAGGCTTGGGTGCAGGACCAATTGGCTGGTGCCCAGCAGGTGGTCGGTGACCAATGCCCAGGCATACAAGCCCAGTTGCGCGTCGGGCAGGTCCAGGTCGTCGATGGCCTGGCTTGGCAGGTGCTCCAGGCGACGGCCGAAGTCGTAGCTCAGGTAGCCGATCAGGCCACCGGCGAACGGCAGTTCAACACCCTCGGGCAGCTCGGCCCGGCCCAGTTGCGCCAAGCCGTCACGCAGGCGTTGCAGGAAGGCGCGCCCCGTTTCATCAGGCTGCGCTTGCAGGTGCTGCATGGGCCAGGCGCTGAGCAGGTCGAAGCGGCCACGTTCGGCGCCGGGGCGGGCACTGTCGAGCAGAATGGCGCCAGGAGCCTTGCGCATGCGTGCGAAATAGGCGGCGGGGTCGGGCTGGTAGGGTAGAGGGTGGAGCGTACAGGTCGGCATCAGAATGGACGGCGATGAAAAAGCGAGGGGGCGATTGTAGACCTGTGTGGGATAAGCGCCTAGCACTGGGCGCGACATTCACCGTTGCGTTTTATGTTGGGGCCGCAAAGCGGCCCCTCTGGGTTTGCTAGCGCGAATTCACGTGCCCGAACAACCCCTGCGCAAAGCGCACGCGCTGCTCGGCATCCTCGGTTTCGCCATTCTTCGCCAGCGCTTCCAGATGCGCCTCGATGGCGTGGGTGCGTTGGGTCAGACCGCAGTCGTTGGCGATCTGGATGTTCAGGCCAGGGCGGGCGTTGAGTTCGAGAATCAACGGCCCCTTGTCCTGGTCCAGCACCATGTCCACGCCAATGTAGCCCAGGCCGCACAGTTCATAGCAACTGGCAGCCAGCTTCATGAAACCGTCCCAGTTCGGCAGTTGCACGCCGTCCACCGCGTTGGTGGTGTCCGGGTGCTTGCTGATGATCCGGTTCAGCCAGGTGCCGCGCAGCGTCATGCCGGTGGCCAGGTCCACACCCACGCCGATGGCGCCCTGGTGCAGGTTGGCCTTGCCGCCGGACTGGCGGGTCGGCAAGCGCAGCATGGCCATTACCGGGTAGCCCATCAGCACGATGATGCGGATGTCCGGCACGCCTTCGTAGCTGATGCTCTTGAAGATCTGGTCCGGGGTCACCCGGTACTCGATCAGTGCGCGGTCGCGGTGGCCACCGAGCGAGTACAGGCCAGTCAGGATGCTGGAAATCTGGTGCTCGATTTCCTCATGGCTGATGATCTTGCCGGAGACCGTGCGGTAGTTGTCCTCGAAGCGGTCGGCAATTACCAGGATGCCGTCACCGCCGGCGCCTTGCGCCGGCTTGATGACGAAATCGTTGCGCTCGCCAATGATCTGGTCGAGCTTCTCGATCTGTTTTTCGGTCTCGATGATGCCGTACATTTCCGGCACGTGGATGCCGGCGGCCAAGGCGCGTTCCTTGGTGATGATCTTGTCGTCGACGATCGGGTACAGGTGGCGCTTGTTGTACTTCAACACGTAGTCCGCGTTGCGCCGGTTGATACCCATGATGCCCCGGGCCTCCAGGGCTTTCCAGGTCTTGATCAGGCCGAACATCAGGCGTCAGCCTTCTTCAGAAAAGCCTTGAAGCGCACGAGCTCGGTCAGGCGGTAGCCGCGGTAGCGACCCATCGCCAGCATGAAGCCCACCAGAATCAGCAGCACCGCCGGGAAGGTGAAGACGAAGTACACCAGCTCCGGTACGGTCATCAGCAGGTGCGCGAGCGAGGCCGCGAACAGGGTGCCGATGGCGACTTTCATGGCATGGCCGCCGCCACGTTCTTCCCAGGTGATCGACAGGCGCTCGATGGTCATGGTCAGAATCACCATCGGGAACAGGGCGACCGACAGGCCGCGCTCAAGGCCCAGCTTGTGGCTGAACAGGCTGATGGCGGCAATCAGCACCACCACGAAGGTCAGCACCACCGACAGGCGCGGCAGCATCTGCAGCTTGAGGTGTTCGAGGTACGAGCGCAACGACAGGCCCAGGGCGGTGATCACCGTGAACAGGATGATACCGAAGCCCAGTTGGGTCTCGCGGAAGGCCAGGGCGATCAGCACCGGGGTGAAGGTACCCAGGGTCTGGACGCCGATCAGGTTGCGCAGCACCAGGATCACCAGCACACCGATCGGGATCATTACCATGATCATGAAGGTTTGCTGGGTCTGCAGCGGCAGGCCGTACAGGGAGTACTCGAGGAAGTCGGCGTCGGTGTTCTCGTCGGTCAGCTTGGCCAGGCGGATGGCGTTCATCTCGCTGTTGTTCATGCTGAAGGTGACGTTGGCTTTCTTGCCACCATCGACGGTGATCAGGTTGTCATCGCCGGTCCACCACAGCAGGCGGTCGCTAGGCAGGCCTTGCTCGCCGGTGTCCGGGTTGAAGTACAGCCAGTCGGTGCCGTTGAAGCTGCGCAGCCACAGTTCAGGTGTTTGCGGGGTGTCGGCGACCAGGCGGATGGTGTGGACCTTCTCGATCGGCACGTGGGCGATCGACAGCAGCAGGTCGATGACCTGGGCCTTCTTCATGGCCGAAGTGTCGCCGGCCAGCAACAGCTTGACGTTGTCATCGTTGAGATTGTTGACACGTTTGATGGTCTCGCTGACGAAGGTCTCGACGTCGGCCGAGTGCTGGCGGATCGGCGCCATCAGCGCTTCGGCGGCGATCTTCTCAGGGCCTTCGACAGCCAGGCTGTCACGGAAGGTCGGGCCTTTTACCGTGGTCTTTTCCTTGCTGTAACGCTTGGTCAGTACCAGGCGGTAGTAGAGCGTCTGGTTGCCACTGGCGCGGCGCGCCGACCAGGTCACCTTGCGGTTGCCGTCGGCCCGGTTGACGCTCACCCCGTAGTTGTTGGAGATGAAGCTCTCGTTGAGGCTGACGTAGTCGCGGTTCAGGGGCGGTACGAACATCTGGATCTTGACCGGGTCCTTGGCGCTGGCCACGAACTCGACCTTGGCGTCGATGTTCCACAGGTCATCGGTTTCGTCCTCGGTCACCGGAATGCCGAGGAAGAAGATCTGATAAGCCGTGACCGCCACGCCCAGCAACACCAGCACGGTGATCAGGACTTTCAGATGGAGGGTAAGAGAGCGCATCGGGGTTACTCTGCTTTGGGAGCTTCGGTGGCACAGGCAGGTTTGCCGGCCGCGTATTTAAGGCTTGGGTCGACCAGCGCGTCGAAGTGCTTGAGCGCCTCGGAGCCGATCAGCAGCGGGAACTGGAAAGCGCTGCGGTCGGTGAGGTTGACTTCGATGGTGCGCAGGTTCTGGCCCATGCAGATTTCGAGTTCGATGACCGGGCGGGCCGTGTAGGCCTTGCCGGAGTCAGCATCATAGTCGCCAGCGCGGCGCTTGATTTTGCTGACGCGGGCCAGAGGGCGCTCGATCGGGTGCGAGTGGGCGGCATCAATGGCCAGGTAGAAGCGCACCCAGCTCTCGCCATTGCGCTTGAAGCGCTTGATGTCGCGGGCACTGAGGGAGGCGGTCTTGGCGCCGGTGTCGAGCTTGGCGGCCACCTCCAGGTCGAGGTCGCCCAGGCGAGCGTATTCGTTCAGACCATACACGGTCTTGCCCGCCGCCTGGCCAAGGGCCGGCAGCAGGGTGAGGCATGACAGCAGTAAAACGGGTGTAAGTCTCATAATCCTGGCGCGGTGCTGTGCAGGGTTCGGGGCAAGGCGACTGGCAACTACTGCGCAAGCTTCCTCGTTCATCTGTCAACAACATGAATGGATGACAGACACGCAATCCATACTCCGTTGGAGGCGCGGCATTCTATCACGACGATGTCTTGGCGCCAGCGCGTCGCAATCAGACAGCGCAGGGCTTGGGTAAGTTCGTTCTTAGACAATTGTCGACAATATTGATTTTGTCTTTGACTGTTGGCGCCTGATTCGCTAGTTTCTGGCGAAGTGACTAGCAAGGTGTCAACAATATGCTCGACCTTTCCATCGACAGCCCCGCGGTGAACGACGAAACGGAAACCTTGTCCGAGAACGTCTTCCGCCGTATTCAGGCCGCGATCGTCAAGGGCGAGATCGCCCCCGGCAGCAAGATCTCCGAGCCTGAGCTGGCGCGTACCTACGGCATCAGTCGCGGCCCGCTGCGCGAGGCCATCCACCGTCTGGAAGGGCAGCGCCTGCTGGTGCGGGTGCCGCACGTCGGGGCGCGGGTGGTGTCGCTCAGTCATGCCGAGCTGATCGAGCTTTATGAAATCCGCGAATCCCTGGAAGGCATGGCCTGCCGTCTGGCCGCCGAGCGCATGAGCCTGGCCGACATCGACGAGTTGCGCCGGGTGCTCGACACCCACGAGCGCGACGCCGCGTTCCAGGCGGGGCAGGGCTACTACCAACAGGAAGGCGACTACGACTTCCACTACCGGATCATTCAGGGCAGCGGCAACCAGACCCTGGTCAAGATGCTCTGCGGCGAGTTGTACCAACTGGTGCGCATGTACCGCATCCAGTTCTCTGCCACGCCCAATCGGCCACGCCAGGCCTTCGCCGAGCACCACCGCATCCTCGACGCCATCGCCGACCGAGACGGCGAACTGGCCGAACTCCTGATGCGCCGCCACATCGGCGCGTCCAAACGCAACATTGAGCGTCACTACCTGGACGCCAACAACAACAGCCCACGAGGTGAGTCATGACTGTGAAGAGCACCCCCGGTCAGCGTTTTCGCGACGCCGTAGCTGCCGAGCATCCGCTGCAAGTGGTCGGCGCGATCAACGCCAACCACGCCCTGCTGGCCAAGCGTGCCGGTTTCAAGGCCATCTACCTGTCCGGTGGCGGCGTCGCCGCAGGTTCCCTGGGCCTTCCGGACCTGGGCATCAGCGGCCTGGATGACGTATTGACCGATGTGCGCCGTATCACCGACGTCTGCGACCTGCCGCTGCTGGTGGATGTCGACACCGGGTTTGGCGCTTCGGCCTTCAACGTCGCCCGTACCGTGCGTTCGATGATCAAGTTCGGCGCTGCGGCCATTCACATCGAAGACCAGGTGGGCGCCAAGCGTTGTGGGCACCGTCCGAATAAAGAGATCGTCACTCAGCAGGAGATGGTCGATCGCATCAAGGCGGCGGTGGACGCCCGTACCGACGACAGCTTCGTGATCATGGCGCGTACCGACGCTCTGGCTGTTGAAGGTCTGAACGCCGCCCTGGATCGCGCCGAGGCCTGCATCGAGGCTGGCGCCGACATGATTTTCCCGGAAGCCATCACCGAGCTTTCGATGTACAAGACCTTCGCCGACCGCGTAAGGGCGCCGATTCTGGCCAATATCACCGAATTCGGTGCAACGCCGCTGTACACCACCGAAGAACTGGCTTCGGTCGACGTGTCGCTGGTGCTGTACCCGCTGTCGGCCTTCCGCGCCATGAACAAGGCGGCTGAAAACGTCTACACCGCACTGCGCCGCGACGGTACCCAGAAGAACGTGGTCGACACCATGCAGACCCGCATGGAGCTCTACGATGCCATTGGTTACCACGCTTTCGAGCAGAGCCTGGATGCGTTGTTCGCCCAGAAGAAAGGTTGAGCCTGTGCTGGCCTCATCGCCGGCAAGCCGGCTCCCACAAGGGACTGCACTGGTTTTGAGGCATGCACTGTCCCTGTAGGAGCCGGCTTGCCGGCGATAGGGCCCACACAGACACCCCGAATTAGCCAGAAAGATTCCATAACAATTTCAAGAAAGGAGAAACACCATGGCCGAAGCAAAAGTACTCAGTGGCGCAGGCCTGCGTGGCCAGGTGGCCGGCCAGACCGCATTGTCGACAGTCGGCCAGGCCGGTGCCGGGCTGACCTACCGCGGCTACGATGTCCGTGACCTGGCGGCCGGTGCCGAGTTCGAGGAAGTCGCCTACCTGCTGCTGTACGGCGAGCTGCCAAGCAAGGCTGAACTGGCCGACTACAAGCGCAAGCTCAAAGGCCTGCGCGACCTGCCGCAAGCCCTCAAGGAAGTGCTTGAGCGCATTCCCCGCGATGCCCATCCGATGGACGTGATGCGCACCGGTTGCTCGGTGCTGGGTACCCTGGAGCCCGAGCTGACCTTCGAGGCCCAGCGCGAGAAGACCGACCGCCTGCTGGCCGTGTTCCCGGCGATCATGTGCTACTGGTACCGCTTCACCCACCAGGGTGTGCGCATCGACTGCACCAGTGACGAAGACACCCTGGGCGGGCACTTCCTGCACCTGCTGCACGGCAAGAAGCCGAGCGAGCTGCACGTCAAGGTGATGAACGTCTCGCTGATTCTCTACGCCGAGCACGAATTCAACGCCTCGACCTTCACCGCCCGCGTCTGCGCCTCGACCCTGTCCGACCTGTACTCGTGCATCACCGCGGCCATCGGTTCGCTGCGTGGCCCGCTGCACGGTGGCGCCAACGAGGCGGCGATGGAGCTGATCGAGCGCTTCCAGAGCCCGCAGGAAGCGGTGACCGAGCTGCTGGCCATGCTCGAGCGCAAGGACAAGATCATGGGCTTCGGCCATGCCATCTATAAAGAGTCCGACCCGCGTAACGAGGTGATCAAGGGTTGGTCGAAGCAGCTGGCCGATGAAGTGGGTGACAAGGTGCTGTACCCGGTCTCCGAAGCCATCGACAAGACCATGTGGGAGCAGAAACGCCTGTTCCCCAACGCCGACTTCTACCATGCCTCGGCGTACCACTTCATGGGTATCCCGACCAAGCTGTTCACCCCGATCTTCGTCTGCTCGCGCCTGACCGGCTGGGCGGCGCATGTCTTCGAGCAGCGTGCCAACAACCGCATCATCCGCCCGAGCGCCGAGTATGTCGGCGTCGAGCAGCGCCAGTTCGTGCCGATCGAGCAGCGCTGATACAGCAGGCCATGCACCTGTGGGCCCATCGCCGGCAAACCGGCTCCCACAGGTTCATCGCCGCCGCTGAGCATTGTGCAGTTCCTGTGGGAGCCGGCTTGCCGGCGATGAGGCCAGAACAGGCAGCGCAGGGCTGTTGACCGTACCGTGACCGAGCCTGATAACGATATGAATACCGCATTCCGCAAGCACCTGCCAGGCACCGACCTGGACTACTACGACGCCCGCGCGGCGGTCGAGGCGATCAAGCCCGGCGCATACGACGGCCTGCCATACACTTCCCGCGTGCTGGCCGAAAACCTGGTACGCCGTTGCGACCCAGCTACCCTCGACGCGTCCCTCGAGCAGCTCATCGAACGCAAGCGCGACCTCGACTTCCCTTGGTTCCCGGCCCGCGTGGTGTGCCACGACATCCTCGGCCAAACCGCGCTGGTCGACCTGGCTGGCCTGCGTGACGCCATTGCCGACAAAGGCGGTGACCCGGCCCAGGTCAACCCGGTGGTGCCGGTGCAGTTGATCGTCGACCACTCCCTGGCCGTCGAGTGCGGTGGTTTCGACCCGCAGGCGTTCGAGAAGAACCGTGCCATCGAAGACCGTCGCAACGAAGACCGTTTCCACTTCATCAACTGGACCAAGAAGGCGTTCAAGAACGTCGATGTGATCCAGCCGGGCAACGGCATCATGCACCAGATCAACCTGGAGAAGATGTCGCCGGTGATCCACAGCGACCGTGGCGTGGCCTACCCGGACACCTGCGTCGGTACCGACAGCCACACGCCACACGTCGATGCCCTGGGCGTGATCGCCATCGGTGTCGGTGGCCTTGAAGCCGAGAACGTCATGCTTGGCCGCGCCTCGTGGATGCGCCTGCCGGAAATCGTTGGTGTCGAGCTTGGCGGCAAGCTGGCGCCGAACATCACCGCCACCGACCTGGTGCTGGCCCTGACCGAGTTCCTGCGCAAGCAGAAAGTGGTCGGCGCCTACCTCGAATTCTATGGCGAAGGTGCCCGCGCCCTGACCCTGGGCGACCGCGCCACCATCTCCAACATGGCGCCGGAGTATGGCGCCACTGCCGCGATGTTCGCCATCGACCAGCAGACCATCGACTATCTCAAGCTGACCGGCCGCGAAGAACAGCAGGTCAAGCTGGTGGAAACCTATGCCAAGGCCACTGGCCTGTGGGCAGACGCCTTGGCCAAGGCCGAGTACGAGCGCGTGCTGCACTTCGATCTGTCGAGCGTGGTGCGCAACATGGCCGGCCCGTCCAACCCGCATGCCCGCGTGGCCACCAGCGACCTGGCAGCGAAAGGCATTGCCGGCGCCTGGGAAGAAGTCCCGGGCCAGATGCCGGACGGCGCGGTGATCATTGCCGCCATCACCAGCTGCACCAACACCAGCAACCCGCGCAACGTGATCGCTGCCGGCCTCCTGGCGCGCAACGCCAACAAGCTCGGCCTGGTGCGCAAGCCTTGGGTCAAGTCGTCGCTGGCGCCGGGTTCCAAAGCCGTTCAGCTGTACCTGGAAGAAGCGGGTCTTGAGAAAGAGCTTGAGCAACTGGGCTTTGGCATCGTCGCCTTTGCCTGCACCACCTGCAACGGCATGTCCGGCGCGCTGGACCCGGTGATCCAGCAAGAGATCATCGACCGTGACCTGTACGCCACTGCCGTGCTGTCGGGCAACCGCAACTTCGATGGGCGTATTCACCCATACGCCAAGCAGGCGTTCCTGGCATCGCCGCCGCTGGTCGTGGCCTATGCCATCGCCGGTACCATCCGCTTCGACATCGAGAAGGATGTGCTGGGCGTGGTCGATGGCAAAGAGATTCGTCTGAAGGACATCTGGCCGAGCGACGAAGAGATCGACGCGGTGGTGCGTGCGGCGGTCAAGCCCGAGCAGTTCCGCAAGGTCTACATCCCGATGTTCGCCATCGAGGAAGACCGTGGCCCGAAAGTGGCGCCGCTGTACGAATGGCGCCCGATGAGCACCTACATTCGTCGCCCGCCATACTGGGAAGGTGCCCTGGCCGGTGAGCGCACCCTGCGTGGCATGCGTCCGCTGGCGGTGCTGCCGGACAACATCACCACCGACCACCTGTCGCCGTCCAACGCCATCCTGCTCGACAGCGCGGCGGGCGAGTACCTGGCGAAAATGGGCCTGCCTGAGGAAGACTTCAACTCCTACGCCACCCACCGTGGTGACCACCTGACCGCCCAACGTGCCACCTTCGCCAACCCTAAGCTGTTCAACGAGATGGTGCGCAAGGAAGACGGCAGTGTGAAGCAGGGTTCGCTGGCGCGTATCGAGCCGGAAGGCAAGGTGACCCGCATGTGGGAAGCGATCGAGACCTACATGGAGCGCAAGCAGCCGCTGATCATCGTTGCCGGGGGCGACTATGGCCAAGGCTCGTCCCGTGACTGGGCGGCCAAGGGCGTGCGCCTGGCGGGTGTCGAAGCCATTGTTGCCGAGGGTTTCGAGCGTATTCACCGGACCAACCTGGTCGGCATGGGTGTGCTGCCGCTGGAGTTCAAGGCGGGTACCGATCGCAAGACCCTGGCATTGGACGGTAGCGAAACCTACGACGTGCTGGGCGAGCGCAAGCCGCGTGCAACCTTGACGCTGGTGGTGACCCGTAAGAATGGCGAGCGGGTCGAGGTGCCGGTGACTTGCCGTCTGGATACTGCTGAAGAAGTGTCGATCTACGAGGCTGGTGGCGTGCTGCAGCGCTTTGCCCAGGACTTCCTGGAAGCTTCGGCGTAGTGGCAGGGGGCTGCCGCGCAGCCCATCGCAGGCTGCGCCAGCTCCCACGGAACTTCTTGGACTGTCTGTGACAGCTCAGGCAGCCATTTTGTGGGACTGCTTGTGACAGCTCAGGCAGCTATTTTGTGGGAGCTGGCGCAGCCTGCGATGGCGCGCGCAGCGCGCCCAGATTGAACAGGACTATTCAATGGCACATGTACCGCAAGTAAAAATCCCCGCCACCTACATCCGTGGCGGCACCAGCAAAGGCGTGTTCTTCCGCCTGCAGGACCTGCCCGAGCAGGCCCAGATTCCCGGCCCGGCCCGCGACGCACTGCTGCTGCGGGTCATCGGCAGCCCCGACCCCTACGGCAAGCAGATCGACGGCATGGGCGGTGCGACTTCCAGCACCAGCAAGACCGTCATCCTGTCGCCCAGCATCAAGCCGGAGCACGACGTGGACTACCTGTTCGGCCAGGTCTCCATCGACAAGGCGTTCGTCGACTGGAGCGGCAACTGCGGCAACCTGTCTGCCGCTGTCGGCTCCTTCGCCATCAGCAGTGGTCTGGTTGAGGCGTCGCGCATTCCCCGCAACGGCATCGCCACAGTGCGTATCTGGCAGGCCAATATCGGCAAGACCATCGTTGCCCATGTGCCGATCACCGAGGGCGAAGTGCAGGAAACCGGCGACTTCGAACTCGACGGCGTGACCTTCCCCGCAGCCGAGGTTCAGCTGGAGTTTCTCGACCCGGCGGCTGACGAGGATGGTGACGGTGGCGCCATGTTCCCCACGGGTAACCTGGTGGACGATCTGGAGGTACCAGGCATTGGTACGTTCAAGGCGACTTTGATCAACGCTGGCATCCCGACCATTTTCGTCAATGCGGCCGATATTGGTTACACCGGTACCGAATTGCAGGATGCAATCAATGGTGATGCCCAGGCGCTGCTGCGTTTCGAGACCATCCGGGCCTATGGCGCGGTGCGCATGGGTCTGATCGAGCATGTCGACCAGGCTGCCGGACGTCAGCACACTCCCAAGGTTGCCTTCGTCGCGCCACCAACCACCTACACTGCGTCCAGTGGCAAGACTGTCGCGGCTGACGATGTCGACCTGCTGGTGCGTGCGTTGTCCATGGGCAAGCTGCACCACGCGATGATGGGCACCGCAGCCGTGGCGATCGGTACCGCTGCCGCCATTCCAGGCACGCTGGTCAACCTCGCCGCAGGCGGGGGAGAACGCAGCGCCGTGCGTTTCGGCCACCCCTCGGGTACGTTGCGGGTGGGGGCCGAGGCGCGCCAGGTCGGGGGCGAGTGGACGGTGACCAAGGCAATCATGAGCCGTAGTGCTCGCGTGCTGATGGAAGGCTGGGTGAGGGTGCCTGGCGATAGCTTCTAACGCACCATTGGCGCTCGGTTCTGGATGAGCAGGGCCGCGTTGCGGCCCATCGCCGGCAAGCCGGCCCCCACAGGTAAGGCGCTCGACTAGAGGGCGATGCAATCTGTGTGGGGTCTGGCTTGCCAGCGACGGGCTGCTCGGCAGCCCCCTTCACAGGAGCTGGAAATGAGCGCCAATGTAGACCTGAACGACCGCCCGGACTACGACCCGATACTGCAAACCCTGGCTGACTATGTGCTCAGATATCGGGTCGAATCCCCTGAAGCGCTGGATACCGCGCGCAACTGCCTGATCGACACCCTTGGCTGCGGCCTGCTGGCCCTGCGCTTCCCCGAATGCACGAAACTCCTCGGTCCGTTGGTGGAAGGCACCGTGGTCCCCCATGGCGCTCGCGTTCCCGGCACCTCCTATCGCCTGGACCCGGTCAAGGCGGCCTGGGATATCGGCTGCACCGTGCGCTGGCTGGATTACAACGACACCTGGCTGGCCGCCGAATGGGCGCATCCCTCTGACAACCTCGGCGGCATCCTTGCTGTGGCAGACCACCTGTCGCAAAGGCGCGTGGCCAATGGCGAGACGCCGCTGAGCATGCGCGACGTGCTGGAGGCCATGGTAATGGCTCATGAAGTCCAGGGCGTGCTGGCGCTTGAGAATGCCTTCAACCGTGTCGGCCTCGACCATGTGATTCTGGTGAAGGTTGCATCCACTGCCGTGTGCGCCAAGTTGATGGGGGCCAACCGTGATCAGCTGCTTTCGGCCCTGTCCCATGCCTTCGTCGATGGCCAGGCGCTGCGGGCGTACCGCCATGCGCCGAATGCAGGGTCGCGCAAATCCTGGGCAGCGGGCGATGCCTCCAGTCGTGGTGTGCGCCTGGCGGACATCGCGTTGCGAGATGAAATGGGCGTTCCGGGTGTGCTGACCGCGCCACAGTGGGGGTTCTACGATGTGTCGTTCAGCCATACCAACAAGGACCTGGCGCTCAAGCCCGCCGACCAGCGCGAGCTTCGCTTGCCCCAGCCGCTGGGCAGCTACGTGATGGAAAACGTGCTGTTCAAGGTCAGTTTTCCCGCTGAGTTCCATGCTCAGACTGCCTGCGAGGCGGCAGTGATGCTGCATCGACAGGTGCGCAACCGCTTGCATGAAGTCGACCGGATTCTCATCACCACCCAAGAATCGGCGATCCGCATCATTTCCAAGAGCGGCCCGCTGGCCAATGCCGCTGACCGTGACCATTGCCTGCAGTACATGGTGGCCGTGCCGCTGATCTTCGGTCACTTGGTGGCCGAGCACTATGAGGATGCCTTCCACGCAGCGCACCCCAGCATCGACCGGTTGCGTGACAAGATGGAGGTGGTTGAAGAACCGCGTTTCAGCCGCGAGTACCTGGAGCCTGACAAACGCTCGATCGCTAATAGCGTGCAGGTGTTTTTCAAGGATGGCACCAGCACCGAGCAGGTGGTGGTGGAGTACCCAATCGGCCATCGGCGTCGGCGCGGGGAAGGTATCCCGTTGCTGGAAGCGAAGTTCAGGGAGAACCTGGCAACGCGCTTTGCCCGACAGCGGTGCGAGGCGATATTTGCCTTGTGCAAGGATCAGCAGCGGCTGGAGGGTACCGCCGTGCACAACTTTGTCGATCTGTTCGTGATTTGAGGTGTTTGCAACGGCCTTGTCGCAGGCCAGGCAGCAAAGAAAAAGCCCCGGTATTTCTACCGGGGCTTTTCTTTACATCTTACAACTCAGCTTACGCCTGGACCACTGGGATCTTGGCGTTGGCTGCCGCTTCGCGGAATTCGGCGATCTGGTCGAAGCTCAGGTAGCGGTAGACGTCGGCAGCCATGCTGTCGATGTCCTTGGCGTACTGCATGTACTCTTCGACGGTCGGCAGCTTGCCGATGATCGAAGCAACTGCGGCCAGCTCGGCCGAAGCCAGGTACACGTTGGTCGCGTCGCCCAGACGGTTCGGGAAGTTACGGGTCGAGGTGGAAACCACGGTCGAACCGGTCTGCACACGTGCCTGGTTACCCATGCACAGCGAGCAGCCTGGCATTTCCATGCGCGCGCCAGCTTTGCCGTAGATGCCGTAGTAGCCTTCTTCGGTCAGCTGGTGAGCGTCCATCTTGGTTGGCGGAGCCAGCCACAGACGGGTCGGGATACCGCCCTTGACCTTGTCCAGCAGCTTGCCGGCAGCGCGGAAGTGACCGATGTTGGTCATGCACGAACCGATGAACACTTCGTCGATCTTCTCGCCCTGTACCGAGGACAGCAGGCGGGCATCGTCCGGGTCGTTCGGCGCGCAGAGCACAGGCTCTTTGACGTCGGCCAGGTCGATTTCGATGATTTCGGCGTATTCGGCATCGGCGTCAGCCGACAGCAGTTCAGGCTTGGCCAGCCAGGCTTCCATCGCCTGGGCGCGGCGCTCCAGGGTACGGGCATCGCCGTAGCCTTCGCCGATCATCCAGCGCAGCAGGGTGATGTTCGACTGCAGGTACTCGGCGATAGCCTTCTCTGGCAGCTTGATGGTGCAACCAGCGGCAGAACGTTCGGCCGAGGCGTCGGACAGCTCGAAGGCTTGCTCGACGGTCAGGTCGTTCAGGCCTTCGATCTCGAGGATGCGGCCCGAGAAGGCGTTGATCTTGCCCTTCTTCTCGACGGTCAGCAGGCCCTTCTGGATGGCGTAGTAAGGGATGGCATGAACCAGGTCACGCAGGGTGATGCCGGGTTGCAGTTTGCCCTTGAAGCGCACCAGGATCGACTCTGGCATGTCCAGCGGCATGACGCCGGTGGCGGCAGCGAAGGCCACCAGGCCGGAACCGGCCGGGAACGAGATGCCGATCGGGAAGCGGGTGTGCGAGTCACCACCGGTACCAACGGTGTCCGGCATCAGCATGCGGTTCAGCCAGCTGTGGATGATGCCGTCGCCTGGACGCAGCGACACGCCGCCACGGGTGCGGATGAAGTCTGGCAGGGTGTGGTGGGTGTTGACGTCGATCGGCTTCGGATAGGCCGCGGTGTGGCAGAACGACTGCATGACCAGGTCGGCGGAGAAGCCCAGGCACGCCAGGTCTTTCAGCTCGTCGCGGGTCATCGGGCCAGTGGTGTCCTGGGAGCCGACGGTGGTCATCTTCGGTTCGCAGTAGGCGCCTGGGCGTACGCCTTGGCCTTCTGGCAGACCGCAAGCGCGGCCGACCATTTTCTGGGCCAGGGTGAAGCCCTTGCCGGAATCGGCAGGCTGCTCTGGCTTCTTGAACAGGTCGGAAGCACCCAGGCCCAGTTCGGCACGGGCTTTCTCGGTCAGGCCACGGCCGACGATCAGCGGGATACGGCCGCCAGCGCGGACTTCATCCAGCAGGACTTCGGTTTTCAGCTCGAAGTTGGTGACCAGCTCGTCGCTGCCGTGACGGCGCACTTCACCTTTGAACGGGTAAACGTCGATGACGTCGCCCATGGCCAGGTTGGTGCAGTCGAATTCGATCGGCAGGGCGCCGGCGTCTTCCATGGTGTTGTAGAAGATCGGGGCGATCTTGGTGCCGAAGCAGAAGCCACCGGCGCGCTTGTTCGGCACGTACGGGATGTCGTCGCCGAAGAACCACAGCACCGAGTTGGTGGCGGATTTACGCGAGGAACCGGTACCGACCACGTCACCGACGTAGGCAACCGGGAAGCCTTTGGCCTTGACGGCTTCGATCTGGGCCAGCGGGCCGACCGAACCAGGCTGCTGCGGCTCGATGCCGTCACGGGCCATTTTCAGCATGGCCAGGGCGTGCAGCGGGATGTCAGGGCGCGACCAGGCGTCCGGAGCAGGGGACAGGTCGTCGGTGTTGGTTTCGCCAGGCACCTTGAACACGGTCAGGGTGTACTTGTCGGCGATGGCCGGGCGGGTGGTGAACCACTCACCGGCAGCCCAGGAGTCCAGGACGGCTTTGGCGTGGACGTTGCCAGCCTTGGCCTTTTCGGCCACGTCGTGGAAGGCATCGAACATCAGCAGGGTGTGCTTGAGCTGTTCGGCCGCGACGGCGCCCAACTCGGCGTCATCCAGCAGCGTAACCAGCGTTTCGATGTTGTAGCCGCCCTGCATGGTGCCCAGCAGCTCGGTGGCGTGCTTGCGGTCGATCAGCGGGGACTTGGCTTCACCTTTGGCGACGGCGGAGAGGAAAGCGGCCTTGACGTAGGCAGCTTCGTCGACTCCTGGCGGAACGCGGTTGGTGATCAGGTCTACGAGGAAGGCTTCTTCGCCGGCCGGCGGGTTTTTCAGCAGCTCGACCAGGCCTGCAGTTTGTTCGGCGTTCAGCGGCTGGGGCACGATACCCAGGGCGGCACGCTCTTCGATGTGTTTGCGGTAGGCTTCAAGCACAGTTATTACCCTCATCAGTGGTCCCTAAAGGGAGTCCGGGACGCTCATCCAGCATTCCTTGCACCCATGCGCGGAGCACGGCTTTTTGAGCCGTCCAGCCAGGGTCGCAAAGAATCCTTACAGAAGCTGCTTTCAAAGTTTTACGCCTGTAGAACGGAAGGCTGATGAGGGCTGGCACGGGCATGTGGGGACATGACCCGGGCCAACGCCGTTCTACCGGATGAACTGTGCTCGTGACGCTTTGAAAACAGCTTCCAACGGACATTGTTGCCTTGAAAAGGCGGGATGATTCTACGGCAAAAAAAGCCCGAAGGTAAGGCGGTGAATGTGACTTTAACGAGTGACCCTGGTTAGACAAAGGGCTAACATAAGCCCGTGTTCCACCGCCAAGCCGTTGTTTTTACATGTCCAACCACTCCATCAAGACCCCTTGCGTCGGCCTCTGCTCCACGGTTTACGGAGACAC
This sequence comes from Pseudomonas sp. Teo4, assembly GCF_034387475.1. Classification (NCBI taxonomy): domain Bacteria; kingdom Pseudomonadati; phylum Pseudomonadota; class Gammaproteobacteria; order Pseudomonadales; family Pseudomonadaceae; genus Pseudomonas; species Pseudomonas sp. Teo4. Next base: position 537,760 of record NZ_JAXCIL010000001.1, read on the forward strand.
GGTGTGCCGTGGCTGCAAGCGTTTTCACCATGAAGTGATCCACTGGAATGGCTACGACGACGAGCAGAAGCGCGCGGTCTGGATGCGTCTGGAACAGCTGTTGGCGCAGGTGATGATGGCCAAGCTGGAGGTGTTCGACAAAAACCTGCTGCGCCAGCAACTGGTGCAGCGGTCAATCCGCTTCGTCGAGCAGCAGTCGGAGTATTGCTGGGCGTATCAGCTGATCGCTCGCGGGGCGCGGATGATTCGCGACCTGGAGGCTTACGGGATGGTGTTGCTGCCTGAGTTCCGCGATTGGGAACTGCCGCAGTTGCGCGATGCCATCGATCGCGAATTCTTTTTGCTTTCCGAGGCGCATTACCAGCGCTATATCGCCCCGAGCTTCTTGCGCGATGCCTTGGAAGGCGGGCAGGGCTGACCCGGGCTTAGGGTCAGCATGAAAGGTGTCAGCACGAAGGCCAGGCAACGCGAAACGGGGAGGAACGGCCAAGGGCCGTGCTCGACTCTACTTGGAGCACATGAGCATTCCGAACACCGTTTCAATGCAGTGTGGGCAAGTGCACATACATTGCGTAGAGAACCTGGAACATACTCGCATGAACCATGATCATGGTTGAGGCCGAATGCGGGCTGGTAATGTTGCCTTGACTGGAAGCGGGTCCTGCTTCATTCGCCACACACGTTGTCCGAAATTCTGGAGCTCATTAGCTTGCTTCAGGAGACGCAGATGTACAGTTTGGACAAGTCCAGGAGTTTCATGGCCAAAGCTTATTTTCAAGTCGGGTCAGCGCGTCACCCAATCGGTGCGAACTACAGTGACACAATCCCGGTTTTTGGCGAAAAAGGCTGGCTCTTCGCCGGTTCGGGCGGTCGTGACTATTCATTTGTAGAGTTGGTGATGAGCTTCGAGTGCTATCGAAGCCAGGCAGGCTCCGATCGCCTGTGGAAGATTGACGGCATCCAGAGTCAACTCGACCTCGCGCGCGGCACACTGATTGAGCAGAGTCGTAACGGTTACCTCGGCCTTTACAAGTCATCGTTCGATCACAAGAGCTCGGAGAGCCTGTGGGGCTTGAAGGGGCTGGACGTCGAGAACGGACTGGTAACATCCACTGTTGATGGGGTGATTTGGCGAGACAGTAGCGGCCGTCGCGTCAAATTGTTGACCGAAAGAGACGTAGGTGATTTGGGTGTGTCTCCTTACTTGAACACCCGAAAGGGTGAAGATGGGACACTTTCGCTGGAGATCCTTAGAGTCGGTATGGGCTGATACTCTACCGTGCGGTCGGGTATAGATGCCCGACCGCAGGGTGGCGTAGTTGCCAATCACGTTGGTGTATCAATCACCGATATATTCGCACCCGCTGGTGCAGGTCTCGTGAATCCGCACTTTCGACAGCTCAGGCAGCAGCGGCTTGACCTGGTCCCAGATCCACTTGGCGATCACTTCGCTGGTGGGGTTTTCCAGGCCTGGAATGTCGTTCAGGTAGTTGTGGTCCAGTTGCTCGTAGATCGGCTTGAAGATCGCCTTGATCTCGGAAAAATCGCGGATCCAGCCGGTGTGCGGGTCGAGCGGGCCGGTCAGGTGCAAGGCCACCTTGAACGAGTGACCATGCAGGCGGCCACACTTGTGCCCGGCAGGGACGTTGGGTAGGCGGTGGGCCGATTCGAATGTGAACTCTTTGAAAATTTCCACGCTGTCAGAACTCTGTAGGAATCATTACTGGCGGCGATTCTACCAGCATGGCCGCTACAAGGCTTGCAGGTGTTCATGCAACCGCCCGGTGGCAATCAATTCCAGCAGCTCGTCCCCCAGGCGCTGGCTTTCGGCAATGGCCTTGTACCAATAGCGCTTGCGGCTTGGCGCATCGCCCATGAAACGCTTGAAGTCTTTGCGGTCCGGCAACTTGCCGTAGGGCAGGGCTGCCAGGTACTGCGGCGAGGGCGTCATCAGCAGCACGTTCTGCAGGCGCGTGGCATCGCCTTTGCGCCAGGGCAGGGCCTTGTCGAACCAGCCGGGTACCACTTTGTCGGTGAAGTGCGGGTAGAGCACCAGGTCGTCGCCGCGGTAGGGCAGGTCGAGGTGGTAGTCGAGCAGGCCGCCGTCGCGGTAGGTGCCGGCGCCTGCACCGGGGATGTCGCGCACGCCTTCCATCACCATCGGAATCGAACCGGAAGCGAGCAGGGCGTGGCGCAGGTTGGCCAGGTCCAGCGGCAGGCAGCGCGACGGGAAGTCGGTGAGTTCGTCGAGCGGCGGCGCAGCTCGGTCATCGTGCAGGATGATGCGCTCGAAATGCCGACTCAGGCGCGAGCGACCCAAAATGTTGTCGGCGACGACCGAGGACAGGGCCATGCCCAGGCGACCGCGGTGGTCGTGGGCCAGTTGGCCGTGGCTTTTGACCACCAGGATATTCAGCCGGTAGTGCGCGTTGGCGAGAATCTGGCCATCGCAGCCTTGCAGCAGGTCATCGAGCATGCGCTGGCAGCTTTGGCTGATCTGAGCCGGGGTAACGCCCTTGGCGAAGTCCTGCTCGGTGTACAGTTCGCCCAGCCGGCGAATGCCAGCGACCGGGTCGTCGATGCAGGCACTGGCAAAGCGCCAAGAACCGATCGAGGCGCCAATCAATGCGCGTTGACGGGGTGCCGAGGGCAGCCATTCGCCGAACAGCGCCAGGTCCAGACCTTGGATGCCCAAGGGTTTCGGGCCACCTGCCGCACCAGGCAGTACGCCGATATCGGCTGCCTGCAAACCGCGTTCGCGAATCTGCTTCAGGGCTCGTTGGCCAGCCTTGAAGGTCAGGGCAGGGTACTTGATGTGGATGGCGCTCATGGAAGTTCTCGTCGGTGTCATGCGAGACAGTATAGAGACACTCAAGGCCAGATCGCCGGCAAGCCGGCTCCCACAAGGGCCGCGCTGGAGCTGCAAGCTGCGCTATCATGGCGCCAGCTGTTTTCAGGTTGAATTAAGGACCGCTGGGTAATCTTAACCCCGTAGACAACTTGAACATCTCCCAGGAGAGAAACGATGAAAACCTTGACTGCCCTGTTCACCGCCGCCGCCCTTGCCCTGGGCGCCAATGCCGCCTTCGCCAAGGACGTCCAGCCGGACGAAGTGGTCAAACTGGTGAACGCCAAGACCATCAAATCGCTGGATGAACTAAAGGCCGCCGCCGTCGCCAAGCACCCTGGCGCAACTGTGACCGATTCCGAACTCGAAGACGAATACGGCCGTTACATCTACAAGGTCGAACTGCGCGATGCACAGAACGTCGAATGGGACGTCGACCTGGACGCCAAGACCGGTGAAGTGCTGAAGGACGAGCGGGACAACTGATGATCGCGTTACCCCGGCCGGCGCGTTACCTGGCGCTTTCGCTGCTGGCCGTCTGTTCCCTGGCCGTTGCCCGTGACCTGGACCAGGATGAAGCACTGGAGCTACGCCAGAAAGGCATCATCCTGCCACTCGAACGCCTGCTCGAGACCGCCCTGGGGCGTTACCCCGGGGCGCGCTTGCTGGAGGCCGAGCTGGAAGAGGACGATGACCGCTATGAATATGAGGTCGAGCTGCTGACCGCCGAAGGTGTGGTTCGCGAAATCAAGCTCGATGCCAGCTCCGGTGCCCTGCTCAAAGACGAGGAAGACGACTGAATGCGCCTGTTGCTTGTCGAGGACAACGTACCGCTGGCCGACGAACTGATCGCCGGCCTGCAACGCCAGGGCTATGCCGTGGACTGGCTCGCCGATGGCCGTGACGCGGTGTACCAGGGCCAGAGCGAGCCCTACGACCTGATCATTCTCGACCTTGGCTTGCCCGGGTTGCCAGGCCTTGAAGTGCTGGGGCAATGGCGCGCCGGTGGCCTGGTGACCCCGGTGCTGATTCTGACCGCCCGTGGTTCCTGGGCAGAGCGTATCGAGGGCCTGAAGGCCGGGGCAGACGACTACTTGAGCAAGCCGTTTCACCCCGAAGAGTTGCAACTGCGCATCCAGGCGCTGCTGCGTCGTGCCCGTGGCCTGGCTAACCAGCCCACCCTCGAAGCGGCCGGTCTGCACCTGGATGAAAGCCGCCAATGCGTGCAGCGCGAGGGTGTGGATATCCAGCTGACCGCAGCCGAGTTTCGCCTGTTGCGCTACTTCATGCTGCACCCACGGCAGATCCTGTCCAAAAGCCATTTGGCCGAGCACCTGTATGACGGTGAGACCGAGCGTGACTCCAACGTGCTGGAAGTGCACGTCAACCACCTGCGGCGCAAGTTGGGTCGCAGCGTGATCGAGACCCGCCGCGGCCAAGGCTACCTGTACGCCGGGAGTGCCGAGTGAAGTCGATTCAGGCGCGTCTGAGCCTGGGCCTTGTGGCGGTGCTGGTGGTGGTGGGCGTGGCGCTTGCCCAGCTGACGTTGTGGCTGTTCGAGGTGGGGCTGCAGCGCTACCTGGAAGCGGGCCTGCGCAAGGAAAGCGAGAACCTGCTGGTGGCGATGGTGCGCGGCCCCTCCGGCCTGCAACTGGATGAGCGGCGTATTTCAGCGGCCTACCAACGGCCGTTTTCCGGCTACTACTTTCGCATCGACTTCGACCAGGGCACCTGGCGCTCGCGCTCGCTGTGGGACCTGGACATGCCCAAGCCTGCCGCGCCGGGCCTGTCGGACAGTCATGAACTAGGGCCGGAAGGCCAGCAGCTGTTGGCATTACGTGCAGACTACCGGCGCCTTGGCCAAGACGTCTCCATCAGCGTGGCGCAGGACTATTCCCCGGTGCGCGAGGGCTTCAGGCGCATGCAGCAGATCGGCCTGGGCCTGGGCCTGGTGGCGCTGGTGCTGATCCTGGTGCTGCAACGGGTCACCGTCACCCGGTCGTTGCGCCCGCTCGAGCGCGCGCGTCAGCAGATCGCCCAGCTGCAACAGGGCCAGCGTACGCAACTGGACGCCGAAGTGCCCACCGAGCTGGCACCGCTGGTGGACCAGATCAACCACTTGCTCAGCCACACCGAAGACAGCCTGCGCCGCTCGCGCAACGCCCTGGGCAACCTGGGGCATGCCTTGAAAACACCGTTGGCGGTGTTGCTCAGCCTGGCGTCCAGCGAGCGCCTCAAGGACCTGCCCGAAGTACGCGCGCAAATGCGTGAACAGCTGGAGCAGATTCAGCAGCGCCTGGCCCGGGAGCTGAACCGGGCGCGACTGGCCGGGGATGCGCTGCCGGGTGCTCAGTTCGACTGCGATGCCGAGCTGCCGGGTTTGCTTGCTACGCTGGGCATGATCCATGGCGAGGGCTTGTTGCTTGAACATGAGGCACCGCCTGGCCTGCTGTTGCCATGGGACCGCGAGGACCTGCTGGAACTGTTGGGCAACCTGCTGGACAACGCCTGCAAATGGGCCGACAGCGAGGTCCGGCTGTCGATCGCGCCGACCCCCGAGGGGTATCGGATCTACGTCGACGACGATGGCCCGGGGATTCCCGAGGCACAGCGTCAGCAGGTGTTGGAACGGGGTTCGCGGCTGGACGAGCAGGTTGATGGACACGGCCTGGGTCTGGGGATCGTGCGTGACATCGTCGAAGCGTGGGGCGGGCAGTTGGTGTTGCTGGAAAGCCCTTTGGGCGGGTTGCGGGTAAGTATCGAGCTGCCACGCAAGGGCCGGTAAGGCCGTAACGCTGTTTAGTTAAGTTCTCTGGGGCCAGATCACCACTGCAAAAAAATTGCAGTACAGCCGCATTTTTTTGAATTGGCCCAACCCCTGCGCATCCCTGCACAATTCCCTCACGAAACCTTGCGGTTTCCATCTCTCCAAGGACGGAGCCCCTAGGGCCCAGGCCTTTGCGGCTGGGCTTTCTTTTTAACCAGAAAAACACGACCCCGATTACCTGAATGTCTGCCTCGCCTTCTGAAAGCCGTCTGCGCAGGCTGTTGCCTGCCCCTTTGAATATCCCACCCAGAGAATGGCTGCGCGCCGCCGTGGGTGCGCTGCTGGGCCTGTTTCTCGCCGGTTGGTTGACCAGCCTGGCGTACGGCCCCGGCATCGCCTTGCACCTGCTCGGCCCTTTGGCCGCCTCGGCGGTGTTGATGTTCGCCGTGCACTCCGGGCCTTTGGCCCAACCCTGGCCGGTATTGGGCAGCTACGCCTTGGCCGGTGTCGTGGGCCTGGCCATGCGTCAGGGGTTCGGCGCCGAGTTGTGGGTGGCGGCCGTCGCCTTGGGCCTGTCGCTGGTGCTGATGTGCCTGCTGCGCTGCCTGCACCCGCCGGGTGGCGGCGTGGCGGTGAGTGCGGTGCTGGCTGACGCGGGCTTGACCGCGCTGGGGGATCACCTGCTTGAGCCGGTGCTGCTCAATGCCCTGATTCTGGTGGCGGTAGCGGTGGTCTATAACCGCATGACCGGCGTGCGTTACCCCAAGGGCGCGGCACCGCGCAAGGAACCGCACCACACCCACGATCCGCTGCCCAGTCAGCGCGTCGGCATCAGCAGCGACGATCTGGACCAGGCACTGGAAGAGCTGGGCGAATTCGTCGATGTCACCCGCGACGAACTGGAGCGCATCATCCTCGCCACCGAACAGCACGCCCTGCAGCGTAGCCTCGGCGGCATCACGGCGGCTTCGGTGATGTCCCGCGACGTGCAGTTCGCGACGCCGGACACCACGCTGGATCAGGCCTGGGCCATGTTGGCCGGCCACCACCTGAAGACCTTGCCCGTGCTGCAGCAGGGCAAGCTGGTCGGCATTGTCAGCCTTAGTGACCTGGTGGGAGCGGCCATGCAACGTGGGCGGTTCAGTTGGCGTGGGTTGTTCGCTCGCAAGACCGTGCGTCTGGCTCAGGTCATGAGCCGGCGCGTGGTCAGCGTCAGCGCTCAACACCCGCTGGAACGCCTGCTGCCGCTGCTGTGTGAACAAGGGCTGCATTGCCTGCCGGTGCTCGAGGGTGAGCGCCTGGTCGGTGTCGTCACCCAGACCGACCTGATTGCCGGCCTCAAGCGCCAGATGCTCAGCGGCTCAGATCAGCGGGTCCCAGCGTTGTGACCAATCGCTGGCGCCGGCTGCCACCAGCCGACGCAGGATCGCGAAGGATTGCTGCAGGGCCTCGCTGTCACGTTTGCGCGGATACACCAGGAACGTGGGGTAGGTGAATTCCGGCGCCTGCGGCACCCGCTCGAACACCCCGCTGTCCAGGTAGGCCTGGACCACGCGGGTACGGAAGTAGCCGCTGCCGCCCTGGTCGAGGATGAACTGCAGGGCCAGCGGCCCAAGGTTGAAGCTCAGGGCCGGGCGCGCGCAGTCGGGCAGGGCAGCGTCGTGCTGACGACGGAAGGCTTCGCCCCAGTCGATGTAGATGTAAGGGTCTGGCCGATCGACCCGGCGCACGCGAATCAGCTTTTCCTCCATCAATTGCTCCACCTGCAGCCCGGGGCCGTAGGTCGGCTGGTACACCAGCACGGCGTCGAGCAGGCCCATTTCCACCTTGCGCAGCAGCGACTCGCCGTCGCTGACCTCGCTGTGAATGGCATGGCTGGGCAGTTCCCGGTGCAGAGCGCTGACCCAGTCGAGCAGCATCGGGTTGCCCAGGCTCACCTCGCCACCGATATGCAGCACCTGCTGGCAGCCTTCGGGCAGCGGCAGGTCGCGCCGGGCCGCCTCCCAGGTCTGCACCAGCTGGTTGGCGTAGCTGACGAAGGCTTCACCGTCGCTGGTGAGGCTGGCGCCACTGCGGCTGCGCACGAACAGCTGGCAGCCCAACTGTTGCTCCAGGCGTTGCACCCGCGCGGTGATGGCCGTCTGCGACACGAACAGGCGTTCAGCAGCGGCGACCAGGCTGCCGCAACGCACGATTTCCAGAAAGGTTCGGGCCTGATCGATGTCCATGGGCTGCTCGGTGGCGGAAGGGGCGGCCTATTCTAGAGACTTTGCACCGTTATGGGGCGCATTTGCGTTGTCTGCAAATTTGCAGGTCGGTTGTGACTTTAGTCCCATGGCAGCCCCGGTGTGGAAGTCCATACTCAGTATTCGCCCTTCAATAACAACAAGTACCGGGTTTCCTTCGCTATGACCTATCAGCACAGTTACGCCCATTCCATTTCAGACCCTGCTGCCTTCTGGGCCGAACAGGCCGAACTGCTGGCCTGGCACCGCAAGCCTTCCCTGACCCTGCAGGAGAACCCCGACGGCACCCACCGCTGGTTCGCCGACGGTCGCTTGAACAGTTGCTACCTGGCCCTTGACCACCAGATCGAGCAAGGCCGTGGCGAGCAGCTGGCGCTGATCTACGACTCGCCGGTCACCGGCGTGCAGCAAGCGTTCACCTACAACCAGTTGCGCGACGAGGTGGCTCGTCTGGCTGGTCTGCTGCGACAGCTCGGCGTCGGCAAAGGTGATGGTGTGATCATCTACATGCCCATGGTGCCCCAGGCAGCGATGGCCATGCTGGCCTGTGCCCGTATTGGCGCGGTGCATTCGGTGGTGTTTGGTGGTTTTGCTGCGAACGAGTTGGCCCTGCGAATCGACGATGCCCGGCCGACGTTACTGCTCACGGCCTCGTGCGGGTTGGAATTCGATCGGGTGATCGAATACAAGCCGCTGGTCGATCGTGCCTTGCAGTTGGCCAAGCATCAGCCCAAGCAGGTGTTGGTGCTGCAACGTCCGCAGGCACGTGCCGAACTGCAAGCCGGGCGCGACCTGGACTGGAACCAGGCCCTCGCTGGCGCCGAGCCTGTGGCCCCGGTGGAGCTGGAGGCTGGCGACCCGCTTTACATCATGTACACCTCGGGCACCACGGGAAAACCCAAGGGCATCGTGCGCGAGAATGGCGGTAATGCGGTCGCTCTGTGCTACGCCATGCGCCACATCTACGGCATGCAGGCGGGGGATGTGTGGTGGGGCATATCCGACGTGGGCTGGGTGGTGGGCCATTCACTGATCGTCTACGGCCCGCTGATGAGCGGCTGCACCACGGTGTTCTACGAAGGCAAGCCGATTCGCACCCCGGACGCTTCTGCCTACTGGCGCGTGGTGGAGCAATACAAGGTCAACGCCCTGTTCTGCGCGCCGACGGCCATGCGTGCGATCCGCAAGGAAGACCCGGAAGGCGAGCTGATTCGTCGGCATGATTTGAGCTCGCTGCGCCAACTGTTCCTGGCGGGTGAGAAACTCGACTCCAGTACCCACGAGTGGCTGGAGCGGGTCAGCGGCAAACCGGTGCACGACCACTGGTGGCAGACCGAGACCGGCTGGCCGGTCACCGCACCTTGCGTGGGCCTGGAAGGCAGCGCGGCGAGGCCGGGTTCCAGCAACCGAGCAGTGCCCGGCTACAACGTGCGGGTGCTGGACGACGACGGGAATCTGCTTGGCCCGAATCACCAGGGTTCGATCGTTATCGCATTGCCGCTGCCGCCAGGCTGCAGCCAGACGCTGTGGGGCGATCATGACCGCTACCTGCAGGCCTACCTGCAAACTTACCCAGGCTATTACCACACCGGCGATGGCGGCTACCTGGACGATGACGGCTTCGTCTACATCATGGGACGCACCGATGACGTGATAAACGTCTCCGGGCATCGCCTGTCCACGGGCGAAATGGAAGACCTGGTGGCACGGCACCCGGCGGTGGCCGAATGTGCGGTGATCGGCGTGCATGACGAGATCAAGGGCCAGGTGCCGCTGGCGCTGGTGGTGCTCAAGGATGGAGAGGGCATTACCGAGTCGCAGCTGCTGGTCGAGCTGGTCGGCAGTGTGCGTGAAGAGATTGGCGCACTGGCGTGCTTCAACCGGGTGCGACTGGTCAAGCGCCTGCCCAAGACGCGTTCGGGGAAAATTCTGCGGGCGGTGTTGCGCAAGATCGCCGATGGGCAGGACTACATGCCGCCTTCGACCCTGGATGACCCAGCGGTGCTTGGGGAGATCGAGGCGGTGCTGGCGGATTTGCCTCGGGCGGGTTGAAGTATTCCCCGTGCTGGCCTCATCGCCGGCAAGCCGGCTCCCACAAGATCACCGCCGAAATTGTAGGAGCCGGCTTGCCGGCGATGAGGCCCTTTCAGCCAACCTGGTCCAATGGCCCGACCTGATGCAGTTGCCCCAGCCGGCTACGGGTGCGCATCAGGTCGGCAAGAGGCCCGCCCAGGCTGTCGGCCAGTGCCCGCTGGCCGATCACCGTCAGTTGTTTGTCCTGATCGTAAAGCACGTCCACCAGGTTGACGAAGCGTTGCTGCGCCGCCAGTGAACACTCCGACAAGTCATCCAGCTGATCGATGATCCACTCATCGTACTGACCAGCCAGCGCCAGGTAATCGATCACTGCCGTGGCCTGTTCGCACAAAGCCTCGAACGCAAACATCACTTGCCGCTCATTGCTGGCCAAGGCCCGCAAGGGGCGTTTGTTGACCTCTAAAACGACCGGTTGCAGTTCAGGCACGTTCAGCTTTCGGCGCTGGTCGTCATTTCCAGGCCACACATAGCTGCCCTGGGTGAAGCGTTGATGCGCGCGGTTGGCCGGCAGGCTGCGAAAATCGGTGTCGCCGCCGACTTCCAGCACCTGCATGCGGCTATTGATCAGGCGGATCACCGGCAGGAAGCGTTCGTGGTACAGCGGGTTTGGCAGCAGGCCCTCGGGCGCATAGTTGGACGTTACCAGCAGGAAGATGCCGCGCTCGAACAAGGCACTGAACAACCGGGTGAGCAGCATGGCATCGCCAATGTCGTGCACATGGAACTCGTCGAAGCACAGCACTCGGCAATCACCCAGCAGTTCATCCAGCGTCGCGCCCAGGGCGTCGTCCAGCGCCCGGTGGCGGTGCATGCCCTGGTGCAGGCGGGCGAAGAAATCGTGGAAGTGCAGGCGCTGCTTGGCCTCCACTGGCACCGCCTGGAAGAAGCCATCCAGCAGCCAGCTTTTGCCACGGCCCACCGAGCCATGCAGGTAAAGGCTGCGTGGCTGGCCTTGCTCCAACCTTGCCAGTTGCTCGGCCATGCACTGGATGACCTGGCGTTGGCCATCACTGAGCTGGTAGCCGCGGGCGTCGGCCTTGTCCTCGAACCAGGCGAGCAACTCGCTGTCGTTGGACATGCCGGCGCGCAGGCGCTGGCCGAGCTGACGCAAAGGGGAAGGGATCCAGGCGGACAAGACGAAGCCTCCTTGGGCAATGGCAGGGCAGGGTGCAGCTTGCGGGAAGTCGGCTATTTTGACTAATAGAGAAACCTGGAGGCAATCATCGTGACAGGCGATGGTTGTGCAAGGCCTTCAAGCATCGTTCTTGTTGTACGCAGGTCAGGTGATGGACGACATCCATGCTTTATCCCGTTTCGTAGAAATCCAGGAGCCCGTATTCGAGCGAGTGCTGGGCGAGCTGGCGGCCGGGCGCAAGACCAGTCACTGGATGTGGTTCATCTTTCCGCAACTCGATGGCCTCGGGCATAGCGCCATGGCCGAGCGCTACGGGATTTCCGGTATTGCCGAAGCGCGCGCTTACTTGCGTCACCCGCTGCTTGGCCCTCGACTGCTGCAGTGCATCAACGCTTTAATGCCCCACACCGATAAAACCGCCAGGGAAATACTTGGCCGGCCTGACGACCTCAAGCTTCGCTCCTGCCTGACGTTGTTCGCCCAGGTCGACCCGCATGATGCCGTGATCGATCAGGCACTGTTGCAGTTTTATGGTGGTGAGCCGGATGCCGCCACCCTTGATCTGCTCGGGTGCTAGAGGGCGGTCGAGCACCTAGAAACACTAACTCGCTGTTTTACTGCAATTTTTTTTGCATCGGGGGCTTCCCAGGTGCAAAGAATGTTGTTAAAGTGCCGCGCATTCCAAGACAACAACCCAGTTGTCGAAAAGTTGGAATTGTCAGAGTAGCAATCGCTACATCCGATACAGGGGCGTCGCCAAGCGGTAAGGCAGCAGGTTTTGATCCTGCCATGCGTTGGTTCGAATCCAGCCGCCCCTGCCATTTCCTAGCAGATTTTTTCCCATCTCAGTGCAGAGTTAGTCGGCGCTGGGTTTTGTCGTTTCTGCGCATCTTGCCTACCCTGGCATGCCAAGCAACTCCTTCAGCACCCGCGCCAGTTCTTCCGCCTGCACCGGCTTCTGGATCACCAGGCTGCCCGGCAAGTCCAACCCTTGCAGTTCGGCATAGCCGGTCAGGAAAACCACTGGCAGGCGTGGGAAGCGTTCACGCACGGCCTGGGCCAGTTGGGCGCCGTTGAATTCCGGCATGGCAAAGTCCGTCAGCAACAGGTCGATGCCCTCGTCCAGTTGCGCCAGCGCCTGCTCGCCGTTGTGTGCCTGACGTACCTGGTAACCGTACTGGCGCAACACGTCACCCATCATGTCACGCACCAGGTGGTCGTCATCCACCAGCAGCACCGTGCGGTCCCTGCCGCTTTCGCTGACCGACTGCGCCATGCTTGCCACGATGGGCCTGGCCTCGACTTCCTGTTTCACGGCCGGCAGGTACACCGCTACCTGGGTGCCGCGCCCTGGTTCGGTGTCGATGCGCACACCGCCGCCGGACTGTTTGGCAAAGCCGAACACCTGGGCCAGGCCCAGGCCAGAACCTTTGCCGATGTCCTTGGTGGTGAAGAAGGGCTCGAAGACTTTGGCCAATACTTCCTCGCTCATGCCGCACCCGGTGTCGCGGATACTCAGCATCACGTATTCGCCAGGCTCAGGGTCTTCCGGGCGCTGGGGACGTGCCTTGATGCGCGTGTTACGGGTAGAAAGCGTCAGCTGGCCACCATCGGTCATGGCATCCCGGGCATTGATGGCCAGGTTGAGGATGATCATCTCGGTCTGGGTCGGGTCGGTCAGCGCCTGCCAAAGGTTGTTGTCCAGGTCCAGGCGCACCGAAACATTGCCGCCCAGGGTGCGGCGCAGCAGTTCTTCCAGGCCGGTCAGTGTCTGGTTGAGGTTCAGTGGCACCGGCTCCAGGCGTTGGCGGCGAGAGAATGCCAGCAGCTGCGAGGTGAGCTTGGCGCCGCGCTCACCGGCTTCGCGGATGTGCGTCAGGCGCGTGCGGGCTTTGTTCAGGTCGGCTTTGTCCAGGTCGCGCTCAAGGAAGGTGGCGCCGGTGAGGATCACCGTGAGCAGGTTGTTGAAGTCATGGGCGACCCCGGCCGTGAGCTGACCGACCGCCTCCAGCCGCTGCATCTGTTGCAGCGCGGCCTCGATGCGCTCGCGTTCGGTGATCTGTTCGCGCAGGCGGGTGTTGGCTTCGGCCAGGCCCAGCGCGGATTCACGCTCGCTGGTGATGTCACGGGCCACCACATAGAGCAGGGTGTCTTCAGGCACTACCACCCACGACAACCAGCGCTGCTGGCCGCCGGCATGCTGGATGCGGCTGACGAAACGGGCGCTGGTGCGGCCATGGGCCAGGGCGGCCAGTTCATTGAGCAGGGTTTCCTGATCGGTTTCAGGAAGCAGGTGCAGCAGCGAGGTCTGGCTCAGGCGCTCGCGGGAGAACCCCAGGCTGGCCTCCCAGGCCGGGTTCAGTGCGACGGGTGTGAGGTCTTTGTTCAGCACCGCCAGCAGGTCTTGTGACAACTCCCAGGCGCGGTCGCGCTCGCGGGTACGGCGCTCGACCCGCTCCCCGAGCATCTCGTTGAGTTGCTTCAACGCCTGTGTGGCCATGCGCTGGGTGTGGATGTCCTGCAGCACGCCAGAGAAGCGTACGCAGCGGCCTTCGACCAGTTGGCTCTGGCCGCTGCTGAGCAACCAGCGCGGCTCCAGGCCATGGGGTTGCGCGATGCGGAACTCGACCCGGTAATGGCCATCGCTGTCCGGGCTCATGGCCTGGTTCACGGCGTCGCGGACCAGCGCCAGGTCGTCGGGGTAGATGCCGGCGTAGAACACCTCAAGGCTCATCTCGGTGTCGGTGGGCAGGCCGAACAGGGTCTTGCACCTGTCATCCCACAGCAACAGGCCCTCCTGGGGGCGATAATCCCAGGTGCCCATGCCTGCAGCGTCGATGGCGATACGCGCCCGTGCCTCGACATCGGCCAGCGCTTCCTCGGCGCGGCGCCGACGTTGGCGCTCCTGCACCTCGGTCAGAGCCCGGCGTACGGCCTTGGGCAGCAGTGGCAGGTTTTTCTTGAGAACGTAATCGGTGGCGCCCAGGCGGATCATTTCCACCGCGTGCTCTTCGCCATAGATGCCAGACAGGAAAATGAACGGCACGTCCGGCGCCAGGCGCTGGGCGATGGCCAGCACCTCGGTGCCGGATGAGCCGGGCAGCACGCAGTCGCAGAGAATCAGGTCATAGTGACTTTCACGCAGGGCGTGCTCGACCCCGGCGTGGTTGAAGACCAGTTGCGACTGCACTTGCAGCCCGCTGCGCTCCAGGCGCACCAGGGTCAGCTCGGCGTCCATCGAGCTGTCTTCGACCATCAGCAGTTTGAGCGGTGTCGGCAGCATGTTCGCGCAGGCCTCAGTTGCTGCCACGGCGATTCAGCCGCAGTGAGCCGGGTGGTGGCTCGTTGAGTACGGCCCAGAACACGCCAAGGTCGGAAATCGCCGCAACGAACTCCTTGAACTCCACCGGTTTGACCACGTAGGCGTTGACCCCCAGCTCGTAGGCCCGCAACAGGTCCGGCTCTTCCCGCGAAGAAGTCAGCATCACCGTGGGGATGCTGCGCAGTTCAGGGGTTGCGCGAACCTCCTTGAGCACTTCCAGGCCATCGACCTTGGGCAACTTCAGGTCCAGCAACAGGACGGCAGGGTTGCCGTCATCGCGCTCGGCATAGGCGTTGCGGCGCAGCAGATAGTCGAGGGCGTCGGCGCCATCGCGCAGGACGATGACTTCGTTGGCCAACTGGCTACGCTCCAGGGCCAGGAGTGTCAGCTCCAGGTCACGAGGGTTGTCTTCAACCAGCAGGATAGGCTTGAGCATGATGGTTTCAGGTACCTCCGTCAGTCGAGGGTTCGCGGGGGAGAGTGAAATGGAAGGCGGCGCCTTGGTCAATCTGGCCCTCGGCCCAGACCCGGCCTTCATGACGCTCGATGATGCGTCGCACGCTCGCCAGGCCGATGCCGGTGCCTTCGAAGTCTTCCATGCGATGAAGGCGTTGGAACACGCCGAACAGCTTGTTGGCATAGGCCATGTCAAAGCCTACGCCGTTGTCCCGCACGCAGATCTCGATTTCTTTCGGGTGTTCGAGGGCGTGTATGTCGATGCGAGCCGGCTCGCGCCCGCGCGTGTACTTGATGGCGTTAGCGATCAGGTTCTGCAGGGCCAGGTTGATGAAGGCGGGGTCGGCATACACCTTCGGCAGCGTGGCGATGTTCCAGATGATTTCACGGCCCTGGTAATCCGGCGCCAGGTCGCTACGGATGGCGGTGATCAGGGCATTGAGGTCGACATCCGACAGGCGCAAGGCCGAGCGGCCCATCTGCGAGAAATTCAGCAGGTTGTCCACCAGGCTGCCGGCGAAGTGCGCGGCCTCGCCGATGTGCTGCAGGAAGCGCCGGCCACGTTCGCTCAGGCCTTGGCCCTCGATTTCGCCAAGCAGCTCGGTGTACCCGGCGATGTGGCGCAGAGGTGCCCTCAAGTCGTGGGACACGCTGTAGGAAAATGCTTCGAGTTCCTTGTTGGAACGACGCAACTCGTTGGCCAGTTGCGCCAGCTCTTCGGCCTTGCGCAGGACGATGCCCAGCACGGCGGTGCGCAACTCGACGACACCTTCGATGATCAGTGGGTCCCAGGGTTGGCAGTAGCCGCGCACGTCCTCCTGCCAGCGTTCGAAGCTGTGCCGCGGGTCGAGGTTGCCCTGTGGGCCGATGTGTTTTTCCGGGCGTCCGGCCCAGTGCACGGTACGAACCTGCTCGGGACGGAACCACAGCAGGTAGTGCGAGTGTATTTGTGAAATCGCCACGGCCAGCACACCCGCCACGTGGCGAGTCAGTTCGGGAAGCTCGTCGATGTCGCGGCCCAGATTGTCGCTGTGGAACACCGCTTCGCCGTCGCGTCGCGACAGCCAGTGGACCAGAGCATTGACCTGCGCGGCCGGTGGCGTCTGGCCAATGAGTTCGCAGCGTTCGGCGGAGATGACCGCGGCCCCGGTGGCGCCGGCGAAGTCCAGCAGTACCTGCGGCAGGTGGTGCAGGCCATCGCTGACACTGTCATGGTCGGCCATCGATGAAATCATCCGTACGATATGCTGGCGCAGGTCGAGCAGCATGCGGGTACGGGCGTGGGACTCGCGCGATTCGATCTGCAGCGACAACACGCTGGCCAGCAGTTCGCAGGCGGTGCGGGTACGCAGATCCACGGTGCGCGGCTGCGCGTGGTGACACGAAATCAGCCCCCACAGCTGCCCGTCCACCACGATCGACAGTGACATGGAGGCCAGGGTGCCCATGTTGCGCATGTATTGCAGGTGCACCGGCGAGACGCTGCGCAGCGTGGCGAAACTCATGTCCAGGGCCTTGCCGGTGCGAGGGTTGGCGGTTGGCACCAGGTTTGCCGGTCGGTAATTGGCGTCCTCGATCACCCGAATGCGGTTGACCCGGTACAGCTCGCGGGCCTGGCGCGGAATATCCGAGGCCGGAAAGCACAGGCCCAGATAGCGCGGATAGCCGTCATCCGCCACCTCGGCCAGCACCTGGCCATTGCCCTCTTCATCGAAACGGTAGGCCTTGACCCGGCCAAAACCGGTGATGCGCTTGATCTGCTCCACCGACTGTTGCAGCAACTCCTGCAGGCTGCCAGCAGTGTGCAGGCTACCGACGAAACCACGCACCAGCGGATAGTAGTCGCCATGGGCTTCGAGGCCTGTCGGGGTGCGCATGGGCTCGAACTCGGCGATCAGAACCTGATCATGGCGATGGACCAGCAAGCGCAGGGTATCCCCACAGGGTGAGCCTGGTCGCAGGCACACATCGCCGATGTGGAAGGGGAACACTTCCTCCGCAGGGAGCCGCTCGAGCTGCCCGCGCAGGTCGAAGGGGCCACTTACCAGATCGGCGAATGCACTGCCCACCAGCTCCTTGGCCGGCACGCCCAGCCAGCGCTCGAGGTTGTCGCTGGCCTGAAGGATGCGCAGGTCGTGCTCGTCCAGTACCAGCAGAAACCCGTGGGGCTGGATGCTGCCCGGCACCTGGATCGGCTCCTGGGCGCATCGCTCGAGGGCTTGGGCAAGCGCATTGTCTGCAGTCATCTAAGAAACGCTCCTGTCATGTCCGTCCATGCATCGTGCATGCGTCTGATACAGGCTGTTGGTTGATAGGCACCGTAACAGAATGTAGGCCGTTTTACCGGCCTATGGCCATTGGAGGCAACGGATGCGCCGTGGGTTCGGCGTGTGGGCAAATTTTCTTGCCTCCCCTGGCAAATCCCGGTTCGGCAGAATTAATACAAAAGAGTGGCGCCAGGCCATCACGGCGATTGCATTCCGCTGCTACGCTGAAACTCAGCACATAACGACAAGGATAATAGGGTGACGGAACGCTTTCTGGCCGCGCTGTTGGGCCTGTTGTTGAGCGCCAGTGCCGTGGCGACAGACTTCCTTGTGGAAGTGCGGGTTCAGGTAGAGCGCGGGTGCATGCTGGTCAACCAGCAGCGCGACGCCGGTGCGCAGGCCCTGGGGCGGATCGACCTGGGGGCTACCGCACGCCTGGACGGCCCTGGTGCGCCGCTGAGCGGCGTGCTGATCAGCCGGCGGCCACCGCGCCTGGAATGCAACCCGGACACGCCGTACCAGGTGCGTGTCGACGGTGGCCAGCACGGCGGTGTCGGCGAGTTGCGGTTCCTGGCCAGCAAGGACGGCAAAGCCCGTCCCATTCCTTATCGTCTGTACAGCGACGCAGCCTGGCGCGAGCCGGTGGAGGCCGGGGTGCCGCACTCGGCGCGGGTGCCTGACAGCGGCTCGGTGGAGTTGCCCCTCTACGCCCGCATCGACAGCCTGGCCTGGGTGCCGCGGGCGGGGCTGTATGCCGACATGCTCAAAGTCACAGTGACTTGGTAGGAAGCCCGCCATGCACAAGGACGCGATGCCATGAACCGTACCTCGATTCTGTTGCTGAGCCTGGGTCAGCTGCTGTTGCCCAGTGGCATCGCCCATGGCACCACTACCGGGTTCATCCAGGCGCGTCTGGTCATCAGCGCCGCGTGCCAGATCAGCAGCGGCAGCGAGCAGCCCGCCAGTCTGGCCAACCCGGGTGTGATGGACTTCGGGGCACGTGGCCCGAACTGGGATCAGCCGTTGCGTAGCCAGGTTGACAAGGTGGCCGGCGAAGGTGGTCTGCAGATCAGCTGCACGCCCGAGGTCCGGGCCTTCAATGTTCGTATCAATGGTGGCCTCAATGGTAGCGACGGTGTTCGCAGGCTGAGTAATGGCCGCCAGACCATCGCCTATCAACTGGCGCTCGACCCTGGCGGTAACAGCCATTACGGCATCGGCCAGGCGCATGCATTCATCGTCAGCAGCACCCGACAAGTACCCATCCCCATCTACGGCGTAGTGGTGGCGCAATCACGTGCGCTGCCTGCCGGGCTGTATCGCGACACCCTGAGAGTGACCCTGGACTGGTAAGCACGCAAGGAGACTCCGATGCGCACGACTATCGCCCACTGCATTTTCGCTGGCCTCGGCTTGGCCCTGGCGGCCCAGGCCCAGGCCGTTACGGTGACTGGCACCATCAGCTCGACTCTGATTCTGACCGCCGCCTGCCAGGTCAATGGCAGTGGGGCGACCACGGGGTTGAACTTCGGCACGCTCAACTTCGGCACGCAGGATACCCTGTTCACCTCCGCCAATGGGCAGGTGCTCGGTGGTGGAGGCGGGGCCATGAGCATTCTCTGCTCGGCCGGTACCGTGCCGATCGTCAAGGTACGCGCGGGTGCCCATGACGGCCTTTCCAGTGGCGGCACCCGTGCCCTGGCCGACGGCAGCGGCAATTTCGTGCCCTACGACTTCTATACCGACGCCGGGCACACACAGGTGCTGGCCATCGACGGCACCATCAGCCTGCCGACCAGCACCGGTGTGGCCCAGACGGTCAACCTGTATGGTCAGGCGCGCGGCAAGACCGGCTTGCCGGCTGGGACATACACCGACACCGTGGCAGTCGAGCTGTCGTTCTGAGCCATGCGCCGCTGCCTGAGCGGGTGCCTCGCGGGGGTAGGGGTGTTGCTGGCCGCACCGCTGGGGGCGGTGACCAGCAGCACCTTCCAGGTTTCCGCGCAAATCGTCGCCGGCTGTCTGGTCGTGGGCAACGTGAGCAACTACGGCCTGCTCGATTTCGGCACTCAGTCGGCGCTTGCGAGCGGCACCCTCAGCACCTCCCTGGGCGGCACTACGGTGACATTCCAATGCACCCCGGGTGTATCGATGAGCATGAGCCTGGACGGCGGCCAGAACCCCGCCAGTGGTACGCGCAATCTCAAACGCAGTGGCGGTACGCAATTGCTTGCGTATCAGTTGTACAGCGATGCGGCCTACAGCCAGGCGCTGAGTATCGGGGCAAGCGCCACGGTCAGCTACAGCGACCCCGCCGCAATCAAATTACCGGTCTATGGCCGGACGACATTGACCGGCACTTTGCCGGCAGGCACCTACACCGATGTGGTGCAAGTGACGGTGACCTGGTGACACAGCCGGCAACCATGACAAGAAACCAAGGAGAGCAGTATGGCGTCAGGCGTGCAGTGGGCGCGAGGGTTGTTGGGGCTGTTGCTGCTGGCCAGTGTGCCGGCAGGGGCCGCCACGTCGGTATTGATCTGGCCGATTGATCCGGTTCTGGAGGCTGGCCAGAAGGCGGGTGCGTTGTGGCTGGAAAACCGTGGGACCGCTCCGACCAGCTTGCAGGTGCGCGTCTTCGCCTGGCGCCAGGGCGACTATCAAGAGCAGTTCCAGGCCCAGCGCGACATCATCGGCAGCCCGCCGGTTGCCACTATCGCACCGGGGCAGAAGCAACTGGTGCGGCTGACGCGTATCGCTAACTCACCCGTCGGCCAGGAACAGGCCTACCGCATCATCATCGATGAAATCCCTTCGCCGTTGCCAACCGACACATCCAGCCAGGGCACGACCGCGGCCATCCGCCTGCAGATGCGTTATTCGGTACCGCTGTTCGTCTATGGCGAAGGCCTGTGGGGCAAACCCGACCCTGAAGGCAGGCGCAGCGCCGACAGTGTTGGCAAGCCGCAGCTGAGCTGGCGCGCGGTGACAGTGCAGGGCAAGCCTTATGTGGAACTGCGCAACACCGGCCCGGTTCACGCTCGCCTGACCGACGTGGTGGTGCAGCAAGGCAACCAGTCCAGGCCGCTGGCCGAGGGCCTGCTGGGGTATGTACTGCCGGGGGCCAGCATGCGTTGGCCGGCGCCGATGGCGCCGAATGCCGGCAGCGTGCTCAAAGGCCGGGTCAACGGCCAGGAACTGGCCGAAGCCATCCGTCAGGGCCAATGAACCTTCAGCTGATTGCTTGGCAGTGGCTAGGGAGGCCCCGGCAATGGTTGGAATCCGTGTGTGAAATGGCCATCGCTGATGGCGCGCCGCTGGTGCCTGGGGGTGGTTCTGCTCGGCCCCGGCCTGGGCGCTGCCGACGACTTGCCACCACCCCCCACGGAGATGGCCAGCATCGCCGACGCCACGCTGTACCTCGATGTGCTGGTGAACCAGGTGCCCAAGGCTGAACTGGTGCCGGTCCAGCAGCGGGCCGGGCGCCTTTACCTGGAAAGCGACGTGCTGCGTGGCGCGGGCGTCAGCCTGCCGGGCAATCCCCAAGGCGAGCTGGCGCTGGATGCCGTGCCGGGCCTGCATGCCGACTACGATAGCCAGAACCAGCGCCTGTCGCTGCAGGTGCCGCCCACCTGGCTGCCGGACCAGCAGGTCGGCGCTCGCAACCTGTACCCGGCCAGCGACGCCCGCAGCAGCTTCGGTGCGCTGCTCAACTACGACCTCTACCTCAATGACACCGATGATGGCGGCACTTACCTGGCCGCCTGGAACGAACTGCGCCTGTTCGACAACTGGGGCACGTTCGCCACCACCGGGCAGTGGCGCCAGTCGTTCAATCGCATGCCGGGCGACGACAGCCGCCAGGGCTTCTTGCGCTACGACACCACCTGGCGTTTCACCGACGAGCAGCGGTTGCTGACCTACGAGGCCGGCGACCTGGTCACCGGTGGCTTGCCTTGGACCAGCTCGGTGCGCGTTGGCGGCCTGCAGTTATCCCGCGACTTCGGCGCCCGACCAGACCTGGTGACTTATCCGCTGCCCGCGTTCGCGGGCGAAACGGCGGTGCCCACTTCGCTGGACCTGTTCATCAACGGCTACAAGAGCAGCACCACCGAGCTGCAGCCAGGCCCCTACACCCTGACCAACGTGCCCTTCATCAATGGCGCTGGCGAGGCTGTGGTGGTAACCACCGACGCCCTCGGTCGGCAGGTGTCGACCACCTTGCCGTTCTATGTCACCAGCACCCTGTTGCAGAAAGGCCTGTCGGACTTCTCAATCGCCGCCGGTAGCCTGCGCCGTGAGTATGGCGTGAGCGATTTCAGCTACGGCCCAGGCGTCGCGTCGGCCAGCTTGCGTCACGGCCTTACCGACAATTTCACCCTGGAAAGCCACGTCGAAACCGCAGAATCCTTGCTGCTTGGCGGCGTGGGCGCAAACATGCGCCTGGGCAATTTTGGTGTGCTCAACGCTGCTGTGGCGCAGAGCCAATTCGAAAGTGAAAAAGGCCACCAGGTGGCGCTCGGCTACCAGTACAACAGCCAACGCCTGGGCTTCAGTTACCAGCGCCTGCAACGCCATGGCGAGTATGCCGACCTGTCGCGGGTCGACACACCCGACATGCAACTGAGCCAGCGCAGCGAGCAGGTCACCGTGAGCCTGAACCTGAACCAGTATGGCAGCCTTGGTGCAGGCTATTTCGATGTGCGTGCCGGCGACGGTACACGGACACGTCTGCTCAACCTGAGCTGGAGCCGACCGCTGTGGGGCAACAGCAGCCTCTATCTGTCAGCCAACCGCGAAATTGGCGATAGCCAGTGGGCGGTGCAGGCGCAATTGGTGATTCCGTTCGACCTGCACGGGACCTTGGCCTTGAGCGCCGAACGCACCCAGCAAGGCGAAGACCTGCAGCGCGTCAATTACAGCCGCGCGGTGCCGGTGGGCAGTGGCGTGGGCTACAACCTGGGTTATGCAATCGGCAGTGATCGCGACGCCTACCACCAGGCCGATGTGACCTGGCGCCTGCAGTCGGTGCAGCTGCAGGCCGGGGTGTATGGCAACAGCGGCGAGTTGACTCGCTGGGCAGACGCCACCGGTTCATTGGTATGGATGGACGCCGGCCTGTTTGCCGCCAACCGTATCGACGATGCCTTCGTGGTGATCAGCACCGACGGTTACGCCGACATTCCGGTGCGCTACGAGAACCAGGAAGTCGGCCGTACCGACCATAACGGCCATCTGCTGGTGCCATACAGCAGCGGCTACTACCGCGGCAAATACGAGATCGACCCCATGGATTTACCTCCGGACATTCTGGCGGCAGACGTGGAGCAGCGTGTGGCGGTGCGCCGGGGTAGTGGCTATCTGCTGGAGTTCCCGCTCAAGCGTGTATTGGCGGCGAGCATCGAGTTGGTCGATGCCGGCCAGCAGGCGCTCAAACTGGGCAGTCGCGTGACGCATCAGGAAACCGGCAGCCAAGCGGTGGTCGGTTGGGACGGCCTGGTTTACCTGGAGAACCTGTCGCCACACAACCGCCTGCAAGTGGACCTTGAAGGAGGCGGGCAGTGCCAGGTCGAATTCGACTTGCCTGAAGGGGAGGGTTCGATTCCACTGATCGGCCCATTGGTGTGCCGATGAACCTGCGCCTTGGCGGTTTGCTGCTCTGTACGTTGCTGCCGGCCGGATCGGCGTGGGCGGGCTGCACATTGGTATCGACGTCGCCGGTAGCCTTCGGCACGATCAACTCGACCTTGGTGCGCAATGTCGTACAGAGTGCGTCCACCACCAATGCCGGGCTGCAGTGCACCGGCTCGTTGGTATCGCTATTGTCGACCACCGACCACTTCTACCTCACGATCACGTCGTCCAGCGCAGGCCTGGTCGGGCCGACCGGGGATGTCATCCCTTATACGATCTACGGTGACAACACCACGTCCTATGCGATCACCCGTGGCACACAGTTCGATTTCGCCCCCAAGGGCATCCTCGAAGCACTCGGCCTGCTCGGCAGTATCGCCCCCAAAACCGTGCCGCTGTACCTGAAAACCCAGACTGGCAGCAATGTCGCGGCGGGGCTGTATCAGGAAACCCTGAACCTGGCCTGGAGCTGGGATTATTGCATCGGAGTCGCTGTCGGTGGTTTGTGTCTGGCTGGGCGTGACTCGGGTAGCGGCAGCAGGACCCTCAATGTGAGCCTGACGGTAAGCAACGACTGCCAGATCACCACACCCAACATCAGTTTCGGCAGTGCCCCGGTGGTGGGCGGGTTTGGCACGGTGAGCCAGAGTGTGAGCCTGTCGTGCACCAAGGGCAGCAGCTACACGGTAGGGCTCAATGATGGCGAGAACGTGTCGGGCGGGCGGCGCAGGATGAAGTCCAGCGCCAACAATTACCTGGCGTACGACATCTTCAAGAGTGCTGGCGCGGTGCGTTGGGGTTCGTTGACCACTGCCCGACGTTCGAGTAGCGATGCCGACGTGAACCCAGGAAACGGGACCGGAACCGGCAGCCAGGTGTTCAATTACAACGCCAAGGTCTACACCGACCAGACCACACCGCCGGCGGCGAGTTACACCGACAATGTGATTCTGGATGTGCAGTTCTGATCTGGCTTTTGCGGCCCCATCGCCGGCAAGCCAGCTCCCACATGTTACGTCGCAGCCTGAACCTGTGGGAGCCGGCTTGCCGGCGATGAGGCCCTGAGCTTCAGCGCAAATCGTCGACCATCTTCAACAACGTCTGCAACACCGCCCCAGCCAACGCCTTCGACCGTGCCCCCGACCACCCAGTGACAGGGTTCGGCGCATCGTCATGGTCCTTGAACGGCATTTCCAGGGTCAGCGACAGGCAGTCATACGCCATGCCCACTGCATTGCACGCCAAGGTCGTATTGGCCTGCCCCGGTTCGTCACGGGTGTAGCCGTACTTGGTCTGGAAGTCCGGCGTCACGCTGCACAGCGTGCTGCGAAACTGTTCTTCCAGCTTCGCCAGCCGCGGCGTGTACCCCGGGTTGCCTTCACAGGCGGCGGTGAACACATGCGGGATTTCCTCATCGCCATGCACATCGATGAACGCATCCACGCCGTGTTGTTTCATCTGCGCCTGGGCGAAGAACACCTCAGGGCTGAGCTCGACGCTGGCGTCCTGCCAGGCACGGTTGAGGTCCTTGCCCTTGAAGTTGGTGCGCAGGTGGCCGAGGAAGGCCCCATCAGGGTTCATGTTGGGAATCAGGTACAGGTCGGCCTTGGCCAGCAGTTGCTGCATCGTCGCGTCGTTGGCCTGCAGGCGATCGATCACCCCCTCCATGAACCATTCGGCCATATGCTCGCCTGGGTGTTGCTGGGCGATCAGCCACAACTTGCGCTTGCCCGCCGCGCCATCGCCAGCGCGCAGCAGTGGAATGTCTCGGCCCTGCACGCTGCGGCCATGGGCAAGCAGTTCGACACCGGGAATCTGCTGGGCGCGCTCGATCAACTGGTTGTGGCGGGCACGAGGGTAGGGCTCGAAGTAGGCGAACCAGACCTGCTCCTGCTCAGCCTTCAGCTCGAACGAAAGGGCTTTGCCATCGAACTGGCTAGGTACCCGGAACCAGCTTTGCTGGTCGTAGGAGGCCACGGCGTGGTAGCCGCTCCAGGCGTTCTTGTAGGAAGACTCAGAAGCGTTGTCCAGGCTGAAGCGATGGGCCTGACCCGGCGTGAGACCGCTGACCTTGAAGTGGAACCACTGGAAATGGCCGCTGTGCGTGTCCGGGCGGATGGCCAGGTGCACCTGACTCGGGTTGCTGACATCCAGCACCTGGATGTTGCCGGAATCGAAATCGCAGTCGATCTGCAGGGGGGACAGCGTTGCGGTCATTGTCAGGCTCCTGAGGTTTTTGTGGGGGTACTGTACACCGGGTTGGGGGGATGTTGCGGTTTTGGAGGGGGTAAGTGTGTATGCCTCCCTGGTTATTTCTTGTGTGGTACCTCGAAGGCTTCGGAGGGCGGCAATGCAGCCCGAACATTGAAGAGGCGACAAACGCCATACCAGCAGATTGCAAGTGTCAGGTTGTAGGGGAACAGCACAGCCCAGAAAGGCAGCTGCCAGAGTTTCTTGCCCTGCATTTCACCGGGCTCGCCGGTTCGCCAAGGGGCGTAATGACGCCAAGCTTCCGTTGGGGTCAGGCAGATGGCGTGAAGTGGCCTGTACCACCAGTTGGGTTCACCGGGTGGCGGTAACTTGTCTGGGCCGTGGTCCATGAAATGGCGAATGTACTCCCAGACTTCGGCGACATGGGTGATGTCAGAGTCGGTGGGTTCGTTGCTGTCTACCCAGAGGCAGTCTTTTTGATGGAGCGTGCCATCCGCTCGGCGCGGGGCGAATGCGAGGGCGTACTGGGTGCTGAAGGAAGAACCGCCGAATTCGGTGCGTTTGAATAGTCCACCTCCGATGTTCTTCCAGTCGAACACGAAGAGTTTACTGAATCGTTGGTAATAGATTTTTTTGGTGGAGCGGTTTAAGTAGAAGCTGGAAAGTTGTTTGATGAAGGTGATTCGATATATCAGAAATGGGGTAAAAATAAAAGGCGCTAATATTAGCATGGCTATAAATGGATAGTCTTTATCGTAGGGGGATGTTATGGCGTCGAGGACTATGCCGGGGTAGGTTAGAAGGATCAATATTACTGTCATGGCTGTGTATAACTTTCCCATGAACACAGAGTCGGTTACCCAAGGGTTGCGTAAGCAGAGTATCTTGTCGGAAATGCTAAGCTGTTGGTCGCAAATTCTGGGGGTTATGTTGCTTTTGTTGTTTTGATCGAATATCCATATTACTGACATGGCTTACTTCTCAAGTTTGAATTCTGCTGATGACTCGGATTTTTCATGCAAGCCTTGGTTTGGCAGGTAGGCAATGTTTAGTGTTGCCTCCTTGGCTTTGCTTATTTCGTTTTTAATATAAATTACCAATCCAGCAGGTGTGGTTTTGCACAAGGGGACTAATGGGAGCTCTCTCAGGTTTCCATTGCCGTCTAGGCTGGTCAAGGCTCCCGACCACTTGCTCTGCCCAACGATGAATTCACGTAGAAGTATGGTGAACTCTGCGGTGGTGTAAGGTGTGGGCGAATCGTCATTAATGATGGCTATCCAGTTAGACGGTGACCAAGAGTTATCGTCGCTCCAGCCACTGGTTAGGCCGTCAAGACCTAACTGTTTTGCGTCTTTAGCAGTTAGCAAAATTGGGGAGTAATATTCGGCCTGCCATGTTCTGATTTCTTCAGTGAGACTGACGTATCTGGGAAGTTTTTGCTCAAAGTCTAGCGTTAAACCTGTACGGATTTCTCCGTCGTTGAGGCGTGTGCCGAAGATGCTCCGGGCTGCCCATAGCTCAATAGGGCTATGAAGCCGTTCGTTCGCTTTTGCATGAAGATAAAGTCCTCCTGCAATAAGTGCCGCACCTAATAGTACGACTCCAGCGGCAGCCCAGCCCGCGAATGGAATCACCGATGTGGGGCCAGCGATGGCGAGGCCGCCTTCTAAAATCAATGAGGATCCGATGGCGGCGGTGAATCCACCTGAAAGTGTGTACATACTAGCAATCCGGTCACCATGGTTTTGCTGGCGCGCAGCTTTTTCGAGGTCTGAATAAAATCCAAATATAATTGCGGGGTAACCGGATAGCCGCGCAAACAGGTTGCTTCCCAGAAACTTTACAAACCCATTGCCAAACGCCATGCCCGGAGCCGTTTTGCTCAAGCGCAACATCACCGCCTTTTGCGTAGCCCGCACACTCACCAGTGTTGCCGCCGCCGCACCGATCACACCGAAGATGGAGGCCGCAAACCCGGTGGTGTATTCCAGCGTGTCACTTTGCTGCAAACTGTTGTACGCCGCTTTCAGTGCAATCACATTGAACCAGAGCATCCCCGCATTCAAACCCATCCCCGCGCTCGCCGTCAGCAACCCGATGAAGTTTGGCTTGACCCGTGTGGTGGTCGTTAGCTCGACGGTGACTGTTCGGCTACCGGTCAACCGGAGTTGCTTCAGTTCCTCGACCTGGGCCATCCCGGTCTTCAGGTAGCGTTCCACCTCCTTACTGAACGGATTCTCCCGTATCAGCTGGTCGGTGATCCCGTAGCGCGCGGCCAACAACCCCAGGGCCTTTTCGGCATTGGCTTCCTGGGCGGCGGCCAGCACCTGTTGGCGCAGCGTGTGACTGGCATCCCAGCGGGTCTGGCCGCGCATGCGTTTGAGCACCACGGCATTGACGGACTGGGCGGTGAGGTCGGTGATGTCGGCAATCGCCGGAAAGCGGCCAACGAGGCCTTCGATGACGTTGTCGCTGCCGCCCAGCAGGGTGCCGACGGCATCGGCTTTGTCCTTGAACGGGTTGAACGGCGCCAGGGCCATGTACAGCGGGCTGTCGTGCTGATCCAGCCAGCGCTCCAGGCGCCGGAAGCGCTGGTCGTAGTCTTCGGTGCCCGGCACCGGTTGGCTCATGGGGTGGATGAGCAAGGCCAGGGCGATTTCCAGGCCTCGGGCGGAAACTATCTCGTTGCGGTCGTAGCAGGCCAGCGCTGCTGCCAGGCTGTACGGATCATCGATGTGCGGCGCTTCGGCGGTGGCCAGCCACAGGTCGTGATCGCTGATGGCCTGCATCGCCAGGGTGCGCAAGCCGTCGATGCGTTGTTCCAGTTCGTCGCGTTCGGCCAGGAACCGCTGGTACTTCGCGGCATCGATACGCTGGGCCAGGCGTGCGCCACCGGGGGAATAGTCGGGGTGGGTCAGCGCTTGGTAGCGGGCCTGCGCCTTGGCCAGCGAGCTGACCGGCGAGTCTGGCAAAAGGTCTCGTGCAACGATCTCCGGGGTGGGCACATCGGCGGGGTACAGGCTCTCCAGCGTCTTGTTCAGCAGCATGGCCACCAGGTTTCGGTGGTGAAAATCCTGGCTTTGTGCGCTCAGCCGTTCGGCATCCAGGCGGTAGCAGGCGGGTAGGCATTGCTGTGCGGGGCTCTGCGCGGGGCGGGTGTGCTCCAGTTGTTCGGACGGCATCAAGTCGCGCATCTGGTGCTGGTAGGCCGAAGCGGACAGGGCCAGGTCCAGCGCCATGCCTTCGGCATCGGCCAGCACCACCACCGCCGGGATTTTCGGCTGGGTGCTGGGGTAGTGCTTTGCCATGGCGCTGAGGTTGCCAATGGGCAGCAAGTCGTGGCGCGGGTGGCTGCTCCAGGTCAGCGACATGCGCCGGTCTTCCTGCTTGAAGTCCTCAACCCAAGTGGTCAGGGCGCTGACCGGCAATACGTGGGGCTGGGTGGACGGGGCCTGGTTGTTGGCAATCAGTTCGGCCATGTCCAGCTGGCGCATATGCCGTTTGCGCACTGCGGCCGAAGTGGTGATGCGGGCGGTCATGGCGTTGGTCCACAGGTGCGGGCTGTAGCCAATCCAGACTTCACTGGCGGTGTCAGTGCAGGTGTCGGCCCAGACCCAGCCCATGGTCCGGCGGGACAGGTAGGCATCGCGGCGGTGGTAGCACTCCAGGCCGCGGTAGCGCAGTTCCTTGTAACGGCCTTCGCCGTCGTATTCATGGATGACCAGCTTTTCGCCTTCGGTGCCCCTCATGAACACATAGACATACCCTGGGCGCAGGGCGCGCAAGGTGTAGGCCGAGTGCTGCAGCGGGGGGAAGCCTTGTTCCAGATTGAAGCCGGAGTCGGTGTAGCAGCAGGGTGGGGCATCGGCCCCGCGCGGGACGATGGCATAGCGCACCGGCAGGATGGGAACGCGTGCGCTGCAGGCAGGGTGGGAGACGGCGCGGCTCACGGTGGAGTCAGTCATGGGGTGGTTTCCTTACTCTGTATTGGCGCGTTTCGATGTCCTTATTTGTTGTGCGGCGACAATCTTCCAGCACCCTCGAATTGAAAGTGAAGAAATAAGAATGCTTGTTGAATGAGTGTGCCGCAGCAAGTCCAAGTGCTGACAATAACGTGCAATAGGTAGTCAATACATATTTGGGCTTCCTAAAAGAGTGTAGGAAGTTTCGCTTTGTTAATTTCGCGCGCCTGTTTTGAAATAATTTGATTCAACTACAGGTGTGAAGACAGCGTCGCGCACTTAAGTGTGCAAAGAGGGGGCGTAATTATGAATGGCAACGGAAGTCGCTGACCGCTGGCGGCAATGCTACCGCTTATTGGCGCGCTGTTGGCGGGTGATGCTCAGATCAGAGCAGCGACGCTAGGCAACGAGTGGCATAAAGGCAGCGGCATGGGAATGTTTGGAAGTCATCGTCCGGTGAGCGCGATTCGTCGCGCTAACAACAGCGAGCTTATGCTTTCGGCTCCAAGCAATCACCAGTGATGCGGCGCATCGGCTGGCCTCATCGCCGGCAAGCCGGCTCCTACAGGGGGGCGTGCCGGTGGACGCGGGTTCCCCCGCAAACCATCCGCACAACCTTACCCCTTTTCGTAAAAAACCTAACCAGCCGCATCAACCTCCAAAAACGCCGCTTCCAGCAACTGCCGCGTATACGCATGCTGCGGCGCGTGGAAAATCGCCTGCGCATCTCCTTGTTCCACCACATGCCCATGCTTGATCACCATCAACTGGTGACTCAATGCCTTGACCACCGCCAGGTCATGGCTGATGAACAGGTAGGTCAGGTTGTACTTGCTCTGCAGGTTGCGCAGCAACTCTACCACTTGCCGTTGCACGGTCCGGTCCAGCGCCGAGGTCGGCTCATCCAGCAGGATCAATGCAGGCTTCAACACCAGCGCCCGGGCAATCGCAATCCGCTGACGCTGCCCGCCGGAAAACTCATGGGGGTAACGGTGGCGTGTCCGTGGATCAAGCCCCACTTCCTCCAGGGCCGCGACGATTGCGGTTTCCTGCTCCGCCGGGGTGCCGATCCGGTGAATGCGCAGGCCTTCACCGACGATATCCGCCACGCACATGCGTGGGCTGAGGCTGCCGAACGGGTCCTGGAACACCACCTGCATTTCCCGCCGTAACGGGCGCACTTCCTTCTGGTTCAGCCCTTCCAGATTCTGCCCATGAAAACGGATCCCGCCCTGGCTGGAAATCAGCCGCAAGATGGCCAGCCCCAGCGTCGACTTGCCCGACCCGGACTCGCCCACGATCCCCAGCGTCTGCCCCTGGGGCAGGCTGAAGTTGACCCCATCCACTGCCTTTACATGGTCGACCGTGCGCCGCAACAAACCCTTCTTGATCGGGAACCAGACCTTGAGGTC
Organism: Pseudomonas sp. Teo4; assembly: GCF_034387475.1. Lineage (NCBI taxonomy): Bacteria > Pseudomonadati > Pseudomonadota > Gammaproteobacteria > Pseudomonadales > Pseudomonadaceae > Pseudomonas > Pseudomonas sp. Teo4. The sequence continues at coordinate 568,117 of NZ_JAXCIL010000001.1, forward strand.
CTTCACCTCGAGCAACGGCGCCCCCACCGGGTTGTGCGCGGGCAACCCGCTGGGCTCGGCGTTGATCAGCATCTGCGTGTAAGGGTGCTGCGGCGCGCTGAACAGTGTGCCGCAGTCGGCTTGCTCGACGATCTGCCCGCGCTGCATCACGCACACACGGTGGGCGATGCGCCGCACCAGGTTGAGGTCGTGGCTGATCAGCAGCAGGGCCATGCCCAAGCGCGCCTGTAGCTTCTTCAGCAGGTCGAGAATCTTCAACTGCACGGTCACATCCAGCGCCGTGGTCGGCTCGTCGGCGATCAGCAGTTCAGGCTCGTTGGCCAGGGCCATGGCAATCATCACCCGCTGGCGCTGGCCGCCGGACAGTTCATGGGGCAACGCCTTCAAACGCTTCTTCGGCTCGGGAATGCCGACCATTTCCAGCAGTTCGAGGGTGCGGGCGGTGGCCTGCTTGCCGGTCAGGCCCTTGTGCAGCAGCAGAATCTCGTTGATCTGCTTCTCGATGCAGTGCAGTGGGTTCAAGGAGGTCATCGGCTCCTGGAAGATCATCGCGATGCGGTTGCCACGGATGTGCCGCATGGCCTTTTCGCTTTGATGCAACAGGTCCTTGCCTTCGTAGCCGATGCTGCCGCTGGGGTGGCGGGCCAGAGGGTAGGGCAGCAGGCGCAGGATCGAGTGGGCGGTCACGGACTTGCCCGAGCCGCTCTCGCCGACCAGGGCCAGGGTCTCGCCCTTGCGGATGTCGAAACTGATGCCGTCGACCACGCGGTTGACCTGCTCGCCGGTGACGAACTCCACCGCAAGATCACGGACTTCGATCAGGTTGTGTTCGCTCATGTCATTTCCTCGGGTCGAAGGCATCGCGGGCGGACTCGCCGATGAACACCAGCAGGCTCAGCATCACCGCCAGCACGGCGAAGGCGCTGATGCCCAGCCAGGGCGCCTGCAGGTTGGATTTGCCCTGGGCCACCAGCTCACCCAGCGAAGGTGCGCCGGGGGGCAGGCCGAAGCCGAGGAAGTCCAGGGCGGTCAGGGTGCCGATGGCGCCGGTGAGGATGAAGGGCATGAAGGTCATGGTCGAAATCATCGCGTTGGGCAGGATGTGGCGATACATGATGGCGCCATTGCGCATGCCCAGGGCGCGTGCGGCGCGCACGTACTCAAGGTTACGCCCACGCAGGAACTCGGCGCGCACCACGTCCACCAGGCTCATCCATGAGAACAGCAGCATGATGCCCAGCAGCCACCAGAAGTTGGGCTGGACGAAGCTTGCGAGAATGATCAGCAGGTACAGCACCGGCAGGCCCGACCAGACTTCCAGGAACCGCTGGCCAGCCAGGTCGACCCAGCCGCCGTAATAGCCCTGCAAGGCGCCGGCAATGACGCCGACGATGGAGCTAAGCACGGTCAGGGTCAGGGCGAACAGCACCGAAATGCGGAAGCCGTAGATCACCCGGGCCAGCACGTCACGCCCTTGGTCGTCGGTGCCCAGCCAGTTGTCGGCCGAGGGCGGCGCGGGGGCGGGGACCTTCAGGTCGTAGTTGATGCTCTGGTAGCTGAACGGAATCGGTGCCCACAGCACGAAGCTGTCTTTCTTGGCCAGTAGCTCGCGTATGTAGGGGCTCTTGTAGTTGGCCTCCAACGGGAACTCGCCGCCGAAGGTGGTTTCTGGGTAGCGCTTGAAAGCCGGGAAATACCACTGGCTGTCGTAGCGCACGGCAATCGGTTTGTCGTTGGCGACCAGTTCGGCGCCCAGGCTCAGGCCGAACAGGATGATGAACAGCCACAACGACCACCAGCCCCGGCGGTTGGCCTTGAAGCGCTCGAAGCGCCGACGGTTGAGAGGGGACAGGGCCATGTCAGTGCTCCCGGCTGGCGAAGTCGATGCGTGGATCGACCAGGGTGTAGGTCAGGTCGCCGATCAGCTTCACCACCAGCCCCAGCAGGGTGAAGATGAACAGGGTGCCGAAGACCACCGGGTAGTCGCGGTTGATTGCCGCTTCGAAACTCATCAGGCCCAGGCCGTCGAGCGAGAAAATCACCTCGATCAGCAGCGAGCCTGTGAAGAAGATGCCGATGAACGCCGACGGAAAACCGGCGATCACCAGCAGCATGGCGTTGCGGAACACATGGCCGTACAGCACCCGTGGCCGGCTCAGGCCTTTGGCCTTGGCAGTGATCACGTACTGCTTGTTGATCTCGTCCAGAAAGCTGTTCTTGGTCAGCAGGGTCATGGTGGCGAAGTTGCCGATCACCAGCGCGGTAATCGGCAGCACCAGGTGCCAGAAGTAGTCCAGCACCTTGCCGGTGGTGGACAGCTCGTCGAAGTTGTTCGAGGTCAGCCCCCTGAGCGGGAACCAGTCGAAGTAGCTGCCGCCGGCGAACAGCACGATCAGCAAAATGGCGAACAGGAACGCGGGAATGGCATAGCCGACGATGATCGCCGAGCTGGTCCAGACATCGAAGTGGCTGCCGTGACGCACGGCCTTGGCGATCCCCAGAGGGATCGACACCAGGTACATGATCAGGGTGCTCCACAGCCCCAGCGAGATCGATACCGGCATTTTCTCGGCAATCAGGTCGATGACCTTGGCGTCGCGGAAGAAGCTGTCGCCGAAGTCCAGCTGGGCGTAGTTCTTGACCATGATCCACAGCCGTTCCGGTGCCGATTTGTCGAAGCCGTACATGCGCTCGATTTCGGCGATCAATGCTGGGTCAAGGCCCTGGGCTCCGCGGTAGTTGGAGCCGGCCACCGAGACTTCCGCGCCGCCACCGGCGATGCGGCTGGTGGCGCCTTCGAAGCCTTCGAGCTTGGCGATCATCTGTTCCACCGGGCCACCGGGGGCGGCCTGGACGATGATGAAGTTGATGATCAGGATGCCGAACAGCGTCGGAATGATCAGCAGCAGGCGGCGCAGGATATAGGCCAGCATGTCAGTTGGCCTCATCCGCAGGGGCCGCTGCATCCGGCATGGCCGGGGCGACCTCGGGCTTGATCCACCAGGTGTCGATGCCCACGTCGTACTTGGGCGACACTTTCGGGTGGCCGATGTTGTTCCAGTACGCCACGCGCCAGGTCTTGATGTGCCAGTTGGGGATCACGTAGTAACCCCACAGCAAGACACGGTCCAGTGCCTTGGCATGGTTGACCAGGCTCTGGCGCGAGTCGGCATTGATCAGCTGTTCGACCAGTTGGTCGATGGCCGGGTCGCGCAGGCCGATGAAGTTGCGGCTGCCGGGGTTGTCCGCGGCGGCGCTGGTCCAGTACTCGCGCTGCTCGTTGCCGGGCGAGTTGGACTGCGGGAAACCGCCGACGATCATGTCGAAGTCCCGCGAGCGCAGGCGGGTGATGTACTGGGAAACGTCGACCCGGCGGATGTTCAGGTCGATACCCAGGTCGGCCAGGTTACGCTTGAACGGCAGCAGGATACGCTCGAACTCGGTTTGCGCCAGGAGAAACTCGATGGTCACCGGCTTGCCCTGGGCATCGACCATCTTGTCGTCGACGATTTTCCAGCCGGCCTCTTGCAGCAGCTTGTATGCCTTGCGTTGCTGCTCGCGGATCACGCCGCTGGCGTCGCTGACCGGGTTGTGGAAGGCCTCGGTGAAGGCTTGCTCGGGGACTTTGCCGCGAAACGGTTCGAGAATCTTCAGCTCATCGGCGCTGGGCAGGCCGCGTGCGGCCATTTCGGAGTTTTCGAAGTAACTGCCCGTGCGGGTGTAGGCGCCGTTGAACAGCTGCTTGTTGGTCCACTCGTAGTCCAGCAACTGGCTCAGCGCTTCGCGCACGCGTACGTCCTGGAACAGCGGGCGGCGCAGATTGAAGATAAAGCCCTGCATGCCGGTGGGGTTGCCGTTTGGCAACTCTTCGCGAATCAGGCGCCCTTCGCGCACCGCTGGTACGTTGTAGGCGGTGGCCCAGTTCTTCGCGCTCATTTCGAGCCAGTAGTCGAACTGCCCGGCCTTGAGTGCTTCCAGGGCCACGGTGTTGTCACGGAACGAGTCGACGGTCATCGCATCGAAATTGTAGAAACCACGGTTGATCGGCAGATCCTTGGCCCAGTAGTCCTTGACCCGCTCGTAGCGGATCGAGCGGCCGGCCTTGACCTCGGCCACCTTGTACGGGCCGCTGCCCAGTGGGATCTCCAGGTTGCCACGGGTGAAGTCACGGCCTTCGTACCAGTGCTTGGGCAGCACCGGCAATTGGCCGAGAATCAGCGGTAGCTCACGGTTGTTGCCGTGCTTGAACTTGAACAGCACCCGCAGCGGGTCTTCGGCCACCACCTCGGCCACGTCGGCGTAATACTGGCGGTAGAGCGGCGCCCCTTGCTTGGTCAGGGCATCGAAGGTGAACACCACATCGTCCGCACGCATCGGGTGGCCGTCATGGAAGCGGGCCTCGGGGCGCAGGTAGAAGCGTACCCAGCTGTTGTCCGGGGCCTTTTCGATCTTGCCGGCCACCAGGCCGTATTCGGTAAACGGCTCGTCCAGGCTCTGACGCATCAAGGTGTCGTAGATGATGCTGATGTTGTCGGCGGCGACCCCTTTGTTGATGAAGGGGTTGAGGCTGTCGAAACCACCGAAGCTGGACTGGCGGAAGGTGCCGCCCTTGGGCGCGTCCGGGTTGACGTAGTCGAAGTGCTTGAAGTCGGCCGGGTATTTCGGCGCCTCGTCGTAGAGGGTGAGCGCATGTTGTGGCGCGGCCAGAGCCGGCAGGCTCAGGCAGGCGAGCAACAGGCTGCCTGCCAGCCGGCGCAGGTGATGCGTTGGCATCATTGGGCTTTCTCCGAAGTCTTGAGCCACCAGCTGTTCAAGCCCAGTGTGTAGGGCGGCGTGGTGACGAAGGCGAACCGGTTGCGGTAGGCCAGGCGGTGATTGTCGAGATACCAATTGGGGATCATGTAGTACTGCCACGAAAGCACACGGTCCAGGGCGCGGGCGGCGGCGACCTGGTCGTCGCGGGTACGGGCGGCGAGCAAGGTGTCGAGCAGGTGGTCGACCACCGGGTCCTTGACCCCAGCATAGTTCTTGCTGCCCTTGGTCGAGGCCTGGCTTGAATGGAAGTACAGCCACTGTTCGAGGCCTGGGCTCAAGGTCTGGTTCAGGGTCATCAGGATCATGTCGAAATCGAACTGGTCCAGGCGCTGCTTGTACTGGGCTCGGTCTACTGTGCGCAGATGTGCGTCAATACCGATGCTCGCCAGGTTTTCGACATAAGGTTGCAGGATGCGTTCAAGGTTGGGGTTCACCAGCAGCAGCTCCATACGGAATTGCTGGCCCTTGTTGTTCACCAGACGCTGGCCGTCGAGCTTCCAGCCGGCCTGGGCAAACAGGGCGAGCGCCTGGCGCAGGGTCTGGCGGTTGATGCCGCGGCCATCGGTGTGGCTGACCTTGTAAGGCTCGGTGAACAGCTTCTCTGGCAACTGATCACGGAACGGTGTGAGCAGCAGCCACTCCTTGCCGGTGGGCAAGCCGGTCGCGGCGAAATCGCTGTTGGGGTAGTAACTGGTCGAACGCCGGTAGGCACTGCTGAACAGGGCGCGATTGGTCCACTCGAAATCGAGCATCAGGCCCAAGGCCTGGCGAACCTGTGCGTCGCTGAAATTGGCCCGGCGGCTGTTCATGAACAGGCCCTGGGTCTGGGTCGGGATGCGGTGGGGAATCTGCGCCTTGATGACATCACCGCGGCGAATCGCCGGGAAGTTATAGCCGTTGGCCCAATTCTTGGCCTGGTGCTCGATATAGATGTCGAATTCGCCGGCCTTGAAGGCTTCGAAGGCCACCGTGGCGTCCCGGTAGAATTCGTACTCGACGCGGTCGAAATTGTATTTGCCGCGGTTGACCGCCAGGTCCTTGCCCCAGTAGTTCTTCACCCGCTCGAATACCAGGCTGCGGCCCGGTTGTACCTGGGTGATGCGGTATGGGCCACTGCCCAAAGGCGGTTCGAATGTGGTGGCCTTGAAGTCGCGGCCTTGCCAGTAGTGCTTGGGCAGCACCGGCATTTCACCTAGTCGCAGGATCAGCAGCGGGTTGCCGGCGCGCTTGAACACGAAGCGGATACGCAGCGGCCCGAGAATGTCCACCCGCTGCACTTCCTGCAGGTTGGTGCGGTAGATCGGGTGGCCGTCCTTGAGCAGGGTCCGATAGGTGAATGCAACGTCTGCCGAGGTGATGGGGTGGCCATCGTGGAAGCGTGCTTCCGGGCGCAGGTTGAACACCACCCAACTGCGGTCCTCGCTGTACTCGACCGAGCGGGCGATCAGGCCATAGCTGGAGGTAGGTTCGTCGCCGGACGGGTCGTATTGGCCGGTGCCGATCATCAGCGGCTCGTTCAGCTCGCTGATGCCGTACTGCAGGAAATTCGGCGTGGTGACCGGGCTCGAGCCTTTGAAGGTGTAAGGGTTGAGCGTGTCGAACGTGCCAAATGCCATGGCCCGCAAGGTACCGCCTTTGGGCGCTTGCGGGTTTACCCAGTCGAAATGGGTGAATGTGGCCGGGTACCTGAGCGTGCCGAACTGCGCGTATCCGTGGCTTTCGCTCACCATCGCGACTGCGGGAAAGCTCAAGGCCAGGCTGAGTGACAGCAGGAGGGGACGTATCAATTCGGCATCCGATCCAGAGGCGTTGGGCTTTGGTCGGGGTACAGTAACAGCTTGGCGGGGTTGGAAAAAGGTGTGGTTGGGTGGATCGCGTAGCGTTGCTTTGCAGCCCATTCGCGGGGCAAGCCCGCTGCTACAGCTTGATCAGCAATCCAGAAAATTGCGGGGTTCTTGTGGGAGCGGGCTTGTCCGCGAATGGGGCGCGAAGCGGCCCCAACGCTCACATCAGTGCGACAGGTAAACCGTGAGGGTCTGCCCCGGCTTGAGTGCATGCCCGCTGCGCGGATTCCAGCGCTTGAGGTGCTTCATTTCGACGTTGAAACGTTTGGCCACCAGGTACAGCGAATCACCTTTGCGCACTTTGTATTGGGTGGAACGTTTTTGCGAGGCCGCTACCCGATTGCCAGCCGCGCTCGGCGCGTTGCCACCGCGCAGGGCCAATACCTGACCTGCGCGCAGGCGATTGCCCGGCAGTTTGTTCCAGCGCTGAATATCCTTCACCGAAACGCGGTTGGCCTTGGCGATGCTGGCCAGGTTGTCGCCACGCTTGACCCGATAGCTGCGCGCCGCCGGGGCCTTGGCCTCGGCCACTGCGGCCTCGAACACGGCCTTGCGTGGTTGCAGGCTGACCAACTGCTCTGGCTTGAGGTTGTTCAGGCTGTTGGTCAGCAATTGGGCCTTGGCCGTTGGCACCAGCAGTTGCTTGGGGCCGTCAACGGTCATGCGTTTCTTGAACGCCGGGTTGAGCTGAATCAGCTCGTCTTCGTCGATGTTGGCGAAGGCGGCAACCCGCGACAGGTCGAGGCGGTCATTGATCGCCACTGCCTCGAAGTAGGGTTCGTTGGCGATCGGGTTCAGGTTCACGCCGTAGGCTTCCGGCGTCATCACCACCTGCGACAGGGCCAGCAGCTTGGGCACGTAGTCACGGGTTTCCTGGGGCAGTGGCAGGTTCCAGTAGTCGGTCGGCAGGCCGAGCCTCTCGTTACGCTCGATGGCCCGGCTGACCGTGCCTTCACCGGCATTGTAGGCCGCCAGGGCCAGCAGCCAGTCGCCGTTGAACATGTCGTGCAGGCGGGTCAGGTAGTCCAGCGCGGCGTTGGTCGACGCGGTGATATCGCGGCGGCCATCGTAGAAGTTGGTCTGGCGCAGGTTGAAGTGGCGACCGGTGGACGGGATGAACTGCCACAAGCCCACGGCATGGGCGCGGGAGTAGGCCATCGGGTTGTAGGCACTTTCGATGGCCGGCAGCAGCGCCAGCTCCAGCGGCATGTCGCGTTCTTCAAGGCGCTCGACGATGTAATGCAGGTAGAGGCTGCCACGCTCGCCGGCACTTTCGAGGAAGGTCGGGTTGCTGGCAAACCACAGGCGTTGCTGTTCGATCCGCGGGTTGACGTCGATGTTGTCCTGCAGGGCGAAGCCCTGGCGCATGCGCTCCCACACATCCTGCGGTGTTTGGTCGGCAGGTTTGACCGCCAGAGGCGACGGCTTGTGCTTGATCCGAGCCTGATAGTTGTGCGCGCGAACGCTGTCGGATTCGTCGACCTGACGGGTGCTCTGGCAGCCCACCAAAGTGGCGGCCAGGGCCAGCGCACTGATTTGGGCCAGGCGCGTCAGGGCGACGGAATGAGAGGTTCTGCGGCTACGGGAAGACATCGGCTGGGACAGGTTTCCGGGCGAAAAATTTCGGCGATTCTAGAAACCGGTCCCTCTCGGGTCAACCATTGACCTCGGTCTGCGATATATCTTGAGGTTATCAGAAGGTGTCCTTCCAAGACCTCAAGGCAGCAAAAACAGTGACCTGCGTGGGGTTTGAATGTCCCTTCCATTCGTCTGCTTTTTGTTTAACTAATGTTTCAGAGGTACGCAGGAAGGGGTTGGTCAGCCTCTCGAGGCCGATGGTTGATGGCAATGTGATGCGATTGTCGGCGCGTAGCTGGGTAACGTCCTCGAACCGTTGCAGAACGTGCGGGTTTGACGGCTCCACGGCCTTGGCAAAACGCAGGTTGCTCAGGGTGTATTCGTGGGCGCAGTACACCTCGGTTCGCTCGGGCAAGGCCGCCAGGCGGGCGAGAGCGGGTTGCATCTGCTCTGGCGTGCCTTCGAACATGCGCCCGCAACCGGCGGCGAACAGCGTGTCACCACTGAACAGCAGCGGAGTCGCGGGTTGATCGCTGAAATAGGCGATATGCCCGAGGGTATGGCCTGGCACGGCCAGCACCTGGAAGGTCACGCCCAGCACTGTCAGCTGGTCGCCTTCGTCCAATGCCAGGTCGCGGCAGGGAATGCGCTCGTTGGCCGGGCCGCAGACCCGTGCATAGGTCAAGCGCTTGAGGCGCTCGACACCGCCGACGTGATCGTTATGGTGGTGAGTCACCAGGATGTCTTCCAACACCCAGCCAGGGTTGGCGGCGAGCCAGGCTTCCACCGGGCCGGCGTCACCTGGATCGACCACCGCGCAACGGCGTTTGGCAGTATCCTGTAACAACCATATGTAGTTGTCGGAGAAAGCGGGGAGAGCATCGATCTGTATCATGGTGCGGATCCGAATCGCCAAGCGTGGCACATGAGGGCATCTTAGCCGCGATGGCGCGGTGCGAGAACCTTCGAGGGAGAGCGCAATGACCGACCAAGCCTTTGCCCAGGCCGACCCGGACTGGGTCGAGCTGATCAGCCTGGCCCGTGACTGGTTCAACGGGCCGCTCGGGCGACTGATGCTCGAAGAAGAGGAAAAACTGCTCGAAGAGGAACTGGGGCGCTTTTTTGGCGGCTTCCTCGTTCATTACGGCCCGTGTGCCGAGGCTCCGCCGAGTGCGCCTCAGGTACAACGCAACGTTCGCCTCGGCGCGCCGCTGCCGGGTGTGGAGATCGTCTGTGAAGAACAGGCCTGGCCGCTTGGCGAACATGCCGCCGACGTGGTGGTGCTGCAACATGGCCTGGACTTCAGTCTGTCGCCCCACGGCCTGCTGCGCGAGGCGGCCAGCGCCGTGCGCCCTGGCGGGCATCTGTTGATCGTCGGCATCAACCCCTGGAGCAGTTGGGGCGTGCGCCATTTCTTCAGCCATGGCGCACTGCGCAAGGCCCGCTGCATCTCGCCCTCGCGGGTTGGCGACTGGCTCAACCTGCTGGGCTTCGCGCTGGAGAAACGCCGCTTCGGGTGCTATCGTCCGCCGCTCACTTCACCGGCCTGGCAGCAACGCCTGGCGGGTTGGGAGCGGATGGCGGGAGGCTGGCAGAGTGCCGGCGGTGGGGTCTACCTGCTGGTAGCGCGCAAGATGGTGGTCGGCCTGCGGCCGTTGCGCCAGGTGCGCCGCGAGCCGATGGGCAAGCTGCTGCCGCTGCCGATGGCCAAGGTCAACCGTACCGCCGCCAACCCGGATACCGAAAAGCACTGAACATGAGTGGTACATGAGCGATAGCGTCGAGATGTATACCGATGGCGCCTGCAAGGGCAACCCCGGCCCAGGTGGCTGGGGCGTCCTGCTGGTCTTCAAGGGCGTCGAGAAGGAACTGTGGGGCGGCGAACGCGAAACCACCAACAACCGTATGGAACTGATGGCCGCGATCCAGGGGCTGATGGCTCTCAAGCGCGAATGCGAAGTGGTGCTGACCACCGACTCGCAGTACGTGATGAAGGGCATCAACGAGTGGATGGCCAACTGGAAGAAGCGTGGCTGGAAGACCGCTGCCAAGGAACCGGTGAAAAACGCCGACCTCTGGCAGTTGCTCGACGAGCAGGTTAACCGTCACAAGGTGACTTGGAAGTGGGTACGTGGTCACATCGGCCACCCCGGCAACGAGCGTGCCGACCAGCTCGCCAACCGCGGTGTCGACGAAGTGCGCAGCAAGGGTTGAGCTGGGGTACAATCCGCCCCCCGTTTTGTCATAGATGCAAGTTGGAGCCCTCCGCGTGGAGCAGCAGCAAGATACCAGGCTGGTCATTCTCGATACCGAAACCACCGGCATGCCAGTGGGCGAAGGCCATCGAATCATCGAGATCGGCTGTGTCGAGGTCATCGGCCGGCGCCTGACCGGGCGTCACTTCCACGTGTACCTGCAACCTGATCGGGAAAGTGACGAGGGCGCCATCGGCGTTCACGGCATCACCGATACCTTCCTGGTCGGCAAGCCGCGCTTTGCCGAGGTGGCCGAAGAGTTCTTCGAGTTCATCCAGGGCGCCACGCTGGTCATCCATAACGCGGCGTTCGACGTTGGCTTCATCAACAACGAATTCGCCTTGATGGGGCAGCAGGACCGCGCTGATATTTCCCGGCACTGCACCATTCTTGACACCCTGTTGCTGGCTCGGGCCCGTCACCCAGGGCAGCGCAACAGCCTCGATGCGTTGTGCAAACGCTACGACATCGACAACTCCGGCCGTGAACTGCACGGCGCATTGCTCGACTCGGAACTGCTGGCTGACGTCTACCTGGCGATGACCGGTGGCCAGACCAGCCTGTCGCTGGCTGGCCATGGTGCTGATAGCGACGGTGATGGGCAGGGCGGCACTGGCAGTGAGATTCGCCGTATTACCGGGCGTGCGCCTGGTCGGGTGATCATGGCTACCGCCGAGGAGATGGAGGCCCATGCCGAGCGCCTGGCGGCCATTGCCAAGTCGGCGGGCGGGCCGGCAATGTGGCAGGTGCTGACGGAAACGCCTGCCGGTTGATGTGCTGGCCGCTGCGGCCTTGTCGCCGGCAAGCCGGCTCCCACATGGACCGCACCAATCCTGAGGTCACTGCAGTACCTTTAGGAGCAACTGTCTTGCTCAATTTCTAAAAGCTGGCGCGATCCCTGTGGGAGCTGGCTTGCCAGCGATGAGGCCCGTACTGACACCATCAGCTCTACTACCCTGAACAGCATGACCTGTTCGAAAGGGGGTAGTAACGGATGTACAAGGACCTCAAGTTCCCCATCCTCATCGTCCACCGGGCGATCAAGGCTGACAGTGTCGCCGGTGAACGTATCCGCGGTATTGCCGATGAGCTGAGCCAGGACGGCTTTGCCATCCTCGCCGCGGCCGACCATGCCGAAGCACGCCTGGTTGCCGCTACCCACCACGGCCTGGCCTGCATGCTGATCGCCGCCGAAGGCGTCGGCGAGAATACCCACCTGCTGCAGAACATGGCCGAACTGATTCGTCTGGCTCGCCTGCGGGCCCCGAACCTGCCCATCTTCGCCCTGGGCGAGCAGGTCACGCTGGAGAACGCACCCGCCGAAGTCATGGGCGAACTCAACCAGTTGCGTGGCATCCTCTATCTGTTCGAAGACACAGTGCCATTCCTGGCCCGGCAAGTCGCCCGCGCTGCCCATATCTACCTCGACGGCTTGCTGCCGCCGTTCTTCAAAGCCTTGGTGCAGCACACCGCTCAATCGAATTACTCATGGCACACCCCCGGTCATGGTGGCGGCGTGGCTTATCGCAAGACGCCCGTAGGCCTGGCGTTTCATCAGTTCTTCGGTGAAAACACCCTGCGCTCCGACCTGTCCGTTTCGGTGCCCGAACTGGGTTCGCTGCTCGACCATACCGGCCCGCTCGCCGAAGCCGAGGCCCGTGCCGCGCGCAACTTCGGCGCCGACCACACCTTCTTCGTGATCAATGGCACATCCACCGCCAACAAGATTGTCTGGCACGCCATGGTGGGCCGTGACGACCTGGTGCTGGTGGACCGCAACTGCCACAAGTCGGTGGTGCATGCGATCATCATGACTGGTGCCATTCCCATTTACCTGTGCCCAGAGCGCAACGAGCTGGGCATCATCGGCCCGATCCCGCTCAGTGAGTTCAGTGCCGAAGCGATCCAGGCGAAGATCCTGGCCAACCCCCTGGCCCGCGGCCGTACGCCTCGGGTCAAGCTGGCGGTGGTGACCAACTCCACCTACGACGGGCTGTGCTACCACGCTGGAATGATCAAGCAGGCGTTGGGCGCTAGCGTCGAGGTGCTGCACTTCGACGAAGCCTGGTTCGCCTATGCGGCCTTTCATGACTTCTTCGAAAACCGTTATGCCATGGGCACCGCCTGTGAGGCAGACAGCCCGCTGGTGTTCAGCACCCACTCCACCCACAAACTGCTCGCAGCCTTCAGTCAGGCGTCGATGATCCATGTTCAGGACGGCGCGCAGCGTCAGCTGGACCGCGACCGCTTCAACGAAGCGTTCATGATGCATATCTCCACTTCACCGCAATACAGCATCCTCGCCTCGCTGGACGTGGCTTCGACCATGATGGAAGGCCCGGCTGGGCGCTCGCTGCTGCAGGAGATGTTCGACGAGGCTCTGAGTTTTCGCCGGGCCCTGGCCAACCTGCGCGAGCACATCGCCGCCGATGACTGGTGGTTCAGTATCTGGCAGCCGTCGACGGCAGAAGGGATTCACCGACTTGCGGTGCAGGACTGGTTGTTGCAACCAGGTGCGCAGTGGCATGGCTTCGGCGAGCTGGCGGATGACTATGTATTGCTCGACCCGCTCAAGGTCACGTTGGTGATGCCCGGTCTCGATGCCGGTGGTGTGCTGGGCGAGCATGGCATTCCGGCGGCGGTGGTCAGCAAGTTCCTCTGGGAGCGTGGGCTGGTGGTGGAGAAGACCGGGTTGTACAGCTTCCTGGTGCTGTTCTCCATGGGCATCACCAAAGGCAAGTGGAGCACCTTGCTGACCGAGCTGTTGGAGTTCAAGCGTCACTACGACGGCAACACGGTATTGAGTGCGTGCCTGCCCAGCGTGGTGGCGGTGGCGCCTTCGCGTTATCAGGGCATGGGGCTGCGCGACCTGTGCAACCAGTTGCACGATTGCTACCGCGCCAACGCCACTGCCAAGCAGCTCAAGCGGTTGTTCACGCGGTTACCCGAGGTGGTGATGAGCCCGGCACAGGCTTATGACCGTATGGTACGCGGTGAAGTGGAAGCGGTGCCCATCGAGGCGCTGCTGGGTCGGGTCGCAGCGGTGATGCTGGTGCCGTATCCGCCAGGCATCGCGCTGATCATGCCGGGCGAGCGTTTCACCGAAACCACCCGCTCGATTCTCGATTACCTGGCCTTCGCCCGCGCATTCGACAGCGGCTTTCCTGGCTTCGTCGCCGACGTGCATGGGCTGCAGCATGAGAACGGCGCTTACACGGTGGACTGCATCAAGGAATGCGAATGATCTCGACGCCGGTGCGCGCCAGTTCGAAGCGGTCTTCACCCAGGTGGTTGACCTTGTCGCCGATGGCCAGGCGGTAACTGGTGATCGGTGCGCCCTGGATGCTGCCGTCGATCTGCAGGGTGGATTCCTGGAATTCGTGGACGGGGTAGATACGGCCTTCGGCGTCACGGGCGTGGAACTGGCCGACCATTACTGCTGCCATTTGGGTGAAAACCTCTGAATTGCTTGGGAAATGTCTGCAGGCATAGACCGCTTCAGGCGGCAGGAAGTTTTAGCCGCAACGAAAAAAAACCAAGGGGCCGAGGAACGGTCATCTATAACTACAACGTCCCATTACCCAGCAAAGGTTGGAAATCGCCATGAGCCAGGTGTATTCGGTAGCGGTCGTCGTCGGCAGCTTGCGCAAGGATTCGTACAACCGCAAGGTGGCCCGGGCACTTTCGGAGCTGGCGCCGTCCAGCCTTGCCTTGAAGATCGTCGAGATCGGCGACTTGCCGCTGTACAACGAGGATGTCGAGGCTGAAGGCGTGCCCGAGTCCTGGAAGCACTTTCGTGATGAGATTCGTCGCAGTGACGCCGTGCTGTTCGTGACCCCGGAGTACAACCGGTCGGTGCCGGGCTGCTTGAAAAATGCCATTGACGTGGGGTCCAGGCCCTACGGGCAAAGTGCCTGGAGCGGCAAGCCGGCGGCGGTGGTGAGTGTCTCGCCGGGGGCCATCGGTGGTTTTGGTGCCAACCATGCCGTGCGCCAGTCGCTGGTGTTTCTCGACATGCCCTGCATGCAGATGCCCGAGGCCTATATCGGTGGGGCGGCGAGCCTGTTCGAGGACAACGGCAAGCTCAATGACAAGACCCGGCCGTTCCTGCAAGGGTTCATCGACAAGTTTGCTTCGTGGGTGAAGCTGAACCGCGCGGTTTGAGGTTGCGGGCGTCAGGCCCTATCGCCGGCAAGCCGGCTCCTACAGGTACGGCAGTGATCTGAAGATCGTCGCGGTCTCTGTGGGAGCCGGCTTGCCGGCGATGCGTCGGTCAGAACGCCTGCGGCATCTCACCTTTGGCCAGCCGCCGGTTGATATCGGCAATCACCTCTGGCAACTCGTTGATGGTGTCGATCAGGTAGTGCGGGCGCGAACTCTCGAACATCGCGTGGATGCGCTTGCGTTCGCTTTCCAGTTTCTCCGCACTCAGCGCCCGGTAACCCTCCCAGGTCAGGCCCAGTGCGTTGCCCGAGCACACCAGTGCCACGGTCCACATGCCGGCACGGCGGCCCTCGAGAATGCCGGGTACGGTATCGTCGACCTTGACGCAGGCCGCCACATCGTCGATGCCCAGGGCGATCACGTTGGCCAGGGCCTGAGCCGGCCAAGGGCGGCCATTGGGCGTTTCATCAGTGGCCACCACATGGTCGGCGACATAGCCGTTCTGCGCGGCCAGCTCCACCACCTTGTCCATCACCACTTTCGGGTAGCCGGAGCACGAGCCGATCTTCAGGCCGTCCTTGCGCAACCCGGTGAGGGTATCCAAGGCGCCTGGAATCAGCGCCGAGTGCACGGCGATCTTCTCGATCTGCAGCGGCATGAAGCGCTCGTAGATGGCGGTGACGTCCTCGTCGGTGGGCGTGCGGCCGAACACCTTGCGGTAGCGCTCGGCGATTTCCGGCACGTCGCACAAGGTGCGGATGTGGTCCCACTTGCCCATGCCCATCGGGCCACGGGCCTCTTCGATGGACACCTGAACGTCGAACTCGGCGAAGGCTTCGACGAAGATCTGGGTCGGGGCGAAGGAGCCGAAGTCGACCACGGTGCCGGCCCAGTCAAGAATGGCGGCTTGCAGCTGGGTAGGGTTGCTGTAGTTCATGTGCGCGAATTCCTAGAAGGTTGGGGCGGTTGGGCGAATCAGATGTCCAGTACTTCCATTTCCCGCAGCACTTGGGCCACGGCATCGACAGCGGCCTGCATGCCGTCCGCCCCGACCACGCCGATGCAGCCGACGCGGAAGGTTTCGACCTGGGTCAGCTTGCCCGGGTAGAGGATGAAGCCCTTGGCCTTGACCCGCTCGTAGAAGTCCTTGAACTGGTAGCGGGCATCGTTCGGCGCGTGGAAGGTGACGATGATCGGTGCCTGGATCTCGGCCGGCAGGAAGCTGCGCAGGCCAATGGCCGCCATGCCGTCGAGCAGGGTCTTGCAGTTGTCGGCGTAGCGCTGGTGGCGCGCTGGCAGGCCGCCTTCTTCGTTGTATTGCAGCAAGGCTTCGTGCAGGGCGGCGACCACGTGGGTGGGCGGGGTGAAGCGCCACTGGCCGGTCTTGGCCATGTACTGGTGCTGGTCGTGCAGGTCCATGGCCAGGGAGTGGGCATTGCCTTCGGCGCCGGCCAGGGCGTTTTTCTCGGCGAACACGAAGCCCATGCCCGGTACGCCTTCAAGGCATTTGCCCGAGGCGGCGATCAGCGCTTCGAAGGGGATTTCGCGGGCATCGATCGGCAGCGCGCCGAACGAGCTCATGGCGTCGATGATCAGGCGTTTGCCGTGGCGCTTGATGACCTGGGCAATCTCCGGCAGCGGGTTGAGGATGCCGGTGCTGGTTTCGCAGTGGATCAGCGCCACGTGGGTCACGGCCGGGTCGGCGGCCAGCAGGCGGTCGACGTCGGCGGCGGTGGTCGGTTGGTCTTCGGCGGTTTCGAAGGTGCTGTAGGTGCGGCCCAGAACTTTGCAGATCTTGGCCAGGCGCTGGCCGTAGGCGCCATTGATCAGCACCAGTACCTTGCCGTCACGGGGTACGAGGGTGCCGATGGCGGCTTCGACGGCAAAGGTGCCGCTGCCTTGCAGGGGCACGCAGTGGTGGCTGGCGCTGCCATCGATGATCGCCAGCAGTTGTTCGCAGACACTGGCAGTGAGTTGGTTGAAGTCGCGGTCCCAGGAACCCCAGTCCACCAGCATGGCTTGGCGGGTGCGGATTGAAGTGGTCAGTGGGCCGGGGGTCAGCAGAATCGGGGCTTTGCTCATTCCGTGGTTCCTCACAAGCTGCGGGTGGTCCGCCAGTTGATGTGGCGCTGAAACTACGGGTGCTAGGTTGCAATTCGGTCTCTCATCAATCAAATTGTTTGTTGTTATGCCAGCCATAAGTCAGGCCGATAGATATGAACCTGTTCCAGCTTCGTGCGTTCGACGCGGTCGCCCGTGAAGGCAGTTTTACCCGTGCCGCGGCACGCCTGTTCATCAGCCAGCCGGCGGTGACCGGGCACATCAAGGCGTTGGAGGAGCACTACCAGATCACCCTGTTGCGGCGCACGGCGCGGCGGGTGGAGCTGACGGAGGAGGGCACCCGTCTGGCCGCCATCACGCGGGCCATGTTCAGCCTGGCCGAAGAAGCGCAGTCGATGCTGGAAGCCAACCGGCAGTTGTTGACTGGGCGCCTGGAAGTGGCTGCCGATGGGCCACACAGGGTCATGCCGATGCTGGCCCAACTACGCGCACGCTTTCCCGGTATCACCGTCAACCTGCGGCTGGGCAATGCCCAGGAAACCCTGGCCGCTCTGCTGTCGGAGCATGCCGATGTGGCCGTGTTGACCGAAGTCGAGCCGCGCAAGGGGCTGTATTTACAGAGCCTTGGCGATTCGCGGATGTGTGCCTTGTTGCCTGTCGGCCATGCCTGGGCGCACGAGGCTGGTGAATTGGCCCTGTCCGAACTGGACAAGCAGATCATGGTGCTGCGTGAGCCCAGTTCGATCACCCGGCGCACCTTCGACCAGGCCTGTGCCGCTGCCCAGGTGCACCCTAGGGTGCTGCTGGAACTGGACAGCCGCGAGGCCGTGACCGAGGCTGTGGCGGCCGAATTGGGTATCGGCATCGTCTCGTCGGTGGAGGTCGCTCATGATCCCAGGGTGGTGGCTCGGCCGATTGCCGGCGACGGGTTGGTGAACCGGCACATGGTCGGTTGCCTGGAGCGTCGCCGTGAACTGCGTTTGATCAAGGCATTCCTGGGGTTGGATGGCCAATGAGCGAGAAAGACACCATATCCATGCAGCTGGTACGTGAGGCCCTGCTGCAGACATGCCCGGCCGGGCAACCCGATGTTGGCCTGCTGCTGCGCGCCGGCATCGACCCGGCACAGCTGGAGTTGGCGCAGGCAAGGGTGTCCGCCGATGCCTATGCCAAGCTCTGGCGCCTGCTGGCGAGGCGTTGCAACGATGAGTTCTTTGCCATGGACCCGCGCGGGCTGCCCATGGGCAGCCTTGCGTTTCTGACCCGCGCTGCGATGGCCCAGCACAGCCTCGGCGCCGGGCTCGAGATTGCCTTGGGCTTTCTGTCGTTGATGCTTCAGGACTTGCAACCCAGCCTGGTGCGCCAACAAAGCCTGGCTGAAATCGTCGTCAACGAACCCCAGGACCAACCTCGCCGGGCATTTACCTATTTCACCTTCTGGATGATCGTGCACGGTGTGGCCTGCTGGTTGGCGGGGCGACGCATCCCGATCCTGGCCATCGACCTGCGTTGTGCCGAGCCGCCGTTCTGCGACGATTACCGGGTGATGTTTTCCGAGAACCTGCAATTCGAACGCCCGCGCACACGCATGATCATCGCGGCGGACTGCCTCGATCTGCCGCTCAAGCGCACGCCCCAGGAGTTGCAGCGTTTTCTTGCCGAGGCACCGGGCAACATCCTGGTCAAGTACCGCGACCCGGCCAGCCTGGCCAGGCGTATTCGCGGTGACCTGCTGAAAATCGACCCGGCCCACTGGCCGGACGCTGACAGTCTTGCCCGTGGTTTATGCCTGTCGAGCGCCACCCTGCGCCGACGCCTGGCGGAAGAAGGGCAGACCTACCAGCGGCTCAAGGACAGTGCACGGCGGGAACTGGCCATTGCCTGGCTGGCCCAGGCGGAGCCTGCGCTGGGCGACATCGCCGAGCGCCTGGGCTTCGCCGACAGCAGTTCGTTCTACAAGGCGTTTCGCAAATGGTTCGGCTGCAACCCTGGGCATTACCGGGCGCTGATCCAGGCTCGCGACGCTGGCGAGTGAGCCTGTCTGCGCGGCCAGAGCCGAAGCGTTTCCAGCTGATGGCGAGGCGGCGCAGGTAGAAGCATGGGCGCCTTTTCTGCCTGGACTGGAGCTCCCATGATGCTGATTTCCCCCGCCGAACCCACACCCACCTTGCAAGCAAAGCTGGCGTCCGCCACCGACGATTTCATCAGAGCCCAGTTGCCTGACTGGCTAAAGCGTGCCTCGCAAGGCCAGATCAAGAAATTGCGCGACAGCTTCAAAACGCATAAGGCAAGCCAGGACAAGCTGCGGTCCGCAACATCAGAGTTGCTGGGGCTGCAAAGTTTTGCCGAAGAAAAATTTCATGAACACCTGAAAGCTAGCCTGCCCGACGGCACGCGTGTGGCGGATTTGCGCTGGGTCACGGTTTCCCCCCACTTTTCCAGTCGTTTGGATCGGCCTGATTTCGCCTACGGCCCCAAGTACACCTACACACCCGGGCTGCTGAAACTGATGCAGGGATTCAGTAAGGGAGCCAGTTTCTACGTGGGCAGTGGCCTGGGGCTTGAAGGCAGCGACGACGTACTGATAGCTGCCAACTCGGCTTTCATCGAGCGGTGCCGGACGTTGGACGTGGGCAAGTTGTATCAGGATGAACTCGATAAGGTGTACGGCGAACAGAACTTGAAGCTGCTCGCTGAAGACAAACGCAGCGGGTTTATTCTGGCCATCGAAATCGCAGCGCTCCAGGGGCAAATCAACGCATCGGAGCAGCTAGCGCTGCGGGAAGTGGCCGAGCATGTTCCCAATACCTACGGCCAGCCAGTCCCACACAGTGTCAACATGCTCGAATTGTTGGGGCACCGGCTTTCCAACGCGCTGCTGGTCGAGTTGCGCGAGTTCGATGGTGTGATTCAAAGTGTGCTGCTGTACCTGCCCAGCGACCCCACTCAGGCTTTGCGCCGTTTCACCTCGTTGTCCGACATGCGCGACAAACTGGTTGCCGAGCTGCGGCAACCAGGCTTT
Organism: Pseudomonas sp. Teo4; assembly: GCF_034387475.1. NCBI lineage: Bacteria > Pseudomonadati > Pseudomonadota > Gammaproteobacteria > Pseudomonadales > Pseudomonadaceae > Pseudomonas > Pseudomonas sp. Teo4. Next base: position 587,856 of record NZ_JAXCIL010000001.1, read on the forward strand.
CGACAATGCCTGGGGCAGCAGGTAAGCCTGAAGGATCGCCACACCTTTCTGCAAACGTTGGATTCACGTTTGAAGGACGCTCAGCCGGACTTGCAGATGATGCGTGGGACCATTGTCGGGGATACCTTCCGCGACTTGTCCAGGGTGCAGGTTCAGCAGATCAAGGACGACGCCCGCTTGCTACTGGTGCCCACGCAAGAGGTCAATGACGATGCCACCAGGAAGCGGATAGAAAATTGGACGGCTGTAGGCTTGGGTTTGACCAACTTGGCCGGGCTGTTCAATCCCGTGGTCGGGGCGTTGTTGCTTGGGCAACTGCTGGCGCAAACCTTGTCCGAGGTGTTCGAGGGCGTGCTGGATTGGTCCAAAGGGCATCAGCATGAGGCGTTGGAACACCTGCTTAGTGTTGCTGAAGTCCTGGCATACACGGGCGCCACGGTAGCGGGCGTGAAGGTCGTGCGCAGTGCGTTCGTGGATACGCTGGAGCCCGTTGCTCTGGACGCTCGACGTAAACGTCTTTGGCAAAGCGACCTGAAACCCTATGAAACAACGCCAGACGATGCAATGTTACGCCCTGACGGTCTGTACGGCGCGGGCACCCGCCGCTGGATGCGCGTGCAGACCCGCTACTACGAAGTGCATCGCTCCCCTACGCAAGGCTCTTGGCGCTTGCGCCATCCGCTGCGTGACAACGCCTATGGGCCGGTAGTACTGCACAATGGCCAGCGTAGCTGGCGCTTGTTGCATGATCGGCCGCTGGAGTGGGACGACAGCGCCCGCATGTTGAATTGCCTGTGGCCGCAGGACCCTCCGCTTGATGCGGCACGGGCCAGGCAGATTCTGCACGTGGCCGGCATCGATCAGGACGAACTGCGCGGCGTGCTGGTGGAGAACCGGCCAGCGCCTATTGCGCTCACCGATACCTTGCGCCGCTTCGAGGTGGATGCCCGCATAGAAGCGTTCATCGGCCATCTGAACAGCGGCGAGCTGTTGAGCAGCGAAGAAGATTTGCTTGATTGGTGCAGCGCGCAACCGGATGTAGCCGGCCCCCCAGCCGGGCTGCGCGAACGGTTGATCCAGAAGATGCCTGAGATGCGTTGGCGGCTTTTCGAGAGCTTCGCATTCGCGCCGCGTTCTGGCATTTCGTTGGCCAATGTGGTGTCGCGGGACTTCCCTGGGCTTCCCAAGGGTTACATTCCCGAGGTGTTGCGGGGCATTGGCACGACCGAGCTGGAAATCGCCCGCCAGCAGTCACGCTTGCCGCTGGCCCTGGCAACCAAGGCCCGATCGCTCTTGCGGGTTGCCCGGCTTACCCGGGCGGTGGAGGGCTTCTATCTCGGCAGTGCCAGTTGCGAGGAAACCGATCAGCTGGCGGTGGCGCTGCTGCGCCAGATACCTGAAAGACCTGCCGACTTGAACCTGGAGGTGCGTGAGGCAACACCCACGGGGCGCCTGTTGGCCGAGCTGGCCCCCGAAAGCCCTGCGGCTGGGCGCGTCTGCCTGGTCCGTGTCAGCAGGCACTTCCAGCTGTTCAATGGCCTGGGGCGGCCTTTGCCGATCACAGGGTTGAAGCCTGCGACGATCTTCGATGCGCTCGTGGCGTGCATGTCATCCGCCCAGTTGCAAACGTTGGGAATCGACGGCGATGGGGCCAGCTTGCAACTGCGCCAAAAGTTGAGCGCGCTGCTGCCAGGCTCGCACGATCAATGCGCGAAACTGCTGGGTTGGCAGCCTGAGACCCGCTGGTTCAACCCTGGCCAGCGTCTGGCTGACGGGCGGGTTGGTTACCTGCTCAGCGGGCGCGGCGAAGGTGCGCGGGTGCCAGGCCCCAGGCAGCATCTGTTTGACGGTTTGCGCCAGCTGTTCCCCGGCCTGGATGACAACCAGTTGAATCAGGAACTGGAGCGCTTGTTGAACGGGGAAGACATGCCGTTCGCATCGTTGGCTGCGTTGCAGGACGATCACGAGCAGTTGAACCGTGCATTGAACGGTTGGGTGTCGGCAGAGCTGAACGATGCCAGGCAGGCCAACCGGCAACGATTTGCCGAGCTTGTGCTGCGCGCCTGGCGAGGTCAGGGCGAGCGACTGCCGGACACCGACGGTCAGCCTGGCGGTTTGCGGTTGGTGTTGGGCTTTGGCGAACTGTCTTCCCTGCCGTCGTTGCCAGGGCATGTGCAGTTCAATCACGTGACGGCCCTGGCCATCAACGACAGCTCGCTGACTACTGTGGCCAGCGATTTTTTGCATGGCTTCGTCAACGTGCGCAACCTGAATCTCAATGGCAACCGATTGTTGGGCATTCCGACGGGGATCGGCTACATGCCCGAGTTGCGAACCCTGAGGATGGCGCGCAACCGCATCCGCATGAACAGGGCGGCTGTCGAAGTACTGGCCGGCCTGCCACGTCTTTCACACCTCGACCTGAGCTACAACCCTCTGGGGGTTCTTTACTTACCGTTCGCTCGACTACAGCAATTGGTTCAGTTGAACGTGCGCCATTGCCGCCTGAGTGTCTGGCCGGCAAACATCGAACTGTGCCCCCACTTGCAGATGGCTGACTTGCGCGACAACCAGCTGACCATGGTCGCGCCCGAAACATTACAGATGCCGCAAAGCTTTCGCCAGGCGTTTCTGGTGGATCGGAACCCGTTAAGCAATGTTCAGGTGTTCAGCCTGTATTCCCTGGACGCGATACCAGAGGAGTCTTCCCCTGAACTGCCGCTGGAGGAAATTCGCAGTGTGTGGATCGGCGCTGCAGACGAGTCGTCCAGGTTCGGCCGTAGTCTGATCTGGGAAGCCGTGGCGGCGGCCGACAACAGCGGACCTTTCTTGCAGTTGTTGGGCCGATTGCAAGAGGTTGCCGACTTCGCGCGGGCGCGTTGGTACCTGGCTGAGCAGGTCTGGGCGTTACTGCAAGCGTTGCAGGAAGATGCAGTGCTGCGCAGCGTGGTATTCGGCTTGGTCGACAGGTTGCCAGCGGCGCAGAATCGCATCGCCGATACGTTCAGTCAGCTGCTATTGCGCATGCTGGAAGCCCGGTTCGAGCGGGCGGCCCTGCGGGGAGAACAGCGGGCGGCGCTCATGGCCTTCGGGCTGGGCCGTTATCGCCTGGATTACATCGATGAGGTGGCGCGCCGGGCGACGGCTCGGGTGAACCAGGCGCGGGCCCTGGCTCGGGAGGCCGGCGAGAGTATGGCGGTTCTGGATGACGTCGATGGCAGGGACATCAACCTCTTGTATCGCATCAGGCTCAGGGAAGCATTGAGGTTGCCTGGCCAGCCTCAAGCCATGTTTGGCGCCTCCCAGCTGGGTGTCAGTGAGCAGTCGATAGTCGAGGACAGGCTGCAAATCGAACGTCAGGAGGGCATTGATGCACTCGCCGATGACCTCAGTCAGCGCAACTTCTGGCAGTACTACCTGAGGGTTCATTACGCAGATGACTTCCAGGTGCTGGACACGGCTCATCGCAACCGGGTTGCCAGGTACCACGCAGACAATCCGCAGGCAACGTCGGTACAGCGCGCACGAGCACTGGATGACCTTCAGATCGAGCATGACGCGGCGTTGCACCGTCACAGGGTTGTGCTGACCCGCCAGGAGTTGAGAACCGACTCGTCTCGACAAGGTTGACCTGTGTCGTGCCCCTCATCGGAATTGGCCGATGGGGGGCTTTCCCGGTTCAGCAGGAATTCTGGTGCATGCAGTGTAAGCGGCTCCTCCACCGCTATGACAACGACCATGATCGAACCGACAAGAGATACCCTGCGCGAGCAAGCCACCGACGCATTCATTGCACAGACGCTGCCTGGCTGGCTTGCAGGCATCGCCCATCCCCGACTGATTGCTCTGCGCGATTGCTTCGAGCGCTACATGCAGACCCAGCTACGGGTGCAGACGGCGTTTTCCGGGCTAACATCGCTCTCCACCTTTGCCAGGACAAGTCTGCAAAAGGAGCTTGATACTTCCATGTCACTGACCCTCGCCCTGGACCAGGCTCAGTGGCGAGAAGAGCGTCGCAAGCTGCTCACAGATGCGTCGGGCGTGAAAACGTACGAGTCCTATTTCGTGCGCGTGCCCGCGCTGCAGAAACTGATGCAGAACTTCAAGCATAACGAACCCTTCTTCGAGCAGACCGCTCTGGTGTACCCGAGCGATGTTGCGACAGGCCGGGCGGAGCAGGTGCTGACTACTGACACTGCCAGCGTGGTCAAACTCTGCCGGGAGGCGGATGTTGGCAAGAAGTATCAAGAAGATCTCGACAGCGTGATCGACGCTGAATGCCAGAAAGCTTTGGCCGATGACAAGCTTGCGCAATTCAGTCTGGCCGTTGAGCTCGCCGCACTGAAAAAGCATTTGCCTGCCGATGAAGTGGCCATGTTACGGCGTTTTGTCGATAAAGAACCGCTGACCCACCCGCATATGCATCGGGTGCAGGTGGGGGCACTGCAAGTATTTGGCTGTCGTGTCGAGGGAGCCCTGGCGTTTGGATTGCAGCAGCTGCGCCCATCGTTCAGGGATCCTTCACCCTTCGTCGCGAAAAAAGTGATCCTTTACTTGCCTGGCGACCCCAAGCAACCGCTGCGGTCGCTGGACGGTTGGCAAGCAGCCAGTTGGGCATTGGGTGCGCTGTTGCGCGACCCCGCTTATGCAGAAGACTTCGTCCAGCGTATCGCGATATCGGAGCGCGCAGGCTTCATTACCAAATTGCGCCTGCGACTGCGTGATGAAAACACCGATGCAACTTGCGCCTGCGAGGAAATGGAAGAATCGGCTTTCCAGACGCTGGCAGCCCAGCAGTCGCAGCGGATTCGCGACAACGCGCGTTTTCTTGCGGTGCCCACCGAGCAGGTCGATAAGCGGGCCAGTTCAGAGCGTCTGGAGATGCTGGAGAGCGTGGGAATGGGGCTGGTTGGCCTTGCCGGCTTGTTCGTGCCGGTGATCGGTACGCTGCTGGTGACCCAATGGGTGGGCGAGACGCTTTCCGAGGTGTTTGAGGGGGTCCATGACTGGAAACAGGGCCACCAGCACGAAGCCATCGAGCACCTGTTGGGAGTCGTCGAGACGGTGGCGGTGAGCGCCGCATTGGCGGCCGGTACCACACTGGTTGCCCGAGGCTTCACTCGTAGCACGCACGTCGACCAACTGGTGCCCGTGCTCAATGATGCGGGGGAACAGCGGCTATGGTCCGGTGATATCAGCCACTACGAAGATAAATCTCCACCCAGTGATCTTCTGGAGCAGGACAACGGCCTGCTGGCCAATGGCGACGGCCATTGGTGGCGTAACGGTGACAAGTACTATCAGGTCAGGCCGACGCAGGGGCGCAGTGTTTGGCAGTTGCGTCATCCCGAGCGTCAGGCGAGTTATGGGCCGACGCTCGAGTTCAACGGCGAGCGTAGCTGGCGGCTATCATCCGAGCGGCCGCTTGAATGGGAGGGCGAGGGCCTGTTGCTGAAGCGTCTGTGGCCGCAGGCGGCCGGCTTGAGCACCGAGCGCATCAGCCAGATCCTCAAAGTCGCCGATGTCGACCAGGCGCACCTGCGCGGTTTGTTGGTGGAAGGGCGTGCGCTTCCGGTCGAGCTTCGTGACACTCTGGAGCGTTTTGCCGTGGATGCTCGTGTCGATGCCTTCTTCGAGCAGTTGATTCAGGGGCAGGACTACGATGCGCAGTTCTTCCAGTGGTGCGGCGACAGTTTGAAACTCGATGCGATGTCACTGGAAGAGCAGCGCCTGGCGTTCATCGATGATGCAGCATCGTTGCGCGAGCAGTTGTTCGAGCACTTTTCGCAGCAGTACCTGACGACGGACCCTTTGCGGGCCTTGCTTTCGAGGGATTTCAGCGGGCTGCCCGATGCCTACGCGCTCGACGTGCTCAATCAGGCAACCGAAACCCAGCGGCAATGGATGCTGAGCCAAGACCGTATTCCTCTGGCGGTTGCTGAACGGGCGCGCGAGCAACTGCAGCTGGCGAAGGTGACCCGCGCGCGCGAGGGCTTTTACCTCAAGGGCAGCTATCAGCCAGAGTCGGTATCACTGGTGTTCGCGTTGTTGCGAAAACATGCCAGTTTGTCGGGAGCGGCTGACATCGAGCTGCGCGAAGGCTCGGATATCGGCCGTTCATTGGCACGCTTGAATCCGCAGAGCGATCCACAGCGCATTACCACCGTTCTGGTGAAGCAGCCCGGCGGCTTCAAGTGTTATGACTTGGAAGGGCATGAGCTGGATGTCGAACTGGCCGACCCTGTGAATATCGCCGAAGTGCTTGCCAGGTACCTCGGCAAACGTGACCTGGCGCGTCTGACCTGGGATGGCGCCCAGGCCAGCGAGCAGATTGCCTACACGCTCAGAGCCTGGTTGCCCGCAGGCCGCAAAGCGTTTGCCGAGTTGATGGGGGTGCGCGAGATAAAACCGCCCAGGAACCCACTGCGGCGGTTGCCTGATGGGCGCTTCGGTTACCTGCTGAACGGACGGGAAGAGCAGCAGCATCCGTCCCGCCGACTGCTTCTTGAAGCCGTGAGCGCGCTTTATCCGGCACATCCTTCGCAATTGCTGGAGACGTATGTGTCGATTCTGCTGCAGTCTCCACGGACGGCCTACGCCATCATGATCGGGCAGTACCAGCAATATCTTGCACTTGATCGAAGCATGGACAACTGGGTGAGGGCTGCACCAGCGGGGAACTTGCGTGGAGCACGCCGCTTCGTTGCCGAAGAATTCCGGCGCAGTTGGCGCTTGGATGGACCGAGTTCCGCCCCGTCGAGTGACTATCAGTCGACCACGCGGCTGACGTTGGTCGGACTGGAGGTCGGGAGTCTGCCCATGTTGCCCGCCGATACGGACTTTCGGCACATCACTGACTTGGTTCTGGTCGGACTGCAACTGGCCACCGTGCCACAGAGTTTCCTGCGTTGCTTCCCTCGCTTGCGCTGGTTGAATCTGAGCGACAATGCCTTGGTCGATCTGCCTGTCGAAGTGGGTGAGCTGAGCCAGCTCAGAACCCTGCGCCTGGCACGTAACCGGATCCGAATGACCGAGGAGGCCGCTCAAACCATCAGCCGCCTTACCCAGTTGGAGATACTCGACTTGAGTGCCAACCGGTTGGGGCCCGTCAGTCTGCGCCTTGAAGATTTGTCTCGCTTGCGCGACCTGAACCTGCGGCAGGTTAACCTGCAGAGCATACCCGCAGGCTTGGAGCAATGCGCGCAGTTGCAAGTGGCGGACCTGCGTGACAACCAGATCGCTCAACTGCCCAACAGCTTGCTGCAGGCTTCGTTGCAGGTCCGTCGCGCGGTGATGCTGGACAATAACGCGTTGCCCGTCGCCGAGCGTGAACGCCTGCATGCAGCCAACCCCTTGACGGGTCAGGCCTCTGCGGCGGACCAAGCGTTCGGGCGTGCACGGGCGGACTGGCTCGAGCAGGCGCAGGCGCCAGCAAGGGAAGGTCACGGGCGGCGATGGGACGCGTTGTTGGCGGTGCCGGACAGTGCCGAGTTCTTCCGTTTGCTGGTCGAGCTGACCCGTACCAGCGACTTCCAGCGCGTTCCGCAAGACTTGTCGCGCAGGGTGTGGGCTGTGATCGAGGCCGCCAGCGAAAATGCCACCCTGCGTGGCGAGTTGTTCCAGCTGGCCGCATCCCGTGGTTGCGTGGATCTGGTGATTTCCTGCTTCAGCACGCTGGAGGTTCGCGTATTGCTGGCTAAGGCCATGAGCGCCGCCGGCAACGAGGGCGAGGAAGGCGCGCTGTTGGAGCTGGCCAGGGGGCTGTTCCGGTTGGATCGGGTCGAGGCCATTGCGCGCGAGGACGTCGAACGGCGCGTAATGTTCGAGCAGGACAGGCTGCGCAGCCATGGCTATTCGGACGAAGAGGCCCATGTGCGTGCACTTGAGCGAATAGATGCAGTCGAAGTCAGCCTGGCGTATCGCGTCGGCCTGGCGGGGAAGCTGAACCTCCCAGGCCAGCCCAGGACCATGCAATTCGAGCATCTGGCCGGGGTGAACCCGATGTTGCTCAGCAATGCCGCAGCTTCGGTGAGATGGGCCGCAGGCACCGATGCCCTGCCAAGCTACATCAGCCAGCGGGATTTCTGGATCGCCTACCTGGAGCGCCACCACGACGCTGAGTTCAAGCAGGTAAAGCAGCCATTCTGGGACCAGCTGGAGGAAGAGGGCACGGACGACCTGGCGCGCGTTGAGCAAATCCAGGAAGCCTTTGACAAGGCAGTCCGGGAGCTGGTCCTGCGGCTGACCCGCCAGGCACTGGACAGGCATCCTGCGGCCGGGTGAAGGGCCTGCGCAACGGCCAAACCGCTCATCCCGATTGAGCGGTTTGGCCATTGCCGAGCGGCGCTGGCAGCGACAACATCGTCAGACAGGTGGTGCACTCCAACAATAAGAAACCAGGAGTCTGACGATGCGCGATTACGCCGAGGCCGTCCGTTCGTTCAACTACGATGAGGTTGCCAGCGCAGCCTTGCACGGCAACCTCGAAGCCCTCAATGCCTGTGTCGAGTGCTGCGACCGACATGCCGGCAGCGGCAAGCTCGCCCTGATCTGGGAGGGCCGCGACGGCGAAGGCCAACGTTACAGCTTCGACCAGCTCCAACAGCAGGCCGCACGCTTTGCCAATGTGCTCAAAGCCCAGGGCGTAGAGGCTGGCGACCGGGTCGCCGGTTTGATGCCGCGTACCCCGGAGCTGCTGGTGACCATCCTCGCCACCTGGCGCCTGGGGGCGGTGTATCAGCCGCTGTTCACTGCCTTTGGTCCCAAGGCCATCGAGCACCGCCTGGAACAGTCCCATGCCCGTGTCGTGGTGACCGATAGCGTTAACCGCGCCAAGTTGGACGACGTGAACGATTGCCCAACGATCATCACCGTGAAGGCCAGGGCAGGCGAGCTGGACTTCCACCGGTTGCTCGAAGACGCCGCTGACCAGTGCGAGCCCGTCATGCGCAGCGGCGATGCCCCGTTCCTGCTGATGTTCACCTCGGGCACCACTGGCCCGGCCAAACCCCTTGAAGTGCCGCTGCGCGCCATCGTCGCCTTCCAGGGCTACATGCGTGACGCCATCGACCTGCAACCGCAAGACAACTTCTGGAACCTGGCCGACCCGGGCTGGGCCTATGGTCTTTACTACGCCGTCACCGGCCCGCTGTCACTGGGCCACGCCACCACCTTCTACGACGGCCCATTCAGCGTCGAAAGCTGCGCGCGCGTGATCAACAAACTGGGTGTCACCAACCTGGCCGGTTCGCCGACGGCCTACCGTTTGCTGATTGCCGCAGGCAGTGAATTTTCCACACCGATCAAAGGCCAGTTGCGGGTAGTCAGCAGCGCGGGCGAGCCCCTGAACCCCGAGGTGATCCGTTGGTTCGCCGACGAGCTGGGCGTGACCATCCACGACCATTACGGCCAGACCGAGCTGGGCATGGTGCTGTGCAACCACCATGGCCTGACGCACCCGGTGCACCTGGGGTCCGCCGGCTTTTCCATCCCCGGCCACCGCATCGTCGTGGTGGATGAGCAGGGTATGGAGTTGCCGGCCGGTCAACCGGGCATCCTCGCCGTGGACCGCGAGCAGTCGCCGCTGTGCTGGTTCGGCGGATATCACGGTTTGCCAACCAAGTCGTTCGTCGGCAAGTACTACCTCAGCGGCGACACCGTTGAGCTCAACACCGATGGCAGCATCAGTTTCGTTGGCCGCAGCGACGACGTGATCACCACCTCCGGTTACCGCGTCGGCCCGTTCGATGTGGAAAGCGCGTTGATCGAGCATCCAGCCGTGATCGAGGCCGCGGTGATCGGCAAGCCAGACCCGGAGCGTACCGAACTGATCAAGGCGTTCGTGGTGCTGGCGGCCGGCTTCACCGCCAGCCCTGAGCTTGAGGAAACCCTGCGTCAGCACGTACGCCAACGTCTCTACGCCCACGCCTATCCTAGAGAAATCGAATTCGTCAGCGAGCTGCCGAAAACCCCGAGCGGCAAGCTGCAACGCTTCATCCTGCGCAATCAGGAAATCGCCAAACAACAAGCGCAGCTGGCCACCCGCGCCAGCGCCTGAAAGGAAAGACACCATGCAAATTACCCATAAGCACTTCATTGTCAGCGGCGGCGCCTCAGGGCTCGGAGCCGCTACCGCGCAAATGCTGGTCGAAGCAGGCGCCAAGGTGATGCTGGTCGACCTCAATGCCGCTGCGGTCGAAGCCAAGGCCCGCGAGCTGGGCGACAACGCCCGTTTCGCGGTCGCCGACATCAGTGACGAACAGGCCGCAAAGGCGGCGGTGGATGCGGCGGTTGCGGCCTTTGGCAGCCTGCACGGCCTGGTCAACTGCGCCGGTATCGTCGGTGCCGAGAAAGTGCTGGGCAAACAGGGGCCACACGGCCTGGCCAGCTTCGCCAAGGTGATCAACGTCAACCTGATCGGCAGCTTCAACCTGCTGCGGCTGGCTGCTGCGGCCATGGCCGAGGGGCAGGCGGACGAGGGCGGCGAGCGTGGCGTGATCATCAATACTGCGTCCATCGCGGCCTACGACGGGCAGATCGGCCAAGCCGCCTACGCCGCCTCCAAGGGCGCCATCGCCAGCCTGACCCTGCCGGTGGCGCGTGAGCTGGCGCGTTTCGGCATCCGCGTGATGACCATCGCCCCAGGCATCTTCGAAACACCGATGATGGCCGGCATGACCCAGGAAGTGCGTGATTCGCTGTCCGCCGGTGTGCCGTTCCCGCCGCGCCTGGGGCGCCCGCAGGAATATGCCGCGCTGGCCCGTCACATCATCGAGAACAGCATGCTCAACGGCGAGGTGATTCGCCTCGACGGCGCGCTGCGCATGGCTGCCAAGTAAGGAGAACCGGACATGACCCTTGCCAACGACCCGATTGTCATCGTCAGCGCTGTACGTACGCCCATGGGCGGGTTGCAGGGCGACCTCAAGAGCCTGACCGCGCCGCAACTGGGCAGCGCGGCCATCCGTGGCGCCGTCGAGCGCGCCGGGCTCGACGCCGCCAGTGTCGAACAGGTGCTGTTCGGTTGCGTACTGCCAGCCGGCCAGGGCCAGGCACCCGCGCGCCAGGCCGCGTTGGGCGCCGGCCTGGACAAGCACACTACCTGCACCACCCTGAACAAGATGTGTGGTTCGGGCATGCAGGCAGCCATCATGGCCCACGACCTGCTGCTGGCCGGTAGCGCCGATGTGGTGGTGGCCGGTGGCATGGAGAGCATGACCAACGCGCCGTACCTGCTGGACAAGGCCCGTGGCGGCTACCGCATGGGGCACGGCAAGATCATCGACCACATGTTCATGGACGGCCTGGAGGACGCCTACGACAAGGGGCGTCTGATGGGAACCTTTGCCGAAGATTGCGCCCAGGCCAATGCTTTCAGCCGCGAGGCTCAGGATGCCTTCGCCATCGCGTCCCTGACCCGCGCCCAGGACGCGATCAAAAACGGCCGCTTCGCCGCCGAGATCGTTCCGGTCGAAGTCACCGAGGGCAAGGAAAAACGCATCATCAAGGATGACGAGCAGCCGCCCAAGGCCAAGCTGGACAAGATCCCGCAGCTAAAGCCAGCCTTCCGCGAAGGCGGTAGCGTGACTGCGGCCAACTCCAGTTCGATTTCCGACGGTGCTGCGGCACTGGTGCTGATGCGTCGCAGCGAAGCCCAGAAGCGCGGGCTCAAGCCGCTGGCGGTCATCCATGGCCATTCGGCGTTCGCCGATGCGCCAGCACTGTTCCCGACTGCGCCGATCGGTGCCATCGACAAGTTGATGAAACGCACTGGTTGGAGCCTGGCCGACGTCGACCTGTTCGAGATCAACGAAGCGTTTGCCGTGGTCACGCTGGCGGCCATGAAACACCTCGACTTGCCACACGACAAGGTCAACATCCACGGGGGCGCGTGTGCCCTTGGCCACCCCATCGGTGCCTCTGGCGCGCGGATCCTGGTGACCTTGCTCTCGGCCCTGCGCCAGAACAACCTGCGCCGCGGCGTCGCCGCCATCTGCATCGGCGGTGGCGAAGCCACGGCCATGGCTGTCGAATGCCTGTATTGAGGTGAACCATGCTGGTAACAGACGAGCAACAACAGATCGCCGACGCTGTCCGGGATTTCGCCCAAGAGCGCTTGAAACCATTCGCCGAACAGTGGGACAAGGAACATCGCTACCCACGTGAGGCCATTGCGGAAATGGCTGGGCTGGGCCTGTTCGGCATGCTGGTGCCTGAGCAGTACGGTGGCAGCGATACCGGTTATGTCGCCTATGCCATGGCCCTGGAAGAGATCGCGGCCGGCGACGGAGCCTGCTCGACCATCATGAGCGTGCACAACTCGGTGGGCTGCGTGCCGATCCTCAAGTTTGGCAGCGAGCAGCAGAAACAGCAGTTCCTGACCCCGTTGGCCAGCGGCTCGATGATCGGTGCCTTTGCCCTGACCGAGCCTCAGGCAGGCTCCGATGCCAGTAGCCTGAAGACCCGAGCGCGGCTCGACGGCGACCATTACGTGCTCAATGGCAGCAAGCAGTTCATTACGTCCGGTCAGAACGCCGGGGTGGTGATCGTGTTCGCTGTGACCGACCCGGAGGCGGGCAAGCGTGGCATCACCGCGTTCATCGTGCCCACCGACTCGCCTGGTTATCAGGTCGCACGGGTCGAGGACAAGCTCGGTCAGCATGCCTCCGACACCTGCCAGATCGTGTTCGACAACGTACGAGTACCGGTCGCCAACCGCCTCGGTGAGGAAGGGCAGGGCTACAAGATCGCCCTGGCCAACCTCGAAGGCGGCCGCATCGGCATCGCTTCCCAGTCGGTCGGCATGGCGCGTGCTGCGTTCGAAGTGGCGCGTGACTATGCCAACGAGCGGCAGAGCTTCGGCAAAGCGCTGATCGAGCACCAGGCAGTGGCCTTCCGCTTGGCTGACATGGCCACGCGCATTGCGGTCGCCCGGCAGATGGTGCTGCATGCCGCTGCCCTGCGCGACGCCGGGCGTCCGGCGCTGGTTGAGGCCTCGATGGCGAAGCTTTTTGCCTCGGAAATGGCCGAAAAGGTCTGTTCGGATGCCTTGCAGACGCTCGGTGGATATGGCTATCTGAGCGACTTCCCGCTGGAGCGGATCTATCGCGACGTTCGGGTCTGCCAGATCTACGAGGGCACCAGCGACATTCAGCGCATGGTCATTGCGCGCAATCTTTGAAGGAGCAGTCTGCATGGCATTCGAAACCATCCTGTTGGACATCCACGGCAAGGTCGGCCTGATCACCCTCAACCGGCCCCAGGCACTCAATGCGTTGAACGCGCAGATCGTGGGTGAGATCAACCAGGCACTGGACCAGCTCGAGCGTGACCCGAACATCGGCTGTGTGGTGCTTACCGGTTCGGCCAAGGCCTTCGCCGCCGGTGCCGACATCAAGGAAATGGCCGAGCTGAAATACCCGCAGATCTACGTCGACGATCTGTTCAGCGATGCCGACCGTATCGCCAACCGACGCAAACCCATCATCGCCGCAGTGTCGGGCTTCGCCCTGGGCGGCGGTTGCGAGCTGGCGATGATGTGTGACTTCATCCTGGCCGGCGACAACGCCAAGTTCGGCCAGCCGGAAATCAACCTCGGTGTGCTGCCGGGCATGGGCGGCACCCAGCGCCTGACCCGTGCGGTGGGCAAGGCCAAAGCCATGGAACTGTGCCTGACCGGGCGCCTTATGGGTGCTGAAGAAGCCGAACGTGCAGGCCTGGTGGCCCGCGTGGTGCCGCAGGCCGAATTGCTCGAAGAGGCGCTGAAGGTGGCTGCAACCATCGCCAGCAAGTCGATCCCGGTCAGCATGATGGTCAAGGAAAGCGTCAACCGTGCGTTCGAGGTCACCCTCAGCGAAGGTGTTCGCTTCGAGCGTCGCGTGTTCCACGCCGCATTCTCCACTGAAGACCAGAAGGAAGGCATGGCCGCCTTCATTGCCAAACGCGAAGCGCAGTTCAAGGACCGCTGAGTGTTACCCTGTCGTGGCCTGGGCGCCACGGCAGGGTTTTCGACCCTCTCCCTCAGCCGCCCGTCACCTGCAAAGGGTGCGCGGCGGCCAGGCCTGGATTTGCCGATGGGCGGAATCCAGGCTATTTCGGTCAAATTCCCGTGTGATTGCAGTTGCTCAAGGCGACGTGGCGCCTTAGACTGCCGCCCCCTGTAAAAGAGTGCCGGTTGGCGCTTGAAGAATTCCGCTGCCTGCGCCACGGCGTTGGCGGCACCCGAATCGCCCAAATGCACATTTTTTCATAGAGAAATCGATGACCAAGGAACAGTTGCTGGCCATGTCGGCCGATGACTACATGAACGCTGACCAGCTGGCATTTTTCACTGCCTTGCTGCAGGCGATGAAAGTCGACACCCATGAACGCATCGAGCTGAGCCGCGCCACCATCGAAGGCTTGGACACCCCGTCGGACCCTGCCGATGTGGCCTCGGTCGAGGAAGAGCGTAGCTGGCTGGTCAATGCCATTGACCGCGACCAACGTCTGCTGCCGCAGCTGGAAATGGCCCTGGACCGTATTGCTGACGAAAGCTTCGGCTGGTGCGACGACAGCGGTGAGCCCATCGGCCTTCAGCGCTTGCTGATCAGCCCGACCACCAAGTACTGCATCGAAGCTCAAGAGCGTCACGAGCAACTCGACCGCCACCAGCGCCAGATCTGATCGGCGCGTTTGGCCAAGCCCCACGGAGTGATCCCTGGGGCTTTTTGCGTTGCAGTCGGGCATGACAGATTTGTTGCTGTTGGTGCAATACAGCTGTACTCAAGTGTGCTTTTTCCGATACCCGAGCAGGCGTATCATGGCTTTATCGTTAGGTTGCTAATTAAATTCCGGAGGGAATGATGAATAGCCGAGTCGATGTAGCCGTGATGATTGGCTCAGGTGTGCCTGCAATGCTGCAGGCGCAGGGACGGCGGGTGTGCTGGGTGGTGCTGGTCAATGGCGAGCGCCGCGGTACGGCCTTTGCCTCGCGGGCCGAAGCGGTCGAGTGTCAGGCAGCCTGGTTGCAGCAACTGGAAAAAGGCCAAGCGGCCTGATCAGAATATTGCGCTCAGTTCCGTAAGAAAAAGCTCTTTTTCTCTCGACGAATTTTGGTGTTTTCGTGCATATTTCTGCCTACGTAATGCACCGATAGAATCCAGCGCCCATTCTGCCGAGGGGCCTTTCGCGATCTGTCGCATCTTTTCTGGCATTTTTGCTGTCAGACTTTACGCTTCCCCAGTGGGAATGTGCCGAAAGCCTGCACTGAGGCCAGATCTGGCAAGTCAGAGTAACGATTCCTGCATGCTGCAGCGTCAGCATGCACAGACATTTTGTGTATTGCGTTATTAATCTTCGTCTATCGACATGAATTGGCCGCGCCTCTTTCAAGGAAGGGGAGTGCGGGATGTAACCGGTTTGAGGATCACTTCATTGGCAGTCAGTACTCTTGATACCCACGCTTTGTTTGCCTTGGGCGACTTGCGCGCAAGGCTCGTCAAACTGTTCCAGGGGCGTTTTGTCTATGTCACCGAACAAAGCCCCGAAGGCCTGTATATGGCTGAAATCGACACTGAAAGCGCTTTGGTCGTCGATGACAAGCAGCGTCTTGAATTGAAAGTGGGTGACCACTTTCGCGCTGCGGTCTTGCCCAGTCGTGAAGGCGGCAAGCTGGAAATGCGCTTTCGTGACATCAAGCTCAATGTTTATGGCGTGGGCGATTACGCGTACGTCTCGGTGCCTGAAGGCGAAGGGATCGTATTCCGCGAAGGCAACGGTGTGATGCTGGTGTTTGCCGCCCAGCAACAAGTTCAGGAAGGGCTGGGCAAGTTGCTCAAAGCAGTCACGGGCAAGGTTGCGAAGTGGCGCAAGGGTGAATTGACCACCTTCAAGGCCAGCGAATGAGTGACAGCGCCGGCACGCCCGACAGCCGCGCCGAGTTTCACCGGCGCCATCAGGCGCAGGCCGCTACCGAGGCAAAGCAGCTTCTGGCCCAGCGAGAGCGGATGCAGGGTGCCTGGATGAACTGGGTAGCGGGCCAGCTTTATCAGCTCAGCCCTCCACCCTATGCCGCCATGGTGCGGCGTGAATTGCAGCGGTTGACCCAGGGGTGAGGCGACAGCCCTTCAGTGGTCGCCATCTTTTCTGCTGCTGACTTCTTCGGGTACGGCTTCTTTCGACATCCGTTTACGGAACAGTGCGGCCCTGGCAAGCAGCAAGGTGGTGACCGGTACTGTGATCGACAGCAGAATCGGAATCAGCCAGGCGTGCAGCACTGGCCCTTCCTTGAGCCACGAAAAGTAGATGATCGAGGCCAGGGACACGCACCAGGCCCCGAGAGTGGAGGCCAACGCTGGCGGGTGCATGCGCTGGAAGTAGTCCTTCAGGCGCAGCAGGCCCAGGGCGCCAACCAGCGCGAACAGGCTGCTGATCAACAGTAGCGCGGCGGTGATCAGTTCCAGCCAGAGGGGGAGGTCGAGGGTTTCGGTCATTCGATCACCTCACCGCGCAGCAGGAACTTGGCCAGGGCGAACGAGCCGACGAAGCCGAACAGCGCAATCAGCAAAGCGCCTTCGAAGTAGGTATCGCTGGCGTAGCGAATACCGAGCACCAGCATCATCAGCATGGCCAGGATATACAGGTAGTCCAGCGCCAGGACACGGTCCTGGGCGGACGGGCCGCGAAACAGCCGGATCAACGTCAGGGCCATGGCCAGGGCGAAGATGAACAGGCTGGCGAGGACTGCGTTGGCAAGCAGGCCTGTCATTCGAATATCTCCATCAACGGGCGTTCGTAGGTGTGCTTGAAGTGTTCGATGAAGACGTGCTCGTCATCAAGGTCGAACACATGCAGCAGTAGCACGCTGCGGTCCAGGGCCAGCTCCGACCAGACCGTGCCGGGCACGACCGTGGTGATCATCGACAGCGCGGCCAGGCCATGGGCATCGCGCAGATCCAGCGGGATGTGCACGAAAGCCGAGCGGGGTGGTTTTTTGCCGGCGCTCAGCACGCCACGGGCGACCAGCAGGTTGGACGCGATCACATCGATACCCACCCGGGCGATCAGCCTGGCGACAACCAGTGGCCGCCGCACGCGGGCGTGCTGGGGGCGCAGGGGGGCCATCAGTAGCGGGGCCAGGATGCCCAGTGCCGCAGCCAGCAGCAGATTGCCGGGGCTGACGGAAAGGTTGAGCAACAGCCACAGCACGAACAGCGACATGGACAGCAGCGGGGCAGGGAAGAGTCGGCTCATGGCTGCACCTGAACATCAAGTGAAGTGGGGCCCGGTATCGGTCGAGCAGCCATCACAGCCTCAATGTAGGCGTCGGGTGCCTGCAGGCTGGCGGCGGTGTCCTGGGTATAGCGCAGCACAGGCTCGGCCCTGAAGCTGAGGATGATGCACAGACCCAACAGGATGACGATCGGCAGGCATTCGTAACGCCGCAGCACTGGCGAGGGGCGTTCCTCGGGTTTCCAGAAACGCTGTATGCCGACGCGGCCAAAGGCGATCAGCGACGCCATGCCGGACAGCACCAGCAGCGCTACCAGCCCCCAGCCTGCCGCAGTCAGGGGTTGTTCGCTCGGGGTGCCCAGCCCTTGGGGGTTGAACAGGGCACTGATCAGGTTGAGTTTGCCGATGAAACCGGACAGCGGCGGCATGCCGATGATCAGCAGGGCGCAGGCGATGAAGCTAAGACCGAGGAAGGCCATGGTCCACGGAATGATCTGGCCGATCACTGCCTTTTGATCGTCGTCGAGGTTGATGCCCTTCGGCGGGTGCAGCGACTCCAGCGGTGAAGGAATCGCGTCTTCTTCTTCATCCAGGGGTTGTTCGTTGGCCGAGCGCGAGCGTTCGACCAGTTCTGCGAGCAGGAACAGCGCGCACAAGGCCAAGGTCGAGCTCACCAGATAGAACAGCGCAGCACCGATCAGTGCCGGTTGGGCGAAGCCGACCGCGCCCAGCAAGGTGCCGGCGGAGACCAGAATGCTCAGTGCCGCCAGGCGCTCCAGACGCTGGGCAGCAAGGATCGACACCGCGGCCACCGCCAGCGTCACCAGGCCCCCATACACCAGCCATTGGCCGCCGAAATGGGCCGAAGCCCCGGCCTGGCCGGAGAACAGCAAGGTCCACAGGCGTAGCACGGCATACAGCCCGACCTTGGTCATGATGGCGAACAGCGCCGCCACCGGGGCGCTGGCCGACGCGTAGGCGGGCACCAGCCAGAAATTCAGTGGCCAGATACCGGCCTTGACCAGAAACGCCATGGCCAGAATCGCCGCACCGGCATGCAGCAGACCGCGATCGGCTTCAGGCACCAGCGGAATCTTCAGCGCCAGGTCGGCCATGTTCAGTGTGCCAGTTACGCCGTAGAGCATCGCCGCGCCTACCAGGAACAGCGACGAGGCAAACAGGTTGATGGCGATGTAATGCAGGCCGGCCCTGACCCGCGCCCGGCCCGAGCCGTGCAGCAACAGGCCATAGGACGCTGCCAGCAGCACCTCGAAGAACACGAACAGGTTGAACAGGTCGGCGGTCAGGAAGGCCCCGTACAAGCCCATCAGCTGGATCTGGAACAGCGCGTGGAAACTGGCGCCAGCGCTGTCCCAGCGGGCGCGGGCGAACAGCAGTGCGCTGACACCGATGACCCCGGTCAGGGTCAGCAGCATCGCGGACAGGTGGTCGACCACCAGCACGATGCCGAACGGCGCAGGCCAGTTGCCTGGCAGGTACACGCCGATGGACTCTGCCTGACCCTGGGTGCGGACCCACAGCAGCAGGCAGACGGCGATGGCCAGGCCGGTGATGCTGGACAACAGGTTCAGGCGTGCCTTGAGCGGGCGATGTTTTTCACCCAGCAACAACATCACGGCCGCCGTGAGCAACGGCAGCAGGATTGGCGCGACGATCAGTTGGCTCATTGCACTCATTCGTCACGCTCCCGGCCGTCCACGTGGTCGGTGCCGGTCAGGCCGCGAGAGGCCAGCAGCACCACCAGGAACAGGGCGGTCATGGCGAAGCTGATGACGATGGCGGTGAGCACCAGGGCCTGGGGGAGCGGGTCGGTGTAGTGCAGCAGGTCCTGGGTGACGCCGTCCTTGATGATGGGTTCCTTGCCGATGAACAGGCTGCCCATGCTGAAAATGAACAGGTTGACCCCGTACGACAGCAGGCACAGGCCCATGATCACCTGGTAGGTCCGAGGGCGCAGAATCAGCCACACCCCAGAGGCGGCCAACACACCGATGGCGACTGCAATGACTTCTTCCATCAGGCGGCTCCTGCTTGGCTGGATTTCGACGGGTTGCCCGGGCGATAGGCGCGGACCGACTGGTGCGCCAGGGCGGTGAGGATCAGCAAGGTCGAGCCGACCACCACGGTGAACACGCCGACATCGAAGAACAAGGCGCTGGCCACGTGCACATCACCCAGCACCGGCAGGTGCAGGTGAGCGGTATGGGTAGTCAGGAACGGGTAGCCCAGCAGCATCGCGCCGATTCCGGTCAAGGTGGCGCACAGCAGGCCAGTGCCCATCCAGCGCAGCGGGCGCAGGCTCATCTGGGCTTCGACCCACTGTGTCCCGGCAACCATGTACTGGAGGATGAACGCCACCGACATGACCAGGCCGGCGACAAAGCCGCCGCCGGGCTGATTGTGGCCGCGCATGAACAGGTACATCGACACCAGCAGGGCGATCGGCAGCAGCAGACGCACCAATACGGCCGGCACCATCATGAAGCCCAGTGCGGTATCGGTGGCGTGGCGCGGGTTGATCAGGTCGGTGACCACGTCCGGTGCCAGCAGACGCTGCTGGGCCGGCAGTTGCATGCTCTCCTTGGGCGGGCGGAAGCGGCGCAGCAGGGCGAAGACTGTAAGGGCCACGGCGACCAGCACAGTGATTTCACCGAGGGTATCGAAGCCGCGGAAGTCGACCAGCATCACGTTCACCACGTTGGTGCCGCCGCCTTGGGGCAGGGCGCGGCTGAGGTAGAACGATGAAATGTCGTTGGGCGTCGGCCGGGTCAGCATGGCGTAGGACAACGCGGCCATGCCGCCGCCGACCAGCACTGCCAGCAACAGGTCGCGTAGACGACGCAGGCGGGCGCGCTCCTGGCTGCCGGGCAACGGCGAAACACCTTCGATACGACGCGGAAGCCAGCGCAGGCCGAGCAGGATCAATACGGTGGTAACCACTTCCACCACCAGTTGGGTAAGGGCCAGGTCCGGCGCCGAGAACCAAACGAAAGTAATGCAGGTCATCAGGCCGCACACGCTGACCATGATCAGTGCCGCCAAGCGGTGATACTTGGCCTGGTAGGCAGCCCCAATGGCGCAGGCGATGGCGATCAGCCACAGGGCGACGAATACACCTGAGCCTGGGATTTTCGGGCGGTCGCCCCAGCTCAGGCCGCTGTACAGCATTGGCGTGAGGCCGGCCAGGAAGGCCGCCAGCACCAGCATGAACAGTTGCGATTGCAGGCGTCGGGTGGTCAGCAGGCGCTCGATACGACGTGCCAGCAGCATCAGGCGGACCTGGCCGTGCTCGAACAGGCGCTTGCCGTTGAAGCGTTCGATCAGTGGTGGGTAGGGGAAGCGACCACGTCGCAGCTGGTTGCGCAGCAGCAGGTAAAGCACGATACCGCCGCACATGGCGATCAGGCTCATGATCAGCGGAGCGTTCCAACCGTGCCAGATGGCCAGGCTGTACTCGGGCAAGGTGCCTCCCACCACCGGCAGTGCCGCGGCCGCCAGCAGTGGCCCGACCGACTGGGCCGGGAAAATGCCCACCACCAGGCAAGTGAGTACCAGTAACTCCACGGGGGCGCGCATCCAGCGTGGCGGCTCATGTGGGGTGTGTGGCAAGTCCTGTGCGGTTGGGCCGAAGAACACGTCGACGGTGAACCGCAGGGCGTAGGCCACGCTGAAGGTGCCCGCGAGGGTGGCAATCACCGGTAGCGTGGCTTCGACCCAGGCAGTGGAGCTGATGAACACGGTTTCGGCGAAGAACATCTCCTTGGACAGGAAACCGTTCATCAGCGGCACGCCGGCCATCGAGGCGCTGGCAACCATGGCCAGCGTGGCCGTGTAGGGCACCAGGCGGATCAGGCCGCTGAGGCGGCGGATATCGCGGGTGCCGCTTTCATGGTCGATGATGCCGGCGGCCATGAACAGCGATGCCTTGAAAGTGGCATGGTTGAGGATATGGAACACCGCCGCGACTGCGGCCAGCGGGCTGTTCAGGCCCAGTAGCAGGGTAATCAGGCCGAGGTGGCTGATGGTCGAATAGGCCAACAGACCCTTGAGGTCGTTCTGGAACATCGCGGCGAAGGCGCCGAGCAGCAGGGTGAGGGCGCCGGCACCGCCGACGATCCAGAACCACTCTTCACTGCCTGAAAGCACCGGCCACAGCCGGGCGAGCAGGAAAACACCAGCCTTGACCATGGTCGCCGAGTGCAGATAGGCCGACACCGGCGTCGGCGCAGCCATGGCGTGGGGTAGCCAGAATTGAAAGGGAAACTGCGCACTCTTGCTCAGGGCGCCGATCAGAATCAGCGGCAGCAGCACCGGGTAAAGCGCATGTTGGCGGATGGCCTCACCAGCGGCCAGCACCTTGTCCAGGTCGTAGCTGCCGACCACATGACCGAGCAGCAGCGCGCCGACCAGCAGGCACAATCCACCCGCCCCGGTGACCATCAGCGCCATGTAGGCGCCTCGGCGAGCATCGGCACGGTGGTGCCAGTAGCCGATGAGCAGGAAGGAGAACAGGCTGGTCAGTTCCCAGAAGAACACCAGCTGGATGAGGTTGCCGGAAATCACCAGGCCGAGCATCGCGCCCATGAACGCCAGAAAGAACGCAAAGAAGCGCGGTACCGGGTCTTGCGGCGACATGTAGTATCGGGCGTAGAGCGACACCAGGGTACCGATGCCGAGCACCAGCAGCGAGAACAGCCAGGCGAAGCCGTCCATGCGCAACACCAGGTTCATGCCGAGGCTCGGCAGCCATAACAGCTCTTCGCGAATGACGCCGCCGTGGGCGACTTGCGGGTACAACAGTGCTACCTGGACGGTGCCGACCAGGGCCACGAGTCCGGCGAGGATGGACTCGGCGTTACGTGCGTTGTGCGGCAGCACGGCTGCCAGGCAACTGCCCACGAACGGCAGAAGCAATAGCACTATCAATGACATAGCGTTCTATTCTGGAGAAGTTTGCCAAGGATCATACGTGCCGAGCAGTTGATCACCAACACGCAAGCTGTCGCAGAATCGTACAAATACGGTGTGACAAGCTGTTTTTTTATAACAGTTTTTTACAAAGCATAGCTGCTGTTGCGCGCTTTACCGGCTGCCTTCACGTTCGTGCTGAAGGGTTTCTTGCGTAGCTGATTCGGGCTCGTTGGCGCGGCGGATCTTCAACTCGCTGACGATCACGGCCAATACGATCAGCGCGCCGCCGATCAGCGCCACGCCCGGCAGACGTTCGCCTGCCATGCGCCCGACGATTCCGGCCCAGACCGGCTCGCCCGCGTAGATCAAGGTGGCGCGGGTCGGCGATACCGATTGCTGGGCCCAGTTCATCGCCACTTGAATGACGGCGCTCATGGCGCCCAGGCCCAAGGCGCTGGCCAGCAACAGCCAGGAAAAATCGGGAATGCGTTCCTGGGTCGGGACGATCATCAGGAACGACAGCAGCGAAGCGGTGGCCAGTTGCACCACGGTCACGCGGCGCACATCGACCTGGCCGGCATAGCGGCTGATCAGGATGATCTCGCCAGCGATGGCCACGGCACTGACCAGGGTGACCAGCTCCCCTTCGCTGAAATGCAGCGCGCCACCCTCCGGGCCTGCCAGCAGCATCAGGCCGACGAACGCCAGGCCGATGCCGATGCTGGGCATCAGCCCAGGCCGGCGCCCCAGCACCAGCCATTGCAGCAGTGGAACGAAGGGCACGTAGAGTGCGGTGATGAAGGCCGACTGGCTGCTGCTGATGGTTTGCAGGCCCATGGTCTGCAGCCCGTAGCCGAGCATGATGGATACACCAATCAGCATGCCGGCCTTCAGTTCGGTGAAGGTCAACCCGGACAACGCGCGTGCCGAGACCAGGCCGACGAACAGGGCGGCGGCGGCGAATCGCAGGCCGACAAAAAACATCGGGCCACTGACGGTCATGACGTTGTGGACCAGCAGGAAGGTGCCACCCCAGAGCATGGTGATGAACACCAGGACCAGTTCGGCCTTGCTCAGGCGCAATGAGACGGACGGCTGTGGGCGATCGATGGGGTGGCTCATGGTCTTGCACACTCGGAGGGGGCGGCGCACAATCGCCGCAAAGTGGGCAGTATACTGCGCAATCCCTTCCAGTGAGCAATATAGTGCACAAAGATTCTGCGCACCGGGCATCGGTGCTTCAACATGTCAGTCAAAACGTCCGTCACCTGCGCAATAGCCTGGGGTTTAGTCAGAGCGCCCTGGCAGAGCGCTCCGGCGTCAGCAGGCGCATGCTCGTGGCAATCGAGGCGGGGGAAAAGAACGTCAGCCTGACCACCCTCGACCTGATCGCCGAAGCACTGGGGGTGGCGTTCAGCACGTTGATTCAGGCGCCCGACCATCGTGATCCCAGCCGCATCGACGAGTTGGCCTGGGCCGGTGAGCACCCCCAGAGCAAGGCTGTGTTGCTGGCCAGCAGTGTGGCCCGCCGAGAAGTCGAAATCTGGGAGTGGACCCTGGCGCCGGGTGAGTGCTACGTCAGTGAAGCCGACGCCGAGGGCTGGAGTGAGCAGATCTATGTGGCGGAAGGGCAGCTGACGCTGATCATCGAAGGGGCCGAGCACTGCCTGCAGGTCGGCCAATTCCATGTGTTTCCCAGCAACTGCCGGTATGCCTACCGCAACGATGGCAGCGTGCCTACGCGTTTCGTGCGTAATGTGGTGATCTGACGGCAGGCATGGCCAGCGCTCAATTGCCCAGCAGGTCGTCGGTTTTCACCACCTTGGCGTAGGCAAATGCCAGTGCAGCCATCGCCGAGGCATGCACGTCGGCCGCTGGCACCTGCTTGCCGTCGAAGTCCAGCGGCAGGGTCGCGCAGGCATCGTGCGCCACGGTGACGTCATAGCCATAATCGGCGGCGGCGCGGGTGGCAGCGTCGATGCACATGTGGCTCATGCTGCCGACGATGGTCAGTTTGTCGACGCCGTGTTGGTCCAGGGTGCTCTTGAGTGGTGTGTCCCGGAAGGCGTTGACCTTGTGCTTGAGTACCACCGGCTCACCTTCCTTGGGCAGGACTTTTTCGTGAATGGCCGCTCCCTTCGAGTCTGGTGCGAAGAACGGTGCATCTGCGCTTTCGAACTCGTGACGTACATGCACCACCAGATCGCCCCGCTTGCGGGCGGCTTCAAGCAGCCGGGCAGCGTTGTCGGCTGCGGCGTCGGCACCGTCGAGGGTCCATTTGCCGCCTGGGAAGTAGTCGTTCTGGATGTCGATGATGATCAGTGCTTGCTTGCTCATGGTGCCTCCTGTGGCAGTAGTCGTTGGCAGGCCTAAGTTATAGGCTGTATGCACGGACCTGAGGATTGGCGCGAACGACACTATGGCGGCAAAAACTGACAACCTCGACAGCCTGGAGATTGGCCTGCTGATCTACCCTGGCGCGCAGAGCGCGGCGGTGCATGGTCTTGATGACCTGTTTACCGTTGCCAATCGTGTAGCCAGCGAACTGGGGGCGGTCGACTTGCCGCGTGTGCGCGTCAGTCATTGGCAGGTGGATGAGGCGGGGCAATTGAAGTGTGCCGCTGATGACGATGGCGACACGCTGCAGGCGCTGCGTGTGCTGATCATTCCGCCGAGCCTTGAGTCGATTCCTGCGTCGGAGCTGCTCGAACGCCACTGTGCGTCGCTTCGCCAGTGGCATGGCCAGGGTACGGTATTGGCCTCGGTGTGCATCGGCGTGTTCTTCATCGCCGCCAGCGGACTGCTCGATGGGCGAGCGGCCAGTACTCACTGGAATTACGCGCAGCCACTGGCGCAACGTTTTCCCAAGGTTCAGGTGGAGGCCAACCAGCCGCTGCTGGACGATGGCGACATCGTGACGTCGGCCGGGCTGATGGCCTGGACCGACCTCGGCTTGCGCTTGCTGGAGCGTTTTCTCGGCGCTTCGTTGGCGTGGGAGACGGCCCGCTACCTGTCGGTCGAGCCGATATCGGCGCCGTTACCCGGTGCCTTGTTCAATCCGCGGCTGGAGCACGGCGATGCGGCTGTGCTCAAGGTTCAGCATTGGTTGCAGAGCAGCGGTGCGCAACAGGCAGACCTGGCAGGCATGGCTGCGTGTGCCGGGCTCGAGGAGCGGACATTCCTGCGACGCTTTCGCGCCGCCACGGGGTTGAAGCCGACCGAGTATTGCCAGCAGGTGCGAGTAGGGCGGGCATGCCGGATGCTGGAGTTCACACGGCGTAACGTCGAGCAGATTGCCTGGGGGGTGGGGTATCAGGACCCCAGTGCGTTTCGCCGGGTGTTCCAGCGAATCACCGGGTTGACCCCCAGTGACTACCGGCGACAGTTCGCCGTCCTCGGATAGCCGCAGCGCTCAAGGCAGGTGCAGGCGCTCCGGCGGGTGTGGTCCCGGCCCGTCCTCGGCCAGGTGATCCTGCTGGTTGCGCAGCGGGCACTCCTTCAACGACAGGCAGCCGCATCCAATGCAGCCGTCGAGTTTGTCACGCAGCATGAGCATTTCATCGATGCGCCGGCTGAGGTCCTCCCGCCAGCGGGCCGACAACCGTTGCCAGTCTTCGGCGGTCGGGGTGTGGTCGTCGGGCAGTGCTGCCAGGGCGCTGGCAATGTCGGCCAGCGGAATGCCCAGGCGTTGTGCCATCTTGATCACCGCGACCCGGCGCAACATGGCTCGTTGGTAACGGCGCTGGTTGCCCGCGTTGCGGCTGCTGTGAATCAACCCCTTGGTCTCGTAGAAGTGCAGCGCGGTCACCGCCACGCCGCTGCGTGCGGCGAGTTGGCCGACACTGAGCAATCTGTCCTGGGTGGCTGGCTTGTGACTGGGCATGGGGGAGAAAACGCTTGACCTTGAGTTAACTAGAGGTTTTACCCTGCTGGCCATCGCGCTGCAAGCGTTTGGAACGAGGAGACTGCCCATGAAGCCCACGCCGCCTTCCCTGTGGTTCACCCAGATGATCGAGTACGAAGTTCCTGCTTCGCGCCAGGCCGCGTTGGCCCAGGCGTTGGTCACGCGCAGCGAGGAGCTGGCAGCGCGTTGCGAGGGTTTGCAAGGGGTCAGCATCCAGGCCAGCGACGATGGCAGTCGGGTACTGCAGTATTTGCAATGGCAGTCGCGCCAAGCCTGGACAGCAGCTGCACAGTGTTTCGTCGAGGGCTCGTTTCTTGACCTGTTGTGTCGGCACCAGGCGCGTGGAGTGAATTTCTCCGCCTATCAGGCGCTGCGCAGCCTGGCGCGGGGCGCGGACGGAGGTCTGCACTGCCAGGTGGGTGAGGCCCAGATTTACCAAGTCGTATGAAACTTCCTTTTCTATTGCGGGAAGTATCTGGCAGACAGGTGGCGTAGTAGGCATCGCACGCCGTAGGTCGGTCATGGCGATTGCAGGGCCGTGGTGGCTGCTCCATTATCGAGGTTTGGATCAACCACGATGTGTCCGCAGGAGTGCGCATGAACGTTCAGACCACCTTCGAGGCAAGTGTGCCGCAGCGCCTTGTGCGAGTACGTGAAGCCATGGGCAAAGAGGGCGTCGACGCCTTGCTGGTGCCTTCGGCCGACCCTCACCTTTCCGAGTACCTTCCGGGGCATTGGCAGGGGCGTCAATGGCTCTCGGGGTTCGAAGGCTCGGTGGGCACGTTGGTGGTTACGGCGGACTTTGCCGGACTGTGGGCGGACAGTCGCTACTGGGAACAGGCCGAGAAGGAACTGGAAGGTAGCGGCATCCAACTCATGAAGCTGTTGCCTGGCCAACCGGGGGCGCTGGAATGGCTGGGCGATAACGCCAAGCAAGAAGGCGTGGTGGCGGTGGATGGCGCAGTCATGGCCTTGACCTCGGCGCGTCAGCTGGGTGAGCGCCTCAAGACCCGTAAGGCGCAGTTGCGGACCGATCTGGATCTGCTTGGCGCGGTCTGGGAGGCTCGGCCGTCGCTGCCGAACAATCCGGTTTATCAGCACTTGGCCCCTCATGCCACCGTGAGTCGGGCGGAAAAACTGTCCCAATTGCGCCAGACCCTGAATGACAAGGGGGTTGATTGGCATTTCATCGCCACGCTTGACGACATCGCCTGGTTGTTCAACCTGCGCGGTAGCGATGTGTCCTATAACCCGGTGTTCGTGTCCTTCGCGCTGATCAGTCAACAAGCAGCGACGCTGTTCGTCAGTGGCGACAAAGTCGACGAGCACCTGCGCCAGGTGCTGGCGGTGGATGGTATCGAGGTGCACGACTACGCCCTGGTAGGGAAGGCTCTCGCTTCTATTACTCCCGGAACTCGGCTGCTGATCGACCCCGCTCGGGTTACCTGCGGCCTGCTGGATAACCTGGACAAGCAAGTTCAGCTGGTCGAGGGCATCAACCCCACCACGCTAAGCAAATCACGCAAGTCCGGTGAGGAACTGAAGCATATCCGCCGGGTAATGGAGCAGGATGGTGCGGCTTTGTGCGAGTTCTTCGCTTGGTTCGAGGCGCAGCAGGGCAAGGAGGTCATCACCGAGCTGACCATCGATGAGCAGTTGAGCGCGGCGCGCGCCCGTCGCCCGGATTTCGTCTCGCTGAGTTTTTCGACCATTGCGGCTTTCAATGGCAATGGTGCGATGCCGCATTACCGAGCCACCGAACTGTCCCATGCTGTCATCGAGGGTGACGGCCTGCTGTTGATCGACTCCGGCGGGCAGTATCTGGGCGGCACCACGGATATCACACGGATGGTTCCAATCGGCAGCCCCACGCTTGAGCAGCGCCAGGACTGCACGCGAGTGCTCAAGGGCATGATTGCCTTGTCGCGCGCCACATTCCCCCGCGGCATTCTTTCGCCGCTGCTCGATGCCATTGCCCGGGCGCCGATCTGGGCGGAGCAGGTGGATTACGGCCATGGTACCGGTCATGGGGTCGGTTACTTCATGAATGTGCATGAAGGGCCGCAGGTCATTGCATTCCAGGCAGCGACCACGCCTCAGACAGCGATGCAGGCTGGCATGATCAGCTCGATCGAGCCCGGCACCTACCGACCTGGTCAATGGGGGGTGCGAATCGAGAACCTGGTGATCAACCGTGAAGTGGGTAAAAGTGCCTTTGGCGACTTCCTGAACTTCGAGACCCTGACGTTGTGTCCGATTGATACTCGATGCTTGCTGCCCGAGCAGTTGACCAAGGAGGAACGGGACTGGTTGAACAGCTATCACGCAACGGTGCGTGAGCGTGTTTCACCTCTGCTCAAGGACGATGCGCTGGACTGGTTGCAGGTGCGTACCGCGCCGATCTGAGCACCTTGAAATCGCAAGCCCCGCTCCCTCGGTGTGGGAGCGGGCTTGCCTACGATGGGCTGCTGCGCAGCCCAGGCTGATTATTTGCAGATGACGATCATGCTACGGCTGGTGTAACCCGCAGGGTTGATGCCGAACAGGTAATCGCCGGGCTCTTCGTCGGTGTCCCCGGAGCGTGCGATGACCTTGTAGCCGCGATCACTGCACGAATTCGCGGCCTTGCTGTAGCAGTTGTCCCACGAAGAGGAGAGGCCGGAGCAGTTGATATGCAGGCCCTTCTTCCCTTTCTTGACCTCAGTCTTGGCTGTGGCGGCGCATCCAGCAATAGCCAAGATGGCCAGGATGAGCAAAATTCGTTTCATTCCTGTCCTTACTTTGCAGGGCTTGTCAGCTGTCTGGCCCTGTCGAAATTGCGTCAATTCTTCCTGAAATGTCCCCAGCGTCCGTGTTCGGCTCAGTAGATAGCGTGAACATGATAATTCTGTGACAGCTTAATCAGCGCGACGGGTCGCCACAATGGTTAATCTGGTCTCAAATGAAAATATTTCTCATATCAGTCGGCCGCTACCGGGGGATTCGCTTCCTGACGCATCGACAAGGTTGCACCGACTGAGGCAGTAATGATGGCGCCGATTGCCAGCCACTGGGTAACGGTAAGGAACTCACCCAGGAAAATCAGGCCTGACAGCGCGGCAACGGCAGGCTCGATGCTCATCAAGGTACCAAAGGTACGGGCAGGCATCTTCGTGAGGGCGATCATTTCCAGACTGTAGGGCAGGGCGGTCGACAGGATGGCAACACCGAGGGCCAATGGGATCACGGTAGGGGTGAGCAGTGCGCTGCCGGCATGGACGATGCCGATAGGGGCGACGAACAACGCCGCGACCACCACGCCCAGTGCTGCACCCTGAATGCCGTGCTCGGCGCCGGCGCGTTGGCCGAACAGAATATAGAGCGCCCAGCAGACACCTGCGCCCAATGCATAGGCGGCACCGACCAAATCGAGTGACTGGCCGCCATGCCCTGCCGGAATCAGCAGCACCAACCCGAGGGTGGCCAGGCCGACCCACAGGAAGTCGATGGCCCGGCGCGAACCGAACAGCGCTACGGCCAATGGCCCGGTGAACTCCAGCGCTACGGCAATCCCGAGGGGTACGGTTTGCAGAGACATATAGAAGAGGAAGTTCATGCCGCCCAGCGCCATGCCGTAGATGACCACGTTACGCAGTGTGGTGGCGGTGATGCGAGTGCGCCAAGGGCGCAGGATCAGCAGCATGATCACGGACGCGAAGATCAGTCGCAGCGTCGTGGTGCCCTGTGCCCCGATGATTGGGAACATGCTCTTGGCCAGAGAGGCGCCAGACTGGATCGATGCCATGGCAATGAGCAGCAGGCCTATAGGGAGAAGGGTTGCGGCCAGACTGCGGGGTTGGGTGTTCATTTATGTGCTGCGGTCCTGGAATGAGGGCGGTGTGCACTATAGTGCGCAATTGTCCGGTCGGGCCGCAAGCTTCTGCTCTATATAAAGGTGCTTGCAATAATTCTGCAGTAAAGGCTTGACGCGATCTCGAATCCCCTTATAATGCGCCCCACTTCCGACGCAGTCGAAACGAAAAACTCCTTGTTAATCAACAGGTTGAGCGTTTTGAAAGCAGAAAGAAGCGCTGAAAGAGGTGGTTGACAGCGTTTTTAAACGCTGTATTATTCGCCTCCCGCTACGAGAGATCGCAGCGAGCCAAGTGTTTGAAGCTAAACGAGTTTCTCGCAAAAAACTTCAAAATAAACGCTTGACAGCAAATGAGGAAAGCGTAGAATGCGCGCCTCGGTTGAGACGAAGCACTCTTAGCCAAACGCTCTTTAACAAATCGAATCAAGCAATTCGTGTGGGTGCTTGTGAGTACGGACTGATAGTCAAAAAGATTATCAGCATCACAAGTGGCCATGCGAGAAATCACATAGTCATTTGAGATTGCTGAGCCAAGTTTAGGGTTTCTTAAAAACCCAAGCAGTATTGAACTGAAGAGTTTGATCATGGCTCAGATTGAACGCTGGCGGCAGGCCTAACACATGCAAGTCGAGCGGATGACGGGAGCTTGCTCCTTGATTCAGCGGCGGACGGGTGAGTAATGCCTAGGAATCTGCCTGGTAGTGGGGGACAACGTTTCGAAAGGAACGCTAATACCGCATACGTCCTACGGGAGAAAGCAGGGGACCTTCGGGCCTTGCGCTATCAGATGAGCCTAGGTCGGATTAGCTAGTTGGTGAGGTAATGGCTCACCAAGGCGACGATCCGTAACTGGTCTGAGAGGATGATCAGTCACACTGGAACTGAGACACGGTCCAGACTCCTACGGGAGGCAGCAGTGGGGAATATTGGACAATGGGCGAAAGCCTGATCCAGCCATGCCGCGTGTGTGAAGAAGGTCTTCGGATTGTAAAGCACTTTAAGTTGGGAGGAAGGGCAGTAAGTTAATACCTTGCTGTTTTGACGTTACCGACAGAATAAGCACCGGCTAACTCTGTGCCAGCAGCCGCGGTAATACAGAGGGTGCAAGCGTTAATCGGAATTACTGGGCGTAAAGCGCGCGTAGGTGGTTCGTTAAGTTGGATGTGAAAGCCCCGGGCTCAACCTGGGAACTGCATCCAAAACTGGCGAGCTAGAGTACGGTAGAGGGTGGTGGAATTTCCTGTGTAGCGGTGAAATGCGTAGATATAGGAAGGAACACCAGTGGCGAAGGCGACCACCTGGACTGATACTGACACTGAGGTGCGAAAGCGTGGGGAGCAAACAGGATTAGATACCCTGGTAGTCCACGCCGTAAACGATGTCAACTAGCCGTTGGAATCCTTGAGATTTTAGTGGCGCAGCTAACGCATTAAGTTGACCGCCTGGGGAGTACGGCCGCAAGGTTAAAACTCAAATGAATTGACGGGGGCCCGCACAAGCGGTGGAGCATGTGGTTTAATTCGAAGCAACGCGAAGAACCTTACCAGGCCTTGACATGCAGAGAACTTTCCAGAGATGGATTGGTGCCTTCGGGAACTCTGACACAGGTGCTGCATGGCTGTCGTCAGCTCGTGTCGTGAGATGTTGGGTTAAGTCCCGTAACGAGCGCAACCCTTGTCCTTAGTTACCAGCACGTTATGGTGGGCACTCTAAGGAGACTGCCGGTGACAAACCGGAGGAAGGTGGGGATGACGTCAAGTCATCATGGCCCTTACGGCCTGGGCTACACACGTGCTACAATGGTCGGTACAGAGGGTTGCCAAGCCGCGAGGTGGAGCTAATCTCACAAAACCGATCGTAGTCCGGATCGCAGTCTGCAACTCGACTGCGTGAAGTCGGAATCGCTAGTAATCGCGAATCAGAATGTCGCGGTGAATACGTTCCCGGGCCTTGTACACACCGCCCGTCACACCATGGGAGTGGGTTGCACCAGAAGTAGCTAGTCTAACCTTCGGGAGGACGGTTACCACGGTGTGATTCATGACTGGGGTGAAGTCGTAACAAGGTAGCCGTAGGGGAACCTGCGGCTGGATCACCTCCTTAATCGACGACATCAGCCTACTGATGAGCTCCCACACGAATTGCTTGATTCATTGTAGAAGACGATCAAGATCCCATAGGGATCTAATGTTGTTCCTGATCAGAACTCGGAAATGAGCATTCGCATCGAATGTTGATTTCTGACTTTTGTCAGATCGTTCTTTAAAAATTCGGATATGTGATAGATATAGACTGATAGCCACTTTCACTGGTGGATATCAGGCTAAGGTAAAATTTGTGAGTTCTGCTCTTAATTGAGCAACATGCGAATTTTCGGCGAATGTCGTCTTCACAGTATAACCAGATTGCTTGGGGTTATATGGTCAAGTGAAGAAGCGCATACGGTGGATGCCTTGGCAGTCAGAGGCGATGAAAGACGTGGTAGCCTGCGATAAGCTTTGGGGAGTCGGCAAACAGACTGTGATCCAGAGATCTCTGAATGGGGGAACCCAGCCAGCATAAGCTGGTTATCTTGTACTGAATACATAGGTGCAAGAGGCGAACCAGGGGAACTGAAACATCTAAGTACCCTGAGGAAAAGAAATCAACCGAGATTCCCTTAGTAGTGGCGAGCGAACGGGGACCAGCCCTTAAGTTGGTTTGAGATTAGTGGAACACTCTGGAAAGTGTGGCCATAGTGGGTGATAGCCCCGTACACGAAAATCTCTTATCAATGAAATCGAGTAGGACGGAGCACGAGAAACTTTGTCTGAACATGGGGGGACCATCCTCCAAGGCTAAATACTACTGACTGACCGATAGTGAACCAGTACCGTGAGGGAAAGGCGAAAAGAACCCCGGAGAGGGGAGTGAAATAGAACCTGAAACCGTATGCGTACAAGCAGTGGGAGCCTACTTTGTTAGGTGACTGCGTACCTTTTGTATAATGGGTCAGCGACTTATATTCAGTGGCGAGCTTAACCGAATAGGGGAGGCGTAGCGAAAGCGAGTCTTAATAGGGCGTTTAGTCGCTGGGTATAGACCCGAAACCGGGCGATCTATCCATGGGCAGGTTGAAGGTTAGGTAACACTGACTGGAGGACCGAACCGACTACCGTTGAAAAGTTAGCGGATGACCTGTGGATCGGAGTGAAAGGCTAATCAAGCTCGGAGATAGCTGGTTCTCCTCGAAAGCTATTTAGGTAGCGCCTCATGTATCACTGTAGGGGGTAGAGCACTGTTTCGGCTAGGGGGTCATCCCGACTTACCAAACCGATGCAAACTCCGAATACCTACAAGTGCCGAGCATGGGAGACACACGGCGGGTGCTAACGTCCGTCGTGAAAAGGGAAACAACCCAGACCGTCAGCTAAGGTCCCAAAGTCATGGTTAAGTGGGAAACGATGTGGGAAGGCTTAGACAGCTAGGAGGTTGGCTTAGAAGCAGCCATCCTTTAAAGAAAGCGTAATAGCTCACTAGTCGAGTCGGCCTGCGCGGAAGATGTAACGGGGCTCAAACCATGCACCGAAGCTACGGGTATCACCTTTGGTGATGCGGTAGAGGAGCGTTCTGTAAGCCTGTGAAGGTGAGTTGAGAAGCTTGCTGGAGGTATCAGAAGTGCGAATGCTGACATGAGTAACGACAATGGGAGTGAAAAACTCCCACGCCGAAAGACCAAGGTTTCCTGCGCAACGTTAATCGACGCAGGGTTAGTCGGTCCCTAAGGCGAGGCTGAAAAGCGTAGTCGATGGAAAACAGGTTAATATTCCTGTACTTCCAGTTATTGCGATGGAGGGACGGAGAAGGCTAGGCCAGCTTGGCGTTGGTTGTCCAAGTTTAAGGTGGTAGGCTGAGATCTTAGGCAAATCCGGGATTTCAAGGCCGAGAGCTGATGACGAGTTGCTATTAGGCGACGAAGTGGTTGATGCCATGCTTCCAAGAAAAGCTCCTAAGCTTCAGATAACTGGGAACCGTACCCCAAACCGACACAGGTGGTCGGGTAGAGAATACCAAGGCGCTTGAGAGAACTCGGGTGAAGGAACTAGGCAAAATGGCACCGTAACTTCGGGAGAAGGTGCGCCGGCGAGGGTTAAGGACTTGCTCCGTAAGCCCATGCCGGTCGAAGATACCAGGCCGCTGCGACTGTTTATTAAAAACACAGCACTCTGCAAACACGAAAGTGGACGTATAGGGTGTGACGCCTGCCCGGTGCCGGAAGGTTAATTGATGGGGTTAGCGCAAGCGAAGCTCTTGATCGAAGCCCCGGTAAACGGCGGCCGTAACTATAACGGTCCTAAGGTAGCGAAATTCCTTGTCGGGTAAGTTCCGACCTGCACGAATGGCGTAACGATGGCGGCGCTGTCTCCACCCGAGACTCAGTGAAATTGAAATCGCTGTGAAGATGCAGTGTATCCGCGGCTAGACGGAAAGACCCCGTGAACCTTTACTATAGCTTTGCACTGGACTTTGAATTTGCTTGTGTAGGATAGGTGGGAGGCTTTGAAGTGGGGACGCCAGTTCTCATGGAGCCATTCTTGAAATACCACCCTGGCAACTTTGAGGTTCTAACTCAGGTCCGTTATCCGGATCGAGGACAGTGTATGGTGGGTAGTTTGACTGGGGCGGTCTCCTCCCAAAGAGTAACGGAGGAGTACGAAGGTGCGCTCAGACCGGTCGGAAATCGGTCGTAGAGTATAAAGGCAAAAGCGCGCTTGACTGCGAGACAAACACGTCGAGCAGGTACGAAAGTAGGTCTTAGTGATCCGGTGGTTCTGTATGGAAGGGCCATCGCTCAACGGATAAAAGGTACTCCGGGGATAACAGGCTGATACCGCCCAAGAGTTCATATCGACGGCGGTGTTTGGCACCTCGATGTCGGCTCATCACATCCTGGGGCTGAAGCCGGTCCCAAGGGTATGGCTGTTCGCCATTTAAAGTGGTACGCGAGCTGGGTTTAGAACGTCGTGAGACAGTTCGGTCCCTATCTGCCGTGGACGTTTGAGATTTGAGAGGGGCTGCTCCTAGTACGAGAGGACCGGAGTGGACGAACCTCTGGTGTTCCGGTTGTCACGCCAGTGGCATTGCCGGGTAGCTATGTTCGGAAGAGATAACCGCTGAAAGCATCTAAGCGGGAAACTTGCCTCAAGATGAGATCTCACTGGGATCTTGAATCCCCTAAAGGGCCGTCGAAGACTACGACGTTGATAGGTTGGGTGTGTAAGCGCTGTGAGGCGTTGAGCTAACCAATACTAATTGCCCGTGAGGCTTGACCATATAACACCCAAGCAATTTGCTGACGCAGATTGCGGTGGTGAAGACGAAAGAACCGAAAATTCGCACGCTTCAAATTAAAGAACCACAAATATCGCATATCCGAATTCGCCAAGAGTGTTCCTAAGACATTCTGGCTACAGAATTTCTTGACGACCATAGAGCATTGGAACCACCTGATCCCATCCCGAACTCAGTAGTGAAACGATGCATCGCCGATGGTAGTGTGGGGTTTCCCCATGTGAGAGTAGGTCATCGTCAAGATTCATTTCGCAAAACCCCTATCTGCATATGCAGGTAGGGGTTTTGTCTTTTCCGGGTTTTATCCCGGCAAGCTCCCACGGTGCTCTGTGGGAGCCGGCTTGCCGGCGATGAGGCCTTCGATGTCGGGTCTTAACTTCCTCAGCCCCGCGCCAATTCCGCCAAATGCGCGGTCGCTTCTTCGCTCTTGAGCACCAACACATCGCCTTCGAGCGAGTCGAGCACCACTTCTGACGTATTACCGATCAGCGCCCCTGAAATGCCTGTGCGGGCAACAGTCCCGATAATGGTTACCACTGCATCGCATTGTTTCTCTTGATAAGGAATCAACACATCTGCCGGGCCTTCTGCAATGTGCAAGCGGTCATCGCTGATTTCAAATTCGGCCTGGAATGCCTTGCATGCCTCACGGTAACGTTGCTCGATGGTCTCGCTGAGTTGGTAGGTGGGGTCAGATGCCGACAGCATGGGCGATGGGTGAGCGGCGACGACATGCAGCTCTCCTTTGGCCAAACTGGCGATCGCATAGCCATGATCGATGATGCTGGCATGCAGACGGCGGTGATCCTGATCGTCGTTGCCCACATCCACTGCAGCAAGAATTTTACCCCCGGTCCACGGCCGCTCACTCTTCACCATCAACACCGCACACGGGCATTGACGTAACAGTTTCCAGTCGCTGGGTGTGAGCAGCGCTTTTTTCAGCGGGTTATCCGGTCGGTGCTCCTTGATCACCAGCTCGCAGCCTTCGGCTTGCTGCACGTGAATGATGGTTTCGTGCAAGCTTTCACGCCAGGCCTCTTCATGAGTGACATTGTCATACCCATCATCATGCAACTGACTGCTCAGCAAGCTCAGCAGGGCGCTGTGGTCATGCTTCTTGTCGCACATTAGTAAGTGCAGGCGCGCACCGGTCATGCCTGCAATCAGTTTGGCCCGGGTCAGGGCGCGGCTGTGGGCATGCTCAGGGTCTAGAACGACGAGGATGCTGCGGACGGCTTGCATGGGCGTTAGCTCCCTTCAAAGATGGCGGCCAGTGCCTGACTATAGTCCGCGCCCAACGCGCCGCCGTTTGATGTACATCAAGCATAGCCACTGGCGTTGGCTGTCGCCGCCGGTATAATCCCCGGTCCTGCCTGTCCTGTGTGGTTGTGTGCTTATGTCCCTGATCCCTGAAATCGACGCCTTTCTAGGCTGCCCAACCCCAGACGCCTGGATCGAAGCAGCGCTGGCGGACCAGGAAACCTTGCTCATCGACCACAAGAATTGCGAGTTCAAGGCTGCCAGCACAGCTCTGAGCCTGATCGCCAAGTACAACACGCACCTGGATCTGATCAACATGATGTCGCGCCTGGCTCGCGAAGAGCTGGTGCATCATGAGCAGGTGCTACGCCTGATGAAGCGTCGGGGTATGCCACTGCGGCCAGTCTCCGCGGGGCGTTATGCGTCGGGTTTGCGCCGTCTGGTGCGTGCCCACGAACCGGTCAAACTGGTCGATACGCTGGTTGTAGGGGCATTCATCGAGGCGCGCAGTTGCGAGCGCTTTGCAGCCCTGGTGCCGCACCTGGATGAAGAGCTCGGCACCTTTTACCACGGGCTGCTCAAAAGCGAGGCACGCCACTATCAGGGTTACCTGAAGCTGGCGCACCAGTACGGTGACGAAGCGGATATTGCCAAGCGAGTGGTACTGGTACGGGAAGCGGAGGCCGAGCTGATCTGCTCGCCCGACCAGGAACTGCGCTTCCACAGTGGCATTCCACTGGCGCAGGCGGCCTGAAACCGCACTAGGAACGGCGTCCCAGCAGCAACCCGACCACCAGGCCAAAGCCTGCGGAAATGGCCACGGTCTGCCAGGGATGCCCGCCAATGTAATCCTGGGTGGCATCCACTACCGGTTGCGCTCTGGCGCGTACCCGGCCGGCAGACTCACGGGCCTGGCGCAGCTTCAGGCTGACCTGGGCGCGCAGGGTTTCTGCCTCTTCGCCTACCAGTGAAGCGCTGTCGTTGAGCAGTTTCTCCGACTCTTCGATCAAGGCCTGCAGTTCGCTGAATACTTGATCCTTGATCTGTTCGCTGTCGGCAAGCAGGGTAGTTTTTCGAGCCATGAACACATCCTCGTCAATGGGTGATTTGAATAATGGATGCCGGCGCACCGGGAAAGTTGCGCCGGCGTACCGATCGCTCGCCGCTACAGTGTAAGATAGCGGCCATTTTTCACTGGCAGGTACCCCCATGAGTTTCAATCTGGCCAACAAAAGCTTTGAGGAACGGGCACAGATCGAGGCAGAGAAGGCCCGCTTGTTCGAACTGTGGCAGAACAACCTCGGCAAGGCCAAAGGTGAGGCTGCACGGCTGATTTCGGAAAAGCCTCGGCGCAAGGGCAAATGGGCCGAATGGGTGCGAGCCGAGCTCGACAACATGTCGCCACCGGAATACGCCAGCATGGTGCGCAGCGAAGTCAACAAACTGATGGCCGCCGCCAGCGCCAACCGCTGACCGCATCAGGTTCGGCGATTCAGCGGTACAGGCTACCGCCCTGGGGCAGATCAAGCTTGCCCTCGTCGGTGAAGCGCACGGTGCCAAACAAGCCTCCCGCCAGTTTTCCGCGCAACACGTAGGGCAGCCCTTGCAGTGAGTCCAGCTTGCGCAGGCCATAGGCCTGTCGCAGGAAAGAGAACGCAGTGACGCTCACTGGCACCACGATCACCGCTTCGTCGTATCGACCGATGTGCCCCCGCTGGTCGCTGACCCCGGCAGCCAGTGGCTGGCCGTTCACTTCAAGATTGAGCGCGATGCCATTGAAATCCATGGGCGACTCATTGGGGTTCTGCACGCGCATCTTGATAGCCATGCGCATTTCCAGTTCTTGTCCTGGCAGGGGTTCGATGCCGATCACGCTGATGTTCAGTGGGTCACGTGGCTGGAACAGTGCGCAGGCGTTAAGCCCGATCGCCATCGACAGCACCAGTGCACAGCGAGCGTAGCGGTGTAGACAGTCACGCATGGAGGTGGCCTTGTCGTGAAGAGTCAACCCGCAGTGTGGCAAATGCACGCTGACGTTGAAAGTGTTGGGCTTTATGAAAGATACTGTTTCTCATTAACGCCCGATAATTCCTCTTACTGGCTGTTTTTCACCAATGCTGACGTCTCCCGTGTCCGGTCTGCTGGCGAGTTTCCAGGAGCACTACGACGACCTGCTGCAGTTTCTTACCCGGCGTATGAACGACCGGCAGCGGGCCGCCGATGTGGCGCAGGAGACCTATCTCAAGCTCGTGCAGGTCGACCAGCAAGCAGTACCGGTGCTGCATGCACGTAGTTACATTTTTCGTGTGGCCGGCAATCTGGCCATCGACGCCTTGCGCAGGGAGCAGCGCAACGCCGCCCGTCACGATGACAGCGATGGCGCGGGGGAGGTAGCGTGTCCGGCACCCGCGCCGGAGGCGGCGTTGCTGGCC
Organism: Pseudomonas sp. Teo4; assembly: GCF_034387475.1. Lineage (NCBI taxonomy): Bacteria > Pseudomonadati > Pseudomonadota > Gammaproteobacteria > Pseudomonadales > Pseudomonadaceae > Pseudomonas > Pseudomonas sp. Teo4. The sequence goes on from NZ_JAXCIL010000001.1 coordinate 626,782, forward strand.
CGGGAGCGCTTGCAGATACTCGATGAAGCGCTGCTGCAGCTGCCCAGCAAGCCCCGCGAGGCGCTTTTGCTCAACCGCATCGAAGGGCTGACCCAGGCGCAGATCGCACAACGGCTGGGCGTTTCCGAGAGCATGGTGGCAAAATATATCGGCCAGGCGCTGCGCCACTGCCGTGACTGGCTCAAACACAACCATGACTGACGCCCTTGCCATGCCCGCGCCCCAACCTATCAGCGACTTGTCCGACGATGCCCTCGACTGGCAGGTATTGCTGCACTCCGGCAACGCCACTGCGGCAGACCACGCACGCTACCTGCGCTGGTGTCAGCTGAGCCCGGCCCATGCCGAGGCGGCGCGCGAGGCCCAAACGCTCTGGCAGGATATCGGCGGTACTTCCACTGCCCAATCGTTCGTTGCGCCGCCGGTGCAGCGCGGGCGCCACTGGGCAGCCGGCATTGCCGCATCGCTGGTGCTGCTGGTGGCAGGCTACACCGGCTGGCAGCAAGCCCCGGCCTGGTTGGCCGACTACCACACAGGCGTGGGACAGCGGCAGAGCATCACCCTGGCCGATGGTTCTCGGGTAATGCTCAACAGCGCCAGCGCCTTGAACGTGGCTTTTACCGACCACGAACGCAGGGTCGTGTTGCGGGCCGGCGAAGCGCTTTTCGAAACCGTCGATGACGCGCGCCCCTTTGTTGTTGAAACCGGCGATGAAGTTGTACAGGGCGGCACTGCCGTGTTCAGCGTGCGCAGTGACGGCCGCGTGGTGCTGGCCCAGGGTGAGGCCAAGGTGGCAGGGCAGCCTGTACCGCTATCGCCAGACGCCAGTGCGCAGACGGCCTGGCAACGGGGCAAGCTGATCTTCAACGGCAAGCCGTTGGGCCAGGTGCTGGCAGAGCTTGAGCGTTACCAGCATGGCCGCATCCTGCTGTCGGACAGCCAACTGGCAACGCTGCAAGTCAGTGGGGTGTTCGATCTCGACGAACCCCAGGCTTTGCTGCGCACACTCGAGCAGCGTTACGGCCTGAAGGTCACCTACTTGCCGTGGCTGGCGGTAGTGCATTGAGCCTTTAGACAATAATCGAAATTTTTTTCATTCAGCACTGCAAGTTCATGCAGGCCAGATCGTCGTAGTGGGACTGATCAGCAACCCATTCTCATTTACGACTTGTCTGGAAGCTTATTCGTGACACTCACGCTCAAGCCCTTGCACCGCCGCGGCGGTCGTTTCCATCATGCCTTGCTGTCCTGCACCGCCTTGGCCATGCTTGCCGGCCCTTTGCAGACCTGGGCTGCGACCACGCTCGATCAGGCCAGGATCGAAACTCGGCAGGTACAGCTCGACCTGCCCGCGCAGTCCCTCGACCAGGCCCTGACCGCATTTGCCGACCAGGCCGGGTTGCACCTGCTGTACACCACCAGTGACGTCGCGGGGCTCACCAGCCCGGCGTTGCAAGGCAGCTACAGCATCGAGCAGGCACTGCAGCAACTGCTGGCCGGTAGCGACATGGCCTGGCACTTCAGCGATGCCCGCACCGTGACCCTGCGCAGGGCTGAGGGCGCGCCTCAGGCGATCAAGCTCAAGCCCATCGAAGTCAGCGTGGCGTCGCGCACCAGCACCGCGATCAGTGAAATCCCCGGTACGGTCTGGGTCGTCGACCAGCAGCAACTGCGTGAGCAGATCGACAGCGGTGTCAGCCTCAAGGAGGCCATCGGCAAGCTGGTACCAGGCCTGGACCTGGCCCCTGAAGGGCGCACCAACTATGGCCAGAACATGCGCGGGCGCAATGTGCTGGTGATGATCGATGGTGTCAGCCAGAACAGCTCGCGAGGCTTGTCGCGCCAGTTCGACAGCATTTCGCCGTTCAACGTCGAACGCGTCGAAGTGTTGTCCGGCGCCAGCGCCATCTACGGCGGCGGTGCCACCGGCGGCATCATCAATATCGTGACCAAGAAGGGCGAGCCTGGGCCTGCACGTTTCGAGACTCAGCTTGGTGCCAGCAGCGGCTTCAACAATAGCGATGACCTGGCTACTCGCTTTGCCCAGTCGGTTAGTGGCGGTAATGAGCGAGTGAATGCTCGTCTCGGGGTTTCCGGAGAGCAGAACGAAGCTTTCTATGACGGTGCGGGCGACCAGATCTTCATCGACAACACCCAGACCGATTTGCAGTACAACCGCACCATCGACGTGCTCGGCACGCTGGGGCTCACCTTGAGCGACGAGCAGAGCCTCGACCTGCTGGCCCAGTACTACGACTCCGGCAACCACGGCAGCACCGGCATCTACTTCCCCAACCTCAACTACAACGCACCGTCCGACCTGGAAGACGCCGAGCTGCGCAGTGGTTACTCCTCGGACCTCGAACCGCGCACCCGGCGTCTGCTGCTCAATGCCAACTACCACCACGCCGATGTGCTGGGCCAGGACTTCTACCTACAGGCTTCGTACCGCAAGGAGGACGATAATTTCTACCCGTTCCCTTACTACAACCGTGCCACCCCCACTGGCTCGCGAGGCGTGTATTTCGCCGCGTCGCAGCAGAACTTCGAAGTCACCAGCCTCAAAGGGCTGTTCGCCAAGCAATGGGAGACGCTCAAGCTCACCTATGGGGTCGACCTGGACCGAGAGCGCTTCAATGCCCAGCAGACCACCTTCGATGCACTGACTTCTTCCGAAAGCGGTGGCCTGGACCTGGACAAAGCCAGCAAGGCTGACCGTTACCCCAGTTACCGGGTCGATGGCGTGTCGGTGTACGCCCAGCTCGACTGGCACGCCACGGACAACCTGACCCTCTCCGGAGGGGCGCGGCGTCAGCAGATGGATGTGGATGTCAGCGACTTCAAGGGCGTGCCCGGCGGCAGCAACGACTACCAGGTCAACCTGTACAACATCGGCGCCATCTACGACTTCAAGAACGGCCATCAGGTATGGACCAACTACGGTGAAGGCTTCGATCTGCCGGACCCGGCCAAGTACTACGGCAAGCAAGGCCTGAGCGTGGCAGATAACCCTCTGGCCGGTATCAAGAGCCGTCAGGTCGAGCTTGGCTGGCGTTACGCGGACCTGGACTGGGACGCCCAGGCGGCGTTGTACTACATCTGGTCGGACAAGATCATCAACGTCGATTCGCAGACCCTGACCATCGATGTGCAAGACCAGAAGAGCCGCGACTTTGGCTTTGAAGGTGCCTTGACCCGGCACTTCCAGAGCGGCTGGGAGGCGGGCGGCACCCTGCACCTGACCCGTTCCGAGGAAGAAGACGCCGACGGTGGTTGGATCAAGCGCGATGCCCGTTACGCGTCGTTGTCCAAGTCAACCGCGTTCGTTGGCTGGAAGGGCGACGGGCGCAGCGCGCGACTGCAGGCCAACCATGCATTCAGCCTCAAGGATGATGCTGACCATGAGATTGACGGTTACACCACTTTCGACCTGCTGGCCAGCCAGGACTCCGGTTTCGGTACCTTCAGCGCAGGTATCCAGAACCTGCTGGACAAGCAGTACAGCACGGTCTGGGGGCAGCGGGCGACGCTGTTCTACTCGCCAACATACGGGCCAGCGTATCTGTATGACTACCAAGGCCGGGGGCGGACCTACACCCTGGCCTGGAGCATGGCCTACTGACCGAAGTTGTAAATAGTGACCCTATCGCCGGCAAGCCGGCTCCCACAGGCTGGGAGTGAACCCAAGATCGGCTTGATCCTTGTGGGATCCGGCTTGCCGGCGATAGGGCAGGGGCAGGCGACCATCACGCCAAGCCAAACGCCAACCGCAAATCCGCCACAAATGCGCGCTGCGCCTCCCCGCATGCCTGCCCTCGATGCCATGCCAGGGTGAACGGCACTAGAAAATCCAGCCCCGGATCCAACGCTCGCAGCAGCCCTTGCGCTTCCCAGGGGGCCGCATAATGGCAGGGCAAGTAACCGATATGTCGCCCCGAGAGAATAAAGGCCAGCACACTCTCAGTCTGTTCCGCCACCGCCATGCTCCGGCGGCTCTGAAACGGCTCGCCACCTTTTAGAAAACGATAGGGATGGCGCACCTGGTCCACGTCGAGCAACTGCTCTTGCGCCACCTCGGTCATACCGAACAGCGCATGCCCCTGGCCGCAATACAAGCGCTGGCGCTCTTCGAACAGCGGCTGGTAATCGAAGGCAGCCTGGTTGCCGGAGAAGTAGCTGATGGCGTAATCCAGCCGCTGCTCCAGCAGAAGGCGCTCCAGCTCGGCGGGCGGCGCGCTGATCAGCTCCAGGAGGACGGACTCATCGCGATCGCGAAAGCGTGATATCGCGTTGGCAATGCGCAGGCTCACCGAGCTGTCCTGGCCCTCTGCCAGGCCGAGGCGCACGGTCCCCAACAACCGCCCGCCAACACCATTGGCCTGCTGGCGAAAGTGCTCGATGTTTAGCAGCAGTTCGCGGGCCGCATCCAGCAGCAATTGGCCTTTTTCCGTCAGCCGGAAGCCACCCTTGCCACGGTTGCACAAGCGATAGCCCAAACGGGTTTCCAGCTGCGCCATGCGCTGGCTGATGGTGGGCTGGCTCAGCCCGAGAACGCCCTGGGCGGCACTGAAGCCACCGGCCTCTACTACAGTGACGAACAGCCGCAGCAGGTGCAGGTCAGGGTCTTGCAATTGGCCCAGCATTACATTGCTCCTGGTGAATGTCAGCTTTGCAGACTTGCCATTTTTGCAATGTTACCCGGCTGGCATGCTGGCGGCATCCACCCATTTGCCGAGGTGTCCGTCATGCGTCGATCGTTGTGTCTGTTGCCCCTGATACTGGCCCTGCCGCTGCAGGCCGAAGAAAAGGTCGTGAACCTCTATAGCTGGGCGGACTACGTCACGCCGCAAACTCTTCAACGCTTTGAACGGGAAACCGGCTACAAGGTGCGCTACGACACCTTCGACACCACTGAAGTGCTGGAAACCAAGCTGTTGACCGGCGGCAGCGGCTACGACGTGGTGGTGCCTTCTTCCACGGTGCTGGCCCGGGCATTGAAGGCCAGCGCGTTGCAACCACTGCAAGCGCAGGCCATGCCGGGCTACGCCAACCTCGACAAGGACCTGCTGGCCAAGCTCGCCGAGGTCGACCCAGGCAACCGCTATGCGGTGCCATACACCTGGGGCACATTGGGCCTGGGGGTAAATGTCGAAGCGGTGCGTGAGCGACTGGGCGACGTGCCGCTGGACAGCCTCGACCTGCTGTTCAAGCCTGAGTACGCCAGCCGGCTCAAGTCGTGCGGCATTGCCATGCCCGACTCACCCCAGGAGGTCATCGGCCTGGCCTTGAACTACCTGGGCAAGGACCCATACAGCCAGGACAAGACTGACCTCGCGGCGGCGCGCAAGCTTTTGGAACAACTGCAGCCGTCGATCAGCTACGTCGCCAATGGCCGGCAGATCAGCGACCTGGCCAATGGCAGCGTGTGCCTGGCATTGACCTACAACGGTGACGCAGCCATGGCCGCCGACCAGGCGCGCAACGCTGGCAAGCCGTTCCAATTGATCTACCGCATTCCCCGGGAAGGCACCCTGGTATGGCAGGACAACCTGGTCATTCCCAAGGATGCCCCGCATCCGGAGGCCGCCCGAGCCTTCATCGCCTTCATGCTAAAGCCCGATTCGGTGGCGGCGCTGACCAACACGTTGTTTTTCGCCAACGCCAACCAGGCCGCCACCCCTTTGGTGGATGACGCCGTACGCAACGACCCGGACATCTACCCGCCCGCTGATGTGCGTGAGCGCCTATACGCGGACCGCAGCATGGCGTTGTCCGACCTGCGTCAGCGCAACCGCTTGTGGACGGCGTTTCGCAGCGGCCAGTAACCAATAACGACAAAGGAGCAACACCGTGGACCAAGCCGTCGACAATGACCAGGCCATCACCCGCGACAGCCTGTACGGCACTGCCGCAGAAAGTACTTACGCAGGTATCACCAGTTTCTCTCGGCGACGCTACAGCCGTGACCTGCGAGGGGTCGATGTGGTAGTGAGTGGGGTGCCTTTCGACACCGCCACCAGCAACCGCCCAGGTGCACGTTTCGGGCCGCGGGCGATTCGCGCCGCCTCGGTTCAGCAAGCCTGGGCGCGTCACTGGCCCTGGGCATTCGACCCCTTCGACCACCTGGCGGTTATCGACTACGGAGACTGTGCGTTCGACAGTGGCACCCCGCAGTCGGTGCCGGACAGCATCGAAGCCCATGCCAATCGGATACTTGAGGCCGGGTGCGCCATGCTCACCCTGGGCGGCGACCACTTCATCAGCTACCCGCTGCTCAAGGCCCACGCCCGGCGTTACGGTCCGCTGGCGCTGATCCACTTCGATGCGCACAGCGACACCTGGCCCGATGAAGACGGCAAGCGTATCGACCACGGCACCATGTTCTGGCACGCCGCGCGCGAAGGCCTAGTCGACCCGGCTCATTCCGTGCAGATCGGCCTGCGCACCACCAATGACGATAGCCAGGGCTTTGCCATCGTCGATGCCCGCCAGGTCCATCGTCAGGGAACGGAGGCAGTGATCGAAGCGATTCGCCAACGGGTTGGAGATCGGCCGGTATACCTGACGTTCGACATCGACTGCCTCGACCCGGCCTTCGCCCCCGGAACTGGCACCCCGGTATGTGGTGGGCTGAGTACGGTGCAAGCCCTTGAGATTCTGGGCGGGTTGCGCGGTATCAATCTGGTGGGCATGGACCTGGTGGAAGTGGCGCCGGCTTATGACCATGCCGATATCACCGCCCTGGCGGGAGCGACCCTGGCCATGGAAATGCTCTGCCTGTATGCGGCCCGGCACAAAGACATCGGCACTCCACTGCACCTGTAGGAGCCGGCTTGCCGGCGATGAGGCCATCGGAAACTACAGATGGCCTTGCGTCGCCACTAGCCCGCACTGCGCCGCCAAAGCCCATACTGAAACATCAGGAATTAACTCCACCCGCATTCACACTTTTGCCGCGAACCCATCGCGCCTTAGGCTATCCAACCTTCGAGGCGCGCCATTTCGTACAGGAGGTGAAGCATGAACATCAAGATGCCAGCCTTGGGCTTGGGCCTGTTGCTGTGCCTGCCACTGCAAGCGGCGCCCCTCCAGTCGCTGCAGCTCGCTGCCAGCAACAATAACCCCTACAACAGCCCGATCCAGCGCGCCAACCCCAACAGCCGCCAAGGCAGTGTCCAGGCGGCGCCCCCGGTGCGCGGGCCTTCGACCGAGCCCTACCAGCGCACGCCAAGCCTGGACAACCGAGGCATCGGCAATGGCGACAACCTGCGGCGCCAGCAGCAGACGCCAAACCTTGAACCTACCCGGCCACCCCGCGACTCCCAGCGCGTACCGTGAGCCTCGCAATGGAAGGAACCCTGCATGACCCGACCTACCTGGTTGATAACCCTGACCGCCGCCGCGCTGTTCCCGCTACTGGCCCAGGCCGCTGCTCAACAACAGTTTTCCAGTGAAGAGGGGGCACTGACGGTCGATACCCTGGCTGATGGCCTGCGCAACCCCTGGTCGCTGACGTTCCTGCCGGGTGGCAAAGACATGCTGGTGACCGAGCGCCCCGGCAACCTGCGCATCGTCAACGCCGAGGGCAAGGTCGGCCCGCCCATCAGTGGTGTGCCCAAGGTATGGGCCGAAGGGCAGGGCGGCTTGCTGGATGTGGCGCTGTCGCCGGAGTTCGGCCAGGACCGCACCGTCTACCTGTCGTATGCCGAGGAAGGCAGCGACGGCAAGGCCGGAACAGCGGTCGGCCGTGGCCAGCTTTCGAGCGACCGTGCGCGGCTGGAAAACTTCACGGTGATCTTCCGTCAGCAGCCCAAGCTGTCGGAGGGCAACCACTTCGGCTCGCGGCTGGTGTTCGACCGTGACGGTTACCTGTTCATCGCTCTGGGCGAGAACAACCAGCGCCCCACCGCCCAGGACCTGGACAAACTGCAGGGCAAGATCGTGCGCCTGCGGTCCGATGGCAGCGTACCGAAAGACAACCCTTTCGTCGGCCAGGACGCCGTCCGCCCGGAAATCTGGTCGTACGGCCACCGCAACCAGCAGGGCGCGGCCCTCAACCCCTGGACTGGCAAGCTCTGGACCCACGAGCACGGCCCTCGTGGCGGCGATGAGATCAACATCCCGCAGGCGGGCAAGAACTACGGCTGGCCCATTGCAACCCACGGCATCAATTACTCGCTGCTGCCAATCCCCGAGGCTGAGGGCAAGCACGTCGATGGCATGGTCGACCCGCACCATGTGTGGGAGAAGTCGCCCGGAATCAGTGGCATGGCCTTCTATGACAGTCCAACCTTCCGGGCCTGGGACCACAACCTGTTCATCGGCGCACTGGCCACGCAGGAGTTGATTCGTCTGCAGCTTGTGGGGGACAAGGTCGTGCATGAAGAGCGGCTGTTGAGCCAGCTCAAGGCCAGGATTCGTGATGTTCGGGTGGGGCCGGATGGCTACCTGTATGTGTTGACCGACGAAAAGGATGGAAAGCTGTTGAAGGTCGGGTTAGCCGAAGGTTGAGGTCAAGCCCTGGGTAACAGGAGTGCCTATGCTCAAGCAGGTATTACAAGGAATCGTCTTCATGTCTGCCGTCGTCACCACCAGCCTCCAGGCCGCACCGCGCGAGCTGATCATCGATACCGACCCCGGTGCCGACGACGTGGTTGCGCTGTTGCTCGCCATGGCTTCGCCTGACGAGTTGAACATTCGTGCGATCACTACCGTGGCAGGCAATGTGCGCTTGGCCAAAACCTCACGCAATGCCCGCCTGGCCCGTGAGTGGGGAGGTCGCGAAGACATCCCGGTGTACGCCGGCGCCGGGCGACCGCTGGTGCGCACGCCTGTCTACGCCGCCGACGTGCATGGGGAAGAAGGGCTGAGTGGCGTGCAGGTTCACGAACCGGCCAAGCCCCTGGCCCAAGGTAACGCGGTGCAGTACCTGGTCGATACCCTGGGCGCCGCCGAGCCCCGCAGCATCACCTTGGCCATGCTCGGTCCACAGACCAACCTGGCGTTGGCGCTGATCCAGCGCCCGGAAATTGCCAAGGGCATCAAGGAAGTGGTGGTGATGGGCGGTGCCCACTTCAACGGCGGCAACATTACCCCAACGGCTGAATTCAATATCTACGCAGACCCCCATGCCGCCGAAGTGGTGCTGGCCAGTGGCGTACCACTGACCTACCTGCCACTGGACCTGACCCATACGCTACTCACCAGCGAAGCCCGTCTCACGCAGCTGGCGGCGGTGAACAACCACGCGAGCCAGGTGGTGGTGGATATCCTCAATTCCTACATCAAGCACGACATGGACCTGTACGGCATGCCTGGCGGGCCGGTGCACGATGCCAGCGTCATCGCCTATCTGGTCAAGCCAGAACTGTTCAGTGGGCGACGTATTCATCTGGCGGTCGACAGCCGTGAAGGCGCAACCTTCGGCCAGACCATCGCCGACTGGTACGGTGTGCTGAAACGTCCGGCCAATGTGATGTGGGTGTCGCAAGGCGACGCCCAGGGCCTGTTCGACCTGCTCAGTGACCGTCTGGCGAGATTGCGATAGCCGGTTGTGGCGCGTAGCGCTCGATCACCTGCTCGACGAAGCTGCGCGCGGCTTCGCCACCGCGGTCACGCACCAGCAGGTCGATGGCGATCAATAGCAGCTCCTCCGGGGTGCCGGGGCTATAGGCGCTCTGGCCCTCGGCCCATTTGACCTTGATGTCGGCGTCGATACTGTGGCTGCTCATGAAAGGCTCTCGCTGAAGGCCCGGTATGGAGGGGCGAACACCTGACCCTGGTGTCCGACGGAGGCACGGTGCGCTCCACTTCTTGCAGTAAATCATGACTTTGCGTCAATCACCCTGCGACTTAAGAATAAAAGGCCGCGCACTGCAAACCAAGGGGCTGGTGCAAAATTCGGTCACGATTGCTTTTCGCCTCTGTTGGCCAGTTCAGGCAGACTTGGACGGTTTTGCAACAAACAGTGAGTGGAGCTGTCGCATAAGGCAGTTCCCGGATTGATTTTAGGAGGATTCATGTTCCGTACCCGTGCTTCCCTGGCGACCTTGCTGGTGGCGTCCGTCCTGGCAGGTTGCAGCTCTGGCGGTAACTCGGGCGGCGGTGCCCCGGCTGCGGCAGCCGGCAACGATGGCCGCTGCGAGGCCAGTGGCGCCGATTTCGCCATCGGCAAGCCAGGTAGTGCCGAATTGGTCGAGCAGGCGCGCAAGGCCAGTGGCTCGCAAATGGCGCGCATCCTCAAGCCCCATGATGTGGTCACCCTGGAGTACCGTTCCGAGCGTTTGAACCTGAATGTCGACGAGCAGGGTGTGGTCACCCGCGTCAACTGCGGCTGAGTGGCAGGGCAGGGCCCGCCAGGCCCTGCGGATCCCATAAAAACCGCCGCAAGGGCGTGATGCTGTTCACTTAAACGGAGCAGCCTTCCGGTCCACTGGATACCGGGTTTTGGAAATCTTCACCGTCCTTGGCCTTCCTGGTCTTGGACGGTGATCCAGAAATAGCTGAACAGCATTACGCAGCGATGCAAGCTTTTTGTTTGGCTATCAGGAATCGTTTCCTTGTCAACTGATTTCAAAGTTTACTCGTAGATCTACGAGGTTCTGAAATCAAGAAAAGTGGTTACTTTGTTGGCTTCATTAGTTAACAGAGTATCAATGATCATGGAATATATTACGGCAACAACGGGTGAGGAATTCATCTCGCCGGAACTACAACTGCCTGGTGAAGATGAGTTATTGGATGCTGAACGCGAAGACCTTGAAAATGGAGAAGGTCAAACCTGCGAATTCGGTTGTCAGGACGTCTGCGCCCACATTCTGCAAGGAGAGCAATAATGGCCGGTTGGTGTCCAAGTGGAAGCTGGTCGGGTGGTATTTGCAAACCGGCAAATAATAATCGCAGCAACTGGATGGAACGTTATTCAGGCGCGCGTGTATTGCCCATCGGTGAGACCTTGCTGTTGGGTACGCACAATGCGGCGTTTGACAAGGAAGCGCCTCGCACCCCGTCGTTTGAAACCTGCCAGGACGTCAGGATCTACCAGCAATTGATGTGGGGCGTGCGTGCACTCGACTTGCGTGTACAGTACTTCAGTGGTGCCAAAGGCGCCGGTCGCTTTGCCATCTTTCACGAGGGAACCAATGGTCGGACCGTCGAGGCCGACATCCTGCGGGAGTTGCTTCGCTATCGGCGTGATGCAAGAGCCGACAAGGAAATTGTCATCCTCAATTTCCATCGATTCAAAAACTTCACCCGTGAGGCGCACGCGGAACTTAATGCGTTGCTGAAGCGCGTGCTGGGTCAATCGATCATTCCGCCTACGTGCAGAGAAGCGGCAATCGTACAGTTGTGGGCGCTGAACAAAAATACCGTGGTTTCCTATAACCACGATGCCAGGGACGTTTCGTTCTGGCCTGGGGTGAGCCAACGCTGGATTGGCAGTAATACGCCGAGCCTCGATAGGCTGGGAAAATTCATACGCGAAGTTGGCAACGAACCCAAAGCATTTGGTGACTTGCGCGCCATTCAGGCGGCGCGTTATTCCAATCCGTTCTTCACCCCCAAGGATATGTCAGGCCATATCATGCGTTGGTTTGCCGCTACCAAGGAAGGCGGTCCCATCGCCTCCCACTACATCATCAATACCGACTGGTCGCTACGTTGCCGGGTGGCCGACAACATCATCTACGCAAACAGCGTGCGCGCTCGCCAGCGTGGTGCGCATGTGATCCAGTCTTCGCCGAACACGGCGGGGGCTCGGGTTCAGACACAGTCCTACGGTATCTACAAAATGGAGAATGGAAACTGGAAGCAGACGCTGGATTTTGCCCCCAATACTTCCGGTTATCCTTCCATCCAGGTAATTGCCAGCGATGCGGAGTATGCCAGTGAGATCAGGTACGGCACGTTCGTGCAGCCAATCCGCAAGGGTGACCGGTTGCTGTTCAAGGTTGAATCCGGGCGGTTGCCAAGACTGCTCGCGCGGTTCAATAACGCCTGATGCTTCCAGCCACGCAGGGCCCGCGCATGGCGCGTAATGCTGTTCACCTAAGCGGAGCAGCTTTACGCTCCACTGAATACTGGGAGCTGATCAGAGGCCAGGCCTTGAGCACAAATGTTCAAGCGTCTGGCCACCTCATGCACAGGCTCATCACGGAACAAGGCCATGCCCAGCACTAGCCACAGCACTTGTTCGCTGGGTAGGCGGTGGCGCCGAATGGTGGCTTGTGCAGAGAGGTCGGGTGCGCTGGCGACCCACTCCCCAGGGATTTTCTGGGTGAAGGTGCCAAGGTCGGAGAAGTTGGAAAGATCGCCGAGGTCGAGCAATCGCTGCTGAATGGGCATAAAAAAATCCGATACCAGAGGACTGATATCGGATTTTCTAGAAACCCCGGCTTGGACTCACATGCTTAAGTGAAAAGCATTAGCCACAAGGGCGGGTTTTTACAGCTTTCCGAATTACTCCGGACGAACCTGTGCAGCCTGCATGCCCTTCTGGCCGCGCTCGGCGACGAAGGAAACAGTCTGGCCTTCTTTCAGGCTCTTGAAGCCGTCGGATTCGATGGCCTTGAAGTGTACGAACAGGTCGTCGCCGCCGCCTGCTGGGGTGATGAAGCCGTAGCCTTTCTCATCATTGAACCATTTGACGGTGCCTTGTTGGCGATTGGACATGAGGTGAATCTCCAGAACATTTAGTTTTTCAGTGGTGCAATGTGGCCGAGGCTACGCAGCACCGGCAACATCATAGTCTAATTCTGCGCATGTAGCGCCTTTTACCTTCGCAGGATGCTGATCCAGGGCAAACAAAGTGTTGATTGCCTGCTCATCACTTGGGTTTGCAGGCCGCCTGCACGACCGTCTGTGCCTTCTGCATCAGCTTGGCGTCAACGCCGTCCTTGCTGTCCAGGTCTTCGATCTCCTTATCGGTGAAATTCTTTTTGATGGCCTGCGCGCCGCAGTCACAGTGCTTTTTCGCGGTCGCAGCATCCACACCCTGTCCGCTGGCCACCTGGGTGCACTGGGCCATGTAACCAGCCTCTTTCCCCGGGGGGAAGTTGCCAGCGTTCGCAGCCACGGGCAGCAGCAGGGCGCCAGCGGCCGCCAGGGCCAGGAGAGAGTGAAGTCGCATAACCGGTTACTCCTTGGGTTAAGGTCTCATCAAGAGTAGGTTGCTTCCCAAGGTCTGATAGGAAATTTTCCGCGTTAGTTCACCGGGGCCGCGTAATTTCCAAATATTTCTGCCTGCTGCGCAACCCGCGTGCTAGCATGCTCGGCTTGCAGCTGACCAAGCGCAGCGTGCAGCTATCTCTATTACTTTCCAGTCACTCTGGTTCGTCCCAGGCAAGCCGAAAGGCTTCTGCCACTGTGAGGCAGGCTTTCCCGCGGGAAAGGCAGGGCGGATCTTGTACTGGCTCATCCCAACCCACGTGACCTTTGGTAGGGGTCACCACTAGGAGAGGAGGCGCCATGCCCGTTATTACTCTTCCCGATGGCAGTCAACGTTCGTTCGACAAGGCCGTATCCGTAGCCGAAGTCGCCGCCTCGATTGGCGCCGGCCTGGCCAAGGCCACCCTGGCCGGCAAGGTCGACGGCAAGCTGGTCGATGCCTGCGACCTGATCGAGAACGACGCCACCCTGCAGATCATCACCCCTAAAGATGAAGAGGGACTGGAGATCATCCGTCACTCGTGCGCCCACCTGATCGGCCACGCGGTGAAACAGCTGTACCCGACCGCCAAAATGGTGATCGGCCCGGTGATCGACGAAGGCTTCTATTACGACATCGCCTACGAGCGTCCTTTCACCCCGGAAGACCTGGCCGCCATCGAACAGCGCATGCAGCAGCTGATCGACAAGGACTACGACGTCATCAAGAAGATGACTCCGCGCGCCGAAGTCATCGACGTGTTCCAGAACCGTGGCGAAGACTACAAGCTGCGCCTGGTCGAGGACATGCCGGACGAGCAGGCCATGGGTCTGTACTACCACGAAGAATACGTCGACATGTGCCGTGGTCCGCACGTGCCGAACACCCGCTTCCTCAAGGCGTTCAAGCTGACCAAGCTGTCCGGCGCCTACTGGCGCGGTGATGCCAAGAACGAACAGCTGCAACGTGTGTACGGCACCGCCTGGGCCGACAAGAAGCAGCTGGCCGCCTACATCCAGCGCATCGAAGAAGCTGAAAAGCGCGACCACCGTAAAATCGGCAAGCAGCTGGACCTGTTCCACCTGCAGGAAGAAGCGCCGGGCATGGTGTTCTGGCACGCCAACGGCTGGACCGTTTACCAGGTACTCGAGCAGTACATGCGTAAAGTCCAGCGCGAAAACGGCTACCAGGAAATCAAGACCCCGCAGGTTGTCGACCGCATCCTCTGGGAGCGCTCCGGCCACTGGTCCAACTACGCCGAGAACATGTTCACCACTTCGTCGGAAAGCCGTGATTTCGCGGTGAAGCCGATGAACTGCCCGTGCCACGTGCAGGTGTTCAACCAGGGCCTGAAGTCGTACCGTGACCTGCCGCTGCGCCTGGCCGAATTCGGTGCCTGCCACCGTAACGAGCCGTCCGGCGCCCTGCACGGTATCATGCGCGTGCGTGGCTTCGTGCAGGACGACGCGCACATCTTCTGCACCGAAGATCAGGTGAAGAAAGAAGCCGCCGACTTCATCAAGCTGACTTTGGACGTGTACAAGGACTTCGGTTTCACCGACGTCGCCATGAAGCTGTCGACCCGTCCGGCCAAACGCGTGGGTTCCGAAGAGCTGTGGGATCGCGCCGAAGGTGCCTTGGCCGATGCGTTGAACGAGTCGGGCCTGGAGTGGGAATACCAGCCGGGCGAGGGCGCGTTCTACGGTCCGAAAATCGAGTTCACCCTGCGCGACTGCCTCGGCCGTAATTGGCAGTGCGGCACCCTGCAGTACGATCCGAACCTTCCAGAGCGCCTGGATGCCAGCTATATCGCCGAAGATAACAACCGTAAGCGCCCGGTCATGCTGCACCGCGCCATCCTCGGTTCGTTCGAGCGCTTCATCGGCATGCTGATCGAGCACTACGCTGGCGTGTTCCCGGCCTGGTTGGCGCCAACCCAGGCCGTGATCATGAACATCACCGACAAACAGGCCGATTTCGCCCTCGAGGTAGAAAAATCCCTGAACGGTAGCGGTTTCCGTGCCAAGTCGGACTTGAGAAATGAGAAGATCGGCTTTAAAATCCGCGAGCATACTTTGCTCAAGGTCCCGTACCTTTTGGTTATAGGGGATCGCGAAGTCGAAACGCAGACCGTCGCCGTACGCACCCGTGAAGGCAAAGACCTCGGCTCCATGCCGGTGGCTGAATTCACGCAGCTGCTCAACAGCGCTATTGCCCAGCGCGGTCGCCTAGAATCGGAGTAATGACTATTAAGCGTGAAATGAGAAACGATAAACGAACTGCACCGAAGGCCCCGATCAACGAGAATATCTCGGCACGCGAGGTTCGGTTAATTGGCGCTGACGGCGAGCAGATTGGCATCGTCTCGATTGATGAAGCGCTTCGAATCGCTGATGAAGCGAAGCTGGATCTGGTGGAAATCTCTGCAGACGCGCAACCGCCCGTCTGCAAGGTGATGGACTACGGCAAGCACCTCTTCGAGAAGAAGAAGCAGGCCAACGAAGCCAAGAAAAACCAGAAGCAGATCCAGATTAAAGAAATCAAGTTTCGTCCAGGGACGGAAGAAGGGGATTACCAGGTAAAACTACGCAACCTGGTACGTTTCCTTACCGATGGGGACAAGGCCAAGATCTCTCTGAGATTCCGTGGCCGTGAGATGGCCCACCAGGAGCTGGGCATGGAGCTGTTGAAGCGGGTCGAAGCCGACCTCGCCGAATACGGCTCCGTTGAGCAGCATCCGAAGATGGAAGGACGCCAGCTTATGATGGTCATCGCCCCCAAAAAGAAAAAGTAATCTCCCGGGCACGGCAGGCCTGATGATTATTGTGTAATTTTATCGAATGCGGAGTTCCAACATGCCAAAAATGAAAACCAAGAGCGGTGCTGCAAAGCGCTTCCTGAAGACCGCTTCCGGCTTCAAGCACAAGCACGCTTTCAAGAGCCACATCCTGACCAAAATGTCGACCAAGCGTAAGCGTCAACTGCGCGGTGCCAGCCTGCTGCACCCGTCTGACGTGGCAAAAGTCGAGCGCATGCTGCGCGTACGTTAATTTCGGTCAAAGATAGAGGAAGTTACTCATGGCTCGTGTAAAGCGCGGCGTTATCGCTCGTAAGCGTCACAAGAAAATTCTGAAACTGGCTAAAGGCTACTACGGTGCACGCTCGCGCGTATTCCGCGTTGCCAAGCAGGCGGTCATCAAGGCTGGTCAATACGCCTACCGTGACCGTCGCCAGAAGAAGCGTCAGTTCCGCGCCCTGTGGATCGCTCGTATCAACGCCGGTGCCCGCACCAACGGCCTGTCCTACAGCCGTCTGATTGCTGGCCTGAAAAAGGCGTCGATCGAAATCGACCGTAAGGTTCTGGCTGACCTGGCAGTGAACGAAAAAGCGGCGTTTGCTGCGATTGTCGAGAAAGCTAAAGCCGTTCTGGCTTAAGTACCCACGACAATCATCCGGCGGCGCGCTGCGGCGCCGGGTGTAAAACGTCATCGATAGGGGAAGAGCCTTCAAAAGCTCTTCCCCTATTTTCGTATCTGGAGTCTGTACATGGAAAACCTGGACGCGCTGGTTGCCCAAGCCCTCGAGGCCGTGGAACGCGCTGAAGACATCACTACCCTGGAACAGATCCGGGTTCAATTCCTCGGCAAGAAAGGCGAACTGACCCAGGTGATGAAGACCCTGGGCAATCTGCCAGCCGAAGAGCGGCCGAAAGTCGGCGCGCTGATCAACGACGCCAAGGAACGCGTCACCGACGTGCTCAACGCACGCAAGGCCGCCTTTGAAGAAGCCGAGCTCAGCGCTCGCCTGGCCGCCGAATGCATTGACGTGACCCTGCCGGGCCGTGGCCAGACCACTGGCGGCCTGCACCCGATCACCCGTACCCTCGAGCGCATCGAGCAGTTCTTCACCCACATCGGCTACGGCATCGCCGAAGGCCCAGAGGTGGAAGACGACTACCACAACTTCGAAGCGCTCAATATCCCCGGCCACCACCCGGCCCGGGCGATGCACGACACCTTCTATTTCAATGCCAACATGCTGCTGCGCACCCATACCTCGCCGGTACAGGTCCGCACCATGGAATCGACCCAACCGCCGATTCGCATTGTCTGCCCGGGCCGCGTCTACCGCTGCGACTCGGACATTACCCACTCGCCGATGTTCCACCAGGTCGAAGGCCTGCTGATCGACCGCGGCATCAACTTCGCCGACCTCAAGGGCACCATCGAAGAGTTCCTGCGCGTGTTCTTCGAAAAAGAACTGGCCGTGCGCTTCCGCCCGTCGTTCTTCCCCTTCACCGAGCCGTCCGCCGAAGTGGATATCCAGTGCGTGATGTGCTCCGGCAACGGCTGCCGTGTGTGCAAGCAAACCGGCTGGCTCGAGGTAATGGGCTGCGGCATGGTGCACCCGAACGTGCTGCGCATGTCCGGTATCGACCCGGAAGAGTTCCAGGGCTTCGCCTTCGGCATGGGCGCCGAGCGCCTGGCCATGCTGCGCTATGGCGTCAACGATTTGCGTCTGTTCTTCGACAACGACCTGCGGTTCTTAGCGCAATTCCGCTAGGCCAACCCGACGCAATTTTCAGGAGAACAGCATGAAATTCAGTGAACAGTGGCTGCGCGGTTGGGTAAACCCGCAAGTCTCCCGTGACGAGCTGGTCGCCCGCCTGTCCATGGCCGGCCTCGAAGTCGACAGCGTCACCCCCGCTGCCGGCCAGTTCAGCGGCATCGTCGTGGGCGAAATCCTCGCCACCGAACAACACCCGGACGCCGACAAACTGCGCGTCTGCCAGGTGAGCAACGGCCAGGAAACCTTCCAGGTCGTCTGCGGCGCCCCTAACGCCCGCCCAGGCATCAAGATTCCGTTCGCCATGATCGGTGCCGAGCTGCCAGGCGACTTCAAGATCAAGAAAGCCAAGCTGCGTGGCGTCGAGTCCTTCGGCATGCTGTGCTCGGCCGCCGAGCTGCAGATCAGCGAAGAGAACGACGGCCTGCTGGAACTGGCTGCCGACGCCCCGGTGGGTGAAGACATTCGCCAGTACCTGAGCCTGGACGACGCCAGCATCGAGATCGGCCTGACCCCGAACCGCGGTGACTGCCTGTCCATCGCCGGCCTGGCTCGCGACGTCAGCGCCCTGTACAACGTCCCGGTCACCCGCCCGACCGTGCCAGCCGTACCGGCTGCCCACGACGAAGTGCGCCCGGTCGAAGTCAGTGCCCCGGCTGCCTGCCCGCGTTACCTGGGCCGCGTCATCCGCAATGTCGACCTGAGCAAGCCGACCCCGCTGTGGATGGTCGAGCGCCTGCGCCGCAGCGACGTGCGCAGCATCGACGCCGCTGTCGACATCACCAACTACGTGATGCTCGAACTCGGCCAGCCGATGCACGCCTTCGACCTGGCTGAAATCAACGGCGGCATCCGCGTGCGCATGGCCGAAGAGGGCGAGAAGCTCGTTCTGCTCGACGGCCAGGAAGTTGCCCTGCGCGCCGACACCCTGGTCATCGCCGACCACACCCGCGCCCTGGCCATCGCCGGCGTCATGGGTGGCGAGCACAGCGGCGTGAACACCGAGAAGACCCGCGACCTGTTCCTGGAAAGCGCCTTCTTCGAGCCGATTTCCGTTGCCGGTAAAGCCCGTTCCTACGGCCTGCACACCGACGCCTCGCACCGTTACGAGCGCGGCGTCGACTCGCAGCTGGCCCGCGAAGCCATCGAGCGCGCTACCGCGCTGGTGCTGGAAATCGTCGGCGGCGAAGCTGGCCCGGTGGTCGAAGCCGCCAGCGAACAGCACCTGCCGAACATTGCCCCGGTCACCCTGCGCGCCGACCGCATCACCCAGATGCTCGGCATGGAAATGGACCCAGCCCAGGTCGAGCAGTTGCTCAATGCCCTGGAACTGACCACTACCCGCAGTGCGGAAGGGGAGTGGACCGTCAACGTCCCAAGCCACCGCTTCGACATCAGCCTGGAAGTCGACCTGATCGAAGAGCTGGCCCGCCTGTACGGTTACAACAACCTGCCGGTTCGTTACCCGCAAGCGCGCCTGGCGCCGCAAGCCCGCCCGGAAACCCGTGGCGAGCTGCCGAACCTGCGCCGCCTGCTGGTTGCCCGCGGCTACCAGGAAGCCATCACCTACAGCTTCATCGACCCGAAACTGTTCGAGCTGTTCAGCCCAGGTGTCGAGCCGCTGCTGCTGGCCAACCCGATCTCCAGCGACATGGCCGCCATGCGTGCGTCCCTGTGGCCGGGCCTGGTCAAGGCGCTGCAGCACAACCTCAACCGCCAGCAAGACCGCGTGCGCCTGTTCGAAAGCGGCCTGCGCTTCGTTGGCCAGCTGGGTGACCTGAAGCAGCAGCCGATGATCGCTGGTGTCGTCACCGGCAGCCGCCTGCCCGAAGGCTGGGCGAACGGCCGCGATGGCATCGACTTCTTCGACGTTAAAGCCGACGTGGAAGCCCTGCTGGGTTACTCCGGCGCCCTGAGCGACTTCACCTTCAGCGCTGGCAAACACCCGGCCCTGCACCCTGGCCAGACCGCCCTGATCGAGCGCGACGGCAAGCAGGTCGGCTTCCTCGGCGCCATCCACCCAGAGCTGGCCAAGGCCCTGGACCTGGATCGCCCAGTGTTCCTGTTCGAGCTGGTGCTGGGTGACGTGGTCGAAGGCCGCCTGCCGAAGTTCAGCGAACTCTCCAAGTTCCCGGAAACCCGTCGTGACCTGGCCCTGATCGCCGGTCGTGACGTGGCCTCCAGCCAGGTGCTTGAAGTAATTCGTGACAATGCCGGCGAATGGCTGACAGACCTCAGGCTGTTTGACGTCTACCAGGGTAAAGGCATTGATCCTGATAGAAAAAGCCTGGCAGTTGGCTTGACCTGGCAGCATCCATCGCGCACTCTTAACGACGATGAGGTGAACACTACCCTGCAAAACATCCTCACCTCGCTCGAACAAAGGTTGAACACCACGTTAAGGAAATAACGGCATGGGTGCTCTGACGAAAGCTGAGATGGCCGAAAGGCTGTACGAGGAGCTGGGGCTCAACAAGCGTGAGGCCAAGGAGCTGGTAGAGCTGTTTTTCGAAGAAATTCGGCACGCGCTAGAAGAGAACGAGCAGGTGAAGTTGTCCGGTTTCGGCAACTTCGACCTTCGCGACAAACGCCAGCGGCCGGGCCGCAACCCCAAGACAGGGGAAGAGATCCCGATCACTGCGCGGCGCGTCGTCACCTTTCGTCCAGGGCAGAAGCTGAAAGCCCGGGTAGAGGCCTATGCTGGAACCAAGCCATAACGACGAACTGCCCCCCATACCGGGCAAACGCTACTTCACCATTGGTGAAGTGAGCGAGTTGTGTGCCGTGAAGCCGCATGTGCTGCGGTATTGGGAGCAGGAATTTCCCCAACTCAACCCGGTCAAGCGGCGCGGGAACCGGCGGTATTATCAGCGCCAAGACGTGCTGATGATCCGCCAGATCCGAGCGCTGCTGTATGACCAGGGCTTCACCATTGGCGGGGCGCGGTTGCGGCTTTCCAGTGATGAAGTGAAGGATGAGTCCAGCCAATACAAGCAGCTGATTCGGCAGATGATTGCTGAGTTGGAGGATGTGTTGGTGGTGCTTAAGAAGTAATCTATACCCGACGAATGGAAAGTTTTTTGAAAAAAAGCTTCCATTAATCATGAGGTTAGGGTAGATTCTTCATCGTTCTCAGCGGTATCGAGAATAGAGTCGGGGCGTAGCGCAGCCCGGTAGCGCACTTGCATGGGGTGCAAGGGGTCGAGTGTTCGAATCACTCCGTCCCGACCAAAAATCCCTAAAAAACCAGTCGTCGAAAGATGACTGGTTTTTTTTTGCCTATGTTTTGCTCTCATCTTCAGTTCCTATTTTATCGTCATTGAGCGCGTGGCTAGCCCGATGGTTTGGTAATCTCGACCATCGACTAATTGACTCTCTTGAGTTTAGAAGTTGGTCAGGCCGGTAATGGTTCTGCTTTTATAGATTTCGGCGATACTCACGAGATTCGAATCAAGTGAGTGGCTACGCGCGGCAGAGCGAATTTTCCAATCAGCTGTAGGAAATTTCCTCTTTTTTGGTAGGCTTTTGCCATCAAACGAGAGGAAATGAAATGCCCGTCGTCATCGTTGAAAACGACACATCGCAGTGGGAAGATGAGACAGGCGCTGTCTATCACTTCCCCAAGCGCTACCAAACCTGGCTAGCGCAGGGGGCGGAAGTGATCTACTACAAAGGGCGCATAAAAGATAAAACCTTTGATTCCGAGCGCCTAAGTTCAGGTCCGCATTATTTTGGTAAGGCGCGCATCGGCAAGGTTTATCCAGACCCCAAGAGTGATAAGGGTGATCTTTTTGCACTTGTCGAAGATTTCACTCCGTTTGAGGCCGCAGTCCCCTCGAAAATTGATGGGGTGTACCTGGAAACCATCCCCGCTAGCAGAGTCAAGAACTACTGGCGTGACGGAGTTCGGCCCATTGCCCAGAGTGTTTACGATGCCATCTTAAGTCATGCGAAGCTTCTGCCGTCTAAGCTTGAAACGGTTGTGCGGAGTTCGGAAGACGATCCCTTGGTCTTTGAATCGGCGAATGAAGGTAGCAAGTCAAGCTATTTTGGAACCCGTTACGAGCGCCGGAAAGACTTGCGGGTGAAGGCCATTGCTATCCATGGGCTCAACTGCAAGGCTTGCGGTTTTGACTTCGAACAGGCGTATGGCGAACACGCTAAGGGCCTAATCCACGTTCATCATGTGCTCCCGATTTCGGATTTTGGTGGAGAGAAGGCCGTTAATCCCGAGACTGACCTCGTGACGCTATGCGCCAATTGCCACGCGGTAGTCCACCGAAAGAGAGATAAAACTCTGAGTATTGATGAGCTGAAAGGAATGTTGCGCGGGCGATGGGTCATCCCGTCTTAGTTGACTGCTGATGGTATTGGAGCGCGTTCGGAATTGGGTAACTCCCCAGCTTTAGAAGGCAGTCCGGCAACTGGGGAGGGACATTAGTGCATCATACCCAGCTCTGCATCATCCATTAGCGCCTTTGCCAAAGCGCACAGGTAGTGCGATGCCCAGATTAGCTGCGGTTTGTGTTCCATCAGACCGTCGATGGTGAGGTCGCGGGCATAGCCCATCAGTTCTGAGGCCTGTTCGCGGGCGCTTTGGCAAGGGATGCCAGCTTCGATGCGGAAGAGGGGATGGGTCTGGTTTTCACCTTGGTAGAAAGTGGTTTTGCCAACAGTGAATTTGGTGTCGTCTGTGCTCATGGTTCAATCTCCCTGAAATTGGCTGTGCCTGAGTCGGCCTCTCGCAAGCAAGCTGGCTCACATAGGTACCGCACGGGTTTAGCATCTGCAGTTCAGCGCAGACCTTTGTTGTACCCAGCTTGCCGGCTAGAGGGGCTGTACACGCAACGCACTACTTAAGCCCTAGTGCAAAGTCCGTGGCTCAGTGGGCATCTGCACCTGGATCAGCGCAGATTCAAGCAAAGCTCGCAGCGTCTCCAGCTCATGCATCGACGTCATCATCAAAATCGACGCGGGTGACTTGGGCTGCAGAAGTAGACTTTGTTGCACCACTGCCGCAGCGCACAGCGCGTAATCCGCAGCCTGGATCAAGGTGTCTTCGAGGGATTGAAGCGTATGGGGTGGATCTGGAACTATCTTTAGCATCGTACTGTGTTCTCGGTGGGGCCACCGCCAGCGCGCTGTCAAACGAGAAGGTGGCAGCTGTGCATGGGTTGACAGACCGGCGAACACAGAAACCGGCGCACGCAAGCGTGCCCCATGCACAACCGCCATGGACGGATATGCACTGTGTTTCGTCGCGGCCTGTCAAAGCCGGTCGTTGATGTGCAACGACGGACCGAGACTAAAACGCTGAAAATGCGACCGCAACGAAAAACGGGGGAGGGGAGTATCTTTGGGAAATGGACTACAAGAAAGGG
The DNA here is from genome assembly GCF_034387475.1 of Pseudomonas sp. Teo4. NCBI lineage: Bacteria > Pseudomonadati > Pseudomonadota > Gammaproteobacteria > Pseudomonadales > Pseudomonadaceae > Pseudomonas > Pseudomonas sp. Teo4. The sequence goes on from NZ_JAXCIL010000001.1 coordinate 649,876, forward strand.
GTTAAGTCTGATTTTTAGTCCGCTGAAGCTCATTGGCCTACCCGAATACTCAGCAAGCGTTGGCCTGAAGTCGCCTCTGGTTTCTGTTCAAGCTTGAGGCACCAACCGATGCCAATAGACCGCCTGACCAGGGGGGCAGGATGCGATCATCTTGTCCCCAAATCAGAAGCGTCGGCATGCGAACTCAAGTGAGCCAGTCAGGTGTACGCCGTAACCTTCCTTGAGCGCCTCGAAGGCCGTTGCCGGCCAGTAGACGAGCCAGGCCGTCGTTCGAGCTTTCTTGCGCGTTCGCATGAGGACGGCTATTACTTAGCTGTGTGTTTGGGGAAGGATCCACACGCAAAGTCGATTTTTTGTCGTGCCGGCCCTGCCCGTCAAAAAGGTGTCAACTCGTGACGGCAACCGTTTTCCGCCATGCCGCTTATTGGCGGCTTCGATGTAAAAGTTTTCTACTGCTGCGCTTTCGTCAACAATGAGAGTAAACGCCATGTACCTACTCTCGACGATCTGATTTCCGCCCGCTTCAGTCGACTGGGCAATTGCATGACCGCACCAGGCTGTGCCTTCAAAGAACTTTATCTTAAATGGTAGATGCCTCCATGCTGACTTTTGTATGCTGCGTCGAATACGGTCGACTCGAACAACAAACGCTTCTGATGATAGAGTCGTTAAGGACATTTGGCGGCGACCTTTCATCTTCGAGATTGCTTGCGGTCAAAGGAAGGCGCGGCCCCGCACTCATGCCATCGACCTTACGAGCATTCGATAGGCTGAATGTAGAGTTTGTCGAAGCGAAAGAGGGGGAGAATCCGCATCCATGGCTAAATTACACAAACAAGGTTGTTGCCGTTAAAACAGCCGAACGCATGGCTAACACAGACACGGTTGCCTGGTTGGATAGCGATATCTTCGTGTTGGGCGGAATGAGCCACCTATTACTGAATGACAACGAAGATTTCACCGCCAGGCGCGAGTGGCTACCTCCGGCCATGTTTAAAAGCGACGCTCATTTTGAGCCCTACTGGCGCGATGTATGCCAATTGCTTGGTACTTCTTTGAAGGACATGCCGTGGTTAGCTACGGATGGGCGGCGCGAAGAGCAGTTGGCTTACTTTAATTCTGGGCTGTTCTCGTGGAGACGCGGGTCTGGTTTTGCCGATGCCTATCAGTCAGCCTTCTCAACGCTACTGCGAAGTAAGCTGGCCACACCCGAAGGGCAATTTTTTACAGCAGACCAAGTTGTTCTAAGCCCCATTATTACGCGCCTTGGCTTAAGGTGGCGTGAGTTGGGGCCTGATGAACACAATATGGTGTTTCAGGGCTTGATCACCGGCCCTGCTGCCGCTCCCTCCATGAGTAAATCGTCCGTTGTGCACTATTCTCGGTCCATGGAGCATCCCTATCGCGAGGCATTTATGCAAAGACTGGTTGCTGAGCGTCAGGAGTTCGCGAACTGGCTAAAAAGTTACTTTGCGGCACAGGAAACTATTAACTCCAGTACCATAAGTACGAAGAAAATATTTGCAAAAGCACTGAGAATTGCACGAGGAGCTCAATATAGGCTCTTTGACCGAGCAACAGTTCGATCAAAATCCGGAAGGGTTAATGATACCTGATACAGGGTCGTTAATAGGGGCGGTCTTGAGCGGGGGCTTTCACCATTCGATAGCTCGCCCATCCCACGCCCAAAACCCTCCGCTGTCACTGGGTCCAAGCTGCCCCACCAGCTCAATCAGGCACTGCGCTGCAAACGCCGGCTCAAAGAGTTTGCCAACTGGCACTCCCCCCTGAAACGGCCGCGACAGTTCCGTGTCGGTCGTACCCGGATGCAGCGCCAGAACCGTTGCCGCCGGGTTCAGGCGTTTCAGCTCAATACTCGCCGTATGTAGCAGCTGATTGAGCGCAGCCTTGCTCGCCCGGTAGCTGTACCACCCGCCCAGTCGATTGTCGCCGATCGACCCAACCCTGGCCGACAGTACTGCAAAGGTGGCGGGTTGTTTGCGTAGCAGCGCCAGCAGATGCTTGAGCAACAATATCGGCGCGAACGCATTGGTGGCGAAGCTCGCCTGCAGGCCCGCCAGGTCCAGTTGGGCCAACGACTTCTCTGCCGTGGCCCCGTCCTGATGCAGGATGCCCAAGGTGCTGATGACCAGGTGAAGATGATCGCAACCCTGTGCCACCTGCGCCGCAAGTGCTGCAAGTGCCCCTTCGTCGCGTGCGTCGCAATCTATCAGCACCACGCGCTCGCTGTGTTGATTGCTGAGCTCCGCGAGCCCGTCACTGTGCGTCGCATTGCGTGACACGGCCCATATCCGGGACACATCATCGCGGGCCAGCATCGCCCCACAGAGCGCCAACCCTATGCCTCGGCTTGCACCGCAGACCAACACATTGGCCTTGTCAGTCAGATTGGGGATCAAGCTCATGCAGCACCTCGCGCAACTGCTGGTGGTTCACCTTGTCGCGCAGTTCAAACGCCATTCGGCATCGATACCGGGCCACCGTTGGTCGCTGGCAAGCCTTCAAGAAACGCCCTGATTTGCCGTTTCCCTCGCAAGTGCAGTGTAGGCACCTGCGGCCCGACTTTCTGGCGTACGGCTTCGATACCTGCCCGATAGCTGCCGTCGAATGTCCATACGAATTTGAGGAATGCCAGGTCGAACCGTTCTTCGCAGCCATCGGCGCGATCAGGGCGTGGTTGGTTGCGAAGCAGACGCAGCACAACCCGGGTGAAACAGGTTAACCGAGGTGTGTCGAGCCAGATGACCAGATCAGCGCGGGCAAGGCGCAGGTCGAACGTGCGGCGAGCATAATTGCCCTCGCACACCCAGGCGTTGCCGGCAATCGCCTCGCGTACGCGGTTGCGAAACTGTTCGGCGTCGGGCTCGGTCCAGCCCGGCTCCCAGAAGAGTTTGTCCAGGTGCACTACCGGCAGATCGAGGCGTGCGCCAAGTGCGCGGGCGAGGGTGGACTTGCCGCTGCCGCCGTTACCTAGAATGATGATTCGTTGCATGAAGACTTCCTGTCGCGGGCAAACCGGAGATTGTATCGCTTGAGTTGGGCTGCTCAAAGGAGAGTGCCATCGGGCAGGCTTTTTGAGTCATCAGCGGCTGTCCAGCGCCCCTCATTCCCTTTACGCTGAAGCCTTTCTTCCTCACTCATAGACTTTGCGCTCTTGAAGAAAATCCCCCGCGTCGATGACCTGCAGGTCTTCATCACAACCACCGATGCCGGCAGTTTTTCCGCAGCCGCCCGGTTGCTGGACATCTCACCGGCCCTGGCCAGTGGCGCAATCCAGCGCCTGGAAACCTGTCTGGGGGTGAGACTGTTCATTCGCTCCACCCGCCGTCTGCGCCTCTCGGACGACGGTACACGCTATCTACCCCACGCCCGCCAGGCCCTCGAATCCCTCGACGTCGGCGAGCTGGCCTTGACCGAGGGGCGTGATGAAATTGCGGGTCTGCTGAGCCTGTCCATGCCATCGGACCTGGGCCGCAACGTCCTGTTGCCATGGCTCGACGAGTTCCAGCAGTTGCACCCCAAAGTGCTTTTGCAACTGCGCGTCAGTGACCAGGTCGCGGACCTGTTCGGCGAGCAGCTGGACGCCAGCATTCGCTACGGTCAGCTTGCGGATTCCAGCTTGGTGTCGCTGATGCTGTCTCCATCCAACCGGCGAACCGTCTGTGCATCTCCGGGCTACATATCCCGCCACGGCAAGCCCCAAACGCTTGAAGACCTGAGCCGGCATAACTGCCTGCGCTATGTCATGGGCGAGCAAACCTACGAGCGTTGGCATTTCCAGACCCCGGACGGGGTGAAAACCCTTCAGGTAACCGGCGACCGCATCAGTGACGATGCCGACATTGTCAGGCGCTGGGCGGTCGCCGGGCTGGGTATCGTCTACAAATCGAAGCTCGATGTGATGGACGACATCCGCAGCGGCCGGTTGGTGGAGATCTTCCCGGCCGACTATGGCCAGCCGGCACCGCTGCAACTGGTGTGCGCGCATCGCACGTCGCTTACGCCAGCACTGCAGGTTTTACGGGCTTTCTTGGCCGAGCGTTTTGAACGCTACATCAAAGCCCCAGCTGAAAAGCCCTGAGTCGCGATCAAAACCCTGCCAGCACAATCTTGCCCTTGGCTTTGCCACTCTCGATCAGCGCATGGGCACGCTTTAGTACCGCTATTTTGTAGCCTTTGTGCTACAAAAAATAAAGAATGTAAGTAATTTGTAGCTCTAGTGACACATGTTGACGAGAATGAGTCTTTGCTAAGATGTAGCTCTAGGGCTACATTAATGAGTCTAAACACAATTTTTGATGCTCAGGGGCTACAAATGTCCTCTCTCTACGACATCGCCGAAATGCTTAAGGAAGCCCGGCGTAATGCGAAACTCAGCCAGGAAGCACTGGCCAGCAGTGCCGGGGTTTCGCGCTCAACCGTTGCGCGCATGGAGACACTGGCCAAAGGCGATATGAGCGTGTCAGCACTAGTTCGCCTTCTGGAGGCAGCAGGCTATGACCTGAAGCTTGTGAAGGCCGGTCACGAACGGACAGTTGAGGACATTCTCAACGAGCAACGTTTCGGAGCCACCTGACCATGATCCTTGATGTCCATGTTCGATCGAGGCTTGTGGCCAAACTTTACCGGGAGCGTGACGAGTATGTTCTACGCTATCTTCCCGGCACGGCCCAAGAGGACTTTGTCAGCCTGGCCATGCCCGTGCGCGAAGATCCCTGGCGCTGGCCTCGCGATTTGTTTCCCTTCTTCCGGCAGAACTTACCCGAAGGATATCTGCTGAATGTCATCCGCGAAGAATTTGGCCCGCTGCTCGATGGCACTGACCTGTCCTTGCTTGGATTGGTGGGCGGTACCGGTATTGGTAGGGTCTCGGTCACGCCTGAAAGCGTCAAGCCAGGGATCGAGATGGAGCCTTTGGAAATAGGTCACCTGCTCAAGGCAGAAAACTCCACCGAGAGATTCGCCGCATTGGTCCGGCAGTACGCTCGGGTGGCGGTTTCGGGGGTTGTACCAAAGTTCATTGCGACGGATGCAGTTCAGCCCCGCTTGCCAATTGGAAAGCCAACCTTACGCACCGGCTTTCACATCATCAAAGGCTCTGATGACACGACTCCATTCCTAGGCTTCAACGAGTTCTACACCATGCGTGTGCTGGCGCGGCTCGATGTTGCACCTGTAGCTGCCTGCCGTATGTCTGAGGATGGCAAGGTCCTCGTAGTGGACCGCTTCGATGTAGATGATCAAGGCATCCCTTGCTGTGGTGTTGAAGACGCCTGCGGGTTGCTGGGCTTGCCGCCACATGAAAAGTACGCGCCCACGACTGAGCGCGTCTGGAATGCTACACGGGCGTACATCCCGGCAAATCGCCTAAAGACGCAACGTGAACACTTGGGCTGGCAATTGCTGACCAACTATGTCGTGCGCAATGCAGATTGTCATTCGAAGAACATTGCTCTGCTTTACACATCGCGAGCTGATGTAGCCTTTACTCCCGTCTTTGATCTGGTAACCACCCAAGCCTACCCACGCTTCGCCAGCAATCCACCGGGGCTTTCCATTGGTGGTAGGCAAACCTGGACTCCAGGGCGCTCATTGGAGTCTTTTTTCAAAGCCGTTCTGAACATTCCACCGCGACAGTACGCTGAGATGGTCGAGCAGCTTTGCGAATCAGCAGTAGAAGTTGGAAAAGAGGTGATTGAGGCCTCGAAAAACGAACAGGCGTGGCGTGAGGTGGCCAAGAGTATGGTGCATGCTTGGAATGTCGGGATGGAAACCCTGCGCAGTCCAAAGGCAGCTCCCCATTTTCGAGGCTTGGATGCAGCAATTGCACAAGCCGGATTTTCTGGGCCTCGTAAACCTGAACGCAGCGCAGAAGTGATCGGTAGGTCTGAACTGCTAGGAAAAAGATGATTCAGGCGGGCGCTTGATTCACTACTCAAACGCTCGCCCATCCCCGCTCCAAACCCACCGCTAAAACGTTGTTAACGCTACATCAACGTCTCTACCTAAATGCACTGTAACGCGATCAAAACCCTTCCAGCACAATCTTGCCCTTGGCTTTGCCACTCTCGATCAGCGCATGGGCACGTTTGAGGTTATCCGCACTGATGCTGCCGAAATGCTCACCCAGAGTAGTTTTCAGCACGCCGTCGTCGACCAGCCCTGCAACCCGCTCCAGCAGTTGGTGCTGCTTGATCATGTCATCGGTGTGGTACAGCGACCGTGTAAACATCAGCTCCCAATGTACCGACAGTGATTTGCGCTTGAACGGCATGATATCGAGCTGCTCAGGGTCATCGATCAACGCGAGTTTGCCCTGGGGGCGAAGCACTTCGACGATTTGCGCAAGGTAGCTGTCGGTGTGGGTCAGGCTGATCACATAGTCGACCGGGTTGAGCTGCAGCGCTTCCAGCTGAAGTGGGATCGATGCCGAATGGTCTATCACGTGGTGAGCCCCAGTCTCGCGCACCCATTCCTGCGTTTCCGGCCGGGACGCGGTGCCGATGACGGTCAGTTGCGTGAGTTGGCGGGCCAGCTGCACCAGAATCGAACCCACCCCGCCTGCAGCGCCGATTACCAGCAGACTTTGCCCTTTGCCGCCGTTCTCCTCGACACCCAGCCGGTCGAACAGCAGCTCCCAAGCGGTGATGGAGGTCAGGGGCAGGGCGGCGGCGCTGGCATTGTCCAGGCTACGGGGCTTGTGCCCGACGATGCGTTCATCCACCAGGTGGTACTCGCTGTAGCTGCCAGGGCGGTCGATGGCGCCGGCGTAGAACACTTCATCACCAGGTTGGAACAACGAAACCTCTGTGCCTACCTCGCGGACGATACCGACCGTGTCCCAGCCCAGCACCTGCGGGCCTTGGCCGTTGCGGCTTGCGCGCACCTTGGTGTCGACCGGGTTGACGGCGATGGCCTGGACCTCAACCAACAGGTCGCGGGGGCCAGGCGCAGGTTGGGGCAGGGTGGTTTCGTACAGCGATTGTGGGTCTTGAATCGGCAAACCGGGTTGGGTGAATACGATGGCTTTCATGGGTGTTTCCTTAACAGGTTCAGACGTGGTGTCAGGCTATCCGTACTGGTTTGGTACAAAAACAGGTTAATCAGCGCAAGACTTTCGTCGTTTTGGCGAAAGTCGAGGGAGCACCTGAGTGTCAAGGGTAGGTGCTCCTCGCTCTGAATCGCCTAGAGGGAGTGAGGTACGGGCAATGCGCTTCAGCTGGTCTGGTAGCGCGGCGCAAGCCGGTGGTTCGACAGCTGCGGGAACAGCGCCTGCCGGCTGGCTTCAAAGGCCTCGTACTGTTGCAGGTCATGCAGCGAAGGAATGGACATCAGCACGCCTTTGTCGAAGTCCTGCAAGGCGCCATCGACCAGGTCGGCAGCGGTCATCACGATGCCTGGGTCCAGATTCTCCACCGGCAGGCCGCCGATTTCCCAGAAGTCGGTAGCGGTGGCGCCGGGCAGCACGGCCTGGATCTGGATGCCTTGCCCGGACAGTTCTTTGTGCAATGACTGGGTGAACCCCGTGACGTACGCCTTGCTGCCGCCGTACACGCCATTGAGCAGCTCTGGCGCCAGGCTGACGACCGACGAGATGTTGATGATGGCGCCTTGCTTGCGGGCGCTGAAGCCGGGCACGGCAGCGTAGGTCAGGCGGGTGAGGGCGGTGATGTTGAGGCTGATCATATCGGCCATGCGCTCGACGTCGCTTTCCTGCAAGGGGGTATGGGTGCCGATGCCGGCGTTGTTCACCAGCAAGGTGATGCTGGCGTCCTCGCGCAGTTTGCGCTCCACGCGGGCCAGGTCTGCGGCGTTGGCCAGGTCGGCCTGCAGCACTTCCACATTCTGTTGGGTTTCGCTGGTGAGGCGGCTGGCCAGGGTGTTGAGGCGGTCACGGTTGCGTGCCACCAGCACCAGGTCATAACCCCGGCGGGCGAGGCGCTCGGCATAGATAGCGCCGATGCCGCTGGATGCGCCGGTGATCAGTGCGGTGCCTTTGTGTGCTTGGCTCATGGTCTTGCTCCGGTTGGGTGGGGACTGGGGCCATGATGTGCTGAGTTGCCTGTGTCTCAAATGACCAATATGGTAGTGTTTCAGGACATCGGCAGAGGAGTGCGAAGATGCACAGGGTCGGGTACTTGGTGACTGAAGGTTTTCAGGTGATGTCACTGGCCACGCAGACGGTTTTCGAGTTGGCCAACTATGTGGCGGGTGAACGCGTCTACAGCGTGCAGAACTTCTCCCAGGCGGGCGGTATCGTGCGTTCTTCTCTGGGCATGTTCGTCGACACTCAGCCTTTGGGCGCACCGGGGCTGGCCGATAGCTGGATGGTGGTCGGTACCCTGAGGCCGTTGACGCCGCAGCCCGAGGTGGTGCTGAACAGCGTGCGCGCCATGGTCGACAGTGCGCGGCGCACGGCGGGTGTCTGCACCGGCGGGTTCATCCTGGCGGCAGCGGGGGCGCTCGACAATCGTCGGGCGACGACCCACTGGGCGTTTGCCGCTGCGCTGCAAGCTCATTACCCGGCCGTGCAGGTTGAGCCAGACCGTATCTACATCGTCGACGGGACGGTCTGGACGTCGGCAGGCATGACGGCTGCGCTGGACATGGCATTGGGCATGGTGGAAAAAGACCTGGGCGCGGAAATCGCCCGCTCGGTCGCGCATAATCTGGTGATGCATCAACGCCGTTCGGGCGGGCAGTCGCAGCATTCTGAAATGCTTTCGCTGTCGCCCAAGTCGGACCGGATTCAAAGCGCGCTGGAGTATGCGCAAAAGCACCTGAACCGCCCGCTTGGCGTCGAGGAACTGGCCGAGGCGGTGCACCTGAGCCCCAGGCAGTTCACCCGGGTGTTCACGGCTGAGACGGGGCAGTCGCCGGCCAAGGCAGTCGAGAGCCTGAGGCTGGAGGCGGCGCGGCTGATGATCGAGCAGAGCCGGCACAGCCTGGACGTCGTGGCCAGGGAAACGGGGTTCAGGGACCGTCGCCACATGCGCGAGGTGTTCATGCGAGGTTTCGGCGTTCCACCGCAAGCGATACGCCGGGATGCGCGGCGGGTCGAGTGAGCTGGCACGCACCGAGACCGCCGTGCGGACTCAGGTTTCGGGTGGCTGCAGACGTCTGCGACTGGTGCGGCGTAACACTGCCGCCAGCGCCACGGTCAGCGATACTGCAACGGCCATGGCGAGGCTGATGGTCAGTGCAATGCCCAACCCATCAAGCAACCCGGCCATGGTCAGGTAGAACGCAATCACACCTGCCGCGCCAATGGCATTCCCCCGCACCATCGCCGCCATCCCGGCCCGCCCTCCCTGCACATGGGCAAACACCACCAACGGCCAGGCAATCACTGGAATCGGCGCAAGCATCCCGCTGGTAGCCGGGCCTAGCCAGCTGGCAAGGTGGGTGGTGACCATCAGCAGGGAGGTGGCGGACACCATGCGCAGGGGGATTTCCCAATACCGATGCCGTGGGCGGGGCAGCGTGTCAGGCTTGGGTTCGCGGCCGCTGGCGCGTATCAGCACGCCGATCAGCACCAGCGCCACGCCAATCGACAGATACAAGCTGCCCCAGTGAGTGAAGGCATAAGCCGCCAGGCCGTAGAACAGGATCGCCAGCAGCACCGCCGGGGCGATGCCGAGCCTGCGCGTGGCGAACAGGTAGAAGGTATATGTGGCCTGCACGGCAGCCAGGCCGCCGAGCGCCCCGGGTACCGCGCCCAGGGCGAAGCCTGTGCCTTGCTCAAGGCTCAGGAAGGTCATCACCAGTGCCGAAGTGATCGGCAGGCCGGACAACAATCCGCCCAACAGGCCACCCCAGCGCCGTGAGGCGAGGGAGATGGCCCACATCAATAGCGGCGTGACGACAAGTTTCAGGTAGAAGAGCGTCATTGCGTGGGTATCCGGTTCTGCACGGGTCGTTCCTTGAGTACGGCAGCCCCACAGGTTAGTGGCGGCGCCGGCAGAAGTGGTCAGTCAGCGGTATCAGGTCATGGGTATCGTTTCGCTATCATGGGTCGCCTGCTGCACCAGCACTTTGTTCGCCACCCCAAACGGCACATGCACCATCGGCAGGTTCCTCGCCGCCGAGGTCAGATGGCTGCGCTGGTCGTCGAAGAACATGTGCGGCCGCAAAATGGATAGCACGCGGTCCTTTTCCATTCCTCCCAGAAAAAACGACTCGTCAGGCGAAACGCCCCAGTTCTTCAACGTTGTCACCACCCGTTCGTGGGCGGGGGCGTTGCGCGCGGTGACGATGGCGATGCGCAGAATGCGCTTGTAGGCAGGGTCCTGCGCCAGTTTCTGGTCTTCCAGCGTACGAATGTGCGACAGCTTGCGGTAAAGGTCTGCCAGTGGCCCTGGCTGGTGCGGAATGGCCTTGCGCGCGTGCTCGTGGGCCTTGAAGTCGTTGAGGTCCAGCCGCTGCTTGTACACGCTTTCCGCCTCGTCATCGGCAATCACACCATCGAAGTCGAAGGCCACCCGCAGTTCGGTGTCGATCTCGTCATCGTAGATGCGCGTCGGCAGCACCAGGCCGGCGGGGTAGTTGGCGTCGATGGCTCGTTGCACATCGCCTTCGTGGGCACTGAGGAACAGTGACGCGTTGAAGGCGGGAATGTATTCGTAAGGCGAGCGGCCGGACATGAACGCCGCCCTGGTGATGTCCAGGCCGTAATGGTCGATCGAACGGAACACCCGCAGGCCGGTCTCCGGCGAGTTGCGCGAGAGCAGCACCACTTCCACCGGCAATTGCTCGGGGAAGGCTTGGTTGATGCTCAGGAAGCGGCGGATGAAGGGGAACGCCACGCCTTTGGGGAAGGGCTCGTCGAGGTTCTGCTCCTGATGCAGGCGGTACGCCTCCATGCCGTCGTTCTGGTAGATGGTGTCGGAAACGGTGAGGTCGAACAGGGCGCTGGAGGCGACGCCGACGACCAGTTTCTGTTCGATGGGGTAGGGCATGAGGGGCTCCTGAAGATGTTGCGCAGCAGCGATAGCCATGAAGCATACAACGTGGTGCCGGGTGCGGGCTAAGGCACCAGGCTCAGCAGTAATTGCACCTGGCGCTGCAATTGGCTCACATGCTCGCGCTCGGCACGCAGCGCCGAGTGCAGCTCGCGGTTCTCTTCGATGTGCTGGCGAGCGCTGTGTTCCAGGTCGCGGTCCCTGCGTAGCAGATGCCGCAGTTCAACCAGCCGGGCGTGATGCAGGCCAACCATCAACAAGGTGAGGCCAGTCGTGCCCAGCAGGGCCATTTCGAGCAATTCCATCGTCAACTTCCCTGAGCAGCGGCGCAGTGCCGATGCGTCGAAGGTTATGTCTACTTTTGCTACATGTCGATAATGGTGACTTGTACAGGTAAAGGATTGCAGCAGGTTCGCGGTGGCAGAAATCGCCATTGGCAAGGTTTCAGCAGAGCCGGCGTGGGTTGGCTGCCAGAGACATGCCTTCTTGCTTTACATATCACACATCTGAATGGCGAATGTTGTACGGAAAATGGATCAGCTATAGCTCGAGTGCCCGGTTGTCCGATTGAGTCAAAAAACAGGCCGCCGCATTTGCTTACCGTCAGGCTTTGTCTATGGTGGCATTACACCACCCATATAAGACTAAAGTCGTAGGAGAGTGGCATGAGAATACGCGGTGATGTTTTCTGGGCCTGGGCTGACCCGACGCTTCACCATCGCACTCATGACGAAACCCTCAATGACGGTACGCTCATCGACGTACAAGTCAGGCTGTCGCGAACAGGTGGTACCCAGATGTTCATCGGCGTCTATACGCCATCGGGCATGCCCATCCACGAAGAGTCGATGCAGTCCCGCCCGGGAGAGTCCATGACCCGGGCCTTGGCTTGGGGCGTAGGGCGCGCCAGGCGCATTGCGACAGATGCCGTTCCGGCCGTGGAACAGTTCGTCTGCGCGAAATAGCGGGGAGGTGCGGTTGTTGCGGGGGCGCATCCTTGCGACAGACGCCGGGAAAGGATCACCGGCTGCCTGGCTCTATGCCCTCAGAGCGTTGAAATGCTCTGCTCTTTGGTGTTCGAGGTCATATCCGAGGGAATGACTTCGACATCGCCGTCGGCGACCACATTTTCCTCGGTCAGGGTGGACACGGTGACTGCATAGCGGCCCAGGTCGTTTTCCTCGCGCTGGAAGCGCATGCCCAGTTTCTTGCCCTGCCACTTGTACACTTCGGTCTGGTAGGAAGCGCCAGAGGACAGTTTGACCCAGTGGTTGGTGCGCTCGCCGGGTTCGCCGAAATCTTCGGTGAGCATTTCGCTCACCAGATAGAGGCTGTTGGCGTTGCCACTGAACACCAGCTCTTTGATTTTCCCGTTGGGGGCGACCGCCACCAGTTCATAGCCTGGGGAAATCGGTAGGTACGGCAACCCGCGGACCTCGAAGCGATCGGCCGCGGCAGTGGCGATGCGGCACAGGGTGGTCGGATTGACCGGCGAGGCCGGGCAGGCGGGTACCTGCTCCATGAAGTTGCCGTCGATGTCGATGCCCAGAAACGCGCTTGGCTCCTTGGCCCAGAGCCTGACTGGTTCGGGTGCGTCGGATTGCGCCCAGGCAGAGGTGTTGAACAGGCCCGCGAATGCGGCGAGGACGAGTACGGATCTCATGAGCTCCCTCCTTGGATGTTGGCCATAGGTAGCGCGATTCTACGCTGGGGTATGTGACAAAGCGGCCATGTTACTCAATTTCCAATGTCGGCTGCTACAACGCTTTTGTCAGAGGCTATTTGCCATTACCGGCTTTTCGCTACCATTCGTCGCTTTTTCGAGGCGATGAATCTGCCATCACTTACTGGTAGATCCAGCGCTGCAGGTCATCCAGATTGGCCACCACAACCTGTTGCGCCACCGCTTTGGCGTGAACCTTGGTCGGGTCGATGTGATAGCGCTGCAGCACGTACTGCACCAAGGCGCCACGGCTGGGCACCTGCAGGCAGCCAGCCTCCATGCCGAAGTCCTGTTCGATGATGTTCTTCTGTTCAGGTTTCAGACGCGGGTCGGGCTCGAAGATGATCGTGACTTCGGTGTTCCAGCCCGGGTCCTGTTCCCGCGCGTGCTCGGATTTGTCGAGCACCCCAGGCTCCCCTCGGAAACGGCTGAGGACGAAGTCGCGGTAGTCCCGGTTTTTCTCGCAGTAACCGCGCACATGCCAGCGCATGCCGGTATAGACCAGGGTGTGCGGGGCGATCAGGCGGGTTTCCGGTTCGGGATTGGCCAGCGACACATATTCGCACTCCAGGCGCAGCCCTTCACGGCAAGCCTTGAGCAGCGGGCGCAGCACCTCGGGGCGTACTGAGCGGTCCGGCACCTTGAGCACTTCGGTGTGGGCGTAGGCCAGGGCCAGGCCTTCGATGTGTGGGGCGCGCTCCTTGTTCTGGTCCAGCAGGTGCAGGTAAGCGCTGGCGCTGTGGTCGATGAACCGCGGCTTGAAGCGTCGGCTGGGAATGTAGCCTTTCAGGTGCCGGTCATAGGTCAGGTTGTCCGGAGCATGCTCGGCGATGTAGGTGTTGATGTCCTTGGACGCCTGCTGCCGGCTGATACCGAAGCTTTGCATCAGGTGGTTGGTGGTCAGGCGCCCCTCCCACCAGGCCACGGTTTCGATCAGGCGGTAGCGAAGCGCCAGGTCCCAGCGCACCGACTCGATCGATTGATTGCGTTTCATGCGGATTCCTTTTCCCAGCGATATGATTGCTACATGTAACCATTATGGACGGGACCTGAAAAGCTACATATTGCCGGTTGCAGGACCTTGCCACGCTAAAACGCCATTCTTGTAGTCCATTTCCCAAAGGTGGTGTTTCCACCCCGCAAGCCATTGTGGTGACGGCGCTGCCGTTCTAGTCTCGGCCCGTCCGTCGCGCTTCGTAGTAGGGGTTGGCCAGGCCAAGGGCAGAGATTCGTGTAGGGTTCGCACGGGTCGGCCTGGCCGGCGTCATTGGTGTGGCGCGACGGGCGCCCTAGCGGCATGGCAGATTGAGACTATAGTAACGTCTAAAAAAACGGGTCAGGGATGCTGCCATGCCTACGATCGAGTTGTCGTCCCCGCAAAGCCTTCGCAAACGCGTCCTGGTGGCCGGGGCGTTGAATATCGGGTCCATCGTGGCTTCACAAGTCATCCGATTGGGCGGCAACCTGATCATCACCAGGCTGCTGGTGCCGGAGATGTTTGGCCTCATGGCCATCGCCACCACGGTGTCGGTGATGTTGCTGCTACTGTCCGATGTCGGCTTTCGACAGAATATCGTCCAGAGCCCGCGAGGCGAGGAGCCGTTATTCCTCAACACCGTCTGGTCACTGCAGATCATTCGCGGCTTTGTGCTGTTCGCCGTGATGGAGTTGATCGCACTGTGCTCCTGGTTCAGCCAGCATCTGCAACTGTGGCCGGCGCATTCCACCTACGCCGCGCCGGAGCTGCCCGGTGTGCTGGCCATTACTGGCTTTTTCGCAATCTTCTTCGCGTTCCAGTCGACCAAAATCGACGTGGCCGTCCGCGTGTTCCAGCAGAAGAAAGTGGTCCTGATCGAGCTGATTGCGCAAATCGTCGGCCTGGCGGTGATGCTGGTGCTCGGTTACCTCACCCGATCCATCTGGGCGCTGGTGGCCGCGGGCCTGGTCAGCACATTGGTCTCCACGGTGCTCAGCCATGTGATGTTCCCAGGGCACAGGGACCGCCCGCAATGGGACCCGCAAGCGCTGCGTGAAATCGTCAATTACGGCCGCTGGATACTGTTGTCGTCCGCCATCGGCGTGCTGGCGATGCAGGGTGACCGTATCTGGTTCGGTGGCAGCATGACGGTGGCGCAACTGGGGGTCTATTCGATTGCCGTAGGCATCCTGCAGGCGTTCACGTTGAGCCTGCAGCGCCTGGCCGGGGCCGTCGCGCTGCCGGCCTTCAGCGAGGCGGCCAGAAGTGGCGACAAAGAACGGCTGCGTAACCTGTATTTCCGCTTCAGGCTGATGTTCGATGTGCTGACCCTGTTCACTTGCGGCTTCCTGTTCACCGCCAGCCCGCTGATCATTCACTGGCTGTACGACGACCGTTATGCCGAAGCTGGGCAAATGATGGCGATTCTGTCGTTGTCGCTCTTCACCCTGCGCTATGGCCTGACCCAGCAAGTCTGGATGGCCACGGGGCTGACCAAATACGTCGCCATGGACAACATCATCCGGGTGGTGGCGTTGTTCACCTTGATGCCGCTGCTGCTGGCCATCGGTGGCGTGACCTATGCGCTGTGGGGCGTGGCCTTGCATACCTTCTTCACTCTCATCCTGATCTTCAAGGTCAGCCACCAACTGGGCATGTTGAGCATCAAGCGTGAGCTGGTGGTCCTGCCAGTCATGGTGATCGGCGCCTTGTGCGGGGAGTTCGTCACCAAGTTGTTCGCCTGAACCCGTTGCCAAGGACCTGACCGATGAATGTGATCGACTACTTTGATCGAACCCGAATCATCAATATCCCGTACCGAACGGACCGCCGCGTGGAGACCGAAGCCGAGTTCGCCCGCAACGGTTTCCACATCGATGACGACAAGATAGGTTTCTTCGCCGCGGTCACGCCCACGGCCGAGGAGGGCTTTCCCAGCGTCGGTGCCAGGGGCTGTTTCATGAGCCACATGCACATTCTGGAAGAGGCCATGCGCCTGAATGTGAAGAACATCCTGATCATGGAGGACGACATTCAGTTTTCCCGGCGCATTGCAGCGTTCGGCAAGCAGGCCATCGAGTCGCTGCAAGGCATGGACTGGGACATCGCTTACCTCGGCCACCCGTTTGACGGCAACTCGGATACTCCGGGCTGGGAAGTGGTCGACCGGCCGATACACCTGTCCCATTTCTACGCTGTGAACGGCAAAAGCGTTGGCAAGCTGCGGGACTTTCTGGCCGAGATTCTAGAGCGCCCGCCCGGGCACCCGGATGGCGGGCCGATGCACTACGACGCAGCCCTCAATACGCTGATCCACACCCGCAAGGACATCCAGGCTTACTACTTCACCTGGAACCTGGGTTACCAGCGGCCTTCGCGCACCGACCTGCATGCCCTTTCCATCTTTGACCGCCTGGCCGTGTTTCGGCCGTTGATGGCCGTCTACAGGCGGCTGAAGGCAGAAAAGCTGCGCAGAACGCGCTGATGCGCAGGGCTGGGTGGAAACTACCCAGCCCTGTTCCGCTTTGGTGCATTACCGCCTCAATTTAAGTCACGAAGCACATATTGAATCAGGTTAAGCGGTACTTTTCTGTGCAGGGTGCACAGCACTGTTTGTGCCGCCCGCCCGCTATTTTTCTGTTTTTCAGCCATTTCAAAAGCGGCCCGCATATTGCTCTTTCTGCTCCCAACTACAACCCGGAGCACCGTGCAATGAGCTCACCGACCGAATTCCCGCTGTCCGAAGCCCCCCAATCCTCCCGCAAGGGGCTGTTGCCCATTGCGATGGTCCTGTTCAGCTTCACCTTCTTCACCGGCACGATGTTCGCTGGCGGCAAGCTGGGCATGGCCTTCAACTTTGTCGACATGCTGTGGGTAGCCGCGATCGGCAACACCTTGCTGGCCCTGTACGCCGCAGCCCTGGCCTTCATCGCTTCGCGCAGCGGGCTGAACACCGTGCTGATGGGCCGCTTCTGCTTCGGTGAAGCGGGCAGCCGGTTGTCCGATTTTCTACTGGGGTTTGCCGAGCTAGGCTGGTACGCCTGGGGCACGGCCACCGTGGCGATCGTACTGGTCAAGCTGCTGGGGTTGGCGGGCGACTACACGGTGCCGCTGATGGTGCTGTTCGGCCTGGGCTTCAGCATTACCGCCATCATTGGCTTCAAGGGGCTGGACCTGCTGTCGCGGGTGTCGGTGCCGCTGATGTTTGCGCTGCTGGTGGTGTCGATGTACATCGCCACTCGTGATGCCGGTGGCTTTGCCGGCCTGGCCGCGGTGGTGCCCCATGAAACCATGACCTTCTCGGCAGCGGTGACCATGGTCTTCGGCACCTTCGCCAGCGGCGCCACCCAGGCCACCAACTGGACGCGCCTGGCGCGCAGCGGGCGGGTGGCGGTGGTTGCCAGCATCGTCGCGTTTCTGCTCGGCAACGGGCTGATGGTGGTGGCCGGCGCCTGGTGCGCGATGGTCTACCAGCAGGCCGACATCGTCGAAGTGATGATGCTGCAAGGCCTGTCGTTCGCCGCAGTGGTGATGCTGTGCCTGAACCTGTGGACCATCCAGGGGCCGACCATCTACAACGTTTCGGCCGCCGCCTGCCACCTGCTGCGCAGCGAACGCCGACGTACCGCCACGCTGGTGGCGGCGGGCGTCGGGATTGTGCTGGCCATCGGTGGCATGTACGAGATGCTGATTCCGTTCCTGGTGCTGCTGGGCTCGATCATTCCGCCGGTGGGTGGGGTGATCATGGCCGACTTCTGGTACCGCCACCGTGGCAAGTACCCGGCGCTGGCCAGCGTGAGCCTGCCGCGCTACAACCTGATGGGGCTGTGTGCCTATGCGGTCGGTGCGGTGTTGGCCTATGCCTCGCCGTGGGTCGCGCCACTGGTGGGCATCGGCGCCTCGGCCCTGTGTTACATCGTCATGCTTGAACTGAGCGGCCGGCGCCGGGCGCTGGGCCAGGCGGGTGCCGAGCAGTGAGTCTGGCGCTGGACGAAATCCTGCACCTGCCCGGCTTGCAGGACATGACTGTCCGCGCCGGTGCACGCAACCTGCAGCGGCGCGTGCGTTGGCCGTATGTGGCAGAGAACGAAGGCATCGCCGAGTGGGTGATGGGCGGCGAGCTGGTGTTCGTCACCGGCATCAACCACCCACGCGGCGAGACCAACCTGCTGAGCCTGGTGGAAGATGGCGACGCCGTGGGCATCGCCGGTATGGTGATCCTCACCGGCGGCACGTTCATCCACGGCATTCCGCCCGCGGTGATCGAGCGTGCCGAGCAGTTGGGCCTGCCGCTGATCGAGCAGCCTTATGCGTTGAAGATGGTCGTCGTCACCCACCTGATCGGCACGGCGCTGGTGCAGATGACCCAGGTGCGGCGTTCGCGCAATGACATCCTCGGCCAGTTGCTGACCGGCGACTACCCAAGCCTGGCCATCGCCCGGCAGCGGGCCGCGCACCTGGAGCTGGCGCTGGACGAGCCGCGCCGACTGGTGGCACTGCGGCTGTCTGGCGTCGATGGCCTGTTCGAACGCCATGGGTTGGCCCAGGGTGAGCGTGTGTGGCAGGGCATCCGCCAGGCGCTGGAAGATCAACTGGAGGCCTGGTGCCGTGGCCGGCCAGGGACGGTGACGGCGCATTTGCCGGGCGACTTGTTCGTGTTGCTGCTGGCCGATGCCCAGGGCCTGCACGCCACCCTGGCCGCGCTGCACCGGCAATTGGCGACTGTGGCTGGGGAGCTGGGCCTGTACATGGGCCTGTCGAGCCTGGCCGAGGATTGCGCCCACTACCGCCAGGCGCTCAACGAGGCGCGCCAGGCCCTGGAAGTGGCGCAGAACCTGCGCCCGGCCACGGGTTTCTGCGACTTCAGCGAGTTGGGCGTGCTGCGCCTGCTGCAAGGCATCGTCGACCGCTCGCTGATCGACGACTTCGTCGCCGAAACCCTTGGCCCGCTGATCGCGCCTGGCCGCAAGCACCCCCATGTGCTGGTGTACACCCTCGACGCCCTGCTCAAGGAAAACGGCAATGGCCTCAAGGCCGCCCAGCGTCTGGGCCTGCACCGCAACACCATCAACCAACGTATTCAACGCATCGAACAACTGAGCGGGCAGTCTCTGGACGACCCGCTATTTCGTATGAACGCTTCGGTTGCCATGCTGGTATGGCGCATGAGCGAAGCCCAAGGCAAGGAGTAACAACATGAACATCATCAATGCACGTCTGCGTGGCAAGCCGGGCCTGTTCCGTATCGAACTGGACGGTGACCGTATCGCGGCCATCGAGCCCCAGGCCGATGTGGCGGCGCAGGGCAGCCCCGAAGATCTGGACGCCAACCAGAACCTGGTGGTGGCCCCCTTCGTCGAGCCGCACATCCACCTGGACGCCACCCTTACCGCCGGCGAGCCAAAGTGGAACATGAGCGGCACCTTGTTCGAAGGTATCGAGCGCTGGGCCGAGCGCAAGGAAATCACCACCCACGACGACATCAAGCACCGCTCGAAAAAGACCATCGACATGCTGGTGGAGCATGGCATCCAGCACGTACGAACCCATGTGGACGTGACCGACCCCAAGCTCACCGCACTCAAGGCCATGGTCGAGGTGCGTGAAGAAGTGCGCCACCTGGTCGACCTGCAAATTGTCGCTTTCCCTCAGGAAGGCATCGAGTCGTACGCCAACGGCCGGGCCTTGATGACCGAAGCGGTGGCCATGGGCGCCGATGTAGTCGGTGGTATTCCTCATTTCGAGAACACCCGCGATCAAGGTGTGTCGTCGGTGAAGTTCCTGATGGAGCTGGCTGAACGCACCGGTTGCCTGGTTGATGTGCACTGTGACGAAACCGATGACCCACAGTCGCGCTTCCTTGAGGTGCTGGCCGAAGAAGCCCGGGTGCGTGGCATGGGCGCGCGGGTCACGGCCAGCCACACAACGGCCATGGGGTCCTACGACAATGCCTACTGCTACAAGCTGTTCCGCCTGCTCAAGATGTCGGGCATCAACTTCATCTCGTGCCCGACCGAGAGCATCCACCTGCAGGGCCGTTTCGACACTTACCCCAAGCGCCGCGGGCTGACCCGCGTCGCCGAGATCGACCGCGCCGGAATGAACGTGTGCTTCGGCCAGGACTCCATCGTCGACCCGTGGTACCCGCTGGGTAACGGCAACATCCTGCGCATTCTCGAAGCCGGGCTGCACATCTGCCACATGCTCGGCTACGAAGACCTGCAACGCTGCCTGGACCTGATCACCGACAACAGCGCCCGCACCCTCAACCTGGGCGAGCGCTATGGCATCGAAGTCGGGCGGCCGGCCAACCTGCTGCTGCTGTCGGCGCCGGATGACTACGAGATGGTCCGCAGCCAGGGGCATGCCTTGGTGTCGGTGCGTCATGGCAAGGTGTTGATGCGCCGCACGCCTTCTTCCGTCGAGCG
Source organism: Pseudomonas sp. Teo4 (assembly GCF_034387475.1). Classification (NCBI taxonomy): domain Bacteria; kingdom Pseudomonadati; phylum Pseudomonadota; class Gammaproteobacteria; order Pseudomonadales; family Pseudomonadaceae; genus Pseudomonas; species Pseudomonas sp. Teo4. Next base: position 669,985 of record NZ_JAXCIL010000001.1, read on the forward strand.
GTTTGCCTGACGGCATCTGATAGGGGCCGCGTCGCGGCCCATCGCAGGCTTTCGCCAGCTCCCACAGGTGAAACGCATACCTCCATTTATGCGCGGTGCCCGTAGGAGCTGGCGATAGCCTGCGATGGGCTGCAAAGCAGCCCCAAAAAAATGACTTTCACGATGACCTGCCGGCCGTGCAAGGCGGGTCGGTTGGTCTCGCGCTCAAAAAAATGATTGATGCACCTTGTGGCATCAATACCCTCTCAAATACGAATTATCAGAATCAAATCCACCCCTTAGACTCGGGTTCATGGATTGATCAGACCCTGTGGAGTCAGTGCATGGTATCTAAGCAGACAATCGGGCTACGCCGCGTGGTCGTAACCGGCATGGGCATCGTCTCGTGCCTGGGCAACAGCCCCGCGCAGGTCCTGCAGGCACTACGCGACGGGCGTTCGGGCATCGCCTTCAACCCGTCCTACGCCGAAGCCGGGCTGCGCAGCCATGTCAGCGGCCGCCTGGACGTCGACCTGGAGCGCATCGACCGGCGCCATCGGCGCTTCATGGGCGATGCTGCAGCCTATGCCTACCTGGCCATGGCCGACGCCATCGCCGATGCGGGCCTTACGCCCGAGCAAGTGTCCAACCCGCGCACCGGTTGCGTCATGGGCTCGGGCGGCGGCTCCAGCGAAGACATCGTCGAGGCCAACCGCCTGCTGCACACCCAAGGTGTGCGCAAAGTCGGCCCCTACCGCGTGCCGCGCACCATGACCAGCACGGTGTCGGCGTGCATGGCCAGCTTCTTCAGCATCAAGGGCCTGAACTATTCCATCGCCTCGGCCTGCGCCACCAGCGCCCACTGCATCGGCCATGCCTTCGAACAGATCCAGTTCGGCAAGCAGGACGTGGTGTTCGCCGGCGGCGCCGAGGCCGAGCACTTCAGCCAGAGCTGCATGTTCGACGCCATGGGCGCGTTCTCCACCAGCTACAACGACCAGCCAAGCACGGCCAGCCGGCCTTATGACATGGCCCGCGATGGCTTCGTCATCAGTGGCGGGGCAGGGGTGCTGGTGCTGGAGGCGCTGGAGCATGCCCAGGCGCGCGGGGCGACGATCCTCGCCGAGGTGATCGGCTACGGCAACGCCTCGGACGGCCTGGACATGGTCTCGCCCAGCGGTGACGGCGCCTTGCGCGCCATGCAAATGGCCTTGGCCAGCTGCGAAGAACCGGTGGACTACCTCAACACCCATGGCACCAGCACCCAGGCCGGCGACCTGGTGGAGCTGCAGGCGGCGCTGCAAGCCTTTGACGGCGACCTGCCGCCGTTCAGCTCGACCAAGTCGCTGAGCGGCCATGCACTGGGCGCGGCCGGGGTGCACGAGGCGATCTACTCGTTGCTGATGATGCGCCACGGCTTCATCGCGGCGTCGCACAACATCGACACACTCGACCCGCAGGTCGAAGGCTTGCCGCTGGTGCGGACTGTCCGCGAAGGGCAGCAGGTGGACTGCGTGATGTCCAACAGCTTCGGCTTCGGCGGGGCCAATGCCTCGTTGGTGTTCAGTCGCCGGGGGCTGGAAGCACACGCCGACATGTAAAGGGGTGAACGGCCCGTCAGAGGCCGGACCTACGTTGAGCCTGAGGGCTGCCTTGCGGCCCACTCGCTGCGCAATGGTTTCGTACTGCCAATCGCTTGTTTTCCAACAGACAGTGAGGTGGATATGTCAGGTACGTCGCAGCAGCCGGTGTCACCGGCGCATTTGAAACGCGTGGACTGGGCCGCGTCCTGCGCGACCGTTTCGGGTGGCCCTTGAGCCGCGCCACCGATCAACCCGCCAAGCCCTTGGCATAGAAACCCCAGGCCCCGCGTGGGGCCCCCGCACTTCAACAACAACCATAAGACCCACGTGCGAATCGGCTCGGCGGCGCAGTTGCCGAGTGCATTCGCGATCACCAGGAGTGACGCAGAATGGCCCGTATAGGCGTAGATGTCGGCGGTACCAACACAGACCTGATCCTGGAAACCACGGAGCGCGACTCCATCGGCCGGCGGATCTTTTCCCATAAGGTTCCCACCACCCTCGAAGACCAGTCCATCGCCGTGATGCGCGGGATCCTCGAGCTGTGTGCCAAGGCCGGAATCGGCACCGAGGAAGTGGACCTGATCGTCCATGGCACCACGGTGGCGACCAACATTTCCATCGAACACAATGGCGCCGAGGTGGGCATGCTCACCACCAAGGGCTTTCGCGACATTCTGCACATCGGCCGGCACAAGCGGCCCTACAACTTCTCGCTGCAGTTCGATGTGCCGTGGCAGAGCACACCGCTGGTGCGTCGGCGCAACCGCATCGCCATCAACGAGCGCATCCTGCCGCCCCATGGCCAGGTCGAGACGCCGCTGGACGAGCAGGAAGTCCGCGAGGCCGCGCAGTTGCTCAAGGCCCGTGGCGTGCAGGCGGTGATCATCGGCTTCATGTACGCCTTCCTCGACCGCTCCCATGAGCTGCGCGCCAAGGCCATCGTGCAGGAGGAAATGCCCGAGGCATTCGTCTGTTGCTCCACCGAAGTGGTGGACGTGATGCGCGAGTACGAGCGTTTCTCCACCACGGCCATGAACGCCTACGTCGGCCCGCGCACCGCCCACTACCTGACCCACCTGGCCAGCCAGTTGCGTGAAAATGGCATCCAGGCCGACCTGCGCATCATGCAGTCCAACGGCGGCGTGGCAACCGTTGAAAGCTGTTGCGAGCGGCCGGTGAACATTCTTATGTCCGGCCCCGCCGGTGGCGTGATGGGCGGGCATTACTTCGCTGGGCTCGACGGTGAGCGCAATATCATCACCGTCGACATCGGTGGCACTTCGGCTGACATCTCGACCCTGGTCGATGGCCAGATCAAGGTGATGAACCCACGCGACTCCTACGTGTCCGGGCACCCGGTGCTGGTGCCGATGATCGACCTGATCACCATTGGTGCCGGGGGCGGTTCGGTGGCCTTCATCGACCCGGCCGGTGGCTTCCAGGTCGGCCCTCGCTCGGCCGGCTCCAACCCCGGCCCGGCCTGTTACGGCCGCGGTGGCGAGGACCCCACCGTGACCGACGCCAACATCGTGCTGGGCCGCCTGGACCCGGACCAGATGCTCGGCGGCGACCTGAAGATCGACCCGGCGCTGTCGTTCCAGGCCATCGAGGCGAAGATCGCCAAGCCGTTGGGCCTGAGCGTGCACCAGGCGGCGCTGGGCATCCTGCGGGTGGTCAACAACAACATGGCCCTGGCCATACGCTCCAACTCGGTGGCCCGTGGTATCGACCCACGCGATTTCGTGCTGATGCCGTTCGGCGGGGCAGGGCCGGTGCATGGCCCGGCGCTGGCCGACGAGGTCAATGCCAAGTCGGTGCTCATTCCGCCGGCACCGGGCATCACCGCTGCCGCCGGCCTGCTGACCACCGACCTGCAATACGAGGCCCTGCGCTCGCTGCTGTGCACCCTGAACACGATCAACGACACGCAATTGCAGCGGCTCGAAAGCGCCTTGCAAGAACTGGAAGCCAACGTCCGCCAACAACTGCGCAACGATGGCGTGGACGATGCCTGCATGCAGCTGACCCGCATCGCCGAATGCCGCTACGACGGCCAGGGCTTCGAACTGCGAGCCTTGATTCCTGACGGCAAGGTCGACCACCAGGCCATTGCCCAGGTCATGGCCCACTTCCACCAGGTGCATGAACAGGACTACGGCTATTGCTACGCCGATGCCCCGGTTGAAGTGGTCAGCCTGCGCGTCATCGGCCATTCCCAGTCCGAGAAACTGGCCTGGCAGCCGCTGCCGGCGGCGCTCGACAGCGACACCGGCCAGGCCTTCCTCTACGAGCGCGACACCTGGTTCGACGATGGCCAGTGCCTGCCCACGCCACGCTATGACCGCAGCAAGCTGCACGCCGGCCAGCACATCGAAGGCCCGGCCATGCTCATGCAGCACGACTCCACCTCGCTGGTGCCGCCGGGTTGGGTGGCCAGGGTGAGCGCCCACGGCAACCTGATCATCTCCCGCCAGTAATTTCAGAGGACACAGCCATGAACACGCAACAGGTCGATCCAATCACCCTGCAAGTCATCAGCGGCGCCTTGAAGACCATCGCTGAAGAGATGGGCCACGTGCTGTACCGCATGTCGTTCTCGTCGATCATCCGCGAGTCCCAGGACATGGGCGCCGGGCTGTTCGACACCCGCTACCAGACCATCTGCGAATCCGAATCCACGCCCATGCACATCGGCTCGATCCCGGCCTACCTGCGCGGCATCGAGGCCACCCTGCAAGGTGGTGCCTGGCATGAGGGCGATGTGGTGGTGCACAACCATCCCTACCACGGCTCCAGCCACAGCCCGGACCTGGCGGTGATCGTGCCGATTTTCCATGACGGCGAACTGGTGGGCTTTTCCGGTAATACCGCGCACCACATCGACATCGGCGCAGCGACGCCGGGGCTGATCATCGACGTGGGCGACGTGTACGCCGAAGGCATGCTGATGGCCGGGCTCAAGCTCTATGAGCGCGGTGTGCGCAACGAGGCATTGGTGCAGATGTTCCGCTACAACAGCCGTGCATCCGACCAGCTGATTCGCGACATCGAAGCCCAGGTGGCCTCGGCGCAACTGGGCGCCCGACGCTTCAAGGAACTGCTGGCCCGCTATGGCAAGGACTTCAGCTTCACCGCGATCAACCAGCTGATCGACTACGCCGAAACCATCATGCGCCAGCAGATCGCGCAGATTCCCGATGGCGACTACCGCGCCGAAGGCTTCCTCGACGATGACGGCCGCAACCGCGAGCGACGCCTGCCGGTGGTGGTCACGGTCAAGGTGCGCGGCGATGCCCTGGAGGTGGACCTGACCGGCTCGGCGCTGCAAACCGAAACGGCCTATAACGTGCCGTTCGAAGGGTCGTGCAAGGTGGCTGCCTACGCCGCTTTCCGCAAGCTGCTGCTCGACGCTGCCACGCTGCCCAGCCCGGTGCCGTCCAACGAGGGGTCGTTTCGCCCGATCAGCGTGGTGGCGCCGCTGGGCACGATTTTCAACCCAGTGTTCCCGGCGGCTGCCGAGGCCCGTTTCACCCAGTGCAACCGCATGATCGACCTGATCATCAGGGCGCTGGCACCGGTGCTGCCGGAGCGTGTCATCGCTGGCAGCTCGGCGTCGATCTCGTTCGCGGCCTATTCGGGGGTCAAGGCCGATGGCGACTATTGGGTGTTCCTCGAAGTCAACGAGGGCGCCTATGGCGGGCGCCCTAAGTCAGACGGCCCGGACGCCATCGACAACCTGATGGCCAACACCCGCAACAACCCCATCGAAGACTTAGGCATGCACCTGCCGATGATCTGCGACCGCTATGAACTGCGCGACGACGTGATGCCAGGGGCCGGCAAGTACCGGGGTGGCATTGGCGTGGTGAAAGCCCAGCGGGTGCTGACACCGGGCTTCATCACCCACGAGAGCGAGCGCCATTTCGATGTGCCGTGGGGGTTGTTCGGCGGCCAGGATGGGGTGGTGGGCAAGACCGAAATCTACAACGTCGCCAGGCCTGATGAAGTGACATCGATGCCGTCGAAGTTCTCGGGTTACGCCTCGAAGGCAGGGGATGTGATGGCCTACTACTCGCCTTGCGGCGGTGGCTACGGCAATCCGCTGGAGCGCAGTGCCGAACAGGTGCGCGAGGATGTGCTGGATGACTTCTGCACCCTTGAGCAGGCTTACGAGGTGTATGGCGTAGTGCTCGATGAGCAGGTGCGCCTGGATGTCGAGGCCACCCGCTCGCGCCGGGCACAGATGCAGGCCTGACCTCGCCAAGCCAGTGCCGGCCTCTTCGCGGGTAAACCCGCTCCCACAGGTTCGGCACTTTCCTTGAAAACAGTGGGGGCTCTGTGGGAGCGGGTTTACCCGCGAAGAGGCCGGCACTGGCAACAAAGGCTTTCGATCTCTCAGATAACTCAAGACCCAAGCCGCCGGTCTCCGATGGCAAGGCCCTTTTGTGCCCAAAATTTTCTGCACAGGTGCTTCCATGAACACCCCAGAACTCACATCCGACTCCGATGCACCCAGCGTCACCCGCCACAACCTGCTGGAACCTTCGATCCTTCCGATAAAACGCCAGCAACGCTCCATCGGCACCCTCGGCTTCACCTGGATCTGGATCGGCATCGCCTTCATGATCGCCACCTTCCAGCTCGGCGCCACCGGTGTCTCCGGCCTGCCGCTGTTGCAGGTGGTGGCGGTCATTCTGCTGGCCAACTTCGTACTGGCGCTGCTGATGACCCTCACCGCCGACATCGGCACCGAGCACGGCCTGTCGTTCGCGGTGTACCTGCGCGCGCCGTTCGGCGTGCACGGCACCCATATCCCGTCGTTGTTCCGCGGGTTGGTGGCGGCGATCTGGTTCGGCATCCAGACCTACCTCGGCGCCCTGGCCCTGAGCGGCATCGTCGAGTACCTCACCGGGTTCGACAACTGGGCAGTGTGGTACGTGATATTCGCCGTCGTGCAGGTGATCAACACCGCCCTGGGCATCAAGGCCGTGGAGTTTCTCTCGTCGATCGCCGCGCCGGCGATCATCGCCATTTCGGTGTGGATGTACATGACCCTCGATGTGCTGGCGGTGGCCAAGGGCGTGAACATCTGGACCTTCGTCGGCGACAAGCCGTTGACCATCATGACCCTGTTCCTGGCCAACGTGGCGTTCTGGTCGACCCTGGCCATCGACATTCCCAACATCACCCGCTACGTGCGCACACCCGTCGATGCCAAGGGTTTCTTCTCCCGCAACCGTCATATTTTCCTGGCCCAGCTGGTGGCGTTGCCGCTGACCCAGACCTGGATTGCGGTGATCGGCGCGGCTTCATTCATCGCGGCGGGGGACTGGAACCCGATCAACGTCATCCAGGGGCAAAGCACCGGGTTCAGCCTGATCGTGCTGATGGTCCTGGTGGTGCTGGCGCAGTGGTCGACCAACACCGCTGCCAACTTGATTCCGGCGGCGCTGACTTTCGTCAACGCTGGCGCACCCCGGGTCAAGTACCCGACGGCGGTGGTCATCGCTGGCATCATCGGCACGCTATCGATGCCCTGGGCGATTCTCGACAACCTGTTCGCCTTCCTGTTTTCGTACGGCTCGTTCCTCTCGGCGATTGGCGGGATCATGGTTGCCGATTACTACCTCATTCGCCGCCGGCGCTTGAACGTGCCGCAGCTATACGAGTTGCAGGGGCAATTCCATTACTGGCGAGGGTTCAACCCGGCAGGGTTGCTGGCCTGGGCAGCCTCCAGCGTGCTGGCGTTCTTTTCCGGCGACTGGGCGTTCGTGGTCGGCTTCGTCAGCGGGTTGGTGATTCATGGGCTGCTGATGAAGCTGTGGATCGTCAAGCGCTACCCACAGCAGGAGATCGTCAGTGACAGTGCCGAGCAGTGGCTGGCCACCAGCGTAGGGCAGGACTGGAGCTATGACGCCGACAGCGACAGCTTCCGGCGTACGCCTGGAGGGCAGGGCTGACAGTATCGGCCTCAGCGCGCCAAATCCTTGAGCAGCGCCTTGAACCGGGCGGCCGTGGGGCTCTCGTACGCCTCGTTCCATGCCGCAATGGTCTGCACCCGTGCCTGGGCATTGTCCAGCGGTACGATCACCACGCCCTCGCGCTGAATTCGGTAGGCGCATTCCGAGTACAGCGACACCCCCATATTGGCCGCCACCAGCCCGAGAATGCCGATGCTGGTGGTGGCCTCCTGGTGGATGTTCGGGCTGAACCCGGCACGCTGGCACAACTGGAACGCCTGGTCGCGGAAAATGCTCCAGCCACTGGGCGAGCCGAAGATGAAGCGCTCGTTGCGCAGCTGCTCGATGCGAATGCTCGGCTGCCCGGCCAGCGGGTGCCGTGACGGCAGCACCGCCACCATCTTTTCCTGGTCCACCAGCAACGAGGCGATGTCCGGCTCGGTCATCGGCCCCAGAAGAAAACCGACGTCGATCAGGCAGTCGCGAATCGCCTTGTACTGCTCGTGCGAGGGCATGTACAGCAGCTCTACCGTCACCTCCGGATGCAGGTCCTTGAAACGTTCGAGAATACCGGGCAAGGCGCCGTTGATGGCGAAGTCGTTGTAGGCCACGGTCAGGTGGCCGATGTCGCCCGCGGCAGCACTGCGCGCCAGGTCGATGCCGCGCTCGATGTGGCGGAACACCTGGTGGCATTCCTGCAGGAACAACCGGCCGGCCTCGGTCAGCGCCACATGGCGGGTGGTACGCATGAACAGTTCCGCCCCCAGCTCGCTTTCCAGGGCCTTGATCAGCCGGCTCAAGGCGGGCTGGGTGATGAACAGGGCGTCGGCGGCACGCTTGAAATGCAGCAGTTCGGCAACCGTGACGAACGCTTTCATCTGCTTGAGATCGAACCGGATATTGTTGCTCATATTGGTATCAATGCTCGCCAATAATGAATTAGATGTTATCAGTGAGCGAGGTTATCGTGAGTTCCAGGTCAAGGCAAACCTTCCTTGCCGAACCGCTCACAACGACCCACTGGAGAGATTCACTATGTCGCAAGACCTGATGACCATGCTCGAACGCGCCTTCGAAGAATCGACCAAGCTCTATAAAGAGCGTGGCTTCCAGCGCCGTATCGGCTTCGGCAAGCGCCCGGCTCTGATCAACGTCGACCTGGCCAACGCCTGGACCCGTCCTGGCAACCCGTTCACCTGCGAGAAGATCGACGACGAGATCATCCCCGGTGTGCAGCGCCTGATGAAGGTGTTCCGCGCCAACCGCTTCCCCATCGTCCACGTGACCACCTGCTACCAGAACACCGACCGCCAGGACCCCAACACCGACATGGGCCAGTGGCACAACAAGATCCCGGTTGACGTGGTCAACCAGGCCGACGAGAACCTCTGGGCAATCGACTCGCGCATTGCCCCGATCGATGGCGAGTTCGTGCTGATCAAGAAGCGCGCCAGCTCGTTCAGCGGCACCTCGCTGGCCGGCTACCTGCGTTCGGCTGGGGTCGACACCATCCTGGTCACCGGCGTGACTGCCTCGGCTTGCGTGCGCACCACGCTGTGCGACGGCCTGGCCGAAGGCTTCCGTACCATCGCGGTAAAAGAGTGCATCGGTGACCGTGTGCCGGGTGCGGTGGCCTGGAACCTGTTCGACATCGATGCCAAGTTCGCCGACGTGGAAACCGTCGACAGCTGCCTGGACTACCTGACCAGCATCGGCAAGCAGTAACACCCTCGGGGGCACACACGCCGTGGCGCAGCACAGCTTCGCCACGGCGTGCTTGCATTGGGGCAGGGGATGCCCTCTAGAATGCCAGTCCAGTCTTTAGCCGATGGACCAACATGGAAGCGTTCTACCTCATCGCACTTGGCGCCATGGTCGCGGGTTTCGTCCAGGGGCTCTCGGGGTTTGCCTTCGGCATGGTCGCCATGTCGTTCTGGGCTTGGGGCCTGGAACCTCGTCTGGCGGCGTCCCTGACTGTGTTCGGTAGCCTTACTGGTCAACTCATTGCCGTCTTCAGTGTCAGGCGTGGCTTCAGTTGGCCGTTGCTGTGGCCCTTCGTGCTCGGTGGCCTGGCCGGTATTCCGCTGGGCGTGTGGATTCTGCCCTACCTGGACATGCTCTGGTTCAAGGCCGTATTCGGCACGCTGCTGGTGCTGTGGTGCCCGCTGATGCTGCTGGCGCCACGCTTGCCAAGGCTTTCCGGCAACCGCTTGGCCGATGGTGCGGTAGGACTGGTCGGTGGGGCACTGGGCGGAATCGGTGGCTTTACCGGAACGGTGCCGACCTTGTGGTGCACCTTGCGCGGGTTCGACCGCGACACCCAGCGGGCGGTGATCCAGAACTTCAACCTGTCGATGTTGATGGTGACCATGCTCACCTACCTGGGCACCGGTGTGGTAACCGCTCAGATGCTGCCGTCGTTCGCCGTGGTGGCCCTGGCGATGGCGCTGCCCGCCGTGTTGGGCACCCGGGTGTACCTGGGCATCAGTGAGGCGGCGTTTCGCCGGGTGGTGCTGAGCTTGCTGACCTTGTCCGGGGTGGCCATGTTGCTGGCATCGCTACCAGTATTGCTGGCGCGTTGAACGCTTGCCTGAGGGCGTCGAACTTGGCACCCTTGGACCGCGTGAATGGTCCATGCCTTGGCTGAAGGAAACACACCGTTGAGTTGGGACAGAGTCGGGAAACTACTGGTAGCCCTGCTGCTTGGCCTGCTGGCCATGCTGGTGGTCTATGGGGTGCTCACGGGCCGCCCGCGTCTGGAAGCGTCCCTGACCTACGCCTACCTCACCTACCCAAGCCAGTTCAGCGAACGCATCAGCACGGCCAGCGAGCAGCTCAAGTACGAGCAGTTGCACCGGCGCATCCGCAGCATCGGCCAAGGCGCGCTCAGCGATGAGCAAGTCGACAAGCTGGTCGATCTGGCCCAGGCACCCTATGCGCAACTGTTCGCCAAACCCTTCGAGGCAGGCTTGGTGGATCACCGCACCGGCCTGCTGATTGACCTGCGCAATACCGGCGATGCGCAGGTGCGCGAGGTGAAGATCCAACTGCCGGCCAAGGGCCTGGTGCAAGTGCGCGATGCCCAGGGCAACGACACCATCGTCGAGGCTTCGACGTCGGCGGTCGACATCCCGACTATCGAGCCAGGTGGTCTGTGCAAGGTCTGGGTGTATTTCGATGCCGATTACGCCCAGATCCGCCAGGGTGGTATCAGCATCAGCCATGCCGATGGCGTGGCCGATGTGCAGGTCTACCGCGAGTTCACAGGTTTCCCGGCACAGGTGGCCCGCTACAGCCGCGAGCTGGTCGCGCTGCTGGGCGTGCTGGGGCTGAGTGTGCTGGTGCTGGGCTGCACCTGCCTGTGGCGGCGGCGGAGCCAAGTTCTACCGTCCTGATCTGCCACAGGGCAAACGACTCGCTGCAGTTGCCCGCTTCGGTCAGAGGTGGCAACTCATGCCGTCTGCTCACTGATCATGCAACGCCAGGCTCTGGCGCAGTTTCTCGAGCATGTTGCTGCGCAAGGATTCCGGTGCCCTGACCTTGATCGAGCCGGCGTGCGACAGGAGCCACCACATCAGCTCCCAGCTGTCGTTCACGGTTGCTTGCAATTCGGCGCCACCCTCGGCGAGCGAGTTGAGCTGCATGTCGTCCGACAGCGGTGTTTCCAGCAAGCGGCGGGCAAGGCTGTCATCGACCCAGGCCAGCAGGCTGATTTGCCGAGGAATGCCGAACTGCAAGGCGCCGCTGTCGATGTAGGCCGCCAGCTCGAAGTCAGCCGGTTTCTGGCTGGCCGTGGCGAGCGGTTGCAGGGACTGAATACGGTGCAGGACGTACAGGCGCACGTCGCTGAAGCCCACTGCGGTGGCGACCAGATAGGAGATCTGACCGCGCTGTACCAGCCCCAACGGGTTGAGCTGCAACTCACTGGTCTGGTCTTTGTGCACCGAGTAATAGCGCACCTGGATCTGGCGGTCATCCAGCAGCGCATGCTGCACCTGCTCCAGCACTTCAGGATCGATGTCCGGAACCAGCAGGTTCAACGAAGGCTGAACGCTCGCCACCTTGTCCATCCACTGTGCAGACCCGTTGGTGTCGGCCAAAGCCTTGAGTTTCTGGCGTGCTTCGTTGAAGCGTGGCTCAAGGGACTTGAACATTTGCGCGGGGATCAGCGGGCGAATGCTGTCTTCCACCAGTTGCAGGGTCATGGCTTCGCCCAGGCTGATACCTGGGAGTGCCAGGTTGCGGCCAACCTGCCAGTACCAACCATACGGCATGCCCTTGTCGTTGCACTGCAACGGGAACAGCGCCGACAACTCGATGAGGTCACGCTCAACCGTGCGCTTGCTGGTCTCGTGCCCGGTATCGGCCAGGGCTTTTTGCAGCTGGGTGGAGGTGAGTCCCGGGTGACGGTTGGGCAGCAACTTGAGCAGTTGCCACTGACGGGCGATGGTGTGGCGAGTGGAATGGCTTGGCAACTCGAATTCCTTGACGGCCGGGTGATGGCATATAGCTACTCCATGAGAATACCCGGTCGAAAGATGGGATCCAAGTTTTAAAGGTGAAGATGACTGTTCAATCGGGCTGGTGCGATTCCTGTGGGAGCGGGCTTGCCCGCGAACACCGGCGGAGCCGGTGCCATACACCGCATCGCCTTCTTCGCGGGCAAGCCCGCTCCCACAGGGATTGCGCCAGCTTTTGGAGATTGGCCTCAGGGCACCAACCGAGCCACCCACTTGCCGCCCAGGCACCCATCCTTCAACTGCTGTAACGCCTGGGGCAGCGCCTCGAAGTCGAAACTACGTCGTTGCGGTGACACCAACCGACCATCGGCCACCGCTTGCATCAGTTGCTCGCCCGCCACGCGCAACGCCTGGCGGTCCAGCACGCGGCCATGGGCATGAATGCTGTTCAGCGCCACTTCATGCAACGAGATCGCGGTGCTGAATGCAGCCAGTGGTGCGCTTTCCTGGCGGTCCTGGATACACACCAGATGGCCGTTGTAGCCGAGCAGGTGGGCGAGGCTGGCGGCATGGGCGCCACTGACGGTATCGAACAGCGCATGCAGCGGGCGTTCGCCCAGGGCTGCCTGCAAACGGGCCTGCCAATCGCTGGCCTGGTAGCCGAACACCTCGATCACACCCAGTGCCTTGAGCGCGGCGTGATGGCGCTGGCCGGCCGTGGCCCAGACCCTCAAGCCCCGTTGCACGGCCAACTGCGCAACATACCAAGCGACTGCTCCGCCTGCGCCGATCACCAGCACGTCGCGGCTGGCGCCGTCCGGCACCTTGGCCAAGGCCTGCCAGGCGGTGAGGGCCGGGCAGGGCACGGCGGCGGCAGCGCTGTCGTCGAGGTTGGCCGGCAGTTGCATCAGCAGGTAGGCGTCCACCAGGCAGTACTCGGCAAAACTGCCATCGCGCGACAGCGACTGGTGGTAGGCCACTCGAGTGCCGAGGGGCACATCCACGCCGTCGCCAACTGCCGCAACCACACCCACGCCGTCGACGCCCGGCACGGTGCCTTCCCGCCAGTCAGGGTGGCCCCATTCGCAGATCTTCCAGTCGACCGGGTTGAGGGCGATGGCACGGTTGGCGACCAGCACTTCGCCGGGGCCGGGGGTGGGTAGAGGCTTGCGTACCAGTTGCAAGCCTTCGAGGCCGGCGCCTGGGGTCCAGGCCCAGGCGTTGTAGTCGTGGGACATGAAGGTTTCCTTGAGGGCGGGTTTGCCTGGAGGCTAAAGGATCGCGGCAGGGCGAAACAGGCGCCGCCAGGCCAAACTGTGGTGAATCCAGGTCACAGGCGTTTTTCGCGCCTCACACCTGGTCGATCGGTACCCCGTGGTTGTTCTTCCACAACAGCACCACTGCGCTGGCAATGACCGCGACCACGATCAGGTAGACGTTGAACATCCAGCCGATCTGCTCGGAGTACAGCCAGGTGGTCAGGTACGAGGCCGTGCCGCCGAACACCGCCACCCCCAGCGAGATGCACACGCCGAACATACGGGTGCGGTAGCGGGTGGGGATCTGCTCGGAAATGGACGCCGGCTTGCACCCGGTGATGAACGCCACCAGCATCAGGCCGGCGGTCTGCGCCACCATCAGCGTCCACGGCTCGCTCGAGATCATGCCCCACAGCGGGAACAGCGTTGCGGCGATCCCCAGCAGCGAAATCAGTGCGCAGACCTTGCGCCCCCAATGGTCCGACAGCCAGCCGCATACCGGCAGGAAGGCCAGGTAGATCACCTGGGCGACACAACTCATCATGAACGCGCTATGCGGGTCCATGCCCTTGACGCTCATGGCGTAGATCGACGCCGAGGTCACCCAGGTGTAGTAGGTCAGGGTCGCGCCGGCTTCGTACAGGAACAGCCGCACGCCATGCTGCAGCACCTGAGCACGGCTCCACGGTGCCTGCTGCGTCGCGGTGCTGGCGCTGGGGCTGTGCTCGCTTTCCATCATGTTGCGCCGTAGCCACAGGGCGAAGACTGCCAGCAGGCCGCCGGTGGCGAAGGGGATGCGCCAGCCCCATTGCTGCATTTCTTCGGTGCTCAGCAGCGAGGTCAGCAGGGCCATGTAGAAGGTCGCCAGCAACGAGCCACTGCCCACTGCGAAGAACACGGTGCTCGACCACAGCCCTCGACGTTTCGGCGGGGCGATTTCGGCGATGTAGGCATAGGAGGTAGTCGTTTCGCCGCCATGGGCGAAGCCTTGGATCAGCCTTGCTGCAAGCAGTAGTGCCGAAGCCCAGCTACCAATGGCTTCGAAAGACGGGATGAAGGCGATGAGCAGGCTGGCGCCGGCCATCAGCAGCATGGTGCTGAGCAACACAGTGCGCCGCCCCAGGCGGTCGGCCAGGATACCGAACACGATACCGCCCAACGGCCGCAGCAGAAAACCTGCGGCAAACACGGCAAGGGTGGCGAGCAGTGCCGAGGTTGGGTTGCTCTTGTCGAACAGGGCGGCGGCGATATAGACGGAGGCGACGGTATAGAGGGTCCAGTCGAACCACTCCAGCAGGTTGCCGATGCCGGTGGCGAGCAGCGATTTACGGCGCAGGTTGGTTGCGCCTGGGGTGGCGTGGGCCGCGCTGGCGGGCAGGGTCTCGGTCATATTGTTCATTGTTAGGCTCCGAGCGGAAGAGGCGGGCAGCGCCGGAGTTGGCGCTGCCCGTACGGCGTAACGGGTCAGCTCGCCATGTGCGCGCGGGCGACTTCTTCGATACCGGCGGCATCGAGCTTGTAGTGCTGGTACAGGTGGGTAGGCGGAGCGATCAGGCTGTACTCGTCGTAGATGCCATGGCGCTTGAGCTTCACCCCGACGCCTTCGTCGGCCAGCACCTCGGCCACCGCCGCGCCCAGGCCGCCGAGCACGTTGTGCTCTTCCACCGTCATCATTCGCTTGCTGCGCGCTGCAGCGGCCAGAATCGCCTCGCGGTCGATCGGCTTGATCGAGGCCATGTCGATCACACCCACCGAGCGGCCCTCGGCATTGAGCTTGCGTGCCGCTTCCAGCGCCGGGTGCACGGTGATGCCACAGGCGATGATGGTCAGTTCTTCACCCTGGCAGTGCTCGGTGGCCTTGCCGAACTCGAAGGTGGCGCCGTGTTCGTAGATGATCGGGTCGCGGCCGCGACCAATGCGGAAGTACACCGGCTTGTCGTAGGTGGCCGAGGCCTTGATGGCCGCCACCAGTTGCGGGCCGTCGGACGGCGAGACCACCGCCAGGTCGGCGATCGAGCGCATGGTGGCGATGTCTTCGGTGGCATGGTGCGAGGTGCCATAGAAACCCAGCGAGATGCCGGTGTGGTGGCCGATCAGGCGCACTGGCTGGGCTGAGTAGGCCACGTCCATGCGGATCTGCTCGCAGCACAGCAGGCCCAGGAACGAGGCGAAGGTGGCCACGAACGGCATCACACCGCAAGTGGCCAGGCCGGCGGCGGCAGTGACCATGTTCTGCTCGGAGATGCCGAACTGGATATAGCGGTCGGGGAACGCCGTGGCGAACTTGTTCAGGCCGTTGGAGTACTGCAGGTCGGCGGAGCCGGCCATGACCGGGTAGCCTTCGCGGGTCAGCTCGATCAGCCCATCGGAAAGGTACGACAGGCCAGGGTTCATGGCATTCAGGCCACGGTATTGCCAGGAGTTGGGGGACAGGGGGGCGTTCATGGTCAGATCTCCTTGGCTTCGATTTCAGCGATGGCGCGTTGCGCGTCTTCCGGGTCCAGGTAGCCCAGGTGCCAACCCGGCTCGGTCTCCATGTAGGAAACGCCCTTGCCCTTGACGGTCTTGGCGATGATGCACACCGGCTTGTCGCGGTTTTCGTCGGCCTTGATGCGGCGCAGGGTGGTGGCCACCTCGCGGATGTCATGGCCATCGATCACATGGACCTCCCAGCCGAAGGCACGCCATTTTTCATCCAGCGGTTCGATGCCGATCACATCGTCGACCTCGCCGTCGAGCTGGAAGCCGTTGCGGTCGACGATGGCGATCAGGTGGCTGGCCTTGTGGTGGGCCGCGCTCATGGCCGCTTCCCAGACCTGGCCTTCCTGCATCTCGCCGTCACCGAGCATGACGAACACGTCGTAGCTGTGGCCGGTGAAGCGCTGCGCCAGGCACATGCCCAGGCCGCCGGACAGGGCGTGGCCGATGGAGCCGGACGAGAAATCGATGCCCGGCACCTTGCGCATGTCCGGGTGGTCGCCCAGTGGGCTACCCAGGCGGGTGTAGTCGTCCAGCCAGTCCTTGGGGAACATGCCAAGGTCGGCCAGGATCGGGAACTGGCCGACGGCGGCGTGCCCCTTGCCCATCAGGAAACGGTCGCGCTCCGGCCACTTGGGGTCTTCCGGGCGCAGGCTCATGACGTCGTAGTACAACGCCGAGAACAGCTCGGCGGCAGAAAACACCGAGGTGTAGTGGCCGGTCTTGGCGATCTCGATCAGGCGGATGGTTTCCAGCCGGACGAATTTCGCCCGTTCGCGCAGGTGGGCGACGGTCTCGGCGCTGGGCACGAAGTCGCTGGCTTTCCAAGCCTCGAGGGTTTTACGGGGTGTAGGCATCTCTACCTCCAAATGCAGGCATCGCAGGGTGGGTGTTGCCAGGGGAATTCAGCGGGTCAGTGATTCCAGCGCGCGCATGGCCTCGATCAGGTCATCGCACTGCAGGGGCTGGCCGTTGGCTCGCAGGAAGTTGCGCGCATGGGGGGCTTGCAGGGTCGGCTCGGC
The DNA here is from genome assembly GCF_034387475.1 of Pseudomonas sp. Teo4. Lineage (NCBI taxonomy): Bacteria > Pseudomonadati > Pseudomonadota > Gammaproteobacteria > Pseudomonadales > Pseudomonadaceae > Pseudomonas > Pseudomonas sp. Teo4. Next base: position 686,729 of record NZ_JAXCIL010000001.1, read on the forward strand.
GATCTGCTGCAAGGTGGCCTGGTCGGGCGCGTTCAGGCCTAGCTCGGCCAGGTTGCAGGGCAGGCCGATGCGCCGGTAGAAGGCCAGCAACTCGGCCATGAACGCTGCCTCGCGGTCTTCCAGCACCAGCTGCACCAGCAGGCCATAGGCGACTTGCCAGCCGTGAACCTGGTCGCGGGCGCCCGGCACCTTGGACAAGCCACGGGTCATGGCGTGGGCGATGGACAGCCCGCCGCTCTCGAAGCCCAGGCCGCTCATCAGCAGCACGGCTTCGATCAGGCGCTCGAAGGCGGCGTTCACCTGGCCGCTGCCGGCCAGCGCCAAGCCTTCCTCGGCGTGTTCGCGCAGCACGGCATAGCATTCCCGAGCCAGGGTCACGCCGGCCAGCGAGGGGCGGGCACCGAACATGTTGACGCCGCCAGCCTTCTGGCACTGCTCGGCTTCGAACTTCTTGGTCAGGGCGTCGGCGATGCCGGCCAGCAGGAAGGGGCGGGGGGCCTGGGCAATCAGGCGGGTGTCGACCAGCACGTAGCGTGGGCTGCTGAGCAGGTGGCCGACTTCGCTGAGCTGGTGATGCTCGTCGTAGACCACGAAATTCTTGGAAGTAGGGGCGTCGTTGGAAGCCACCGTGGGCATGCTCACCAAGGCGGCGCCGGATGAGTGGGCCAAGGCCTTGCCGGCATCGATGGACTTGCCGCCACCCACCGCCACCACCATGTCGAAGGCAAAGCGCGCGGCGGACTGGCGCAGGGCGGCGATGCCCTGGGCGGTGATCTCGCCATCGAAAGTGATGTAGTGCAATTGCACATCGGCGCGGGCACAGGTGGCGTCCAGGCGTTCCTTGACCAGGCCGATCACGAAGCTGTCGATGACCACCACGGCGCGGCGGCCGCAGTGGGCCAGGTACTGGCCTGCCTCATCAAGTACATCGGGGCCTTGCACGTAGCGGCCGGGTGATCCGAAAACCAGATTCATACGGTACCTCTGTGTGACGGTTTGTTGTTGTTATGCGAGGTCGTGGGCGATCTCGGTCATGTGTGATGCATGATATATCATGCGTGTTGGCCGTCAAGCGCCTTCACCGTTTCCCTGACGGCCATCGATCGGTTCAGGGGGGGCAAATCAGGCGATGGAGTAACCACCGTCCACCGCCAGGGTGGTGCCGGTGACGTAGCGGGCGTTGTCGGAAACCAGGAAGGCAATCACGTCGGCGACGTCCTCCGGCTGCCCCCAGGCCTGCATCGGTATGCGCGAGAGAATCCCGGCCGAGCGGCTTGGGTCTTCAAAGGCGCGGCGTGACAGCTGGGTGAGGATCCAGCCCGGTGCCACGGCGTTGGCACGCACGCCATCGGCGGCCCAGGCCACCGCCTGGCAGCGGGTCAGCTCGCCGATGGCGGCCTTGCTCGAGGCGTAGGCGGGCGTCTTGGCCGAGCCGAAGATGCCCCACATCGAGGCAAAGTTGACCACCGCACCACGGGCCCGTTTGAGCCCCGGCAGCGCAGCGTTGCTGATGCGCATCACGGCAGTCAGGTTGACGTCGAGCACACGACTGAAGCCCTCCAGCTGCCACTCGCGTTGATGGTCGATGACCCCGGCGGCATTGACCAGGGCATCGATCCGCTCGAAGCGGCCGAAGAAATCCGCCACTGCCCCATCGTTGGTGACGTCCAGCTCCTGGTAATGAATGCCTTCGACACGCTGTTCAGGTTCGCCCAGGCCCAGGGTGTGAACTTCATGGCCATCGGCGAGCAGGCGGCGTGCGGTGGCCAGGCCGATGCCCGAGCCACCGCCGGTGATGATTGCAATCTTGTTCATGAGTTGCTCCGTTGGGAAAAAACGCAATTCGGTTTTCAGTGTTCCTTGGCCGCGCCGAACAGGAAGTCGGCCAGCAGTTCGACCTGCCCGGTGATCATGTGCACGCCCTTGTGGATCTGGCAGCCACGGCCTTGGGCCGCTTCCAGCAGGGCGGTGACATCCGGGTTCATCACCACCTCGGCGACCAGTGCTCCGCTGTCGAGCGTGTGCGCTGGCAGCGGCAACGGGTCGTCGGTCTTCAGCCCCAGCGCCGTGGCATTGATCACCACATCGAAGCCACGGCCATCCGCCGGGCCTGCTGCCACCTGTCGCCCAGGCAGCAACGTGCGCAACTGGGCAGCCAGTTCCTCGGCCTTGGCCTGGGAACGGTTGGCGATGACCAGGCGCTCCAGTGGCTCGGCCAGCAGCGCATGGGCGATTCCCGTGGCGGCGCCACCGGCACCGAGCAGCAGCACGCGTTTGCCGGCCAGCGAGTGGCCCTGGTTCTTCAGGCCGCGGACAAAGCCCTCGCCATCGAACATGCGCCCGCTGAAGCGGCCGTCGGGCAGGCGTCGGGCGACGTTGCACACCCCAAGCGACGCCGCTACGCCTTGCAGTTCGTCGCACAGTTCGGCGACTTCCAGTTTGTGCGGCACGGTGACGATCACCCCGGCGAGGTTTTCGATGCCGCGCAGGCCGGCCCAGGCGTTGGCCAGGTTGGCAGGCGACACCTCCCAGGGCACCAGCACGCCGTCATGGCCCAGGCGTTCGAGCAGCGGGTTGAAGAAGGAAGGGGTACGCAGGTGTTTGGCCGGGTAGGTCAGATGAACCACCACCCGGGTGGTGCCGGTGATTGGCATGATGGGCTTCCTATGACGTGGGTAAGGCGTCAGCGGCGATGACGGGGTGTTGCGTGCTCGGGGTGAGCGTCATCAGTCGTTGGCGTAAAATATGATATATCATGTTTTTACTTGGCACTAAAACCCCTGAGCTACCGAGACCGTCATGATGATGTATCATGCCTTCTCGCCCAGCCGCGCCCCGGCAGGTGCCGGGCCATTCACCAGACAAGAGAGAATCAGCGTGACAGTTCACAAGCCGCTGGATAAAGGCAACCTGAGCGAGCGGGTCTACAGCATCATCCGCACCGCATTGATGGACGGCCAGTACCAACCTGGGGACCGCCTGCGCATCAGTGCCCTGGCCGAAGAGTTCGGCGTGTCGATCACTCCGGTGCGCGAAGCGATCTTCCGCCTGGTCAGCGACCATGCGCTGGACATGAAAGCCGCCACCTCCATCTATGTCCCCGAACTGACCGTCAACCAGTTGCGCGAGATCCAGCTGATCCGCCACTTGCTTGAGGGCGAAGCTGCGGGCCTTGCGGCCGAGCGCATCTCCGAAGCCGAACTGGCCCACCTCGAAGAAGTGCAGGCTGCGTTCCAGGCGGCGGTCAGCGTCGACTACAAGAAGGCTTCGTTGCTCAACCGCGAGTTTCATTTCGGCCTGATCGCTGCGGCGCGCATGCCGGTGGTGTTCAAGACCCTGGAAAACATGTGGGTGATGATGGGGCCGCTGCTCAGCACCTTCCACGCCGAAGTGCCCAAGGCCGAACTGGCCAGCGCCAAGCACAAGCACTTCGAAGTGCTTGAGGCATTGCGCAAGCGCGACTCGGCCAAGGCCAAGGCTGCGTTGCAAGCCGACATCGCCTGGGGCGAGCTGATGCTGGAGTGGCTGGAGCGCAAGTCCATGGCGACGACCTCGGCTTGAGTGTTCACACGCTCGGCGCGACGCTGGCCGATACCGGGTGCCGGGCACGCCACACCAGCCAGGCCAGCGGCAGGTGCACCAGCACGGCGGCGACCACCCCGGCCCATGGGGTAAGGGCCAGTTGCCCATGGGTGACCAGGTAGCTGCCCGCCGTCTCGCCCAGGGTGATTCCCAGGTTGAAGGCCGAAATGTTCAGGCCTGATGCGAAGTCGACGGCCCTTGGGGCATAGCGCCCGGCGGTGTCGAGCATGCCGGCCTGGAAGCCTGGGGTCATGCCGAAGGCCAGCACGCCCCAGATGAACAGCAGCACCACCATCGCTATCGGGGATGTCAGCGACAGCCCCAGCAGCACCAATGTCGCGGCCAGCAGCACGAACAGCAGGCGCAGTGCACGTTGCCAGCCCATGCGGTCGGCCAGACGCCCACCAGCCAGGTTACCGAGCAGCGTGGCCAGGCCGAACACCACCAGCAGGCTGCTGGCCGTGGCCGAGGAGAAACCGGTGATGTCGGTGAGGATCGGGGTGATGAAGGTGAAGGCGGCGAAACTTGCGCCGAACCCGAGAATGGTCACCAGCATCATCGACCAGATGGCCGGTTGCCCCAATGCAGCCAGTTGCGTGCGAATGTTGCCCGCTTCACCGCTTTGCAGTGCAGGCAGCCAGAACAGGGTCGCCAGCAAGGCCAGGGCGCTGAGGGCGGCCACGGCGTAGAACGGCAGGCGCCAGCCAAGGGCATTGCCGAGGAAGCTGCCCAGCGGTACGCCGATCACCATGGCCAGGGTCAACCCCGCGAACATGATGGCGATGGCCTTGCTGGCTTGGCCCCTGGGGGCCAGGCTGGCTGCCACCGTGGCGCCGATAGCGAAGAAACTGCCGTGGGCGACGGCGGTAATCAGACGGCCCACCAGCAAGGTGGTGTAGTCGCTGGACAGTGCCGAGAGCAGGTTGCCGGCCAGAAACACCGCGACCAGCCCAAGCAACACCGGCTTGCGTGGCAGGCGCCCCAGCAGCAGGACGATGAACGGGGTGAAGATCGCCAGTGCCAGGGCGTACAGGCCGACCAGGCCGCCAGCAGTGGCCAGGCTCACGCCAAGGTCGCTGGAAATCGACGGCAGGATGCCGACCACGATGAACTCGGCCACGCCGATGGCGAAGGCCGTCAGAGCCAGCACGTAGATCCCAGGATGGATACGTGTGGAGGTGGGGGTAGTCATGAACAGACGCTCGCAAGGTGAAAGATGAAGCAGACGATACGAGCTCGCTGGCTTGTGATGTAGACTTGTGCAATTCAAACCAGCTGTGAATTGAGGTCATGCAAAGCCGAATCAAGGACATCAACCGCTCGGGCGAGATGGAGGTGTTTGCCGAAGTGGTGGCCGCCAGCACGTTCTCGGAAGCGGCACGGCGCCTGGACATGACGCCCTCGGCGGTCAGCAAGCTGATCGCCCGCCTCGAACAGCGCCTTGGCGCACGCCTGCTGCACCGCACCACGCGGCGCCTGGAACTGACCGCCGAAGGCGAACGCTTTCATGCCGAATGCCTGCGTATTCTTGAACAGATCGACAACGCCGAACGCGACGTGGCCAATGCCGCCTGTCCCAGCGGCGTCATCCATATCAACAGCAACCTGCCGTTTGGCCTGCACTGCCTGGCGCCGTTGATTCCCCAGTTCCTCGAGGCCTACCCGCAAATCACCCTGAACCTTGAACTGACCGACACGGTGGTCGACCTGCTGGAGCGTCGCGCCGATATCGCCATTCGCTCGGGCCCGTTGAAAGCCTCGCGCCTGGTGCAGCGCCACCTGGGCCGTAGCCGCTTGCGTACGGTCGCCTCGCCGGCCTATTTGGCGCGCCATGGGAAGCCATGCACACCTGCAGAGTTGGCCGGCCACAACCGGCTCGGTTTTGGTTTTCATCGTCACTCCCAGGCCTGGGTCTACCGCGATGAGCAGGGGCAGCGGGTGGAGGTCGAACCACAAGGCAACCTGCTGGTGCACGACGGTGAGAGCATGCGTCAGCTATGCCTGGGAGGGGCAGGGATCGCGCGTCTGGCCAACTTCCACGTGGGCGCCGATATCGACGCCGGGCAGTTGGTGCCGTTGCTGGACGGCTTTGAAAGCGACGAGCAGGAAGATGTGCTGCACGCCGTGTTCATTGGGCCGGGCCGCCAGTTGCCGCAGCGGGTGAGGGTGTTCATCGACTTTCTGGTCGAGCGTCTGGACACACGCTATTTCAGTTGATGCAGGCGCAGCCCCTGCTGTATACATGACGCCACCAAGGGGAGCCCGGCAACGGGCTGAGAAACCGCTGGCGCGGTGACCCTTCGAACCTGATCCGGATCATGCCGGCGAAGGGATGGGACTGCCGACCTACCTTTTTGCCGGCCTCACTGCGAGGCCAGTCCATGCATCACCTCAACGGTCTCGCTGTCAGCCTAGAAAGGACAGCACCATGACCGAACGCTTCAACGCCACCCTGCGCCGCCAGAGCGAGCCGACCTGGTCCGCCGCCGTTGGCCACCGCTTCGTCACCCAATTGTGCGACGGCAGCCTGCCGGACCCGGTGATGGTCCGCTACCTGGTGCAGGACCACCGCTTCCTCGACAGCTTCCTGACCTTGCTCGGTGCCGCCATCGCCACTGCCGACACCTTCGAAGCGCGCCTGCGGTTCGGGCGTTTCGCCGGCATGATCAGCAGCGATGAAAACACCTATTTCCTGCGCGCTTTCGAAGCCCTGGACGTCAGCCCCGAGCAGCGCCAGGCGCCGCCCGACACCGTGCCCACCGCAGGCTTCAAGGCGATCATGCGCGAAGCCGCCGCCACCCGTTCGTACGCCGCCGCGCTGGCGGTGCTCAATGTCGCCGAAGGCCTGTACCTGGACTGGGCGCTCAAGGCACCCAAGCCGCTGCCAGCCAACTTCGTCCATGCCGAGTGGATCACCCTGCACGACAACCCAGCGTTCAGTGACTTTGTCGCTTTCCTGCAAGCCGAACTGGACCGGGTCGGCCCGCAGGAGGCAGCGCTGGCCACCGATTTCTACCTGCGCACCGTCGCGCTGGAGCTGGCCTTCTTCGAGGCCGTGTATGAGGAACAACAATGAGTCTGGATATCTTCGACCGCCTCAAGGCAGCCGCGCTGCCTGAGTGGAACAGCTACGTCGACCACGCCTTCGTACGTCAGATGGGCGAGGGCACCCTGTCGGAAAGCGCCTTCCGTACCTACCTGGTGCAGGACTACCTGTTCCTCATCCAGTTCGCCCGCGCCTGGGCGCTGGCCGCTTATAAAAGCCGTCGACCCAGCGATATTCGCGCTGCCCAGGCCGGGTTGGCGGCGATTCTCGATGAAACCGACCTGCATGTGCGCCTGTGCGCCCGCTGGGGCCTGAGCCAGGCCGACATCGAAGCGGCACCGGAGCACCAGGCGACGGTGGCCTACACCCGTTTCGTGCTGGACTGCGGTGCGGCGGGCGACCTGCTCGACCTGCACGTGGCGCTGGCGCCCTGCGTGATTGGTTATGCGGAAATCGGCAGCCGGTTGGCCGGCGGCATCAGCGACATGGCCAACCACCCGTACCGTGAGTGGATTGGCGAGTACGCGGGTGAGGGGTATCAGGGGGTGGCGCAGGCGGCGCGCAAACACCTGGACGAGCTGGCTGCACGCAGCATGACCGAGCAGCGTTTCACGGAGCTGGCGGCGATCTTTGCCCAGGCTTCGCGGTTGGAAGCGGACTTCTGGCAGATGGGGCTGGACGGCGCTGCCAAGTAGCGGTTAATGCCGACTGTTACCTTGTGGGAGCTGGCGAAGCCGGCGATGGGCTGCTTGGCAGCCCCATTACATACTCATGCGAGGGCTGCGCCCTCGTTTCGCAGGCTTCGCCAGCTCCCACGAAACCCTGGCTATATCAAGCCAGGCCAGCCAGCGTATCCACAGCCACCATCCCCCCGTCAAATTCATCCATGGCATCAAGCATGGCGCCGCTGAAGTAAGCCAGCGATGCCCGGTCGAACAGGATGTGCAACGCCGGCAGCGTCGCACTGCCCACATTGACCACGATCACGTTGATCCGCGCTGCCGAAGTCTGCGCCACGGCCCCGACCGGAAACGCTTCGGCGCGCAGGTCGACACCACACAGCTTGGCCATTACCGCGCTGCCCTGGTGCCCAGACAGTTGCAACCAGGCATGGCTATCCTGGCGCGGCAGCAGGTAGTTGCGCTGACCATCCTGGGTCCATTCGGCTTCCTCGGTGGCAACCCGCTTGCCCTGGTCAGCCAGGCTGCCAAGCAACAGGTACTCGCTTTGCGACAGCCGCGCGACCCATCCCCCGTCGTCCTGACGCAGGGCTTGGTTCGGCCGTTCGGGCAGGCGATAGCCCCGTGCTTGCAGGTAGGCTGCGCTGTCACCACCGCGAAACCCCACCCGTGGCAGGTCGGTCAGGTCGGTCAGCGCGCAGGTATTGAGCAGCACGGCCTGCGGGCTGCGTTCGATCAAGGCTTCGGCATTAAGGCTGGACATGGCTCAGAGCTCCTGGCGCTGGTTGTCGGGGTCGAAGAAGGGCAGTTGCACCACCTGGGCATTGACCATCACGCCGCCCTCCACGCGGATCGGGATGTGCATGCCAGGGGTGGCCTGGTGCGCGCCAGCGTAAGCCAGGCCGATGATCTGCCCCAGGGTCTGGGAGTATTCGCAGGAGGTGACGTTGCCGCTGATGTCCGGCCCGTCCAGCACCAGGTGGCCTTCCAGCGGTTGGGGGCTGCCTTGGGGCAGGGTGAAGCCGACCAATTTGCGCTTGAGTGGCTGCGCTTCGAGAATTTCGATGGAGCGTTTGCCGACGAAGAACGGCTTCTTGCGGCCAATCGCCCATTGCATGTCGATCTCGGCCGGGTGGGTCATGCCGTCGGTGTCCTGGCTGATGATCACATGGCCTTTTTCCAGGCGCAGCAGGCGTTGGGTCTCGACACCGAACGGGCGAATGCCCAGCCCCGCGCCGGCCTGCATCAAGGCGTCCCACAGGCGTTCGGCATGGCGGGCCGGGACGTGTACCTCGTAGCCCAGCTCACCGACGAAACCGACCCGCAGGATGCGCGCCGGGATGCCGGCCACCGTGCCCAGGCGCACGCCCAGGTAAGGGAAGGCCTCGGCCGACAGCTCGACGTCGTCGCACACTTTGGCCAGCACCTGGCGCGACAGCGGGCCGGCCAGGTTCACCGCGGCCAGCGCGGCGGTGACGTTGGTGATGTCCACGTCCAGGCGCCATTGCGCGTTCCACTTGAGCATCTGCTGATAGATACGGTCCACGCCGCTGGTGGTGGCGGTGACGTAGAAGTGCTGGTCGGCCAGGCGCGCACACACGCCATCGTCGATCACTACGCCGTGTTCGTTGGTCATCAGTGCATAACGGGTACGGCCGACAGGCAGCTTGGCAAAGCCGAAGGTATAGAGCCGTTCGAGCAGCTCGGCAGCGTCGGGGCCGCGCACATCCAGGCCGCCAAGGGTGGATACGTCGATCAGGCCGACCTTCTCGCGCACGTGGCGGGCTTCTGCCTGCATGCAGTGCTCACGTTGCTCCGGCTTGCCGTAGTACGCCGGGCGCTGCCAGATACCGGCGGGCATCATCTTCGCCCCGGCTTCCAGGTGGCGGCGGTGCATGGGCGTCTGGCGGTAGGGGTCGAAGGCGCGGCCTGCAACGTGGGCCAGCTTTTCCGCCTGGAAGGGGGGGCGAGCCGTGGTCACGCCGGTTTCGCTGATGCTGCGGCCCGTGGCCTGGGCCACCAGACGGGCGGTGGGCAGCGCCGAGTGGCGGCCTTGGGACGGGCCCATGCCGACCGTGGAGAAACGCTTGACCAGCTGTACATCGCGGTAGCCGCTGCGGGTCGCGTTGACGATGTCACGCACTTGCAGGTCTTCGTCGAAGTCGACGAAATCCTTGCCCTTGGGGTGAGGGAAGATCGGCCACGGGAAGTTGACCTTGGCCTCGGCGACGAAGGCCGGCAGCACTGGGGCTGGCAGGCCCAGCGCGGCCAGGGCCTCGGCGGCGCCGCGGGAGGCATCGGTCAGCACGTTGTCCAGATGATGACGGCCATTCACCGAGCCTGCGATATCCAATCCAGCTGGCAGCTGGCTGATGGCGAACTCGTCACGGTTCACGTCATAGGCCAGCTTGCCGCCGGCCTGGCACAGCAACTGGTACACCGGCATGTAGCCCGCCGACATGCACAACAGGTCGCACGACAGACGCAGGCCGTGGTCGCCCACTTTGCCCTGGCCGATGATGGGGCGAATGTCCACGCCGCTGACATGGCGCATGCCGGCTTCGTGCAGCGCTTCGTATACCGTGCTGCCTAGGTGCACGGGGATATCGCGGCGCTTGAGTTCGGCCGCCAGCGCGGCATCGGCGGGGGCGGCGCGCATGTCCACCAGGGCGGCGACGGCCACGCCTTGCTCCTGCAGGTCGAGGGCGGCCAGGTAGCCATCGTCGTGGCCAGTGAGGATCACCGCACGCTGGCCCGGCTTGACCGCGTAGAGCTTCATCAGCCGTTGGGCCGCACTGGTCAGCATCACCCCGGGCAGGTCATTGTTGCGGAACACCACCGGCTGGTCGAACGAGCCTGCGGCCACCAGGCAACGGGTGGCGCGCACCTTGTACATGCGCTTGTGCTGGATCACCGGCAGGTAGTGGTCGGTGAACCAACCGTTGCAAGTGGCTTCCAACAGCACCTGAATGTTCGGGTGGCCTTCGACCGCGGCCAGCAGCTCCCGGCGCAGGTTGGCGGCACGGGTGCCGGCGATGTCGAAACGGGCATAGGTGAGCGAGCCGCCGAGCACCGGTTGCTGCTCGATCAACAGCACCTTGGCCCCGGCGTTGGCGGCGTCCAGCGCAGCACGGAGCCCGGCCGGGCCGCCGCCGATGACGGCGACGTCGACGAATAGGTATGCCTTGTCGTAGTACTGCGGCCTGAAGCTCTGGTCGAGCACGCCGAGCCCGGCCTTCTTGCGAATCAGCGGCTCCCAGACTTTCCACATGCCTTTGGGCTTGTAGAACGAACGGTAGTAGAAGCCCACCGGCATGAAGCGCGAGAACTTGCCAAGGTAGGCATCGCGGTCGTTGTCCAGGCTGCCATTGAAGTTCTGGCCTTCGACCACCTGGCCATCCTGGGCGGCTTGCATGTCGGCCAGCACATTGGGCTCGTCGGGCAGTTGCACCAGGGTGTTGGCGTCCTGTCCGGCCAGGCTCAGCGGGCCGCGCGGGCGGTGGTACTTGAACGAGCGCGACAGCAGCCAGCGGCCGTTGCCGAGCAGGGCGCTGGCGATGCTGTCGCCGGCAAAGCCCGGGTAGGTCTGGCCGTCGAAGGTAAAGCGCAGGGGCCGCTCGCGGTCGATCAGCAGGCCCATGGGCGCGGGGAGGCGAGTGAGGCTGTTCATCCTGCGATCTCCGGGGTGGCGGTGGGGGCGAAGTCGATGCGGCGGTCGAACACTTCTTTGGGGTCGAAGGTGCGCAGTACCTGGTCGCTGACGGTGTGGCGCTCGGCCAGGAACCAGTAGCTGGAGGCGTTGTGCAGCCACCACTCGACCACCACCCCGGCATGGTTGTCGCTGTTGAACACGTAGTCGGCCCATTCGGCGTCGCTGCAGTTGCGCGGGTCGGGCATGTGCTTGAACTCGCCGCCGTAGGTGAATTCGCTGATGTTGCGCGGGCCGTTCAAGGGGCAGGTCAGGATCTTCATCGTCTCGCTCCTAGTGGCTGGCCGCAGTGGCGCCCATTTCGTTGACTTGCTGGAAGCGGCTGAAGCGCTCCAGGGCGAATGGCGCGATCAGTTCCGGCACCTGGCCGCCGCTGGCGACCAGCTCGGCCATGGTCTTGCCGCAGATGGGCGTGGCCTTGAAGCCCCAGGTGCCCCAGCCGGCATCCAGGTAATAGTTCTTCACCGGCGAGAGGCCCATGATCGGGCTGTAGTCCGGGGTCATGTCGGTCATGCCGGCCCACTGGCGCATCAACTTGGCGTTGGCCATGAACGGGAACATCTCGATGGCGTGGGCCAGCAGGCTTTCCTTGAGGTCCAGGGTGGAGCGGGTGTTGTACAGCGGGTAGGGGTCGGAGCCGCCGCCGAAGACGATTTCGCCACGGCTGGTCTGTTGCACGTAGCAATGCAGGGCGGAGGAACTGACCAGCGGATCGAGGAACGGCTTGAACGGCTGGGTGACCATGGCCTGCAGGGGGTAGGTGTGGATCGGCGCGCGGATGCCGGCCTTGGTCATCAGCAGCGAGCTGGCGCCAGCAACCGCCTGCACCACGCAGCCGCACTGCACCGTGCCACGGTTGGTTTTCACCGCTTCGATGCGGCCGTTGCGAATCAGCAGGTCCTGCACCTCGGTGAGCTGGTGAATCTCCACCCCGCGCTTGGCCGCCTGCTTGGCGTAGCCCCAGGCCACGGCGTCGTGGCGGGCGGTGGCGCCGTCGATGTGCCACAGGCCTGCCAGCACCGGCAGGTGGCCGGGGTCGAGGTTCAGGCTCGGTACCAGTTCGCGGATCTGCTGGCGGTCGATCATTTCAGTGCGGCCACCGAAGTGCTTGTTGACCTCGGCCCGCTGGCGGAAGGCGCGCACGGTGGCGTCGGTGTGCGCCAGGGTGAGCTGGCCGCGCTCGGAGTACATGATGTTGAAGTCGAATTCGTTCGACAGGTTCTGGAACATCCGCACCGATTCCGCGTAGAAGCGCACGCCCTCGGAAGTGAGGTAGTTGGAGCGGATCACGGCGGTGTTGCGCGCGGTATTGCCGCCGCCCAGGTAGGCTTTTTCCAGCACGGCGACGTTGGTGACGCCATGGTACTTGGCCAGGTAGTAGGCGATGGCCAGGCCATGGCCGCCGCCACCGATGATCACCACGTCGTAGCGTGGCTTGAGTTCGCAGGGTGGCGGCAGGTCGACCTCCACCGGGTAATCGGCGCTCAGGCCGTATTTCAGCAGGGCGAAGGGCATGGGGTGCGCTCCTGTTGGGCGGCCTGTTGTTGCAGGTCGAGGGCGAGCAGGGTGTTTTTCATCAGGTAGGCGATGGTCATCGGCCCGACACCGCCGGGAACCGGGGTGATGGCGGCGGCCTGGGGCAGGGCGGCGTCGAAGTCGACATCGCCCACCAGGCGGCTGCGGCCGTCCTCGTCGATGCGGTTGATGCCCACGTCGATGACGACTGCACCGGGCTTGAGCCAGTCAGCGCCGATCAGTCGCGGCTTGCCGACCGCGGCGACCAGGATGTCGGCCTCGCGGCACAGCGCTGGCAAGTCGCGGCTGCGCGAGTGCACCACGGTCACCGTGCAGTCGGCCTGCAACAGCAGGGCGGCCATGGGCTTGCCGACGATGTTCGAGCGGCCGACCACCACCGCGTGCTTGCCGCGCAATTCGCCGCAGGCATCGCGCAACAGGCGCATGCAGCCGCTGGGCGTGCACGGGGTGAGCACATCGCGGCCCTGGGCCAGGCCACCGACGTTTTCACTGTGGAAACCGTCCACGTCCTTGAGCGGGCTGATGGCCTGCAACACTCGGTGTTCGTCGATATGCCCGGGCAGCGGCAACTGCACGAGGATGCCGTTGACCGCGGTGTCGCGGTTGAGCCGGTCGATCAGGGTCAGCAGTTCGCGCTGGCTGGTGTCGCCGGGCAGGCGGTGCTCCAGCGAACGTATGCCCACTTCCTCGGCCCGCAGCACCTTGTTGCGCACATACACCTGGCTGGCCGCATCCATGCCCACCAGCACCACCGCCAGGGCCGGTTGCACGCCGCCCTGACGCAGGGTGTCGACCTGCTCGCGCACCTCGGCCAGCACCCGCGCCGCCGTGGCCTTGCCGTCGATCAGCTTGACACTGGGGATGGCGTTCATTTGAAGATCACCGTGCGGTCGTGGTTGAGGAACACCCGGTGTTCGAGGTGGTACTTCACCGCGCGGGACAGGGCGATGGTTTCGGTGTCACGGCCGATGGCGACCAGGTCGTCGGGGGCGTAGGCGTGGTCGACACGCTGGACTTCCTGCTCGATGATCGGGCCTTCGTCCAGGTCGCTGGTCACGTAGTGGGCGGTGGCGCCGATCAGCTTGACCCCACGTTGATAGGCCTGGTGATAGGGCTTGGCGCCCTTGAACCCCGGCAGGAACGAGTGGTGGATGTTGATGGCCCGGCCAGAGAGCTGGCGGCACAGGTCGTCGGAGAGAATCTGCATGTAGCGCGCCAGTACCACCAGTTCGGTGCCGGTGTCCTCGACGATGCGCATCAGCGCCGCTTCCTGCTCGGCCTTGGTTTCCTTGGTCACCGGCAGGTAGACGAAGCGGATGCCCTGGCGTTCGGCCATGGGGCGCAGGTCCAGGTGGTTGGAGACCACGGCGGTGATCTGCATGTCCAGCTCACCCTTGGCGTGGCGGTACAGCAGGTCGCTGAGGCAATGGTCGAACTTGCTCACCATCAGCAGCACGCGCATCGGCCGGGCGCTGCTGTGCAGGCTCCAGTCCATGTCGAAGCGCTGGGCCACGTCGGCAAAGCCCGCCTCCAGTTGCGGCGTGTCGCCACTGACACCGGTGTTGTAGCGGAACACGGCGCGCATGAAGAAGCGGCCATTGTCTTCGTCGTCGAACTGCGCCATCTCGCTGATGTAGCAACCGTGCTCGGCCAGGTAGGTGGTCACCGCCGCGACGATGCCGGACACGGCCGGGCAGCTGACGCGCAGGATGAAATGGTCGGGAGCGGGGTGCATGTCGAGGTCCTCGTGGTGGAGTGGGGCAGGTCGGGCACAAGGGCGAAATGGCTTCGCGGGTGGCGAAGAGGGTGTTTCTTGGTAGGAATATAAATTTCCTTTTGGCGATTTATAGGCGAAGAGGTGGGTGGCGGTCTAGGGGTTTGTGAAATTTTTTATCCTGAGGGGAAACTCAGGGGGTCTATATCGGCTCCTGGCCTCATCGCCGGCAAGCCGGCTCCCACAGGTATTGCGGTGATTTCGGGGTCGACTCGGTCCATGTGGGAGCCGGCTTGCCGGCGATAGGGCCGGTACAGCCCCACAAAAAAACTGGCTATGCTTGCCCCATGACCGACACCCCTCCATTACGCCAACCGTGCCCCCCCGGCGCCTGCGTGTGTGGCCGCGAACACCTGGCCGACTACCCCCAGGCCGCCCAGCGCATCCTCCTGCTTACCCGCCAGGAAGAAAAACGCCTGCTCGACCGCCTGGAAAACCTCAAGGACCTGGAAGACTTGCAGCGCCTGCAGCAGCGCATGTACGAAAACCTCGGCATCCGCGTGCACATCGCCCCTGGGTTCAACGAGGTGCGCACCATGCGCGGCATTGTCATTGAGCTGGATGAGCAGGTGGGGTTGTGTCGCAAGACCCGGCAGTCGATTCCGGCCGCGATTCGGCGTGGGCTGGAGCGCAATCCGCAGGTGGCGTTCAGGTTGCTGGATGCACATGACTTGTTGAGGGATGCGTGAAGGGGATTGGGTGGGGCGGGGTGCATGTCTTGAGTGTTTTGGCGCGTTTGAGATCGCGCGCCGCCCGCGCGGCGCATCGCGAGCAAGGCTCGCTCCTACGTTTGTTTACGGCCAATAACGCCTGTGACAGGCGCGCGCGACCGCCTTGTTTGTACGCCTCAATATTGCGCCATGCGCCAAGGCGTTCGCGCACATATCCCACAGCCATAACTGGCCCGAAACAAACGTAGGAGCGAGCCTTGCTCGCGATGCGCCGCGCGGGCGGCGCTCGATATCCGCCCCAACACCAAACTCCATCCATACTAATTTTTCCGAAGTTTCCTACGTCTACCTGAGAGCCTCCCTACGCCAAGCGCGTATCGGCATCTATCACTCAAGGAGACAGGCAATGACTTCCGTTTTCGACCGCGACGATATTCAGTTCCAGGTAGTGGTCAACCACGAAGAGCAATACTCCATCTGGCCCGACTACAAGGCCATCCCTAATGGCTGGCGCGCCGTGGGCAAGAGCGGCCTGAAAAAGGACTGCCTGGCGTACATCGACGAGGTCTGGACCGACATGCGCCCACTGAGCCTGCGCCAGAAGATGGCTGAAGCCGCCGCGCAGTGAGCGCGATGAACCTGCTGTGCCTGCCGTATTCCGGCGCCAGTGCCATGGTCTACAGCCGCTGGCGGCGCAAGCTGCCAGCCTGGCTGCAGGTGCGGCCGGTGGAGCTACCCGGGCGTGGCGCACGCCTGGGTGAGCCCCTGCAGACCGACATGCAGGCCCTGGCCCGGCAGTTGGCGGCTGAACAGCGTATGGCGGCCAATGCGCCCTATGCGTTGCTGGGGCATAGCCTGGGCGCGCTGTTGGCGTTCGAGCTGGCCCACGAGCTGCAAGCGCTGGGCTGCCCGGCCCCGCGCGCGTTGTTCGCCTGTGGCACTGCGGCACCGACCCGGCGTGAGGACTACGACGGCAAGAACTGGCGCGAGCCCAAGACCGACGCCGAGTTGATCAACGAGCTGCGCGAGCTGAACGGCACCCCGGAAGAGGTGCTGGCCAACGCCGAGCTGATGAGCCTGACCTTGCCCATTCTGCGCCATGACTTCCTGCTCTGTGGCCGTTATGCCTATCGCCAGCGGCTGGCGCTGCAGTGTCCGCTGCACGTGCTCGGTGGCGAGGCTGATCGTGCCAGCGAAGAGCAACTGCTGGCGTGGCGCAAGGAAACCTCGGGTGAGTTTTCGCTGGAGCTGTTCCCTGGTGGCCATTTCTTCATCCATGAGCATGAAGACCGCGTGCTCGCAGCGGTGGCCGCGTCCCTTGAGCCGTACAGGCTTTCTGCCTGATTGACGTTGTCGCTTGCCTGGGGGAGGCTAGGGCTTTTCCCAGGCAAGAGGCCGACAATGCTGATCAACCCCCGCCAGGCCACGCTGCTGGTCGTCGATATCCAGGAAAAACTCATTGGCGCCATGAGCGACCCCGAAGGCACCCGTGCGCGGGCGCGCTGGTTGCTAGCGGCGACTGCCGAGCTGGAATTGCCGATCGTGATCTCCGAGCAGTACCCCAAGGGCCTGGGGCATACCCTGGCGGAACTCACCGCCGCCGCACCGGCCGCCCAGGTGGTGGAGAAGACCCACTTTTCCTGTGTGGCCGCCGAGTGCCTGCCCGAACATCTGCTGGCCCGTGATCAAGTGATCGTGTGTGGCATGGAAACCCACGTCTGCGTGCTGCAGACCGTGCTGGGCCTGCTGGCACTGGGCAAGCAGGTGTTCGTGGTCGAGGACGCCTGCGACAGCCGCACCCCGGCCAGCAAGGCCGCAGGCCTGGCGCGCATGCGCGATGCGGGGGCGCAGGTGGTGACTCGTGAGATGGTCCTGTTCGAATTGATGGTCAGTGCCAGCCACCCGTTGTTCCGCCATATCAGCAAAACCTATCTGGTCGGTGAGCAGCCCTGAACCGGGGGTTAGTGGCGACAGGGCTGGTGGCGCTGGCTCTGTTGCAAGGTTGCGCCGGGCGCCGCGAAGAAGCGCCAGAGACCGACCCGGCGAAGGTCAGGGCACAGCTGATGCGGCTGTTGCCTGCGCAAGCCAAGGACCGCCAGGGCTGGGCCAAGGATATTCAGGTGGCCTTCGAGGCCCAGGATATTGCCCCAAGCAAAAGCAACCTGTGCGCCGTGCTGGCGGTCACCGAGCAGGAGTCGACCTTCAATGCCGACCCGCAGGTGCCGAACCTTGGACGCATCGCCCGTGAGGAAATCGACCGGCGCGCGGCGCGCCTGCACATCCCCAAACTGTTGGTCGACGGCGCCCTGAATACCAACTCGGGCAATGGCAAGACCTATCAGCAAAGGTTGCTCGCGGTGCGCAGCGAGAAACAGCTGAGCACGCTGTACGACGACTTCATTGCCGGCCTCCCGTTGGGCAAGACCTTGCTGGGCGGGCTGAACCCGGTGCACACCGGTGGGCCGATGCAAGTGAGCATCGACTTTGCCGAGCAACACGCCAAGGGCTATCCCTACAGCTACGAAGGCACGATCCGGCAGGAGGTGTTTACCCGCCGAGGCGGTTTGTACTTCGGTATTGCCCACTTGCTGGGCTACCCCGCTCATTACGAGCGGCCGTTGTACCGCTTCGCCGATTTCAACGCGGGGTGGTACGCCAGCCGCAATGCCGCCTTCCAGGCTGCGTTGAGCCGGGCGACCGGGGTGAAGCTGGCGCTGGATGGCGACTTGGTCGCGCCAGGGGCGATCATGCCCGGTACCACCGAGCAGGCGGCGCGCAAACTGGGGGTGAAGCTTGGGCTGCGCAACCCGCAGATTCGCAGCCAGCTGGGGCAGGGTGACAGCCTGGCCTTCGAGGACAGCCAGCTTTACAGCGGCGTCTTCGCCCTGGCCGACGCGTCGGCCGGCAAGCCGGTGCCGCGTGCGGTATTGCCGGGGATCGAGCTGAAAAGCCCGAAGATTACCCGCAAGTTGACCACGGCGTGGTTCGCGGGAAGGGTGGATGAGCGGTATCAGCGGTGCATGAAGCGATAGGGCCGGTACAGGCAACCTCAACCTTCGCCCAGTGCGCCAACCACCTGATCGACACTGGCCTTCAACCCGGCCAGCGCATCTTCCGGGTCGCTCTCGACCACCACCAGCTTGGCCCCGGATGCCTTGATCACCTCGGCCACCGCCGGCTCCGGCTGGCGGTGGTGCAGCACCAAGGCCACATCCTGCGCCTTCAGGTTCTCACCCAGCGCCTTGAGCGCCGCCTCATCCCACTTGTCCTCGGCCGGTAGCGCCTGCTGCGCGACATCCAGGTTCAGCCCGCTGACCAGATAGCCCAAACGGTCCGACAGGCTCACCACGGTCAGGTTGTCGACCTCGGCCAGACGCGTCTGGCTGCTGGCGGTCAGCTCCAGCAACTGGCGCTTGAGGCCGGCCAGGTTACCCTGGATCTTCGCCTTGTCGGCGGGCGACAAACGCTCCAGGTCGTTGGCTACCACATCGGCCATGCGCCCCAGGTTGGTCGGGTTGAGCCAGGGGTAGGCGGCGTAGGCTTCGTCACCGGTCACGGCAATGCCCGGCAGTGCGCCGTCCACCGGTCGTGCCGCATCGATTTCGACAATGCGGATATTGCTGCGTCGTGCCATCGGGTAAAGCGGGTCGTCGCGCCAGATCGAGCGTACGCCGATCACCGCGTCCGCCTGCTGCGCGGCCTTCTGCAGGCTGGCACCACCACGGCCGCTGAAATACGACGGCTGGCGGCTGGCCGGCAGGTTGGCCGGGGCGGCGCGCTTGAGCTGCACCGAGGTGCCGTCGAGCAGGGCCACGGCCAGGCTGTGGGTCACGGGCAAGGTGGTGAGCACCTGGGTGGCAAAACTCAGCGAGGGCAGGCCAGCCAGGGCAAGGGCCAGCGACAGGTGCTTGAAGTTCAGGTTCATGCCGGGTTTCCTTGCAGGCGTGGGACGAGGGTGCGGGCCAGGGCGGCGAGGGCGAAGCACAGGCCGGCGACCAGAATGATCGCGGCGCCCGATGGCACCGGCAGGTCGAGGACGATCGGCAACAGGATGCCGAGCAGGGTGCTCAGCGTGGCGATCAGCACCGAGAGGAAGAAAAAGCCCTTGAGCGACTGGCTGACCAGGCGCGCGGCGGCGGCGGGAATCACCAGTAGCGCACCCACCAGAATCGCCCCGATCACTTTCACCGAGGCCACGGTGACCAAGGTCACCAGCACCACGAACAGGTAGTCCAGCGTCTTCACCGCCACCCCGCGCACCGCGGCCAGCTGTGGGTTGAAACTGGCCAGCATGATGCGGTTGTAGAGCGGCAGGGCCAGGCTCAACACCAGCACTGCGACAATGCCCAGCACCACCAGGTCGTGGGCGCTGACGGTCAGCACCGAGCCGAATAGCACGTTCTCGAGAATGTGCACGTTGATCTTGCCGGCCAGCATCAGCAGCAGACTCGCACCCAGGGCCAGGGACACCGAAAGGAATACGCCGATCAACGTGTCTGGCGAAAGCCCGGTGCGGTTGCGCAGGTAATTCAACAGAATGCCGAACAGCAGGCAGTAGCCGAACAGGCTGCCGTACGGGCCGGTATAGGGTTCGCCGAGCAGGATGCCGATGGCCACGCCTGTCAGCGCGGCATGGCCAACCGCCTCGGAGAAAAAGGCAAAGCGCTTGACCACGACCAGCGTGCCCAGGCCGCCCAGTACCGGCCCGATCATCAGGCCGGCCAGCAAGGCATTGATCACGAACCCGTAGGCCAAGGCCTCGGGCAGATAGCCGGCGCTGGCCCATTCCTGGACCAGTTGGCGGAATGCTTCATAACTCATCAGGCGAGGCTCTCGCTGCGCGGGTGAACGGAGAACAGGCTGAGCAGGCGCTCCGGGGTCAGGGCCTGGGCGGGTGGGGCATCGAACAGCACCTGGCGGCTCAGGCCGGTGACCCGGTCGGCCAGGCGCAGCACGGCCTGCAGGTCGTGCTCGATCCACAGCACGGTGGTACCTGCCTGGCGCCACCCCTGCAGCAACTGTTCGAACACCTGGATGCCCGCTTCGTCGAGGGCCGACATCGGCTCGTCCAGCACCAGCAGTTGCGGCTCGGGGATCAAACCCTGGGCCAGCAGCACTCGCTGGCGTTCGCCACCGGACAACGCACCCATGCGCCGCTTGCGCTTGTCGAGCATGCCGACCCGCGCCAGCGCGGCATCGATGGCCGGCTGGATGCGCCGCGACAGGCCCAGGAACGCGGGGCGTCGCTGGCACAT
Source organism: Pseudomonas sp. Teo4 (assembly GCF_034387475.1). NCBI lineage: Bacteria > Pseudomonadati > Pseudomonadota > Gammaproteobacteria > Pseudomonadales > Pseudomonadaceae > Pseudomonas > Pseudomonas sp. Teo4. The sequence goes on from NZ_JAXCIL010000001.1 coordinate 706,982, forward strand.
GGCAGCCATGAAGTCGTCCACGGTCATGGGCAGGCCCCGGTCGAACTCAAGCGCCTGGGGTACATAGCCAATCACCTTGCCTGCGCCGGACCAGTGCAGGGTCAGTTGGCCCTGGTGCGGCATCTGCCCGAGCAGGGTCTTGATCAACGAGCTCTTGCCGCCGCCGTTGGGGCCGACGATGGCGTGCACGCTGCCGGCGGCGACGCTGAAGGCAACCTGTTCAAGGATGCGCGTACGGCCCAGGGTCAGGTCGATGCCGGCGAACTCGATGCGTGGCCCGCTGGGAGCGGTGAGTGTGGCGGCGGCGGTCATGCGCGGTTCTCCTGGATCGCCCGCACCACCGTGTCGAGGTTGCGCTTCATTTCCACTTCGTACTTTTCCTTGGTGTACTCGCCGTAGGAAATGTGCGTCAGCGGGTACAGGCGTACGCCCGATTCACGCTGGATGGTCTCGACGTAGGCGGACGGGAAGTCCATCTCAGAGAAAATTACCTTCACGTCCAGCGCCTTCAACTGGTCGATGGTTTTCTTCAGTTGCGCAGGGCTTGGCTCGATGCCGTGGGCCGGCTCGACCACGGCGGTCACTTCCAGGCCGAAGTCGCGCACCAGGTAGTCGTAGGCCGCGTGGATGGTGGCGACGCGGAACGTCGCGGAAGGCGCTTCGGTGACCTTCGCCAAAGCCTCGGCACGCAGGGCGCGCAGGCGCTTGGCATAGGCGCGGGCGTTCTGGGTGTAGAGCTTGGCGTTTTCCGGGTCGAGCTTGCCCAGTTCACGGGCGATGTTGTTGACCTGGGCGATGGTGGTGCTGATGGACAGGAAGGTGTGCGGGTTGACCACCTTGCCCGCGCCGCGGGCGGCGATGCCGGTGGCGGCCAGCAGCGGTACGTTCTGGTTGGCTTCGATGGTCGCGATGTCAGGCTTTTCGCTGGCGGCGATCATGCGGTCGGCGAAATCGTCATGACCCACGCCGTTGAGTACCACCACGTCCAGCGTGCCGATACGCTTGATGTCCTCGGCCCGGGGCTCGTAGGCGTGTGGGTTGAAGCCTGCCGGAATCAGCGGCACCACTTCGGCCTTGTCGCCCACGATGTTGCTGACATAGCTGTAGTAGGGGTGCAGGGTGATGCCGATGCGCAGCGGCTTGCCGTTGTCGGCCAGGGCCAGGGCTGGCAGGGCGCAGGCCAGGAGCAGCGCGAGGACTGAGCGGAGCATGGGGAGATTCCTTGGGTTCAGTGACGGTGTTCGCGGGTGACCCCGGCGTCGTAGTGGCTGACCACCTGCTGCCAGCCGGCGGCGATCAATGCCGCCTGGCCCAGGTCTTCCGGGGCCAGGGTGGAACTGTCGCGGCGCAGCCAGACATCGGCCTGGCCGCCAGCGTCGGCGGGCACGATCAACAGGAAGCTGCCGGCGATTTCCGGGGCCTGGCTGCGCCCCAGATAGGCACCGGCCTGCAGCCATTGCCACTGGTGGCTGCCACGGCTCTGGCTGCCGGCATCGACAACGAAGGGCGGCAGGCCTTCTTCGGCCAGGGCGTCCACGCTGGGGGTGGCGGCGCTTTCCTCGCGCAGCAGCTGGATCTCGTCGAAGGCCACCCGCAGGTCGGTGTAGATGCCCTGCTCGGCGGCGGTGAGGTCGCGTCGGGCGTCGATCTGGTGGCTGGCGATGGTCTGTTCGTCCTCACGCTCACCGCGCATCAGCACCACCGTGGCGGCCAGCACCACGATCAGCAGGCTGGCCAGCAGCACGTAGAGGGTTTCGTGCCCGGCACCGGCCGGGCGTACTACCTGGGCGTGACTCATGGATGGCTGGCTCATGGCTGGGCGATGTCGGCGTAGTCGATTTCCACCACGTGACCGGGGCCGGCATCGAACAGCACATAGAACTCGCCATCTGGGCGCTTGAAGGTCAGGGTCGAGTCCTGGCCGAGCTTGCCGCCGACCAGCACTTGTTCGTCGTAGCCGATCACGTCCAGGGTCACGCCAGGCGCGCCACTGCCGTCGGAAAAGCCGCCGGTGCATTTGATCTGGCCGCTGGCGACCTCTTCGCATTCGCACATCGGGTTGTGCGCCAAGGCCGGGCCGGCGGCCAGGGCCAATAGCGGCAGGGCGAGCCTGCGGATCAGGTGTTTCATGGTTTGCCTCCTTGTTTCTCGAGCCAGGCGACGGTGGCGGGGGATGCTTTGGCCAGCGCAACGGAGCCTTGGTGCATGCTGCCGTCCCAGCCCTCGATGGTGATCCAGATCTGCGCATCGGGCCGGGTGCGCGGTGGCACCGGCAGGTTGGTGGCCATGCGGTACGGTGCGCCGAAGAAGATGGTGCCGGCGGCGCGCAGACTACGCGGCTTGCCTATACGCAGGTAAACGGCCTTGACGTCTTCGATGCACGCCTTGCACAAGGCGGCGTTGAAGGCCTTGAAGTGGCCGGCAGGTCCGTCGGCGCGGGGCGCCTCGTCGCGCATCTCAGCCAGGTCCAGGGTGTAGGGGCCGATCTGGATGTTGCTGACCGGGTTGGCGCCAAGGCCCGCGTCGCCACGGAACATCTTGGCGTCGGCAAAGTACTTGGGCATGAAACCCAGCGGAATGAGGATCAGCAGGATATTCAGGTGAAAGCGCCACTTGAGCCACCACTGCTTCAGTGGGCTTGCGGGTAGGGTTTGGGCCTGGCTCATGGGTTCACCTCGGCGGTGGTGTCGGTGTTGCCGGTGCGTGTCCGGGGTGTGCGCTCGCCGCGCTTGAGGGCAGCCGCGGTGGCCTGGGCGGTGCGTTTGGTCCAGATCAGCAGGCCACTGAACACCATCAGGGTGAGAATCAGGCCGAAGAAGAACCAGATCAGTTTGATCGGCAGGCCGCCGAAATCACCGGTGTGCAAGGGGCGCATGGACTCGGTGACGAACTCCAGCGCCGAGCGGTCAGCCAACAGGAACTGGCTGTCGACGTTGTGGGTGTACGGGTTGATGGCGGCGGTCTGGAACATCAGCGGATACCAGCCACGGCCGCCCAGGTTTATATGGCTGTAGTTGGTGGCAGGTAGTGAGATGAAGTTGATATCCAGGCCCGGGATGGCCAGCCCGGCGATGCGTGCGGCTTCGTCCAGGTCGATGCGTGGTGCGGGGCTGCCATCGCTGGTTTGCGGCACATCCTCACGGGAAATCACTGGTACCACCGGTTCGGTGGAGACGGTGATGTGGTTGTCGCCGAGAATCGCCTGGATCAGGAACCAGGTGCCGGTGATGGAGATGACCGCGATGAACCAGATCGACCACACACCAGCCAGGCGGTGCAGGTCACCCCAGAAAATCCGTGAGCCATGGCCGGTGCGGATGGGTTTGAAAAAGCCTTTCCAGAACTTCTTGTACACCACCAGGCCGGTGACCAGCGACGCCAGCATCGGCAGGCCGAGCAGCGATACCAGGTACCAGCCCCAGCTGTAGCCGTTGGTGAACGGCACCAGCCACCAGCCATGCAGGGCGCGGGTGAACGCTTCGAAGTTGAAGTCCGGGCTCTTGCCCTGGATCGCCCCGGTGTAAGGGTTGACGTACAGGGTCGGGCTGGTGCCGTCAGGGAAGACCACCGAGGCATTGAGTGCAAAGTGCTCACCGTCTGGCTGGCGCAGGGTGCGCACCACCATGTCCGGTTCGGCCTTGTGCAGGGCGTCGAGCACCTGCTGGTAGCTCAGGCGTTCGGCCACGTCGTCGGGCTGGCTGGCGCGCACATCGGGGTTGGCCAGCCAGACGATCTCCTGGCTGACCACGGCGAGCATGCCGGTGAAGCAGACGATCAGCACGAAGAACCAGATCGGCAGGGCGAGCCAGCTGTGCACCAGGAACCACAACCTGGACTTGGATTTTTTCGGTGATTTGGCCATCGGTCGGTCTTCTGAAAATGAGGGTCGAGCACGTGCCCAACCAAAGGGGCTGCATTAATAAGGACGAATGAGAATCGAAATCCTGCCGATTTAAATGCAAGCAAATGTTTCAGAAAGCACAAGCCGGCATGCGCACAAAGGCGACATGCCGGCTGGGAAGGCCTTAGGGCGTGGGTCAGGCGCTGGCGGCGGCCGCGTGGAGCTTGCCGTGCTGGCGGGCCAGGTCGTGATACAGCGACTGGCCAATTTCCGCCGCGCGGGCCGGCAGCACCGACAGCAGCGTGTCGCTCAGGCCATGGCTGTTCTCGCAGAAGCCTTGCAGATAAACCGATGCCTGCATGTCCGGGGTGGCCAGCACTCGGTAGTTGCGGTCGACATTGAAGTCTTCCAGGTAACCGGCCAGCGGTGCCAGCAGGTCGCGGTGCGAGCGGCGCTCGTAACCGGTGGCGAGGATGATCGCATCGTAGCGGTGGGTCTGCTGCTGGCCGGTGGCCAGGTCGCGCAGGGTCAGTTCGATGCCCTCGCGGGTGGCCACCACAGCTTCCACCTGGCGGCGGCACAGCACGTTGTGGCGGAACTGGTGGGACACCTTCTGGCGGTAGAGGATGCCGTAGATGCGCTCGATCAGGTCGAGGTCGACCACCGAGTAGTTGGTGTTGTGGTACTCGCCCAACAGTTTGCTGCGCTGGTCGGCCGGCTCGTTGTAGACCAGGTCGGTGTAGTCCGGCGAGAAGATCTCGTTGACGAACGGGCTGTCATCGGCCGGTTTCAGGGCCGAACCACGCAGCACCATGTCGACCTTGACCGACGGGTAGCTGTCGTTCAGGTCGATGAATGCCTCGGCAGCGCTCTGGCCCGAGCCGATTACCGCAATGCGCATCGGCTTGCCTTCGGTGCAGGGCAGTTTGTTCAGGCTGCTCAGGTACTGAGAGTGGTGGAAGACCCGTGGATCGTCTTTGAATGCACCGAATTTTTCCGGGATTTTCGGCGTGCCGCCGCTGCCGACCACCACCGAGCGCGTCCGGCGGCTGTATTCGCGGCCTTGGCCATCGCGGGACACCAGGCGCAGGTGCTCGACCCGGCCTGCATTCACTTCAGGCTCGATGCGCAGCACTTCCTCGCCATACACCGCCTGGGTGGCGAAATGCTCGGCGGCCCAGCGCAGGTAGTCGTTGTACTCCAGGCGGCAGGGGTAGAAGGTGCCGAGGTTGATGAAGTCGGCCAGGCGCTGCTTCTGGTGCAGGTAGTTGACGAAGCTGTAAGGGCTGGTCGGGTTGCGCAGGGACACCAGGTCCTTGAGGAAGGAAATCTGCAACTCGCTCTGGGTGGCCAGGGTTTCACCGTGCCAGCGGTAGTCTTTCTGCTTGTCGATGAACAGTGCATCCAGGGCATGGCCCTGAGTCTGGGCAAGCTCTTCCAGGGCGATGGCCAAGGCCAGGTTGGAAGGGCCGAAGCCCACGCCGATCAAATCTTTGATTGTTTCCGGGTTTGAAGACTGGCTCATGGCTGCGATTCCATAATGGTCGAATGTGGACGCCCGCCGGGGCTCCGGCTCCTGCGCAAGTACATTGGTTGGAACGAGCCACGTGTGGGGGAATTTACTGATGGGGGTGTGGGCCGTTGCCGAGCCGGTCTAAAGTTCTGCGCCAGGCAGCCGATAGGTAGGCCAACGCAAGGACCCACTTCGAAGGCAGAGGAATGTCATGGTCGGAATAAGCGCCGTCACTATCAACACTGTTTCGGCTCAGGCTCAGGCTCAGGCTCAGGCCGCTGCCCAGAGCAACGAAACGCAAACAACCGAAGAAAGCGCGACCACCCGGGTTGACACATCGAAGATTACCGGTGGTGGTCAGGCACAAGGCGCGCAAGGGGCGCAGGGCAGTGAGGACAGCAGTGAGTCGGCTGAAATCAAGCAACTGCGCCAGATGATCAAAGACCTGCAGAAGCAGTTGGCCGAACAGCAGAAGCAATTGGCCGCGATCATGGCCAAGGATATGGACGAGAGCGACAAGCTCGCGGCGGCCAGTGCCAAACAGGCCAGCATTGCCACGCTCAATGGCGAGATCTTGCGCGCCACCGCGCAGTTGCTCGAAGCCCTGCAGGAAACCGGTGGCAGCAGCGCGGGCAGTATCGTCAGCACCCAGGCCTGAGGGCGCATAGCTGGCTTTGAGCCAGTCCCTGTGGGAGCGGGTAAGTCGGATCGCCGCACCGCCACTCCCACAGTGTTCCTGCCAACAACAAAAGGGCTGACGACTCGTTGTCAGCCCTGTCGGTCCTCAGTCAGCCGCCACGCGAGCCCCTTTCTGGCGATCGGACTTGTACTGCATCGCCACCGCCGGTGCCGGCTTGGCCGCGCCGGTTTCCAGCCATTGGCGCATGCGGCTGGCATCGGCGAAGTGGGTGTACTTGCCGAAGGCGTCGAGAATCACCATGGCCACCGGGCGGTTGTCCATGCGGGTCAGCAGCACCAGGCAATGCCCGGCCTCATTGGTGAAGCCGGTCTTGGTCAGCTTGATGTCCCAGTTGCTCTTGTTCACCAGATGGTCGGTATTGCGGAAGCCCAGGGTGTAGTTGGGCTTGCGGAAGGCCACGGTCTTTTCGCGGGTGGTCGACAACTCGCTCAGCATCGGGTACTTGCGCGAAGCCATCAGCAGCTTGGCCAGGTCGCGGGCGGTGGACACGTTCTGCGTCGACAGGCCGGTCGGCTCGACATAGCGGGTGTGCGCCATGCCCAGGCTGCGGGCCTTGGCGTTCATGGCCTTGATGAAAGCCGGGTAGCCCCCGGGGTAGTAGTTGGCCAACGTGGTCGCGGCACGGTTCTCCGACGACATCAGGGTGATCAGCAGGGTTTCGCGGCGGTTGAGCTGGCTGCCCAGGCGCACGCGCGAATAGACGCCTTTCATTTCCGGGTTGTTGGCGATGGTCATGGTGAGCATTTCATCCATGGGCAGCTTGGCATCCAGCACCACCATCGCCGTCATCAGTTTGGTCACCGAGGCAATGGGCACCACGCGGTCGGCGTGGCTCGAATACAGTTCCTGGTTGGTGTTCAGGTCGATCAGCAGGGCGCTGCCAGAGGCCAGGTGCAGCTTGGAGGGGTCGCGTTGAACCTGGGCCGGGGGTTGTGCAGCAGCGGTCGACGGAAGAGTCGCGGTTCCTGTGAGCAACAGCAGCAGGCTGAGGATGGACAGGGATGTTTTCACGTTGAGGCTCACTAAAAGTTGGTATGTCGTTGGCTGTGCAAGGGTTTTCCCCCAAAAAACCGCTGCATTGTGGAGTATGGTCGAACCACTGTCGATTGCTCGTTTGGTCGACCTGTCGAAATGAAAAAACCTTCATGCTGGATCGGTTCTCCCGGCTCCGTCCGTCGGGTCATAGGGCAAAAAAAGGCCCGCAATTTGCGGGCCATAAGGTCGTAGGGAGCAACGCACAACAAATGCGGTCAGGCGAGCAGCGTGGCTGCTTGCAGTTGGTCGGCCAGGGCCTGGGCCGAGGCGCGGGTCATCAGTGGGCCGCTGACGGCTTCACCGTTGCGCACCAGGTACCAGCAGGCGAGCAGACCTTGCTCACGCAAGGCATTAGGGACGGCACTGCCGACGACGGACATGATCTGGATAGTGGCCATGTGGACCTCCTGTAAAACATGGCCCTACCTTACGCAGCAGCCAGAGCAGTTTGAAATCAACTTCCTCGATAGTGGTCATTAGCTTTATCAACGATCACCAGCGAGGCGGGCCGTAATACACCGGCGGTGGGCCGTAATAGGTTCGGTACACCGGTGGTGGAGGGGCCGGCACGTAGCCGTAGCCATAGGGCTGGTAGTAGACGGGCGCGGGCGGTGGCTGTACGTAAACCGGCGGCGGGCCGTAGTAAACCGGCTGGCGTTCGACGTACACCGTGCGATCGCGCCCGCCGTAAACCGCCGCCCCGACCACGGCGCCTACCACGGCTGCGCCGAGTACAGGGCCTGCACCATACCAACCGCCGCCGCCATGACCACCATGGGCGGCTGCTTGTCCGCTGATGGCCAGGGCACCGACCAGCAGGGCGATTCCGGGGATGTGACGGTTCATAAGGTGTCCTCGCGAGGCACCCCGCGCTTGGGGTCTCATTACTATGATCCTGTTGACTGTCAGGTGAGCACAGGGAAACAGTAAATGTTGTGTAAGGGACGACCAGCGGTGGTCTCTGTTACGCTGAATAAACGATTCAGTTATGACGCAGGAGCCGGTTATGGCGACAACTCCCAGCAAAGACACACAACTGTGCATTTCCCTGGCCGGGCGACCGGGTACCTTTGGTGTACGGTTTCACAACCATCTGTACCAGCAACTGGGCCTGGACTTTTACTACAAGGCCATGACCACCGATGACCTGCCTGCAGCGGTCGCGGGCATTCGAGCGTTGGGCATTCGCGGGTGTGGGGTGTCGATGCCGTACAAAGAGGCCTGCATGGCCCTGGTCGATGAGATCGACCCCTCTGCTGCGGCCATCGAGTCGGTCAACACGCTGGTCAACACCAAGGGGCACCTGAAGGCCTACAACACCGATTACCTCGCGGTGCGGCAACTGCTGGAGCAGCATCAGGTCGACCCTGATACGGCCTTCGCCCTGCGGGGCAGTGGTGGCATGGCCAAGGCAGTGGCCAGTGCGCTGCGTGATGCAGGGTTCCGCCAGGGCACCATCGTTGCACGCAATGAGCAGGCAGGGCGGCAATTGGCCGATGCCTGTGGCTACCGCTGGCTGGCTGACCTGGGTGATCGATGCCCGCCTATGCTGGTGAATGTGACGCCAATCGGCATGGCGGGCGGGCCTGAGGCTGAGCAGTTGGCGTTCTCCGAAGAGGCCATCGCCGCCGCCGAGCGGGTGTTCGATGTGGTGGCAATGCCAGCGCGCACACCGCTGATTCGCCACGCCGAGGCCTTGGGCAAGCCGGTGATCACCGGGCTGGAAGTGATTGCCGTGCAGGCGCTGGAGCAGTTCGTGCTGTATACCGGGGTCAGGCCTGAGCCAGGCCAGGTCCAGGCTGCCATTGCGTTTGCCCGGGACGTCTAGGGTTCTTCATGGGGCGGTTGTGCTGTGCCTTTCTGGGGTTTTGAGGTGATGCGTATATCGAGCGCCGCCCGCGCGGCGCATCGCGAGCAAGGCTCGCTCCTACGTTTGTTTCGGGCCAGTTATGCCTGTGGGATATGCGCGCGAACGCCTTGGCGCATGGCGCAATATTGAAGCGTACAAACAAGGCGGTCGCGCGCGCCTGTCATAGGCGTTACTGGCCGTAAACAAACGTAGGAGCGAGCCTTGCTCGCGATGCGCCGCGCGGGCGGCGCTCGGTCTACTAAGCACCGAAAATCTCATGGCAAGCGCCTGGCGCCTCACTGAAAAGCGACCATGAACTGTAAGTCAAAGGTACAGCCTGTGATAATGCAAGCAATCACAAAGGCCATGTCATGCTGACCATCTCGCAAAACGTGCATCTGCCGGATGCCGACATCGAACTGAGCTACATTCGCGCACAGGGCGCAGGTGGGCAGAATGTCAACAAGGTGTCCAGCGCCGTGCACCTGCGCTTCGACATCCGCGCCTCGTCGCTGCCCGAGTTTTACAAGGAGCGCCTGCTGGCGCTGCGGGACAGCCGCATCACCGGCGACGGCGTGCTGATCATCAAGGCCCAGCAGTACCGCACACAGGAGCAGAACCGCGCTGACGCCCTGGCGCGGCTCACCGAGCTGATCATCGGCGCCGGCAAGACCGAGAAAAAACGTCGCCCCACCAAGCCGACCCTTGGCTCCAAGACCCGCCGCCTCGAAGGGAAAGCCAGGCGCAGCACCGTCAAGGCAGGGCGGGGCAAGGTGGAGTTCTAGGGTTGGTCACACACCCTGTCAGAACGCCTTCTGGCCATCATCGAGCTGCTGATCCACCAACGCTCGGCCATGCGCCAACGACACATGCTGGGCATTGTCCAGGTCAGAGAAGAACTTCATCGGCATCGAAATGCGTCGGCTGGTATGGCCTTCGGGGTCTGTGATCAGGCACCCGGCAGCATAGGGCAGGGGAGAGTCGGGGTGCGGCATCACACTGGCGGTAATGGTGTGGTCGCGGTATTCACAGTGAAGGGTTTGCATCGTCCTTACCTCGCTGTGGCATGTGAAGCAGTTACCTTCATATACCACAGCGAGGCGCCGGGAGTTCCCGGGCCGACGAGCGCGAACTGACGAGCGATCAGTCCTTGAGTTCGGTCGGCTGGATGACTTCTACCCAGTAGCCGTCCGGGTCCTTGACGAAGGCCAGGTGTTTCATGCGGCCGTCGCTCAGGCGTTTCTGGAACGGCACGTCCAGGGCTTCGAAGCGCTCGCAGGCGGCGCGCACGTCCGGCACCGAGATGCAGATGTGGCCGAACCCGCGTGGGTCGGTGTTGCCGTTGTGGTAGGCGAACGCCGGGTCGTTCTCGGTGCCGTGGTTGTGGGTCAGTTCCAGGACGCCTGGAATCGACTTCATCCATTGGTGACGTTCGGCGTCATCGGCAGGGGTGTGCGCCGGGTCGACCAGTGCCAGGAAGTACAGGCTGAATTCGGCTTCAGGGAAGTCACGCTTGTCCACCAGGCTGAAGCCCAGTACGCGGGTGTAGAAGTCCAGCGACTTCTGGATGTCCTTGACCCGCAGCATGGTGTGGTTGAAGACGAAGTTGGCGGTAGCGGCGTCCGGCTGCGCGGTGACGCCAGGCAGCGAGTGCAGATCGTGCAGGCTCATAGGTACTCCTGAGACGGGGCTGGCGCGTGAGCACCAGCAAAACAGACAGGGCGCCATGATACGGCAGTGAAGCGATTGCGCAAATGAAAGCGCCCTGCACAAGGCAGGGCGCTGGAATTAGAGGCCCGCATGTGCGGGCGCGTGATGGGGTCGCTAGTCCTTTAGCTGTCTCGATACTGGGGTAGCCAATGTGAAAAAAACGTGAAGTGCGCGTTGATGTTTCATCAGCGCACCCAACTTTCCACCGTGCTGGCACCGTACTGTTCCTTCCAGGCCTTCAACCCGCGATGATTGCCGCCTTTGGTCTCGATCAGCTCGCCGGTATGTGGGTTTTCGTAGACTTTCACCACGCGTGGTCGGCGCTGCTGTTTGGGGGCTGCGCTCGAAACCCGGATGGCGGCTTTGGGGTCAAGGATGGCGATGATATCGCGCAGACTCTTGTCATAGCTTTTCATCAGGCCGACTAGTTTCTGCTCGAATTCGATTTCGCGTTTTAGGCCGGCATCCTTTTTCAGCGCCTCCAGTTGTGCCATCTGTTCCTGGAGCGCTTTTTCGGCAGCACGAAACTCTGCAAGTCTGGACACTGTTTTCACTCCTGTACGTCTTTCGTGGCGGGGCGTGACGAACATGGAAGAAAGATAAACGCCGGCCACGCGGGTGGGTATCAGCTGTTCGCTGATATCGAGTGTAGCACCAGTGGCTATTGGGTAAACCGCAAACTTTTTATAAGTAAGCCGGGAACTTTCCAAGTTTTTCAAGCGGTGTTTTCGAACGGTTTTCGTGTTCCCCGAGCGCTTGTTTAGACCATGGTCCAATGGCCCGTGCCAGAGCGGTTGCGCGATCATTTCAGATGATGGCCTGTGAGTACTTGGCCGTCGCGCAGTGCCGCAGTGCTTGTTTGCCGCGGATTGTTTTCGCCTTATTTCTGGATGTTCCCTCGCATGTTTGCCCCTTTCCCTCTCGCCCCCGGGCGCCGTGTTGCCGGCCTGTTTCTGTTGTGTGCTGGCGTCAACGCCCAGGCCGCCGGTTTTCTTGAAGACAGCAGTGCCAAGGTCGAAGCACGTAATGTCTACTTCAACCGGGATTTCCGTGACGGCCACAGCAGTTCCAGCCAGGGCGCGTCGAAGCGTGAAGAGTGGGCGCAGGGCTTTATCCTGAATGTTCAGTCCGGTTATACCCAGGGGCCGGTGGGTTTTGGCGTGGATGCGCTGGGCATGGTCGGCTTCAAGCTCGACTCCAGCCCCGCCGACAGCAACAGCGGTTTGCTGCCATCGTCCGGCCATGACCCACGTCACTCTGCCGACCAGTACGCGAAAATGGGCTTGGCAGCCAAGGTCAAGGTATCCAACACCGTGCTCAAGTACGGCTCGATGATGCCGGATGTACCGCTGCTCAAATACAACGACGGCCGCCTGCTGCCGACCATGTTCCACGGAGCCATGCTGACTTCCGAAGAAGTGCGCGACCTCAAGTTCACCCTGGCCCGTCTGGATAAATACACCGCGCGTGATTCCACCGACCGGCAGGATATTCGCGTGCACTGCAAGAACAAGCGTTATGCCTGCGATATCGAGGCGGATCACTTCGACCTGGCCGGCCTCGATTACCGCTTCAATGACCGAGTCACCGCCCAGTATCAGGTGGCCAAGTTGGAAAACATCTATCGCCAGCATTTCCTCGGCGTGGTGGCCTCCCAACCGCTGCCGGTGGGCAGCCTGTCGGCCGACCTGCGCCTGATCAAGAGTGACGACATAGGCAACGCCCGCGCCGGTGAAATCGACCACCGTGCCTTCAGCGGCATGCTCGGCTACAGCCTTGGCGGGCACAAGATCAGCGCCGGCTGGCAGCGCATGTACGGTGAAAGTGCCATGCCGTACCTCGATGGCAGCAACCCGTACCTGGTCAACTACGCCCAGGTCAACGACTTCGCCGCCGCTCAGGAGCGTTCCTGGCAACTGCGTTATGACTATGACTTCAAGGCCCTTGGCGTGCCTGGGCTTACGTTCTTCACCCGCTACATCAATGGCGACAACATCAAGGTCCCGGGCAGTAACGCTGAAGGCAAGGAATGGGAACGCGACACCGAGCTCAAGTACCAGGTACAGAGCGGCACCTTCAAGGATGTCAGCGTGCGCCTGCGTAACTCTACCTACCGCAGCAACTACGAGAAGTGGGCGCGGGATATGGACGAGACGCGGGTCATCGTCAGCTACAACTTCTCGATCTGGTGATGTGAGACAGCCCTGACGATGTCCAAGTTGTCAGGGCTTGGCAACAGGCCGACGCCTGTTGGTCGAACGAAAAGTTCGCACTTCGTCCTCGCGTGAGTATCCACCTATTATTTGGAAAACTCGGCGGTGAAGACGATGCACACACTTCTGCTGATCGGAATAGGGGCGGGTGATCCGCGTCAGATTACGCTGCAGGCCGTTGATGCACTCAAACGTGCCAACGTCATCTTTGTGCTGGAAAAGGGTGCGGGCAAAGATGAGTTGGTGCAGTTGCGCAAGCGTATTCTTGAGCGTCATGCCACGGCCGGCAGTTATCGCCTGGTGTTGATGGATGACCCGGAGCGCGATGACCAGGCCGCCGACTATGTTGCGGGAGTACAGAGTTGGCACGAGCAGCGCGCACAGCTGTATGCGCGCACATTACGCTCTGCGTTGCACCCTGGCGATGTAGGTGCGTTTCTGTTGTGGGGCGATCCGACGCTTTATGACAGTACTCTGCGCATCCTTGACCGGGTTCGCCAGCACGGTGTGGCGCTGACGCTGGAAGTCATCCCAGGCATTAGCAGCGTCCAGGCCTTGGCGGCCAGTCACAAGATTCCGCTTAACCGTATCGGCGAGCCTTTGACGGTGCTTCCTGGGCGTCGTCTGGCCGAACAGGCGCGGATCGACAATGTTGTGGTCATGCTCGATGGCCAGTGTGCGTTTGCCGCGCTCGATGACCCCGAGTTGATGATTTACTGGGGTGCCTACCTGGGTACCGAGGACGAGGTCCTGATTGCTGGGCGGTTGCGGGAGGTGAAAGGGCAGATTCTTCAGGTGCGCGAGCGAGAACGGTTGCGCAAGGGGTGGATCATGGATACCTACTTGTTGCGCCGGGAGCCATGACTGGGCGTCACTGTTCACGGGAGATGTCACATCATGGAGCGCTCAGAATTGCCATCACCTTGTCACGCAACTGGTCGATGCTGAACGGCTTGCCGATCATGTGCATGCCCTCAGGCACATCGAAGCTCTCGGCATAGCCACTGGCAAACAGCACCGGCAGCAAGGGCCTGATTTCGCGGGCCTTGGCCGCCAGTTCTTCGCCGCGCATGTCCGGCAGGCCGACGTCGGTCATCAGCAAGTCCAGCGCTTGACCTGGGTCTTCGAGCACCCGCAGGGCCGCAGCGGCATCCGCCGCTTCAATGATCGTGTAGCCCAGTTCGTCGAGCACTTCGACTATCAGCATGCGTACGATGTCGTCGTCTTCGACTACCAGTAAATGCATGGTTCGGGTCCTGTAGATTGGGGAATGACTCTATTCTGTGCGTCAGGCAATGATAGAAGTTCCCCCGAGGATACCGACCGACTCGATTCGAGGGAACGATTCGTGCCTGTTACCTTCAAATACTGGCTAAATGCCCTGCCAGACCCGGCAAAGCTGGTTAGACTCGCTGTAACCGGTGAGCAAAGCGGCGGGCAATGACTGGCACTGGCCGCTACACCGTTCAATGGACTTCATTTCGCTCGGGCGTTATCAGATGACTCAGGCAGCCTCGATGGACCAGAAAAGCTTTCGCAAACTGTTGGCCCGCAACATTGGCCTGCCTCTGGGCGTAGGCCTGTTGGGCGCCGTGGCCTTCGTCGCGGTGATCAACTACCTGCTGTCGGCCATGCAATGGGTCGAACACACCGACCGGGTGATTGGCAATGCCAATGAAACGCTCAAGCTGTCTGTTGATATGGAAACGGGCATGCGCGGCTACCTGATTGCCGGTGAAGAGCGTTTTCTCGACCCCTATGAGGTGGCCAAGCCTCGTATCTTCAGCAGCCTGCAAGGCTTGCGGGCGATGGTCGAGGATAACCCGCAACAGGTCGACCGCATCGACCGGCTGATTGGCCTGCAGCAGGCCTGGAATGAATTTGCCGGCGAGATGATCGACCTGCGTCGCAATGGCGGCAACTATCAGGCTTCGATTGGCAAGGGGCGGGGAAAACGGATCACCGATGAAATTCGCAGCGAGTTCGATACGCTGATCACCACTGAGCAGCAGCTGCGTTTTACCCGTAACGAGAAGGTCAGCGACATCACGGTCGCGTCCATCACCGCCTTTGTGCTGTTGATTGTCGGCCTCAGTGCCTTGCTGGCGTTCCTGGGGCGTCGCGACCTGATCACGCTGTCCAACAACTACAACGAAAACCTGAAGGCCCAGCAGCGCTCGGCTGAACGCCTGGAGCATCAAGCCTGGCTGCGCAACGGCCAGACCCAGCTGGCCGAGCAGGTGCTGGGGCAACTGACCCTGCCGATGCTGGGCGACAATATCCTGCGCTTTTTTGCCAAGTACCTGGGCAGCGTGGTGGGTGCGGTGTACGTGCGGGACGAGCATGGCCGCCTGCTGCGCGTGGCCAGCTACGGCCTGGATGCCGACGAGCAGGCCCGCGAACAGGTGCTGGGCGACCATGACGGTCTGCTGGCCCAGGCCGTGCGCGAGGGACGCCTGTTGCGCCTGGAGGACTTGCCTGAGGATTACTACCGCCTGAGTTCCGGCCTGGGCAGCGGCCTGCCGCGCAGTGCACTGCTGATGCCGGCCAGCGACGATGGCCGGGTCAACGGTGTGATCGAGCTGGGCTTCCTGCGGCCGTTGCAGGTGCGCGATGACGAGTTGCTGGAGCGCGTTGGCGGCAACCTTGGCATCTCCATCGAAAGCGCCCGTTATCGTCAACGTCTGCAGGAGGTGCTGGCCGAGACCCAGCAGCTCAACGAAGAGCTGCAGGTGCAGCAGGAAGAACTCAAGACCGCCAACGAGGAACTCGAAGAGCAGTCCCGTGTGCTCAAGGAGTCCCAGGCCCACTTGGAGACCCAGCAGGCGGAACTGGAGCAGACCAACGAGCAGCTGTCCGAGCGAACCGAGGCGCTGGACCGCAAGAACGATGAGTTGAGCCAGGCCCAGCAAGAGCTGCAGGCCCGCGCCGACGACCTGCAGCGCTCGAGCAAGTACAAGTCCGAGTTTCTCGCCAACATGTCCCACGAGTTGCGCACGCCGCTCAACAGTTCGCTGATTCTGGCCAAGCTGCTTTCCGAGAACGGCGAGGGCAACCTCAGCGAGGAGCAGGTCAAGTTCGCCGAGTCGATCTATTCGGCCGGCAACGACCTGCTGAACCTGATCAACGATATCCTCGACATCGCCAAGGTCGAGGCCGGCAAGCTGGAAGTACGCCCCGAAACCACCCAGATCGAGCGCCTGGTCGAAGGCCTGCAAGGCATGTTCCTGCCGCTGGCCCAGAACAAGGGGCTGTCTTTCACGGTGCAGGTCGAACCGCAGATTCCGGCGACCTTGTTTACCGACCGCCAGCGCCTGGAGCAGATCCTCAAGAACCTGCTGTCCAATGCCATCAAGTTCACCGACCACGGCCAGGTCAGCCTGGACATCAGCCACCAGCGCGGCACTGGCATCGTCTTCGCGGTGCGCGACAGCGGCATTGGCATTGCCGCCGACCAGCAGCAGGCGATCTTCGGTGCCTTCCACCAGGTCGATGGCAGCAGCAACCGCCGTTTTGGTGGTACCGGCCTGGGCCTGTCGATTTCCCGTGACCTGGCGCACTTGCTCGGCGGGCAGATCAGCGTCGACAGCAGCCCAGGGCAGGGCAGTGTGTTCAGTCTGATCCTGCCTGAGCGCTTCGAGGCCCAGGCCCAGGTGATCGAGCCGCAAAGCCTGCGCCCGGCGGTGGATGCACTGCCACCGGCGCCCCAGGTGACCTTGCCCAGCGCGCCGAAACGCCCGCTACCCGCTTTCGACGATGACCGTGAACGCGCCCCGTTCGGCAATCGCTGCATCCTGGTGATCGAGGATGAGCCGAATTTCGCCCGTATCCTCTTCGACCTGGCCCACGAACTGGGTTACAGCTGCCTGGTGGCGCAAGGCGCCGACGAAGGCTTCGAGCTTGCCGCCCAGTACATCCCGGATGCCATCCTGCTGGACATGCGCCTGCCCGACCACTCCGGCCTGACCGTGCTGCAGCGTCTCAAGGAGCAGGCCATCACCCGGCACATTCCGGTGCATATCATTTCGGTGGAGGACCGGGTCGAGGCAGCCATGCACATGGGCGCGGTGGGGTACGCGGTCAAGCCCACCAGCCGCGATGAGCTCAAGGAGGTGTTCGCCCGCCTGGAAGCCAAGCTGACCCAGAAGCTCAAGCACATCCTGTTGGTGGAGGACGATGACCTGCAACGCGAGAGCATTGCCCGGCTGATCGGCGACGATGATGTCGAAATCACTGCCGTTGCCATGGCCCAGGATGCCCTTGAGCTGTTGCGCGAGAACATCTACGACTGCATGATCATCGACCTCAAGCTGCCAGACATGCTAGGCAACGAGCTGCTCAAGCGCATGACCGGCGAGGACATCCGCAGCTTCCCGCCAGTGATCGTCTATACCGGACGCAACCTCACCCGCGAGGAAGAAGCCGACCTGCTCAAGTACTCGCGTTCGATCATCATCAAGGGTGCCCGCTCGCCGGAGCGTCTGCTGGACGAGGTGACGCTGTTCCTGCACAAGGTCGAGTCGCAGCTGTCCCACGAACGCCAACGCATGCTCAAGACCGCGCGCAGCCGCGACAAAGTCTTCGAAGGGCGCAAGGTGTTGCTGGTGGACGACGATGTGCGCAATATCTTCGCGCTCACCAGCGCCCTGGAGCACAAGGGCGCAATTGTCGAGATTGGCCGCAACGGGCGCGAGGCCATCGAGCGCCTGGAGCAAAACGATGACATCGACCTGGTGTTGATGGATGTGATGATGCCGGAGATGGACGGCTTCGAAGCCACCCGGCTGATTCGCCAGCAGCCGCGCTGGCGCAAGCTGCCGATCATCGCCGTGACGGCCAAGGCAATGAAGGACGACCAGCAGCGTTGCCTGCAGGCGGGTGCCAATGATTACCTGGCCAAACCGATCGACCTGGACCGACTGTTCTCGCTGATTCGTGTCTGGCTGCCGCAACTGGAGCGAATTTGACTAGCGAACGCAACACCGACATCGAGATCCGGCTGCTGATCGAGGCGATCTACCTCAAGTACAGCTACGACTTTCGCAATTACTCCGGCGCTTCCATCAAGCGCCGGATCCTCCATGCACTGCGCCAGTTCGACTGCCTGACGGTTTCGGCGTTGCAGGAGCGGGTGCTGCACGACCCTGGCATGTTCATGCAGTTGCTGCAGTACCTGACGATTCCGGTCAGCGAGATGTTCCGTGACCCGGGGCACTTCCTGGCGCTGCGCAACGAGGTCGTGCCGCTGCTGCGCACCTGGCCTTCGATCAAGGTGTGGATCGCCGGTTGCAGCACGGGCGAGGAGGTCTATTCCATGGCCATCCTGCTGCGCGAGGAAGGCTTGCTCGAACGCACCATTCTGTATGCCACCGACATCAACCCGCACTCGCTGGACAAGGCCAAGCAGGGCATCTACTCGATGCAGAGCATGCGCGAGTATGAAGAAAACTACCGCCTGGCCGGTGGGCGCCGGGATTTTTCCGAGTACTACACCGCAGCCTATGGCAACGCCATCATGGACAGCAGCCTGCGCGAGAACGTGACTTTCGCCGACCACAGCCTGGCCACCGACAGCGTGTTCTCGGAAACCCAGCTGGTGTCGTGCCGCAACGTCCTGATCTACTTCAACAAGGAACTGCAGGACCGGGCCCTGGGCCTGTTCCACGAGTCCTTGTGCCACAGGGGCTTTCTGATACTGGGCAGCAAGGAATCGGTGGATTTTTCGGCGTACAGCGACCAGTTCGAGCCGCTGGTCAAGCCTGAACGGATCTACCGCAAATCATGAATGGCGTGCAGGCGGTAGTCATCGGCGCCTCGGCGGGCGGCGTCACGGCGCTGATCCAGGTGCTGGGCGCGTTGCCCAAACGCTTCGCCATACCGGTGCTGTGCGTGCTGCACCTGCCAGGTGACCGCCACAGCCAGTTGGCGCAAGTGCTGCAACAGCGGCTGCAGCGGCCGGTGCACGAGGCTTGTGACAAGCAGGCCATCAAACCCGGCCAGATCTACGTTGCAGGGCCCGGTTATCACCTGTCGGTCGAGCGTGACCTGAGCCTCTCGCTCAGCCAGGAGGCACCGGTGCATTTCTCTCGCCCGTCGATAGACTTTCTGTTCATGTCGGCAGCCGACGCCTATGGCGCCGGGCTGCTCGGCGTGCTGCTTACCGGGGCCAATGAAGATGGCGCCGAGGGCCTTGCCTACATCAAGCAGAGCGGTGGCCGGACCGTGGTCCAGGACCCCGACGACGCACAGGTGGCGTTGATGCCGGAGGCCGCATTGGCCCTGCATCGCCCAGACCTGATCCTTACTTTGAGCGGTATCGAGCAGTTGCTCGCGAACCTGGAACCCAGCGCATGACTAGCAACATCATCGCCAAGCTGCTGATCGTCGACGACCTGCCGGAAAACCTGCTGGCCCTCGATGCCCTGATTCAGGGCGACGACCGCGAAGTGCACCAGGCCCGGTCGGCCGAGGCGGCGCTGTCGCTGCTGCTCGAGCATGAGTTCGCCCTGGCGATTCTCGATGTGCAGATGCCGGGCATGAACGGCTTCGAACTGGCCGAGCTGATGCGCGGCACCGACAAGACCCGGAACATCCCCATCGTGTTCGTCAGCGCTGCGGGCCGTGAAATGAACTACGCGTTCAAAGGCTATGAAAGCGGGGCCGTGGACTTTCTGCACAAACCGCTGGATACCCTGGCGGTCAAGAGCAAGGTGTCGGTGTTCGTCGACCTGTTCCGCCAACGCAAGGTCCTCGACCGCCAGCTGCAAGCCCTGGAGCGCAGCCGCCAGGAGCAGGAGGTGCTGCTGGCCCAGTTGCAGGCGGCCCGCGGTGAGCTGGAGCGTGCGGTGCGCATGCGCGACGACTTCATGTCGATTGTCTCCCACGAAGTGCGCACACCGCTCAATGGCCTGATTCTTGAAACCCAGTTGCGCAGGATGCACCTGGCAAGGGGCAAGCTCGAAGCTTTCACCCCAGACAAGCTGCAAGCCATGGTCGAACGCGACGAGCGGCAGATCAACAGCCTGATCCGGTTGATCGAAGACATGCTCGATGTGTCGCGCATTCGCACTGGCAAGTTGTCGCTGCGGCCCAAACCATTCGACCTGGGCCAGCTGGTCAGTGGGCTGGTCGAGAACTTCGCGGCCCAGGCCGCGGCCCTGGACACGCATATCGACCTGCTGCGCTGCGAAGCCTTGGAGGGGGAGTGGGACGAATTCCGGATTGAGCAAGTGGTAGCCAACCTGTTGTCCAATGCCTTGCGTTACGGCGAGCGGCGCCCCGTTCAGGTGCGCGTGTTCGCCCAGGATGGCATGGCCTGGGTGCAGGTGCAGGACCAGGGTATTGGGGTCAGCGCGGCCAACCAGCAACGAATTTTCCAGCAGTTCGAGCGGGTTGCCGCGCAGCAGGCCAGTGGTGGGTTGGGCTTGGGGCTGTATATTTCCGAACAGATCGTTCAAGCCCATGGCGGACGAATTCTGGTTGACAGCGAAGAGGGCCAGGGTGCCACCTTCAGTGTGCAATTGCCGCTGGCGCACAGGACCGAACAAAACGACCCGCTGCGGGCAACCTCTGCCTGAGCCAGGGGTCAGATGGCCAACTTAAAGAATTTCAAGGCGTTGTCATGAGTGAAGATGCACAAGATGTGGTTCTGATCGTCGAGGACGAACCGGCGATTCGCATGATCCTGCGCGATTACCTG
Source organism: Pseudomonas sp. Teo4 (assembly GCF_034387475.1). Classification (NCBI taxonomy): domain Bacteria; kingdom Pseudomonadati; phylum Pseudomonadota; class Gammaproteobacteria; order Pseudomonadales; family Pseudomonadaceae; genus Pseudomonas; species Pseudomonas sp. Teo4. Next base: position 727,542 of record NZ_JAXCIL010000001.1, read on the forward strand.
GCAGGCGAGGGCTACCACGTGCTGGTGGCCGAGGACGGTGAGCAGGCGTTCGCCATTCTGGCGAGCAAGCCGCACCTGGATTTGATGGTGACCGATTTTCGTCTGCCAGGCGGGATCTCCGGGGTGGAAATCGCTGAACCGGCAGTGAAATTGCGACCGGACCTGAAGGTCATCTTCATCAGCGGGTACCCGGCGGAGATTCTCGAATCGGGCAGCCCGATCGCGCGCAAGGCGCCGATTCTGGCCAAGCCGTTTGACCTGGATACGCTGCGTGACCAGATTCAGGTGCTGTTGCGCTGATGCTACGGGCCTCTTCGCGGGTAAACCCGCTCCCACAGGATCAGCACAGCGCTTGAAACTGTGCTGATCCTGTGGGAGCGGGTTTACCCGCGAAGAGGCCGGCACATGGATCATAAAAACATTGGGCTAACGCAAAGTACGCTCAATCCCCCCCACCAGCAGGTTCTCCATCAACCCCAACCCCTGCTCCTGCGGCAAGCCCTGCAAAAGCCCCGGCAACTGGTTGAGCAACGTCGCCAGCACATGGGCCGTCGCCGCCAAAGCCTCCCCCGACAACGTCGCCCGTGGCGCGATCAGGCGCAGCAATCCAGCCTCATAGCGCTTGCGCAGCACGCTCAAACGGGCCTGTTGCTCTTCGCTCAGGCAACAGAAGTCGCGTTCTGCCAGGCGAAACTGCATGGGCCGTTGCGCGTGCAGCTCCCAGTGCGCGGCAATCAGGCACGACAGCGCCGATGCCCCCCGGGCCATGGCCCGGCGCCCCTGATCCAGAGTTGCCTGCAGTTCCTCGTACAACTCTTCGATCAAGTCGTACAGCAGGTCCTGCTTGCTGGGGAAGTGGTGATACAGCGAACCTGCGGTCAGCCCCACGTGCGCCGCGAGTTCGCGCATGCTGACCTGCCCGAAACCCTTTTCGGCGAACAGTGCCATGGCCCTGTCACGTCGCTCTTCAAAGTTGCTACAGCGCATTGCGGCAGTGACTGGGGGCATGGCGCTCGTTCCTCAGTAGGTGAAGAAGCCGCGGCCGCTCTTGCGCCCCAGCCAACCGGCCGCGACCATTTCCTTGAGCAGCGGAGCAGGGCGGTACTTGCTGTCGTTGAAGCCCTCGTGGAAGGCCTCCATGATCGCCAGCAAGGTATCCAGGCCAATCAGGTCGGCCAGCGCCAGCGGGCCGATGGGCTGGTTGCAGCCCAGGCGCATGCCGGTATCGATGTCCTCGGCGCTGGCCAGGCCTTCCTGGCGCACGAAAATCGCCTCGTTGATCATTGGCACCAGAATACGGTTGACCACGAAGCCTGGGCGGTTGCCAGCGGTGATCGGCGTCTTGCCCAGTTTCTCGGTGACCACCAGGGCCTGCGCATAGGTGCTGTCGCTGGTCTGCAGGCCACGGATGATCTCCACCAGCGCCATCATCGGCACCGGGTTGAAGAAGTGCACGCCGATGAAGCGCTCCGGGTGCTCGATGCACGCGGCCAGTTGGGTGACCGACAGCGACGAGGTGTTGGTGGCGATCAGGCAGTCGGCCGCCACATTGGCGGCCACCTGCTGAAGGATGCGCTGCTTGAGCTGCAGGTTCTCGGTGGCCGCCTCGATCACCAACTGCGCGCCGCTCAGCTGGGCGTAGTCGGTGCTGGTGCGGATACGCGTCTTCGCGCCCTGGGCCTGGTCGGCGGTCAGGGTGCCTTTGTTGACCTGGCGTTCGAGGTTCTTGCCCAGGGTCGTTACACCGCGCTCCAGCGCTGCATCGGAAACGTCCACCAGCAGCACCTGATAACCCGCCACCGCGCACACCTGCGCGATGCCGTTGCCCATGGTGCCTGCGCCGATCACGGCGATCTGTTCAATGCTCATGTTCGGCCCCCTCAGACGCGCTCGAAGACAACGGCGATGCCTTGGCCGCCACCGATGCACATGGTGGCCAGGGCGTAACGGCCTTGGATGCGCTGCAGTTCATGGATGGCCTTGGTGGCGATGATCGCCCCGGTGGCGCCCACCGGGTGGCCGAGGGAAATGCCCGAACCGTTCGGGTTGACCTTCTCCGGGTCGAAGTCCAGCGCACGCGCCACGGCGCAGGCCTGGGCAGCGAAGGCTTCGTTGGACTCGATCACGTCCAGGTCACTGACATTCAGGCCGGCCTTCTGCAGCACTTTGCGGGTGGCCGGAATCGGGCCCAGGCCCATCAGTTCCGGTTCGACACCGGCGTGGGCGTAGGCCACCAGGCGTGCCAGCGGCTTCAGGCCCAGGCGGCGTACCGCCTCACCAGTCGCCAGCACCAGGCCGGCCGCACCATCGTTGATGCCGCTGGCGTTGCCGGCAGTGACGGTACCGTCCTTCTTGAACACAGGTTTCATGCCGGCCAGTTGCTCGGCGGTCACCTCGCTACGCACATGTTCGTCGACGCTGAATTGCACGCTGCCTTTGCGGGTCTTCAGCTCCAGCGGGACGATCTGGCTATCGAAGCGGCCTTCGGAGATGGCGCGGGCGGCGCGGCGCTGGCTGGTCAGGGCCAGTTCATCCTGCATCTGGCGGGTGATGCCATCTTTTGCTGCGACGTTTTCGGCGGTGATGCCCATGTGGAAGTGTTCGAAGGGGTCATGCAGCACGCCGACGGTATAGTCGATGCCTTGCAGGTCGCCCATGCGTGCGCCCCAGCGCGCTTGTGGCAGCAGGTATGGGCCACGGCTCATCGACTCGGCACCGGCGGCCACGGCGACTTCAGAATCGCCCAGCAACAGGCCCTGGGCCGCGGAAACGATGGCCTGCAGGCCCGAGCCGCACAGGCGGTTGACGTTGAACGCCGGGGTTTCCTTGGGCAGGCCCGCGTTCATCGCCGCAACCCGGCTGAGGTAGGCGTCGCGCGCTTCAGTCGGGATGACGTTGGCCATCACCAGGTGGCCGATCTGCTCGGCGGCCACGCCCGAGCGCTCGATGGCGGCACGGGTCACGGCGGTGGCCAGGTCGGCCAGTGGCAGGTCCTTGAGGGAACCACCAAAACCACCGATGGCTGAACGGACGGCACTGACGACGTAGATTTCTGCGCTGCTCATAAGGGGCTCCGATTGCGAAGGCATGGCGGGACCGGGCCAGGCTCTGCGAGAATGGCCGGCGATCCGTGAGTTAAGTCCGAGTCTAGGCAAAGGCCGTGCTTGAGCCTATGCCGGAACTGTTCAGTCAACCTGGCACTTTTTGCCACTCAGCATAGACAGCGAAACACGCCATGCGCGAAAGCGATTCGGTCGCGGTGTACTTTCTCAATGCCATGCTCCATGCCCTGCGTGATCGCCCAGGCGAGCGTGATGCGCGTCTGCGCGCCGTAGGCATCGACCCGTCGCTGCTCGGCCAGCCCCAGGCGCGGGTGCCAGCCAAGGCCTTCGCGCAGCTGTGGCTTGAGCTGATTCAACTGCTGGATGACGAGTTTTTCCATCTGGATAGCCACGGCATGCCGCTGGGCAGTTTTGCCCTGATCTGCCGTGGGCTGATTCAGGAACCGAACCTGGAAAAAGCCTTGCGCCAGTGCATGGCCAATTTCAGCCTGTTCCTGCGTGACCTGCACGGCAGCTTGACGGTGCGCGGTGGTCGGGCGGTGATCAGCGTACAGTCGAACATCGTCGACCCTTTGACCCGGGTGTACGCCGAGGAAACCTTCCTGGTGCTGATGATTGGCCTGTCGTGCTGGCTGGCCGGCCAGCGCATCGCCATCGACCGCACCGAGCTTGCGGTGGCGCGCCCGGCCCAGGAGGACGATTTGTTGCTATGGGGGCCAGACCTGCGCCTGGGCAGCGGCCGTACCGAAGTGGAGTTCGACAGCGCCTGGCTGCGCCTGCCAGTGGTACAGGACCTGGCCGGCCTGAAAACCTTCCTGCGTAGCGCCCCCCAAGGGCTGGTGATCCGCTTTCGCAACCAGAACGGCCTGGTGGCCGAGGTGTATCGCCACCTGCGCGCCCGGGGTTACGGGCAGTGGCCGACACTGGCGGCGCTGGCTGAACAGCACGGTATCAGTGCCAGCACTTTCCGTCGGCAATTGGAGCGGGAAGGGCGCTCGTACCAGCAGATCAAGGATGAGGTGCGCCGTGCCATGGCCTTCGAGCGCTTGCGCGAAGGCACTTTGAGCATTGCCGAAATTGCCGAGCAGGCCGGCTTTCAGGAGCCCAGTGCGTTCCACCGGGCGTTCAAGAAATGGACCGGGCAAAGCCCGGGCAGTTACCGGGCACGCCTGGGAGGGCGCGCCCGCTGACGGCTAATCCTGCAGGCTCGCGGCCAGTATCTTGACTTGCCTGATATCGCCCTTGGCCACCTTGGTGACCGCGGTGCCATAGTCGACATCGGCCTTGTAGAGGTACGACAGGATGATGTGCTTGCTTTCGTCATCGGCTGCCGCCAACGATTGGCCGAAGCTGTTGACCAGGTCACGCTGCTCGCTCTTGGAGTAGGCGCGATAGAGTTCACCCGCCTGTTTGAAGTTTTGCGCTCGGGCGATGCCCTGTTGTTGGGTCGTGCCGCTCAAGGGCAATTGGCTGTAGCGCGCCGACTCGCTGGTGGTGCGCGGCTGCAAACGGCTGGGTTGGTAGTTGACCATGCTGCGGGTGCGGCCTGGGTTGAGCGCGCCGTCCTGGTTGCCATTGCTGACCGCTGCCCGGGGCTGGTTGATCGGCAGGCTGTTGGCATTGGCGCCTACCCGATACATCTGGGTGTCGGCATAGGAGAACAGGCGGCCCTGCAACAAGCGGTCCTCCGAGGGTTCGATATCCGCGATCAGGTTGGACGGCGCCAGGGCGACCTGCTCGGTTTCCTGGAAGAAATTGCCGACATTGCGGTTCAGCACCATCTGCCCCACGCGGCGCTCAGGTACATTGGGCCAGATTTTCGTGGCGTCCAGCGGGTCGAAGTCGAAACCGTCCAGTTGCTCTGGCTCAAGGGTCTGGATATAGAGGTCCCACTTGGGGTACTCGCCCCTGTCGATGGCCGTTACCAGGTCCTCGGTCATGTGGCTGAAGTTTTTACCCTGGATCTGCTCCACGCTTTTGGGGTTGAGGTTTTCACGGCCTTGCAGGCTCTTCCAGCGAAACTTCACATAGGTGGCTTCGCCCTTGGCATTGATGAACTTGTAGGCGTGAACGCTGTTGCCATCCATGTGTCGGTAGCTTTTGGGCGTGCCTTCGTTGGAGTAGAGCAGTGTCAACGTGCGGGTCGCCTCGGGCATGTGCGACAACAGGTCGAAGCGCCGTGCATCGTTACCGAGATTGTGGCGAGGGTCGGGTTTGAAGGCATGAACCATGTCGGGAAACTTGATTGCGTCGCGGATGAAGAACGTCGGGAAGTTGTTGCCTACCAGGTCCCAGTTGCCGGTGCTGGTGTAGAAACGGGTGGCGAAGCCGCGCGGGTCACGCAAGGTTTCCGGTGAATGCAGGCCATGGATGACCGAGGAGAAGCGCACGAAAACCGGTGTTTTCTCGCCGGGGGTGAACAGTGGCGCCATGGTCAGTGCGGATAAGTCCTCAAACGCCGTGAACTCGCCGTGGGCGCCGGTGCCGCGGGCGTGTACGACGCGTTCAGGGGTACGTTCGCGGTCGAAGCGCTGCAGCTTCTGAATCAGCTGAACATCTTGCAGCAGGGTAGGGCCGGCAGCGCCGGCGGTTTGCGAGTGCTGGTTGTCGCCGACCGCCGCACCATTGTCTCGGGTCAATGGTGCGGCTTGCAGAGGGCCGCTGACCAACAGCGCGGCACACAGCAATGGCAGTAAAGGATGGCTCGGGCGTATGGCTGGCATGGGCGTGCTCGGTGGTTGATGGAGCTCCCGATGCTATTCATCCCATAGCCCTTGTACCGTCGGCGAGGTCACATGGGCTTGTGTGAATCTTCACTGCTCGCAGGTCAGGCCGGCACCATCGCGAACCCCACGCCGAAGCGGTTCCAGGCATTGATGGTGGCGATCGCCAGCGTCAGGTTGGCCACTTCATTGGCTTCGAAGTGCTCGAACAAGGCTTCGTATTCCGACTGTGGGGCGCCGTGTTCGGGCAGGCGGGTCAGGCTTTCGACCCAGGCCAGTGCCGCCCGTTCGCGTGGCGTGAAATAGCGGGTTTCGCGCCACACGCTCAGCGTTTGCAGGCGTGCTTCGGTTTCGCCGGCCTTGCGGGCGTCATTGGCGTGCATGTTGACGCAGTAGGCGCAGCCGTTGATTTGCGATGCGCGCAGGCGCACCAGTTCCAGCAGTGAGTTCTCCAGGCCGCTCTTGGCCAGGGCCTGTTCCAGGCCGACCATGGCTTTGTAGGCTTCCGGGGCCGCTTTGGCCCATTCGATACGCTCGTGCATGACAATCTCCGAGTTCAAGGCTGAAGGTGTGTGGACATGGAGTTACCTTAGCGCTGCCCGTGCGTTGACCCGATAGCCAATGCCGTGCTTTCACAGGAGGCCAATGGTCCCATTTGGCTGGCCACTGACAAGCATCCAATCTCTTCATTTCAGCCAGCAAGCGTCTGCCGGGATAATGATCAGGTCTTGCATCAGGAGTACTTGTTCATGCCCGAAGAACGTTACATGCGCGAAGCCCTCGACCTGGCCCGCGCCAATATCCAGGCCGGCGGCAGGCCCTTCGGCGCCGTGCTGGTGTATCAGGGCAACGTGGTGGCCCGCGCCGTCAACGAGATCCACAGCACCCAGGACCCGACCACCCATGCCGAAATGCAGGCCATCCGCCAGGCGGCCCAGGTTTTGGGCCAGGCGCGCCTGGAGGGGGCCGAAATCTATGCCAGCGGCCACCCGTGCCCGATGTGCCTGGCTGCCATGCACCTGTGCGGCATCGAGCGCGCCTGGTTCGCCTATGACAACGACGAAGGCGAGCCCTATGGCCTGTCCACGGCGACTGTCTACGCCCAGATGGCCCGGCCGCCACAACAGCAGAGCTTGCCGCTGCGCCCCTTCAAGCCTGACGGTGAAGCCGGCCTTTACCTTCAGTGGAAGCAGGCCAACGGGCAATGAGGGGCGCATTGAACCTGTTGCTGGTGGTGCTGCTGGCATTGAACCTGCGGCCCATCCTGACCAGTATCGGCCCGCTGCTCGAACCGATGCGTGAAAGTACTGGCCTGGGCTACCAACAGGCGGCGTTGCTGACGGCGCTGCCGGTGCTGTGCATGGGGCTGGTGCCATTGCTGCAGCCTTGGCTGCGGCGTTGGCTCAGTGAACACGGTGGCATGCTGGCCGGGCTGTCGGCCATTGCCCTGGCGTGCCTGTGGCGCCTGCAACTGGGCAGCGCCGCGGCGTTGATCGCCAGTGCGGTGCTGGCCGGGCTTGGCGTGGCCGTGGTCCAGGGCATGATGCCGGGGTTGGTCAACCGCTGGTTCCCAGGCCGCCTGGCAGCGACCATGGGGCTGTACTCGGCGGCGCTGATGAGCGGTGGGGGCCTGGCGGCGGTGCTCGGGCCGCATCTGAGTGGCTACTTCGGCCGCTGGCAGGCAGGCCTGGGGCTATGGGCGATTCCAGCGCTGCTGGCGGTCATCGCCTGGGCGGCGCTGCGCCCCCGCCGGGACGCACCGAAACTGGACGGGGCAGAAGGAGGTCACTGGTTCGGCAACCGTCGGGCCTGGTTGTTGGCGCTGTACTTCGGGCTGATCAACGGTGGATACACCAGCATGGTTGCTTGGCTGCCGGCGTATCACCTGGAGCACGGTGGCACGGCGCAGGGCGGTGGCGACCTGGTGGGGCTGATGACGATTTTCCAGGTGGCGGGTGCCTTGGGGCTGCCTTTGCTGTTGCGCCGCTGGTTCGATCGGCGCCCAGGGCTGTGGCTGGCCTTGTCGATTCAGCTGGTCGGTTTCCTGGGGCTGTTGCTGGCGCCGACGTTGGCCACAGGAGCCTGGGTGGCAATGATTGGCTTTGGCCTGGGCGCGTGCTTCAGCCTGAGCCTGACCTTGACCCTGGAACACCTCAAGAGCCCGGCCGAGGCGGGCAGCCTGGCGTCCTTCGTGCAGGGGATCGGCTTCATCATCACCGGTATCGTGCCCTACATCACCGGTTGGTTGCGTGATGTGAGCGGCGATTTCCAGGCGTCCTGGACATTGCTGGCAGTTACCGTGCTGGCGATGCTGCTGGTGACGCTGTGCTTCGCCCCGCGCGGCTATGCCGCCGCCATCACCCGACCGGGCCAGGCCAAGCAGGCGCCTGCGGTCAGCTGAGGCGCTGCAGGGTGTCGACGACCCGGTCCAGGGCCGGGTCGATGTCCAGCAGCTCGATCGCACCGAAGCCCATCAACAACCCAGGGCGTACCGGGGCTTCGTGATAGAAGGGGGCCAATGAGTAAAGGCCCACTTCCACCTTGCGGGCCAAGTTGGCCAACAGTTCCACGTCCACCTCTGGCCGCGCCAGCGCGCTGAGGTGAAAGCCGGCGCTGGCGGGCACAGCCTGAAACCACGGGGCCAGGTCACCCTCCAGCCGTGACAGGATACGCTCGCGCCGGGCGCTGTAGATTTCGTGGCAGCGGCGGATGTGCTTGTTGAGGTGGCCTTCGCCGATGAAACGCGCCAACGCCCACTGCAGCAGCGTCGGGCTGTGCCAGTCGGTCAGGTGCTTGGCCACGCAGGCCGCTTGCAGTACGGCGGCCGGCAGCACCGCATAGCCCAGGCGCAGCTCGGGCAGCAAGGTCTTGGAGAAGGTCCCGACATAGGCCACCAGGCCGTGTCGGTCCAGGCGCTGCAGGGCGTCCGAAGCAGGGCCGTGATAGCGGAATTCGCAGTCGTAGTCGTCTTCGATGATCAGCGCGCCAAGCGCTGCGGCGCGTGCCAGCAAAGCCTGACGCCGGCCTTCGCTCATGGGCATCCCTAAGGGAAACTGATGCGAAGGGGTGACATAGATCAGTCGCGTGCCATCGGCGATCTGCTCGACGCACATGCCTTGATCATCCACCGGTACCGATTGCAGGCGTGCGCCCAGAGCCAGGAACAGTTGCCGTGCCGGCGGATAGCCGGGGTCTTCCATGGCCACCTGGCAACCCGGCTCTATCAGCACGCGGGCGATCAGGTCCAAGGCTTGCTGGGCGCCGTTGCAAACCAGCACATCCGCCGCACTGCAGTGCACGCCACGGGCGTAGGCGATGTGGTGGGCGATGGCTTCACGCAGCTCAGGCAGCCCCTGGGCCGGGAATTGCCGCTCGGGGTGGCGCTGGCTGCGGCGTAGCGCGTAGTTCAGGCAACTGCGCCACTGGTCGAAGGGAAACTGTGCCTTGCTCGACGCCCCGCCGACGAAATCATAGCGCGAAGGCGCTTCCAGGGTACGCCTGGCGAGCACCGTGGCCCGCTGCTGCCAGCGCTGCAGTGAGTCGGCAGCGGCCAGGGGGATGGCGTGCATATCGTTCGCGCTGACCGGTTGGCGCGGGGTGATGAAGGTGCCTCGGCCCACCACGCCACTGAGCAGGTTGTCGTAGGTCAGGCGTGAGTAGGCTTCGGCCACGGTCTTGCGTGACACCCCCAGTTGCTCGGCCAGCAGCCGGGTTGGCGGCAGCTGGGTGCCTGCGGCCAGGTGACCACTGTCGATGCCAGCGCGCAGTTGCTGGTAGAGCTGGTCGGCCAAGCCTTTGCGGCCGTCCAGGCGGATGTGCAATTCCATGGTTGGGGTCCGGAGCGCAGGAGTGCTCAGGATAGCGGATACCGCACTGCGCGGCGCCCCTAGAATCGCGCCGTACTCACGGTGATGTACCTTTTATCCGGCAGGGCGATGCGAATCACCGTTTCATCAGCCGGCGCCTTGCGCTTCTGCTTGATGCGTACCCCCTCCACCGCGACGGCGTTCATGCGGTGGTTGATGGCGCGGCCACTGGCGTCGAAGAACACATCACTGGCCAGCAGCTCGATACGTTCGACCAGTTGTCGGGAGCGCTCATCGGTGGAGCAGAAGAACAGTACGCCCGACAGGTGCGGGTCGTCGTCGGGGTTGCTGACGTCATGCGCCAGCAGTTCGCGCAGGGCGCTGCGCAGTTCGGCCGTTGCGCGCTGGTATGTCTGCATGTGGGGGCATCCTCTGGATTGCGAGCGGGGTCGGGCCGCGAGTTCCTTGCGGCCTTGTTTCATCCAGTGCCGATCATGTTTTCACTGGGTAGCGGCGACAAGTAAGACGCGTCCGTTACTTGCGTGGGAAATTTCCGAACTTGCCGTTGTTGATGCGCGTCGGTCCGGCTGGAATTGCCGTAGGGCCCTTTGGCACAATGCCTCGCTTGATAGCGCGTTGCCGAGGAGTACCGATGAACAGCCATTTTCAAGCCGTCGACCTGAAGAAGGCCTACCGCCTGCTCAATCACGGGCCGACTGTACTGGTGTCGGCAAACCATGCAGGGGTGGACAACGTCATGGCTGCAGCCTGGGCCTGCGCGCTGGACTTCGACCCGCCCAAGGTCACGGTGGTGCTGGACAAGATTGCCCGCACCCGGCAATTGGTCGAGGGCAGCGGCTGGTTCGTGATCCAAGTGCCCACCGCCGCTCAAGCCGAGCTGACCCATGAGGTCGGCACTCGCAGCCTGTTCGACCAACCCGACAAGCTGGCCAGCATCGGTGTCGAGCTGGCCCATGTCGAAGGCTATGCCGCCCCCCTGGTGCAAGGGTGCTCGGCCTGGTTGATGTGCCGGGTGATCGACGAGCCGCACAACCAGAGCACCTATGACTTGTTCATCGGCGAAGTGGTGGCGGCCTGGGCTGATGACCGGGTGTTCCGCGACGGGCACTGGGCCTATGAGAATGCCGACCCACAGTGGCGTAGCCTTCATTACGTGGCGGGCGGGCATTTCTATGCCATTGGTGAACCGGTGGTGGTCGGGCAGCAGGATCAAGACTGACTGCTTCGCCGGCAAGCCGGCTCCCACAGGTACTGCGGTGGTCTCAAGGTTGTCGCGGTCCATGGACTGCCCCCCAAAAGTTGGACAGTTTCAGCCAGTGACCTGAGTCCTGTAATCGACAGGGCTCAGGCCATTGAGCTTCAGTTTGATCCGGTCATGGTTGTAGTAATGGATGTACTCTTCCAGACCTGCCTTCAGCTCCTCAACACTCTCAAATCGCTTCAGATAAAAAAATTCAGCCTTGAGTGTGCCGAAGAAGCTTTCCATAGCTGCATTGTCCAGGCAATTGCCCTTGCGAGACATGCTTTGCTTTACGCCACGTTCATTGAGCTTGTGGCGGTATTGAGCTTGCTGGTAGTGCCAGCCTTGATCAGAGTGGATCACTAGCTTGGGCTTTTCTCCCAAGCGATTGAGAGCTTTCTCCAACATATTTCCAACCAAGCTATAGCTGGGCCGGCTGGCCGTTTCATAGGCAATGATTTCTCCGTTGTACAAGTCCAACACTGGCGACAGATAGAGCTTTTGCTGAGCTACCTTGAACTCAGTGACATCGGTTACCCATTTCTGGTTAGGTCGCTGAGCGATGAAATTGCGTTCCAGCAGATTCTTGGCCACTTTGCCGACGCACCCCCGGTAGGAGCGGTATTTTTTCGGGCGCACCACAGATTTCAGGCCGAGCCGAGCCATTAGCCGTTCGATAACTTTTTTGTTGACCAGGGTCCCTTGGCTTCTGATCGCCAACGCCACACGCCGATAGCCGTACAGCCCCCTCTCCTTGTGATAAACGCGCTGCACCAACTCGTTGAGCGCGGCATGCTTGTCCGGCTTCTGCTGGCTTTTGATCTGGTAATAGAACGTGCTGCGCGCCAGGCCTACTAATTCCAGAAGGTCTGGTAACGGAAATCTGCGTTTGAGTTGGGAGACAATCAGGGCTTTTTCGCCCGTGTTCGCTCCTTTTCCTCTCGCAGCGCTTTGAGCTCCTTTAGGACAGCGTTCTCCATGCGCAGGTATTCGAGTTCAGCCATCAGCTGTTCTCGGGATTTCTCCGTGTCGTTGGAGTCCGTGGGTTTGGCTGGCTTGATTCTCTTGGCCACGTTGGTCGGCTTTCTCTGTTGAATAGCTGTCAGGACGGTAGGGCTGCCACTGTAGTATTGCCGCTGCCAGATGCCTACCTGAGAAGATTGCCCTAAACCAAAATGTGCCGCCGTTTGGCGCATCGAAAGCCGATGCTCCAGCATGTACTGCAACACCTGCCGCTTGAAGTCATCGCTGTAGCGCTGTCCGTGTGATCGCGGGCCAAGACCTGCACTGGCCTGATGGCTCGCCACCCACCGTCTCAACAGACTGACATCGAGCCCGAAATGCCTGGCCACCTTTCGGAAACCATCACTGCCAGTTAGGTAGGTCGTGATTGCAGCGAGCTTGAACTGCTCGGTGTACTTGCCCATAGATCCCCCAAGGGTTGGATTTGTGTCCAACTTCTTGGGGGCAGTCCACCATGTGGGAGCAACTGTCTTGTGCTGCCTGTACCGGCCTCATCGCCGGCAAGCCGGCTCCTACAGGTACTGCGGTGGTCTCAAGGTTGTCGCGGTCCATGTGGGAGCCGGCTTGCCGGCGATAGGGCCGGTATCGGCAATCACAATGCCGCCGCCCCGGCCTTGGCCACTTCGGCATCCTGCTCGGACTTGACCCCGGAAACACCAATGGCGCCCACCACCTGGCCGTCGATCCGCAGCGGCACGCCGCCTTCCAGGCTGGTAAGCAGCGGCGCGGTGACGAACGCGGTGCGCCCGCCGTTGACCATCTGCTCGTAATCGCGGGTTTCCTTGCGCCCCAGCGCCGAGCTGCGGGCCTTTTCCATGGCGATGTAGGCGCTGGCCGGGGCGCAGCCATCCATGCGCTCCAAGGCCAGCGGGTGGCCGCCGTCATCGACCACGGCGATGGTCACGTTCCACTGGTTGGCCTGCGCGTGCTGGCGGGCGGCGTTGAGCAGGCGGCTGACTTCGGCCTGGCCGATCACGGACTTGCTATGCATGGGGGGACTCCTGATTCAAGGCAGCTTCGACGATTTCGATCCAGTGCCGCACCGGTGTGCGCCCGGCCCCGTCGAGGTGGGTCTGGCAGCCGATGTTGGCGGTGGCGATGATCTGCGGTTTGCCGCTTTCCAGCGCGTCGAGGCGGTTGTCGCGCAGCTGTTGCGACAGCGCTGGCTGGGTCAGCGAATAGGTGCCGGCCGAGCCACAGCACAAGTGGCCGTCCGGCACCTGGGTGAGGGTGAAGCCCAGGCGCGTCAGCAGGCTTTCGACCGCGCCGCCGAGCTTGAGGGCATGCTGCAGGGTGCACGGGCAATGGAAGGCCAGCCGCTGTTCGGCGCACAGGCCTAGACGCTCGACCGGCTCATCGCGCAGAACCTCCACCAGGTCCCGTGACAGGGCGCTGACCCGTGCGGCCTTGACAGCGTAGCGCGGGTCTTTTTCCAGCAAGTGGCCATAGTCGCGCACGAACGCACCACAGCCGCTGGCGGTCTGCACGATGGCTTCGGCGCCGGCTTCGATGGCGGGCCACCAGGCGTCGATATTGCGCCGTGCGCGTTCCAGGCCTTGCTCCTGGGCGTTGAGGTGGTAATCCACCGCGCCGCAGCAGCCTGCTTCGAACGCCGGCTCGACACTGATGCCCAGGCGGTCCAGCAACCGCGCAGCGGCCGCGTTGGTGTTGGGCGACAGCGCCGGTTGCACGCAGCCTTCCAGCAGCAATACCTTGCGGGCATGGCGCGGTGCCGGGCGCTCGCCGGGGGCGGCGACTTGCAACGGCAGCTTTTGCTTGAGCGCTGCTGGCAGTAACGGGCGCAGCGCCTGGCCGGTGCGGCTCAGGGCCTTGAACAGCGCCGGGCGTGGCACGACTGCCCGCAGGCCCTGGCGCAGCAAACGCTGACCGAGCGGGCGGGGCACCTGCTGTTCGACCACGGCGCGGCCGATGTCCAGCAGGTCGTGGTATTTCACCCCCGAGGGGCAGGTGGTTTCGCAGTTGCGGCAGGTCAGGCAGCGGTCCAGGTGCTGTTGCGTGTGGGCTGTTACCGGGGCGCCTTCGAGCACCTGCTTGATCAGGTAGATACGCCCGCGCGGCCCGTCCAGCTCATCGCCAAGCAACTGGTAGGTGGGGCAGGTGGCAGTGCAGAAGCCACAGTGCACGCACGAGCGCAGGATGCTTTCGGCCTCATCGGCGCGGGCCAGGCGTTTGGAGGCTTCGCTCAGATTGGTTTGCATGGCGTGGCCTCACAGGTTCGGGTACAGACGGCCAGGGTTGAACACCCCCTGAGGGTCGAGCTGTTGCTTCAGGGCGCGGTGGTAGCGCATCAGCGCAGCCGGCAGTGGTGCGCTGCTGTCATCGCCCGTTGCATAGCCGGTGGCATGGCCGCCGACCTTGGCCACCTGCTCACGAATCAGCGCCGCTGGGGCGGTGGATTTGAGCCAGCGCTGCGCACCGCCCCAGTCGATGAGCTGCTCGCCCGGCAACTGCAGTTCACCAGTGGCAGTGGGCAGCGACAGGCGCCACAGCGGTGCCGGGGCCTTGAAGAAGGCCAGGCGCTGCTCACGCAGGTCGCTCCAGAACCGGCTGTCGAGCACCTCGCCACCCAGGCGTTGGCGGGCCGACTGCACCGAGCCTTTGCCGCCTTCCAGGCGCAGGTACAGCGCGTCGCCGTCGTGGCAGGCGGCGCTGATCGGCAGCGGTTGCTGGCCCCATTCGGCCAGTTCCGCCAGGGCCTGGTGGCGCGTCATGGGCAGGCGCAGGCTCAGGCATTGCCGAGGGCGTGGCAGCACTTTCAGCGACACCTCGGTAAGCAGGCCCAGGCAACCGAAACTGCCGGCCATCAGCCGTGAAACGTCGTAACCGGCAACGTTCTTCATCACTTCGCCACCAAAGCGCAGCAGCTTGCCGTGGCCGGTGATCACCCGTGTGCCCAGCACATAGTCGCGCACCGAGCCGGCCCACGGCCGCCGTGGCCCGGACAGCCCCGCCGCGACCATGCCGCCGAGGGTGGCTCCATCCCCCAGATGGGGCGGTTCGCAGGGCAGCATCTGCCCGGCTTCATGCAGCGCCGCCTCGATCTCGCGCAGTGGTGTGCCGGCCCGGGCGGTGAGCACCAGTTCGGTCGGGTCGTAGCTGACGATGCCGCGATGGCCACGGGTGTCGACGATTTCCCCGGCCACCTGGCGGCCAAGCATGGCCTTGCTGTTGCCGCCCTGGATGCTTAGCGCGGTGCCCAGGTTAAGTGCCTGGTTGACCTGCTCCAGCAGGTCCTGGCTGAGGTCGCGGTCCATGCTCATCAGAAACGCTCCAGTTCGGGGAAGGGCAGTTGGCCATGGTGCACATGCATCGCGCCGAATTCGGCGCAGCGGTGCAGGGTGGGAATGTTCTTGCCGGGGTTGAGCAGGCCCTTGGGATCGAACGCGGCCTTCACCGCATGGAACAGGGTGATTTCGTCGCTGTTGAACTGTGCGCACATCTGGTTGATCTTTTCCCGGCCCACACCGTGCTCACCGGTGATCGAGCCGCCCACCGCCACGCACAACTCCAGAATCCGTCCGCCAACGGCCTCGGCGCGCTCCAGCTCGCCCGGCAGGTTGGCATCGAACAGAATCAGCGGGTGCATGTTGCCGTCACCGGCATGGAATACGTTGGCCACGCGCAGGCCATACTCCCGCGACAGTTCGGCGATGCCCTTGAGTACCCGTGGTAGCTCGCGGCGCGGAATGGTGCCGTCCATGCAGTAGTAATCCGGCGAGATCCGCCCCACCGCCGGGAAGGCGTTCTTGCGCCCGGCCCAGAAGCGCACCCGCTCGGCCTCGTCACAGGCCAGGCGCACCTCGCGGGCACCGGCTTGTTCCAGCACGGCAGCGACGCGTTCGCAGTCGTCGTGCACGTCGGCCTCGACCCCATCGAGCTCGCACAGCAGGATCGCAGCCGCATCCACCGGGTAGCCGGCATGGATGAAGTCCTCGGCGGCGCGAATCGCCAGGTTGTCCATCATTTCGAGGCCACCAGGGATGATCCCGGCGGCGATGATCTCGGCCACCGCCCGGCCGGCGTCCTCGACGCTGTCGAAACTGGCCAGCAGCACCCGCGCCACCTGGGGTTTGGGCAACAGCTTGACGGTCACTTCGGTGACGATGCCGAGCATGCCTTCGGAGCCGGTGAACAGCGCCAGCAGGTCGAAGCCCGGGCTGTCCAGGGCATCGCTGCCCAAGGTCAGGCGCTCACCTTCGACGGTGAGGATTTCGACCTTGAGCAGGTTGTGCACGGTCAGGCCGTATTTCAGGCAGTGCACGCCACCGGCGTTTTCAGCGACATTGCCGCCAATGGAGCAGGCGATCTGCGAAGACGGGTCTGGTGCGTAGTACAGGCCGTGGGGCGCTGCCGCCTGGGAAATCGCCAGGTTGCGCACCCCGGGTTGGACCCGGGCAAAGCGGCCTTGGGGGTTTATTTCAAGGATGCGATTGAAGCGTGCCATCACCAGCAGCACCCCCTGGCTCAAGGGCAGGGCGCCCCCGGACAACCCGGTGCCCGCACCCCGTGCCACCACCGGCACACCCCGTTGGTGGCAGAGTTTGAGCAAGGTCTGCACCTGCTCCAGGCGCTCCGGCAGCACCACCAGCAGCGGTACGGTGCGGTAGGCCGACAGGCCGTCGCATTCGTAAGGTTTAAGGTCTTCGGGCTGGTGCAGCACCTCGAGGTCCGGCAGTGCCTCGCGCAAGGCCTGCAGCAGGGCCGGCTTGTCGATGACGGGCAGCGGGCCGTCGAGGCGTTCGTCGTAGAGGATGTTCATCGAGCGTACCCTGCGCAGTGCTTATTATTATGCCCGGTGTAGTGTGCGCATCCGGGGGGCTTGGCCCGGGGGTAAGGGTAGCTGCTCCTGTCCGTTGCTGGGTTTATGTGCGCCCCAGGTTTGGGCCGGGTGGCTGCGTCATTAGCACTTCAGCCAACGGGACTCCTGACCGAAGCCTCTGCAACAGTGCAGGTTCTGTCAGGTCCGACGCCAGCGCCCGTTCAATGACCGCAGCCAATGCGTCGGCGGGCAACGCCACCACACCATTGTCATCCGCCAACACCAGATCCCCCGGGCTCACCACCACATCCCCACAGTTGACCGGCACGTTCAGCTCGCTGGCCGTGCCGCCCACCAGCTTGGTGGTCAGCTGGCTGGTGCCTCGGGCAAACACCGGCAATTGGTCAGTGCGCAGTTCGTTGAGGTCGGTGACCACCCCATCGACGACGATGCCCACGGCCCCCGCACAGCGCGCTGCACATTGGGTCACAGCGCCGACACAGGCATGGGAATGGTCGCCGGCCATGTCGATCACCAGCACATCGCCCGGCACAAGGCTGATCAGCGCGCGGTTCACCGCACAGGCATCGGCTTCGGCCAGGCGCAGGGTCACGGCACGGCCGACAATGCGACCGCCCGGGACCATGGCGCGAATCTCATGGCTGACGAACCCACGTTCAAGAAAGTGCCCGAGGGTGGCAAAGCTCACTTCACGCAATTGGGCCATCAGGTGGTCGAGGTTCATTGTCCATTCTCCTTGGCGATCAGTTCGGCAACGCAGTCGATTTCCAGGCTCACGCCCCACAGTTGCACGCACACAGTGGTGCGGGCGGGCGGCGCGTGGCCGAGGATTTCGCGGTACACCTCGTTGAACGGCTCCAGCTGGGCCGGGTCGGTGAGGTAGGCGTTGACCTTGACGATGTGCGACAGGCTGGAGCCGGCGGTTTCCAGAATGGCGGCGAGGTTGGCAAAGGTCTGGCGCACCTGGCCCTTGAAGGACTCTGGTTGTTCGTCAAAGCTGCCAAGCGAAGGGATCTGCCCTGCGGTGAACACCAGATGGCCGCTGATGACTGCTTGGGAATAAGGCCCTACAGGGCTGATGGTACCGGGGGCTGCGTGGATGCGTTTCATGGTTTCTCCTTGTGTGGGTAGGGCGTACCGCCGCGCGCGACGGCGGCACGCGGCAGGGTCAGAACAGCGCCAGGCTGTAGCTGACGATCAGGCGGTTCTGTTCCTGGTTGGGGTCGATCTGCGAGTGCAGCAGGCCTTGGCGCCAGGCCAGGCCCAGGCCTTTGAAGGCGCCACTCTGGATCACGTAGTCCAGGCCCAGGTCGCGCTCCCACTCGGAGGCGTCATGGCCCGAAGTGGTGCGAATGTCGTCACCCTTGAGGTACATCAGCGAGAACTTCAGGCCCGGCACACCGGCTGCGGCAAAGTCGTAGCTGTACTGGGCGAAGGCGGTACGCTCGCCGGCGCGGTTGAAGCTGGCGAGCATGCGGTCGGTGTGCAGGTACAGGCTGGCGCCGCCCGAGCCCTTGCCGGCCAGCGAACCCTGGTTCGGCTGCACGAAGTTGCTGGCATCGGACACTTCCTGATAGCCCGCCATCAGGGCATGACCCTGAACGGCGTAGGTGAGGGCCGCGCTCCAGGTGTGGTTGTCGAGCTTGCCGTCACCATCGTCGGTGAAGCCGCCCACCCGGTAACCGGCCGCACGCCCGGCAGCGCTGTCGTTGGCGCCGTCGGCGGTGGTGCGGAAGTAGCGCAGCTCGGTTTTCAGTGTCTGCCCTTCGGCGAGGGGCAGGGTATGGATCAGGCCGAGGAAGTGCTGGTTGTAGTAGTCCTCGAGATTGGCGAAGTAGTACTGGGCGGTGAGCTGTTTGCCGATCTGGTAGTCGCCGCCGGCGAACAGGAACTGGTCGCTCTCGCGGCTGCCCCCGGCAATCGCCAGGCCCGTGCGGTCGCTGGAACCTCGCCCGGTGGCGCGGTTCAGGCGCCCGCCGGTCAAGGTCAGGCCGTCGAGCTCGCTGGAGGTCAGCTGGGTGCCTTCGAAGGTTTGCGGCAGCAGGCGGCCGTCGTTGTAGGTCAGCACCGGCAGCTTGGGCAGCAACGTGCCGTGGCGAAGCTCGGTGTTGGACACCTTCAGCTTGGCGGTCAGGCCCAGGCGGCTCCACTGGTTGGCGGCGCCGTCGCCGTCATCGGGGATCATGCTGCTGCCGCGATGGCGGCCTGCGCCGCTGTCGAGTGTCACGCCCATCAGGCCCAGGGCATCCAGCCCCACGCCCACGGGGCCGTCGGTGTAACCGGACTTGAAGTCGAGCACGAACGCCTGCGCCCATTCCTCGGTCTTGCTCTGCCCAAGGCTGCCGGCCTGGTCGCGAAAGTCGTTGCTGAAGTAGAAATTGCGCAGGCCCAAGGTGGCATGGCTGTCTTTGACCAGCTCGGCCTGGGCGAACGGGGACAGCGCAAGCGCGCCTGCGGTGATCAGGTACTTGTTCATCGATAAACTCTGCAAACGGAAAGTGAAGGGGCCCGCCCGCACGACGGGCACTCGGTTCGGGGCGGCTCAATGCCGCGCGGTGTCGATATCCCGCTTGAAGGTTTCGGTGAGCAGCAGCAGGGCGATCAGCGAGACGACCGCCGAGCCGATCATGTACCAGGCGATGGACGAGCCCTTGCCGGTCATCGACAGCAGGGCGGTGGTCACCAGCGGCGTGGCTGCGCTGCCCAGAAGGCCCGAGAGCATGTAGCTGATCGACAGCCCCGAATAGCGCACCCGGGTGCCGAACAGTTCGGCCAGGAAGGTGGCGATGGGGCCGTAGTTGGCGGCGAAGGCGGTCATCAGCAGCAGGTAGCCGGCGAACACCAGGCCCAGCACTTTGGTGTCCATCAGCCAGAACATCGGGAACGCCACCAAGGCTTCGGCGATGATCCCGCCGATGATGATCGGCTTGCGCGCGACCCGGTCGGACAGCGCGCCGAAGAATGGCAGCAGGGCGATGCAAGCCGCGCAGGACACCAGCACCACCGTGAGCATTTCGCCGCGGCTGAAGCCCAGGGTCTGGGTGCCGTAGGTGAGGCCGAAGGCCACGATCAGGTTATACGAGGTGCCGGTGGACATGGTCGCCACGCCGCCCAGCAGCACTTGCTTCCAGTACTTGCGCATCACCTCCAGCAGCGGCACCTTGACCTGCGTGCCTTTGTGTTCCACCGCCTTGAACGAAGGTGTTTCATGGATGTTCAGGCGAATGTACAGCCCCAGCGCGATCAGCAGCACACTGAGCAGGAACGGCACGCGCCAGCCCCAGTCCAGCAACTGCTCGTTGCTCAGGGTGGTGGCGAACAGCAGGAACACCAGGTTGGCCAGCATCGTGCCCGCTGGTACGCCAATCTGTACCCACGAGCCATACAGCCCGCGCTGGTGTTTCGGCGCATGCTCCACCGCCATCAACACCGCGCCGCCCCATTCGCCACCCAGCGCCAGGCCCTGGATGATGCGCAGGGTCAGCAGCATGATCGGCGCCCAGATGCCCACTGACTGGTAGCTTGGCAGCAGGCCGATGGCGAAGGTCGCCGCGCCCATGGTCAGCAGCGAGATCAACAGCATCGACTTGCGCCCCAGGCGGTCGCCGAAGTGGCCGAACAGCGCCGCGCCGATGATCCGCGCGCCGTAGGCCGAGGCGAAGGTGCCGAAGGCCAGCAGGGTGCCGACCAACGGGTCGAAGCCTGGGAAGAAGATCTTGTTGAACACCAGGGCCGAGGCCGTGGCGAAGAGGAACAGGTCATACCACTCGACGGTGGTACCGATTACGCTGGCCACCGCGACTTTTTTCATATCGGCGGTGCGTTGTGGTTGCACGTCGGCAACCTCGGTGTACGCAGGACTGGTCATTGCCATTTTCTCCCGAATGATGGGTTCTCGTTGTTCTTGGCAGTTGAAGGTGTCGCGTGTAGTTGTTGTTTTTCGGGCAAAGCGTGCCCGGGACGCCCGACGGTTCACGTTGTCGGGCGCCTGGGGTAGAGCAGGGGCGGTCAGTAACCTAAGGTGGGGTCGACCCGGTTCAGCAGCGGTTCGCCGGCCTCCAGGCGGCGAACGTTTTCAGCGACCTGCTGGGCGATGCAGGCGTGGGAGGCGCAGGACGCCATGTGTGGGGTGATGACGATGCCTGGGGTGGTCCACAGGCGATTGTCCAGCGGTAGCGGTTCCTTCTCGAACACATCCAGCACTGCGCCGCGCAACCGGCCGCTGCTGACTGCCGCGATCAGGTCGTCGGCCTGCAGGTGCTGGCCGCGCCCGCAGTTCACCACTGCCGCGCCCGGGGCCAGGGCCTGGAACGTATCGCGGCAGAGAATGCCGCGGGTGGCAGCGGTGAGTGGCAGCAGGTTCACCAGCAGGTCGAGGCCATCGAGGAAACCGTCGAACTCGGCCGGGCCGGCGAACGTGCGCACGGCATCCAGGCGTTTTTCGCTGCGTGCCCAGCCGCGAACCGCGTAACCGGCGGCGGCCAGCTCGGTGGCGATCGCACCGCCCAGCGAACCCAGGCCCATGATGCCTACATGGAAGTCGCCGGCCGGCCGTTGCGGGTGGCGCAACCACTGTTGGCGTTGCTGCTGCGCCATGGCCAGGTCGAAGTCGCGGTGGTAATGGGTCACGGCCCAGCGTACGTATTCGGCCATGCCCTGGCGGTGCGCCGGGTCGACCACGCGGCAGATCGGCAGCGCTGGCAGATGCGGGTCGTTGGCCAGGTGGTCTACACCGGCGGCCACCGAGTGGATCAGCTTGAGGTTGGGCAGCGCGCCCAGGCTGCCGGCCGGTGGGAACCAGCAGGCGGCCACTTCGGCCTCGCACGCAGCCGGGTCATCGGCCAGCACCACCGGCACCTGCGGGGCGCTGCGGGCGAAGGCCGACTGCAGTTGGCCGAGCAGCACCGGGTCGGTCGAGAGCAATACCAGCGGTTTCATGAGCAATACGACTCGCGTTGGTGTTCGATCAGGGTCAAAGCAGCATTCCAGCTCAAGTCGACGATCTGCGCCGACTCGTCGCGTTCAAACTGCGCAGCGGTGTGGCGGCACACTTCTTCGGACGGGTACACCAGCTTGCTGTTGCCAGCCAATGCCTGGATCTGCGCCTGGCAGGCGCGTTCGAGGAAGTGGATTTCATGAAACGCCGCCGCCACGCTGCTACCGCCGGCCAACAGGCCGTGGTTGCGCAGGATCATCGCCTTGTGTGGCCCCAGGTCGGCGATCAGCCGTTCGCGCTCGTCCAGCGACAGGGCAATGCCCTCGTACTGGTGGTAGGCCAGCTTGCCGTAGAACTTCAGCGCATGCTGGCTGATCGGCAGCAGCCCGTGCTCCTGGGCCGACACGGCGATGCCAGCGGCGGTGTGGGTGTGGATCACGCAGTGCATATCGGGGCGGGCCATGTGGATCGCCGAGTGGATCACGAAGCCTGCGGCATTTACCCGACGCTCGCCGAAGGCCTCGTCCACCACGTTGCCATGCTGGTCGATGCGCACCAGGTCGCTGGCCCGCATGCGGTCGAAGATCACTCCATAGCGGTTGATCAGAAAGTGATGCTCAGGCCCCGGAATACGCAGGGTGATGTGGGTGTCGATCAGGTCGGTCATGCGAAAGTGCGCGACCATTCGGTACAGCGCGGCCAGTTCGCAACGTGCCTGCCATTCGGCATCGCTGATGTTGTGTGGCTTGCTCATGAAAACTCCTGGTTTAGCGAGCGATGACGGCTTCGGGCTGTTGGCCTTCGCCGCGCAGGCGCGCGAGGCCACAGACACCGATCAGAGAAAGGGCGGACAAGAAGGTGAAGAACAGCGCCAACGGCATCCACTGGCCGGCGAAACGGTCCGCCAGCAAGGTGCCGATGATCGGCGTACTACCACCGGCCAGGGCGCAGATCAGCTGGTAGGCCAGGGAGATGCCCGAGTAGCGCAGGTGCGCCGGGAAGGCTTGGGACATGTAGCCGGCAATGACCGCGTACAGCGCCGAGAGAGTGACCACCGCCAAGGCGATGCCGAGGGTCATCAGCACCAGGTTCTGGGTGCCGACCAGCAGGAACATCGGGTAGGGCACGGCCATGCACAGCAGCGCCACCAGCTTGAGGAAGCGGCCCTCGCCGAGGCGCTCGGCCAGCAGCGCGGCCAGCGGCTGGGTCAGGAACTGCAGGATGGTCACCAGGAACAGGCAGTCGAGGATGGTCGACCGAGGGATACCCTGGTACGTGGTGACGTAGGTGATCATGAAGGTGTTGGTGAAGAAGAACCCGGCCGAACCGATGGTCACCGCCAGGGCGGCGAATACAATCTGCTTCCAGCAATCACGTACCACTTCCAGCACCGGGTACTTGACCACTTCCTGCTTGGCCTTGGCCGCCTTGAACTCAGGCGATTCTTCGGCACCGAAACGAATGGCCAGGCCGACCAGCATCAGCACACCGCTGGCCAGGAACGGCAGGCGCCAGCCCCAGCTGAGGAAGTCGTCCTGGTCGAGCATCGACACCAGGCGAAATGCGATCAGTGCCAGCAACAGGCCTGCCGGGCTGCCCAGCTGGGCGAACGAGGCGTAGAACACCTTGCGCTTGGCCGGGGCATGTTCGCTGGCCATCAGCACCGCGCCGCCCCATTCGCCGCCCACCGAAATACCCTGGATCAGGCGCAGCACGACCAGGCCGATGGGGGCCCAGATGCCGGCAGTGGCGTAGCTGGGTAGCAAGCCGATGCCGGTGGTGGCAAGGCCCATCAGCAGCATGGTCACCAGCAACATCTGCTTGCGCCCCAGGCGGTCGCCCAGGTGGCCGAACACCATGCCGGCCATTGGGCGGGCGATGAAGCCCACGGCGAAGGTGCCGAACGCCGCCAGGGTGCTGAGCAAAGGGTTGCTGCTGGGGAAGAAGACCTGGCCAAGCACCAGCGCCGCCGCCGTGGCGTAGATGTAGAAATCGTAGAATTCGATGGTGGTGCCGACGAACGCGGCCGCCGCCGCACGACGCGGCTGGTTGGAGGTTTGCATGCAAGGCCCTTCTTGGAGTTATAGGCAGGGTTCTGGTCTGGCTAAGCCGGTCGCGCTCTCTGGCGCTTTCGGGTTTTATCGCCCTGGGGCTATGATTAGTCAATTTGCTAATTCTTATCCGTGGTATTAGCAGCGCTACTACTAGAGGCCAGGATGAACCCACCGAACTCGCGATCTGACGCTTTGGTCAACAAATGGGAGGGCCGGCGATTTCTCAACGACCGCCTGGATTGGAACCTGCTGCGCACCTACCTGGTGATTGGCCAGGAAGGCAGCATCAGCCGGGCTGCGGCACGCCTGCACATTACCCAGTCGGCGGTGAGCCAGGCGCTCAGGAGGCTGGAGGAACAGCTGGAATGTGCGCTGATTTTGCGCCGTGGCCCGCGCTTTGACCTGACGGCGGCGGGCGAGGAAGTGCTGCGTATCGCCACCGACATCTATGGCGATGTATCGCGCATCAGCGCGGCGGTGGAGCAGCGCAGCGATGCCGTGGCGGGTAAGGTAAGGCTGCTGACCATCAGTCGGGTGCAGTCCGCGCTTTACGACGAGTTCCTGGCCGACTTCCACGAAGCCCATCCACGGGTGGAGCTGGAAATCGAGGTGCTGCGCAGTGCCGACATCATCAGCTCGCTGTTGCAGAAAACCGCTACCGCCGGCCTTGGCCTGTGCCGCATTCCCCAGCCCAAGTTGGAGCAACGCCAGTTGCTGCGCCAGCGTTACGCGTTCTACTGCGGCCGCCGCCATCGCCTGTTTGGCCGCACCGATGTGGCGCTGGAGGACATGCAGGGTGACAGCTTCGTGAGCTTCGTCAGTGATCAGCTGGGCGGCAACCTGTCGCCCCTGGCCATGTTCAGGGACCAGCAGGGTTTTACTGGGCGTATCGTGGCATCGTCGTCCAACTTCGAGGAAATCCACCGTTTGGTGTGTGCCGGTTTCGGCATTGGCTGCCTGCCCGAGCACCTGGTGCAGCGCGACATCGAGCAGGGGCTGCTGTGGCGTTTGCCGCCTGCCGAAGGCATCGTCGATGTGGATTTGCTGCTGCTGTGGAACCGCGAGCAGCGGCTCACGGTGGCTGAGAGCGTGTTTCTGGAAAGTTTCCAGCATCGGTTGGCGACGCTGGATGGCGGTACGGCCTGAAAAAACGCGGGGCTTGTCACACCATATTCGGTGCTTGGCAGATCGAGCGCCGCCCGCGCGGCGCATCGCGAGCAAGGCTCGCTCCTACGTTTGTTTCGGGCCAGTTATGCCTGCGCCAAATGCGCGCGAACGCTTTCGCGCATGGCGCGATATCGCGTCGTACAAACAAGGCGGTCGCGCGCGCCTGTCACAGGCGTTATTGGCCGTAAACAAACGTAGGAGCGAGCCTTGCTCGCGATGCGCCGCGCGGGCGGCGCTCGATCCACGCATCACCTCCAAACCCAAGGCAGGCACTTCGAAGCCCCTCCCAAGACTCCGTGAAGAACCTTTTTTGCGGACCACCGCTACCCAGTGTGATCTCGCCCGCGCCGGTCAATGATCGGCGACCGGGTCATCCTGGGACAGAATGGCGCGCGCCAGCTCTTCATCGCTGGCCTGCAGGCCAGGATGGTCCTTGCGAGCCTGTTCCAGCGCCGACTCCACATAGGCGCCGCGAATCGCGCCACCGCTGGCGACGAAGGCAGAGAGCTCGTCGCGGGCAGGGATGATCCGTTTGTCATCCTTGAAGGTCGAGTACAGCGAAGCGGAAATACCGGCCGAGGTGGCGACATCACCCGCATCGACTTTGGCCAGGGCGGCTCCGGCAGGCAGCAGGAGCAGCAGTGCAGGGGCAAGGAGTAGTTTGCGCATAGCGTGTTCTCCAAAAGCTTGAAGCCCAAAGGGATTGGCACTCAATCTTTAAGAGGGTTCAGGACCGGCAGTAGTTCCATCGCCCAGCGTGCCGAGCGATTCAGCGGCAACCGCTGCGCAGGCGTCGGTAAAGCGCGTGTGGCGTGCCCGGGTCCTGCCCGACGAGCACATCGCCTTCCCGTGTGAACCCCACGCGTTCGGCCAGCCGCTGGCTGGCGCTGTTGGCCAGGTCGGTGGTAAGCCAGACAGGCGAGTCCACTGCCTCCAGCAGGCCCGTCAGTGCCTCGCCCATCAAGCCTTGCCCGCAGTAGTCCTGGCTGGCCCAGTAACCCACTTCGTACCCATCCTGGCCTGGGCGAAGGCCGATGCAACCAACCACGTCGGCGCTGTCCGGGGTCAGCACGAAGTAGCGCTTTTCGGCAGCAGGGTCGAGAAACTGTTCAGCGCTCACCTCAAGGCTTTCGCGCACTTCCTCCAGCGTCCAGTCAGGCTTGGCCCAGGCCAGGAACGTCTGGTGCAGGGCGTAGCTGCGCAGCAACGCCTTGTGCAATTGGGGCGCGATGTCCGGTATCGGGCGGCAGAGGCGGGTGCGTTCGGTGGCAACGGTGCGGGGTAAAGAAGGGTAGGGCATGGGGCCATCCTGGCAGTGTGTGACGGTGAATCTAACCACAGCGTGGCGGTGCTTTTCACGTGGAGGTTCGCGAGCGCCACCGAGCATTGACGCTGGCGATCTGGACGTGATTTGCTCGCAAGCCTGGGTGCAGGCCCGGATCACCGATCATTCAAGGGAAAATGAAGGTCCGCCATGTCCGAATACAAGTTGCACTGCTTCGCTGAATCCGGCAACGCCTACAAGGTGGCGTTGATGCTTGAGTTGACCGGCCAGGACTGGCAACCGGTGTTCGTCGACTTCTTCAACGGCCAGACGCGTGACCAGGTCTGGCGGGACGAGGTCAACGAGCAGGGCGAAGTGCCCGTTTTGGAGCACGCTGGCCAGACGTTTACCCAATCGGCCCTGATTCTGGACTATCTCGCCCAACACACTGGCCAGTTCGGCGGCCAGGACGAAGACGAAAAACGCGAAATCTGGCGCTGGATGCTGTTCGACAACCACAAGTTCACCAGCTACTACGCGGCGCTGCGTTTTCTGTTCTGCCTGAAGAAAACCGGCGAAACGGACGTGACCCGGTTCCTGCGCGAGCGGGCAACGGCGGCGTACAAGATCGTCGATGCGCACCTGGCCACGACCCCGTTCATGGTGGGCGCACGCCTGACCATCGCCGACCTGTCATTGGCAGGCTATGTGTTCATGCCCGAAGACACCGGTATCGCGCTTGCCGAGTTCACCCACATCGAAGCCTGGAAAGCGCGCATCAAGGCGTTGCCAGGGTGGAAGCACCCCTACGAACTGATGCCCCAGAAAGCTCCGGTCAGCCACTGATCGCAGGCTGTGCGCCGGTCACTTCGGTTACCGCTTGCGGGGTGGCGGCGCGCAGGATCACCCGCCGACGCTGTTCGTACTCATCCATCGACAGGCCTTGGCGTTGCAGGCCCTCCAGCTGCAATTGCAGGGTTTCCTGCGCAGTGTATGGGCGCAGTTCGGGGTGGTTGGCACAGCCGCTCAGCAGGGCGACGCCGAGTGTGGTGAGGGCTGCGAGCAACAGGCGGGCGGTGGTGTTCATCGAAGGGCTCCAGGACTCGGCGTTCAGGTTGGTCGAATCAATGGGGCAAGGTTATTGGCTAGTATCTCCCGATAGAAATTGCTGTTCTCGATAGTGACTATCGAGCGCATCATGGGCATTCGAGGTGTGTACAACGGCGCTTGCTTCGGGAGTGCACCATGGACCACGACACGCACATGAAACACAGGGGTGTACTTGAGCCGATAGACCGCATCACCGAGGTGATCTTCGGCCTGCTGATGGCCATGACCTTCATCGGCTCGCTGAGTGTCGCCACGGCCGGTCGCGACGATGCCCGGCTCATGCTCATCGCCGCGTTCGGCTGCAATATCGCCTGGGGGTTGGTCGATGCCGTGATCTATCTGCTGCGCACCTGGACCGAGCGGACCCGCAGCAGAAACCTGTTGATGGGTTTGCAGCAGGATGCCGATGCGCAGCAAGGCCGTGAGCAGGTGGCGGCGGCACTGCCCGAACGCATCAGCCAGGCGCTGGAAAGCGGTGAGCTGGAGATGCTCCGGCGCCGCCTGGTGGACGACGCCAGCCGGCCGATGCCACCGCGTTTGGGCCTTGATGACTTCAAAGCAGCACTGGCGACTTTTCTGCTGGTGGTCCTGGCGACCTTCCCGGTGGTGATTCCGTTTCTGCTGATAGACACAACCTCCACGGCCATACGTACCTCGCATCTGGTGGCGTTGCTGATGCTCTACCTGTCGGGCTGGTTGCTGGCGCGTTACTCCGGCGGCCGAACCCAGTTGACGGGCCTGACCCTGGCATTGGTCGGGGCGGTGCTGATCGTCTCGATCATCGCTTTGGGCGGCTAACTGGATGAAAACAGCGCCTTTGCTAACCTTATTCCACGCCATCGAAAGCTGAGATCAGTGGCTTGTACAGTCGGCTTCAACTGTCCGGCGTCGTCTCACTCGTTTCACGCGGTATGACCACATGGGGAAATGCCATGCGCATTCCAATGTTTTGTGTCGTGTCGGTGGTGCTTTGCTTCAATGCCATGCCCGGCCTCGTGCAGGCTGCAGATGTGCCTGCGCCCGACCCGGCACCGGCAACCACGCCAGTGGCAGCGAAACAAGCGGTGTTCACGCAAGAGCAACTCGACCAGATGCTCGCCCCCATCGCGCTCTACCCTGATGCGCTGCTGGCCCAGGTGCTGATGGCGGCCACTTACCCAGGCGAGGTCACCGAAGCGGTGGCCTGGTCCAAGGCCAACCCCAAGGCCCAGGGCGATGAGGCTGTGAAACAGGTGGCCAAGCAGAGCTGGGACCCGAGCGTGCAGGCGCTGGTGGCCTTTCCGCAGATGCTCGCCACGCTCGGTCAGGACCCGGTTTGGGTGCAACGCTTGGGCGATGCGTTCCTGGCGCAACCCGACGATGTCATGAACAGCGTCCAGCGCTTGCGCCATCAGGCCCAGGCCGCCGGCAACCTGCAGAGCAACCAGTACCAGAACGTGACGGTCCAGGCGGCGCCGGCACCCAGTGGCGGGAGCAAGTCGAGTGCACCGGCGTCCAGCTCATCGTCCACCACCATCATCATCGAGCCGGCCGACCCGCAGGTGGTCTACGTGCCCAGCTACAACCCGACCACCACCTACGGCACCTGGGCGTACCCGGCCTCGCCACCGGTCTATTACCCACCACCGCCGATGTACTACGCAGGGTCTGCCTTGATCGCCGGCTTGGCGTTCGGTGCGGGAGTGGCAATCATCGATTCAGTCTGGGGCGATTGTGACTGGGGCGACAACGATATCGACATCGACGTCAACCGCTACAACAACATCAACGCCAACAACCGCATCACCAACAACCAGAACAAATGGCAGCACAACGCCGTGCACCGTGACGGTGTGCCTTACCGCGACAACCGCAGCCGCGAGCAGTTTGGCCGGCAGCTTGACGGCGCCAACCAGCGTGCGGCGTTCCGTGGCGACGATGCCCAGCGCGCGCAGGCGCGGGAAAAGGCCCGGGCGTCGATGGACCGGGCTGGCATCGAGCGCCCGGCCACCAGCAACCGCGAGGCCCGCGACCGGGTGCGCGAAACCCAGTCGGGCAACAACAACCTGGGTAACCGGATGCAGGCACGGCAAGACGCGCCACGCGCCACCGAACGCCGGCAGGAACTGCGCAACACGCGGGATGCGGGGCAAGCCCGGCCACGTGAAGGGCAGGCCCGGCAGGCCTTGCAGAAACGTCAATCGGCCAGCGCCGGGCGCGCACGCAACAATGCCTTCGATGGGGTTCGCTCGCCTTCGCGCAGCAACCTGCAAGCCAGTCGCGGTCGGACCAGTCAATCCTTCGCCCAGCGGCCCCAAGCCTCGCGTGCAGCGGGGCATCAGATTTCCCGGCCTTCCAGTGCGGGTGGGCGCCGTGGCGGAGGAGGCCGTCGATGAACGTCAAGGCAGCGGTGCTGGCGCTGGGCCTGGCCTGGTCCTGTTTGGCCACGGCGCAACAGGCGTTCCCCACGCCGGAAAAAGCGGTGGAGGCGTTTGTCGTGGCCTTGGGCGAAACCCGCGCCGATGAAGCGCGGCTGGCGCAGTTGCTGGGGGAAGACTGGCGAACCTACGTCCCCCGCGAGGGCGTGCAACGCAGCGATGTCGATGCGTTCTTGCAGCAGTACCACGAGCAGCACACTTTCGAGGCGCAAGGTGAGCGTAAAACCATTCTGGCGGTGGGCAACGAGCACTGGACCTTGCCTATCCCATTGGTAAAGGACTCGCAGGGTTGGCGGTTCGACCTCAAGGCCGGCAGTGCCGAAATCCGTGCCCGGCGTATTGGCCGCAATGAACTGGCTGCGTTGCAGTCGGTGCTGGCGTACCACGACGCACAGATGGATTACGCCTCCCAGGACCGCAACGGCAACGGTGCGCTGGAATACGCGCAGAAAATCTTCAGCACCCCGGGCAAGCATGATGGGCTGTTCTGGGAAGACGAGGACGATGGCCAGGTCAGCCCGCTGGGCCCACTGTTCGGCAATGACGTGGTGGGTGACGACTGGTACGGCTATCACTTTCGCATTCTCGACGCTCAGGGGCCTTCGGCTCCGGGCGGTGCCTACAGCTACCTGATCGGCAACCAGATGAGCCGGGGCTTTGCCCTGGTCGCCTGGCCTGCGAAGTACAACGACACCGGCGTGATGAGCTTCATGATCAGCCATGACGGCCAGGTGTTCGAGAAAGACCTCGGGCCGAACGGGGAGTCAGTGGCCAAGGCCATGAAACGCTTCGACCCGGACGACAGCTGGCAGGCGGTCGATGAAGACATGGGCGGCTGACGGTTCAACGTTTGGCGCGTCCTTGCGCCTGGGGCCTCAGTGCACGCGGCCAGCGCGGACCTCGCGGGCGGTGCAGCCGAACTGCTGACGGAAAGCCCGGGTGAACTGGGCCTGGTCGGCAAAACCCCAGCGAAACGCCAGTTCACCGATCGACATCAGGCAATGCGGGTCGCGCAATTGGCGGTGCACCGCCTCCAGGCGTTGCTGGCGCACCCATTCGCCGAGGGTGTAAGGGGTGGAGGCAAACAGCTTGTGCAGGTAACGCAGCGAAAGGCCGCAGGCGGTGGCGATGGCTTGCGGGGTAAGGTCAGGGTCGCCCAGGTGCTGGCGCACGTAATGCTCGACCCGTGACAGGTGCAGTGTACTCAGGTTGGAGCCTTCGCTACCCAGCACCCGTTCATCCTGTTGCAGGGCCAGCACCAGGGTCGACACCGCTTGCTCCAGCAGCAGATGGCGAGCCGCGTCAGGGCTTGAGTCGAAGTGCCGGGCGCACAGGTCCAGTTGTTCGACGAAGATGCGCCCCAAGCCTTGGTTGGCGTCGAAACAGAAGCGCGTGTAACGCTGGTGCCCGCGCAGGTGGCCCATGAATGCTCGTTCCGGCAGCTTCAGCACCCACAGGTCGTTTTGCGCACCGTAGTGGAAGCGGTACGGGGCGTCACCGCGCTCGACGATGAACCCGCCGGGGCTGCAGCTGAGCTGGTGGCCACCCTGTTCGAAGTGCACGTCGCAGCGGCTGGGCACCGTCACCAGGTAGAACGCGTCCTGGTCCTGCCCAACTTGCGCCTTGCTGCGCGAATAGCCCAGCTGGCTGGAGCGCAGGCGCGACAGGCTGAAGGGCGTGCTGGGTGTGCTCCAGCGTTGTAGGTGGCCATCGAACGGCTGGTCGCCGGCAAATTGCAGGCTCAACGGGAAGTAGGTGTCGCTGATGGCATCGGCCCAGCGCGCCTGGCGCTCGGGCTGCGCCCAGCTGTGGGTCGAAAGTTCCGTGGGCATGTCGGGTCCTTTTTCAAAGAGGGCAGCATTGAAAAAAGGAACTGCAAGCAAGCTACTCAAGCAGCTCTTGTTATTGTGCAAACGGCCCGGCAGCGCAATGCTGCCGGGCCGGTACCACGCCGATGATGGGAGTGGGCGAGCGACTTATCAAGCGCCGCGCGTCACGCGGTAGGTGGCCGACGGTTCGAGGCGCGCCTGCCAACCCGGCGGCACCACGATGTTGGTGGTGTCTTCTTCGATCACGCAGGGGCCGTGCACGGTCTGCCCGGGCAGCAGACGATTGCCGTTGAACACCGCGGTGGACTGCCAGTCGCCCTCGGCGCTGAACAGCATTGGCCGCAGGCTGTCAGGCACTGGCGCTGGCGGTTGTGCCGGGCCATGCAGCTCGGGTTGCGGCGGGCGCGGCAGGTGGCCGATCACCGAGCACTCCAGGTTGACCAGCTCCACCGGGCTTTGCGGCTCACTGTAGGAGTAGAGGGTCTGGTGGCGCTGGTGGAACGACGCGATCAGCTCGGCCAGGCCGGCACTGTCCAGGGCATGGCGTTCCAGCTCCACGCTGCACTCGTGGATTTGCCCCAGGTAGCGCATCTCCAGGGTGTAGTGGCAACTGCTGGCCTGGTCGCCGAAGCCGTCCTCGCGCAGGTTGGCCATGCCTTGCTGGCGCAGTTCGGCCAGGGCGTGGTTGAGCTGTTCGAGGTTCACATGCCCGGCGTCCAGGCGCATCGACAGGCTGGTGAGCTGGTCGTAACGCACATCCGAGAGTATCTGGCCGAAGGCGCACAGGCCCGAGGCCACCTTGGGGATCAGCACGGTGTGCATGCCGATTTCCTCGGCCAGGCGCACCACGTGCATGCCCGCCGCGCCACCGGCACCGATCAGGGCGAAGTCGCGGGGGTCATGGCCGCGTTCGATGGACACGCGGCGGATGCCGTTGACCATGTTCAGGTTGACCAGGGTGGTGATGCCGAAAGCTGCACGTTCGACACTGATACCCAGCGGGTCGGCGATCTTGCTGCGAATGGCATCCAGAGATGCCTGGCGGTTCAGGCGAATGCTGCCACCGAGCAGCGCGCCATCGGGCAGGTAGCCCAAGGCCAGGTTGGCGTCGGTCACCGTCGGCTCGGTGCCACCCTTGCCGTAGCACACTGGCCCCGGTTTAGCGCCGGCACTGCGCGGGCCGACCTGGAGCATGCCGAACTCATCGAGGTGGGCGATCGAGCCGCCGCCAGCGCCGAGGGTTTCCACCTGGATCATCGGCACGCCGATGCGCTGGCGCAGGAAGTCCACGTCCTTGCTGAAGTTGGTGCGTCCGGCGTTGGTCAGGGTGATGTCGAACGAGGTGCCGCCCATGTCCACGGTGATGACATTGTCGATGCCGAAGGGGCGGGCCACCGCCAACCCGGCCTGTGGCGCCGACGCCGGGCCTGAGTTGATCGCGTTCACTGCACGCTCGCGCATCAGGTGCCCCGGCGCCAGGCCACCGTTGGACTGGAAGTAGCGAACCGGCTGTTGCGCGCCCAGTTCTTCGAACAGTGCATCGATGCGCTGTACATAGCGCGCCATCACCGGGCTCAGGTAGGCGTTGACCACGGTGGTGGAGGTGCGGGTGTATTCGCGGATCTGCGGGAACACCTCGACACCGGTGCAGACGAACACGCCGGGCAGGGCGGCGCGCACCAGTTCGGCGGCACGCTGCTCATGGCTGGGGTTACGCACCGACCACAGGAAGGAAATGGCCACGGCCTCCACCCCTTCGGCGCGGAAGTATTCGATGGCGTCATGCACCGCGCGCTCGTCCAGCGGGCTGTGCTCGCGGCCGTCGCCGAGCATGCGCCCGCCAATGGGGCGGCGCAGGTGGCGTGGCGCGAGCATGTAGGCAGGTGGGTAGTGGGCGTCGTAGCGGTAGCCTTCTTCCTTATGGCCAAGGCGGATTTCCAGGCTGTCTTCATGGCCCTCGGTGCACAGCAGGCCGACCTTCACGCCGGTGTGCTCGATCAGTGCGTTGAGGGCGACGGTGGTGCCGTTGATGCACAGGTCGCAGTTGGCGATCAGCTCGGCTGGCGAGCGACCGGTGGCATCGGCGATCTGGGCCAGGCCGGCGCGGATCGCCAAGGTGCCATCCTGTGGGGTGGACGGGGCTTTGAACAGCTGCACGCCGCCGTCGCGGTCGGCCAGGATGAAGTCGGTGAAGGTGCCGCCGGCGTCGATGCCCAGGCGATATTGGTTGCGCATGTCGAATCTCCGGTCAGAGCAGGCCGCGGGCAGTGCGGGTGGCGGTTTCGTCGAGATGGCCATCGGCCGTCAGGATCACGCGGTACTCAAGGGCAGCGCCCTCGGGGGAAACCAGGCCGTTGCGCACGTCTTGCAGCACGGCGGCGACCGGGCGGCGCAGCGGGTCGCCGTAGCCTCCGCCACCGGGGTTGATGTTGATGATGCGTTCACCAGGCGCGACGGTGAGCATGGGGTTCTGGGTGTAATGGTCTTCCTGGCCGTCGGCGTGTCGATGGATCAGCCGGCCGAGCTTGGGTTCGAGCAGTGCGTTGCGTGCCCCGGCGGCGCCAGCGGTGGGCAATTGGCGGCCTTCGCCGAAGCCGACCACGGTCATCGCGTGAGCCAGCGGTTCGATTTCCAGGCGGGTGCCGGAACCGCCGCGGAATTCACCGGCACCGCCGCTGTCGGCCATCAGGCTGTAGCGGTGGATGAGCACCGGGTAGGCGTGTTCCAGCAGTTCGATGTCGCCGCTCATCAGGGCGCCGAAGCAGCACAGCGGGCCGCAGGCGTGCCAGCCGTCCATCACCTTGTTGGCGCCGGCGCCGGAAATGATCGAGGCCAGCACCATGGTGACGTACTCGCTGTTGCCGTTGCGTGGGTCGACACCGGCGATGTTGATGCCGCTGGTGTGCCCCCAGGAAGCCGTCACGCGCGCTGGCGACGCTTGTTCCAGCGCGGTGCGCACGGCGTCGGCCAGGGTTTCCATCGGGGTGGTGGTGCAGTTGACGTGGGGGGCCGGCTCCTGGGCGTTGCACAGGGTGCCCTTGGCGCCGACGTCGACCGTCACGCAGCGGTACAGGCCTTCGTTGTAGGGCGGGGCGACCTGGGCGAACATCATCAGCCCCAGGTACACGCCGGAGACCGAGTTGCCCTCGTAGGAGTTGATGAAGTAGGGCACCTGGGGCGGGCTTTCGATGCGCACGTGCGCCTGGTCGCCGCGAATCTCCACATGGGCGGTGATGGCCAGTTCGCCCAGGCCGTGGCCTGAGTCTTCCAGCACTGCGGTGCCGCTGTAGTGGCCGTCCGGAACGTCGCGCAGCAGGGCGCGCATATGGCGGTCGGCCATGTTCTTCAGTTCGGCGATGCATGCGCGCACCTGCTCGACGCCGTACTTGTCCAGCAATTCCAGCAGGTGGCGTTCGCCGACCTTGCAGGCACCGTACTGCGCGTTGAGGTCGCCTTCCTGGTAGGGGCGGGCGCGCATGTTGGTGAGCATGAAGTTGATCACGTCTTCACGGCGCTTGCCCTTTTCCCACAATTTGACCGGTGGAATGCGCAGGCCTTCGGCGTAGATTTCCTTGGCATCGGGGTTGTAGCCGGCGGGTACCGGGCCGCCGATATCGGTCAGGTGGCCTTTGCAAACGGTCCAGAACACCAGTTCGCCCTGGTAGAACACCGGTTTGTACATGCAGCAGTCGAGGATGTGGCTGCCTTTGTAGGCCGGGTCGTTGTGGTAAAGCACGTCGCCTTCGGCGATGTCGTCGCCGAAGAATTCGGCCACGCACTTCATCGCGGGTATCAGCGAGCCCAGGTGAATCGGAATGTCCTGGCCTTGCAGGATCATTTCCGGGAGGTGGTCGAACAGCGAGTTGGAGTAGTCGTGGGCCAGGTTGAACACGCTGGAACGGCCGGTTTTTTCCAAGGTCAGGGTCATTTCGCGCTGGGCGGTTTCCAGCGCACCCCGGACAACCGCAAGGGTGATCGGGTCAACTGTCTTCATAGGTCACCAAGGTTTTCTTCTTGTGCTTTGGGTGGGGCCGCAGGGGTGGGCCCTGGGTGACAGGCTACGGCGGGAGGGGTGCGGCTGGCTTGTCGCTGGGTGTACCGGTTGTTGCGTTTTGGCGCACTGGCCCAGGTTGTGTGCACAAGCACCTGTCTTGTGTTGCCTGTACCGGCCTGATCGCCGGCAAGCCGGCTCCCACAGGGACTGGGCAGATCCTGAGATAACTTGTAGGAGCCGGCTTGCCGGCGATCAGGCCCGTGCAGACAACCGAGCAATACGCATCAGCCTGTGAGAGGATGTCCACCCCGGCCATCCGGCCAGCCAGGACCCAAGAACACAGCCTGATGAAGACGCCAAAACGAATCGAACCACTGATTGAAGACGGCTTGGTCGACGAAGTACTGCGGCCGTTGATGAGCGGCAAGGAAGCAGCCGTCTATGTGGTGCGCTGCGCAGGTCAGATCCGCTGCGCCAAGGTCTACAAAGAGGCCAACAAGCGCAGCTTCCGCCAGGCCGCCGAGTATCAGGAGGGCCGCAAGGTCCGTAACAGCCGCCAGGCCCGGGCCATGGCCAAAGGCTCGAAATATGGCCGCAAGGAAGCCGAGGACGCCTGGCAGAATGCCGAGGTGACGGCCTTGTTCCGTTTGGCCAACGCCGGTGTACGGGTGCCCAAACCCTACGACTTCCAGGATGGCGTGTTGTTGATGGAGCTGGTGACCGACGCCGACGGCGATGCCGCGCCTCGCTTGAACGACGTGCACCTGGAACCCGAAGAAGCCCGCGAGCACCATGCCTTCGTCATCCGCCAGATCGTCCTGATGCTGTGCGCAGGCCTGGTTCATGGCGACCTGTCGGAGTTCAACGTGCTGCTCGGCCCGCAAGGCCCGGTGATCATCGACCTGCCCCAGGCGGTGGATGCCGCCGCCAACAACCATGCCTTCA
Source organism: Pseudomonas sp. Teo4 (assembly GCF_034387475.1). Classification (NCBI taxonomy): domain Bacteria; kingdom Pseudomonadati; phylum Pseudomonadota; class Gammaproteobacteria; order Pseudomonadales; family Pseudomonadaceae; genus Pseudomonas; species Pseudomonas sp. Teo4. The sequence goes on from NZ_JAXCIL010000001.1 coordinate 763,934, forward strand.
GTATGCTGCAGCGTGATGTGGCGAACATGGCCAGCTATTTCGGGCATTTCGCGCCTGAGCTCAAAAGCACCCGCTACGCCGAGGAAATGTGGGCGCTCTATGAGGCCGGTGAATTGCGCCCGGACAGCCCGTTGACCGGGCAGTTCGAGGACGATGAGCACGACGCCGACGTACAGGGCGTGCTGCGCGAGATCGATGCTGCACTGTTCGACGATGCCCGTCGCCGCGCGGCGCGGGCCGAAGCCGAGCACGGGCCGCTCAAGGCGGCGGAGCCGACGCCGCCGTGGATGCAGTAACGGCGCCGGCTTGGTGTCGCGGGACTACGGTTCAGAAGCTGTAGTCCAGCGTCGCGAAGTACGACCTGGGCGTGCCCATCAGCCATTGCTCGCCACTGTAGGCCGAGGCCACGTATTCACGGTCGAACAGGTTGTTCAACTGCAAGCCCAGGCGCACGTCCGGCAGCACCTGCCAGCTGAGGTTGGCGTCGACCACGGTATAGCCGGGCACGCGCTGGCTGTTGGCGCTGTCGGCGTAGCGCTGGTCGACGTAACGCAGGCCCAGCCCGGCGTCCACAGCCTGGCCGAAGCCCTTGCTCAGCCACAGGTTGGCGGTGCGTCGCGGCACGTTGGTCGGGCGATTGCCTGAGCGGTCCTGGGCCACGCCGCCCACCACTTCATCGAAGTCGTCGTATTTGGCGCGCACCACGGCGGCGTTGGCCGAGACCTGCCACTGGTGGGGCAGGGCCAGTTCTAGGCTGGCCTCCAGCCCGTCGGAGGTCTGTTGGCCGGCCTGTTGTTTCTCGTGGCTGACAGGGTCGTCCACCAGCAACTTCTTCTTGACGATGTGGTAGGCCGCCAGGGTCCACTCGCCACGGCCTTCCCAGAAGCGTTGCTTGAGGCCCAGTTCGGTCTGTTTCGACTCGGTCAGGTCATAGTGCATCTGCGTGGGGCTGAGGCTGACCAGGTCGTTGACCCCGTCTTCACTGGTGGAGTACTGCCCGTACAGCGACAGCCCATCGTTCACCGCGAACACCAGCCCGGCGCGCCAGTTGCCGCCTTGCAGGCTGTGGTCGCTGCGAGAGCCGTCGACCAGGTTGTCGCGGTCGATATGGTTCTGGTCGCGGCGTACACCGGTCACCAGCGAGAGGCGGTCGGTGAGCTGCAGGCGGTTCTCGGCGAACAGCGCGAAGGTGTGGGTGGTGGACAACGTCTGCGGGCGCAGCGGCGAGTTGCTGTGGAAGACGCCGGGCGCCGGGTGCCACGGGTCGATGTAGTCGCCGCCGACATCGTCGTAGGGCGAGTTGCTGTCGACGTTGAAGCGGACCTTGTTGTACTCGGCACCGACCAGGGTGGTGCTGGCCAGGCCGAACAAGGTGTGGTCCAGGGTGAAGGTCTGGCGGTCGCCGAGCTGCTCCTGGTTGTGCTTGATCTGCAGGTAGCTCTGGCGCAGCAGTTGGTCGCGGTCGGGGTCCCAGCTGTAGGCCTCGGCATTGCGCCAGTGGCGGCGGCTCTTGATGTAGTAGAGCTGGTTGCTGGCGCTGAGCTGGTCGCTGAGGGTCCAGTCGGTGGTGAAGCGGGTCCACTCGTCGTGGTAGCGCTGCACGTCGTTGTCGATGTTGTAGTTCTTCTTGCCCAGGCTGGAACGGTAATGGCCGTCGATCAGCGGTGTACCGAAGTAGTTGGCTGGCTCGGCGTCGCTGCGTTCGTGGGCCAGGGTGAAGCTCAGGTCGTCGCTGGCGTCGAAGCGCAGCGCGGCGCTCATGGCCAGGCTGCGTGAGTCGGTGCGGTCGACCCAGCCGTTGCCGGCCTGGCGGTTCAGGGTCACCCGGTTGCTGAGGCGGTCGCTGAGGCTGCCGCCGCTGTCCAGGCCCAGTTGCTGGCGGTCCCAGGAGCCGTAGCCCAGGCGCAGGTGGTTTTGCACTTCGCCACTGAACGGCTTCTTGGGGATCACGTTGACCACCGCGCCGGTTGCGCCTTCACCGTACAGCACCGAGGCGGGGCCGCGGATGATGTCGATGCGCTCGACCAGCCACGGGTCCACCGGGAAGGTCTGGGTGCCGGCACCGGTGTACAGGCGCGCGCCGTCGAACAGGGTCATCACCGAGCCGTGTCCGGTAAAGCCCCGGGCCGAAAGGCCGGTGCCGCCGTCGCCGGGGGTGCCGATGAAGCTGATGCCAGGCGAGCGGCTGACCGCGTCCTGCACGGTGAGGTTGTTGCGTTGCTCGATCTGCTGCGCGCTGATGCTGCTGGTGCTGACCGGGGTTTCCAGGGCGCTGAGGTTCAGGCGCGAGCCGGCCTCGGTCGGGGTGGCCAGGTTCACGCTGGTGTCGTCGTGAATGCCGGTGATGGCCGTGGAGGGCAGGGCCAGGCTTTGCTGTTGCTCGGCCAGGGCAGGAACAGTCGCGGCCAGGCAGGCCGTCAGGGTGTGAAGCTTGAAGATACGGGACATGTCGTTCCACTGCTGCAGGAATGAATGGATCCCGGTGGAAAACACGCAAAGGCGAACCACGCACGCAGGCGCGCACGCGGAAACCGGCCTGCGCCCGCCCACCGCGGGTTGCCAAGTGAAGCTTCAGGCCGGTCTCCGGGCTTGCGAGGGTCATGAAGCCTTCACCTTCCCATGCGTGTGCACAGTGGTATGTCGAAGGGTTCGCTCGCTTACCGTTGCGGGGGCAGCGCCGGACTTGTCGTGGACCACGACGCACCGGCTTCCCGTTTCACCCTGCGCGCGGCGGCGCAGGACACCTGAAACTGGCGCGCATCTGACCATCGAAACGGCTCTGCGTCAATGGATTGCGCGGTTTTGAGGGGACGTTATCGACCCCGGCGGCGCGATACCCGGGCTTCGATGTTCTTGCGCCCGATCAGCAGCGGCGGTTTTTCCACCACCGGCTCATCGGCCAGCCATTTGTACATCACCAGGCAGTCCACCAGCCCCAGCCGGGCATGGCGGTACGCCTTGGGCAGGCGGCCGACGGTCTCGAAACCAAGTTTCTGCCACAGCGCCACGGCCACTTCGTTGCTGGCCACCACCGAGTTGAACTGCAAGGCCAGAAAGCCCTCCTGGCGCGCCAGCTTCTGCGAGTGTTCGCACATCAGCCGGGCCACACCACGGCCGCGTGCGGCTTCGCAGACCATGTAGCCGCAGTTGCCCACATGGGCGCCGGGGCCGGCTGCGTTGGCCTTGAGGTAGTACGAGCCGAGCAGTTCGTCGTTTTCTTCCGCCACCCAAGTGCGCAGAGGCAGTTCCAGCCACAGCTTTTGGGCTTGCTCGTAGCTGAGCGTGGGGTCGAAGGCATAGGTTTCGCGGGCCTGGACGACGGCCTGGAAGGTGGGCCAGAAGCGCTCGAAGTCTTCAGGGGTCATGGGGCGAATGTGGATCATGCGGGTTCCTGCAAGGGCTGAGGTGCCCAGTCTGAGTAACGCGGCGCCGTCGTGCAAGGGCGGCGGCGCCGCTTGGGCTCAACCTTCGGCCTTGCCCACGGCGTCCATCACCCGTGCCGAGTAGACCAGGGCGGCACCGGCATTCATGGCAACGGCCACGCCCAGGGCTTCGGCGATTTCTTCACGGGTGGCACCGTGCTTGACGGCTTGTTGCGAGTGCACGGCGATGCAGCCGTCGCAGCGGGTGGTGACCGCCACGGCCAGGGAGATCAGCTCGCGGGTCTTGGCGTCCAGGTGGTTGGTCTTGGCGCCCGCACCGCTGGCCGTCATGTAGCCGGCCACGGTGTCGGGGGAGAGTTGCTTGAGATCGCCGATGCCGGCCATCAACTGCTTACGGTAGGCGTCCCAGTCCATCATGCTCATTGTCTTCACCTTGTTGAGGTTTGGGCAGGAGCTTTCAGGCTAGTCGAAGATGGGGAAACGAGTGACGGCCTCTTCGCGGGTAAACCCGCTCCCACAGACTGGACTCAGTGCTGCTCTGTGTGGGAGCGGGTTTACCCGCGAAAGGCCTCTGCCGTCAGATATAGATGAACACCAGTACCAGGGCCGCGACAAAGGCCCACTTCTCCAGGTAGTAGCGGGTACGGTTGCGCTTTTTCAGTGCCTTGCCGCGCTCGCGGACCTTGTAGATGCGGGTGAACAGGCGGTTGATGCCGCCGGTCTTGTCGTTGGCAGTGTTCGGTGCGGCAGCCGCGGCCATGACATTGCGGCTGAACCAGCGGTTGAAGGCGGTCGCCCAGCGGTACTTGAGCGGGCGCTCGACGTCGCAGAACAGGATGATGCGGTTGTGATCGGTGGTGTTGGCCGCGTAGTGGATGTAGGTCTCGTCGAACACCACCGCTTCGCCATCGCGCCAGGAGTACTTTTCGCCGTCCACGTCGATGTAGCAGCCATCGTCGTTCGGTGTGTCCAGGCCCAGGTGATAACGGTAGGAGCCGGCGTATGGGTCGCGGTGGCGCACCAGCTTGGCGCCAGGCGGCAGGGTAGCGAACATCGCCGCCTTGACCGTGCCGATGCCTTGCAGCAATTCGGTGGTGCGTGGGCACAGGCTCATGGCCGATGGGTGGCTCTCGCCGTACCACTTCAGGTAAAAGCGCTTCCAGCCGGTCTTGAAGAACGAGTTGAAGCCGACGTCGTCATAATTCTCGGACTTCTTGATGGCACCGGCTTGCAGCAGTTGCTGGGCTTCTTCGCGAATCTCCTGCCAGTGGTCCTTCAGCGGTTGCAGTTCCGGGAAGGCTTCGACCGGCAGGTAAGGCTTGGCCGGGTGCTTGGAGAACAGGTAGAGGAAGCTGTTGATCGGGGCGAGGAAACTGGAGTGGTCGCCCAGCTGGCGGGTCAGCTTGTGACGTACCCGACCGCGTAGGTGAACATAGGCGATCGAGAAGACGAAAAGGAGTACGAGTGCAATTTTCATGGACGTTTACTTGTCGAAAAAATGGCCATGCGACATGGCATTAGCGGGCCAGCATAAACAATCATGTGGGGAGTTTGTACTTATTGTTACGTGAAATCAGGGCGACTTAGGTGTAATGGCCCATGCTTTGCGCAAACGTTTCAAGTGGATTCAGCCCCAAGGAGTTCCCATGCCCCAGGATGTTCGCCCCAGCGGCGCCCCGTTCAAGCGTCTGTTCTTCGCGCTGCCGGTCAAGGACAGCCAGCGCAGCGACATTGCCCAATGGCGACGTGGCCTGAACCTGCGCAGCGGCAAGCCGGTGCCCAGCGAGAACTTCCACCTGACCTTGCTGTTTCTCGGTGATGTGGACGCCGCGCAGGTACCGGCAATTTGTGCAGCGGTGGACAACCTGGCGCGGCCCGAGGCGCCGCTGCGGTTGCTGCTGGATCGATTGAAGGTCTGGAACCGCGCCAACGTGCTGGTGCTTGAACCTCAGGAAACGCCTGCGGCGATGCGTCAGTTGGTGTATGGCTTGCAGCAGGCGCTGTTGCCTCTGGGGTTCCAGGAGCAGGCCCGTGAGTACCGGCCGCACCTTACGCTGTCGCGGGATTTTCGCGGGCAGGTGCCCGAAGCGACCGTTGCGGCGGATTTCTTCATCGCGGCCAGGCATTTCACCCTGTACGAGTCGCGCAAGGGGCGTTACTGGCCGATTGCCGAGTGGCCGTTGGTGTAGAGTGCCCAGCGTTTTGTGGGAGCAATGGTCATGTGTTACCTGTACCTGCCTCATCGCCGGCAAGCCGGCTCCCACATGGACCGCGCTGATCTTGAGATCATTGCCATACCTGTGGAAGCTGGCTTGTCGTGGCGACGAACCGCAGCGATGAGGCCGGCACAGGCAGCGCAAGACAGTTGCCCCCACAGTTACACCTGCGCCCGGTGTGGGAGCCGGCTTGCCGGCGATGCAGGCGACATGGTGCATGGCAAGGGGCACTAAACCGGCAAACTCTGGTATGCCTGCTCATCCCCAGGGCTGCGGGCGAACTGGCGCTTGTATTCGCGACTGAACTGCGAGGTGCTCTGGTACCCCACCCGGTGCGCCGTCTGCGCCACCCCCAGGCCTTCGCCGATCAGCATCTGTTGCGCCTTGAGCAGGCGCAGGCGCTTGAGGTACTGCATCGGCGCCATGTCGGTGCAGCGTTTGAAGTGCTCATGGAAGGTCGACACGCTCATGTTGGCACAGGCGGCGAGGGCTTCGACGCTCAGCGGCTCGGTGTAGTGCTGGCGCAGGTGGGCGAGGGCGGCGCCGATGCGGGCGAAGTGGCCTTGCTGCTCGACCAGCGCCCGCAACACATTCGCCTGCGGGCCGCGCAGGGCGGTGTAGAGTACTTCCCGTACCCGCGCCGGGCCCAGCACCTTGGCATCCAGCGGGTTCTGCAGGCACTGCAGCAGGCGCTCGACACTGTCACGCATCGGCGCATCCAGGGCCGCCGAGGTCATCGATTGCGGGGTCTGCGCCTGCACCGCGGCGTCAGGGGGCAGGTCCATGCTTTGCACCAGCTCACCCAGCACGCCGCGATCGATGTCCACCGCCACGCCAAGCAAGGGCGCATCGGCGGTTGCGAAGGTTTCGCACATGAACGGCACCGACAACGCCTGCACCAGGTAGTGGCCCGCGCCGTACTCCAGCTTGCGCGGCCCCAAGCGTGCAAGCTTGCTGCCCTGGGCCAGGATCATCAGGCTCGGCTCGTAGATCTGCGGGCTGCTGGCCACATAGTGGTCCCAGCTCAGCACCTGGACCTGGGGCAGGGCGGTGGGCACGAAGCCCGGGCGCGTGGCCAGGCTGCGGATCAGCGTGCAGAGGGGGCGTTGGCGTCGACGTGGCGGGTCAGTTGCATGATGAACCAGGGCAGAGAATCAGACAGTTGCATCATCGCAGATTGATGGTCCAGCGCCAGGTCGCCCAAGGCAGTTTCGGAGAATCAGGCATGGATGCCGGAGAATCGATGGTGGGCGGTGGGGTTCGAGGCGCGCAAAATGCGTCGCCTGAATCGTTTCACTTCCAATGAGGTACCGCATGTACACCGCCATCGGTTACGCCGCCCAGACCCCCACCAGCCCCCTCGCACCCATGACCTTCGAACGCCGCAGCCCGCGCCCGGACGATGTGGCCATCGAGATTCTCTACTGTGGCGTGTGCCACTCGGACATCCACCAGGCGCGTAACGAGTGGGGCATCGCGGTCTACCCGCTGATGCCGGGCCACGAGATCATCGGCCGGGTCACCGCCGTGGGCGACAAGGTGACCGGGCACAAGGTGGGCGACCTGGTCGGCGTCGGTTGCATGGTCGACTCGTGCCGCCACTGCGAGGCCTGCGCCAAGGACCTGGAGCAATACTGCCTGGAAGGCCCGACCATGACCTACGCCACCCCGGACCGGGTGGACGGCAGCAACACCATGGGCGGCTACTCCAGCAGCATCGTGGTCAGCGAGCATTTCGTCGTGCGCATTCCGCAGGGTATGGACCTGGCCAGTGCCGCGCCGATCCTGTGCGCGGGCATCACCACCTATTCGCCGCTCAAGCACCATGGCGTCGGCCCTGGCCACAAGATCGGCATTCTCGGCATGGGCGGCCTGGGCCACATGGGCATCAAGCTGGCCAAGGCACTGGGTGCTGAAGTGACCCTGTTCACCCGCTCCCAGGCCAAGGCTGACGAAGCCCGCCGCCAGGGCGCCGACCATGTGATCGTGTCCACCGATGCCGAGCAGATGCGCGCCGCCGCCGGTCGCTTCGACTTCCTGCTCGACACCATCCCGGTGCAGCACGATCTGAACCCTTACCTGGAAACCCTCAAGTTCGACGGTGTGCACATTCTGGTCGGCTTGATCGAGCCTGTTGACCCGGCGCTGCATGCGGCCAACCTGGTGATGAAGCGTCGAGTGCTGGCCGGCTCGTTGATCGGTGGCATCGCCGAAACCCAGGAAGTACTGGACTTCTGTGCCGAGCACGATATTCGCTGCGACATCGAACTGCTGGATATCCGCAACATCAACCAGGCTTACGAGCGGATGATCGCGGGCGACGTGAAGTACCGGTTCGTGATCGACATGGCGACGTTGCAAGGCTGACATGATCGCCGGCAAGCCGGCTCCCACAGGTACTGCGGTGATCTCAAGGTCGGCGCAGGACCCTGTGGGGGCAACTGTCTTGTGTTGATCGTACCGGCCCCACGACAAGCCGGCTCTCACAGGTAATGCGGTGATCTCGCGGTCGGCGCAGGACCCTGTGGGAGCCGGCTTGCCGGCGATGCGGGCATTACCACATCAACGGCCTGTCCCAGCCTTTCCAGAACAGCCAACGGCGCAGCTCGCCATGCTCCCCATCGCCGATCTGCCACTGAGGCCGGCCGCTGTCCAGCGCAATCACCGAGATGAACCCAGCATGGCTGGCAGCTACCAGGGTGCGTCCGTCGGCACTGATGTCCATGGCGCTGATGGTCGAGCCGAGGAAGTGCTGCCAGTGCGCCTTGCCGTCCTCGCCAAAGGCGCGCAGGTAGCCATAGGCATCGCCGACGATGTACTCGCCGTCCCGGGCTACCCCAGCGTAAACCCGTGCGCCATCTTGCAGCAGGGGGGTGCGCGGGTCGTCACTGTAGTAGTCAGTGTCCAGGCCAGCCAAGTCGACAACGCGGACCCCGAGGGTGCCACCGTTGTAGAAGTGGCAGGCATTGAGCAACAGCTGATCACCCTGTTGGTTGAACATCGCAAAGTGCGGGTACTCGCTGCCCGGGCCGACCGCGGCCACAGGTTGCAGTTGCCCGTCCAGCACCAGGTGCCGGCCATCTTGTTGGCCCAGGGCGATCAGGTTGCCGTCGGGCGAGATCGCCGCGTGCTCCATGGACAGCCCCAGGTTTATATCGTCCGGGTCGGTGCCTTCGGCCAAATCTTCGATGATTTGCGCCTGGCACGGCAGCAGGCGCCTGGCGCCTTGGGCGGTCATGAGGAAGATGCCTTCGGCGCTCACCAGCAGCACCCGCTGGCCATCCGCAAACGGGATCAGCGCGGTGGGTGTCGGTGGCAGGTCGAAGGGGTCGAACGGGTAGCCTTTGGGCAGGTCTTCCAGGCCCGTAGGCCATGGCAGGCGCGCCACTTGCGGGCCGCCCCAGCCATCGGTCACCCGCACGCCTTCGCTATTGGCCAGGGCAAAGTAGCGCCGACGCGGACAGCGGCCGAAGTGCTCGATACCGATCACCGGCGTCACGCTGTTGCCGTCGATACGCACCACCTGGCCTTTTTCGTAGGGCATGCCGATACGTGCCAGCAGGCTGCCGTCGTCCAGCAGCAGTACGCAGGAGATACCCTGACCATGGCGTTCGAGCAGCGGTACCAGCGGCAGGTGCGCTGGCGGCCAGGCGCTGCGAAAGGCCTGGCGCTGGAGTTCGTCGCTGGCGGGGTGATTGGCTGCCCGCAGTGCCGCCTGCCAAGCGTCGAGCAGGTGGTCGGTGGCCGGCGCTTGCGGCTCTTCGAGGTCATCCCAGCCGTGCGCCTGGCCCTGTGCGACATAACGGTTGATGGCCTGGGCATAGGCGGTCACTGCCTGCTGCCACTGTTGCTGGGGGTGCTGCTTGTCCATGGGCGGATCGGGCTCCTTGTTCCGCGGTCTGCTGACAATGTGCCGGCATGGTACTCCCAATCCCGCCGTGGTTGCGCCTGCGGTTGTGAGGGGCTGGGTTGACGCGTACCATGCCGGCATTCCTTCCAATAACAAACCGTACGTCAGCACCGTGCAAACGTGTGCCAGGCGCGCTGACTGTTGCCTAGTTTCCGGAGTATCGATACCCACCCATGAACGGACCCATCCCCACCCACCTACCCAATACCACGGGTAATGGCAGCTGGTTGAGCGTCATTGCCCTGGCGTTGGCGGCCTTCATCTTCAACACCACCGAATTCGTCCCGGTGGCGCTGCTCAGCGACATCGGTCGCAGCTTCGACATGACCACCGCGCAGGTCGGGCTGATGCTGACCATCTACGCCTGGGTGGTGGCGCTGGCGTCATTGCCGATGATGCTGATGACCCGCAACATCGAACGGCGGCGCCTGTTGCTGCTGGTGTTCATGGTGTTCATCCTCAGCCACCTGTTGTCGTGGCTGTCGCAAAGCTTCGCCATGTTGCTGGTCAGCCGAATCGGCATTGCCCTGGCCCATGCCGTGTTCTGGGCCATCACTGCCTCGCTGGCGGTGCGCGTGGCGCCACCGGGGCAACAGGCCAAGGCCCTGGGCCTGCTGGCCACCGGCACCACCCTGGCGATGGTGCTGGGTATTCCACTGGGGCGCGTGGTGGGTGAAGCGCTGGGTTGGCGTATTACCTTCCTCAGCATTGCCGGCGTGGCGCTGGCGACCATGCTGTGCCTGATGAAGTCGTTGCCACTGTTGCCCAGCCAGAACTCCGGCTCGCTGCGCAGCCTGCCGATTCTGTTCAAGCGCCCGGCGCTGGTCATCACCTACCTGCTGGTGACGTTGGTGATTACCGCGCAGTTCACCGCCTACAGCTACATCGAACCGTTCGCCCTGCACGTGGCGCAGATCGGCGGCGAACGCACCACCCTGGTACTGCTGCTGTTCGGTGGCGCCGGTGTGTTCGGCTCCCTGCTGTTCAGCCGTTACAGCGACCGCTTCCCCCATGGTTTCCTGGTGGGGTCGATCGGCTTGCTGGCCGCTTGCCTGCTGCTGTTGCTGCCGCTGTCGGGCAACTTCTACCTGTTCGCGGTGCTGAGCATGTTCTGGGGTGTGGCGATTTTGAGCTTCAGCCTGTCGTTGCAATCCAAGACCCTGAAGCTGGCGTCCGACGCCACCGACGTGGCCATGGCGCTGTTCTCGGGTATCTACAACATCGGCATCGGTGGTGGTGCGTTGCTGGGCAGTATTGTCAGCAGCCAGATGGAGGTGGCGGATATCGGCCTGGTTGGCGGCAGTGTGGCTGTGGTGGGGCTTGTGTTGGCGCTGGCCAGTACCCGGCGCTTCCGGGAGGCGTTGGGAGGTTGAGTGGCAGGACCGGCCTCATCGCCGGCAAGCCGGCTCCCACATGGACCGCAACGCCCTCAAGATCACTGCAGTACCTGTGGGAGCCGGCTTGCCGGCGATGAGGCCAGAAACTTCAACCCAAAACAGCCAGCCACGCCGACACCAGCAACAACCCCGCCAGCCCCTGGTTGAACCAGCGCAGCCGCTGCGGCGACTGCAACCAGCGGGCACTGCCCACCCCCAGCATGGCCCAGGCGGTCATGCAGGGCAGGGCGATCAGCAGAAACACCAGCGCCAACTGCCACACCGGCAGTGACGGTGCGGCAAACACCCCGATCACCGCCACGGCCATCATCCACACCTTCGGGTTGACCACTTGCAACGATGCAGCGCTCCAGGCACTGAAGGGCTTGCCTGTGGCGGTGTGCAGAGGCTCGGCGGCGCTGCGCAGCATCTTCCAGGCCAGCCAGCTCAACCACAGCACACCGGCCCAGCTCATCACCTGCTGGGCCAACGGGTGGCGTGTCAGCCATTCACCCAACCCAAGGCCGACCATCAGCACCACCCCAGCGGCCGCGCCACACCCTGCCACGATCGGCGCCACGCTGGCGCGCAGGCCCAGGCGGGCACCGTGGGCCAGAATCAGCAGGTTGGTCGGCCCGGGGCTGATGCTGGCGACCAGGGCGAAGAGGATGAACGGCAACAGGGACGGCGACATGACAAGTACTCCAATGAATCGGAGCACCATCCTCGCTGCGTACGGCGTTTCAGTCTGGAAGCTTTGAGCAACGTCGACGGTAGTCGGCCGGTGTCAGTTGGTAGGCGCGGCGGAACCAGCGCCCCAGATGGCTCTGGTCGGCAAAACCCAGGGCCGAGGCCACCTCGGCAGGCGTCTGGCCTTTGGCAAGCAAACGTCGCGCGCGGGCCACGCGCAGCTGGATCAGGTAGGCGTGCGGCGCCAAGCCGAACGCGGCCTTGAAGGCGCGGGTGAGGCGGAAGCGGTCGACGCCGCAGACACGGGCCAGGTCGTCCAGGCCGATGTCCTGGTCCAGATGGGCATGCAGGTAGTCGCGGGCCACCTGGGCGACCAGGGGCAGGCGTGGGTCGGGGTTGATCCGCTTGCGCCAGTGCAGGTGCCGGGTGAGACAACTCAGCAAGTCATCGGTGGCGGTCTGGCGAACCATGCGCAGTTCTTCGCCGTGCAAGGCCTGGAAGGCGCGGTAGGTGGCAAGGGTCAGGTGTTCGTCGCGGCACAGCGTTCCTTTGAAGCTGGGCAGGCTGCCGGCTGGGGCTTGTTCGAACAACGCTCGCAGTTCGGCCTCCAGCCAGTTCGGGTCCAGGTACAGGGTCGAGTAGGTGAAGCCATCCTCGGTGGGGGCGTGGCCATCGTGAATTTCACCGGGTTCGAGCAGAAATACCTGCCCTGGCGTGCTGTTGTGCTGCTCGCGACGGCAGTTGAATTGCTGCACACCTTGTTCGGTCACGCCGACCAGGTAGCTGTCGTGCCAGTGCGGGTCGTAGGCATGCCCGGTGAAATGCGCACGAACCGACTCGATGCCGGTGTCGGCGTCCTGCTTGAGGTCGATCCAGTTGCCCATGGCCAGAGACTGCTGTGTAGATTGGCCTGTTACTGTAACCCGCCGGCCCGGCGCAGGCTTAGAACGTTTGTGCAGAAGGGCAGGTTATTGGGGTTCCAATGCCGCGAATCGCTCACGCAACCACAGATGCAGGCGCGACACTGCAGGCGACAGCTGCTTGCGATGCGGGCACACCAAGGTTACCGGGGTCAGTTCACCGGGGTGTTCGGGCAGCAGCACCTCCAGCTCACCGGCCGCCACATTGGCACGCACATCCAGCCACGATTTGTAGGCAAGGCCTTCGCCCATCAGCGCCCAGCGCCTTACCAGGTCGGCGTCGTCGCTGAACAGCGCGCCTTTGACCTGCACCGTGCGCTCGCCCAGGCGCCACTTGTCGAAGACACGCCCCTGCTGCGGGTACAACAGGCACGCATGTTGTTGCAGCGCTTCGGGTGTGGTCGGCCTTCCATGCCGGGCCAGATACGCCGGGGAGGCCACCACCACGCGGCGGTTCCACGGTGCCAGGGGCAATGCGATGTAGTTGGCGTCCTCGTTGAGCCCGTAGCGGATGGCCACGTCGACCGGGTCGCGGTAGAAGTCGGCGAGCTGGTCGGAGAGCAGGATGCGCAAGGTCAGGTCGGGGTGTTCACGGCGAAAGTCGGTGAGCCACGGCAGCAGCATGTTGCGCCCCATGTCCGAGGGGGCCGACACCTGCAGCACACCGCGCAGGGTGCTGTGGGCACCGTGCAGGTTGTCCCGCCCCTGGCGCAGGCTTTCCAGCACGTTGTGCGCGGTGGGCAGGTACAGCTCACCCTCGGCGGTCAGCCGCAAGCTGCGGGTGGTACGGGCGAACAGACGCACGTCCAGCTCGCGCTCCAGGCGCTTGATGGCGGCGGCCACCTGGCCGGGCAGCAAGCCGGCCTCCTGAGCGGCTGCGGTGAAACTGCCCAGCGCGCTGCTGCGCAGGAACAGTTCCAGATCGGCGATGCGCAGCATTTTCACTCCAAGGATGAAAGTGTTGCTGCATTGTGCCTGTTTTTCTTTTTCGGCGGACAGATAAGATGCGTGGCAAATCCCGTTCTGCCACCAGGAGTCGATTCATGGATACCGTTGCGCTCGCCAAACGCCGTTACACCACCAAGGCCTACGATGCCTCGCGCAAGATTCCGCAGGCCACCATCGACGCGCTGCTTGAGCAACTGCGCCACAGCCCGTCGTCGGTCAACTCGCAGCCCTGGCACTTCATCGTTGCCGACAGCGCCGAAGGCAAGGCCCGCCTGGCCAAGAGCACGGCCGAAGGCTTTGCCTACAACACGCCGAAGATCCTCGATGCCTCCCATGTCATCGTGTTCTGCACCCGCACCGAGATGACCGAAGCGCACCTGGATGACGTGCTTGACCAGGAAGCAACCAACGGCCGGTTCCGCGACGAGCAAGCCCGCGCCACGCAGAACCAAAGCCGCCGCCACTATGTGAACCTGCACCGTTACGACCAGAAAGACCTGCAGCACTGGATGGAAAAGCAGACCTACCTGGCCCTGGGCACCGCGCTGCTCGGCGCCGCCGCCCATGGCCTGGATGCCACGCCGATCGAGGGGTTCGACAGCAAGATCATGGATGCCGAGCTGGGCCTGCGTGAACGTGGATTCACCAGCGTGGTGGTGCTGAGCCTGGGTTACCACAGCGAGGCAGACTTCAATGCGGCGTTGAACAAGTCGCGCCTGCCGGCTTCGAAGGTGTTTACCTTCCTCTAAGTGGTGGATGGCGCTTCTGTGGACTTCGCCAAGCTAGCTGATTCCGATGAAGCTGCCTGACTGCTGTGGCCAGCAACGCATGCAAGTGTTCAGTAACCGGCGTCTGTGAAGTCCTTGCAGTGAAAGCCATCCATATCCCGTTTTATGCCATAGGGTGACCCTGGATGTTTGTGCCCGCAGGGCCCCTTGGTATCGATTTTGACGTACCACTCTCGCGTGACGGGGTGTGATGTGCGTTGCCCTTGCCAGTGCACGCAACTGGCACAGCGATGGGGTGTTGTCAGGCGGCCGATTTTGCGGTGCTTGAGTGTGAAGGTCGTGAGGTCGGCCGGTTTTTCAGCAGGCTCGGCACGTTCAGCACGGGTTCTGTCGTCACTGCGATAGGACGCAGCAGAAGCGCGGCGAGGCGCATGGTCAGAGGAGCTGCCTGGTCCATCGTAGGCTGCGCCGCCGGAGTAGGTGCCGCTGCTCAAGTAACGCCACAGTGCATAGACGCCTCCTAGGAACAAGAGTCCCAGCAGGAGCTTACCCAGCAGCGCTTTGAGAACCTGTGGCCAGGACTCTGCATACTCTTTTTCAAGCCGCGTGCGCTCCAACTCTGCGGCCGTGGCCTGACGCCTGGCTATCTCAGCCCAGCCTTGTTCTGCAATGGTTTGGAAGGCTTGGGGCTGATAAACGGCAGAAGACTGCTCGATGTTCTGGCGGGAGATGGGTGCCAGGCACTGTTGAACCTGCCGTTCAAAAGCAGGTCGAGTCAGGTTCAAGTTGTTCGTTCCTTCCACAGTCCCCCTCAGGCATGTGGTGAACTGCTGGAGTTCGGCCTGGTGCAGTTGTTGCAGATTCAGACCTTGCGCCGTTCGATAGGGCGTTTTTTGCGCCGGGTACCACGTGAATGGAACTGAATCAAGCTCTGCAAAGCGCGCATCGATTGATTTGGCCGTCTGATCAAACGAATAAGCGGTCGCGACTTTCGCCTTGGCAAACTGCTCGGCCAAGCCACTGGAGAACAGCCAAGTGCGGACTTTTTTGTCAAAGGCGACCCATTGCGGACGGGCCTGCTGATAGAGCTGGCTCTGTTCTCTCGTGAAGGTCACACCGTTGTAGTCACCTTGGTAGAGGGACTGCACCACTGGAAATTGTTTGCGGCAGTTGGCAACGGTGTTGCTGCGCCATTGATCAGAGTTGTATGCATTGCTCACGCATTGCATGTAGCCCTGTACATCGCGCTCAGCCTGTTCGATTGGAGGCGCTTCAGCCTGCACCAACGGGGCCGAGCCGCACAGCGCGGCAAAGGTGAACAGGCGTACAAAAAGAGTTCGAGAAGCGTTCATCCGTGGTCGTTAGCTCGTCAGACAATACAAATTGTTTCGGCATCGTCTGACGGAACTTTATGGAAGGCCTGTCACCACAAAGCGTTTGCTCCTGAAGTGATAGCCCTGGCGAACACCTCGATCGCCTTGTCCACCTCGGCCTCGGTGGTGAACCGCCCGATGCTCACCCGCACGCTCTTGCGGGCCTGCGCTTCATCCAGCCCCAACGCCAACAGCACATGCGACGCGGCATTGCTTGCCGAATTGCAGGCCGAGGTGGTCGACAGCGCCAGCTCACTGGCCAATGCC
The DNA here is from genome assembly GCF_034387475.1 of Pseudomonas sp. Teo4. Lineage (NCBI taxonomy): Bacteria > Pseudomonadati > Pseudomonadota > Gammaproteobacteria > Pseudomonadales > Pseudomonadaceae > Pseudomonas > Pseudomonas sp. Teo4. The sequence continues at coordinate 779,745 of NZ_JAXCIL010000001.1, forward strand.
GTGCTGTTGAAACCTTTGGCCAGGATGCACAGGTTCAAGGTGTGGGGTATGCGCTGTTCGGCAGAGCCGTTCAGGCTGACGTCGGGCAGCGCCAGCAAGCCCTTGCGCAGGCGTGCGGAAAGTTGCTCGATGCGTTGGTGTTCGTTGTCGCCAGGCTGGCCGGCGAGGGCGAATGCGGTGCCCATGCCGACGATCTGGTGAGTGGCCAGGGTGCCGGAGCGCAGGCCCTGCTCATGACCACCACCGTGAATTTGCGCACGCATCAAAGCGCGCGCACGTGGCCCGACATACAGCGCCCCGATGCCTTTGGGGCCGTAGACCTTGTGCGCCGAGAAGGACATCAGGTCCACCGCCTGGTGGCCCAGGTCGATGGCCAGCTTGCCCACGGCCTGCGCCGCATCCACGTGCAGCAGGGCACCGTGCTCACGGACCCGCTCGCCGATGGCGGCGAAGTCGGTAATGGTGCCCAGTTCATTGTTCACGGCCATCAGCGACACCAGCCGGGTATCGTCACGCAGCGCTGCTTGCACCGCGTCAGGCTGGATCAGCCCGTCCGCGTCTGGCGCCAGTCGGGTGACCGACCAGCCCAGGCGTAGCAGTTCGGCAACGGTATCGAGCACCGCCTTGTGCTCAAGTTGGCTGGTGATCAAGTGACCAGGCTGACCCAGGCCCTGGGCAATGCCCTTGAGCGCGAGGTTGTTGGACTCGGTGGCGCCGGAAGTCCACACCAGATCGGCAGGTGTAGCACCTACACGTTCGGCCACCTGCTGACGGGCCATTTCAACGGCATCGCGGGCGGCCTGGCCGTAAGCATGTCCGCTGGAGGCGGGGTTGCCGAAATTCGCCTGGCGACCCAGGCAGGCGAGCAAGGTCTCGATGACCCGGTCGTCGACCGGGGTGGTGGCGGCGTAGTCGAAGTAGAGCGGGGCACTTGGCATTGGGGCGGGTCCGTTTCTGCCGCCGTGAATTCGGCGATCGTTGTAGAAAGCGTACCCGCCGCTGAGGGGATGTTTTTTCTTATTGTTTTGTCATGTCAGCTGATTTCGAGAATAATTTTCTATTTCTGATTGCATAGGTAGAAAATATTCTACTTTTTTACGTCAGGCCGATTGCAGCGCCTTTTCCTCTTCTATCACCACCCGCTCGCACAGCTCGATGATCTGTTCGCGCATCCAGCGGTTGGCCGGGTCCTGGTCGGTGCTTTCATGCCAGTACAGGTGGGTTTCCAGCGGCGGTACGTCAACCGGTAGCGGCTGATAGCGCAACTGATGGCGACGGGCGAAACGCTCTGGGACGGTCATGACCATATCGGTCTGTTGCAGCACCTGCGAGGCCATCAGGTAATGCTGCGAACGCAGGGCAACCTTGCGCTGCACGCCCATTTTGCCCAGCGCCAGGTCGACATAGCCCAGGCCGTTGCGGCGGCTGGAAATATGGATGTGGGTCATGCCCAGGTAATTGTCGAGGGTCAGCTTGGCGTCGGCCAGCGGGTGGCCCTGGCGCAAGGCGCAGACGTAGCGGTCCTGCATGAGTTTGACGTGGCGCACCTGCGGGTCGGTGTTCAGCGGTGCATCGACGGCAAAGTCCAGTCGCCCGGCGGCCAGCTCCTTGGTGGTGTCGCGGCGCTTGCACAGGAAGCTCTCGATCAGCACCGATGGCGCCAGGCGGCGCAGACGCTGGAACAGCGGCGGCAGAATCACCGCCTCGGTGAGGTCGGTCATGCTGATGCGGAAGGTCTTGTTGGCCTGCTGCGGGTTGAAGATGCGGCTTTCCTGCACCGAGGTTCGCAGCAGCGCCAGGGCATTGCGCACCGGGCCGATGATGTTCTGCGCCATGGGGGTGGGCACCATGCCCTGGGCGGTACGTACGAACAGTGGGTCGTTGAAGGTCTCGCGCAGGCGCGAGAGGGCATTGGACACCGCCGGCTGGGTGATGCCGACGATCTGCCCGGCGCGGGTCAGGTTGGCTTCGGTGTAGATCGCGTCGAAAACGATGAACAGGTTGAGGTCGACCTTGCTGAGGTTCATGGGCGCCGCTCTTTGTTGGAATTATGGGGCGATCATATATCGGTTATGAATGTTTATACACGTAGAAAATAGACTAGGTGGATTGAGACCGGCTGATCTAGGCTCTGGCCCCATGTACTTCGAACCGTGAAGGTAGCCCCGATGGATTTCGCCTATTCACCCAAGGTCCAGGCACTGCGCGAGCGCGTCACCGCGTTCATGGACGCTTATGTCTACCCCGCTGAACCGGTGTTCGAACGCCAGGTCGCCGAGGGCGACCGCTGGCAGCCGACCGCGATCATGGAAGAGCTCAAGGCCAAGGCGCGCGCCGAGGGGTTGTGGAACCTGTTCTTGCCCGAGTCGGAGTATGGCGCGGGGTTGAGCAACCTGGAGTATGCGCCGCTGGCCGAAATCATGGGCCGCTCGCTGCTTGGCCCGGAGCCGTTCAACTGCTCGGCACCGGACACCGGCAACATGGAGGTGTTGGTCCGCTATGGCAGCGAGGCGCAGAAACGCCAGTGGCTCGAGCCGCTGCTGCGTGGCGAGATCCGCTCGGCGTTCGCCATGACCGAGCCGGACGTGGCCTCGTCGGACGCCACCAACATGGCCGCCACCGCCGTGCGCGATGGCGACGAATGGGTGATCAACGGCCGCAAGTGGTGGACCTCCGGTGCCTGCGACCCGCGTTGCAAAGTGATGATCTTCATGGGCCTGTCCGACCCCGAAGGCCCGCGGCACCAGCAGCATTCGATGGTGCTGGTGCCGACCGATGCGCCGGGGGTGAAGATCGTTCGGCCGTTGCCGGTGTTCGGTTACGACGATGCGCCCCATGGCCATGCCGAAGTGCTGTTCGAGAACGTGCGGGTGCCGTACGAGAACGTGATCCTCGGTGAGGGCCGTGGCTTTGAAATCGCCCAGGGCCGGCTGGGGCCGGGGCGCATTCACCATTGCATGCGTTCGATCGGCATGGCCGAACGGGCGCTGGAGTTGATGTGCAAGCGCTCGGTCGAGCGCACGGCGTTCGGTCGGCCTTTGGCGCGGCTGGGCGGCAACGTCGACAAGATCGCCGACTCGCGGATGGAAATCGACATGGCGCGGCTGCTGACCCTGAAGGCGGCCTACATGATGGACACGGTTGGCAACAAGGTCGCGCGCAGCGAAATTGCCCAGATCAAGGTGGTGGCGCCGAACGTGGCGTTGAAGGTGATTGACCGGGCGATCCAGATGCATGGCGGGGCAGGGGTGAGCGGTGATTTCCCGCTGGCGTACATGTATGCCATGCAGCGTACCTTGCGACTGGCCGATGGGCCGGATGAGGTGCACCGGGCCGCGATTGGCAAGTATGAGATCGGCAAGTATGTGCCGGCGGGGATGTTGCGCTAGTCTGTGCTGGCTCTATCACCTTAATAGGAGCAAGCCGCTGCCCATGGGCCGCGCTGACGGCGCGACGCTCACCCTGTGGGAGCCGGCTTGCCGGCGATGCGGGCATTGTGGTCTATGGCACCGGCTTCGCCGGTGATCGCCGGCAAGCCGGCTCCCACAACGACCGCGCCATAGCCAGAATGCTTATGAACCCTTTACCTTTCGCCCCCCTCCAGCACTTGGCCGACTCGTTGCAGGCGCATTTGCCCGAAGCCTCGGGTGACGGCGCCCACGACCTGGCGCATATCCACCGCGTGTGGGCCAACGTACGCAAGATCCACGCCGTGGAGGGCGGTGACCTGGAGGTGCTGCTGGCGGCCACCGTGCTGCACGACTGTGTGGCCGTGGAAAAAAACTCACCGCTGCGTAGCCAGGCCTCACGCCTGTCCGCCGACAAGGCGGCAGGGATACTTGCTGACTTGAACTGGTCTGCGACTCGCATCGAAGCCGTCAGCCATGCCATCGCGGCCCACAGCTTTTCCGCCAACCTGCCTGCCAACAGCCTGGAGGCGAAGATCCTGCAAGACAGCGACCGCCTCGACGCCCTCGGCATGGTCGGCATCGCCCGCTGCTTCTATGTTGGCGGGCGCATGGGCACAGCCCTGTATGACCCCTGCAACCCAACCGCCAAAGGCCGCGACTACCAGGACCGGCAGTACAGCCTGGAGCACTTTCCCAACAAGCTGCTCAAGCTGGCTTCGGGTTTTCAGACCGCGGAAGGCGCCCGCCTGGCGGCTGAGCGGCATCAGCGACTGGTGTGGTTCGTGGAAGGGTTCTTGGACGAACTTGGTGGGTCTTGAGTCGATGCTGGTTTGCAAAAAATGACATTGCGCCGGGCGATTCTGCTTCTGTTGTAGGACATATCTCTTTCGCTTTGTAGAGGTAAAAAGGCCCTCTTGTAGCTGCTAGGTTCCGATGCATCTCAATGCAAAGGAATGTTGCTCATGCGCGTCAATATCGACGGTAAAGGCCAAGCGGTAGACGGTGATGTCACCACAACGGGTGCTATATGTATTGCGACAGGCGCCGGATACGTCAGTAACGGCCGGCTCGTCTTGCGCGAAGGAGACCCTACGACGCCCTGTCCTGATTGCGGGCAGGAGGGGACTGTTGCCGAAGGTGCAAGTCTGTTCATTTCCTGCGGCCGTCCGGTGGCAATAGATGGGGCGCTGGTCATCTGTGGTTGCCCGCCTGGCAGCAACCGGGTTATCGCTCCCCTCCACGAGCTCCCACCCTCCAGATCATCGGTTGCGAGAACAGCGGGCAGCCACGCTACCGGCCTGGCAAAAGACGTGATGCCTAACAGCTTTGCTCAGAGTGCAGTCAGTGCAGTACCCGGCACGTTGGAGCCGGGGTTCTATGTTGTTCCGCGAAGCATGTCGTTCGCGCAAGTGCTGATACGGTTATCAGAACACGACGCCACCTTGCCGATCTCCCGCCTGCAGCGCCTGAACCCCACGTTCCAACATGGCTTCAAAGCCGGAGAAATCTTCGTCATCGGCGACCCCGACAATGGCAATGCCTGCACCCGCGAGGAGGCCAAATTGATGGCCGCCGCCGAGCAGGCGCGACGTGCATTGGCGGTGCTGGATTTTGCCGAAGCGGATTTCATGATGGAGCATCAGGCCGAGATCGCGGGGTTGCTCGGTAATGCCAGCCTGTCGATGGGGGTGGGCAAGGACATGCTGGATCAGGGGCTCAAGCAAGTCAGTACTACCCTGACCCAGATCGAGCAACTGCATCAGCGAGAGTTCTTGCGCCATGGGCATTTAAACAGTCGAGAGTTTTTCAACGCGCGCCGTCAGTTGTTGCAGCAGTTGGATGGTCAGTTGAGGGTGGCTTTTCTGAACAAGCAGTTGGATCTGGGTAGTTATGAGCGGTTGCAGAAGAGCTTGAATATTTCGACCAAGAGCCTGGTGCATCATTGGTCGAAGGCGGGCGGGCCGGGGCAGATGCCGGGGTATGCGACGCATTTGGATAAGGTGGCGAAGCTGGGTAAGTATCTTAAATATGGTGGGTATTTTGCGATTGGGTTGGGTGGGGTTTCGTCTTATATGAAAGTTCAGGAGGTTTGTCGCGCCGGCGAAACTGGCGCATGCAAGAAAGTGCGTTTTACTGAAACGGGCACCTTTGCAGGTGGGTTGGGGGGAGGCATGCTGGGGGCCGAACTTGGGTTTGCCGCTGCAGCGATGTTATGCGGTGCTTTCGCGGTGGGAACTGGCGGGCTTGGTGCACCGTTATGTAGCATTGTCGTCGTTGGCGCTGGCTCTGCTGGCGGCGCTGTTGGTGTCGGAATGCTTGGAGAGAAGGCGGGAGAAGTGCTTTATGAGGTGACTGATGATTGAATTCGAAAGTTGGCCGCCGTTATTGAAGCTTGCATTTTTGATCATTCCATTCGTGGTTGGTCTGTTGGGTGTTGCAATTCATATTCAAATCTCAATGTCGCGGGATTATGATGTCGCCCTGTCGGCTATCAGAAGTAATCCCTATTTGGAACAGATGAAGCCTGTTTGGGGTGGGGGAAATCTGAGGTCGCGTTTTTTTTTGTTGAGCACCGTGAGCTCTTTGGTCACATTTCCCTGGCTGCATCTGCGTATGGGATGGTTGGACGAACAGGAGCTTAAACGCTTTCCAGTTAAGTTGAAAAAGAAAATGGGAATAGCATGGTGGCTGATTTTGATTGGTTCGCTGTGGTTGTTGGTCGCTTACTTTTTTATACAGTAGTGATTTAAAACTCAGGCATAGACGCAATCAGGGCTGCTGATCGGCAGCCCTGGTCCAGGCCTCACGGGGTCTTCAGGTCCACCATCAGATCCTTGGCTGCCTTGGTTGCCAGCACGCCCATCAGCTTGCTCATCTCATCCTGACGCCCAATACCGCCTTCCGCGCCGCCCATCATCACGCTTGGGACCGGTGCGGTTGCCGCCGCGCTGGCCCAGGCTCGGTTGATCTGCACCAATGCATCGAGCTTGGTCTGCAAGGCACCGTCAGCCTTGAGCGATGCCTCGCGGGCATAGGCTTCGGCGTCGGCGGTGATCTTGGTGGCTTCGGCGTTGACCCTGGCTTTGTCGCGTAGCAGTTCCGCCGTCTGCTTTTCGATCTCTGCACGGCGCTGTTCCCGTTCGGCATTGATCAACGTCAGCTGCTTCTCGGTCTCGGCTTCGGTGGTTCGTTCGATCTGCTGGCGCAGGCTTTCCTGACGCTTGGCCTCGACGTCCTTGGCGCCTCGGGCGGTTACCAGCTGTTTCTCTTCTTCCTCCTTGAGCCGGTTCTGCCTGGCCACCGCCAGTTCGGCCAGTGCCTGTTGCACCCTTACCATCCGCTCCTGGTATTGGGGGTTGGGGTCGATGTGCGTCACCCGGGCGTCGACGACCTCGACACCGAACAGGCGGAACTGTTGCTGCTTGCGTAGCTCCTGACCGTCCTTGTCGAGCTTCTTCTCGATGACGAAACGGGTCGAGGAATTGTCGCCAAAGTTGCCCTGCTCGGTGCCGGCCTGGAGGATGGCGGTCTGTGCCGGGTAGTTGTCGCGCTGCACGCGGATTTCCTTGCGGCTGGTCAGGTACAGGCCGTTGCGCAACTGGTTTTCGAACTCGGCGCCGAAGTGGCTGCGGTTACCCGCATAGTAGTCGTCGGCGCTCATCAACGAGGCTGTGGCCTGCAGGGTCTCCTTGACCGCCGGAAGCAGTGCGCGCTGCAGGAAGTTGTCTGGCGTGCGGTACTCATGGGCAATTTTCAGGAAGGCGTCGCCGGTGGGCAGGCGGAATTGGGTGCTGAACTCGGCTTTGGCGTCGACGTTGCCCAGAAACACGATGGGCAGGTTGTCGAGCGTTACCGCTGGATGCCCGCTTCGGGCGTCTTCCTGAAGGTCCGCCTGCAGGGCTGATTGAACGCCGATGGTGCGACGCCAGACGGTGCTGCGGCCAAACCATTTGGTGGCGTAACCAACGTCTTCGACCACTTTCTCCTCGCCGAACATGGTGCGTACGTGGGTCATCTGGCCCGCTTCGTTGTAGAAAAATACCCCGTTGAACAAAATTGCGAGGGCTCCGACGGCAAGTGTCGGTATTGCAATGGCGGCGATGATCTTGCGGTTGAAGCGGGGCAGGGCGACGTCAAGTTTCGGAAGCTGTTGCATGGGGCACTCCTTGTGCTGGGAGTGGGCATGCTGGCCAAGGGTGGTGCTTGTCGCAATTAGCTGAATTCAATCCAAGCTGTAGGAGCACTCCGAATAATTCAGGCGTATGTAGGACAAGGTGCCACTGAACATACAGCGCACTGCCGGGGCGCCAGACCGCTCGGAAAGGGCCGCAAAGCGGCCCTGGTCAGTTGCCTCAAACCCTCAATTGCGGATCCTCTTTCTTCTCGGCGTCCACTGTTTTGCCTGGCGCCTGCTCCGCTGGAGGCAGGGCAACCTCAGTAGCACCGCTGCGTGTCCTGATCAACGACAACACCACCCCACCCAGAAGCAACCCGAACGTCACCCCCAACGACAGCAACGCCGGTACCTTGCCCACCAACCCGTGGTAGAAGATCTTGCAGCCGATGAAGATCAGCACCAGCGCCAACGCGTACTTGAGGTAGACGAACCGGTGCATCAACGCCGCCAGCGCGAAGTACAGCGAGCGCAGGCCAAGGATGGCGAAGATATTGGAGGTGTAGACGATGAAGGGGTCCTGGGTGATGGCGAAGATTGCCGGCACGCTGTCCACCGCGAACACCAGGTCGGCCAGCTCTATCAGCACCAGGGCCATGAACAACGGTGTGGCGTAGCGCAACGCCTTGCTCTGCCCTGGCGGTGTCATGCGCACGAAGAAGTGCGAGCCGTGGATCTGGTCGGTGACGCGCATGTGCCTGCGTACGAACTTCAGCACTGGGTTGTTGGCAAGGTCCGGGTGGCTTTCTTCCTTCGACAGCGCCATCTTCACCCCGGTGAACAGCAGGAAGGCACCGAACACGTAGAGCACCCAGGCGAAGTTTTGCACCAGTGCCGCACCCACGCCGATCATGATCGCGCGCAGAACCACCACGCCGAGGATGCCCCAGAACAGCACGCGGTGCTGGTAACGGCGGGGGATGGCGAAGAAGCCGAAGATCATGGCCATGACGAACACGTTGTCCATGGACAACGATTGCTCGACCAGAAAGCCCGTGTAGAACTCAAGCGCCGCTTGCGACCCCAGCTCGAACCAGACCCAGGCCCCGAACATCACGCCAACGCTGAAGTAGCCCGAGTACAGCAGCAGGCTTTCGCGCATTTCAATTTCGCGGTCCTGGCGGTGCAGAACGCCCAGGTCGAGCACCAGCAAACCGATGACGATGGCCATGAACACCAGCCACAACCAGGTGCTGGTGCCGAGGAACGGAGTGGTGAGAAATGCTTGTAGAGCTGTCATGAGCCCCTCCTTGAATGTCGACGTTGCATGGCAACAGTGATCCGACATGGCGGCGCGGTAGCCGTCAGAGGGGCCCGGTATCACATGGTTTTGAGCCTAGACCCAATTCCCGGGGAAACCGAATGGTGTGCTGTTACATTTCTTTGCATCCCACCGCCTACAGCGCTCTGATCGATGTGCTGATGGCCCGGGCACACTCGAGCGCGGCGGGCGCCAGGCGGCGCTCGGCATCTTCCACCGTCCAGCGGCTGGTCGGCGCCACCACGTGCACGGACGCGACGGGACGGCCTTGGCTGTTGCGCACGGGGGCGGCCACGGCCATGTCACCGAGGAACAGTTCTTCGCTGTTGATCGCATACCCCTTGCGCCGGACTTCGGCGATTTCCTCAAGGATCTGCTCGGGGCTGGTCCGGGTGAGGTGGGTATGGCGGATGAGCTCGCTACCTGCAAGCAGCGCCTTGACCTCATCTTCTTCCAGGGCGCTCAGGTAGGCGCGACCGGAAGCCGTGCAGTACATGGGAATGCGACTACCGATCGGCAGGTGGATGGGGATGAACTTGGGGCCGACGAAACGCGCCACATAGAGCATGTCGGTGCGCACCGGCTCGGTCAGGTTGGTGGTTTCGCCAGTGGTTTGCGCCAGCTCCGCGAGGAAGGGGTTGGCCACATCGACCAGTGTATCGGCGGCGAGATAGTTGTAACCGATCTCCATCACTTCGGGGGTGAGCTGGAAGCGTTTGCTTTGCGGGTGCTTGCTGACATAGCCCAGGGCTTCGAGGGTGTGGATCATGCGCTGCGCCGAGCTCTTGTTGATGCCGGCGGCCTCGGCCACCTCCGCCAGGTTCATGGTACGGCGGCGGGCGTTGAAGGCGCGCAGTACGGCCAGGCCCTTTTCCAATGACTGATTGAACAGATTGCTTTCACTGTCGCTCATACGTCGAATCATCCATTTGCGCGTTATGCGTATCGATATGCGATATTTATAAATCTCTTTACGATTTTTGTAAATTGTTTATAGTGAAAAACATGCCTCCTGCCGATACCTGAGGCCAACCCTACGCATAAACACAATAAGTCGCGTGAAATGGGAGTGTTCAACATGTATCCACGTCTTCGTGCAGTCACCTACGCTCTGGCCCTGGTCGCCAGTTGCGCCACCTCCTTGGTCGCCCAGGCCGAGACCTACAAAGTCGGCGCAACCGCCACTGGCGTTCCGTTTACCTTCCTCGATGTGAAAAGCAACAGTATCCAGGGCATGATGGTCGACTCGGCCCAGGCCGTGGCCAAGGCTGCGGGCTTTGAAGTGGAGATCGCCCAGACCAACTTCGCGGCGTTGATCCCGTCCCTGACCGCACGCAAGATCGACCTGATTTCGGCGGCCATGCTGCGCACGCCTGAGCGGGAGAAAGTGGTGCAGTATTCGGACCCGGTGTTCGAGTACGGTGAGGGGCTGATGGTGCGGGCTGACGATGACAAGGCCTACACCAGCATGGATGACTTCAAGGGCGAGGTGGTGGGTGCCCAGGTGGGGACCATTTTCATCGACGAACTGAACCGGCGCGGCATCTTCAAGGAAGTGCGTGGTTACGATTCGCTCGCCGACCTCACCCGCGACCTGGCGCTGGGCCGAATCAAGGCCGGCTTCGGCGATCACCCGATCCTGGCTTTTCAGATGGCGCAGGGCACGTTGAAAAAAGTACGCCTGGTCGACAGCTACCAGCCGCACCTCAAAGGCCAGGTGTGCCTGATCATGCGCCAAGGCGACCCGCAGATGCTGGCGCAGGTCAACAAAGGCATTGCCAGTATCAAGGCCGACGGCACGCTGGCCGCCATCATCGACAAGTGGAAACTCGACTGACGGTCGCCACCCGGTGCCCGCCCTGGGCACCGTCTCTCTGATACACCCACCTCGGACACGCTTATGTTCTTCCAGAATGCTCTGGACTTCCTGCCCATTCTCTTGAATGGCGCGGTGGTCACCGTGCAGGTCACGATTGCCTCGTTCCTGCTCAGTTCCTTCATCGGCCTGGGCTTTGCCCTGATGATGGTGTCGAAGGTGCGCGCAGTCGCGCTGTGCGGCATCACCCTGGTCAACGTCATCCGCGGCCTGCCGATTATCGTGCAGCTGTTCTACATCTACTTCGTGCTGCCGGAATTCGGCATCCAGCTCAGCGCCTTGCACGCCGGCATCATCGGCCTGGGCATCGCTTATTCGGCGTACCAGGCGGAGAACTTTCGCGCCGGCATCCAGGCCATCCAGCAGGGCCAGATCGAGGCGGCCGAGTCCCTTGGTATGCGTGGGCCGATGATCATGCGTCGCGTGGTGCTGCCACAGGCGTTTCGCATCGCCTTGCCGCCCTACGGCAATACCTTGGTGATGATGCTCAAGGACTCGTCCCTGGTGTCGACCATCACCGTCGCCGAGATGACCCGCGCCGGCCAGCTGATCGCTTCGTCGACCTTCGAAAACATGACGGTCTACACCCTGGTGGCATTGCTCTACCTGTCCTTGAGCCTGCCGCTGTCGTATGCCTTGCGCCGTCTCGAGGCGCGTATCGCCACGAGGAAACACGCATGATCACGATTCAGTCCCTGCATAAAAGCTATGGCAGCACGCGAGTGCTCGAAGGCATCGACCTGAGCGTCGACAGCGGCCAGGTGGTGTGCCTGATCGGCCCCTCGGGCTCGGGCAAGTCCACCTTGCTGCGCTGCATCAATGGTCTGGAAACTTATGAAGGTGGCGACATTCTGGTCGAAGGCGAACGGGTGGACCGCAACGCCAAGAGCATCCACGCCATTCGCAGCCAAGTGGCCATGGTGTTCCAGCGCTTCAACCTGTTCCCGCACCGCACTGCGCTACAGAACGTCATGGAAGGGCCGGTGTATGTGAAGAAGGAAAACCCGCAAGCGGCCCGCGAGCATGCCCGTGCGTTGCTCGAGAAAGTGGGCCTGGCCCATCGCATGGACGCCTACCCGGACGAGCTTTCCGGTGGTCAGCAGCAGCGGGTTGCCATTGCCCGCGCACTGGCGATGCGGCCCAAGGCAATTCTGTTCGACGAGCCGACCTCGGCGCTGGACCCGGAGTTGGTAGGGGAAGTGCTGGCGGTGATGCGAAAACTGGCGGACGAAGGCATGACCATGGTGGTGGTGACGCATGAGATGGGCTTTGCCCGCGAGGTCGCCGACAAGGTGTGTTTCCTTTATGGCGGGCGGATCATTGAAGAAGGCCCGGCCCGGGAAGTGCTTGGGGCACCGCAACAGCAGCGCACCCAGGACTTCCTGCGCCGCTTGCTGACCAGTGACGGAGGCCAGGCATGAGTGCTGCGCAACTGGCATTGCCTCCTTCGTTGTGGGCGGCCACCGCTACGCCGGGTGTGCATACGCCGCCACTGGATGAAGATAAACAGGTGGATGTCGCCGTAGTCGGCGCCGGTTACACCGGGCTGGTCACGGCACTGCACCTGGCCCGCCAGGGTGTGCGGGTGTGTGTGCTGGATGCTGGCGAGCCAGGCTGGGGCGCTTCGGGGCGCAATGGCGGGCAAGTCATCCCTGGTCTGAAGCACGACCCGGACGACTTGCTGCGCCTGTTCGGCCCGGAGCAGGGCCAGCGCCTTATCGACGTGGCCGGTGGCGCTGCCGACGAAGTCTTCGAGCTCATCCGGCGCTACGACATTCAGTGCGACGCGACCCGCAAGGGCTGGATCCAGCCTGCAGCGACGCCGGCCGCCATGCGCGGTATCGAGCGGCGGGCCGAGCAGTGGCGCAAGCGTGGTGTGCCTGTCGAGATGCTCGACCAGAGCCAGGTCCGCCAGCGCATCGGCAGCGATGATTACCTGGGTGCCTGGGTCGACCCACGCGCTGGCAGTGTCCAGCCACTGAGCTATGTGCGTGGCCTGGCGCGGGCTGCATTGAGCGAAGGCGTGCAGATTCATGGGCATAACCGGGTGACCGGCCTGCGCCGCGACAGCCGCGGATGGACACTCACCACCGATACCCGGCGCGTGGTGACAGCTGAACGAGTAGTGCTGGCCACCAATGGCTACACCGACGACCTGTGGCCGAAACTGCGGCAAACCCTGCTGCCGGCGAACAGTTTCATCGTCGCCACCCGCCCGTTACCCGAGCAGTTGCGGCGCACTGTCCTGCCGGGGGGCGAAGTCTGCTCCGATGCCCGACGCCTGCTGGTGTACTTCAAGCAGGACGCCCAGGGACGGCTGCTGCTGGGCGGGCGAGGACCGTTCGCCGAACCCCGTGCGGCCAGCGACTGGAATCACTTGCGTAATTCGGTGGTGGGGTTGTTCCCGCAACTGAAGGGCGTCGAATTCGAGTACCAGTGGGCTGGTCGTGTGGCCCTGACCCAGGATTTTCTGCCGCACCTGCATGAGCCTGCACCAGGCCTGAGCATCCTGCTGGGCTACAACGGCCGAGGCATTGCGATGTCAACGGCACTCGGCCGTCACCTGGCCGAACGCCTGCTAGGGCAGGCCGAGCATTTTCCGTTTCCGGTAACGCCCATTCGGCCGATCCCGTTCCATGGCCTGCAGCGTCTGTATCTGGGTGTTGGCATTGCCTGGTATCGGCTGCTCGACGCCCTTTTCTGAGTTCAAGGAGTGTGTGCAATGCAACCTGTAGTGATCAAAGCCGTCGCCGAGGCGCAGTTCGGCCAGTCTGTCGCCGTCGGCAAGCCGCTGGGTGAGGTCATCGCCCATACCCGCAGCGCTGGGGAGCACAACCTGGAGGGGGCCGAGGCCGTTACCGGAATCTGGGAGTGCACGCCTGGTACGTTCCGACGCGAGGTGATGCAGGCGGAGTACAGCTACATCATCAGTGGGGAGGGGAGTTTCACCCCGGATCAGGGCGAAGCGCTGGAGTTTCGCGCTGGCGATACCTTGTGCTTTCCACCCAACAGTGAAGGGACCTGGGTCGTGCGCCAGACGCTGCGCAAAAGCTACGTGATATTTGGCTGAGCGCGGCCCTCAGTACACCCACACCTCAACCCTGCGGTTGCGCAAACGCCCCTGTTCCAGGTCGTTGCCGGCCACGGGCAGTTCGTCGCCCATGCCGGTCACTTCCAGCACTTCGACGCCGTCCCTGGCCAGCTCCCGTCGCACCGCCAGGGCCCGCAGCCGCGAGAGCAGGGCGGCGCGCCCCGGGGTTTCCTTGGGGTCGCCAAACCCCACCAGCACCGCCTTGCTTTGCAACTTCCCGTTTTGACGCAGGTAGTCGGCCACCCGCTGCACATCGCGCAGCGCTTTGTTGTCGAGGCTGGCACTGCCTTCCTGGAAGCGGAAATTGACGCTCAGCCGCTGGGCCTGTTGGGCCAGGGTGCGATAGCGCGGCGGCATGTCGGCATGGGGTGGTACTGGCTGGGCATTGACCTGCTGGGAGACAAACCCCTGCGCGGCGACGATCGCCTGGCCGCAGGGGCTCTGGGCAAAGTCGGCCAAGGCACGGGCTTGGGGCTTGGCGTTGGCAGGCAGGTAGAAGTACAACCTGCGTGACAGGGGGTAGTCTTCGTTGGCGACCAGGGCGCGGTCCGGCAGCATGGCTGGCGCATCGCCCTCGGCCACCGCCAGCACCTTGGCGCCGTGCACCGCTGCCAGGCTGCTGAAACCGATGGCCTGGCGGTCGGCTGCAACCTGGCTGGCCAGTTCGTCGCTGGACTCGAAGCGTTGGGTCTGCGCGGTCAGGCTTGCCTGGTGCGGCTCCAGTACCAGCGCCTTGAAGGTCTCGAACGTGCCGGAACGCTCGTCACGGGCATACCGGTGAATTTCGCCGCCGACCACCCCCAGCTGTTCCCAGCGCTGGATCTGCCCGGAAAAGATCTGCGCCAGTTGTTCGGTGGTCAGCTGCGGCAACGGGTTGTCGGGATGGACGATCACCGCCACGCCATCCAGGCCGATGACCTGTTCGGCGCTGGCGGCGCGCAGGTCACCCAGGGCCTGCAACTGGTGGGCTTCGGCGTCGCTGATAGGGCGTGAGGCCGCAGCCAGGTCTGCCTCGCCACGGCCAAGGGCGGTGAAACCGGTGCTGGAGCCGTGCGCGGCGATGTCGACCCGCAGGGGGCGACCTTGGGCGTCCTGTGCCTGGATCACGGTCTCATTGGCCACCGCTGCGGGGCGTTGCTCGATGGCCGTGGCGTGTTGCGCCTGCAGTAGCCCTTTGACCAGTGCCGGCAGCAAGGCCGCGCCGATGGTATTGGAACCCTGCACACGCAAGTGCGCAGGCTCAGCCAAGGCCATCAGCGGTAGCAACGGGATCAGCAGGATGAGCAGGCGACGCATGCCGGGGACCTTTGGCACAGAAGTGCCCGGCAGATTACGACAGTGGCGTGACCGAAATGTGACATCGAAGGTGTTGTTCAGCGGGGAGGGCTCTGCCCTCCAATCGCGACACAAGGCCGCTCCCACAAGGTGTAGCCCACCCAGCTGTGGGGGCGGCCGTCATCGCATCAATGTGCCCCAGCCGATTTGCTCAGGTCACTTTCGGCCCATTCGGTATAGATACAGGCATCCGCCACCGCCCAGCGTACTTTCACGGTGTCGCCCGGCTGCATCGGCATGCCTGCGGCAGACAGCGCCTTGACGGTCAGCTCGGTGCCGCCTGCCGTGACCACATGGCAGGTCTGGCTTTCGCCGAGGAACAGCACTTCCGCGACCTTGGCGCTGACTTCGTTCCAGCCCGCTGGCAACACTTCGCGGGTGGCCTGTTCAGCCGTCAGTGCCAGGGCTTTTTCAGGTCGCACCATGATCAGCGCGTCCTGCCCTGCGGCCAGGCCCGCGGTCAGGCGAATGGCTACGGGTTGGCCCTCGAAGCTGCCCGCGCCGTTGCTGCTGGCCTTGATCCGCAGGAAGTTGGAGTTACCCAGGAACGAGGCCACGAAGGCGTTCGGTGGGTTCTGGTAGAGGTCGTAGCCGGTGCCCAGGCCAACGATCTTGCCGTGGCTGAAAATGGCGATGCGCTGGGACAGGCGCATGGCTTCTTCCTGGTCATGGGTCACATAGACGATGGTGATGCCCAGGCGCCGGTGCAGTTGGCGCAGTTCATCCTGCAGGTCTTCACGCAGTTTCTTGTCCAGCGCGCCGAGGGGTTCGTCCATCAGCAGGATGCGTGGCTCGTACACCAGCGCCCGGGCAATCGCCACGCGTTGCTGTTGGCCACCGGACATCTGCGAGGGTTTGCGGTGGGCGAATTGTTCCAGTTGCACCAGCTTGAGCATGGCGTCGACGCGTTTGTTGGTCTCGGCGGCGCCGAGCTTGCGGATGGCCAGCGGGAAGCCGATGTTGTCGCGCACGTTCAGGTGCGGGAACAGCGAGTAGCGCTGGAACACCATGCCGATGTCACGCTTGTGCGGTGGCACGTTCACCAGCGACTGGCCGTCGACGAGGATCTCGCCGCTGCTGGGGGTTTCGAAACCGGCCAGCATCGACAAAGTGGTGGACTTGCCCGAGCCGCTGGAGCCGAGGAAGGTGAGGAACTCGCCGTCCTGGATTTCCAGGTCGAGGTTGTCCACGGCGGTGAAATCACCGTAGTGCTTGTTCAGGCCGCGCAGGCTGACCAGGGTCTTGTTGTGCGCGCTGTCTTTGATCACTGCACTCATTGTTGTTCTCTCCGGGCACTCAGGCGTTGACTTCGGTGCGCCGGCGCAGGGCGGCGGCAATAACCATGACAAGAAGCGACAGGCCGATCAGCAGCGTCGAGGCGACGGCAATGACCGGGCTCAGGTCCTGGCGCAGGGTGGTCCACATCTTCACCGGCAGGGTCTGCAGGTCGGGGCTCGCCATCATCACGCTGAGCACCACCTCGTCCCAGGACACCAGGAAGGCGAACAGGCCGCCGGCGATCATCCCCGGGCGAATCGCCGGGAAGGTCACCTTGAAGATGGCCTGCAGGCGCGAGGCGCCGCAGATCACCGCGGCATCCTCGATCGACTGGTCGAACAGCTTCAGCGAGTTGATGATCGAGATGATGGTGAAGGGCAAGGCGACGATTACATGGCTGACCACGAAGGCGAACAGCGTGCCGGTATAGCCAAGCTTGAGGAACAGCGCGTACACCGCCACGGCGATGATCACCAGCGGCACGATCATCGGCATGGTGAACAGGCCGTAGAGCAGCTCACGGCCAGGGAAGCGCCCGCGCACCAGGGCGAATGCGGTGGGCAGGCCCAGCAGCACGGCGGCGAAAGTGGTCAGCACGGCGACCTTGAGGCTGGCCAGGGCGGCGTCCATCCACTCGGGGTTGGAGAAGAACTGGCCGTACCACTTGAAGGTCCAGCCCGGTGGTGGGAACACCAGCCACTGGGATGAACCGAACGACAGCAGGACGATGAACACCACCGGCAGCAGCAGGAAGGCCGCGATGACCCCGGTGGTCAGGTACAGGCCGGTACGCAGCGGGCGGCCCATGGCGTTGGGGGACAGGAGCATGACGGCTTACCTCGCGTTGCCGACCGGAGATTCCGGCTGCAGCTTCAGGTACAGATAGAAGAGCACCAGGGTGATTACCACCAGCAGTGCGGCGGCGGCGCTGGCCAGGCCCCAGTTCAGGAACGACTGCACCTGCTGGATGATGAACTCAGGCAGCATCATGTTCTGCGCCCCGCCCAGCAGCGCCGGCGTGACGTAGTAACCGAGCGACATGACGAACACCATCAGCGCACCGGAGAACAACCCCGAGCGGCACAGCGGCAGGAACACCTTCCAGAAATTGGTCCAAGGGCTGGCGCCGCAGATCGAGCCGGCCTGCAGCACCATCGGGTCGATGGCGTGCATGGTCGCCTGCAGCGGCAGGACGATGAACGGGATCATGATGTAGCTCATGCCGATCACCACGCCGGTGAGGTTGTGCACCATCTCCAGCGGCGCATCGATGATACCCATGGCCATCAACGCCTTGTTGATCACACCGGAACTCTGCAGCAGCACCAGCCACGAGTAGGTGCGCGCCAGCAGGCTGGTCCACATCGACAGCAGCACGATGTTCAGCAGCCAGCGGCCCCAACCCTTGGGCACCAGGGTGATCGCCCAGGCCAGTGGGAAGCCCAGCAGCACGCTGATCAGGGTTACCAGGCCGGCGACCGAGAAGGTGTTGAACAGCACCCGTGCGTAGGCCGAGTTGGCGAACAGTTGCTCGTAGTTGCCAAGCCCCGGTACCGGCTCCAGCACGCCGCGCAGCAACAGACCAGCCAGCGGGGCGAAGAAGAACAGGCCCAGGAACAGCAGGGCCGGCAGCAGGTTGCGGCTGCCTTTCCAGCGTTGGCTCAGGCTGGGGCGGCGCGTGGCCGCCCCCGGTGCGCCGGTGCCGCTGGGGGCACCTTGCGCGTTATGCAGGGCGTTGATGGCGACTTTCATTTGACCAGCCACTCATTCCAGCGCGCCGCGATGGCCGGACCGTTCTTGGCCCAGTAGGCGAAGTCCAGGGTGACCTGGTCCTGGGCGTAGGCGGTCGGCAGGTTTGGCGCAAGGTCTTTGTCGAGTTTGCCAACGCTGTCGACGTTCACCGGCGCGTAGGCGGTCTTGTTGGCGAATTCGGCCTGGCCCTCGGCGCTGCTGGCGTTGGCCAGGAACTTCATGGCCGCGTCCTTGTTCTTGGCGCCTTTGGGAATGACCAGGAAATCGGCCATGACCAGGTTTTGCTTCCAGCTCACGCCAACTGGCGCACCATCTTGCTGCAGGGCATAGACCCGGCCGTTCCAGAACTGGCCCAGCGACGCTTCACCGGAGGCCAGCAGCTGTTGCGACTGGGCGCCACCGCCCCACCAGACGATGTCTTTCTTGATGGTGTCGAGCTTCTTGAAGGCGCGGTCCAGGTCCAGCGGGTAGAGCTTGTCGGGGGCTACGCCGTCGGCCAGCAGAGCCAGTTCCAGCACGCCGGGGCTTGGCCATTTGTACAAGGCGCGTTTGCCGGGGTAGGTCTTGGTGTCGAACAGCGCGGTCCAGTCGACCGGCTTGTTGGCACCGAGCTTGCCTTCGTTGTAACCGAGCACGAAGGAGAAGAAGAACGAGCCGACACCGTGGTCGGAGACGAAACGTGGGTCGATCTTGTCGCGCTGGATCTGCTTGAAGTCCAGGGGTTCGAGCAGGCCTTCGCTGGCGGCGCGCAGGGCAAAGTCGGCTTCGACGTCGACTACGTCCCACTGCACGTTGCCGCTTTCGACCATGGCCTTGAGCTTGCCGTAGTCGGTTGGGCCGTCCTGGACGACTTTGATGTTGGTGCTTTTGGTGAAGGGGACTGCCCATGCTTCTTTCTGGGCGTCCTGGGTGGTACCGCCCCAACTGACGAAGTTGAGGCTGTCAGCGGCCTGGACGGCCTGACATGCCAGGGTCAGCAGGCTGGCGGACAGCACTGCGGTTACACGTTTGCTCAACAGCATGGTTACGCCCTCGTTGCTTTTGTTATTCGAGGCGGGGCTTTTTGGTGCGCCCGCCAATAGTGTTCGGGGAGCAGCTTCAACAAAGTGTCTTCTGGCCGTTTTTAATTGTAGGTGCCGGCCTGCTGATTCAAGGTCTACGGGATATCATATTATGGTATTCCAAACTTTTCGCAAGAGGTTAAGGCGACCGGCCATCACTCCGTGGGTCCAGAAACGACGCGGACCCTGTAGGAGCCGGCTTGCCGGCGATTGCGTCAGTAGTCACACCGGTGGTGCCTGATCTGTCGCAATCGCCGGCAAGCCGGCTCCCACAGGGTCCACGTTGTCATTCCGATTGTGGTCAGCCCACCATCCCCGGCTCGAACGGAATGCTCTGCACCACTTCCAGCTCGTACCCGGCAAGGCCCGCATACTTCAGCGGCGGGCCGAGGTGACGCAGCTTGCCCACGCCAAGGTCTTGCAGAATCTGCGCGCCAGTGCCCACCTCCGAGTACACCTTCGACTGGCCACGCTGGTACGGCCGCGCCGGCTGGGTCAGCTGCGGCACACGCTCGAGCAGCGCCTGGGACGACTCATGGTTGGCCAGAATAACCACCACGCCCGCACCTTCCTCGGCCACCTTCTGCAAGGCTGCCCACAGCGTCCAGTTGGCCGGGCCGGCGTATTCGGCGCCGACCAGATCGCGCAGCGGGTCGATTACATGCACGCGTACCAGGGTTGGCTGTTCGCGGCGGATATCGCCCATCACCATGGCCATGTGCACGCCGCCCTCGATACGGTCTTCATAGGTCACCAGGCGGAAGGTGCCGTGCACGGTGGGCAGCTCCCGCTCGCCGATACGCTTGATGGTCTGCTCGGTGCTCAGGCGGTAGTGGATCAGGTCGGCAATGGTGCCGATCTTGATACCGTGGCGGGCGGCGAACACTTCAAGGTCCGGGCGGCGGGCCATGGTGCCGTCGTCGTTGAGCACCTCGACGATCACCGAGGCGGGGCTGAAGCCTGCCAGGCGCGCCAGGTCGCAGCCGGCTTCGGTATGCCCGGCACGGGTCAGTACCCCACCTTCACGGGCGCGCAGGGGGAAGATGTGGCCAGGCTGCACCAGGTCTTCCGGGCGGGCGTTGGGTGCCATGGCCGCCGCCACTGTACGTGCCCGGTCGGCGGCGGAGATGCCGGTGGTGACGCCGGTCGCGGCCTCGATCGACACGGTGAAGGCGGTGCTGAACACGCTGCCGTTGGCTGGCACCATCTGTTCCAGGCCCAGGCGTTGGCAGTGATCGTCGGTCAGGGTCAGGCAGATCAGGCCGCGGGCTTCACGGGCCATGAAGTTGATGGCCTGGGCGTCACAGCGCTCGGCGGCAATCAGCAGGTCGCCTTCGTTTTCCCGGTCCTCGTCATCCACCAGCAGCACCATCTTGCCTTGCCGGTAGTCTTCGAGAAGTTCTTCGATGCTGTTGAAAGCCATGCTGCACGCTCACTGTGGTGGGGTGATTTTTATGGTATACCATCATACACAAATATCGTTGTTACAGGAGAACCGCCGATGAAGGCCTACTGGATCGCCCATGTGGACATCACTGACCCCGAGCAGTATCAGCAATACACCCAGCGTGCGCCGGCAGCCTTCAAGGCGTTTGGTGGGCGCTTCCTGGCCCGTGGCGGGCGTAGCGAAGCGATGGAGGGGCGGCCTACACCTCAGCGTAGCGTGGTGATCGAATTCGAATCGTATGAGCAGGCGCTGGCCTGTTATCGGTCGGCGCTGTATCAGGAGGCGTGCAGCCATCGCCAGGGGGTGGCAAAGGCGGAGGTGATCATCGTCGAAGGCTTCGAGCCTTGAGCTGTGGCTGATGGCCCAATCGCCGGCAAGCCGGCTCCCACAGGCGATCACAGTTTTCGAGAACTGTGTAGTACCTGTGGGAGCCGGCTTGCCGGCGATAGGGCCATCATTGTCACCACCGAGCATCAAGGCATGCCAGGCAACTCGTATGGGCGCAAGTCGAACACCAGCACTTCAGCGTCGAGGCCGTTGCTCAGTTCCAGCACCTGTTCCTGCCGTACCCGCACGCCGTCGCCTTCGTTCAATACACGGCCATTGAGTTCGATACTGCCGCGGGCCACGTGCACATAGGCATGGCGGTTTTCCGGCAAGGTCAGGGTCGCCCGTTCCTCACCGTCGAACAGCCCGGCATACACCCGCGCGTTCTGGCGTACCTGCAATGAGCCTTCGGCGCCATCCGGTGAGATGATCAGGCGCAAGCTGCCGCGTTTTTCCTCGGCACTGAAGTGCTGTTGCTGGTAACGCGGTGTCGCACCCCGCACGTTGGGCACGATCCAGATCTGCAGGAAGTGCACGGATGCTGTCTGGCTGTGGTTGAACTCGCTGTGGGCCACACCGTGCCCCGCGCTCATCAGTTGCACATCGCCTGGGCGAATCACCGAACCGGTGCCGAGGGTGTCCTTGTGTTCCAGTGCACCTTCGAGCACGTAGGAGAAAATCTCCATGTCGCGGTGCGGGTGCTCGCCGAAGCCTTTGCCGGCGATGACACGGTCGTCGTTGATCACCAGCAGGTCGGAAAAACCTTGTTCTTCGGGGTTGCGGTAATGGCCGAAGGAGAAGGTGTGGAAGGATTTCAGCCAGCCATGGAAGGCCAGGCCGCGGTCTTGGGCGTTACGGACGGTGAGCATGGTGATTCTCCTTGAAAAGCCGAGGCCGAAAGGGCCGCAGGGCTGTTGATGGGAGAATCTTACTGTCACTTTTAATGTTTAAAAATTAGGGTTCGTGAGTATTACTGTCTTGTTTAGGGTGACAAATGTGGGAGTGTTCTGACAGCTACTTCATTTGTAGCGGTAGGACTGTTCCTGATTGTCGCTGACGCGCTTTGGAGGGGGATTTCGGCGGCTAGCTTGCGGACTTTCCACTTCAGGAAGCGAGCCCCATGCGCAACGTAATCGACGGTAAAGGCCAGGCAGTAGACGGGGACAGGACCACCACCGGGGCCAGTGGCTATATCTTCAATGGTCACAAGGTGCTTCGCCGAGGTGATCCCACGACGGCTTGCCCAATGTTCAAGCTGGGGGGATAGCACACGTGATCACGTCTGCAATTAAACCGAAACGGCATTTTTGGCGCTGGGTGGTCGCGATAATGCTCACCCCGATCGTCTTTTGGTATGTCGCCACACCGCTGGTGAGTTTTCATTTTTCTGATAGGGGGCAGGGGCGTCTCGGCTACATATTGAATGTCCAGCACGACATATCAAAAGGTGAGATCTACCCAGGTGAAGCCACCGGCGGCGCCGGCCACATTTTCCCGAACGACCAGTTTTTCATGGAATTGTATTGGAACAACCGTGGGAAATCGCACTGCATCCGGGTTAAACCCAGATGGCCAAGTATCGATATCTACATAGGAGCGGACGGTGCCATAGATAGCCGCACGGATAGCAGACTCATCGAAGCCTGTGGACCATTACCGTAACGAAGCAAAAGACCCGCCTAGGCGGGTCCTTTGGTCATCGACTCACTGTAAATGCACTTTAAGTTCGCCAGCCGCCTGCCTCATCGCCGCCTTGACCGCCGGCACCTGATTCAGTGGGTTAAGCAGCCCATAGTCATGAATCATCCCGTTGTACCGCACCGAAGTCACCGTCACGCCCGCCGCATTCAGATTGCGCGCATACGCTTCACCCTCGTCACGCAGCACATCGAACTCGGCCGTCTGCACCAGCGCTGGCGGCAAGCCTTTCAACTGCTCGCTGCTGGCCCGCAGCGGCGAGGCGTAGATCTGTTCACGTGCCTTGGCGTCGGTGGTGTAGTTGTCCCAGAACCACTTCATCATCCCGGTAGTCAGGAAGTGCCCCTCGGCAAACTGCTTGTACGAGGCGGTCTCGAAGCTGGCGTCGGTCACCGGCCACAGCAGCAGCTGGAAGCGCAACGCAGGTGTGCCTGCTTCCTTGGCTTTGAGTGCCACTACAGCCGCCATGTTGCCGCCGACGCTGTTGCCGGCCACGGCCAGGCGCTTGCCGTCCACGCCGATGTCCTTGCCATGCTCGGCCACCCAGCGGGTCGCGGCGTAGGCCTGGTTGATCGCGGTGGGGTAGTGCGCCTCTGGTGACGGGGTGTAGTCGACATAGACCGCCACTGCGCCGGAGCCCACCACCAGGTCACGAATCAGTCGCTGGTGGGTCGGGAAGTCGCCCAGCACCCAGCCGCCGCCGTGGAAGAACATGAACACCGGCAATTCACCCTTGACCTTGGCCGGGCGCACGATCTGCAGCTTGATTGGCTGGCCGTCGGCTTTGATGGTGCGTTCAGTGACTTCGATGCCGGAAAGGTCGACTTTCACCGAAGCCTGGGCACCGGTCAGTACGGCGCGGGCGTCTTTCGGGCTGAGCTGTTCCAATGGCTTGCCGCCACCTTGTTCCAGGGCTTCGAGGAAGGCCTGGGTGTGCTGTTCGACACCTGGGCTGCCTGCCGCGAAAGCGCTGGAAACGGACAGGGCGAGGAGGCTGGCGGTGAGGGTTTTGTGGACAATGTTCATGTGCGAATCCTTTTCTATGCAGTATGGGGAGTGGGCGTGTTGCCTGGCCTTGGGGCCATCGCTGCGACCTGTGCGTAGATTAAGGAGATGCCTGTTTGGGAAAAAGCCGGTATAAAGCGTTTGACTGTCACGCAGAGAGAGACAATGAACCCTTACGAAGACATGCGGATCTTTGCCCAGGTCATGGAAGCCGGCAGTTTCACCGCCGCCGCCGACCGTCTGGGCATGTCCAAGCAATCGGTCAGCCGGCGCCTGATGCAGCTGGAAGAACGCCTTGGCGTGCGTTTGCTCAACCGTTCGACCCGACGCCTGGATGCCACGCCACTGGGCCAGCACTACTACCAGTCGGCGTTGCGCCTGCTCGGTGAAGTGCAGCAGGTGGAGCACGACATCAGCGGACAGGCCCAGGCCTTGCGCGGCACCCTGCGCCTGAGCGCGCCACTGTCTTTCGCCATGGCGCACCTGGGATGTCTGCTGACCGAGTTTCTTCAGTTGCATCCGCAGGTGGATGTAGAAGTCGACCTGAGCGACCGCGCCGTTGACCTGATCGGCGAGGGCTATGACCTGGCGCTGCGGATCGGCGCGCTGGAGGATTCAAGCCTGGTAGCGCGGCGCATCGCCAGTGTCGAGCGGGTGTACTGCGCCAGCCCGGCCTATCTTGAGGCCCGTGGCCTACCTGCCGCACCGGAGGCACTTGGCGAGCACGATTGCCTGCCATATGGTCATACGCGGCAGGTGCAATGGCAGTTCAAGGGGCAAGGCAAGGCTCAGACCATCGCTGTCAGCGGGCGCATGCGGGCCAACAATGGTGAGCTGCTCAGGGACGCGGCGATTGCTGGTATGGGCATCACCTACCTGCCGACCTTCATCGTCGGGCAGGCACTGGCCGACGGGCGCCTGGTGACGCTGCTGGAACCCTGGACCCCGCCGCCCCTGCAACTGTCGGCGGTGTACCCGCAGCACCGGCAGGTGGCCAGGCCCGTGCAGGGTTTCGTGGCGTTTCTGCGCGAGCGCCTGGCGCAGTTGTAGGCGCCTACTCCAGGCCGTGCTGCAGCGCTTCGATGAACACGCCTTCAGCCCGGCTCAGGCGTTGTTCGCGGTTCCACAGCAGGTGAATGTCCACATCGGCGATGCCCTCATGGGGCGGTAGCTTCCACAGCAGCCCCGCGGCGACATCCGGCGCCACCACATGCTCGGGCAGGCAGCCGATGCCGAACCCGGCAATCACCAGTCGGCGAACTTCTTCCAGGCTGGGCGATGACGCCACGATACGCCCGGAAAACCCCTGTTGGTCGCGAAAAATGGTCAGCGGCGAGAGCATGCCGCCGATCTGGTCGCTGGTGAAACTGACGAAGTTTTCCCGCTGCAGGTCGCCCTCGGCCTGGCCGAACAGGCGGTGGTGCTTGCCACAGAAAAACGCGTAGCGCTGGCGCAGGAACAGCCGTTGTTCCAGGCGCGGCTGTGGCCGGCGGTTCAGGCTCAGGCCTGCTGTGGCGGTCTTTTCCTGCAGGGCGGCGACGATGTCGGAGCTGCGCATCACGTCGATCTCCACCTCCACCCTGGGGTGCTGGCGGTGGAACGCGGCAAGGAAATCATCGAAGTGTTCGCTGACGATGCGGCTGATCATCAGTAGCCGCACCTTGCCTACCAGTTCGTCCGCCGGTTGCTCCAGCAGGCCGCTGATCTGCGACATCTGCCCATACACCTCACCGGACAGCTGGAACAGCTGTTCGCCCATTTCGGTAAGCACGAAGCGTGGCCCGCGACGGGCGATGAGTTGGCGCCCGAGTTGTTCTTCCAGGCGCTTGAGCGCTTGGCTCACCGCCGGTTGGGTCAGGTGCAGGCGGGCGGCGGCGCGGCTGATGGACAGCTCCTGGCCGATGACCCGAAACGTACGCAGCAGGTTCCAGTCGAGGCGGTCGTTGAGCAGGCGGTCGGACATGGCGGGGCTCGAAAATAAGCTTGATTTATAGTTCGCATAATAAATAGAAAATTGACTAATCATAGCCCCGGAACGATAAATCGCATCCAGGCGCCGACAGAGTGCCGCCGTGACCCTATTACTCCTGCCAGAAAAACAAGCAAAGGAGCCATCCATGAAGCCTACCGCTTCACCCCAGCCGCGCCGGGCAGCCGCCGCCGCATTTATCGGCACCATGATCGAGTGGTACGACTTCTACATCTATGCCACCGCCGCTGCCCTGGTGTTCGGTGCATTGTTCTTCCCCTCCGACGACAGCCTGTTCAGCACCATGGCCGCATTCGGCACCTTTGCCGTGGGCTTTTTCGCCCGGCCGCTGGGCGGCATCGTCTTTGGCCATGTGGGTGACCGAATCGGCCGCAAGAAATCCCTGGTCATCACCTTATTGATGATGGGTGTAGTCACCGTTGGCATCGGCCTGCTGCCGACCTACGCCCAGATCGGCGCCACTGCGCCGGTGCTGCTGATTCTGCTGCGCATTGTCCAAGGCATTGCCGTGGGCGGCGAGTGGGGTGGTGCGGTGCTGATGGCGGGCGAGCATGCGCCCAAGGGCCGTCGCAATTTCTTCGCCTCGTTCGCCCAGTTGGGCAGCCCGGCGGGTTTGATCCTTTCGTTGCTGGCCTTTGGCGCGGTTACCCGCTTGCCCGAAGAGGAACTGATGAGCTGGGGCTGGCGCGTACCGTTCCTGGCCAGTGCGCTGTTGCTGCTGGTGGGCCTGGCCATTCGCCTGGGAGTCAATGAATCGCCCGAGTTCATTGCCAGCCGTGAGCAGGCACTGAAGGCTCAGCGCAAAGAGCAGGCACCGGTACTGGAAGTGCTGCGCACTGCCTGGCGCCCACTGCTGCTGTGCATCGGCGCCAATACCCTGGGTATTGCCGGGGTCTATTTCACCAACACCTTCATGATCAGCTACACCACCCAGCAGTTGCACCTTGAGCGTTCGCTGATTCTCGAGTGCCTGTTCTTCGTGGCGGTCATCCAGTTCTGCGTGCAGCCGCTGGCCGCCTGGTTGTCGGAAAAAATCGGCGCCACGCGCTTCCTGGCGCTGGTCGCACTGCTGGCAATGGCTTCGCCTTACCCGATGTTCGTGCTGGTCAGCTCGGGTGAAGGCCCACTGATCGTGCTCGGTATCGCCCTGGCGGCGGCCTGCATGGCGTCGTTTTATGCCGTCATCGCCGGCTACGTCAGCGGCATGTTCGAAACTCGCGTGCGCTACACCGCCATCTCCTTGGCCTACCAGGTGTGCGGTGCCATTGCTGGCGGGCTTACCCCGCTGATCGGCACCTGGTTGGCCCACACCTTCACCGGCCAATGGTGGCCGATGGCGGTGTTCTACACCCTGATCGCCACCATCTCGCTCACCTGCGTGCTGGCCCTGGCGCGCCAGTACACCCGCAGCCAGCGCCTGGAACTGGCCTGAACCCCCGACCCGATTCTGGAGTATCCCTATATGTTGAAAAGCAACGGAGAACGCCTGTGGGCGAGCTTGATGGACATGGCCGAAGTCGGCGCCACCGCCCGTGGGGGCAGCTGCCGCCTGGCTTTGAGCGATGAAGACAAGGCTGGCCGCGAACTGTTCAGCCACTGGTGCCGCGAGGCCGGCCTGAGCCTGTCGGTGGATGCCATCGGCAACCTGTTCGCCCGCCGCCCCGGCACCGACCCGGATGCCGCCCCGGTGATGATGGGCAGCCACCTCGACACCCAGCCCGAAGGCGGTCGCTTTGATGGCGTCTACGGTGTGCTGGCTGGCCTGGAGGTGGTCCGTCGCCTCAACGACCTCGGCATCCAGACCCGCAAGCCGCTGGAAATTGCCGTGTGGACCAACGAGGAGGGTGCCCGTTTCACCCCGGCCATGTTCGGTTCGGCGGTATTCACCGGCACCCTGGCGCTCGAGCAGGCCCTGGCCATTCGCGATGCCGACGGCATCAGCGTGGCCGATGAGCTGCAGCGTACCGGTTACGCCGGCCAGCGTCCGCTGGGCGGCAAGGTCGACGCCTATTTCGAGGCGCACATCGAGCAAGGCCCGATTCTGGAAGACAACACTAAGAGCATTGGTGTGGTCAGCGGCGGCCAGGCCATTCGCTGGCTGGACGTGACGGTCGAAGGCATGGCCGCCCACGCCGGCACCACGCCGATGCCGCTGCGCAAGGATGCCCTGTATGGCGCCGCGCAGATGATTCAAACGGTCGAGCAACTGGCAGCCGATTTTGCCCCTGAAGGCCTGACCACCGTGGGCGAGCTGTCCATCGCCAAGTCGTCGCGCAACACCATCCCCGGCGTGCTGCGCTTTACCGTCGACCTGCGCCACCACCGCGACGAAGCCATCGAAGCCATGGAGCGCGAGCTGGCCGCGAATCTGCAAGCAATTGCCGCGCAGCGAGGCCTGCAGGTGCGCATCGAGCGGCACTGGGTCAGCCCGGCAACCCCGTTCGACGCGGACTGCGTGGCAGCCGTGCAACAGTCGGTCGATGGCCTGGGCTACTCCCAGCAAACCATCGTCAGCGGCGCTGGCCACGACGCCATTCTGCTGGCCCGCTACTGCCCGACGGCCATGGTGTTCATCCCCTGCGTGGGCGGCCTGAGCCACAACGAAGCCGAAGACGTGCTGCCCGAAGACGCAAGCCAGGGTGCCGATGTACTGCTCAACGCCGTGCTGGCCCGCGCTGGCCGTGTCGAACAAGGAGAAGCTTGATGCGTTGCTACTTCCACCCCGAACAACTGCTGCACCACCCACGTAGCTACTACTCTCGCGGCGCCATGCGTACCCCGCAGGAAGTCCCCGAACGTGCCCAGCGCCTGCTGCAGGCAGCCAAGGACCTGGGCTTCGATATTCGTCAGCCTGAAGATGCGGGCCTGGCGCCACTCAAGGCCGTGCACGGCGAGGCTTACCTGGCCTTCCTCGAAGAGGCCCATGCACGCTGGAAGGAAGTGCCCGAGGACTGGGGCGACGAAGTGATGTCCAACATCTTCGTCCGCGAGCCCAATGCCCTGCGCGGCATCCTTGCCCAGGCCGGGCGCTACCTGGCCGATGGCAGCTGCCCGGTGGGCGAGCACACCTGGCGTTCGGCCTACTGGTCGGCGCAAAGCGCGGTGGCCGGTGCCAAGGCCATTCTCGATGGCGAGCCCGCAGCCTACGCCCTGTGCCGCCCGCCGGGCCACCATGCCCGTTTCGATGCGGCCGGTGGCTTCTGCTACGTCAACAACGCCGCAGTCGCCGCCCAGGCCCTGCGCAGCCGCTACAGCCGGGTGGCGATCCTGGACACCGACATGCACCACGGGCAGGGGATTCAGGAGATCTTCTACGAACGCAATGACGTGCTGTACGTCTCGACCCATGGCGACCCGACCAACTTCTACCCAGGCGTGGCCGGGTTTGAGGACGAGCGCGGCAGTGGTGCGGGGGAGGGGTACAACCTCAATCTGCCGATGGCCCATGGGGCCAGTGAGGCGGATTTCATGGGGCAGCTGGAGATTGCCCTGGACGCGGTGAAGGACTTTGGGGCTGAGGTGCTGGTGTTGTCGCTGGGGTTCGATATCTACGAGCTGGACCCGCAGAGCAAGGTGGCGGTGACGACGGAAGGGTTTGCCGAATTGGGCGAGCGGATTCGGGCGTTGGGGGTGCCTTGTTTGATTGTTCAGGAAGGGGGGTATCACCTGGAGAGTCTGGAGGCGAATGCGCAGGCGTTCTTTGCTGAGCCGGTCGCTTGGGTATGAGGGCCTGACTTGGGTTTTGGAGGTGGGGCGTAAATTGAGCGCCGCCCGCGCGGCGCATCGCGAGCAAGGCTCGCTCCTACGTCTGTTTCAGGCCAGTTATGCCTGTGGGAAATGCGCGCGAACGCTTTGAAGAACGGCTCGATATCGCGTCGTACAACAAGGCGGACGCGCGCGCCTGTAACAGGCATTATTGGCCCGAAACAGACGTAGGAGCGAGCCTTGCTCGCGATGCGCCGCGCGGGCGGCGCTCGATCTCACGGGCGCTGTACCTCTCACGCCAGGCATCCAAGAGCCTCGACGCCTTGTATTCGCAATGCTCTAGATTTTCAGCGCTGAAGTACAGGTTTCCCATTCGCTGCACGCCAACCTTCAACGACAGTTAAAATACCTTGCGGACTGTCTTCGACACCTGTCGCAGGATAGAAAATTAGATCGCTTTTCGCTGGGTGCTCAGTTATTTTTTCGAAATGGCTGACTAGTTTCTGGATGTGTTTTCTATAGGGCTCGCCTTTCAGATTGTGTTTGTTTTCAAAGAACTCGCTGAGTAAGTCAAGGAATTCTGCTTCTGTATAGTCTTCATATTTTTCTTTAGGCATTATTAATGGTTATCCGGTTTTAAAGCCTGGTTTGTCATTGGCGAGACGCCATGCTTTTATTTCTTCAATGATAGCGGTCGGGCCGCTTTTTCCGGGGTCGGGGTAGAAGAATAAATCTGATTTTTTGGGGTGCTCAGAAATTCGCTCAAACTCAAGTATTGCTTCTATATGCTTCCGGTCGGAAGGGTAGTCGACGTTGTAAATTTTTATCGCAAATTCTAAAAATTCTGCCTCGGTGAAGTCGGTGATGGTTTTTTTCACTGCTTTCCTCACTGTATATTTCGATATTTTATGCTGTGAGTGTTGCGATGATCTTTGTGTTGTGTATGTCTCAGTCCTCAGGTGTCAATGAATTGTGGTGAGGTTTAAGGGGCCGATTTTTTGCGCGCCTTGATCTGGGTTTTCTGATGTTTAGGCTTGAAGCTTTCCAAGGAAGACCTTACTTGAAACCTGTTCGGAGGGCTTGTAGGAAGCGTCCGAAGTCACTGTAGTCATAATGGAGGCATGCCGATAGATTGATTTTCCATCAAGTGGCAGAGGCGAGAGTCCTGCTTGATTTAAAGCACCCGGCGCTGGTTTGATCCGAGTGTGGTCAAAGCCCTGTCATGAATTGACGGGACTTTGGATAGACACGGGGTGAAGGTTACTCCGTTTTGAAGCCGGGCTTGCCATGAGCAGCACGCCATGCTTTGACTTCAGCGACGATCGAATTCGGGCTCCCTTTGCCAGGCGTGTGATAGTAGATTAGGTCAGAACCATCAGGGTGCTCTGAAAGCCGTTCAAACTCGTAAACGGCATCAATGCTTTCCCGCTCACTGGCAAAGTCATCGGCACAGATTTTTTCAACCAAGGCAGTGAACTCGCTCTCGGTAAATAAGGCGATGGAGTTTTTCATGTTGGTGCGCTTTTATGCAAGTCTATGTGAGGTTTTGGTGTCGCTACAGATAGATTGGCGATGTCAAATGCTTCGCTGAGGCCAGGTAATTAAGTCATGCAACCAGTGCCAACTCTTGGTGTTGTACGAAAAGTGCCGGCGCGACGATAATGCTGCATTGAAAGCAGGCTCGGAATACTGACTCGCAACCAGTAAAGTCGAGCGTGACTCCGACCGTTCCTCGCCTGTTTGAGACTTGCTTGATCGCCGTTTGGCAACTTCTCGTACTAATACTAAAATTACTGCTCGCTTTTAAGTTTACGGGTGATTGCAGCGATATATGTTGCGCGCTCAAGATTTATTGAATGTGTATTTGTTTTCGAGAAGAAACTTGGGGGCTCTCCATTTAGGGGCCTTTACATATCCGCCGCCTTTTTGCTCTATTAATCCCTCGTTGGACATTTTCTTTATTAGCTCAATGAGCTCGAGACAGTTGTTAAGAAAAATCCAGTTGTTGCGCTCATATAGTCTATCTATTTGCGGGTGAGAAATGCTGCCACCTCTCGTGAGGAATAGTATGACTTCAGTAGGGTCTTCGTTTTGCACTACGCTGTTAATGTTATTCATTCGTATTCTCGCTGTGGCTGTTCTAAGTCCGCTTTCAGTGGTTCTGGAATTTGCAGTAATTCGAGCTCTGAGCTTGGTTGATAGTCTTCTAGTGTAGCGGCATGTGTGTGTTCCATGCCTTCCTGCGACTATCCGGAAAAATTATGTCAGCGATACCAAGGGCACGAAACTTCTCAAGTTCCGTTGTCTCATGTGTGAAGAAACGCTTATCTGTGTCGGTTGCTTCTAGCTTGCCGTGTAGGATTTTTCCAGTGCAGAAACTGGGTTGCCATCTTTATATATGGCATTCAATTCCCCCGTATCCTGGAGCGACGACAGTTGGGGGCTTCAGCGGAAGATCCTGTAACCCTGAGAAAGCTGGCGGCCCTATCGAACGCTTGGATTGGCGAGAGGCAGACCCTGCGCAAATTTCTGAGTACCGGCAGCTGTAGAGTGGCTGCCGGCGTTTCTAATGGGGCTCCTACCATGGCGAACAAGAATGTACACCACAAGACTGTAGGATCTGTGGAACTCAGAGCTCGTATTTTTTCGGGCTCAAGAACTCTGGCTCTCGCCAATTCGGCCCCATGATGTATCCGTTGCCACCGTGCTTTATTAATCCTTCTTGACTCATTTTTTTGATTAAATTAATTAACTGTAAGCAGTCTCCAGTGTTTGCCCACTCGTTTCGATTATATAGATTGTCGAGCCGTGGGTGAGAAATGCCATTCCCCCTGACAAGCCACAGAATGACATCTGTGGGGCTTTCGTTGAGTACTATGTCGCTGATGGTGTTCATTTGTTTTCTCGCGCAATCTGTTGGTTGTCTGCCTCGATGGCTTCTGGTGTGTAAAGCATCTCATGCGATGAGCTGAGTTGGTAGTCTTCTAATGTGGCGGCATGTGTATTATTCCAAGTCTCGCCATTGTCGTCTGGTCGTATATTATCCGGAATGCCAACGGCGGTGACGACTGAAGGGTTTGCCGAATTGGGTGAGCGGATTCGGGCGTTGGGGGTGCCGTGTTTGATTGTGCAGGCAGGGGGTACCACCTGGAGAGCCTGGAGGCGAATGCGCGGGCGTTCTTTGCTGAACTGGGGTGCTGGCGGTAGGTGGCGTTGGCCGGTAGTTGAGGGGGGCTACCGGCCAATACGTTCGTCATAGGCCCAGTTTAGAGAGCACTGTTGACTTGATTATTCGGTTTTGAATCCTGGTTTTCCATTTGCCAATCGCCAAGATTTTACTTCTTCGACAATCGACGCTGGGCCGCTTTTCCCGTGATCTGGGTAAAATATTAAATCTGATTTCTTAGGGTGTTCTGAAAGTCGTTCGAATTCAAATATTGCGTCGGTGTGGGTTTTGTCAGTTGGGTAATCTACTTCATAGATTTTTATTACAAAATTTAAAAATTCAGTTTCGGTAAAGTCTGCGATTGTCTTTTTCATTGGTTTTCTCCATGATGGATGTCGATGTGTTGTCTTGGTGTGACAATCACAATGTTTTCTGAGTTGTATATGTCTCCGCCCTCGGATAGAGGGATTTTATGATGTATTTGAAGAGAGGCGAGCGCTCCAACGCGTTCGTGAAGTCGCGCAAAAGGTGCGATGCCTTTCCTCATTCTACCGATGCTGACAGGGTCGAATTGGGCGGAGAGGAAAGAATCACCACTGATGGCCTTCCACAGCGCTTCTCGATAGGCTCTCCAGTTTTTAAACTGTTGCCCTCTTAGTAAATCAGCTATTTGCCTGGGTATCGGGGCGCCCTCACGTGTTTCTACACCCTTGGCCCAATTGTCGCCAACCTCGAAGCCCGCGCCGCTACCGGTCCCGGGCTCTTCCCTGCGATCTTGGAACATCGCATAGATCGGAGGCAACCCGGAGTCTGCCGGAAAGATAATGACATAGTCATCCCAACCGGCATCTGCAGCGCCGGGGAAGCTGTCAATCCTCAGCTCGACCGGCTTGAGCGTTGCACCTTGGTAGATCGGCGGGGCGCTCTGTTCTACAGGTAAGCTCGTTGACGCATCGCCTGGAGTGACAATGGGTGTCCATGTCAGGGTGCGCGGTGGTACATCCGCCGTGATGGCGGTGTAGACGTTTTTCTGGGCGTCATACTGGGCGGTGAGTATCGGTACCTGCGAGGGAACGATTGCGCCATCGGTTTTGACGACGAATATTTCCGATTCGTCCTGCGCATTAACCTGCGAACTCAGTCGGTAGGGTAGGTCGACGTGGCTGGCCGAGGTCACTGTGGCCAACGTCGCGCTGCTTTGAGGATCCAGGTCCGATAAAGGCGTCTGCAGGAGGTATCGGCGAGGAAGCTCGCCATTACCCAAACTGGGCGAATACAGCAGGGCAGCAGCACCGATGGCGAGGCCTGAGGCAACATAGCCGCCTAGTGCAGCTACGGCAGCCCCAAGAACCCTGGCTGCCGACAATTCGATGACCGCAGTTCCGAGATAACCGGCGGCGGTGATGATTATCGACCCACCGACTGCGACTGAACCTGACGCAGTGTAAGTGTTGGCCAATCGTACGAACTCGGCTTCGGCCTTGGCTTTAGCGGCGGCGATGCGGTCAGCTTCGGCCTTGGCTTTAGCGGCGGCGATGCGGTCAGCTTCGGCCTTGGCTTTAGCGGCGGCGATGCGGTCAGCTTCGGCCTTGGCTTTAGCGGCGGCGATGCGGTCAGCTTCGGCCTTGGCTTTAGCGGCGGCGATGCGGTCAGCTTCGGCCTTGGCTTTAGCGGCGGCGATGCGGTCAGCTTCGGCCTTGGCTTTAGCGGCGGCGATGCGGTCAGCTTCGGCCTTGGCTTTAGCGGCGGCGATGCGGTCAGCTTCGGCCTTGGCTTTAGCGGCGGCGATGCGGTCAGCTTCGGCCTTGGCTTTAGCGGCGGCGATGCGGTCAGCTTCGGCCTTGGCTTTAGCGGCGGCGATGCGGTCGGCTTCGGCCTTGGCTTTAGCCGCGGCGATGCGTTCGGCTTCAGCCTTGGCGGTAGCTGAGCGTGCGGCTGCAGCTTTTTTGGCTGCGTCGAGGACTTTGAGAGGTTGTTGGAGTGCCCGAGTCTTATCGGGGAACAATTCGAGCACGCGTAGGGTCAGGTAGACGTGCTCTTGTACCGCTTGAGCATGAGCCGCGGCGGCGCGATGGCTCTCGGTGAACCGTTGTTTAAACAGCTCCAGGTTCTGTTGAACTTTACCGTACTTCTTTTCATAGTTGGCTACATTCACCCGGTTAGGGCGTGAATCCAGGCTGTAGCCCAATAATTTCTTTGCCTCTTTTTCCGCTGCTGTGGCCTGTTCAGCTTTCAGGATAAGCAGGTCTTCGGTGATATATTGTTTTCGTGTGGCGCTGTTCAGTGTTCCGTAAATGGATGTCTTGAGCTTCAATTTGGCGAGGCATGGCGCTCTCCGCTGTTGTTGGGCGGTGGAGAGTCGCGTTTTAAGGGAAAGGTTAGAGCGTTGAATTTTTTCCTCTCGGGTGGATTTTTTTGAGAGGGGAAGGGGTGCCGTATTGCATTGCGCGGGTGGCAGTTGTAGAGGCGGAGGGATGAATAGGCAGTGCAGAGCTAACTGGCATTTTTGTCGGTTGGCGTGTTTTGAAGGAAGTGGAAAGGTGCTGTTGTGTTTAAGGGTATTTACTGTTTTTTTGGTGGTTAATTCGTGGAGGGTGTAAGGGGTTGGAATGGTTTCACGCGCACGTTGGTTAAAAGTGTATTTGCCTTCAGAAAAAATCTCGATTTTTAGAGCGTTTATCGAACGTTTGGTATGTGAGCCTGCAGGTGTATTCCTGGGGGGGCGGTTGAAGCCGCCAAGTGCCTTGTCAGGGATTCAGGAGGGCCGCGCAACACCTCATCCATCGGACAGCTTTCCTGATTCGATGTAGTCCCTTTCCCAAACCCACCAAACGGCCTTTCGCCCCGTTGTTATCGACTTGTTAGCGCTCTAGTTTGCGCACGAACGTCACCAGTTTCGTGCGCAAGGAGCCAAACCGTTGAAACGTATTCTGTGCTTGTTAATGACAAGCTTGATGGCCACCGCCGTGGTCGCCGCCCCTCCGCAAGCCGCCAAACACCCACATACGATCGAGACCCCATCGGGCGCAACGCGTGTGGATGATTATTTCTGGCTGCGTGATGACCAGCGGCAGGATCAGGCGGTGCTGGGCTACCTGCAAGCCGAAAACCTTTACGCTGATCGGCTGCTGGCCCCGCTAAAGCCGCTTGCCGGCAAGCTCTATCAAGAGTTCGTCGGCCGTCTTGCGCAAGAAGACGCCGAACTGCCAGCGCGCAAGCGCGGTTACTGGTATTACAGCCGGTACGAAGATGGCCAGGACTACCCGATTCATGCTCGGCGCAAAGGCGCCATGGAGGCGCCGGAAGAGGTTTTGCTCAACGTCAACGAGCGTACTGCCGGCAATGGCCACTTCACGATTGCCGACATGGTCGTCAGCCAGGACAACCAGTTGCTGGCCTGGTCGGAAGATGACGTAGGCCGCAACCAGTTCACCGTGCGGTTCAAGAACCTGAGCACCGGCGAGGTGCTGCCCGATGTGCTCACCGGGACCACAGGCAACATGGTTTGGGCCGATGACAACCGTACCGTGCTCTACGTCGAGAACGATCCTCGGACATTGCGCAGCACAAGGGTGAAGAAACACGTATTGGGTACTCCGGCCAGTGCCGATGCCGTCGTGTACGAAGAGCAGGATCACAGCTTTTACCTCAGCATCGCCCGCACCCGCGATGATCGCTTCATCACCATCAGCGTGGTCGGTAACGTCACCTCTGAAATGCGCTACGCGCCGAGCCATGATCCTTCCACATTCACGGTTCTGACTCCGCGTCAGCGTGAAGTGAGCTATTTTGCTGACCACTTCGAGGGTCGCTGGCTTATTCAAACCAATCACAACGCGAGGAACGGCAAACTGGCGACCGCGCCAAGCGATGCATCCTCTCGTGCACACTGGCAGGACTGGGTCGCCCATGACGAGGCGGTGACCATCGATCAGTTCCAAGCATTTACCACATTCACCGCGATCGTAGAGCGATCAGCAGGTCTGAAACGCATTCGCCTGCTGTTCAAGGATGGTCGCAGTGAATACCTGACGGCTGAAGAAACCGCGTATTCGATGGCGCTCGCGGAAAACGCCGAGCCAGAGTCGACCTGGCTGCGCTACGCCTATTCCTCGTTGACGACACCTACCCGGATTCTGGAATTGAACACGGCAACGGGCGAACGTCGCCAGTTGAAGCAGGAGCAGGTGATCGGCTACGACGCTTCGAACTATGCATCCGAACGTGTGTGGGTGACTGCGCGCGATGGGGCGCGGGTACCGGTGTCGCTGGTGTATCGCAAGGGTTACCAGAAAGACGGTGCAGGGGCGTTGTTGCTGACGGGTTACGGCAGTTACGGGCTGGCCTATGACGCAGCTTTCGACCCGGCCACGGTCAGCCTGCTGGACCGTGGGCTGGTGTATGCCATCGCCCATGTTCGCGGTGGCCTGGAAATGGGGCGTGGCTGGTACGAAGCCGGCAAGTTGCTGAACAAGCGCAACACGTTCAATGATTTTGTCGATGTTACCCACGCCTTGGTCGCGCAGGGTTGGGCGGCCAGGAGCCGAGTCGCCGCCGCAGGTGGCAGTGCTGGCGGTTTGTTGATGGGGGCGGTGGCGAATCAGGCCGCGCAGGACTATCGGGTGGTGGTCGCGCAGGTGCCCTTCGTCGACGTGGTCACGACCATGCTCGATCCGAGTATCCCGCAGACCACCAACGAGTACGATGAGTGGGGCAACCCCGAAACCGCATGCGAGTATGACTACATGCTGTCCTACTCGCCCTATGACAATGTGCGGCGCCAGGCTTACCCGGCGTTGTACGTGACGACAGGGTTGTGGGACCCGCATGTGCAGTATTGGGAACCGGCCAAATGGGTGGCCAAGCTACGGGCACACAACACCGGGAACTACCCGATCGTATTGCGCACCGACATGCAGGCGGGGCACGGTGGCAAGAGCGGGCGCTCTGGTTTTTATCAGGAGTTGGCTGAGGTGTACGCGTTCGTGTTGCAGCAACTGGGTTTCGATGGTGCGTTGGATTCTCCCGGAAAACCTGGGTGAGG
Source organism: Pseudomonas sp. Teo4 (assembly GCF_034387475.1). Lineage (NCBI taxonomy): Bacteria > Pseudomonadati > Pseudomonadota > Gammaproteobacteria > Pseudomonadales > Pseudomonadaceae > Pseudomonas > Pseudomonas sp. Teo4. Next base: position 817,365 of record NZ_JAXCIL010000001.1, read on the forward strand.
TGCCGAGTTGTCGGATAGGCAGGTTCGGCCCCATCGCCGGCAAGCCAGCTCCCACAGGTTCAGCGGTGATCTCGTGGTCGGCGCGGTCATTGTGGGAGCCGGCTTGCCGGCGATGGGGCTGCGATGCAGCCCCTCAGAATTCACCTGTTCCCACGGCGCACATGCTTGACCAACACTTTCTCAAGCAACTCCCACATCTGCGGGTCGGTACTGAACGCCACGTTGAATCGCATCCACCCGGTCGCCTGCGCATCGACCATGAACAATTGCCCAGGCCCGAGCATGATCCCTTGCTCCAGCGCATCGTCCAGCAACGCGGCGCTGTCTGGGATCGCCGGATGGCGGGTCCAGATGTACATGCCTTCATCCGACTCGATGAACAGCTCGAAGCCCAACCGGTGCAGGTGCCGGCCCACTTCCTGGTGCGCCTCGGCCAGGCGCTGGCGCAGGCGTTTGAGGTGCTTGCGCCAGCGGCCATCGATGACCGCGGCGTAGACCACGCGCTCCATCACCTGTGAAGTGGTCAGGCCCGAGCGCATCTTCAGGTGCAGCAGCTTCTGCATCAGCTCCGGGTTGGCCAGCATGTAGCCGACCCGCACGTTGGGTGAGATGCTCTTGGAGTAACTGCCCACGTAAACCACCTGCTGCAGGTGGTCGAGGCTGGCCAGGCAAGGCTGCGGCTCGGCGACCATGTCGGCGTACAGGTTGTTCTCCACCAGGCGGAAACCATGCTTGCTGGCCAGTTGCAGCAGGCGGTGCAGCTGCGGCAGCGGGGTGCGCGAACAGGTTGGGCTGTGCAGGTGCGGCTGGGTGAAGAACGCCGTGGGGCGGTGGTGCGTCAGCAACTGCTCCAGGTGGTTCAGGTCGTAGCCGGCCGGCGTGCGGGGCACCCCCACCAGGGTGGCGCCCTGGGTACGCAGAATGCTCATCAGGTTGGGGTAACCGGGGTCGTCCACCAGCACCACATCGCCTGGGCGCACCAGGGTGCGTGCGGCCAGGTCCAGGGCCTGGCTGGCGCCGTGGGTCAGCATCAGTTGCGCCGGGTTGGCGACGATCGACAGCTCCTGCTGCAGGTTCTGCGCGGTCAGCGTGCGCAACTCCAGCAGGCCCATCGGGTCGCCATAGCCGGACAGCTCCAGCGGGCTGCCGGCCACCTGACGCAAGCCGCGGCGCAGGCCATCTTCGTACATCCAGTCGTTCGGCAACCAGCCACAACCGGGCTTGAATGGCAGTTGGCGGATCTCAAAGATTTGCTGCAGATACCACTCGGAGTTAAACGTTGGTCGACTGGTGTCGGCCTCGACGCTGTGGTTGTCCAGCAACTCGCCCGCTGCGCGATTGACGAAAAAACCCGCATTGCCACGGCTCACCAGCAGCCCTTGGGCCACCAGGCGATCATAGGCTTCGACCACGGTGAAGGTGCTCACCGAATAGGTCGCGGCAAAGGCGCGGATAGACGGCACCTTGGCTCCAGGCTTGAGGGTCTGGTTGTCGATCAGCGCGCGCACCCCGTCGATGATCTGGTTGACCAACGGGGTTGGAGCGTCTGGATGTAGTTCAAACATTGGGGTGCCTTCAGGTGTGCAAAACGCTGGGCGTCTGCGGGGTACTGCGGGTGTATTGCATGGGCGGCCTGTACAGTGCAGCGCGTATTTCATGCCACTGTGCATGGCTCTCTGCGTCGGACATTTTTACATTACGTGTCAGATATCGCCACATAAAGCATGTTCAGTCCGCTCCAGGGGCAACCTTGGGGCGCGTAAGCAGGCCGCCATGGAAGGCCTGCGTGTGTTTGTGCACACCTTCCTGCCCGCATTAGCGCTGATGTACAGGTGAGACCGCTAGCCATCGGGGTCTCACAGTTTTCCTTGGATAAAAAGAAGCACGGGGTACACAACTGATGGGAGCAACATCCACAACCACCACCGCCAAAGGCGAGCACGAGAGCAAGCTTAGCGCTTCGCTCAAGTCGCGCCACCTGACGATGATGTCGATCGCCGGGGTTATCGGCGGCGCCTTGTTCGTCGGTTCCGGCAGCGTGATTCACAGCGCCGGCCCGGCCGCTGTCCTGGCGTACCTCGCCGGCGGCATCCTGGTGGTCCTGATCATGCGCATGCTGGGTGAAATGGCGACGTCCTCGCCAGACACCGGCTCGTTCTCGACCTACGCCGACCGCGCCATTGGCCGCTGGGCCGGTTTCACCATCGGTTGGCTGTACTGGTGGTACTGGGTCATCCTGATGGCCTGGGAAGCTTATGTGGCGGGCAAGATCCTGCACGGTTTCTTCCCCGACGTGAGCGTCAACGTGTTCGTGCTGGCCACGACCCTGGTGCTGATCACCGTCAACTTCTTCAACGTCAAGCACTACGGCGAGTTCGAGTTCTGGTTCGCGTTGATCAAGGTGGTGGCGATTGTCTGCTTCCTGGTGGTGTGTACCGCTGCGGTGATGAACGTCTGGCAGTTCGGTGAAGTGCGCGGCATGACCCACCTGACCGCCGAAGGCTTCATGCCCAATGGCATCACCACCGTGATCGGTGCGCTGCTTGGGGTGATGTTCGCCTTCCTCGGCGCCGAGATCGTGACCATCGCGGCTTCCGAAGCAAAAGACCCGGCTGCCCAGATCGTCAAGGCCACCAACTCGGTGGTATGGCGTGTGTGCCTGTTCTACGTCGGTTCGATCTTCCTGATCGTCTGCCTGGTGCCTTGGAACGACCCGCACCTGGGTGAGTCTGGCTACGGCGCCTACCGTCGTACCCTTGAGCTGCTGGGCGTGCCTTACGCCGAGCTGCTGATGAACTTCGTGGTACTGACCTCGGTCAGCAGCTGCCTGATCTCCGGCCACTACACCGCTTCGCGCATGCTGTTCTCCCTGGCCCAGCGTGGCGACGCACCGTCGTTCTTCAAGATCACCCGTGCCGGCACTGGCGTTCCGGTGTACGCGATCATCGGTTCCTGCGCTGTGGCCGTGGTGTGCGCGCTGATCAACTTCAGCGAGACCCTGCGTCCGAAAGACGTGCTGGATACCCTGATGAACACCACCGGCATGATCGCACTGCTGGTGTACCTGGTGATTGCCTTCTCGCAGCTGCGCATGCGCCGCAAGCTGATCGCCGAAGGCAAGGAAGTGCGCCTGAAGATGTGGCTGTTCCCTTGGCTGACCTACCTGGTGATCGCGTTCATCGTGGCTGCCCTGGTGACCATGGCGTTCATGCCTGACTACCAGATCCTGGTGGTCTCCACCGGTATTGCCGCCGCGGTCGTGGTGGCGATGGGTGTGGTGCATCAGATCCGTAGCGCCAAGCGTCACTAAACGCTGAGTGCTTGAAGAAACGGCCGGTTCTCTCACGAGACCGGCCGTTTTTCGTTGTGGGTGGGGAAGGGCGCCAAAGCCTCGGCATATGGCTTATGCTTCAGGCACTGCCCGCCAAAAGGAACGCACCATGGCTTGGTCCGCCACCCAGTATTCCCTTTTCGAAGACGAGCGCACCCGCGCTGTACGTGATCTGCTCACCGCAGTACCCCATCGCCCGGTACACCACGCCACCGACCTTGGCTGCGGCCCGGGCAACTCCACCGAAGTGCTGTTGCACCATTGCCCCGATGCCCAGGTGATTGCCCTGGACAGTGACCAGGACATGATCGACAAGGCGCAGCAGCGCCAACGCCTGCGAGTGTTGCGGGTGCGCTGCGAGAAGGCCGACATTGCCAGTTGGTCGGCGCCAAAGCCTCAGGACCTGATCCTGGCCAATGCTTCGTTGCAGTGGGTGCCGGACCACGGTTCGCTGTACCCGCATCTGATCCGCCAGCTCAGCGAAGGCGGGAGCCTTGCGGTGCAAACCCCCGACAACCTGGACGAACCTGCCCACCGCCAGTTGCGTGAAATTGCCAGCCAAGGCCCGTGGGCCGACAAGTTCGCTGACTTCTCCTTGCCGCCCCGGCACAGCGCAGCCTACTACTACGACTTGCTCAGCCCACTGTGTACACGGGTGGATGTGTGGCGCACGACCTACCATCACCCATTGGAGGGTGGCGCCGAGGCGGTTGTGGAGTGGTTCAAGGGGTCGGCCTTGAGGCCTTATCTGGCAAAGCTGGACGAACAGGAGCAGGCCGACTTCCTGCAGATGTACCTGCAAGCCATGCAGCGCGATTACCCACCTGCCACTGACGGTAAAGTGCTGCTGCCGTTCCCGCGTCTGTTCGTGGTCGCTACCCGCTGACCCTGCGCGCACGCCAGATGACATAGCCGTAAACGGCAAGGTTGATCAACAGCACCAGCATCCCCAGCAGTAGCTGGATCTGTTCGGTCAACCCGACGGGGTAGATCAACGGCCAGATGTAGTGCTCGACGAAGCCACCTTGATAACCGGCGTCGCCTGCCGCGCTGCGCATGCGGTTTTCCCAGGCCGTGAGTGGGCAGGCCAGGTGCAGGCATTCGACGGCAAGGCCCCAGGCCAGGGCTGGCAGGTGGATGAGCAAGGCGCGAGGCCAGCGAAGTACCAGCAGGCCGCCGAACAGCACCCAAAGGATGAAGGCCAGGTGCAGGAGGACCAGGGTGTCGGCAGCTAGGCGAAAGAGCATGGGGGCTTATCGCTGGGGGCGGTAACCGACAGCATAAGGCAATTGGTGGGAGTGTACGGGCCTCATCGCCGCGGTTCGTCGCCACGACAAGCTGGCTCCCACAGGTAGTGCAGTGATCTCAAGATCAGCGCGGTCTATGTGGGGGCAACTGATTGTGTTGCTGGTACCGGCCTCATCGCCGGCAAGCCGGCTCCTACAGGAATGCGCTGTCCCTGTGGGAGCCGGCTTGCCGGCGATGCTTTTACTCAGCCCAGCGCGGGGGTGCGCGGCGGAATCATGCGGCGCGAACCGGTCGCCTCGAACGCCGCGCCGAAGCTCAGCAAGGCGTTGTCGGAGTACGCGCGACCGGCGAAGGTCAGGCCTACCGGCATGCCGATGTCGGCCATGATGCCCATCGGCACGGTGACGGTCGGCACGCCCAGGTGACGGATCGCCAGGTTGCCGTTGGCCACCCAGATACCGTTGCTCCAGGCGATGTCCGCCGAAGCCGGGTTGACGTCGGCATCGGCCGGGCCCACATCGGCCACGGTGGGGAACAGCACCGCGTCCAGGCCCAGATTGTCCATCCAGTCTTCCAGGTCCAGCTTGCGGGTTTTTTCCAGCCCGCGCAGGCCGTCGGGCAGGGTTTCGATCTGGTCCCAGGTCTTCAGGCCGCGCGTGGCCATGTTGACGTATTCGTCCATGCCAGCGGCGAGGTCGTCCTCACGGTTGGGCAGGGTGCCAGGGTCGTGGGGGAAGATCTGCGGGCCATCGACGTCGGCCAGGCGGTTGAGCTTGGGGTCGTTGTTGGCGCGCAGGAAATCGTCGAAGCCCCAGCCGGACAGCTCCCACAGTTCGTCGTGGAGGAACTCTTTGCTGACGATGCCGCGGTTGTACACGGTCGGTGCGCCCGGGCGGTCGCCTTCGCAGTTGGACACCAGTGGGAAGTCCACTTCGACCACTTCGGCACCGGCCGCTTCCAGGGCCTGGCGCGCCTGCTGCCACAGGTCGATGACGGTGGCGCGGGTGTTGATGCGCTGGCCGGTCGGGCCGCCGATGCCAGGCTTCTCGGAGGTGCCGGCCTCAGGGTCGGCATTGATGTACATGCGCGGCACGCCGAAACGCTTGCCCTTGAGCGCGCTGGCGTCAACTGCCAGGTCCAGGTACGAGGTCGGGCGCACGCTCGAGGCCGCGGGAATCGGTACCCAGGGTTGCAGGCGCCACAGGTCGCCACGCTTGTCGGCGTCGTCGACCACCACGACATCCAGAATTTCCAGCAGGTCGGCCATGGTCCGCGCATAAGGCACCACCACATCCATGGTCGGGGTCAGCGGCCAGTTGCCACGCACCGAAATCACCCCGCGCGAAGGGGTGTAGGCGCACAGGCCGTTGTTCGAGGCCGGGCCGCGGCCACTGGACCAGGTTTCCTCGGCCAGGCCGAAGGCGCTGAAGCTGGCGGCGGTGGCGGTGCCAGCACCGTTGGACGAGCCGGAGGCGAACGGTGCGGTCAGGTAGTTGGCGTTGTACGGGCTTTCGGCACGGCCGTAGACGCCGCGCTGCATGCCGCCGTTGGCCATGGGTGGCATGTTGGTCTTGCCCAGGCACACCGCACCGGCGGCGCGCAGGCGCTCGATGGTGAAGGCGTCGCGCTGGGCGACCAGGTCCTTGAAGGCCGGGCTGCCGGATGCGGCGGTCAGGCCTTTGACCAGGTAGCTGTCCTTGGCGGTGTAGGGGATGCCATCCAGCGGGCTCAGGGTCTGGCCCTTGGCGCGGCGCGCGTCGGAGGCTTCAGCCTCCTTGAGGGCCTCTGGGTTGCGCACGACCACGGCATTAAGGGCAGTGGCGGTGTCGGCTCCATCGTAGGCGTCGATACGCGCCTGGTAGGCCTTGACCAGCTCGACCGCCGTCGTGCGGCCCGACTCGAGCGCGTCGCGCAGCTCGGCAATGGAAACCTCGGTTACCTCGATCATGCTTTCACCAAAATTGTGCAGGTGGGTACTAATGCGAGGAGTGTACAAGAAGGTCTGGCTGGAAGCAGATTTGCGCGGCAGAAATGGTTTTTTGCAGGCGGGCATTGATGGGGCCGCCGGGCGGCCCCGGTGCACTCAGGCCAGGTCAGCCGCCGAGTGCCGTTCCGCCACCTGGCTGGCTTCGTCGCCCCAGGTGCGGTTGACCCGGGTGCCGCGCTGCACCGCCGGGCGTTGAGCGATTTCTTCGGCCCAGCGTTGAACGTTCGGGTATTCCTCCACCGCCAGGAACTCTGCGGCGCCATACAGGTTGCCGCGTACCAGTTGGCCGTACCAGGGCCACACGGCGATGTCGGCGATGCTGTATTCATCGCCACCCAGGTAACGGCTTTCGGCCAGACGGCGGTCCAGCACGTCGAGCTGGCGCTTGGCTTCCATGGTGAAGCGGTTGATGGCGTATTCGAACTTCTCCGGGGCATACACATAGAAGTGGCCGAACCCACCGCCCAGGTAGGGGGCCGCGCCCATCTGCCAGAACAGCCAGTTCAAGGTTTCGGTACGGGCAGCGGGGGACTTGGGCAGCAAGGCCCCGAACTTCTCTGCAAGGTAGAGCAGGATCGAACCTGACTCGAACACCCGTACCGCAGGCTCGACACTGCGGTCGAGCAGGGCAGGGATCTTCGAATTCGGGTTGACTTGCACGAAGCCACTGGAGAACTGGTCGCCCTCACCAATGCGGATCAGCCAGGCATCGTACTCGGCGCCGGTGTGGCCCAGGGCGAGCAACTCTTCGAGCAGGATGGTGACCTTGACGCCGTTCGGCGTGGCCAGGGAGTACAGCTGCAAGGGGTGTTTGCCCACCGGCAGGTCCTTGTCGTGGGTCGGGCCGGCGACAGGGCGGTTGATGCTGGCGAACTGGCCGCCGGAAGCGGCTTCGTTGCGCCAGACCTTGGGCGGGACGTAGGGGTGCTTGCTCATGTGCGGATCTCCTGCAAAGACCTGCATCTATGCCATGGGTTGGGCGCGCAGGGCAAATGCAACGGACGCGGGCGCAGGATGCATGCGGGGGGACTGTGTTGGCCGCATCGCCGGCAAGCCAGTTCCCACAGGGACAGCGCATTCCTGTAGGAGCTGGCTTGCCGGCGATGAGGCCTTCACGCAACCGGAATGGTCGGGTCTGCCGCTGCCAACGCTGCCGCGCGGTCGCTGGCGGCCGGTGGGTAGATCCAGATCGAGTTGATCTGGTGCTTCAGCACCTTGGCCTCGGCCTTGTCGGTTGGTGGCGACACCGTGCGCTCCCAGCCTTCGGTATACACCGCACCCCACGCCCCGAGGTCGAGGCAGGTCACGTACTTGGGCTGGCTGTAAGTCATGGGGGGCACGCCAATCAGTTCGGCCGCGGCGTTGTTGCCTGCATAACGGCCCAGCGGAATGGCATGCTGACAAGACATCACGGCGTAGTTGCCCGCGTCATCACAGGCGGCATAGGCCACGTCGCCGGCCGCGTACACGGCATCGTTGCCTTTGACCTTGAGGTTGCCGTCCACATGCAGGCGGCCTTGGCGGTCGCGTTCGCCGCTGATTTGCTCCGTGAGCGGGTTGGCCTTGAAGCCGACGGTCCAGATCACCGTGTTGGTATCGATACGCTGGCCGTTGTCGAGCACCACGCCGTCACGGTCCACCGAGGCCACCGTGGCGCCGCAGATCCATTCGATACCGAGTGCTTCCGAAGCCTGCTCGATGGCCGGGCGTATGCCCTCGCCCAGGGCAGCGCCGATCTTCACGCCACGATCGACCACGACGACCCGCAGCTTGGCCTGTTCCCCGAGGATAGCGTGCAGGCGCGCTGGCAATTCGGTGGCCGTCTCGATACCGGTAAAGCCGCCACCGGCCACCACCACGGTGTTGCGTGCCGGGGTTTCCGGTTGGTCGGCCAGTGATTTCAGGTGCTGCTCAAGGCGTGCGGCGCTGTCGATCTTGTCGACATCGAACACATGGTCGATACCGACCATGGCCGGGCGGTTGAGCACGCTGCCACAGGCCATGATCAGCCGGTCGTACTTAAGGCTGCACTCGGTGCCGCTCAGGGTGTGGTAGCTCACGCGCCTGGCGTCTTCGTCGATGTGGTACGCGGTGCCTTGCACGAAGCGCACGTTCACGGCGTCGAACAGCGCTTGCAAGGGGGCGGCCATGGTGTGCACGTCGGGCTCATAGAAGCGGGGGCGTACATGCAGCTCGGCCTGCGGGGCCAGCAGCGTCACCTCGACATCCTTGCGATCGTGCAGGTCCAGCTGGCGTATGGCGCTCAGGGCGCTCCAGAGGCCAGCGAAGCCCGCGCCAATGATCAGGATATTGTTCATCGTTGTGCTCCTGAAAGTCGGGCTAACAGCGTAGTACGGGTTGATCGACCCCGACAGGCGCCCGTCGTCGGACGGTGCTCCTAACAGCCACACTGTTGCGCAAGGCTGCGTGGTAACTGTGCTGGTCCATGGCAAAGAAATGCCTTTATGCTGTTACTAAATATGTCTAGAACGCCTGAAGAAGGAAGCTGCAATGCCGCTCAAGGACCTGCTGATCGCCCTGGTGGTGATCGTCGCGTGGGGAGTCAACTTCGTGGTCATCAAGGTCGGCCTCGACGGCCTGCCGCCGATGCTGCTGGGGGCGTTGCGCTTCGTGTTGGTGGCGTTTCCAGCAATTCTGCTGGTCAAGCGGCCCAAGTTGCCTTGGCGCTGGTTGATCGCCTACGGCGCAACCATCTCCCTGGGCCAGTTCGCCTTTCTCTTCCAGGCCATGTACAGCGGCATGCCACCGGGGCTGGCCTCGTTGGTGTTGCAGTCCCAGGCGTTCTTCACCCTCGGTTTCGCTGCGCTGTTTCTGGGTGAACGGCTGCGCCTGGCCAGTGTGCTGGGGCTGTTGGTGGCGGCCAGCGGCCTGGCGCTGATCGGTAGTGAGGACAGCGGACACGTTCCGATGGTGGCACTGTTGCTGACATTGTGCGGCGGTGCGATGTGGGGCCTGGGCAACATCATTACCCGGCGCTTCGGTTCGGTGGACCTGGTGGCGCTGGTGATCTGGGGCGGTTTGATTCCACCGCTGCCGTTCCTGGCACTGTCGTGGTGGCTGGAGGGGCCCGAGCGTATCGGCCATGCCTTGGCCAATATCAGCTGGAGTTCAGTGCTGGCCCTGGTCTACCTGGCCTTTGTCGCCACCATGCTGGGCTACAGCCTGTGGAGCAAGCTGCTGTCGCGCCACCCGGCGGGCAAGGTGGCACCGTTCTCGTTGCTGGTTCCGGTGATTGGCTTGAGCTCTTCGGCCTGGCTGCTGGGTGAACGGCTGACTGACGTACAAGGTTGGGGCGCGTTGTTGGTGATGCTCGGGCTGCTGGTCAATGTGTTCGGGCCAAAGCTCGGGCAGCGGTTGAGGGCGGCCAGCGCGCAATAAGTGCAAACACATCCGTGGTCTGTTGCAACGGGCAGGCTCCGCGTTCGAGCAGGGCCTTTGTTAAACTTGGCCTCTTTTGCCAGGCCCACGGAGCACTCCCATGATCATATCCACCACCAGCCAGCTCGAAGGCCGCCCGATTGCCGAGTACCTCGGGGTGGTCAGCTCTGAATCGGTGCAGGGCATCAACTTCGTGCGCGATTTCTTCGCACGCTTCCGGGACTTCTTCGGGGGCCGTTCGCAGACCCTGGAAAGCGCATTGCGCGAGGCCCGCGAGCAAGCCACTGAAGAACTCAAGGCGCGGGCACGGCAGTTGCAAGCCGATGCTGTAGTAGGGGTCGATTTTGAAATCAGTATGCCGTCGGTGCAGGGCGGCATGGTCGTGGTGTTCGCCACCGGCACGGCGGTGCGCCTGAAATAAGGCTTTTTGCCACTGGTCGGGTTCGGGCATTTTGTCCATGCAGTCTGCAAATGACTGGCTAGTCTCTTTCTTCAACAGACCGCGTTTTTCTGGGCACTCCATCTGTTTGCCGGCGCGGTCGCCAGTGCAGGGGACAGAGTATGAGCGAAACCTATTTCGAAGATATGAACGACGCATTCCCGATCAACAGCCAGGTATGGTGCGGCCAATCGTCGTTTCGCCTGGGTTTCGCCAACATGACCCTGGATGAGTCCGAACAGCTCAAGCCTGCACATTTGCAGCGCTACAAGAAGGGGCGCTTCACGCCGCGGATACCGTTGAAGAAGTGATGCTGACCCAAGACCCCGCCGAACGGCGGGGTTTTTGTTGCGCTTGCTTGACCCAGCTCATGGCATCCAGGGGTAGCACTCGCCGGTTTTCGGCGATTGTGGTCTTCTTGCGCGGCATGTCAGAAAAGGAGGATTGTTTTTCCATGCGCATCAGGGAAGAGACCTATTGGCAGTGGGCAGACGCCCAACTGCACAGCCGCAACCATGACGAAGCGCTGAGCGACGGCACTACGCTCGACGTGCAGGTGCGCCTGTCGCGCCTTGGAGCGACGCAGTTGTTCCTGGGCTTGTACGCCCAGAACGGCAAAGCGTTGCTTGAGGAGTACTACCCGGCGCGCCCTGGCGAGACCATGACCCGCGCGCTGGTGTGGGGCGTGGACCGTGCACGCGCCTTGGCCACCGGAGCACTGCCGTTGCCAGTCTCCCGGCAACGCCGTCAAGCCTGAACGTGGCGAGCATGGGCCGCCTGGACGATACGTTGCGCAGGGACGTGCAACTGGCGTAGCAGGTAGTCGGCGAACGCCGGGTCCCAAGGTTGCAGGGCGATGGCGTCGCGCATGCAGGTCAACCAGATGCCGGCGTGCTGCGCATCGATCGGCCACTGCGCATGGAACGACGGGATGCCGATCGAACCATAGCGTTCACTGTAGAGTCGCGGCCCGCCCAACCAGCCACTGAGAAAACACGCCAGTTTGTCCCGCGAGCCGCTCAGGTCGCGCGGATGCATCTGGCGCACGCTGGCGGCTGCCGGGTTTTCATCCATCAGGCGGTAGAAGTCGTCGACCAGGCGGCGCAGGCCGTCAATGCCGCCCGCAGCCTGGTAGGAGGCGTCGTCGGTGCCGTATGCGGGAGTGTTCATCGGGGGCTCCAGGGTTCAGAGGCCGACAGTTTAACAGGCATGAAAAAGCCCGGCCGTTGCCGGCCGGGCTGAAGCAGCGGTGCGTTCGATCAGTTGATCGAATCGATCACCTTGATTGCCTGCCGCTCGCGGGCGGCGGGCCATTCTTGTTGCAGGGTCTGCAGCACGCGGCCAACGAAGTCGGTGTCGGCTGCGGCCTTCTTGCCAACGTAGCCCTGGCCACGGCGGTAGACCTTGAAGCGGGCGCGCATGCTGGGCAGGTGCGCTTCGAATTCATCTTCGACAGTGTTGGGCGGCAGACGATCGAGGCGAACCTCACCGGTCTGGCTGACCCACAGCAGGTGGTCGTCGAGGCTGTCCTTGCGCGCGGCGAACAGCTGGGACAGTTGGTCGATTGTGGGATTGTTGTTCAAGTTCATCATAAAGCCCCCATTACCTATTGATTGTGATTTTCACAGTTGGCGCCACCTCGGTGTAGCGCACTACCACGGCTGCTACAGCAGCATCGCAACAGGGGCTTTCTCACGCTGCCTTTTGGACAGTTCCCTCTCCACGGACGGCCTGCGTTACCGCGCAGGCCGTCTGGAACACCCTTGCCACCGCTCCCGATCGGGGAGACGGCCTCATCATGCCCAAGGCAGATGAACGGCGTCAACCGTTTTGTAGTGAATATTTTTTAGCACTACATCTTGTCGGACAATCCGCTCGTGCAGGCCTTTCCAAGGGCGACGAAGGTCAGTGCGTCGAGCCGGACAGAATCTGCCAGGCGGCCCGCACCCGCGCCTCGTTGGGGTAGTTGCGGTTGGCAAGCAGCACCACCGCCAAGCCTTCGGAGGGAATGAAGACCGCATAGGCACCAAAGCCATTGGTCGAGCCGGTTTTGTTGTACCAGGCCTTGCGCAGGGCGGGGCGGGCCGGTACCAGGCGCTGAGTGGCCTGTGGTTCGCGGATCAGCTGGGGGCTGTTGCCGTCGACCAGGGTTTGCAGGGCGGCCGGGTAAGGGTAGCGCTCCCAGCCCAGGCCCTGTGTCATGGCGCCGACCTGGAAGTAACCCGCCTGGGTGATCGCGGTAGCCTTCTGCAGGGCAGGGGACAACGTTGAGGGCTGCATGTGCAGACGCACGTAACGCAGCAGGTCGGTGGCGCTGGTCTTGATGCCGTAAGCCGGGTCGGCATAAGGGCCGGGGTTGACCCGAACGGGCCGGTCTTCGGCGTCATAGCCCTGGGCGTAGAGGCTGCGGGCGCTGGGGGGAACCTGCAGGTAGGTGTGCTTCAGGCCCATTGTTGCCAGTAGGCCCTGGGTCATCAGTTGGGCGAAAGGCCTGTGCTGGGCACGTGCTGCAAGGTCGCCAAACAGGCCGATGCTCGGGTTCGAGTAGCAGCGCTGGGTGCCGCGTTCACTGCGTGGCTGCCACTGGCGGAAGAACGCCAGCACCTGCTTGGACGTCTGCACATCGTCGGGGAATTGCAAAGGCAGGCAGTCGGCGCTGTAGGCGCCAAGCTCAAGCACGCTGGCTTCGCCCAATGGTGTTCCGGCCAGGGCCGGCTGATAGCGGCGTGCCGGCGCGGCGAGGTCCAGTTTGCCTTCGGCGCTGGCCAAAGCCGCCAGGGTGGCGGTGTAGGTCTTGCTCAGCGAGCCGACCTCGAACAGGGTGTCGGCACTGACCGGCGTGCGCGCGGCCTTGTCGGCCACGCCGAAGCTGAAGTAGTGCGCCTGGCCATCCTGGTAGACCCCCACCGCCATGCCGGCGATGCCGTATTGCTGCATCAACGGGCGGATGGTCTCGGTCACCCGGGTTTGCAGGGCGTCGTCGGCCTGGGCCGTGGTGTGGAGCAGAGCAAGGCTGGTGGCGGCAAGCAGTGCGGCCTGGCGAAAGCGTGACATGGAGCGGGTCCTTTGCGACGGGGTGTCCGTTCGGCGATACCGGAGGGAGTTCCGGCGTTAGCGGGAAAAAGCCCAAGACCTTATCGTCTGCCCTTGCACAATGACAAGATGGAGCCTGTGATGAAGTACTTGCGCATGTTATTCGACAATTTCACCCTGGCCTTGCTCGGGGTGGTGTTCATTGCCACCGTGCTGCCCTGCTCGGGTGACGGCGCCTTGTACTTTGGCTGGCTGACCAACCTGGCCATCGGCCTGCTGTTCTTCCTCCACGGCGCCAAACTGTCGCGTGAGGCCATCATTGCCGGTGCCGGGCATTGGCGTCTGCACCTGCTGGTGTTCTCCTGCACCTTCGTGCTGTTCCCGCTGCTGGGCATGGCCTTCAAGCCGTTGTTCGTGCCGCTGGTAGGCAATGAACTGTATCTGGGCGTGTTGTACCTGTGTGCTTTGCCGGCCACGGTGCAATCGGCTATCGCCTTCACCTCGCTGGCCCGGGGCAATGTACCGGCGGCCATCTGCAGCGCGGCGGCTTCCAGCCTGTTGGGTATTTTCCTCACGCCATTGCTGGTGATGATGCTGCTGGGTGCCAGTGGCGACACCGGTTCGGGCCTGGACGCGGTGCTGAAGATCACCTTGCAGCTGCTGGTGCCATTCCTGGCCGGCCAGGTTGCCCGCCGCTGGATCGGCAATTGGGTCAAGCGCAACGCACGTTGGCTCAAGCTGGTGGACCAGGGCTCGATTCTGCTGGTGGTCTACACCGCGTTCAGCGAGGCCGTGGTCACTGGTTTGTGGCACACCGTTTCGCCGCAGCATCTGGCGGGGTTGTTCGCGGTGTGCGGGATTCTTCTGGCCGTGGTGCTGCTGGGCACTCGTCTGCTTGGCAAAGTGTTGGGCTTCAACCTGGAGGACCGCATCACCATTCTGTTCGCCGGGTCCAAGAAGAGCCTGGCCACCGGCGTTCCGATGGCTCAGGTGCTGTTCGTCGGCAGCGGCATCGGGGCGATGATCTTGCCGTTGATGCTGTTCCACCAGATTCAGCTGATGGTCTGTGCGGTGCTGGCGCAACGGTACGCCAGCCGCGAAGTAGTGGGTGAGGCGGTCACCAACAGCTAGCGTGCTTGCCCGGAGCTTCGTTTGCGCAGCGTTTTTTCCACTTCAGCCTCGATCTTGTAAGCCGGCGCTTCCAACTCGTCGTAGTTGCGTGTGTAGCGCCGCGCGAACTCTTCCACACCCAGTTGCTGATACTGCTGCACGTGCTTGAGTTCGTGCGCCCACAGCGCCACGTTGTCCTCGGCATCGGTCGTGTGGCGGAAAATGATGGTGTCGATGAGGGTTACCGCGTTCACGTCCGGGTTTTGCAACAGGGCATTGGCGGCGCTGACTTGCTGCTCATCGCCCACCCGGTAGCGAGCGGCGTCAAGCACGGCGAAGTCGTACCAGGGCTCCAGCTGCACGCGGATATGCAGCGGAATGGGCTGGGTGCCGTTGGCCGTCGCTTCATCGCGCGCTTGCTGCAAGGCGAAGACCAGGCTGCTGGAGGCAAGGACTTCGACGTCCTTGAGAATCTGCCCGGCTTGCCCAGGGTCGATCGGCGCGCAAAAGCAGCCCATCAGGCACACCTGGTATTGCCCTGCAGGGCAGGCTTGTTCGGCGAATGCGGGGGCAGACAGCACAAGGCCAAGCAAAAGACTAGTGAGCTTCATTCAAGGCCTTGTCGACGAAGGTGCGGTTGGCGTCCAGCACCTGGGTTTGCACGGTTTCACTGACCATCATGCGCCCGACCACCAGGGCGCCTACGCACTGGCTGATCAACACCCAGGCCAGTTGCGGGTCTTGCAGCGTTTCGCTCCAGGCAGTGTGCAGGGCCACCAGCCAGTGCTCGGCCTCTTCTCGCACCTGAGGCTCGGCGCGGGCAATTTCAACACCCAGCGGTGGCAGCGGGCAACCCCCCTCGGCATTGTGCAGATGAGCCAGGCTCAGGTATTGCTCCAGGCAGCGGCCCAGGCGTGCCTTGCTGGCGCCTTGATTGGCCAGGCGGGCCAACGGGCTGTTGCTCAATTCCTGGCGGACCACCTCGGTGAACAGGTCGTCCTTGGAGGGGAAGTGATTGTAGAACGCGCCGCCGGTCAGGCCGATGGCCTTCATCAGCCCGGCCACGCCGGTACTGGAGAAGCCGCCACGCTTGGCCAGTGCGCCGCTGCTGGCCAGCAGTCTTTCACGCGTCTGTTGCTTGTGTTCGGTGGAGTAGCGCATCCAAAAACCTCCGCGCCCTGACTTGACGATGGGGGTGATCATAACATAGCGTTCGTTTACTAAATGATCGTTCACTAAAGGAGGCTGGGCGTGACAGAACAACAAAAAGTCGTGCTGGTGATCGGTGCCGGCGATGCCACGGGTGGGGAGATTGCCAAGCGGTTCGCCCGCGAGGGATACACGGCCTGCGTCACCCGGCGCCAGGCCGAAAAACTGCAACCACTGGTGGATGAGATCCGCGCCGCGGGTGGCCAGGCCTATGGTTTTGGCTCCGACGCCCGAAAGGAACAAGAAGTGGCGGAGCTGATCGAGACCATCGAACGTGATATAGGCCCAATCGAGGCATTTGTCTTCAACATCGGCGCCAATGTGCCGTGCAGCATTCTTGAAGAAACACCCCGCAAGTATTTCAAGATCTGGGAAATGGCATGCTTCGCAGGTTTCCTTACCGCCCAGGCGGTCGCCCGCCGCATGGTGACGCGTGAACGGGGCACGATCCTGTTCACTGGCGCCACGGCAGGTACCCGAGGCGCAGCCGGGTTCGCCGCTTTCGCCGGGGCAAAGCATGCCTTGCGTGCCCTGGCCCAGAGCATGGCCCGTGAGTTGGGGCC
Source organism: Pseudomonas sp. Teo4 (assembly GCF_034387475.1). Lineage (NCBI taxonomy): Bacteria > Pseudomonadati > Pseudomonadota > Gammaproteobacteria > Pseudomonadales > Pseudomonadaceae > Pseudomonas > Pseudomonas sp. Teo4. Next base: position 833,684 of record NZ_JAXCIL010000001.1, read on the forward strand.
GCGGAACATTCACGTCGCCCATGTAGTGGTCGATGGCGCTATCGACACCGCGTTCATTCGGGACAGTTTTCCCGAACGCTACGCCCTGAAGGACCAGGACGGCATCCTGGCCCCTGCGCACATCGCCGATAGCTACTGGTTCCTGCATGCCCAGCCAAGGGACGCCTGGACCTTCGAACTGGACCTGCGCCCGTGGATGGAGCGCTGGTAATCCCTCTGTCGATCAAGGAGTTCTACATGGGCAAGACTGTCGAGTTTTTCTTCGATCTGGGCAGCCCGGCCAGCTACCTGGCCTGGACCCAACTGGCGGGCATCTGCGCCCGTCACGCTGCCGAGCTTCGCTACCGGCCAATGTTGCTGGGCGGCGTGTTCCAAGCTACCGGCAATGCGTCGCCGGCCATGATTCCGGCCAAGGGGCGCTACATGTTCACCGACCTGGGGCGCTTCGCCGCGCGCTACGGCGTGCCGTTCGCCATACCGCCGGGTTTCCCGATCAATACGCTGAACCTGATGCGCGGTTTGCTCGGCACTCAACTACAGGCCGCCGAACGCTTCGAGGCCTTGCTCGAGGTGCTGTTCACCGGGCTGTGGGTGCATCAGCGCAACCTTGGTGACGGTGAGGTACTGGAAGCAACGTTGCGCCAGGCAGGTTTCGACCCTGGCCAGTTCCAGGCCCTGGCCGCCGACCCGCAGGTGAAGGCGACGCTCAAGCAGGTGACTGAGGAAGCGGTGGAGCGAGGCGTGTTCGGTGCACCGACCATTTTTGTCGATGGGCAGATGTACTTCGGGCAGGACCGCCTGGACTTCGTTGAAGAGGCGCTGGGTTAATCGGCCAGCAGCTTTTCGAGCTGGGTGCGCTCCCAAAGGCTGAGCAGGTCAGTGGGGTTGCTGCCATAGCGTTGCCAGTCCTCCAGACCGGCCTGCAGGCCGTCGGGAGACTGGCAGCGGACGCACAAGGCCAGGCCTTCGGCGTCCAGGGCCAGGGTAAGCTGCCAGCCGTCGATGGCCACTTCGACCAGGCCGTGCCCATCACGCGCACGGACCTGCAGCGTATGAACGCCGAGGGCCGCCTCGCGCAGGCACTGGTAAATGGCCCGGGTGTGCAGGTGCTGGCTGGGCACTGGCGCGGTCAGAAGTTGGCCGGGGTGTTGGCGCTGATGATCTCGGCCTCGTCCTGGCCGATATTCTTGAAACTGTGCGGCAGGGTGGTGGGGATGTAGTAGCCATCGCCAGAGTTGAGCACGCTCACCTGGCCATCGACCCACAATTCTACGGTACCACGGGTGACCAACCCGCATTCCTCGCCTTCGGCATGCACGATCGGCTCGCCCGAGTCGGCGCCGGGTGCATACAGCTCGCGCAGCATGCGCATCTGGCGGGCCTCGACGCTGGCGCCGACCAGCAGCATGCGCAGGCCGTTGCGGCCCAGGTCTGGCTGCTCGCTGGCGCGGAACACGAAGCGTTCCTCGCGCACCGGCTCGTCGAAGCTGAAAAACTCCGCCAAGGTCATGGGGATCCCCTCGAGCAGTTTTTTCAGGGAACTGACCGAAGGGCTGACACGGTTCTGTTCGATCTGCGAGATCGTCGAGTTGGTCAGGCCGCTGCGGCGGGCCAGTTCCCGTTGGGAGAGGTTGTTGCGTTCACGCACCAGTTTGAGTCGTGTCCCCGTGTCCATAGCCGCCTTGTAATCAGAGGTGTAAAAAATAATGGGCGACGCATTAAAGCACACTCTGCGGGCTTGCGCGCTGTGCTTCTCAGCTGCGTTGGTCGCGGGGCATTGGCCATAGCCCGACCAGCAGCAACAGCGCGGCAACTGCCAGGAACGGCAGGCGCGGATCGAGTGCGTATACCAGGGTGCCTGCCAATGGCCCGATCACCGCGCCCATGCCTTGGGCCGCGCCAATGGAGCCGGCCGTGGCGCCCTGTTCCGAGGCTTTCATGGCATTGGCTGCCAGCGCGGAAAAGGACGGGAACACAAAGCCCATGCCGGCGGCAGCGACGAAGTAGCAGCCCCACAGCCAGGGCGCGCTGGTGGCCAGGGCGCCACAAGCAAAGCCCAGCGCCGAGACGCTGGCGCCAACCCGGATCATTTTCAGCGGCGGCCATTCCAGCTGGCGCAGCGCGAACTGCGACAGGATCAGCGCCACGCCCACGGTGGTCAGGGCAATGCCGGCGGCCTGTGCCGCTTGCGTCGGGCCCAGGTGCAAACGGTCGAGGGCGAAGAAGCCGACGATGATTTGCGAAACGGTCACGCTGAGCATGGCGCTGAACGCTACCAGCAAAGGTCGGCGCAGACGTGGGTCGGTCAACCGCACCGGGCTTGGCGCATGGCTGTGGGCCAGCGGTTGCGGCTTGAGCTTGAACAGCAGCACGAGGAACGCGCTGGCAGGCAGCAAGGACATGATGTGAAACGGCAGGCTCAGGCTATGGCGTGCCAGCAGTGCAGCGACTGCCGGCCCCAGCACCAGGCCCACGGCATTGGCGGCGCCCAGCGAGGCCATGGCCCGCGCCCTGCGTTGCGGTTCGACATGGTCGGCGATCAGCGCATTGCCGCCCACTGGCAGAGCGGCGTAGAACGCGCCGATCAGGCCACGGGAAAGCATCAGGCCGATAAATGCCACACTTGCGCCCGGCAGCCAGCGCAGGGCGCCTTCGACGAACAGGCACAACAGCCAATAGGCCAGGGTGAAGCCCGCAGTGCCCAGCAACAAGATGTGCCGGCGGCCGAGGCGGTCGGCGGCACGGCCCCAGGGGCGAGCGAGCAACACCCAGACCACACCCGCCACGGTCACGGCCGCGCCAGCTTGCCAGGTGGCCATGCCCAACTGCCGGGCAATTGGCCCGATCAAGGCCACGAAGGCCATCATCGACATGGTGCAGGCCATATTGGCCAGCAGTAGTGGGCGCAGGTCGAGGGTGCGTGTGGCACTCAGCGCGGCAGTGTCCTTTGCGACAGTCATTGGGCAGTCCAGGCAGGGTCAGCTAAAAGGTCGATCTTATTAAGAACGTTTATCGTTTGTCGAACCCAGCCTGGATCACGCGGTTTCATTCGCTGCGGCGCAGGGGGGCTGGCCACATGCTACGCAACACGCCGTCCCGACGCACCAACGCATGCATCAATGCTGCCCCCAGGTGCAGCACCACGGTGGCGAACAGCAAGTATCCGGCCCAGCCGTGGGCTTGGCGCAGCACGGCATACAGTTGCAGGTCGTGTGGGGCGATGGCGGGCAACTGCAGTGGGCGTGGGTAACCGCCCGCCGACAGCATGGCCCAGCCCAGCAGCGGCATGGCCAGCATCAACGCATACAGCAGCAAGTGCGAAGCCCCGGCAGCGAAACGTTGCAGCGGCGGCAGGTCGCTGGGCAGGGGTGGGTGAGGCCGGCTCAGGCGCACGCCGATGCGCAGCAGCACCAGTGCCAGCAAGGCGAGGCCGGTCGCCTTGTGCAGTTCAACCAGCAACGGGTGGCGGGTCGACAGGTCGGCGACCATGCTCACGCCAATGAACAGCATGGCCACGATCAGCACTGCCATCAGCCAGTGCAGCAGGCGGGCCAGCGGGTGGAAGGCTTGAGGTTTCATGGGCGGACTCCGGTGCTCAGGGATTCGCGGCTGCGACGGTTGAATGACTCCGAATAAGCGGCCGAACGGGCGGCGAGAATCGGGTCGGCGGAGGGCTCGATGCCGCTCGGCAGAATCAGAGGGTCGAAGTTCAGGTCGCGACAGGCACCTTGTTCGGGGGCCTCGACCTGCTCGATGACCAAGGTGCCAGCATCGACGCTACGCCGTTGCGCAGGCCATGGCTGGGCAGGGTTGTCCACCGCGTCGCCGGGTTCGGCCAGCACCAGGCGCAAGGTCCAGCGCAAGGGGCCTTGGGCCAGGCGTTGTTGCAGGTCGTGTTGCAGGAACTGCTTGTCATCGACCTTGCCTGGCAGGGCGGCGAATGCTGCCTGTGGTTCCATCTGCCAGCGCACCGGGTGACCCACGCCTTTTGCATCGATCAGGCGAAAAGCGTTGATGCTGTGGTACTGGGTGCTGGCAAAGCTGTCGCTGGGTGTGTAGCTGGCGGCCCATTGCCGGAAGGCGGCGCTTTCGGGGTGGGCGGCGAAGAAGGCTTGCAGCCTCGCCGGGTCGGGCTTGCCGGTGGCAGGGTCTGGCGCCCCGGCCAGCACCTGTTCATAGAAGCCTTGTGGCGTGCTCACCGCCAGCACCGGTGGGTTGTTCATCCCGGTGCGCCAGAGCTGGCCGTCGTCGGTGCTCAACTGCAGCGCCAGGCTGCGCACCGGCACGGCTGTGTCCGGGGCGAAGGGATTGGCGCCACCGATGGCGAAACGGCCGATGACCGGTACCCGCGCCTGGCTGAATACCCGAGCCGTGGACAGTGTCGTTGCCTGGCCGCTGGCCTGGAAGTAGCCGCTGACGCACAGGCCTTTTGCGTGGTTCTTGCGGTAGCCGGGGTAATGGCCAGCCTGGGCTTCGAACGTATCGATGATGCGTTGTGGAGTCAGTGGCGGCCCGCCGATCCAGCCGGCGGCATAGGCAAAACCTGCGCCCATGGCCAGCATGATGGCGCCGATGGCGGCCAGCCGCAGTTGCTTGGCGGGGCCGTGCAAGGGTGAGTTCATGGTCATCGTCCGGTGCAGTTGAGGTGCCGGTACGACGGGGCAGGTAAGCGTTTATTCCCGGCGAGGGAATAAATTGTGTGGCCAAGCGTCTGCCCCCTACACTGACCATCCCAGGGGCCGGATGACTTCCATGCACGATCTGGACGAACACCAGTGGCGCGAGCTGCTTCAGCGCCTGCGCCGCTTTGCCATCTGGCTGACCCGCGAGTCCGGCAGCGCCGACGACCTGGTCCAGGCCACCGTCGAGCGCGCCCTGAGCCGCAGCAGCCAGCAGCGCGACGCCGACAGCCTGCGCGCCTGGCTGTTCACCATCCTTTATCGACAGTTTCTCGACGGCAAGCGCCGAGACCGCCTGCACGCGCGCTGGCTGTCCTGGTTTGGCCGCGCCGAGGCGCAGGACGAACCAGTCGGCGGCGACCTTGAAAGCATCGTCCTGGCCCAGGCCGACCTGCAGGCCTTTGCCCGGTTGTCGGCCGAGCAGCGTGCGTTGTTGTTGCTGGTCAGCGTCGAGGGGCTGAGCTACAAGGAAGCCGCCCAGGCGCTGGGGATTCCGATTGGCACCGTGATGTCGCGCCTGTCGCGCGCCCGTGCCGCGTTGCGTGAACTGACCGAGGGCAACCCGCAGCCCCCGGCCTTGCGGAGACTGAAATGACTCGCTTGATTCCCAGTGAGGACGAACTGCACGCCTACGTCGATGACCGCCTGGAGCCGTCACGGCGGGCCGAAGTGCAGGCATGGCTGACGGCCAACCCGCAGGAGGCGGCGCGGATAGAGGCCTGGCGCAGCGATGCCCGGCGATTGCGGGCGGCGTTGGCCGGCTTTGCTGAATCACCTGTAAGCGCGCAGCTGGACCTGGCCCGGCTGCGACGGCGCTTGCGCCAGAAGCGCCAGCGCCGCTGGGCTTCGGCGGCAGTGCTGGTGCTGGCGATTGGGCTGGGCGGCGTAGGTGGCTGGCAGGTTCGGGAGGTCACTTTGGTGGATGGTAGCTTGCCCATGGCCGATGCCGTGCAAGCCCATCGCCTGTTCGCCGCCAGCGAAGCGCTGGACATCCAGGCCAGCGACCCGGCGCAGCTGCGTGAGTGGCTCGGGCGCCACTTCAACCGGGTAGGGCAGTTGCCGGACTTGGCCGGTTACGGGTTCAAGCCAGTGGGCGCGCGCCTGCTCAGCAACGAGCAAGGGCCGGCGGCCTTGCTGGTGTTTCAGGACCGTGAAGGCCAACGTATCAGTCTGTTTCTACGCTCACCGGGCGAGCGCTTCGAGCGCATGCCGGATGGCCAGCGCACCGACGGGCGTCTGGAGGCGCGGTACTGGTCACATGGGGCTTACAACTTTGCACTGGTCAGTGCAGCGGACGATGCGCGGGGGGCAGGGGTTGGAGAGGCGTTGCGCCTGGGGTTGTAGCAGGGGCGGCGGTTTTGTGGTGTATAGGCAGGCCCCATCGCCGGTTTGCCGGCGATGGGGCGTTGCGAATCAGCTCAGTTCAAGCCAGATCGGCGCATGGTCCGAAGGCTTTTCCATACCACGCAGTTCGTAGTCCACGCCTGCGGCCTTGATACGCGGCACCAGGGCTTGCGAGGCCATGATCAGGTCGATGCGCAGCCCTCGTTTCGGGTCATCTTCAAAGCCGCGGCTGCGGTAGTCGAACCAGCTGAAACGGTCGGCCACCTCCGGGTGCAAGTGGCGGAAGCTGTCCACCAGGCCCCAGCCCTTGAGGCGCTCCATCCACTCGCGCTCTTCAGGCAGGAAGCTGCACTTGCCGGTCTTGAGCCAGCGCTTGGCGTTGTCCGGGCCGATGCCGATATCGCAGTCCTGGGGGGAGATGTTCATGTCGCCCATTACCAGCACCGGCTGGTCATTGCGGAACTGCCCTTCAAGCAATGCTTGCAGGTCGCCGTAGAAGCGCTGTTTGGCCGGGAACTTGGTGGGGTGGTCGCGGCTTTCACCCTGGGGGAAGTAGCCGTTCATGATGGTGATCGGGGTGCCATCGGCATCGGCGAAGGTGCCCCAGATGAACCGACGCTGGGCATCTTCCTCATCGGTGGCGAAGCCCTTGAACAGGCTAAGTGGCGCCTGGCGCGAGAGCAGCGCGACGCCGTAGTGGCCTTTCTGGCCATGGAAGTGCACGTGGTAGCCCAGTGCCTGGACATCCGCCAGGGGGAACTGATCGTCGCTGACCTTGGTTTCCTGCAGGCCGATCACGTCCGGCTGGTGCTTTTCGATCAGTGCCGCCAGTTGGTGGGGGCGGGCACGCAGGCCGTTGATGTTGAAACAGACGATCTTCATGGAAAGACAATCCTGGTAAAAGGCCGGATGCTAGCCGACATCGGCCTTCTCCACCAGCGTGGCAGCCTCGGGGTGGCGCTGCTAACGTGCTGGAGGGGGTGAACGATGTGCACAGAACCACCTCCAAGGCTCTGAACGCCCATTCCAGGAGGACCGTCCGCAATGTCCGAAACCACTGACGCCAAGGCCCGTGTCTGCCTGCTCGATGGCGGCTACAGCCGCGAGGCGCGCTCGCTGCTGTACAACGCCTACCGCCACGAGCCCACCTTCGGTTATGTGTTCGAGGGGCAGCGGCCGGGCTACGAGCGGCGGCTGCGGGTAATGGTGCGCGAGTGGGTTCGTCAGCACTTTTATCTGCAACTGCCTGCCATTGGCCTGTTGCTGGATGACCGTCTGATCGCCCTGGCCCTGATCGTGCCGCCGCAACGACGCTTGGGGGTTGCCGACAGCTGGGCCTGGCGAATGCGCATGATGCTGGGCACCGGGCTGCGCTGCACGCGCCGCTACATGGAGTACCAGGCCGCATTGGCCAACTGCCTGCCGGCTGCCAGGGTGCATGTGCTGCCATTGTTGGGGGTGCATCCGCAGTTCCAGGGGCGGCATTACGGTGAACAATTGTTACAGGCCGTGCACGACTGGTGCGCGGATGACCCGAATACGCACGGTGTGGTGCTCGATACCGGCAATGAACACTACCTGGCGTTTTATCAACGGCAGGGGTACGAGGAAATCGGCGAGGTCGCTGTAGGGCCTATCCGAGAAAGGGTGTTCTTTCATCCCAATCCTGTTTCATCAAGAATGACAGAGGCCTGAACGCCTCCCTTGAAGGCCTGGCTCTGGTAGCATGCGCCGCATGACGTATTCAGGAAGATTGACCTGGGGCCTGATTTTCTGGGTCGCCAGTTTCGCAGCATGGGGCCAGAGCGAGTTGCTGGTGAAGGTCAAACCGGCCAACAAAGCGCTCAAGGCCAATGTCGAAGGCTATATCGGTAATCTGGGTGACCGCGACGAAGAGGCGCTGCTGCGCTTCAGTCGTGGGGCGCAGGAGCAGGCGCGCAAGGCCGCGCAGGCACTTGGCTACTATCAGGCGCAGATCGACACCGAGGTCAAGCCGCCTGCCAAGACCGACCAACCCCCGCAATTGATCATTCACATCGAGCCCGGTGAACCTGTGCGCTTGCGTAATGTGACCGTGCGCATCGAAGGGCCCGCCAGCGAAATGAAGGCGTTTCGCATACCTGACAGCCGAGCGCTGCGCCCGGGGGAACCCCTCAACCACGGCCACTACGAGGATGCCAAGCGGCTGATCCAGAACCAGGCCTCACGCTATGGGTTCTTCAGCGGGAAATTCAGCCGCCAGCGCCTGGCGGTCGACCCCCAGGCTGGTGTGGCCGACATCGAACTGGTGTACCAGAGCGGCCCGCGCTATCGCCTGGGTGCGGTGAAGTTCGGCGGAGACACACCGCTGGATGAAGACCTGCTGCAGCGCATGGTCTCGTTCAAGCCGGGCACGCCCTACGATTCCGAACTGGTGGCCGAACTCAACAATGACTTGCAGTCCAGCGGCTACTTCGAAGGCGTGCGGGTCGACGCGGCGCCCACCGCTGCCGTGGGTGAAGACATCCCGGTCGATGTCCATCTGCAAACCCGCAAACCACGCACCATGGGCCTGGGCCTTGGGTTCTCGACCGACGTCGGCCCGCGTGGCAAGGCCAACTGGACACGCCACTGGGTCAACCCGCAAGGCCATAGCTACGGCTGGGAAACCGAGCTATCGGCCCCTCGGCAGAACGTTGGCCTGTGGTACGACATTCCCCTCGACCCACCGCTGACGGACAAACTGCGGTTTGCCGGTGGCTATCAGAATGAAGAACTCGCCGGAACCGACACCCTCAGCAAGCTGCTGACCGTCGGGCCGGAATGGCACAGCAAGTTGCCCAGTGGCTGGCAACGGGTCATCTCGCTCAAGTATCAACGTGAAGAGTACCGGTTGGGCGATGACTCGGGCCTGAGCAACCTGCTCATGCCAGGGGTAAGTTTTTCCTACCTGCGCAGTGACAACCGCATCGACCCGCACAACGGTTACCGCTTGCAGCTCGATGTGCAGGCGGCCAAGGAAGGGCTGGTGTCGGACACCAACCTGTTGCATGGCAACGTGCTGCTCAAGGGCCTGACCACCCTTGGGCACAACCACCGCTTCCTGGGCCGTGTGCAGGTCGGCGGCAGCGCCACCAACGGCTACAAGAACAACATTCCACCGTCGTTGCGCTTCTTCGCCGGTGGCGACCAGAGCGTGCGCGGTTACGACTACCAGAGCCTGTCGCCGAAAAACAGCGATGGCGACAGGATTGGCGGGCGCTATCTGGTGGCTGCCAGTGCCGAGTATCAATACTCGCTGGCCGAGAAGTGGCGTGTGGCGACCTTCATCGACCAGGGTAATTCGTTCAATACGCTGGAGCTGCCCAGCCTCAAGACCGGCGTCGGCATCGGTGTGCGTTGGGTCTCGCCGGTCGGGCCGCTGCGCCTGGACCTGGCCAGGGCGCTCGATGACGATGGCGGTTTCCGCCTGCACTTTTCCATGGGGCCTGAGCTGTGATGCGTGTGTTGAGAACCGTTGTGCTGAGCCTGCTCGCCATCGTGCTGCTGGTGGCCTTGGCGCTCGGCGCGTTGCTGGGCAGCGAAGCCGCCGGCCGTTGGTTGCTGGGACAGGTGCCTGGGCTTGAAGTCACGGATTTCCAGGGGCGCCTGGGCGGCAGTTGGCAGGCCAGCCGGGTGCTCTGGAACGATGCTGGTAACCGTGTCGAAGTGCAGGCACCGGTGTTGTCGTGGTCGCCCGCCTGCCTGTTGCGTGCCACGCTGTGCATCGATGAACTCAAGGCTCAACGGGTCGATATGGCCTTTGCGCCGAGTGAGGCTCCGCCCGACAGCAGTCCGGTGCAACTGCCGATGTTGCGCCTGCCGATCGCGATCGAGCTGGGAGTGGTGGAGGTCGGGCAGTTGCGCCTGGATGGCAATGATCTATTGGGCGACCTGCAACTGGCAGCCCACTGGACAACCGCGGGGCTTCGCATCGACCGCCTGCAAGTGCAGCGGGACGATCTGCATCTAGCCCTGCAAGGTAATCTTCTGCCCGAAGGCGAATGGCCGTTGCAGCTTGAAGGCCAGGTGCAACTGCCTGCTGTAGAAGGTCAGGCTTGGCAACTGGCGTTGACCGCCAAGGGCGATTTACAGCAAACCCTCGAACTGGATGCGACCAGTACTGGCTACCTCAATGCGAGGCTGACAGGCGAACTGCAGGCGCTTGCCGAGCATCTGCCCGCCAAGCTGCAGATCCGTTCCGAGGCGTTCAAACCGACCGCCTCGCTTCCAGACACGTTGCAATTCAACCAGCTCAAGCTGGACGCCGAAGGTGATTTGCTCAAGGGTTACCAGTTGTCGGGTTCGGCCAGTTTGCCAGCGGAGCAAGCACCGATCGCGCTGCTGCTGGCAGGAAGAGTGGATGCCAAGGGGGCAAGGCTCGACGCCCTGGACCTGACCTCCAGTGAAACCCAGCGGTTGAAGCTCAGTGCCAGCGCCGACTGGCAGAATGGCCTGCAGGCCGATGCCCAGCTGGACTGGCTGGACTTCCCCTGGCTACGTCTGTACCCGTTGGAAACCCCGCCGCAGGTCAGTCTCAAGCGCTTGAACGCACGGGTGCATTACCGCGACGGCAGCTATCAAGGCACCTTCGAGGGTGACCTTGATGGCCCGGCAGGTGCGTTCACCCTGGTCAGCCCGTTCGAAGGCGACCTGAGCCAGGTGCGGCTGGCGCAACTGGAACTGGTGGCAGGGCAGGGTAAAGCGACCGGCAACGTCGGCGTGCGCTTCGCCGACACGCTGGCATGGGATGTCGATCTGCAGCTGTCGGCGCTTGACCCGGCCTATTGGCTCGCCGAACTGCCCGGCACCCTGGCAGGCCCGTTGCGCAGCAAAGGTGAAATGAAAGGCGAGCAACTCACGCTCGATGCCCAGCTGGATCTGAAGGGCCGCCTGCGCGGTCAACCTGCTGTGCTGAAGGTGGAGGCTCAGGGCGCTGGCCAAAGTTGGACATTGGGTGCCTTGGCGGTGCAACTGGGTGACAACCGTATCACTGGCAGCGGCAGCCTGCAGCAGCGCCTGGCCGGGCGGGTTGACCTTGACTTGCCGCGTCTGGGCCAGCTTTGGCCAAGGCTTCAAGGCCAGGCCAAAGGCCGGCTGGATGTCAGTGGCACGCTCACGGCCCCCCAGGGCACGCTGACCTTGCAAGGTCAGCAGCTGAGCCAGGCGGAAAACCGTATTCAGCGTCTGGACCTTGACGCACGGTTGGATAACGCCCAGCGCGGAGTGATCGACCTCAAGGCCAGCGGCATCCGCCTGGGTGATACATCGCTCGGCACGCTGCAGGCCAATGGCAAAGGAGACGTTCGCCAGCAGGCACTGACCTTGGCGCTGGATGGCCCGCAATTGAAGCTCGACCTGGGCCTGGATGGCCAACTGAACAAAGGCGACTGGCGTGGCCGGCTGGCCAGTGGGCGGGTCCAGGCCGGTGGCCAGGACTGGCAACTGCAAGCCCCGGCGCGCCTGCAGCGTCTGGCCAATGGTCAGCTGGACTTCGGCGCCCATTGCTGGCGCTCTGGCCAGGCCAGCCTGTGTGGCGAAGACCAGCGCCTGGCACCTGAGCCGCGCCTGCGTTATCACCTCAAGCAGTTCCCGTTGGACAGCCTGGCCCAGTGGTTACCCAAGGATTTTGCCTGGCAGGGCCTTCTCAATGCCGACGTTAATCTGGATGTCCCGGCCAGCGGCCCCAAGGGCAGCATCAGTGTCGACGCCAGTGGCGGCACCCTGCGCGTACGTGACAACGGTCGTTGGGTCGACTTTCCCTACCAGGCTCTGCGCCTGGAAAGCACGCTCGCGCCGCGGCGTGTCGACACTCGTCTGGATTTTCGTGGCGAGCGCCTGGGTGAGTTGAACATCACCACGCGCCTCGACCCATTGGGCAAGGACAAGCCGTTGTCGGGTGATTTCCGCCTGGCGGGCCTGGACCTCTCGATCGCCCGGCCATTCGTGCCCATGGTCGAACGGCTGGCCGGGCAGTTGAACGGCAGCGGTCGGCTTTCCGGCACCCTGCTGGCACCACAAGTCAACGGCAACCTGATGCTCAGCGCAGGCGAGGTGAGCGGTGGCGAGCTGCCGGTGAGCCTGCAGGACTTGTCGCTGCAGGCCTTGATCGCAGGTGAACAGGTGCAGCTCAATGGCGGCTGGCGCAGCGGTGCCGCAGGCCGAGGACAACTTTCCGGGCACCTGACCTGGGGCCAGGCACTGGGCATGGACCTGCGCGTGCAGGGCCAGCAGCTGCCAGTTACGGTTGAGCCTTATGCAGAGCTGGAAGTCGCGCCAGACCTGAATATACGCCTGCTCGACGACAGACTGGCGGTCACCGGCAAGGTGTTGGTGCCCAAAGGCAAGATCACCGTGCGCGAGTTGCCCCCGTCGACGGTGAAGGTGTCGGACGACACGGTCATCGTCGGTCACCAGACCGAGGAGGGCAAGGCGCCCATGGCCGTTGCGATGGACATCGACGTCGAGGTCGGGCGCGAAAAACTCTCGTTCAGCGGCTTTGGCCTCACCGCCAACCTGCTGGGCCATGTGCACATCGGCGACAACCTGGATACCCGTGGCGAATTGAGCCTGGCCGACGGCCGTTACCGCGCCTACGGCCAGCGCCTGACCATTCGCCGTGCGCGCTTGCTGTTCGCAGGCCCGATCGATCAGCCGTATCTGGACATCGAAGCAATCCGCAAAGTGGACGATGTGATCGCTGGCATCCGCTTGAGCGGCAGTGCCGAGCAGCCGACCACCCAGGTGTTCTCGGAGCCTGCGATGAGCCAGGAGCAGGCGCTGTCCTATCTTGTACTGGGTCGCCCGTTGGGGGCGTCCGGCGAGGACAACAACATGCTTGCCGAAGCTGCCTTGGGTCTTGGCCTGGCGGGTAGCGCCGGGATCACCGGCAGTCTGGCTTCGAGCCTTGGAATCGACGATTTCCAACTCGACACCGAAGGCTCGGGAACCACTACCAGTGTGGTGGCCAGCGGTAATCTGACCGAGCGTTTGAGCCTGCGCTACGGGGTGGGGGTGTTTGAGCCGGCCAATACCATCGCCCTGCGCTACAAACTGAGCAAGAAGGTCTATCTTGAAGCCGCCAGCGGGCTGGCAAGCTCGCTGGACATCTTCTACAAGCGGGACTTCTGAGCGCCACCGTCAGTGGGGGGCGCTTCGGTGAACTCGTCGGGGACAGGTGCGGAGTGCGCCTTGCGTGCGGGTACAACCCGTTTGGTGTATTGCTCGATTGCCCCAGCACCGGCCCCTCAGGCCTGGCGACGGATATTGCCGATCTGGCGCAGGCTCAGTCCGTATTTGTCGGCGAGCAGGCTGCGTGACAGGCCATCGGCGCTTTCTTTCTGGATTTGCAGGTTTCGCAGTTGCCGCAGGAAGTGATCTGCCTTGGGGATTTCCAACGCAACACCAGCGAAGCGTTTGATCAAGGCGTCCAGTGCCTGCTCCGGCAATACATCCGCAAGCTTGGTGCGTTCGCGATGCTTGGGGATGTACTTGGGCCTGCCGCCGTAGGTGCAGGTCAAACGGTAGGCATTTTCAATGCCGATGCATTCGATCAGCGATTGGAGTGAGTGCGGTAATTGGCTGATATCAATGTAACTGAGGTCTAGTGAATCCATGTGGGGCCCCCTCGGGTTAGGTGGGATGCGCTTCTTGAACATCCAACGCTGCAGCTTTGCGATTCCTGCCGATCCGTAGTGGATGGCGTGACTGGATTTTCAGATAGAGGCCATTCGACCCGCTAGGCGCCAAGCGGACTGAGCGTTGTAGTCTAGGGGAGCAGCAGTTGCAGGCAGCGATTTCGCTGGTTGTAGGAGAAGGCTTCAGCATTGCTCTGCAGGCCTTGATTTTCCGACGGTCCTCACGCTCATTAATACGTTGCTTGTCGATACCTTCAGCCGCACGGGTACGCGCTGATCAAATTGGCGCCGCGACGAAGGGCATGGGTGGGCAGTGCAGTGAGGGGGGGGCGCTGGGCCTTGTGCCACGAAGGAAATGCAGCGCTTATGCAGGCTGGCGTTGTATCATGGCCGCGGCTCGTTGCGAGCCATTTGCCTCTGGTTGCAAGGAACCTTCGATGACACATGTGCAGCGCCTCAAATACTCCCTTCTGATCATTCTGGTGGTGTTGGGCCTCATGCTTGGCCTGTCTCACCTGCAAAAGGAAGGGGTAATCAGCGAGCAGACGTTCCAGGTGTGCGCCATCGTCATTGCGGTGGTCGTGGTGGTCATCAACGGGATACTGCGGCGCAAGGTCAAACCCTGACCCATGCCGGCCGGCCAGCCCTGGCCGGCCATGGGCTCAACGCGCGGAATGCTGTTCCAGCACTGCGCGGGCCTGGGGGTCGAGGCTGTAGCACTTGTCGACGCCCAGGCAGATCACACCTTCGGCGCATAGGCGCTTGAGCACTTCGCGGACACTCAAGAAAGAAAGCGGGATGTCCAGTTGCTCAAGCTGTGCGTGCACACCTCGCACGCCGATGCTGCGGCCATTGCGGTCGGCCGTGTGCAAGGCGTCGATCACCTTGAGGCGGATCAGGCTGGTACGCAGGCCGTAACTGCGCAGCAACTCGCGAATCTGCTCGTTGCCAACGCGTTCATCCCCGCCGACGACCTGTTCCTTGGGCGCCTTGACCGGCGCATGCCCGGTCTGCATCGTGGGTTGCGGGTGGTACATGTGAATGCTCCTTTTCGTGGACTTTCCCGAAATATGGGTGCCTCACTTACTAGGACGAATGAGAACGGCAAATCTGCAGCCCTGGGGTGAAAAAATTTGCCTTGTCCTGTTCAAGACGTTGGACGGGTGGGCATTGCGTAAAATTTTCATCGAGCCATTCGTCTGATCGGGATGACCCCTGAATCCGAGGAATGCCCGTGTTCACACTTTCGCGTCCACTGACCTGTGCCGGCCTGGCGGCAGCCCTGGTCGGCTTCAGTCTTGCCGCACAGGCTCGGGATACCGGCAACGACGCCAGCGCGCAGATCCGCCGTACCAGTTTCGGTGTTCCGCACATCCTGGCCAAGGACGAGCGTGGCCTGGGCTATGGCATAGGCTACGCCTACGCCCAGGACAACTTGTGCCTGTTGGCGAACGAGGTGCTGACGGTCAATGGCGAACGCTCCCGTTACTTCGGCGCCAAGGGCAAGACCGTGGAGCAGCGTGACAACCTGACCAGTGACCTGTTCTTTACCTGGCTCAACACGCCGTCAGCGGTAAACGGCTTCCTGCAGGCCCAGCCGACAGCAGTGCGTCAGTTGCTGGAAGGCTATGCCAGTGGCTACAACCGTGCCTTGGGTGAGCGGCGTGCCGCTGGCTTGCCGGCTGAATGCGGAACGGCAGAATGGTTGCGCCCGATCACCAGCCTGGACCTGGTCAAGCTGACCCGCCGGCTGTTGGTGGAGGGCGGTGTAGGCCAGTTCGCTGAAGCCTTGGTAGGCGCGCAGCCGCCGAAACTGGCGAGTCAGCGGGTCGATGCGAATTTTGGTGCGGCGTTGGCCCAGCAAGCGCGCTTTGCTTCGGAACGCGGCAGCAACGCCGTGGCAATCGGTGCGCAGCGTTCTGCCAATGGCCGCGGCCTGTTGCTGGCCAACCCGCATTTCCCCTGGGTGGGGGGCATGCGCTTCTATCAGATGCAGCTGACCATTCCTGGCCAGCTGGATGTCATGGGGGCTGCGCTGCCGGGGTTGCCGGTGATCAACATCGGTTTCAACCGACACCTGGCCTGGACTCACACCGTCGATACCTCCAAGCATTTCACGCTTTACCGGTTGCAGCTGGACCCCAAGGACCCGACTCGCTACCTGCTCGATGGCCAGTCACTGCCACTGGCACGGCAAGCCGTGAGTATCACCGTCAAGTCCGAAGACGGCACCCTGAGCCAGGTGGAACGTCAGGTCTACGCCTCGAAGTTCGGGCCGGTGGTGCAGTGGCCGGGCCGGCTCGACTGGGACAGCCAGGCGGCCTACAGCCTGCGCGATGCCAACCAGGACAACACCCGCGTGCTACAGCAGTGGTACCAGATCAACCGCACAGGGAGCCTGGATGAACTCAAGGGTTCGGTCGCCAGCCTGCAGGGCATTCCTTGGGTCAATACAGTGGCAGTGGATGCCGCAGGGCGGACGCTGTACCTCAACCAGTCGGTTGTGCCCTACGTCGATCAGGAGCTGCTGAGCCAGTGCAGCAACCCGGCAGCCCAAGGGCCGTTGGTGGTGCTGGACGGTTCACGCAGTGCATGCCAGTGGAAAGTCGATGCCCAGGCGGCCCAGCCAGGCATTTTCCCGGCACGCCTGCTGCCGAGCCTTGAGCGCACCGACTTCGTGCAGAACTCCAATGACCCCGCCTGGATGGCCAACCCCGGCCAACCGTTGACCGGTTTCTCGCCTTTGGTCAGCCGCAGCGACCAGCCGCTGGGCATGCGCGGGCGTTTTGCCCTGGCGCGTCTGCAAGGTACGGCGAAGGTTGGTGTCGACGACCTGCAGCGGATGGTGACCGATGACGAGGTCTATCTTGCCAGCCTGGTGCTGCCTGACCTTTTGCACTGGTGCAAGGATGCGCAAGCCGACGTGCAGGCGGTGTGCGCAAGCCTGGCAGCCTGGAATGGCAAGGCCGATGTGAACAGTGGCATGGGCCTGGTGCATTTCGAAAACATCATCGAGACGTTGGCCGAGCACCCGCAAAGCTGGCGGGTTGCTTTCAACCCGGCAGACCCGCAGCACACGCCGCGCGGGCTGGCCGTCGAGCAGGCAGCGGTGCGCAAGCTGGTGCACGACGCAGCGCTGGCCTCGTTGCAGGCTGTTGCGCAAGCCGGGGTAGGGGAGGACAGCCGCTGGGGGCAGATCCAGCAGGCGGCCGATGGCACGTCGGTGCCCGGTGGGCCGCAGGGCCTGGGTGTGTATAACGCGATCTACAGCGTGCCCCATGGGCCGGGCAAGCGCCTGGTGGTCAGCGGCACCAGCTACCTGCAACTGGTCAGTTTCACTGAGCAGGGGCCGCAGGCCCGTGGGTTGCTGGCGTTTTCGCAGTCCAGTGAAGCGGGTTCGGCGCATTCAAGCGACCAGACCAAGGCATTCTCGGCCAAGCAGCTGGCGCCGATTCCATTCACCGAGGCGCAGATCAAGGCAGACCCGGAGTACCGGGAGTCTGTGATCAGCGAGCGGGACAAGGGAGTGGTGGCCGGCCAGCCTTGAGGTTTGGCCTGCGCCGGCCCCATCGCCGGCAAGCCGGCTCCTACAGGGAATGCAGTTGCTTGTGGGAGCCGGCTTGCCGGCGATGAGGTCGGAGCAGGCATGAAGGCCACCTCAGGAAAACTCGAACGGCTCCAGGGCAAACCCTTGGGCATCGACCTGCAAGGTCCAGCCCCGACGGTCCCAGTCGCCCAGTACGATGCGCCGCGCGGGCTCACCGTCCACCATCAACTTGTGAATCGCCGGACGGTGGGTATGGCCATGCACCAAGGTGCGCACACCGTGAGCCGCCATCACCTTCGGCACTTCATCGGGCGTGACGTCGACGATCTCGGTGGCTTTCATGCGGGTCTGCGCACGGCTTTCGCTACGCAGCTTGCGCGCCAGTTTCTGCCGCGTGGAAAGCGGCAGGTTCCGCAGGATCCACAGGCTCACCGGGTTGCGCAGGTAACGACGCAGTTTCATGTAGGCCAGGTCCCGGGTGCACAGGGTGTCGCCGTGCATCAGCAGCACCGGTTCGCCACCCAGCTCGATCACGCTCGGATCGGCCAGCAGCGTGCAGCCAGCGGCCTTGCAGAATTGCTGGCCAATCAGAAAGTCGCGATTGCCGTGCATCAGGTAGATTGCCGTGCCGCTGTCGCTCAGCTGGCGCAGGGCCTGGCAGATCGACTGCTGGAAGGGCGACATCGCATCGTCGCCGATCCACGCTTCGAAAAAGTCGCCAAGGATGTACAACGCCTTGGCATGGCGGGCACGACCATCGAGCAGATCAAGAAACGCCCGGGTAATGTCCGGGCGCTCTTCTTGCAGGTGCAGATCGGAGATCAGCAGGATCACTCAATGATCTCGGCTTTCTCGATGACCACGTCGTCCTTCGGTACGTCCTGGTGGCCAGCCTTGGAACCGGTGGCGACCTTTTCGATGGCATCGACGACTTCACGGCCTTCGATCACTTCGCCGAACACGGCGTAGCCCCAGCCCTGCACGTTCTTGCCGCTGTGGTTGAGGAAGTCGTTGTCGCTGGCGTTGATGAAGAACTGCGCCGAGGCGGAGTGCGGCTCCATGGTGCGGGCCATGGCGATGCTGTACTTCTTGTTCTTCAGGCCGTTGTCGGCTTCGTTCTGGATGCTGGCGCGGGTTTTCTTCTGGCTCATGCCAGCCTCGAAGCCGCCGCCCTGGATCATGAAGCCTTTGATCACGCGGTGGAACACGGTGCCGTTGTAGTGGCCGTCCTTGACGTACTGAACGAAGTTTTCGGTGGTCAGCGGCGCTTTCTCGGCGTCGAGTTGCAGGACGATTTCGCCGTGGTTGGTGCTCAGTTTGACTTTGGACATGCTGAAATTCGCTCTTTCAAGGCATTCGGAAATAGGGTGCGCAGGGCGCGGGCACTTACCTGACGCAGGATTGGGCGACCGCGACACATGACGCGCGGCGGGCATTTTTGCACGCCTGGCGATAAAACGTGCCAGTTTGTCGGCGCCCGGCTGTCAGCAGCTTGACTGCTTCGGCTATGATAGGCCCTTTGATTCAATCGGCCTACCCAGGCCGGACACGTGCATTCAAGGATCCTATGAGCAAGCCCACTGCCGACAACGCGCCCAACGCCGCTGCCAAAGGCGCTCCCGCCGTCCCTGCGAACTTCCTGCGGCCGATCGTCCAGGCCGACCTGGACTCGGGCAAGCACAGCAGCATCGTCACCCGTTTCCCGCCGGAGCCCAATGGCTACCTGCACATCGGCCACGCCAAGTCGATCTGTGTGAACTTCGGCCTGGCCAAGGAGTTCGGCGGCGCCTGCCACCTGCGTTTCGACGACACCAACCCGGCCAAGGAAGACCAGGAGTACATCGACTCCATCCAGCGTGACGTCAAGTGGCTGGGCTTCGAGTGGGCAGGCCCGGTGCGCTATGCCTCGGATTACTTCGAGCAGTTGCATGACTGGGCCGTGGACCTGATCAAGTCGGGTAACGCCTATGTTTGCGACCTCACCCCGGAACAGGCCAAGGAATACCGTGGCAGCCTGACCGAAGCGGGCAAGAACAGCCCGTTCCGCGAGCGCAGCGTCGAAGAGAACCTCGACCTGTTCGCCCGCATGCGCGCCGGTGAGTTCAAGGATGGCGACCGCGTGCTGCGCGCCAAGATCGACATGGCCTCGCCGAACATGAACCTGCGCGACCCGATCCTGTATCGCATCCGCCATGCCCACCACCACCAGACCGGTGACAAGTGGTGCATCTACCCCAACTACGACTTCACCCACGGTCAGTCGGACGCCATCGAAGGCATCACCCACTCGATCTGCACCCTGGAGTTCGAAAGCCACCGCCCGCTGTACGACTGGTTCCTGGATAAACTGCCGGTGCCGGCGCACCCGCGTCAGTACGAGTTCAGCCGCCTGAACCTGAACTACACCATCACCTCCAAGCGCAAGCTCAAGCAACTGGTCGACGAGGGTCATGTCGAGTCCTGGGACGACCCGCGCATGTCGACCCTGTCGGGCTACCGCCGCCGCGGCTACACCCCGGCTTCGATCCGCAATTTCTGCGAGATGATCGGCACCAACCGTTCCGACGGCGTGGTCGACATGTCGATGCTCGAGTTCAGCATCCGTGACGACCTGGACCGCACCGCGCCTCGCGCCATGTGCGTGCTGCGTCCGCTGAAGGTGGTCATCACCAATTATCCGGAAGGCAAGGTCGAGCAGCTCGAACTGCCGCGTCACCCGAAGGAAGACATGGGCGTGCGCGTACTGCCCTTCGCCCGTGAGCTGTACATCGACCGTGACGACTTCATGGAAGAGCCGCCGAAGGGCTACAAGCGCCTGGAACCGGCCGGTGAAGTGCGCCTGCGCGGCAGCTACGTGATCCGTGCCGACGAGGCCATCAAGGACGCCGAAGGCAACATCGTCGAACTGCGTTGCTCGTACGACCCGGACACTCTGGGCAAGAACCCCGAAGGTCGCAAGGTCAAGGGCGTGATCCACTGGGTGCCGGCCGAAGGCAGCGTCGAGTGCGAAGTGCGCCTGTACGACCGCCTGTTCCGCTCGGCGAACCCGGAAAAGACCGAAGAGGGCGGCAGCTTCCTGGACAACATCAACCCCGAGTCGCTGCAAGTGCTCAGCGGTTGCCGTGCCGAACCGTCGCTGGCCCAGGCGCAGCCTGAAGACCGCTTCCAGTTCGAGCGCGAAGGCTACTTCTGCGCCGACCTGAAGGACAGCCAACCAGGCCGTCCGGTGTTCAACCGCACCGTCACCCTGCGTGACTCCTGGGGCAGCTAAGGAATCGCCGTGCTTACCATCTACAACACGCTGAGCAAAACCAAGGAAGTCTTCAAGCCGCTCGATGGCAACAAGGTGCGCATGTATGTCTGCGGCATGACCGTGTACGACTACTGCCACCTGGGCCACGGTCGCAGCATGGTGGCCTTCGACCTGGTTACCCGCTGGCTGCGCAAGAGCGGCTACGAGCTGACCTATGTGCGCAACATCACCGACATCGACGACAAGATCATCAACCGGGCCAACGAGAACGGTGAGTCGTTCGACGCGCTGACCGCCCGCATGATCGACGCGATGCACGAAGACGAGCGCCGCCTGAACATCCTCAAGCCGGACCTGGAGCCGCGTGCCACCGACCATATCGCCGGCATGCACGCGATGATCCAGACCCTGATCGACAAAGGCTATGCCTACGCCCCGGGCAATGGCGACGTGTACTACCGCGTCGGCAAGTTCGTCGGTTACGGCAAGCTGTCGCGCAAGAAGATCGAAGACCTGCGCATCGGTGCGCGGATCGAGGTCGACGAGGCCAAGCAGGACCCGCTGGACTTCGTGTTGTGGAAGGGCGTCAAGCCGGGCGAGCCGTACTGGGATTCGCCATGGGGCCAGGGCCGACCGGGCTGGCACATCGAGTGCTCGGTGATGTCCACCTGCTGCCTGGGCGAGAGCTTCGACATCCACGGTGGTGGCAGTGACCTGGAGTTCCCGCACCACGAGAACGAAATCGCCCAGAGCGAGGCCGCCACCGGCAAGCAGTACGCCAACGCCTGGATGCACTGCGGCATGATCCGCATCAATGGCGAGAAGATGTCCAAGTCGTTGAACAACTTCTTCACCATCCGCGACGTGCTCGACAAGTATCACCCTGAAGTGGTGCGCTACCTGCTGGTGGCCAGCCACTACCGCAGCGCGATCAACTACTCCGAGGACAGCCTGCGCGATGCCAAGGGTGCCCTGGAGCGGTTCTACCACGCCTTGCGCGGCCTGCCACGGGTGGCGGCCAAGGGTGGCGAAGAGTTCGTCGAGCGCTTCAGCGTGGCGATGAACGACGACTTCGGCACTCCGGAAGCCTGCGCGGTGCTGTTCGACCTGGTGCGCGAAATCAACCGCCTGCGCGAGACTGACGCTGAGGCCGCTGCCGGCCTGGCCGGACGTCTGCGCGAGTTGGGCGATGTGCTGGGTGTGCTGCAGCTGGAAGCCGATGACTTCCTGCGTGCCGGTGCCGAGGGCAAGGTCGATGCGGCCGAGGTGGAGGCGCTGATCCAGGCGCGTCTGCAGGCGCGTACCGACAAGAACTGGGCGGAATCCGACCGCATCCGCGACCAGCTGACCGCCATGGGCGTGGTGCTGGAAGACGGCAAGGGCGGGACCACCTGGCGTCTGGCCGACTGAGTAACTGGGGCCGCTTTGCGGCCCAATCGCCGGCAAGCCAGCTCCTACAGGTAATGCGGTGATATCTGTGGGAGCCGGCTTGCCGGCGATTGGGCTGCAACGCAGCCCCTGGCCTTACTTGGCCAACCCCGCCAACGGACAATGCAACACCAGCTTCGCCCCACCCAGCTCGCTTGCCCCGATCTCCAGCCCGAACCCATGCAGGTCGACGATCGCCGCAACGATCGACAGCCCCAGCCCGAACCCCGCATGGCGGTGGCCTTCCTCGCTGCGATAGAAGCGTTTCAACACTGCTGCGCGCTCTTCTTCGGGAATCCCCGGCCCGCTGTCTTCAATGGCGATATGCACGCCGGCTTCGTCCTGCGTCGCGGTTATGGCCACACGCCCGCCTTCAGGGGTGAACTTGATGCCGTTGCCCACCAGGTTCGCCAGTGCCTCGAACAGCAGCTCCCGGTCGCCGTGCAGTGCAGGCAGTTGTGCAGGTTGTTCAAGGTGCAGGCGAATGCCGACGTCCTCTGCCAACGGCAGGTAGAAGTCATGCAGTTCCACTAGTAGCCCGTGCGGGTCGAGCTGCACGAAACCGGCTCGGCGCTGGCGATCTTCCAGTTCACTGATGCGCAGCAGGCCGCGAAAGCGCGCCATCAGCGTGTCGGTTTCGCCGATGGCCTGGTCGAGCGCTTCGGCTTCAGCGGAGTCGACGGCGCTTTGCTGGCGAATCCGGTACAACTGCGCCCGCAGACGGGTCAGCGGCGTACGCAGGTCGTGGGCGATGTTGTCGCACACACCCTTGACCTCGTGCATCAGCCGTTCGATGCGGTCGAGCATGGCATTGACGATGGCGGCCAGCATGTCCAGCTCGTCACGGCGTGCCGAAAGCGGCAAGCGGTGGGTGAGGTCGCCAGCAACGATCAGTTCGGCCTGGGCCTGGATGGCGCGGATGCGCTTGAGCGGGCGGCGGCGCAGCAGATACCAGCCGGCAAAGCCGGGGATCAAGGTTAGCGAGATGCCCCACAGCAAGGCATCGAGGATGATCCGGGTGACCACGAACAGCGAGCCGTTGTCGCGCACCAGTACCAGCCAGCGGCCATCCTGCACCTTGATGGCCACCGCGTCGCAGCTGTCGCGTGGCAAATGCGGGTCGTCGGCGTCCAGGCAGCGCTTTAGCTCATGCACCTGGCCATCGAGCCCAAGCTCCTGAGGAATGGCGCGAATACGCCCGCCGATGGGGTTGAGCTGGGCGTCGAACAGGCCGTAGGCATCGAAGGCGCGCTCCTCGAACGCCTGGCTCGCGATCAGTGCATCGTCCAGCTGCTTGCCGCTCATGTGTGCGAACAGGTGCTGGCGCTGCAGCATGGAGTGGCGGGTGAGTTTGTTCAGGTAGCTGGAAACCTCGAAGTACAGCACCCCCATGAGGATGCTGCTCCAGGCCACGAACAGAAAACTGTACAGCGCCAGCAGGCGGCTGGTCGATGAACTCCAGCCTTTAGACGGGTTCAGCAATGGCATAGCCGGAGCCCCGTACGGTACGGATCAGCGGCGACTGGCCGGGTGAGTCGATCTTCTTGCGCAAGCGGCCGATGTGAACGTCGATCAGGTTGGTGCCGGGGTCGAAGTGATAGCCCCAGACTTCCTCGAAAATCATCATCCGCGTGATTACCTGGCCGGAGTGGCGCATCAGGTATTCCAGCAGCTTGTACTCGGTGGGCAGCAGGTTGAGGGTTTGCTCGCCGCGACGCGCTTCATGGCTGATCAGGTCCAGCTCCAGGTCGGCGACCTGCAGGCGGGTCTGGGTCATGGGCACGCTGTTGCGGCGCAGCAGCACTTCGACCCGGGCGGCCATTTCATCCGAGGCGAACGGCTTGGTCAGGTAGTCGTCACCGCCGGCGCGCAAACCGCGCACTCGCTCATCGACGTCGGACAGGGCGCTGATCATCAGGATCGGTGTGGCGATTTTCAGGTTGCGCAGGGTGGTGACGATGGTCAGGCCATCGACTTCGGGCAGCATGCGGTCCAGGGTGATCAGGTCATAGCCCCCGGCGATGGCCTTGGCCAGGCCTTCGCGACCATTGTCGGCCCAATCCACATCCAGGCCGTGGCTGGTAAGTTCGGCGACGATTTCCTGGCCGGTGACGGCGTCGTCTTCGATGGTCAGTACGCGTGGCATGCTGGTTCCTGGGCGGCGAATGGAGACTTGATTGTGCCAAAGAATAGACAAACGGCGATTTAAGAAAAATTCATCTGCGCTGTCTGTTCCGACCTCATCGCCGGCAAGCCGGCTCCCACAGGGGCTGCACCAACCTTGAAATCACCGCTGTACCTGTAGGAGCCGGCTTGCCGGCGATGAGGACGGTACAGGCAACACAAGACAGTTGCTCCCACAAGGGCCGGTAAATCCAATAAAAAACGGGGCATGCCACATATTGGCATGCCCCGTTTTCAATGCAGCTGGAGGCCTCAGGCGACCTTGACGATCCAGCCTGCTGGCGCTTCGACGTCACCGCTCTGGATGCCGGTCAGCTCGTTGTAGAGCTTCTGGGTAACCGGGCCGACGTTTTCCAGGTCATGGAACACGTGCAGCTTGCCGTTGTACTCGATGCCACCGATCGGGGTGATCACCGCAGCGGTGCCGCAGGCGCCGGCTTCAACGAAACGGTCGAGCTTGCTGATCTCGACATCGCCTTCGATCACGGTCAGGCCCAGGCGCGATTGTGCCAGTTCCATCAGCGACAGGCGGGTGATGCCCGGCAGTACCGAAGCCGATTTCGGGGTGACGAACTCGTTGTTGGCGGTGATGCCGAAGAAGTTGGCCGAACCGACTTCCTCGATCTTGCTGTGGGTCAGCGGGTCCAGGTAGATGGCGTCGGCAAAGTGCGCCTTCTTGGCTTCGGCGCCCGGCAGCAGGCTGGCCGCGTAGTTGCCGCCGACCTTGGCCGCGCCAGTGCCTTGCGGGGCGGCACGGTCGAAGGTGGAAATCTGGAAGTTGTGCGGCTTCATGCCGCCCTTGAAGTACGAGCCAACCGGGATGGCGAAGATCGAGAAGATGAACTCGGGGGCGGTGCGCACGCCGATGTTGTCACCGGTACCGATGACGAACGGACGCAGGTACAGGGCACCCTTGCCGTGCGGCGGTACGAAGTGTTCGTTGGCCTTGACCACTTGCTTGCAGGCCTCGATGAACACATCGGTCGGCACTTGCGGCATCAGCAGGCGCGCGCAGCTGCGCTGCATGCGGGCGGCGTTCTGGTCTGGGCGGAACAGGTTGATCGAGCCGTCCTTGCAACGGTAGGCCTTCAGGCCTTCGAAGCACTGCTGGCCATAGTGCAGGGCAGTGGAGCCTTCACTGATGTGCAGCACATTGTCTTCGGTCAGGGTGCCTTTGTCCCACTCGCCGTTGCGCCATACGGACAGGTAGCGCTTGTCGGTCTTGATGTAGTCGAAACCCAGCTTGTCCCAGTTAATGCTCTCGTTACTCATGACACCCTCGATTGTCTTGCAGATGCCCGATCTGCTCGGGCTGCTGTGATATGCGCACCACGCCACGATAATACATCCGTCGCGGATCGGGAACGGCCAGTCACGAATTGGCTGCCGCTTGCGTCAATCAGCGCCCATGCAGGCGTCGGTTCCAGTCGCCGCCATGGCTGTGCGTACAGGCCTCTTCGCTGTCGAAACGGACGTGCCAGGCCGCGTGATCGAGGCGAATGCCGGCTTCCTCTAGCGCCTGGGCAGTGAGTGCCAGCATGCGAGCCTTGTGGGCGCCGGCCAAGGCAGCGGCCTTGTCGGATTCGCGGTCGAAGACCCAGGTAATGCGCAGGCTGCCGGGGAAGGCATCGGGTTCCAGGCGATGGGTCAGCCAGGAAAAACCGACGATCTCGGCCTTGGCGGTTTCGCAGGCTTCGGTCAGGCAGGCGATCAGCTCGCGCTCCATGCGCGCCAATTCACGTTTGTTCAGGGCTTTCACCGGGTCTCCTGGCGGCAGGTTGCGGAAAAAGTGCAACTTTAGCGCAGTTCGTGTCGAGGTTGGCTTTTGCGTGACCGGGGCGGGCGTGGTAGAACGCTGGAGTACCATTCAGAAGTTGAATACCAAGATGTCCATCAGCGTTAAATCGAATAGAGCCTTGTTCGACCTCGACCTGCTCCGCGCTATTGTCGTGGTCGCAGACTGCGGCAGTTTCACCACGGCTGCAGCACGGCTGCACTCGACACAATCGACCATCAGCCAGAAGGTCCGCCGCCTTGAAGAAATGGTCGGCCACCGCCTGCTGGTGCGTGGTAACCGTGACGTGCTACCCACTGACGCCGGCCAGACCCTGCTGGGGTACGCCCGCCATATGCTGGCGCTGAACGACCAGATGCTCGAAGCCCTGGCCGGCGCCATGGTGGGCGTGACCGTGCGCCTGGGCGTGCCCGAAGACTTCGTCGGCGGGCGCACCACCAACGCACTGTCGGCGTTCAGCCGCCTGCACCCGCAGGTCAAACTGGAGGTCACCAGTGGGCTGTGCCGCGACCTCAGCCAGGCCTATGACAATGGCGAACTGGACCTGGTGTTGCTCAAGCAGCGACGCAACAGTCGCGAGGGCGTGGCGTGTTGGCCCGAGCGGCTGCAATGGATCGACAGCGCGCGCCTGCCAGCGTTCGAGCTCGACCCGGTGCCGCTGGTCACGTTCCCGCCACGGGGCTTGTACCGCGACGACATGATCACCGCCATCGAGGGCATGGGGCGGCGTTGGCGCATCAGTTTCACCAGTTCGAGCCTGAGCGGTATCCAGGCCGCGGTGGCCGATGGCATGGGCATCAGCCTGCTGCCGCCACGGGCGTCGACCGGTGAGCATCGCGCCCTCGGGGTAGCGCAGGGGTTGCCGGAGGTGGACAGCTACGAAATCGTCATCCTGCATCGCCCTACGGCGGATGTGATGGTCAAGGCGCTGGCCGATGTGTTGAAGCAGTTGCTGGCTGGAGACGGGATTTAACCAGATTGGGTTTGCTGCGCACTGCGGTTTTTGACGTGAAATGCATGGCTTCGGACTTGAGTGCTTTGCATGGGAAACGGTTCAGGCTGGGGTTCGATGAAGTAGCTGGCATGCTGTCCCGCCTCGGTTGGATGGCGGGTATGCCACCTACCTTCTTTGATTTCCTGGAGATGCGCTCATGAAGGCAGTGGTATTCATTTTGTTGTTGGCCAGCACTGGCCTCGTCAAGGCTGCACAGACTGTGGAACTCAAGCAGGCGGGGCCAAACGGCCCAGGCGAGTCGATCGGCACCGTCGATATTCAACAGAACCAATACGGTACGCTGCTGACCCCAAATCTGCGGGGGCTTGCACCGGGCATCCACGGTTTCCACCTGCATCAACGGCCATCGTGCGAGTCGGTTGCAGAAAACGGTAAACAGGTGCCAGCCGGTGGGGCGGGCGGGCATTGGGACCCAGATTCGACCGGCGCCCACCGCGGGCCCTACGCTGACAGTGGGCATCGGGGTGATTTGCCGGCCCTGTATGTCGCTGCAGACGGCACCGCCACTTATCCGGTATTGGCACCACGCCTGAGGGCAGAAGACTTCACAGGGCATGCGCTGATGGTGCATGCCGGTGGCGACAACCATCGCGATCATCCAGCGATGCTCGGCGGCGGTGGTGCGCGCGTTGCGTGTGGAGTGGTGCGGTAAGCGCCTTGACCGGGTTGTGAGGTGGCGAAGGCCTCAGGCCGCGGTCAATGCACGTTCTTGCGCTGTTTTACGCACCCTTCGGCCTGCACCGTCAGCTCATCCAGCCATTCATCGCGCTGCTGCTCAGCCTCGATCATGGCGTCTTCGCCTTGCTGGTTGAGCAGGTAGGTATGAATCTGGTGCACTTCTGCAGTCTGGTAGATCGGTGCGATATCCAGCCGGCCGATCAGCGCTTGGCTGGCGTGGCCGGTGCTGCTCATCAGTACCTGCGGTCCGCTGGCGGCCACCACCTGCATCCCCATGTTTTCGAACCAGGGTACCTGGGCGGCAAACGCATTCAGTTCGACGCAGGCATAGCGCGACTGCAAGTCCGTCAGCAGGGCGCGGGCGATGCCCTGGCGGCGGTGGCTGGGCAGTATGGCGAGAAATGCCAGGGCGCAGGCCTGGTCGTTGTCCTGGGCCGGTAATGACAGGGCGAATCCGAGCAGTTGGTCCGGTGCGTCGGCGTCCAGTGCCAGGGTCAGCGTCACCCGCAGACCGCGGGTGCCGTCCAGGGCTTGCAGGTATTGGTGCACCTCCATGCCAACGCCGTACTGGTACAGCGGGTACAACGGGTTCTCGACGCGGATGGCGACACTGCTCAAGTCGCCGACGTTGTCGATCACCAGTTGGCGGATCTGGTTCTGGAAGGACTCGGGCGGCACGCTGTCGAGGCGGCTCAGGATGAACATCGGGGGACGGGCTCCGGCTGGCAGGGGTACAACCCGCGCCACACTGGCGCGGGATGCACAGTCTACCCGGTTTTGCCGAGCACGCTCAGGCCTGCAGTGCCGCCAGCATCAGGTCGAGGTTCTGTACGGCCGCTCCCGATGCGCCTTTGCCCAGGTTGTCGAACACTGCCGTCAGCAGCACCTGGCCGTGCTCGGGGTTGGCATAGAGCGCCAGGCGCAGGTCGTTGCTGTCGTTCAGGGCTTCAGGGTCGAGCGGGCTGGCCGGGCCTTGCTGGTGCAGTGGCATCACCTGCACATGTCGCGCGCCCTGGTAGTGCTGCTCCAGGCATGCTTGCAGCTGTTGGGCACAGACTTGGCCCGGCAGCAGGCGCAGTTGCAGCGGAATGCTCAGCACAATGCCCTGGCGGTAGGCACCGTAACCCGGCAGGAACATCGGCCGTTGCGACAGTCCGGCATGTTGCTGGATTTCCGGTACGTGCTTGTGCGCCAGCTCCAGTCCATAGAGTTGCAGGGTTGGGGTGGTTTCTGTCGACGGCTGCTCATGCCGTTCGACCGCCGCTCGGCCACCACCGGAATACCCGGAAATGGCATGAATGCTCAGTGGGTAATCGGCTGGCAGCAGCCCGGCCTTGATCAGTGGATGCAGCAGGGCAATGGCGCCTGTCGGGTAGCAACCCGGGTTGCTGACCCGCTTGGCATGGGCAATGCGCTCGGCCTGCTGTTCGTCCAGCTCTGGCAAACCATAGACCCAGCCCGGTGTGGTGCGGTGAGCGGAACTTGCGTCGATCACCCGCACGGCCGGGTTGTGCAAGGCCGCTACTGCTTCGCGGGCGGCGTCGTCGGGCAGGCAGAGCAGGGCAATGTCGGCGCTGTTGATGGCCTCGGCGCGGCGTTGCGGGTGCTTGCGGTCGGCGTCGGCGAGGGTGAGCAGGCGCAGGTCATTGCGGCCTTGCAGGCGGGCGTGGATTTGCAGGCCGGTGGTGCCTTGGTCGCCGTCGATGAAAACAAGAGGCGTGTGCATGGTCGGGGTCCGTTGGAAGTGAGATGGCTTATGCTCGCTTGTGGCCCAATGAAAGAAAATTTGAATATCATGATGATCATGTTCATTAATTCTGAAGTTGGACCATGCGCGAAATCAGCCTGGATCGCCTGCGCACCCTGGTGGTGATATCCGACTTGGGGTCGTTCGCCGAGGCGGCTCGGCAGCTCAACCTGGCACCCCCGACCATCAGCCTGCACGTGGCCGAGCTGGAGGCGCGGGTCGGTGCCCCGTTGCTGACCCGCAATCGCAATCAGGTTCGGCCCACCGCCATCGGTGAAACGCTGCTGGCCCGTGCCCGCCGTCTGCTGGCCGACGCGGACCTGGCTCTGGACGAGGTGCAGCGGCAGGTCGAAGGCCTGACGGGGCGCGTACGCTTGGGGGCTTCGACCGGTGCCATCGCCCACCTGCTGCCCCGGGCGCTGGAACACCTGCGCCAGGTGCATCCGGGAGTCGATGTGCAGGTTCAGGTGCTGACTTCCCAGGCGTCACTGGCGCGGTTGCGTGACGGCACACTGGAGATAGGCCTGGTGGCATTGCCGCAAGTGGCGGGCAAGGGGCTCAAAGTGACACCTTGGCGGCGCGACCCGATCATGGCTTACATACCGGCCGACTGGCAGCCACCGACCAAGGTCACGCCGGCATGGCTTGGGCAGCGCGCCTTGATCCTCAATGACAGCAGCACCCAGCTGTCGCGGGTGACTTCCGAGTGGTTCGCAGCGGCGGGGTTGTACCCGGTGCCACGCATCGAGCTGAACTACAACGATGCGATCAAGAGCCTGGTGGGGGCGGGGTATGGCGCGACCCTGCTGCCCCAGGAGGGCGAGGCCGCGGAGCTTGACCCGCGAATTGCCCGGCGCCCTTTGCGGCCGGGGTTGTGGCGGCAGTTGGGTATTGCCTGCCGGGAAGGGGAGCTGGAGCGGGCCACGGGGTATGTGCTGGACGCGTTGGAGCGGCTGAGGCAATAACCACAGAGATAGCGGTGGTCTCATCGCCGGCAAGCCGGCTCCCACATGGACCGAGCCAACCTTGAGATCACCGCTGTACCTGTAGGAGCCGGCTTGCCGGCGATGCGGTTTTGTATTCAACCCCGCTCGCGTTGGCGCACCGCTGTGACCGTTTCTCCACCAACTCCCCAGTTGTCGGTGGGTACTTCCTCGATCACCACGAAGGTGCTGGCCGGTGGTTTGCCCAGCACTTGCTGCAGCATCTGCGTGGTGCCCTCGATCAACTGCCGCTTGTGTTCGGCCGTCACCCCTTCATCGGTCACGCGAATATGGACGTAAGGCATGGCTGTTCGCTCCTCTGTTTCAGTGCCAGGTGCCGGCGGTGCTGCCGCCATCCACCGGTAAAATGACGCCGCTGACGAAGCGCGCGTCGGTCAGGTACAGCACCGCATCCACCACATCCTGCGGCGAGCCGGTGCGGCCGCTTGGCGACAGGGCGCCAAGGCCTTCGACATTGCCGCTGTGCAGCGGGGTGTCGATGATCCCCGGGGCCACCGCATTGACCTGCACGCCGCTGGCGGCCAACTCAAGGGCCAGGCCCTTCACGGCCTGGTTCAAGCCGCCTTTCACCAGCACGGGCAATAGCGCCGGTACGCGGGTGTCCGGCTGCAGGGCAACCGAGGCGGTGATCGCGATGATGTGCCCGTGCCCTTGCTCGGTCATCAGGCGTGCTGCTGCCTGGGCCGGGTAGAAGAAGCCTTTGAGGTTGGTGCCGACCAGGGCGTCGACGTCTGCTTCGGTGTAGTCGGTGATGGGTTTAGGAATGAAGATCCCGGCGTTGTTGATCAGGATGTCGACGCCGCCGAAAGTTTCCAGTGCTGCGCTGAACAGCCGCTGTGCCGTGCTGGCTTCGGCGATGTCGCCCGCCACGCCGATGAAACGTTCGGGGTTGCCCAGGCGCTCGGCGGCCTGGTCCAGACGCGCCTGGCTGCGGGCGTTGCCCACCACGTTGTCGCCGCGTTCGAGGTAGGCCTGGGCGAGGGCGAAGCCCAGGCCGCTGGAGGCCCCGGTGATGATGACGGTTCTTGGCTTGCTCATGCTTGCGATCTCCGGTGAGTGAGCCTGGTGGCTCGGTGTGGAGCCACTTTAGGCGTCAACCCCTGCTTGAAAAATGAGGCGCAGGGCATTTCAATTGATACGCCATGTAATCAATCGAGCCGCCATGACCCGCCATTTCGATGACCTGCAACTGGGAAGCCTGGAGTTGTTCTGCCTGGCCGCCGACACCGGCAGCTTCACCGCTGCCGCCAACGAGGCCGGCGTTACTCCGGCAGCAGTGAGCCGCAGCGTGGCGCGCCTGGAAGAACGACTGGGGGTGCGCTTGTTCGTGCGCACCACGCGGCAGATGCGCCTGTCCGAGGCGGGGCAGGCGTATTACCAGCAATGCCGTCAGGCCCTGGGGCAACTGGTCGAGGCCGAGCGCCAGGTCGCCGGTGGGCAGCTCGAGCCCAGTGGTCGCCTGCGCATCAGTGCGCCGACACCCTATGCCCATTACCGCCTGCTGCCGTTGCTGCCACGCTTTCGCGAGCGCTACCCGCGGGTGCAGGTGGATGTGCACGTCAGCAATCGCAACGTCGATTTCGCCGAAGAGCCGTTCGACCTGGCCATCCGCGGCCGGGAACCCGCCGACTCGCGGCTGGTGGCGCGGCGTCTGGAAGATGCCGAGTTGGTGGTGGTGGCGACGCCGGGTTACCTGGCCCGGGCCGGTGTGCCGCAGGCACCGGAAGACCTGCAACACCACGAGTGCATTCAATTCGAGTTGCCCAGCAGCGGGCGCCGCCCACCCTGGAGCTTTCGCCGCGACGGTCGCCAGCTGGAGCTCGAGACTCAGGGGTCGTTGACCTGTCTGGGTGACTTCCTGGCCACCGCCACGCTGGTGCGCCATGGCGGAGGATTGATGCAGGCCTACCGCTTCACGGTGCAGGATGCCCTGGCGCGTGGCGAGCTGGTGGAGGTGTTGAGTGCGTTCGGCGGCACCTCACGCCCGTTCATGCTGATCTACCCTCAGGCGCGGCACATGCCGTTGCGGGTACGGGTGCTGATCGACTTCCTGTTCAGCGAGGCTGCACGACCGCTGGGCTGAAGCCTTACAGCAGATGGCATGGCCAACTATGCTTTTCGCTGCGTCGAGCCAAATTACTCTCGATGATCATTTCGATTTCCCAGGAGAATGCTCCATGAAATCCATGACACTGCTGGTGATTGCCTCTGTGCTGAGTTTTGCCGCCCACGCCGACCCGGCGAGCAACTGTGAAGCCAAGATCAAGGAACTTGAAGACATCAGTAGGACCGATGGCCAGGCGCTGCATGGTGGCATGGCCCATGACTATCATGAGTTGCTCAAGCAGGCCAAGGAGGGTCAGGCGTCGGGCGATATGGAGAAGTGCCAGGCCTCGGCTGATCGGGCCAAGACCATCTACAACAAGGCGCGGAACAAATAACGCTGTGCGACGAAAGGCAGCCCTCGCGCAGGCCCGCGCGGCAACAGGGCTGCCTTCGCGTCTTTAGAACCAGCGATCGTTCTTCTTGCGGCCGCGGGTCAGCGACGGCAGGATCAACCCGGCCAGCAAGCCGGCGCCAGCAATGCTGCCGCCGTACACCATGTAGCGCATCATCACTTGCTTGTTCTCGTCCCCCAGCCGCGCCTGGGTGTCGCGCAGGTTCGACTGGCTCTCGTCGAGCTGTTCGCTGAGGGCCTTGTTGCGTGCTTCCAGCTCATCGATCAGCTTCTTGCGTGAATCGAGGGTTTCCTGCATGCCCTGGACGCGGTTTTTCCAGCTGTCGTCGATGGTTTTCAACTGACCGGACAGCTCCGCCACCTGGGCGTCGAGCTGCGGCAGGCGTTCGTTCTGGCCCGGTACCGCCTGCAGGTCGCTGCTGAGAATCCACACCAGGTCGCCATTCTGCCCACGCACCTGGCTGTAGCTACCCTGGCTGCCGATCAACGTCACCTTTTGCCCTGATTTGAGGTTGCCGACAATGCGGTGGCCATCGGTGGGACCACTGCGTACGTAGGTGGTCAGGCTGTCACTGACCCAGCGCGCATCATTGGTGGGTTCTTCGGCGTGCGCAGGTGCGGCCAGGGCCACCAGCGCAGCGATCAGGCCGCCGCGCAGGGCAGGGAGGACGAGGGAAGAGGGGCGGGAATCAGGCATGTTGGGTCTTCGCTGGAACTGGACAGAATATGACCCGATGAATGGGCCGGTGAACCGGTCGCTGGATTGACCGTCAGGGAATGACCGTTTTTTTGTAAGCAGGTTCACTGCCTAATGTCGGAAATGTCTGCAGGATGTTGCAAGGATGCAGAGGGAGGGAGGCGCTAGACTCAAGATTCCCCTTTCGCTCATGGAGCACTGCCATGATACCCAAGAACGCCATTTGCCTCTGGTTCGACAAGGGCGCGCAAGAGGCGGCGAACTTCTACGCCAGCGTTTTTCCCGACAGCCATGTGGTCGCCGTGCACAAGGCGCCGGCTGATTTCCCCTCGGGCAAGGCTGGCGATGTGATCACGGTCGAGTTCACCGTCATGGGCATACCCTGCGTAGGGCTCAATGGCGGGACGGCCTTCAAGCAGACCGAGGCGTTTTCGTTTCAGGTTTGTACCGAAGACCAGGCCGAGACCGACCGGTTGTGGAACGCCATCGTCGGCAACGGCGGCGAGGAAAGCGTCTGTGGCTGGTGCAAGGACAAGTGGGGGCTGTCGTGGCAGATCACCCCCCGGGTGTTGCTCGAATCCTTCAGTCACTCCGACCCTGCGGCGGCCAAGCGCGCGTTCGAGGCGATGTTGACCATGGGCAAGATCGATGTCGCCGGAATCGAGGCAGCGTTGAAGGGCTGAGTGGCATCAAGGGCGTGAGGTATCCGTAAGCCGTATGATCTGCCGTGCACAGTAAGCCCCGGTGAGAATCACCCCGAACAAGCGCAATGTCTGCATCGCCAGCACCAACCCGACATCGGCGTGGGTTTCGACCGCGATGATCGCCATGGCATCCAGGCCGCCGGGGCTGGTGGCCAGGTACATCGACAGGAAATCGGTGCCCATGGCTTTTGCCAGCAGCCAGGCACAGGCGGCGCACAGCACGATCAGCGCCACCGCCCCGGCCACCATGGTCGGCAGGCGCGTCCACACGTAACGCACGGTCGGCCGGTCAAAGCGCAGGCCGATGTAGCAGCCGATGGCGCCATAGGCCAGGGCCAGCAGCGGCTCGGGCAGGGTGATCGTCAGCAGTCCGCTCAACTGCAGAGCGCCGCCGAGCAGTAGTGGCATCAGCAATGCCCCTGCGGGCATGCGGCTGCCGGCGACTATGCCGATCAACACTACACCGAGGCTAAGCACGCTATTGAGCAGGTGAGGGGGCTCGCTGATCAATGGGGCGTTTGCCGCCGCGCCAGTATTCGGCGTAGCGCCGAGCAGATGGCTGACCAGCGAGCCGATCATCACCACGCACACCACGCGCACATATTGCATGGTGGCCACGACGCGACCATCCGCGCCGTTTTCTTCAGCCATCGACACCATCGCCGACGCAGCGCCTGGTGCGGTACCCCAGGCGGCGGTGCTGCCGGGAATACCGCCGAAACGCACGGTGCCCAGGCCGACCAGAGCGCTCAAGACCACGGTGATGAAAGTGGCGACCAGCATCAGGTGCCAGGATTGCGCCATTGAAACCAGTACCGACCAGGTCACCGCATGCGCCACCAACAGCCCGACGCAACCTTGGCCAAAGCGAAACACCTGGCGATGCAGTGACAGGCGCGCACCGCTTACACCGAACACGATGGCCACCAGCATGGGGCCGAGGAACAAGCCTGCGGGAACGGCCAGGGCATGCAGCAGCTGGCCGAAGGCGCCAGCGCACACCAGCAGTGCGAGCCATTGGGCGAAGGTTTTTTTGATGCCGGGGGCAGAGGACTGCAACGTCGAGACTCCTTGTGCAGCGATAACGCGGGGTGCGGGAAAATTATCGACGGCGCAATTGATCAAGTCTATTTTCTACTTTTGATGAATCCATAACTGAAATTCATGAATCATGGACCTGCGCGACCTTACCTATTTTGAAACCATCGCTGAACTCGGGCATCTGGGGCGGGCTGCCGAACAGCTCAATCGCAGCCAGCCTGCGCTCAGTAAAAGCATCCAGCGCCTTGAAGAATCGCTGGGGACGCGGCTATTCCAACGGGATGGGCGGCGGATCAAGCTCACGGAAGTCGGCAAGCTGTTGCTGGCGCGCGGCAAGCAACTGCAACTGAACATCGCGCAAACCGAGCGTGAGGTGCGCGATTTCGCCAATGGGCTGGTGGGCAACATTCGCCTGGGCTGCGCCGCGAGTATGGCCGACCACCTGTTGCCGCACTTGACGGCGGCGTTGCTGGAGCGTGCGCCTGAGGTGACGTTGAAACTGTCCATCGCCCAGGATGACGTGCTCAAGGAGTCGCTCAGGTCCGGCCAGCTGGACGTGATCATCTCGCCGCAGATCGCCGACGACCCGCAGTTCACCACGTACCCGATTCTTGAAGACGAGGCCGTGGTGGTGGCCAGCGAAGACCACCCGGTATTTGCCGGCTCGATTGCCTTGAAGGACCTGTGCCGTTATCGCTGGGTGCTGGGCGGGCCGACGGTGACAGCCCGGCGCTGGCTCGACAATGTGTTCATTGCCCAACAGTTGCCCACCCCGCAGGTGCAGATCGAGACCAATGCGATTTCGCTCTTGCCTGGCTTGATCGCGAGAACCCGGTTGCTGAGTTTCGTGGCACGGGAAACGCTGGAGCACGGCCTGGGCCGGTCGCGGTTGCGCGAAGTGCCGCTGGAGGAAACCACGATGCGGCGAACCGTCGCGGTTTCGGTTCGTGCTCAAGGGTATTTGCCGCCTGCGGCAGGGGCCATGGTGGACTTGCTGAGGGAAAAGGGCTTGAGCTTTTTCCGCGGTGAGTGAGGTGGGGTGACGCCGCGAGGGGAATCTGATGGCCGGTTGCTGACAGATGTCGCGGTGTATCTACGCTCAAGGCATAAGTAACATCCTGCAACATCTGCCCGGCAGGCCCTGATGGATCTCGTTCACTCGCTGCGCAGGAAGGCCGCGCTGGTCGCAAGTCGCCCCATGGGGGGACGCAACTCGTGAGTTGCCAGGCGCAACTCGTAGCGGAGGCTCATCAATGCTCAGGAAATGCTTGTTGGCGTTGGCCATTGGCGGCGTGCTGTCGGCATCGGCGGTGCTGGTGCCGGATTCGCTCGGTGGTGCATCCAGTGCGTATGCGAAAGACGGGGGCGGCGGCCACGGCGGCGACGGTGGTGGGAATGCAGGTGCCGGGCGTGGCGAGAGCGGTCGCAATGGGGCAGACGATGGTGCCAACCATGAGGCCAACCACGAAGCGAATCACGAGGCCAACCACGAAGCGAATCACGAAGCGAATCACGAAGCCAACCACGATGTGGGTGAGCCCCACGGTGTCGGGCATGGCGCGGATGATGGGGTAGATCATGATGTCGGGGACGATCATGGAGGTGATCGGACCTGACGCTCCATTAGCCTGTGCCAGCCCGCGCCAGGGGCGGCACAGGCGTTCAGATCGACAGCCGCACCATGCGGTTGTCCAGTGCTTGCGGTTGTGCTGCCCGACGTTTGCTCACCACCAGTTCACCCATCGCGATCAAGCGGGTGCGCACGATGTTGCGTGACAACCCCAGCAGTTGCGCGGTGTGCACCTGGTTGTAATGGCAGAACTGGTAGGCCGAACGCAGCAAAGCGTTCTCGACTTGCTCGTACAACCCTTCGGGCTGTTCCTCGTAAAGCTGGCTGAATGCCTGCTGCAGCAGGTCTTGCCCGGCGTTGTGCGTAGGCGCCTCGTCCTGGCGCTCCCGGCGCAGGTTTGACAAGCGCAGGTCTTGCGCCTGAATCAGGCCATCATCACAGGTCAGCAAACTGTGGTGAATGACGTTCTCCAGTTCGCGGATATTGCCCGGCCAGGCGTACTCGACCAGTTTGGCCTGGGCCATCGGGCTGAGTTCGACAGGGCCGTAACCCAGGCGCTGGCTGTAGCTGCGGATGAAGTGCCGGGCCAGCGGCAGGATGTCGCCCGGGCGCTCGCGCAACGGGTGCAGTTGCAGGCTTACCACGTTCAGGCGGTAGTAGAGGTCCTCGCGAAAATGCCCGGCGTTGATGGCCTTTTCCAGTTGAACGTTGGTGGCCGCCAGTACCCGTACGTTGATCGGGATGCTTTTGCGCGAGCCCAGTCGCACCACTTCGCGCTCCTGCAGCACCCGCAGCAGTTTGACCTGGATCGGCAAGGGCAGGTCGCCGATTTCGTCGAGGAACAACGTGCCGCCGTCAGCTTCCTCGAACCAGCCAGCCTTGGCCGTCAGCGCACCGGTGAAGGCGCCTTTTTCATGGCCGAACAGCTCGGCCTCGACCAGTGATTCGGCAAATGCGCCGCAGTTGACCGCAACGAAGGGGCCGTTGCGCCGGCCACTGAGGTTGTGAATGTGGCGCGCCACCAGCTCTTTGCCTGTGCCGGTTTCACCGATGACCAGCACGCTGGCCTCACTGGGCGCAACTTGTTGCAGGTGCGCAAGCAACGCCTGGGACTTTGGGTCTTCGAACACCTGTGCGGTTGCCCTGATCGAGGTGGCCAGTGTCGGTGACGGCGGGAGGGTCAGCAGTTGCATGGGAGATCCCTTGGCAATTGAGGCGACGGGCAGGGCAGCGGCCTGTGTTGTGTCGTGGTTGTTGGGTGGCGGTCAGGTGTTGCGCTGCGGGCAGCTGCCAAGTGTTGGTGGCTGCACAGTGAGAGGAGTTATAGGGGATATTTCTCAGGTTAAAAAAGAATAAGAATTTATATTCTTATTTCTTTTTGATGAATTCTAAGGGTGCACAGCGGTTTTTCCAGTGCAAACGATCCCTTGTACGAATGTCATCAGCTGTTCCCGCGCAGCCAAACCCCACTGCGCCTGTCCGCACAGCAGGCTCAGCACCGCGTGGGCGATCGAGCGTGCCCGTGGGGTGCTCAACCCGCATTCGGCGGCGACGATGTCACTGAGCAGTCCGCTGTAGGCACGTTTGAGTTGCTCCACATGCTCTGCCTGTTCCTCGTTCAGGTTGACCGCCTCCCGTGTGAGCAGAATCAATTTGTCCGGGTGAGCCTGGCTGTATGCGGCGAAGGCCTGGACGAAGCACTGCAAGCGTTCGCTGGTGGTGCGGGCACCTTTGAGGCATTGTCGGGTTTCATACAGCAGGTCGGTCAGGCTCGATTCGATCAGCTCGAACAACAGCCCCTGTTTACTCTCGATATGATGGTAAAGCGACCCGGCGCGCAGGCCCAGGTGGCTGGCCAGGTCACGCAGACCGATGGCTTGGTAGCCATGGCTGGCGAACAGCGTGCTTGCGGCATCCAGCAAGCGATCGCGGGCATCGGGCGAGGCAATGTGCAAGCGGCTGGAGGCGGGCATGTTGGGACCTGTCGGCGATTTGATGTTTGACCAAATGTAAGACAACAGGCATCTTACGTAAAGACTCAATCGCGGAGGTGTTTTGTGGAAAATCAAACGGTGGTGATCGTAGGTGGTGCGTCGGGTCTGGGCCTGGAGACTGCCCGGTTGATGGTCAAGCGGGGTGCGCGCAAAATCGGCCTGATCGACCGCAACGAGCAATTGCTGGTACAAGCTGCCGAAGCGCTTCGCGGGCAGGGCGCCGAAGTGGCGATCGCGGTCGGTGACATCGCTCGCCAGGAAACGGCCCACGCAGCATTCGCTGAAATCGTCGGCAGCCTGGGGCGGGTTCACTGCCTGGTCAACAGTGCGGCAATCTACCCGCGCAAGGACATCTTCGAAATCACCGACGAAGAGTGGGACCTGGAAAACGCCGTCAACATCAAGGGCACCTATCACATGATGGTTGCCGCGGTGCGCCACATGCAGCAGTACGTCGCCGCGCCTGCGGTGACCGGGCGTATCGTCAACGTCACGTCGGTGGATGCGTTCAAGGCTCACCCGCAGAACGCCCATTACGCAGCCACCAAGGCGGCGGTGGTCAGCTTGACCAAGTCCTTCGCCCAGGCCTGCGCCAAGGACCAGATCCTGGTCAACTCGGTGGCCCCGGCCGGCTTCGCCACCGAGCGCGCCAAGCAGCTGGGCTTCCTCGGCGAACTGGCAGCGGCCAACCCGCTGGGTCGCGCTGCGGAACCGGCGGAAATCGCCGAATGGATCGTAATGATGGGTAGCAGCCGCAACAGCTACGCCACCGGCGAGAACGTGATCGTCAGCGGAGGTTACATCTATGCCTGAAGTTGCATTCCCCGAGGGTTACCAGCGCGCGTTGGTGACCGGCGCCACCAGCGGCATCGGCAAGGCTATCGTGCTGGCACTGCGTGATGCCGGCCTGCAGGTGATTGCCGTGGGTCGCAGCCCGGATGCGTTGGCCGAGCTTGCCCGCGAACCTGGCGTCACCACGCTGGAAGCGGATGTGCGTGACTACCGGGCCCTGAACGCCGCGCTCGAAGGCCAGGCGGTGGATGTGCTGGTGAACAACGCCGGCATCCTGTCTACCCGCGCGGCGTTCCAGGACATCGACGAGGCCGAGATCGACAACATGCTCGACATCAACCTCAAGGCGCCGCTGCATCTGGCGCGCCAGGTGCTGCCGGGCATGGTCGAGCGGGGCAGGGGGCACCTGTTCTTCATCGGCTCTAGCGCAGGCCGCGCGCCGCATCCGGGGGCGGCGGTGTACGGTGCTTCGAAGGCGGGTGTGAGCCTGTTCTGCGATGCCTTGCGCTGTGATCTTCTCGGCAGCGGCGTGCGGGTAACCGAGATTGCGCCGGGCAGGGTGCAGACGCAGTTGTACAAGACCGCCATGGGCATGCAGGCCGCGGGCAGCGAACTGTATGACGGCTACGAGTCGATCCAGCCAGAGGACATCGCCGAGCTGCTGTTGGCGGCGCTGAAAATGCCACGGCAGGTGGATGTGTCGCGGCTTGAGGTATTCCCCACGGCGCAGGCGGTGGGTGGCGGGCGGATGGTCAAGACGGGCGGTTGAGTGCACGTCTTGATGGTTTGGGTGGTTTAGAGATCGAGCGCCGCCCGCGCGGCGCATCGCGAGCAAGGCTCGCTCCTACGTTTGTTTACGGCCAATAACGGCTGTGACAGGCGCGCGCGACCGCCTTGTTTGTACGACGCGATATCGCGCCATGCGCGAAAGCGTTCGCGCGCATTTGGCGCAGGCATAACTGGCCCGAAACAAACGTAGGAGCGAGCCTTGCTCGCGATGCGCCGCGCGGGCGGCGCTCGATTCCACAGGCAACAAAAATTTCAAGGAACAGGTGCTTGACCGCCTGTAAGACAACATATAACTTACATGAAGGCCGCATGCTCTCGCACGAGCGTCGGGTCGAGACAACTACAAAGCATTGCAGGGGATATGACGATGACTGCGACATCATGCCGGGTCGGCGTGGACATAGGCGGGACCTTCACCGATATCGCGCTGGACGTGGACGGCGTGCTGCATTCGACCAAGATCCTGACCGACTACGAGCTGCCCGAGCGGGCCATCCTCACCGGCGTACGCCAGGTGATGGCGCAGGCGGGCCTGACCCTGTCGGACATTGACCAGCTGATCCACGGCACCACCCTGGCCACCAACGCCCTGATCGAGCGCCGTGGTGCCCGTACCGCCTTCATCACCACCGAAGGCTTTCGCGACACCCTCGAGATGCGCACCGAAAACCGCTTCGAGCAGTACGACATCAACATCGCCCTGCCGCCGCCGCTGATCGATCGTGAGCATCGCTACACCCTGCGCGAACGTCTGGATGTCAAAGGCCAGGTGCTGATCGCCCCCGAGCAAGCCGAGATCGACGCCCTGGTCGAGCGCATCGCCGAAGGCAACTACGAAAGCGTCGCCATTGGTTTCCTGCACAGCTACGTCAATGGCGCCCATGAGCGTCAGCTGCGCGATGCCTTGCAGGCGCGCCTGCCGCAACTGTCGATCTCGATCTCCAGCGAAGTGTCGCCGCAGATGCGTGAGTTCGAGCGGTTCAACACCGTGTGCGCCAACGCCTACGTCAAACCGCTGATCAAGTCCTACCTGGACCGCCTGGTGGTGACGTTGCGCAAGGAAGGCGCCGAGTGCCCGGTGTTCATGATCCACTCCGGCGGCGGCATCATCTCGGTGCAGAGCGCCGCAGAATTTCCGGTGCGGTTGGTTGAGTCGGGGCCTGCGGGCGGTGCGATCTTCGCTGCTGACATCGCTCGTCGTTACCAGCTGGAGAACGTGCTGTCGTTCGACATGGGCGGCACCACGGCGAAAATCTGTCTGA
This sequence comes from Pseudomonas sp. Teo4, assembly GCF_034387475.1. Taxonomy (NCBI): domain Bacteria; kingdom Pseudomonadati; phylum Pseudomonadota; class Gammaproteobacteria; order Pseudomonadales; family Pseudomonadaceae; genus Pseudomonas; species Pseudomonas sp. Teo4. The sequence continues at coordinate 875,320 of NZ_JAXCIL010000001.1, forward strand.
TCGAAGGCCAGGTGCCGAAGACCGCCAAAACCTTTGAAGTAGCCCGCACCTACCGTTTCAAGAAGGGCAGTGGCATGCCGATTTCCATCCCGGTGGTGGAAATGGTCGAGATTGGTGCCGGTGGTGGCTCCATCGCCAGCATCGACAGCATGCGCCAGATCCGCGTCGGCCCGCACAGCGCGGCCTCCGAGCCGGGCCCGGCCTGCTACGGTCGTGGCGGCCTGGAGCCGACCATCACCGACGCCAACCTGTTGCTCGGTCGCCTCGACGCTGACAATTTTGCCGGCGGCGCATTGCGCCTGAATACCGACAATGCCGCCAATGCCATGGCCCGGGTCATCGGCCAGCCGCTGGGCATGAAGGCCGATACTGCTGCCTTCGGTGTCTGCGAAGTGGTGGACGAGAACATGGCCAACGCCGGCCGTGTGCATGCGGTGGAAAGCGGCAAGGACATTGCCGACTACACCATGATCACCTTTGGCGGCGGCGGCCCGCTGCACGCGGCGCGGCTGTGCGAAAAGATGGGCGTGTCGCGCTTCATCGTCCCGGCCGGTGCCGGCGTGGGTTCGGCCATCGGCTTCCTGCGCGCACCGTTCGGCTATGAGGCTGTGCGCAGTGCCTTCGTGCGTCTGTCCGAGTTCGATGCGGTCAGCATCAACGGCCTGATCGACGAGATGAAGGCCGAGTCACTGGGCTTCCTGCGCCAGGGCATGCCGGATGGCGAGCCGGAAATGGAATGCACTGCGTTCATGCGCTACGTCGGCCAAGGCTGGGAAATTCCAGTGGCACTGCCATTCAAGGCGTTCAGCGCGGCGGATACCGCGCAGTTCAAAGCGCTGTTCGAAGAAGCCTACACCCGCTTCTTCGGTCGTCCGATCGAAGGCCCGGACATCGAGATCGTCAGCTGGTCGGTCAAGGCCAGTTCGCCACTGCCGCCGGTCGAGCACATCGAGGAAGTGGGCGCTGCCTACCGTTCCCATGAAGTTGCGCGCCGCCAAGTATTCGACGTGGCCGCCGGTGGTTTCGTGGAAGCCGGCATCCACCCGCGCGAAGAGCTGCAGGTCGGTGCCCGCGTCGACGGCCCGGCCATCATCGTCGAGCGCGAAACCTCGACCTTCGTCACCTCCAACTTCACCGCCACGGTCCAGCCAGACGGCTGCCTGCTGGTCGTGCGTCGTTAACGCCTGATTCGGAAGCCAGAACATGAGCGATACCCTGATCGACATTCAAATGCAGGTGATGTGGAACCGCCTGGTCTCGGTGGTCGAAGAACAGGCCCTGACCCTGATCCGCACGGCTTTCTCCACCAGTGTGCGCGAAGCCGGCGATTTGTCCGCCGGCGTGTTCGACCGCGCCGGCAACATGCTGGCCCAGGCCGTCACCGGCACCCCGGGCCACGTCAACACCATGGCCGAGGCGGTGGTGCACTTCATCAACGAGATTGGTGAAGACAACATCTTCGAAGGCGATGTGTACGTGACCAACGACCCGTGGAAGGGCACCGGCCACCTGCACGACATCACCATCGTTTCGCCGTCCTTCCACAAGGGCAAGCTGATCGGCTATTTCGCCAGTACCGCCCATGTGGTCGACATCGGTGGCCGTGGCTTTGGCCCGGATGCCCGCGAGGTGTACGAGGAAGGCCTGTTCATCCCGATCATGAAGCTGTTCGAGCGTGGCAAGGTCAACCGCGACCTGATCAACATCCTGCGCAACAACGTGCGTGAGAATGACCGCGTGGTAGGCGACTTCTACGCCTTGTCGGCATGCAACGAGACCGGCCACAAGCGCCTGCTGGACATGCTCGAAGAGTTCAAGCTCGACGACCTGGACCACATCGGTGGCTTCATTCTCGAGCACAGCCGTCGCGCCACCTTGGAATGCTTCAAGTCGCTGCCCCACGGTACCTACAGCAACAGCATGACCCTCGACGGCTATGACGTACCGGTGACCCTGGCGGTGACCATCACCGTCGGCCCCGACGGAATCAAGAGCGACTTCACCGGCACCTCGGGCATGAGCCAGTTCGGCATCAACGTGCCGCTGGGCTATGCCAAGGCCTACGCCTGCTATGGCCTCAAGTGCATCGTCGCGCCGGAAATTCCGAACAACACCGCTTCGCTGGCACCGTTCGAAGTCACCGCGCCGGAAGGTTGCATCCTCAATGCCAAGCACCCGGCGCCGGTGTCGGTGCGCCATGTGCTCGGTCACTTCGTCCCCGACCTGGTGCTGGGTGCGCTGCACAAGTGCCTGCCAGGCCAGGTGCCGGCTGAAGGTGCCAGTGCCCTGTGGAACCTGCACCTGAGCGTGCGCCCGCTGGACAGCAACCCCAACGGTCGCAATGCCGAGATGCTGATGTTCAACAGCGGCGGGATGGGCGCTCGTTCGGCGATGGATGGCCTCAGTGCCACCGCGTTCCCCAGCGGTGTACACACCATGCCGGTGGAAGCCACCGAGCACGCCGGCCCCGTGGTGGTCTGGCGTAAAGAATTGCGCGAAGGCTCCGGCGGAGCTGGCCAGTTGCGCGGTGGTCTGGGCCAGGAGATCGAAGTGTCGGCAGCCGAAGGCTACAGCTTCCGCTTCAGTGCCATGTTCGATCGTATCCAGTACCCGGCACGTGGTCTGGAGGGTGGCAAAGAGGGTGCCGAAGGTTTCGTTGGCCTGGATGATGGCAGCTTGCTACGCGGCAAGGGCCAGCAGTTTGTACCCGCTGAGCGCCGTCTGGTGCTGCGTCTTCCTGGTGGCGGCGGTTATGGCGACCCGCGCCAGCGCGACCGTCAACAGGTTGCCCGCGATGTGCGCGCAGGCTACATCAGCGCCGAGCAGGCGCGTGACGACTACGGCTTCGACGCCGCCCAGGAGCGCTGAGCAATGGAAATCCAAAGCAGCCGCGTACGTGCGGTGAAGAGTTCGCCGAGCATGGCCGTGTCGGTGCTGGCCAAGCAGATGCTGGCCAAAGGCGAACCGGTGATCAACCTGAGCCTCGGCGAGCCAGACTACAACGTCCCAGCGCACATCATCGAGGCCGCCCACCAGGCGATGCTGGCGGGCAACAACCACTACACCGCGCCCAATGGCCTGGAGGCGTTGCGCCAGGCCATCGTCGACAAGTTCGCCCGGGAAAACGACCTGGTCTATGGCCTGGACGAAATCTGCGTGGGCAACGGTGCCAAGCAGTTGTTGTTCAACGCCTTCCTGGCCACCCTGGAACCCGGCGACGAGGTGATCACCCCCGCGCCTTACTGGGTGTCGTACACCGACATGGCGATGCTCAACGGCGGTGTGCCCAAGGTCATTCCGTGCGGCGCCGAGCAGGGCTTCAAGATCAAGCCCGAGCAGTTGGAAGCGGCTATCACCCCGCGCACCCGCTGGGTGATGCTCAACTCGCCGAACAACCCGAGCGGGGCGATCTTCACCCGTGAAGAGTTCGCCGCCCTGGGCGCGGTGCTGGAGCGCCACCCGAACGTGCTGATCATCTCCGACGAGATCTACGAGCACATCGTGTTGGGCGACCAGCCGTTCGTGTCCTTCGTCACCGCGTGCCCGCAGCTGCGCGAGCGCACGCTGCTGATCAACGGGGTGTCCAAGGCCTACGCCATGACCGGCTACCGCCTGGGTTACGCGGCAGGGCCCAAGGACCTGGTCGTGGCGATGAACAAGACCCAATCGCAGACCACCACCTGCCCGTCGAGCATCTCGCAGCTGGCGGCGGTGGCGGCGCTCAACGGCCCGCAGGATTTCGTCCGTGAAGCCAACCGTGAGTACCAGGCCCGTGGTGCGCTGGTGGTCCGGGGCCTGGCCGAGATCGAAGGGCTGACCCTGCAGATGCCCCAGGGCGCGTTCTACGCGTTCCCCAACGTGGCGGCCTTCATTGGCAAGCGCACCCCGGACGGGCAGGTGATCGACAACGACGCGGACCTGTCCGCCTACCTGCTGCGGGTCGGCAAGGTCGCCACCGTGCCGGGTTCGGCCTTTGGCGTGGAACCCTACATTCGCCTGTCGTTCGCCACCTCGCGGCAGGAACTGGAACAGGCCTTGGGGCAGTTGCGCGACGCGTTCGCTGCCCTGGTCTGAGCAACTGGATGAAGTGAGAAAAGACATGAGCAAACCGTTCAAACGCCTGCTGATCACCGGTGCCGCCGGGCGCCTGGGCAGCGTACTGCGCAAGCACCTGGCCGCCTTCGCCGATGAACTGCGCCTGACCGACATCGCCGACATGGGGCCGGCCGCGCCCCATGAGCAGATCATCCGTTGCGACCTGGGCAACTTCGACGACGTGTTGCCGCTGGCCGATGGTGTCGACGCCATCGTCCATGCCGGTGGGGTGCCGGTGGAAGATACCTTCCAGAACATCCTCAACGGCAACATCGTCGGCACCTACAACATCTACGAGGCGGCGCGGCGCAGTGGCGTCAAGCGTGTGGTGTACACCAGTTCCAACCACGCCATCGGCTTCTACGAGCGCACCGAAACCATCGACGCCACGGCGGCCCATCGCCCCGACAGCCTGTATGGCGTGAGCAAGTGTTTCGCCGAGGACCTGGGCCGCTACTACTGGGACAAGTTCGGCATCGAGTCGGTGAACCTGCGTATCGGCTCGTCGTTCCCCGAGCCGCTGGACCGTCGCATGCTTGCCACCTGGCTGTCGTTCGATGACTTCGCCCAGCTCACCGAGCGCTCGCTGCTGGCGCCACGGGTCGGGCACATGATCGTCTACGGCATGTCGGCCAACCGCGAAAGCCTGTGGGACAACCGCCTGGCCTCGTCGATCGGCTATGTGCCCAAGGACAGTGCCGACAGCTACCGCGAGAAGGTCCTGGCCGAGCACCCGCCGCTGGACCCGAACGAGCCTGCTGCGCGCTACCACGGCGGCAACTTCGCCGGCGCCGGGCACTTCGAAGACCCGAAATGACCTGCACTGGCCGCAATCGCCGGCAAGCCGGCTCCCACAAGGATCACTGCAGTACCTGTGGGAGCCGGCTTGCCGGCGATGAGGCCGGTACAGGCTCCACACCTTGATCATCGCAACACAGACAAGAGTGCATCCCATGGCTTCTACCGCTAAACAACAGAACTACGATGTGGTGATCGTCGGCGGCGCGGTCAACGGCAGCGCCACTGCGTATTTCCTGGCCAACAACCCGGACTTCAAAGGCTCGGTGCTGGTCATCGAACGTGACTGGACCTACAACAAGTCGGCCACCGCGCTGTCGAGCAGCTCGATCCGCCAGCAATTCTCCAACCCGATCAACATCGAAATCTCCAAGTTCGGCGCCGAGTTCGTGCGCAACTTCCCCGAGGTGATGGAGGTGGATGGCGACCGCCCGGACCTGGCCTTCCATGAGAACGGCTACCTGTTCCTCGGCGAGGACAAAGGCTACGAGGTGCTGCGTCGCCTGCATGACACCCAGGTGTCCCACGGCGCCGACGTGCATCTGCTCGACCCCGAGCAGCTCAAGCGCAAGTTCCCCTGGGTCAACATCGACAGCCTCGCTGGCGCCAGCTATGGCCAGAGCGGCGAGGGCTGGTTCGACAGCCTGGGGATGCTTCAGGGCTTCCGGCGCAAGGCGCGTTCGATGGGTATCGAGTACATCGAGAACGAAGTGGTCGCTATCCAGCGTGAAGGCGACCGCATCACTGGCGTGCAGCTGGCCAGTGGCGAGCGCATCGGTTGCGGCTTGCTGGTCAACTGTGCCGGCACCCGTGGCACCAAGGTGGCGCGCATGGCTGGCCTGGACATTCCGGTGGAGCCGCGCCGTCGTTCGCTGTTCGTGTTCGACTGCCGCACGCCGCTGGAAGGCACCGTGCCGCTGACCATCGACCCGACCGGTGTGTTCTTCCGCCCTGAAGGCAAGTTCTACCTGGGCGGCACCTACCCGAAAAACGACCCGGAAGTGGACTTTGAAGACTTCGACGTACTGCACGACGAGTTCGATGAAGAGGTCTGGCCGATTCTCGCCGAGCGCGTGCCAGCCTTCGAAGGTATCAAGGTGGTGAACTTCTGGGCCGGGCACTACGACTTCTGCGTACTCGACCACAACGCCATCGTCGGCCCGCACAACGAGGTGAGCAACTTCCTGTTCTGCAACGGCTTCAGCGGCCATGGCCTGCAGCAGGCGCCGGCCATCGGCCGTGGTCTGTCCGAGCTGATCACCTATGGCGGCTACCGTTCGCTCGACCTGGGCGCGCTGTCCTACCAGCGGGTGATCGACAACAAGCCGTTCCTGGAAGACTCGGTCATCTGACCGCACCGCCTGAGGAGAACAACAATGAGCAAGGCTGATGTGAAGCGCAGTGGCGGCCAGGTACTGGTCGATGCACTGCGGGTAAACGGCGTCGAGCGCGCCTTCTGTGTGCCGGGCGAAAGCTACCTGGCGGTGCTCGATGCGCTGCACGACGTACAGGATGAGATCGACCTGATCGTCTGTCGCCAGGAGGGCGGGTCGGCCTACATGGCCGAGGCCTATGGCAAGCTGACCGGCAAGCCGGGTATCTGCATGGTCACCCGTGGCCCTGGTGCCACCAACGCTTCGGTGGGGGTGCACACCGCGTTCCAGGACTCGACGCCGATGATTCTGTTCATTGGCCAGGTGGCCCGTGACCAGATCGAGCGCGAGGCTTTCCAGGAGGTCGATTACCGCCGCATGTTTGGTCAGATGGCCAAGTGGGTGGTGCAGATCGACGACGCGGCGCGCATCCCTGAGTTGGTCAACCAGGCCTTCCAGCGCGCCATCAGTGGTCGTCCAGGCCCCGTGGTGGTGGCCCTGCCGGAAGACATGCTCACCGACCTGGTCCAGGTGCCGGACGCACGTCCCGCACAGCGCGTCGAAGCGGCGCCGGCCCCTGAAGCGCTGACTGAGCTGCAACAGTTGCTGGGCAAAGCGAGCAAGCCGCTGGTGATTGCCGGTGGCGGCGGCTGGAACGCTGCGGCCGTGGCTGACCTCAAGCGTTTCGTGCAAGCGCAGAACCTGCCGCTGGCGGCCTCGTTCCGTTGCCAAGACTTGTTCGACAACACCGACCCGCACTATGCCGGTGACCTCGGTCTGGCCGCTGGGCCCGTGCTGGTCGATGCGGTGAAACAGTCCGACCTGCTGATCGTAGTCGGTGCCCGCCTGGGCGAGATGACTACCGGCGGTTACGCGCTGGTAGATATCCCGACGCCCAAACAGGCACTGGTGCATGTGCACGCCAGCGCCGAGGAGATCGGCCGTGTGTACCAGCCGACCCTGGGCATCAACGCCGGCCCCGCCAGCTTCCTGTCGCAGGCAGCAGCACTGCCGGCTGTAAAGCCTGAAGCCTTCGCCGACTGGACCGCGAGCCTGAACAGCGGCTATCGCGGCAACTTCGAAACCCCGCGCTCGCCCGGCGATGTGCAGATGAGCGAAGTGATCGCCTGGCTGAACAAGACCCTGCCCGCCGACAGCATCCTCACCTGCGGCGCCGGCAACTACACCGGCTGGGTGCACCGTGGTTACCAGCATCGCGCCTTCCGCACGCTGCTGGGGCCAACCAACGGTTCGATGGGGTACGGCGTGCCGGCGGCGGTGGCGGCCAAGCTCACCTATCCGCAGCGTACCGTGGTGGCGTTCGCCGGTGATGGCTGCTTCATGATGAATGGCCAGGAGCTGGCCACGGCGATGCACTACGATGCCCGGCTGATCACCATCGTGGTCAACAACGGCATGTACGGCACCATCCGCATGCACCAGGAGCGCAGCTACCCGGGCCGGGTCTCCGGCACCGAGCTGCACAACCCGGACTTCGCCGCACTGGCTCGTGCCTACGGCCTGCATGGCGAGACGGTGACGCGCACCGAAGACTTCGCCGCCGCCTTCGAGCGCTGCCAGGCGTCGGGCAAGCCGGCGCTGATCGAAGTGCAGGTCGACCCCGAAGCCCTGACCCCGCGTATGACCCTCAGCCAGATCCGCGACAAGGCCCTGCAAGCCAAGCGCTGATTTCGCCTCAGGTGGGGCGCGGTCCGGCCCCACCTTTTTTCTTCTTCGAACGAGCCAATCGACATGAAACTTGCCGATCACGACCTGCTGCGTGAAGTTTGCTATATCGACGGAAAATGGCTGGCGGCCGACAGCGGTCGCCACATCGAGGTGACCAACCCGGCCACCGGGCAATTGCTCGGTACGGTGCCACGCATGGGCGCGGACGAGACCCGCCGCGCCATTGCCGCCGCCGAGCGTGCCTTGCCGGCCTGGCGTGCCCTGGCCGCCAAGGAACGTGCCGCGCGGCTACAGGCCTGGTTCAGGCTGATCCTCGAGCACCAGGAGGACCTGGCGCGGATCATGACCGCCGAGCAGGGCAAGCCGCTGGCTGAGTCCCGTGGCGAAATCGCCTTTGCCGCCGCCTATGTTGAGTTCTATGCCGAAGAAGGCAAGCGCATCTACGGCGATGTCATTCCCTCACCGGCCGCCGACCGCCGCCTGATCGTCACCAAGGAGCCGATAGGCGTCTGCGCGGCGATCACCCCGTGGAACTTCCCGGCGGCGATGATCACCCGTAAGGCCGCGCCAGCGCTGGCCGCTGGCTGTACCCTGGTGCTCAAGCCAGCCTCGCAGACGCCGTTCAGTGCCTTGGCGCTGTGCGTGCTGGCCGAGCGTGCCGGCATTCCTGCCGGGGTGCTCAGCGTGGTCACGGGTGACTCGGCGGCCATTGGCGGTGAGCTGACCGCCAGCCCGACCGTGCGCAAGCTGTCATTCACCGGTTCCACGCCAATCGGCATCCAGCTGCTGCAGCAGTCGGCGGCGACGGTGAAGAAGGTGACCATGGAGCTAGGCGGTAACGCACCTTTTATCGTGTTCGACGATGCCGACCTTGAGAAGGCGGTGGAAGGTGCGCTGATCGCCAAATTCCGCAACAGCGGACAGACCTGCGTGTGCGCCAACCGGTTCTACGTGCAGAACGGTATCTACGAGCGCTTCGTGGCGCGCTTTGCCGAGCGGGTGAATGAACTGGTGGTGGGGCATGGCGATGAGCCGGGCACACAGGTCGGGCCGATGATCGACGGGCGTGCTGCGGCGGGTGTCGAGCGTCTGGTGGGCGAGGCCGTGGAAGCGGGCGCCCGTGTTGTCACAGGTGGGCGTCGACATGCCCTGGGCGAAGCGTTCTTCGAACCGACTTTGCTGGCGGACGTGACGCCGGACATGCGCGTGGCGCGCGAGGAGATCTTCGGGCCGGTGGCGCCGATGTTCCGCTTCAGGGTCGAGGAAGAGGTCATTGCCCACGCCAACGACACCGAGTTCGGGTTGGCCTGCTATGTGTACACCCGGGATGTCGGGCGCGTGTGGCGAGTGTCCGAGGCGCTGGAATATGGGATGGTCGGGGTCAACGTCGGCGTGGTGGCGACCGAGGTGGCGCCGTTTGGTGGGGTGAAGGCTTCGGGGTTGGGCAGGGAAGGGTCGCGCTACGGGATCGAGGATTACCTTGAGATCAAGTATGTCTGCTTAGGGCTGTAGGGCCTGTACTGGCCTCATCGCCGGCAAGCCGGCTCCTGCAGGTATCGCAGGGTACCTGTGGGAGCAACTGTCTTGTGTTGCCTGTACCGAACTCATCGCCGGCAAGCCGGCTCCCACAGGTGTTGCGGTGGTCTCAAGGTTGTCGCGGTTCATGTGGGAGCTGGCTTGCCGGCGATGAGGCCGGAACTGACTCAACCCTTGCTGTCGAGCAACCGCTGATACCGCGACAGGCTCTCTTCCAGATGCTTGCGCAGCGCCGTGCGCGCGCTGTTCATGTCGCCCATGCTGATGGCCGAAAGAATCGCGCCATGCTCGCGGCCGATCTTCTTGATGTGCGCCAGGCGGTTCTTGCCGCTGACCTGGCTGTGCTTGAGGTTCAGGTCGAGGATGATGTCCGGTCCCAAGGCTTCGAGCAATTGCGTGAAGTGCGGGTTGTTGGTGGCCCGGGCAATCGCCAGGTGGAACTCGAAGTCGGCCTTGGCTTCTTCTTCCAGGCTCGAACCATCCAGCGCGTTGAAGCGGTCGAACGCTTCGGTGATCTGCGCCATGCTGGTGGGGCTGCGTCGTTCAGCGGCGCGGGCCACCGATTCGGTCTCGATCCCCAGGCGCAGTTCCAGAATCTGCGCGGCGGCGCGCACGTCGTCTACCACGCTGTCGATGGCGAAGCCGATGCGTTTGACGTCCTGTTCGACCACGAACACACCGACGCCCTGGCGTGCCACCAGGCGCCCACCCAGGCGCAGGGACGCCACCGCTTCACGGATCACCGGACGGCTAACGTTGAATTGCTTGCACAGCTCCTGCTCGGACGGCAGCTTGTCGCCCGGGCCATAGGTGCCATTGTCGATCCGGCTGGACAGCTCCTGAATCACGGTTTCCGCGAGATTGGCGCGGCGCGTGCCTAACGACGCATTCATAGAAAAGTTGCTCCTGAAACTGATTGGCTCATCACGGTTGTTCTCCGGCAGGTTGCGCGCAGCCCGTAAGCCCCATGCGGCGGGATCCGTAGCCAACCAGCGGTGATGTTGTCGCCATATGTTATCAAACATCTGACCAGGTCATGGTACGGCCATCATTTTGGCTGCCGTGAACGTTCGTCGTTCGAAAATTTTTTTACCGACTCCCGTAGTATACACCCATTGACAGTTGCCTGCTGACTGTTATCTTACAAGTGCGATGGCGTTCCGGCCAATTCGCAAGCGGTAAGCGATGTCGAGGTTCGTCCAAATACTACTGGGAGCTGAGCATGTATAAGAAAAACGGAGGGCGTACAGCCCTCGCGACCGCGGTAACTTTGCTGATGGCCATGGGAACGGCGAATGCAGCGGACAGTGAGGTGGTCAGGATCGGCTTCGCCGGCCCCCTGACCGGGCCTTCGGCACACCAGGGACAGGACGTCGAACACGGTATCCAGGTCGCCGTGGAGGAAGCCAACCAGCAACACCTGAAACTTGGCGACAAAGAAGTGCAGTTCAAGCTGGTATCGGAAGACGATGTCGCCGACCCGCGCACCGGCACGGCCGTGGCCCAGCGTCTGGTGGACTCGAAAGTGGCCGTGGTGATCGGCCATTACAACTCCGGCACCAGCATTCCGGCTTCGAAGATCTACGCCGCCGCCGGCATTCCACAAATCTCGCCATCGGCCACCAACCCGACCCTCACCCGCCAGGGTATCCCCTCGGTGTTCCGCGTGGTCAACGACGACGCCACCCTTGGCCGCTACGCCGGCAACTACCTGGTCAGCAAGCTCGACGCCAAGCGCATCGCCATCTTCGATGACCGTACCGCCTACGGCCAGGGCCTGGCCGACGAGGTGACCAAGGCGGTCAAGGCCGCTGGCGGCAACGTGGTGGTGCGTGAGTACACCAACGACAAGTCCACCGACTTCAACGCCATCCTCACCACCGCCAAGGCGCAGAAGGCCGACGCGGTGTTCTTCGCCGCGCTCGACTACCAGGCCGCGCCCATGGCCAAGCAGATGAAGAACCTGGGCCTGAAGGCGCGCTTCATGAACATCGGCAACCTGCCCAACGACTCGTTCAAGCAGATGGCCGGCAGCGCCGCCGAAGGCACCTACGCCTGGAACTACGGCACGCCACTGCTGGACATGCCCAAGGGCGCGGCGTTCGAGCAGAAGCTCAAGGACAAGTTCGGCGTCGGCGTCGTGCAGTCCTCGCCAGCGGCCTATGACGCCACCTGGGCGGCGATCAACGCCATGGTCAAGGCCGGTTCCGCCGATCCGAAGGTGTACCTGCCCGTGCTCAAAAGCGAAAGCTACGAGGGCGTGACCGGCACCATCGCCTTCGACGAGCAGGGCAACCTCAAGAGCCCGGCAGCGACCGTGTTCCAGTTCGCCGATGGCGGCTGGAAGACCCTCTCGGTCGAGCGCGACTGACGCCGGCTGCAGCACCCTCAATAACAAGCGGGCAATGGCCCGCGCCATAACAAGAAGACTTTTCCCACCTGCCAGGCCAGTCGGTCGCGCGGCGCTGAGCCGCCGCGCGCCGGCGACAACGCAGTTTCGAGGATTCAGCTCGTGGACGGTAACTTCGATATCTTGTTGCAACAGGTCTTGAACGGCCTGGTGCTGGGCAGTATCTATGCCCTGGTAGCCCTGGGCTACACCATGGTCTACGGCATCATCGGCCTGATCAACTTCGCCCACGGCGAGGTGGTGATGGTCGGCGCCATGGTGACCATTTCGGTACTGACGATGCTTGCCGGCGCAGGTTTCGCCCCAGGCATCATCACCTTGCTGCTGGCGATCATGGCGGCGGTGGTGGTGTGCATGCTGCTGGCCCAGGGCATGGAAAAGTACGCCTACCGGCCGCTGCGCAAGGCGCCGCGCCTGACCCCGTTGATTCTCGCCATCGGCATTTCCATCGCCCTGCAGAACCTGGCGATGATGATCTGGGGACGCGGCTACAAGACCTTCCCCGAGGTGGTCGAAACCCAGCCGGTGGACGTGTTCGGCGCCACCATCACCAACGTGCAGCTGTCGATCATGCTGATCGCCGTGGTGATCATGCTCGGCCTCTGGCTGCTGGTGGACAAGACCCGCCTGGGCAAGGCCATGCGCGCCACCGCACAGAACCAGGAAGTGGCTGGGCTGATGGGCATCAACATCAACCGGGTCATCAGTGCCACTTTCCTGATTGGAGCCAGCCTGGGTGCCATCGCCGGGGTGATGCGCGCCGTCAACTATGGCCAGGCCGACGCTTACATGGGCCTGCTGCTAGGTCTCAAGGCCTTCTCGGCGGCAGTGCTCGGTGGCATCGGCAACCTGTTCGGGGCCATGGCCGGCGGGCTGCTGCTGGGGCTGATCGAGTCGCTGGCTGCAGGTTACACCGGGCAGATCACTGGCGGCTTCCTGGGCGCCAACTACCAGGACATCTTCGCCTTTGCCGTGCTGATCCTGGTGCTTCTGTTCCGGCCCAACGGCCTGCTTGGCGAGCGCCAGGCCGACCGAGCTTGAGGGAGCCGTCATGAAGAATCTCAAGACCCAATACCTGCTGTTGATCCTCGGCTTCATCGCCTTGCCGTTCCTGGTCGACGCCATTCCCATGCTCGGCCCTACCTGGGTGCGTATCCTGGGCTTTGCCATGCTCTATGTGCTGCTGGCACTGGGCCTGAACATCGTCATCGGCTACGCCGGCCTGCTCGACATGGGCTACATCGGCTTCTATGCCATTGGCGCCTACCTCTACGCCTTGCTGGCCTCGCCGCACTTGCAGATGGCCGGGTTGGTCGAAGGCGTGCTGGACTGGCCGTTGTGGGTGATCATTCCGCTGGCGGCGGTGGCCGCGGCGATCTGCGGGGTGTTGATCGGCGCGCCGGTGCTCAAGCTGCGCGGCGATTACCTGGCCATCGTCACCCTCGGCTTCGGCGAAATCATCCGCATCTTCATGAACAACCTGGACCAGCCGGTGAACCTCACCAACGGCCCCCAGGGCATCAGCAACATCGCGCCACTGCATATCGACGGCGGGGCGTGGATGCATGCACCGGGCGAGGGCGCGGCGCCGCTGTTGTCACTGCAGCAGAGCTGGAGCCTGTTCGGTCTGCAGGTGTCGCCAGTGATCAGCTATTACCTGTTCTTCCTGGCCATCGTCATCCTCTGCATCGTGCTGTCCAAACGCCTTGAGGTGTCACGTATCGGCCGTGCCTGGATGGCCCTGCGTGAAGATGAAGTGGCTGCCGAGGCCATGGGCTTGAACAAGCGCAACCTCAAGCTGCTGGCGTTCGCCATGGGCGCGACCTTTGGCGGCGTGTCGGGGGTGCTGTTCTCCAGCTACCAAGGCTTCGTCAGCCCCGAGTCGTTCACCCTGATGGAGTCGATCATGGTGCTGGCCATGGTGGTGCTCGGCGGCATGGGCTCGATTCGTGGCGTGGTGCTGGGTGCGTTGATCCTGTCGGTAATGCCCGAGCTGTTCCGCGACCTGGTCAACTGGATTCAGCCCTGGGTGATGGACAACGTCACCTTCATCAGCCGCGACATCCTGCGCAACGTGCTGGATGCCTCGACCCTACGCATGCTGGTGTTCGGCCTGGCGCTGATTCTGGTGATGCGCTTCCGCCCCGAAGGCCTGTGGCCGTCCGACCGGCGCCGCGCCGAGTTGCACGACGACGACCAGGAACCTGCTCCGGTGCCTGCGGCACTGACCACCACAGTGCCTGCGCAAGCGACTGAAAGCTCCTTCGAACTTCCGATCAAACAGGCGGACAAGGCATGAGCGATATCCTTCTCGAGCTGCACCAGGTCAGCAAGTTCTTCGGCGGCCTGCAGGCCCTGCACGGCATCGACCTGAGCATCCGCCGTGGCGAGATCCGCGGCCTGCTGGGCCCCAATGGCGCCGGCAAGACCACCCTGTTCAACGTGCTCACCGGGCTGTATCGAGCCGAGCAGGGGCGGGTGATGTTCGACGGCAAACCGCTGCGCATCAGCAAGCCGCACAAGGTGGTGGAGGCGGGTATTTCACGCACCTTCCAGAATATCCGGCTATTCCACAACATGACCGCGCTGGAAAACGTGATGATCGGCCGCCATGTGCGCACCCGCAGTGGTGTGTTCGGCGCCATCCTGCGCACCCCGGCCTGCGTGCGCGAAGAGCGTGAGATTCGCCAGGCCGCACGGCATTGGCTGGACTATGTCGGTATCGCCCATCTGGCGGGCGAGTTGGCCAAGAGTTTGTCCTATGGCGACCAGCGTCGCCTGGAAATCGCCCGGGCGCTGGCCACCGAACCCAAGCTGATTGCCCTGGACGAACCGGCAGCGGGCATGAACGCCTCGGAAACCGAAGGACTGCGCCAACTGATGTGCAAGATGCAGGCAGACGGCAAGACGGTGCTGTTGATCGAGCACGACGTGAAGTTGGTGATGGGGCTGTGCGATCACATCACCGTGCTGGAGTTCGGCCGCAAGATCGCCGACGGCCTGCCGGCCGACGTGCGCAAGGATCCACGGGTGATCGAGGCGTACCTCGGCGCGGAGGCAGTGGCATGAAGACGATTCTGCAAGTGGATGACCTCAAGGTGTCCTATGGCGCCATCCAGGCGATCAAGGGCATCGACCTTAAAGTGGGCGAGGGCGAGATGGTCGCGCTGATCGGCGCCAACGGCGCGGGCAAGACCACCACCCTCAAGACCCTGGCCGGGCTGCTCAAGCCCAGCGCCGGGCAGATCACCTTCGACGGCAAGGCCCATGCGGCGATCAAGGGCCATGACCTGATCCGTGAAGGCCTGGCCCTGGTGCCGGAAGGGCGGGGCATTTTCCCCAAGCTGACGGTGCACGAGAACCTGGAGATGGGCGCGTTTACCCGCCGCGATGGCAAGGATGCGATCAACGCCGACATCGAACGCATGTATGGCATCTTCCCGCGTTTGAAAGAGCGTGCCTTTCAGTTGGCTGGGACCATGTCGGGCGGTGAGCAGCAGATGCTGGCCATTTCCCGGGCGCTGATGGGGCGGCCCAAGTTGCTGTTGCTGGATGAACCCTCCATGGGCCTGGCGCCGATCATCGTGCAGAAGATCTTCGAGACCATCGTCGAGGTGGTCAAGGGCGGGGTGACGCTGCTGCTGGTGGAACAGAACGCTCGGCTGGCGTTGCAGACCTGCCAACGCGCCTACGTGATCGACGGTGGGCGTATCAGCCTGGAGGGCTGCGCCAATGACCTGTTGCACGACGACCAGGTGAAAAAGGCATACCTCGGGGAATGACCCATGCCCCTGGCGGTTGCTCAACAATGACAAGAAGACTTGCCCTGGGCCTGATTGGGTAGGCGCTTTACCGGCCTCTTCGCGGGTAAACCCGCTCCCACAGGTACCCCACTGGTTTTGATGGCAGTGGAGAAACCTGTGGGAGCGGGCTTGCCCGCGAAGAGGCCGGTGCAGCCAACCAAGCTGCATGCCTGGGGCGAATCCCTCAAAGGTTCGAATGATGTCGCTTCAACAGAACAACAACGCTGCACTGCAACACGGCCTGACCTCGCGCCAGGTGTCCATGATCTCGATTGCCGGCATCATCGGTGCCGGTCTGTTCATCGGCTCGTCCAAGGCCATCGCCTCCGCCGGCCCGGCCATTCTCATTTCCTACGCCATGACCGGCCTGCTGGTGCTGCTGGTGATGCGCATGCTCGGCGAGATGGCCGTGGCCAACCCCAACAGCGGGTCGTTTTCCACTTACGCCGCCGAGGCCATCGGCCCTTGGGCAGGCTTCACCATCGGCTGGCTGTACTGGTGGTTCTGGGTGCTGATCATTCCGGTCGAAGCCATTGCTGGCGCCGATATCCTGCATGCCTGGTTTCCTGGCGTGCCGTCCTGGTTGTTCGCCTTCCTGATCATGGGCGTGCTGGCGGCCAGCAACCTGGTCAGCGTGAAGAACTTCGGTGAATTCGAGTTCTGGTTCGCGCTGGTCAAGGTGATCGCCATCCTGGCATTCATCGTCGTGGGCGCCATGGCGGTGTTCGGCGTGTGGCCGCTGGCCGAGGTCTCGGGTGTCAGCCATCTGTGGGCCAACGGCGGTTTCGTGCCCAATGGCTGGGGCACGGTGCTGGGCGGCGTGCTGATCACCATCTTCTCGTTCTTCGGTGCCGAGATCGTCACCATCGCCGCCGACGAGACGGCCAACCCGCAAGCCAAGATCCGCCGTGCCACCAACCTGGTGGTGTATCGCATCGCGATCTTCTACCTGGCCTCGATCTTCTTGGTGGTGTCGCTGGTGGCCTGGAACGACCCGGCGCTGGCCGCGGTGGGGTCGTTCCAGCGCGTGCTGGAGGTGCTTGACGTGCCCGGCGCCAAGCTGGTGGTGGACGTGGTGGTGCTGGTGGCGGTGACCAGTTGCATGAACTCGGGCTTGTACACCGCCTCGCGCATGCTCCATTCGCTGAGCGCACGGGGTGAGGCGTTGCCGATTGCCAAGCGGGTGTCGCGCAATGGAGTGCCGGTGGTGGCGGTGCTGATGTCGACCCTGGCAGGCTTTGCCGGGTGCCTGGTGAACTATGTGTTCCCGGGCAAGGTGTTCGGGTTTCTGTTGTCCACCACGGGCGCGATTGCCTTGCTGGTGTACCTGGTGATTGCCATTTCGCAGCTGCGCATGCGCGCCCGGGCCGAGCGTGAGGGCACTTTCCTGGAGTTGAAGATGTGGCTGTTCCCGTGGCTCACCTGGTTGGTGATCGGCACTATCGTGATGGTGCTGGGCTACATGCTGTTCAGCGATGCCTATCGGTATGAAGTGTTGATGACGGCGGGGGTGACGCTGTTCATTCTACTGGTGTGCGTGAGCCGGCGGCGGATCGGGTTGGGCGAAGGCAGTGCCTTGGTGGCAGGCAGCGAGGGCAACTGAGCCAACATCGCATTTGGACTGCCCCCCAAAAGTTGGACAGTTTCAGCCAGTGACCTGAGTCCTGTAATCGACAGGGCTCAGGCCATTGAGCTTCAGTTTGATCCGGTCATGGTTGTAGTAATGGATGTACTCTTCCAGACCTGCCTTCAGCTCCTCAACACTCTCAAATCGCTTCAGATAAAAAAATTCAGCCTTGAGTGTGCCGAAGAAGCTTTCCATAGCTGCATTGTCCAGGCAATTGCCCTTGCGAGACATGCTTTGCTTTACGCCACGTTCATTGAGCTTGTGGCGGTATTGAGCTTGCTGGTAGTGCCAGCCTTGATCAGAGTGGATCACTAGCTTGGGCTTTTCTCCCAAGCGATTGAGAGCTTTCTCCAACATATTTCCAACCAAGCTATAGCTGGGCCGGCTGGCCGTTTCATAGGCAATGATTTCTCCGTTGTACAAGTCCAACACTGGCGACAGATAGAGCTTTTGCTGAGCTACCTTGAACTCAGTGACATCGGTTACCCATTTCTGGTTAGGTCGCTGAGCGATGAAATTGCGTTCCAGCAGATTCTTGGCCACTTTGCCGACGCACCCCCGGTAGGAGCGGTATTTTTTCGGGCGCACCACAGATTTCAGGCCGAGCCGAGCCATTAGCCGTTCGATAACTTTTTTGTTGACCAGGGTCCCTTGGCTTCTGATCGCCAACGCCACACGCCGATAGCCGTACAGCCCCCTCTCCTTGTGATAAACGCGCTGCACCAACTCGTTGAGCGCGGCATGCTTGTCCGGCTTCTGCTGGCTTTTGATCTGGTAATAGAACGTGCTGCGCGCCAGGCCTACTAATTCCAGAAGGTCTGGTAACGGAAATCTGCGTTTGAGTTGGGAGACAATCAGGGCTTTTTCGCCCGTGTTCGCTCCTTTTCCTCTCGCAGCGCTTTGAGCTCCTTTAGGACAGCGTTCTCCATGCGCAGGTATTCGAGTTCAGCCATCAGCTGTTCTCGGGATTTCTCCGTGTCGTTGGAGTCCGTGGGTTTGGCTGGCTTGATTCTCTTGGCCACGTTGGTCGGCTTTCTCTGTTGAATAGCTGTCAGGACGGTAGGGCTGCCACTGTAGTATTGCCGCTGCCAGATGCCTACCTGAGAAGATTGCCCTAAACCAAAATGTGCCGCCGTTTGGCGCATCGAAAGCCGATGCTCCAGCATGTACTGCAACACCTGCCGCTTGAAGTCATCGCTGTAGCGCTGTCCGTGTGATCGCGGGCCAAGACCTGCACTGGCCTGATGGCTCGCCACCCACCGTCTCAACAGACTGACATCGAGCCCGAAATGCCTGGCCACCTTTCGGAAACCATCACTGCCAGTTAGGTAGGTCGTGATTGCAGCGAGCTTGAACTGCTCGGTGTACTTGCCCATAGATCCCCCAAGGGTTGGATTTGTGTCCAACTTCTTGGGGGCAGTCCAATTTGTGGGAGCAACTGTCTTGTGTTGCCTTACCGGCCTCATCGCCGGCAAGCCGGCTCCTACAGGTAGCGCGGTGTTCTTGTAGGAGCGGTTTCGCCGACGATCAGCTGTGTGGCGCCTGTTTGGCGACCGGCGCCCCGGCATACTGCGGCTTCAGATGCCCCTGGTCATCCAGCAGGTACGCATCCATCACTTCCCGCACCACTGGCCCTGCGACCCGGCCGCCAGCTTCGCCGTTCTCGATCATCACCGCCACCACCACGCTTGGGTGATCGGCCGGGGCGAAACCGACGAACAGGGCGTTGTCGCGATGGCGCTCAAGGGTCTTGTCGCGGTTGTAGCGCTCACCTTGCTTGATCGCCACCACCTGCGCCGTGCCGCTCTTGCCGGCAATCCGATACTGCGCCCCGGCCGCCGCGGCGCGGGCGATACCGCGCGGGTCATGCATGACCATCTGCATGCCCTGGTTGACCTGGTCCCAGGCGTGCCGGTCGTGCAGCACGATGTCCGGCATCGGGTTCGGGTCCACTGGCGTGTCACCGCCCACGGTCATGGCCAGGTGCGGGCGGTGCCACACACCTTTGCTGGCCAGCAGGCTGGTGGCCTGGGCCAGCTGCAGCGGGGTCACCTGCATGTAGCCCTGGCCGATGCCGAGAATCAGCGTCTCGCCGGGGAACCAGGCCTGGCGGCGGGTCGCGCGTTTCCACTGTTGTGACGGCATCAGGCCGGGCGCTTCCTCGAACATGTCCAGCGACACCTTCTGGCCCAGGCCGAATTCGGCCATGTAATCGTGCAGACGGTCGATGCCGAGCTTGTGCGCCAGGTCGTAGAAGTAAGTGTCGTTGGAACGCATGATGGCGGTGTACATGTCCACCCAGCCGTCGCCGCTGTGGTTCCAGTTGCGGTATTTGTGGTCGTAGTTGGGCAGTTCGTAGTAGCCGGGGTCGAACACCCGGCTGCCTGGGGTGATCACGCCACTGTCGAGACCGGCGATGGCCACTTCCGGCTTGACCGTCGAGCCCGGTGCGTAGAGGCCGCGCAGCACACGGTTGAACAGTGGGCGGTCGATCGAATCGCGCAGGGCGGCATACTGCTTGAAGCTGATGCCTTTGACGAACAGATTGGGGTCGAAGCTCGGGTTGCTGACCATCGCCAGCACGTCGCCATTGGCCGGGTCCAGCACCACCACGGCCCCACGTCGATCGCCCAGGGCTTTCTCGGCGGCCAACTGCAGGTGGGCGTCCAGGCTCAGGATAATGTCCTTGCCGGGGATCGGGTCCTGGTGGTTGAGCACCCGCATCACGCGGCCCTGGGCGTTGGTCTCGACCTCTTCGTAACCGACGTGGCCATGCAACTGGCTTTCGTAGAAGTGCTCGATGCCCGTCTTGCCGATCGACTGGGTGCCCCGGTATTCGGTGCTGTCGAGGGTCTTGGCTTCTTTTTCGTTGATGCGCCCGACGTAGCCCACCGAGTGGGCGAAGTGCTCGGCCAGGGGGTATTCGCGGATGAACTGCGGTTCCACCTCAAGGCCCGGCAGGCGGAACTGGTTGACCGCCACCAGGGCGATCTGCTCTTCGCTCAGGCCCACCATCAGGGTCACGGGTTCGAAAGGCTTGCGGCCACGGCGCAGGTCCTTGTCGAACTGCTTGCGGTCATCTTCGGGCAGGCTCAGCACCTGGGCCAGGGTATCGAGCACCTTGGCCGAATCGCCGGCTCGCTCGCGGGTCATGGTCAGGTCGAAACTGGGCTTGT
Source organism: Pseudomonas sp. Teo4 (assembly GCF_034387475.1). Taxonomy (NCBI): domain Bacteria; kingdom Pseudomonadati; phylum Pseudomonadota; class Gammaproteobacteria; order Pseudomonadales; family Pseudomonadaceae; genus Pseudomonas; species Pseudomonas sp. Teo4. Next base: position 895,827 of record NZ_JAXCIL010000001.1, read on the forward strand.
TGTCGGCCAGCACCACGCCGTTGCGGTCGTAGATCAGCCCGCGTTCGGGGGCGATGGGCAGCACATGCACGCGGTTGTTTTCCGAAACGGCGGTCTGCTGGTCATGCTGCACCACTTGAAGCACATAGAGCCGACCCACCAGCACGGCCACCAGGCTGCAGACCAGGACGGCGCAGGCAAGCAGCCGGCGGTTGACCAGGTGCTTTTCCTTTTCGTGGTCCTTCAGAGGTATGGGCTGGGGCATGGGCTTGGCTGTCGGGTCTCTGGCGATATGCAAGATCGCGGGGCAGGCACGCAACGGCAGGTTCGGCGCAGCCGCTGACAAGCGGTTTCCCTGCCAAGGCGGACCTGCCCCGCGATGGGCGGGCGATGCTACGCAAGGTCGCCGAACGCCTCAAGGCACCGTGAATGCGGCATGGGCCAGGAAAAGCCGCTTGCCCCCGTTGTCAGTGCCTTCATGACGAACATGAAGATTCCTTCATGCGACTGGTGGGCATGGAAAAGGGGGCACCTGCAACAAGGTATTTCGACCGAATCATGATCTGCAACAGCATTTTTCAACCAACCCATCACTAGACTGGCAGTTCCAACCCAGCAGCCGACGCCCCAGCAACCCATGCGTTTCCCTGTCGGGTTGATCGTCGCGGTCATCGCGTTGGCTATGCTGACCGAGCAATCACTCAAGCTCACGTAGGAATACAAGGAGGCGAGTATGAAAGCTGCAGTCGTTGCCAAAGGGCAACGTGTGGAAGTGGTCGAGAAAACCTTACGGCCGTTGAAGCATGGTGAAGCGCTGTTGAAGATGCAGTGTTGTGGTGTCTGCCACACAGACCTGCACGTGAAGAACGCCGATTTCGGTGACAAGACCGGTGTAGTGCTGGGCCATGAAGGCATCGGTGTGGTCCAGGAAGTGGGCCCGGGCGTCACCTCGCTGAAAATTGGCGACCGCGCCAGCGTCGCCTGGTTCTACCAGGGCTGTGGCCACTGCGAGTACTGCAACAGCGGTAACGAAACCTTGTGCCGCGAAGTGAAGAACTCGGGCTACACCGTCGATGGCGGCATGGCCGAGGAATGCATCGTGGTGGCCGACTACGCGGTGAAGGTACCGGACGGGCTGGACTCCGCTGCTGCGAGCAGTGTCACTTGTGCTGGCGTCACCACCTACAAAGCCGTGAAGATTTCCAACATTCGCCCTGGGCAGTGGATTGCCATCTACGGCCTCGGCGGGTTGGGCAACCTGGCTCTGCAATATGCGAAGAACGTCTTCAATGCCAGGGTCATTGCCGTGGACATCAACGATGACCAGCTGGCATTTGCCCGGGAAATGGGGGCAGACCTGGTGGTCAACTCGCTCAAGCAAGATGCCGCGAAGATCATCCAGGAGAAAACCGGTGGCGCGCATGCCGCCGTGGTCACGGCCGTGGCGAAGTCGGCATTCAACTCGGCAGTGGATGCACTGCGTGCCGGTGGGCGCCTGGTGGCGGTCGGTCTGCCGACGGCCAGCATGGACCTCAACATCCCCCGGTTGGTGCTTGATGGTATCGAAGTGGTCGGCTCGCTGGTCGGCACCCGCCAGGACCTGCAAGAGGCCTTCGAGTTTGCCGCGCAAGGCAAGGTGGTTCCGAAGGTGGCCCTGCGCCGCATCGAAGAGATCAACGAGATTTTCGAGGAGATGGAGCAAGGCAGAATCACCGGGCGCATGGTGATCGACTTCAGCAAGTAAGGCGTAAGAAACAGGGGCCAGGCCAGTTCAGTGCTGCCGATGTGGCCCCTTTTTTTTGCGTTTGGGAATGGCATCGGGGCTGTTGGGCGGTTGAACGTACGATGGCCAAATTGATCAGCAAGGAGCATTTAACTTCCTTGGGAGATGTTTCCTGCCCAGCAGTTGTACTAGGTTTCTAAAACATCGTTATCAACTAACTTCGCCGCAGTTGAATGGGCTGACCAGTTCAATTGTTTCTCACTGTGCGTGCCGGCTGACCAGTAGTGGCGGGGCCGCAGAGTGAGGGTTTTCTCTATCGGAAATTACCTTGCGGCGAGAATGGTTGATATGCAGAAGCATCATGAAATATATGAATCGCTTATTGAGAAAGTTGGTGGTGAAACGGTTGCCTGCCTCGGCAAGCTGTCTGTGGATGAACTGCGCGAGCATCTGGATGAGTCAATAGACGAACACGAAGCGCAGGTCATCCATGATGAACTTCGCAAGGCCTGTGATCAGGAGTTGCTTGACACCAAGAATGCCATGATCCGAACGTCGCCCCTGGCACCGGATTTCATGCGGACCAACGAGGTGGTGGAAGAGATTGCGCAGGCTCGTCTGGACGTCGATGAGCTTCCCGCGCTGGACGAGAATTGGCAACAGCCACGTGCACAGCAGTTCAGCGCCCCAGGCAATGTGGCTTCGATGTTCTCTCCAGCGGCGTATCTGTCGGAGCTGTATCAGCAGGCAAAGGGCCTGTACCCCGCGGGAAATCCATGGCATATCGATCGCCGGCGCCCGGATTTGCAGCAACTGCTGCTCAGCCAGGAAAACCTGGATACGCCGGTCAGTTCCCTGAGCCTGTCCAATGACATCTTGAGCAGTCGTGTACGCGACGTACTAGCACCGCCGGCGGGCCCTGCACTGAGCGATGATGAGTTGCTTGCAGCGTTGTCCAACGACGTGGGTACCTGTGGTACGCCCTATCACCACCACCAGAACCGCCTGCGCCAGGCGTTCGCCCAGAACGACCCGGATTTTTCGCAGCTGTTGGCGGCGCCGCAGTTCGCCAAACACCTGAATGAGACCGTGCAGCAGTACCTTCGTTATGATATTTCGCCGGCCTTGCGCGCGTTGCTGGTTGACCAGATCGACGAGAACAATGCGCAAGCGAAGTTTGAACACTACTTCCCGGGTGTGACACCCGAGTTGATGATGCAGCCCGAGCGACTGCGCAGCTGGTTTGGCCTGTCGGATACAGAACTGCAAGGTTTCATGGGCGTTCTGGATGGCGGTGAATATCAGGAAGGTCGACTGCTGAAGCGTGTGGGAGACGAAGTCGTCGAATTTACGCTTGGTGCACCATCTGGCTTTATCAACTATGTTCGCCTGTTTCCGATGGAGGGCGATACCTGGAAACTTTCATTCAACTTGAAAGTTGGTCGTGTGCATCGCTTTGATATCAGTGATGTGTTTTCCTTGCGACTACGGGTGCACCATTTTGGCGTGGAGGAGATAGCGGCCAATACGGAATACAGTCATGAATTCGAGTGGAAGAATGTACCTGAAAACTTTACCCTGGCTACCTATTGGAGCACCCACAACACGACTGGAACGAAAGGGCACAGGTATTCATTCCAGGGCACCTGCAAGCGATATTCAATGGCAGCTTACCTGCTTGTGCTGAACAAGGTCGTGCGCCTCTACAAAGCCACTGGATTGTCGCAGCGGGCGTTGCTGGACAGCCTGCTGGGTGTCGATCTCATGCGTTCCGACGATCAAATGCTGGCCGCCTTTTCCCGCACAGCGCAGTTGGTGGAACACTACGGAGTCGACCACGAAACGGCACTGCTGATGTCAAAGGGGCTGCTGTCGCAGATGGCCGGCTCCGACCAGAAAAGCCAGTTCGACCGCCTATTCAATGACCCGCCTCTGGTCGATGGAGGAATGAGCCCAAGCGGCGAGCGCTTGTATCTGCATCCGAGCAAAGCTGAGCATCATGCGGCTATCAAGGCAAGCCTCAAGCGTGCTTGCCGCACGGATGATGAAGGTTTGTTCGAGCTTGCACAGCTCATGAGCGGGTCGTCATTGGACATGGTTGGTATTCACGCCAGCCTGTCTCAGTTGTCGGGGCTTTACACCCTGAGCTTGTGGGCCCGCCATCACGGCCTGATGCCTGGCGAGTTGCGCCAGTTGCTGCAGATGATGGGTGTACCCGCTGCACTGCATGCACAGAAAGCCCACGTCTGGCAGCAATGGTTGACGAAACTGCGCGCGGTGAGTGGCTGGCTGAGCGAGCATGGCTGGACCGTGCAGGACCTGCAGCTGATGACCCGTGATGTTGCGGCGATCCCGGAAAGCACGGAGATCGGCAACCTGCTCAACGACCTCAAGTTCGCGTTGAAAGGTACGCAGCCCGCATCGGCGTGGACAACACAAGATCTGATGCGGGTGCTCTCGCCATTGATCGCGTCGGCGTTCAACCTCAGTGGCGATGCACTGGCGCAGGCGCTGCTGTCGTGGGCTGATCGGGTGAAGCCCGGGGGGCTTTCGTTGCTGCAGGTAAACGAACACTTGCGCATGCAGGTGCTTTCGGGGCCGCAGCATCGTGCTGTAGTCGACTTTAGCTATGGCTTGGCGCAGATGGCGATGATTGCCCATGCCTGCGGCGTGACCGGGGACATGCTGCAGCTGTGCGTCGACCAACCGCAGCTGTTGCTGAAGGTAGACGCAGGTGGTGTCGCCGAGTTGGCGCGTGATGCCAGGACGATCATGGCGCTGCGCGATTTCAGTGATTGGTTCAAAAGGCTACCGGACCAGACAGGTAGCGGCGGTGCGTTGCTCGGTGCGTTGAAAACGGGCAACGGCGTATCGTTGGCCCAATTGTCGATGACCACCGGGTATCCCCAACCTGTCCTGGAGCAGGCGGCCAAAAATGCCCATGCCAAGGGTGACCTGCAAGAACAGCAGGCCCTGCACAACTGGCAGGAAATCGAGGTGATCTCGCAATGGGTGAGCTTGGCCAACGCCTATGGCGTGATGCCCGATTCGCTGGCAGCGTTGCTGGCACTGGATACGGACTGGGCAACCTGGCGGCAAGTCGCGGATGCTTTTCAAGCGGCGCTCGAGCCATCGCAGGAACAAAGCGTGCATGCCGCTACGCAGCAACCGCTGAGCCGGGCATTGGTGGGCGTGCTGGGCGCACGGCAGAACTTCACGGTCGATGGGCTGAACCAGCACCTGTTGCTCGATGCCCTGAACTCGGAGCAGGTCATGGCCAGTCGTGTCGGCGAAGCCATCGGCGCCCTGCAGCAGTTCATTCACCGTACCTTGTCGGCGCCTGAAGACCCCCGCGCTTTAAACCACGGGGCGTTGAGCCGCTCGTTCTTCCGGGAATGGGCCCGCTGGAACGCCAGCTATGCCAATTGGGCCGCCGCGCAGATGTTGGTGTACTACCCCGAGAACTACATCGATCCCACGGTCCGCTTAGGGCAAACCCAGGCAATGGACGATATGTTGCAGGCCCTGGGGCAGGCACAGATCAACAACGATACCGTGGGCGATGCCTTCCACGGCTACCTTGCGGCGTTCGAGGAAGTGGCCAACCTGGAGACGATCAGTGGCTACCATGACACCCGCAATGCCGATTTGGGTAAATCCTGGTTTATCGGGCGCAGCCGCGACCAGCTTCACCAGTATTGGTGGCGAACCGTGGACGAAGCCAAGCGCAACACCAATGGCGTGCTGCCCGCCAATGCCTGGAGCGCCTGGACGAAGATCGATCTGGTCCCCAAAGCGCAGGGACGCCTGATACGCCCCGTGGTGTTCCGAGGTCGCTTGCACCTGGGCTGGGTCGAGCGCCAGGAGCAAATCCTGACGCGTGATGGCCAGGGGAAGCCGCAAGCGTGGCAACTTGACTGGTTGTTCAAACTTGCCTGGTTGCGCTATGACGGCAAATGGAGTGCGCCAATCGAGTTTCCGCTGGCCATCAGTGACCTGGGTGATGTGGCGCTGGATAACCTTTCGCTGTTTCTGGCTGCCTGGCCGGCACACGACAGCCTGATACTGAGTGTCTACGATCGCACCAAGTCCAGCGTTTCCGAGGTCTCGACCTTCGCTGGCCTGCAGATTTTCGAGAATTTCAGCAGCCGTCCCCTGAGCCATGTCGCATCGTATCTTCGGCCTGTCCAACACTGGCTGGACACTTCTGGCAGGACCGGCATGTGCGCGGACTTCGAAGAGTCGCAGCGGCCGCTGGCCGAGAACCGGATGCAAGTCGCAGCGGGGTCTCGGGTACCCGAACGGTTCAAAAAGTTTGAAACAAGTCTCATCGAGGCCAAGGTTGTCCATGTATCGGGGGATCAGTACAGCCTGTCTTTGAATGCCCAATTGTTGGTGGAGGCTTGGCAGCCTAGGGTGCCCAACAGGTGGGTTGGAGAACTCACCAAACGGTACCCAGCTCTTGCCTCGGAAGCGCGCGCTGTAAATGGGTTGCTACGCAGTTCAGAAGGTGCGTTTCTGGTGCGCAAGGAGGGCAACCAGTTTTGGGGGTATCTGTGCGTTAGCTATGCACGCATGTTCGCCGTGTACAACCAGGTTGCAGGCAGAATCGTTCGCGTCGGTGACTGGGTCGACGCCCCGGACATGGAAAGTTTTGTGCATGTTCAAACCGAGTCTGGCAACGCCATGATGGGGCGTTTCAAGATCCGGACCGGAAACTATCCTTTGACGCTCATGTATCTCGCTTTAGATGAGCAAATCTCCAGTTCGAACACTAGACGTCTTTCCAAAATGAGCGTGATCGATCTGCTGAACAGCTCGGCGCTGCAGGACACTCTCATTCCTAGCCAATACGCGAATCTGTTGGGCAAGGTCCATGGCAACGATGTGAGGTGCCGCATATACAGTGTGGATGGCACTCGCTCTTCAAGCACACACAAGTATTATGGGGTGTACGATCTGGCGAAGGCGCCACAGAAAGTGCAATTCATCACCACCGCCAACGTGGGAAATCTGAGTCAGTGGCAGACGGCCAAAGAAGCCTATCACCGAATAGAGTTCCAATTCGGTACTGGAAATGTCCGCAGCTTCACCGTCAAGGTCTACAGGGATGCCGATGCCCTCAAAACCGCTATCATCGGCACCAACGATGAGGGCGCCCAATATCTGGCCAGCAGGGGGCACATCAGTCGGCTCAACACCTTGTTCGCCCGGGAACTGACGGTAAAGGCCGTCTCCGGTATCGACAACATTCTCAACTACAGCACCCAACAGATACCTGAGCCGAAACTTGGCAACCTGGTGCGTCTTACCCTTCCTGCGTACAAACCTGAATATCACGGCCCGCAACCGTGGGCCAAGGTCTGGCTCGCCACTTCGGCCAACACGCGCACCCTGCTATGGTCGGGAGAGCTCAGCCACGGTGGCAAGGTATTCGCTGACGTGATGCTCGAACCGGGCAAAGAGTATAACGACCAGCCGTACTTCCATCTGGAAACGGAATACCACGCCAGGTATAACCGAGCCGTGCACGGCCATAGCATCATGATCAACAGCAGCACGCTGACGATCCATCGCGATTCGAATGTGCCAACCCAGGGCAAGCTGTCCAAGGACAATGTCGACAGTGTTCAGGCCTTCAGCGACAACGCCAATAACGAGATGGACTTCACAGGCGCTAACGCTCTGTATTTCTGGGAGTTGTTCTACTACACCCCAATGATGGTCATGCAGCGTTTTCTCCAGGAGGAGCGTTTCGATCTCGCCGAGCAATGGTTGAAGTATGTGTTCAACCCCGCGGGTTATTCCACGGATGGACGGATGTGGAACGTGCGGCCATTGCAGGAGGACAGCGGTTGGAATGACGACCCGTTGCAGGTGCTCGACCCGGACGCGATAGCCCAGAACGATCCGATGCACTACAAGTACAATGTCGTCATGCGCCTGCTGGACATCTACATCGGGCGCGGCGATGCGGCCTACCGCAAGCTGGAGCGCGATAGCCTGAGTGAAGCCAGGGTCTGGTACCAACGTGCCGTGGGCCTGCTGGGCGATGCGCCTTGGACGCCGCCGGCCAATAGCTGGGATGAGCCGATGCTGGCGCAGGCTGGCATTCCTGGAAAATCCAGATTCCTGCCGGAGGCCAACCGCGTGCTGCTGGGTTACTGGGACACATTGCGCATCCGCCAGTACAACCTGCGCCACAACCTGACACTCGACGGCCAGCCGCTGAGCTTGCCGCTGTACGCAACACCCGCCGACCCTCGAAGCTTGCTGGCTGCCGCCGTGGCCGCAGAGGCTGGGGGCGAACGTAGCTTGCCCACAGACCAGACGCTGCCAGCGTTGCGCTTCACGATGCTGCTCGAAGGCGCTCGCAGCATGGCTGCGCAATTGATCCAGTTCGGCAGCACACTGCAGGGCATTCTCGAACGCCAGGATGCCGAGGCCTTGGCAGGCTTGCTCGCCACCCAAGGCGCGGAGCTGGCCGACAGCAATGCGATGCTGTACCAGCAGACACTCAAAGAGTTGGCTGCCGACCGTGTCACGCTGCAGGCTTCCATGGATGCCGCCATTTTGCGCCGCGATCATTACCTCGGCCTGTATGAGCAGAACCTCTCGGCTGCCGAAACGCGGGCGCTGAACCTGAAAACCGAATCCCAGGTGGGCGCATTGTCTGCCAAAGTGATGACCTTGGGTGCCGGGGCGTTGTCTGCAATCCCCAACATCTTCGGCTTGGCTAACGGAGGCGGAAATTATGGCGCGATACTGAAGGCGTCTGCCGATGTCATTTCCATCGACTCGGCTGCACGCGACATCGCGGCTACTCGGATCAGCCAGGAGGAGATCTATCGACGTCGTCGAAGCGAATGGGATTTCCAGCGCAAGTCCGCAGAGAAGGAAATCGCCACGATCCAGGCGCAGCTCGATGCCCTGGCCGTGCGCGAAACCTCCGCACAGATGCAGCTCAAGCACCTGCAGACCCAAGCCGCCCATGCCCAGGCCCAGCTGGCCCTGCATCAAGGCAAGTTCACTGGCAAGGCCATGTACAGCTGGCTGCGCGCACGCCTGGCGAGCATCTTCTACACCTACTACGACCTCACCGTTTCGCGCTGTCTGATGGCGCAAAGGGCTTTGCAATGGGAGCAGGACGACAAGACCGCCTACTTGCGCACGGGCACCTGGAACAGCGCCTGGGCAGGCTTGCTGTGCGGTGAAGGGTTGATGCTGGCGCTGGGACAGATGGAAACAGCATGGGTGAAATGGCAAAAGCGCGAGATGGAAGTGACCCGTACCGTGTCGCTGGCCAAGCTCTTCAACGGCAAGCTCGCGTCGCAGGGCCATGCGCTCAACCTTGGAGACGCCATCAAGGCGCTGCTGGCGGGGCAATCGGTGCAAGTGGAGGCACCGTCGACGCAATACGGCCTGGCGCTGGCGAGCAACGGGGCCCTGTCGATCCGGTTTGGCCTCAAGGCCATGAATCTGAGTGCAGGTTTCTCGTCCGCGAAACTGCGCATACGCAGTATTGCCGTATCGCTGCCTGCATTGCTCGGCCCCTATCAGGATGTGCATGCGCGTTTGAAGACCAATGCCACTGGGTTGCCGAACGGCTGTAACGAATGCGCGATTTCCCATGCCATGCAGGACAACGGCCTGTTCAACCAGCTCAATGGTTACCCGCCGCTGCGCCAGAGTGCCCAGCTGTTGCCCTTCGAAGGGGTGAACATCGTCGATACGGATGACACGACGAACCTGACCTTGGATTTCGCCCAGGCCAAGGGCAATCAGAAAGCACTGCTGGAGCGTCTGAGCGACATCATCCTGCACGTGCAATTCACCGTCCGCTGAGGGCTGGGGGAGGGCGCTTCAACGCCCTCCCGCTTTCTCTTCCTGTCTATTTCCCGCCCCTTGCGCCGTTGCGCGAGGGGCGTAAAGGAGCAAGATCATGAACGAAATGTCTGCCACCCTTGGCGGTGCCAGCCATGCCCCGATGTTCAGCCCGCCGTCGCTACCCAAAGGTGGTGGCACGGTTTCTGCCGGAGGCGGCATGCTGTCCACCGCAAGCGCCGACGGTGCTGCTGGCTGGTCGCTGCCATTGCCCGTGCCACAAGGGCGTGAGCTGACCCCATCGTTAAGCCTGCAATACCGATCGTCGGGGGGCAATGGTGCCTTCGGTGCTGGTTGGCAATGTGCTCCGCCCACTATCTGCCGCATGGAGCGCCTCGCAATCCCGGAGTACGGTAGCGCGGATCGCTGGCTTGGCCCCGATGGCGAGGAAATGCTGCGTGATCAAGGCCCGGCGCGTAGCGTTGCCAATCTGCCATTCTCCGATGTGCCTGCCGCCCATACCGTGACCGATTGGGTGTTGCGCAGTGGTGGCCGCGATCACCGCATGGAGCATTGGCGTGCGACCGCAGAGCCAGGCTCGCCGGGCTTCTGGCTGCAGTACCATCCCGATGGCAGCATCACGCTGTTTGGCTGGTCGGCCGCCGCACGCCTTGGCAAGCCTGGCCAGCCAGCGCAGGTGGCGTGCTGGTATGCCGAGGAAACCGTCAGTGTCACTGGCGAGCATGTGGTGTACACCTACCGGGTCGAAGACCAGGCCGGTTGCGATGCACAGGAGCTGGCTCAGCATCCTCGTGTTGCCAACACATACCTGGCCGCCGTACATGCCATGAACGCCACCCCCAGTGAAGCGCTGCTGATTCCCCAGCAGTCGTTCCGCCCGGACGACTTCATGACGGTGATGCAGTTCGATTACGGCGAGCGGGGCATTGGCCTTGGCACCCCACCTGCGTTCGAGGTGACCACGCCGTGGCCGGTACGTCAGGACTGCTTTTCATACTGGCGGTGGGGCTTCGACAAGCGTACGCGGCGGCTTTGCCGCGAGGTGCTGCTGTGGCACCGCAGCCGGATGCTGGCCGGGGAACCCGACCCAAGCCCTCAACTGGTGTCGCGCTTGCACCTGGATTACGAAGAATCGGGTGTTACATCCACCTTGGTGGCGGCGCAACAAGTTGCTTATGAGGCCGATGGTACGCCACTGGCGCTGCCACCCGTGGAGTTCGAACCCAGCCGCCCGGGGTGTGAGCGTCCGGGCTGGGAAGCGTTGACCGAGCTCGATGGTTTCAGCGCGCCGCACTGGCAAATGGCTGATTTGTACGGGGAGGGACTACCGGGCTTGCTGTACCAGGACGCAGGTGCCTGGTGGTACCGCCCACCGCAGCGCAACAGTACGCTTGGCGGCGATGCCGTCACCTGGGGAGCTGCGCAAGTATTGCCTGGCGCGCCACGCGCAGGTACCGGGATACTGGCTGACCTCGATGGTGATGGTCAGCCGCAATGGCTGATCAATGCCCCGGGTATTCGTGGCAGTTTCACCATGTCCCCAGAGGGGCAGTGGCGCGACTTCGTCGCGGCCGACGCCTTACCCTGCGAACTGGCGCACCCCGCCGCGCAGCTGGTCGACCTCAGTGGACGCGGGCATCAGGACCTGGTGATGATCGGCCCCAACAGTGTGCGACTGTGCGCCAGGGCTCGCCGCACGGGCTGGCAGCCCGTCAGCGAGGTAGTAGCAGGTTGCGCGCTGCCGTTGGCGGGCGGTGAGCACCGGCTGGTGGCCTTTGCTGACTTGGCTGGCACAGGCCTGCAGCAGTTGATTGAGGTCACCGCAGAGGGCGTCAGCTACTGGCCGATGCTTGGCCATGGCCGTGTTGCCGACGCGCTTCGCATGCCGGGCTTTGCCGTCGAGTCCTTCAGCGCGTCGCGGGTACTGCTTGGCGATACCGACGGAAGTGGCACGACCGATATCCTGTATGTGGAACCGGACCGCATTCGTGTGTTCATCAACCACAATGGCAATCGCTTTGTCGAAGCCGAACCGGTGCTGGCCCCCAAAGGCGTCGTGCTCGATGCCAGCTGCAAATGGCAACTGGTCGATCTGCGCGGGCAAGGCACCGCAGAGCTGGTACTGACCGTGCCGCACATGGTCCCGCGCAGTTGGAGCTACCGCTTCAACGACAGGCGACCCTGGTTGTTGGCCGAAGTGTCTGGCAATTGCGGCAGCCGCACGCTGTTCGACTACCGCAGCTCGGCACAAGGCTGGCTGGATGAAAAGCTCGCTTTGCAACGTCAGGGTAAAGCCACTGCAAGCCGTTTGCCGTTCCCGGTCCACACCTTGTGCCAGGTCACCCAGGTGGACGATATCAGCGGCCTGCGCACCGCCAGCCGCATGCACTACCAAGAGGGTGTCTGGGACCCTGTGGAGCGTGAGTTTCGTGGGTTCATGCAAGTCGCCCAGACCGATACGCACAGCGCCGCCCAGGGCAATGCGGCCGAACGCTCACCTCCGGCGCAGGTACGGCGCTGGTTCTTGAGCGGGGTCGAAGAGCCAGAGGCGGTTGCTGCACAGCACAGTCGCTGGCAGCACAATGCAGAATCCGGCTTTGCCATGCAGCCCGTGCGCTTCACTCGTCTTGAACGTGGCCGTGACGTGCCCTACGAGCCGCAAGGGGCCGCTCGCCAATGGTTGCTTCGCGCCCTGAAGGGCGTCCAGGTACGTAGCGAAACCTACGGCCTTGACGGCAGTGAGCGCGCCGAGCTGCCTTACCATATTGCCCGTCAGCGCTGGCAGGTGCGTGTCTACGAGACTGCGCAGGCTGATAGGCCCGCGGCCTTGGTAACGGCCGTGGAGGCGCTGGAGTTCACTACCGAACGAATCCTCGAAGACCCCGTCATCACCCAGTCTCTGGTATTGAGCCAGGATACGCATGGGCAGGTGCTGCAACAGGTGCAGGTGCATTACCCACGGCGCGCCGCTGTCACCCCGTCGCCGTATCCAGACACCCTGCCGCAGGGGCTTGAGGCCGATGCCCGCGACCCGCAGCAGCAGACGCTTTGGCTGCAACTGACACGCGACAAGGTGATCAACCTGACGGATGGCCCCACTTACTGCTGTGGGCTGCACGACGCGACGCGCACCGATGTGCTGGCGCTGCCGGCCGATGCTGTCCCCCCAGGCGGTTTCAGCGTGGAGCGCCTGCTGGCTGCAGACAGCCCGCTGGCCAAAATGAGTGACGCCACGCTGACCGGCTACCAGCGCTGGCAGTGGTGCGATGCCCAGGGACGGTTGACCTCGCAGCCGACTCGCCAGGCGTTGGTGGCGTATAGCGAGTTCGCCATTCTCGAACACGCCACGTTGGACAAGCTCAAGGCCACCCTTGCCCCGCAGGAAGTTGCCCAGTGGCTCGCCAGTGGCGGCTATCACGAGGTTACCCTGGCCGAGGACGGCAAGCGCGTCTACGTCAGCCGTCGCGACCTGGCGCGCAGGCTTGGCGCGTCTGGGTTCCATCGTCTTGCCGCGCTGCGCGACAGCGAGCTGGTCGGCGAAGCGCGCATCGAATGGAGCCCTCACACTGTGCTGGTATCGAGGGTCACCAATGCCGCTGGCTTGCAAACCACGCTGCAGCATGACTGGCGCTTCTTGACGCCGGTGGCCCAGGTCGATGCCAACGACAATCTGCGTCAGGTGACGCTCGATGCTTTGGGCCGGGTGACGCAAACCCGTTTCCAGGGTACCGAACATGGCAGGCAGGCTGGCTATCGCAGCGGCAGGGCATTCACTTTGCCGTCAACGGTGGAGGCCATTCTGGCGCTCAAGGCTGGAGAAGTGCCGGTGGCAACGGCGCATCGAATCGAAGCGCAAAGCTGGATGCCCTGGGCGCGTGACAGCCAAGGCCGCCCCCAGGCCAGCCGCATGGGCGAACTGGCGCTGCGCCGACAACTCAAAGCGGCAGGCCTGGCCGAGGTTGACCACCGCGAGGGCCGCGTAGCGCCGCACATCATCAGCCTGCAGACCGACCGTTATGACGGCGACGCTGCGCAGCAGCTGCGCCTGAGCGTGACGCACAGTGACGGCGCTGGCCGTCTGTTGCAGACAGCAGTGCTGAGTGCGCCAGGGGAAGCCTTGCTGCGGACCGCAGCGGGTGGCCTGCAGCGTGACGCCCAAGGCCGTGCGGTTACCCGATCGGTTGCGCGGCGTTGGGCCGTGACCGGCAAGACCGAGTACGACAACAAAGGGCAGCCTGTGCGCACCTGGTTACCGTTCTACCTCGATGACTGGCGCCCGGTGCATGACCACAGCGCCCGCGATGGCCTGTATGCCGATACCCACCTGTACGACGCCATGGGGCGAGTGTATCGGGTGATCACCGCCGCCGGCTGGGAGCGGCGAACTCAGTATTACCCCTGGTTCACCGTTGCCGAAGACGAGAACGATACTGCCTGAGTGGAGGCCGTCATGGCGTGCGTTGCCTTACGCACGCCACTGCACTCCACCGATACAGACTTCAAGAAAAGGAGGCACGCGATGCCTGCTACCACGGATAACGCCGTACACCGCAACACGCCCACCGTCACGGTGCTGGACAGCCGGGGCCTGGTGGTCCGCACCATCCATTACCATCGTCACCCTGACACGCCGACGCTGACCCAGCCCCGGATTACCCGTCAGCACCATGATGCCAAGGGTTTCATGAGCCACAGCAGTGACCCGCGCCTGCATGAGCGTGGCCGGGTCAACTACCGCTGGCTGACCGACCTGGTCGGCAACCCGCTACGCACCCACAGCGTCGATGCGGGTGTGTCGTTCAACCTTGGCGATGCCGCCGGGCGGCCGTTGCTGGCGCTGCAGCGCATCGCCATCGATGATGCCGGCAAGTACGACCGCAGCCAGGCGGTCGTGCGCCACTGGCATTATGAAAGTGCCAGCTTGCCAGGGCGCTTGCTGGGTATCAGCGAACAGGCCAGCGGCCAGGCGGCCTGCTGGATCGAGCGTCTGGTGTATGCCGGCAATGGCGAGCTGGAAAAAGCCCACAACCTGGCGGGCCAGCCAAGCCATCATTACGATACCGCTGGCTTGCTGCACACCCAGAGCATAAGCCTGACAGGCGAGCCGCTGGTGGTCACCCGGCGTCTGCTCGATGCCGCATCCGAACCCGACGTAACTGCCGATTGGCAAGGCGAGCAGGCGGCCCAATGGAACGCCCAGCTACAACCCATCGCCCGCGCCCACACGACCGTTACCCGCGTGGATGCCACCGGGCAGGTGGTATCGACACTGGACGCTGCCGGCCATGGTCAGCGCCAGGCCTACGATGTGGCCGGTATGCTCAAGTCGAGCTGGCTGACGCTCAAGGGCGGGCGCGAGCAAGTCATCCTCGAATCGGTGAGCTATTCGGCAGCCGGTCAGAAGCTGCGCGAAGCCCACGGCAACGGCCTGGTCACGCGTTATGACTATGAACCGCGCACCCAGCGCCTGGCCGCTACGCGTACCGAACGTCCCGTGGGGCATGCGCACGGGGCCAAGGTGCTGCAGGATCTGCGTTACGCCTACGACCCGGTGGGCAACGTAGTGAGCGTGCGCAATGATGCCGAGCAAACCCGCTTCTGGCGCAACCAGAAGGTCGAACCGCAAAGCGAATACGCCTACGACAGCCTGTACCAGCTGGTGGGCGCAAGCGGACGAGAGATGGCCAGTGCCGGTCAATCATCCAGCCAGTTACCAGTGTCCACACCGTTGGATAGCTCAACCTACACCCGTTACAGCCGTACCTATTGGTATGACGAGGCAGGCAACTTGACCCGTATCCGTCATAGTGCGCCTGCCAGCAACAACAACTACACCACCGACATTACCGTGAGTGACCGTAGCAATCGAGCGGTGTCGAGCGCGTTAGCCATGGTCCCTGGCCAAGTCGAGGCATTGTTCACTGCTGATGGCCTGCAAACCACCCTATCGCCAGGCCAGTCGCTAGATTGGTCGATGCGAGGTGAGTTGCTCAAGGTTACCCCGGTAGTACGAGAAACGGGGGTGGATGATAGCGAAGGTTATCGCTACGACAGCGGCAACCAGCGCATCCTCAAGATCAGTAAGCACAGGGCGGCGAACCTGATGCTCGCACACCAGGTGCTGTACTTGCCGGGCCTGGAATTACGCACATCCAGCCAAGGCACGACCAGGACACAAGACCTCCAGATAATTGCCATTGGCGAGGCAGGTCGCGCACAAGTGCGGGCGCTGCACTGGGCATTGGGCAAACCGCATGATTTGCCGAACGACCTGCTGCGTTACAGCTACGATGACCACTTGGGTAGCGGTACCCTGGAAGTCGACGGTAGCGGGGCGCTGATTACGCGAGAGGAGTATTACCCATACGGTGGGACTTCGGTATGGTCGGCGCGCAGTGAGGTGCAGGGGCGATACAAGTTCGTACGATATTCAGGCAAGGAGCGCGATGCGACCGGCCTCTACTATTACGGGTACCGCTATTACCAGCCTTGGTTATGCCGTTGGCTCAGTGCGGACCCTGCCGGCAACATGGATGGCCTGAACGTGTTCACGATGGTACGCAACAACCCGCTAACGTTGGTTGACGAGCAAGGGTTGGAGGGACGTCCCGCGCAAAAAACGTCGGCTGAAAATGGAGAAAACCAGGAAGCTGCAGAACATAAGGGCACGCCTTCCGATACTGATAAAATCGAAGCCTCAGCTTCAAGGCCTGTTTCACCTGAGGCCAATACTGAAGGCAACGAGGCCATGTCCGAAACCCCTCAAGCAGCGGTTGGTGCACAGTCGGCGAATGAGCATGGCACTTACATCATTCGTCCTGAACAACGTGGTGTCGCGGAAACTGCGTTTTTCAAAAATCTGTATGGTGAGGGGCTGCTGGCCTACAAGACACATGGTAATCCGCAAGGTCAATTATTGAACCGACTTGGTCAATGGGATTCAGCCTCCAATGTGGCGAGGAATGATATTGCTCCATTTTTGGTGGGGCAGCCATTGGGCAAACCCCTCATGCTGATTGCCTGCTTTTCAGGGAAGTCTGGAGCCGCGCAAGAAGTGGCTACCGCACTTCAAAGGCCTGTGACGGGTTTCCCCCGAGCTGACACGGTTTACACCAGACATAGTTCACTCATGACGGAGAGATGGGGGCCGAGCAGGGACTATCCGTTTGGGAACGAAGTGCTGCAGGACCGCTCCGGCGTCTGGCCTTGGGTTCAAAGGAAGGTGTTGAGGATGGAAAATCGAGAAATCGCCGATCTGCACACTTACCAGCCGGCACATCTGACGTTTGTCGGCTCTATAAACAGAGCGGTTGAAGAGCACCGTTCGCTCCGGCATCGATAGTGCTCGGGGCGACCCACACACCCTTTAACTCTGAAAAGAAGTCGTACTTCAATCCGAACATCGCGATACACGGTGTGACGCATGTTGATCGACTCCGCCTAGCACTGCGGTGATATCGAAGCCCCGGTCAGCCTGATGCGGCTGACCGGGGCTTCGTTCTTCAAGCCAGGGTCAATGCTTGAACATCACATGACGTATGGCGGTGTAGTCCTCCAGGCCATACATCGACATGTCCTTGCCGTACCCGGACAGTTTCACGCCGCCGTGCGGCATCTCGCTGACCAGCATGAAGTGGGTGTTCACCCAGGTGCAGCCGTATTGCAGGCGGGCCGCCAGGCGGTGGGCACGGCCGACATCGGCAGTCCACACCGAAGAGGCCAGGCCGTAGTCGGAGTCGTTGGCCCAGGCCAGGGCCTGGGCTTCATCGTCGAACTCGGTGACCGAGACCACCGGGCCGAACAGCTCGCGGCGTACCACTTCGTCATCCTGGCGGGCACCGGCCAGCACGGTCGGCTCGAAGAAGAAGCCGGCACGGTCGGCGCGTTTGCCGCCGGTGACCACCTCGATATGCGGCATCTGCCTGGCACGTTCGACAAAGCCTGCGACGCGCTCCAGGTGCTGCTCGGTGATCAGCGGCCCCAGTTCGGTGTCTGGGTCGTCCTGCTCGCCATAGCGGATGCTGGCGACAGCTTCGCCGAGCTTTTGCACGAACCTGGCATAGATGCCTTTCTGCGCGTAGATGCGGCAAGCGGCGGTGCAGTCTTGCCCGGCGTTGTAGAAGCCGAAGGTACGAATGCCCTCCACAGCGGCGTCGATGTCGGCGTCGTCGAAGATGATCACCGGGGCCTTGCCGCCCAGCTCCATGTGCGTGCGCTTCACCGTGTCGGCGGTGCCGGCGATGATCCGGCTGCCGGTGGCCACCGAGCCGGTCAGCGACACCATGCGCACTTTCGGGTGGGTGGTCAGCGGCTCACCGACGCTCGGGCCACGGCCGAAGACCATGTTCACCACGCCAGCCGGGAAGATGCCGGTGATCAGCTCGGCCAGGCGCAGGGCGGTCAATGGGGTCTGCTCGGACGGCTTGAGCACCACGGTGTTGCCGGCGGCCAAGGCCGGGGCCAGTTTCCACGCGGCCATCATCAGCGGGTAGTTCCAGGGCGCGATGGACGCCACCACGCCCACCGGGTCACGGCGGATCATCGAGGTATGGCCCGGCAGGTACTCGCCAGCGGCCGAACCCTGCAGGCAACGGCTGGCACCGGCGAAGAAGCGGAACACGTCGGCCACGGCCGGCAGTTCGTCATTCAGCGCGGCGCTGTAGGGCTTGCCGCAGTTGTTCGATTCCAGGCGCGCCAGTTCCTCGGCATTGGCATCGATGGCATCGGCCAGTTTGAGCAGCAGCAGCGAGCGGTCTTTCGGTGCGGTCTGCGACCAGCTGTCGAAGGCAGCGTCGGCGGCCTGCACGGCGGCGTCGACCTGCGCGGCCGTGGCCTCGGCGATTTCCACCAGGGCGGTGCCCAGGGATGGGTTGAGCACAGCGAGGCTTTCACCTTCGCCGGCGACCAGTTGGCCGTTGATCAGCAGTTTGGTTTGCATCGGTGGAACCTCCAGTTCGGGAGCGTAGTGCACATTCGGTCGGTGTCTTGCTTGCGGGCGGGCCACAGCGCGGTCATTTGCCGCTGCCGGCCACGCCTTCGCCACCCTTGGTCAGGTAATAGGCGCCCAGGATCGGCAGCATGGTGACCAGCATCACCAGCATGGCTACCACGTTGGTCACCGGTACATCGCGAGGGCGGCCCAACTGGTTCAGCAGCCAGATCGGCAAGGTCCGTTCGTGGCCGGCAGTGAAGGTGGTGACGATGATCTCGTCGAACGACAGCGCGAACGCCAGCATGCCGCCGGCCAGCAGGGCCGAGCCCAGGTTGGGCAGAATCACGTGGCGGAAGGTTTGCCAGCCGTCGGCGCCCAGGTCCATCGACGCTTCGATCAGGCTCTGGGAGGTACGCCGCAGGCGGGCGATGACGTTGTTGTAGACGATCACCACGCAGAAGGTCGCGTGGCCGATGACGATGGTCAGCATGCCCGGCTCGATGCCCAGCGACTTGAACGCCGACAGCAGGGCGATACCGGTGATGATGCCGGGCAGGGCAATCGGCAGAATCAGCATCAGCGAGATACCTTCCTTGCCGAAGAAGTCGCGACGGTACAGCGCCATCGAGGCCAGGGTGCCCAGCACCATGGCGATCAGCGTGGCGATGCTGGCGACTTTCACCGACAGCACGATGGCGTCGAGTACGTCCTGGCGCGCGAAGGCCACGCTGAACCAGTGCAGGGTGAAGCCCTTGGGTGGGAAGCTGAAGGCCGCATCCTCGGTGTTGAAGGCGTACAGGAAGATGATCAGGATCGGGAAGTGCAGGAACACCAGCCCGCCCCAGGCAGCGGCTTTCAGCCCCCAGGAGGCCTGCCCGTGAGTTGAGGAATCAGAGCGCATCGAAGGCCCCCAGGCGTTTGACGATGGACAGGTAGACGGCGATCAGCACGATCGGCACCAGGGTGAACGCGGCGGCCATCGGCATGTTGCCGATCGCGCCTTGCTGGGCGTAGACCATGTTGCCGATGAAGAACCCGGGCGGGCCCACCAGTTGCGGCACGATGAAGTCGCCCAGGGTGAGGCTGAAGGTGAAGATGGAACCGGCGGCGATGCCGGGTACCGACAGCGGCAGGATGACCTGGAAGAACGTTTGGCGCGGGTGCGCACCGAGGTCGGCCGAGGCCTGCAGTAGCGACGGCGGCAGGCGTTCAAGGGAGGCCTGGATCGGCAGGATCATGAACGGCAGCCAGATGTACACGAACACCAGGAAGCGCCCCAGGCTGGAGGTGGACAAGGTGTTGCCACCCAGCCCCGGCAAGCCCAGCAACAGGTTCAGCACAGGCTCCAGGCCCAGGTGCTGGACGAACCACATCGCCACGCCGCCCTTGGCCAGCAGCAAGGTCCAGGCATAGGCCTTGACGATGTAGCTGGCCCACATCGGCAGCATCACGGCGATGTAGAAGAACGCCTTGGTCTTGCCGCTGGTGTACCGTGCCATGTAATACGCAATGGGGAAGGCCACCGCGCCACTGGCGATGGACACCGCCACGGCCATCAGCACCGTGCGCTGGATGATGTCGAAGTTGGCCGGGTTGAGCAGCGCGGCGAAGTTGGCCCAGGTGAGGTCCGAGGTCACCATCATGGTGAAGTCGTCGAAGGTGTAGAAACCCTGCCACAACAAGGTCAGCAGCGACCCCAGGTAGATCGCGCCGAACCACAACAGTGGCGGTACCAGCAGCAGCGAAAGGTACAGCGTCGGCTTGCGGTACAGCAGGTTCGACAGGCGCCGCAGCGGGCGATTGGCGGCCGCGGGTGCCGGTGCATTGATCGTCAGTTCCATGTCACGCGCCCTCGTTCAGCACCACCATGGCCTCGCGCGACCAGCGTGCGGTCACCTGCTGGCCCGGCTGGTGCGGGAGGTGGGTGTCGGCCCACTGGCTGTTGGCCTGGCTTAGGCAGAGGTTCTGGCCATTGTCCAGGCGGATCTCGTAGCGGGTCGCTGCGCCCTGGTACTGGATGTCGTGCAGCAGGCCGCTGATCTCGATGTCGCTGGAACCGCGCTCGCCGTCGGCGAAGCGGATGTGTTCCGGGCGGATGGAGAACGGCTGCGCGTTGCCGGTCAGGGCACGGGCGATATCACCGCGCAGTACGTTCGACGTACCGACGAATTCCGCCACGAACGGTGTGGCTGGTTTCATGTACAGGTTGCGTGGTGTGTCGACCTGTTCGATACGGCCTTTGTTGAACACCGCCACGCGGTCGGACATCGACAGCGCTTCGCTCTGGTCGTGGGTCACGAAGATGAAGGTGATGCCCAGCTGGCGCTGCAGTTTCTTCAGCTCGCTCTGCATCTGCTCGCGCAGCTTGAGGTCCAGGGCGCCCAGTGGCTCGTCCAGCAGCAGCACGCGCGGGCGGTTGACCAGCGCGCGGGCCAGGGCCACGCGTTGGCGCTGGCCGCCGGACAGTTGCACCGGTTTGCGGCCACCATAGCCACCCAGGGCCACCATGCCCAGGGCCTCCTCGGCACGCTGCAGGCGCTCGGCCTTGCCTACACCTTTCACCTTGAGGCCGTAGGCGACGTTCTCCAGCACGTTCATGTGCGGGAACAGCGCGTAGTCCTGGAACACCGTGTTGACGTCACGCTGGTACGGCGGCAGGCCGGCGGCTTCCTGGCCGTGGATGCGGATCGAGCCTGCGCTGGGTTGCTCGAAGCCGGCGATCAGGCGCAGGCAGGTGGTCTTGCCCGAGCCCGAAGGGCCGAGCATGGAGAAGAACTCGCCGTCCTTGATGTCGATGGACACCCGGTCAACGGCCTTCACCTCGCCAAACTGGCGGGAAACCTGGGTGAACTGAACAGCAGGGGTGGTCATGGTGCACGCTCCAAGGGGCAGGAATTCGGCATGGCCGGGCCCGGCCCGTTGCTCTGAAGGACGGGAAATCGTTTAGCGGGTAGTTCGGTGTGGGGCAGGCGCCTGACGCTCGATTGAGCGTCAGGCGCCAGGGCAAAGCCGTGGCTCAACGACCGCCCATGATCCCGATGTAGTCCTGGGTCCAGCGGCTGTAAGGGACGAACTTGCCGCCCTCGGCCACCGGGGTTTTCCAGAAGGCGATCTTGTCGAACTGGTTGTAGCCGTTGGTGGCGCAACCTTCGGCACCCAGCAGGGCGCTGGACTTGCAGCCTTGCGGGGCGGCCGGGACCGAGCCGAACCAGGCGGCCACGTCACCCTGGACCTTGGGCTCCAGCGACCAGCTCAGCCACTTGTAGGCACAGTTGGGGTGCTTGGCCTCGGCATGCAGCATGGTGGTGTCGGCCCAGCCGGTGACGCCTTCTTTCGGGAAGACGGTGGCGATGGGCTGGCCTTCGGCCTTGAGGGCGTTGGCCTGGTACGGCCAGGCGCTGGAGGCGACCACGCCTTCGTTCTTGAAGTCGCTCATCTGCACGGTGGTGTCGTGCCAGTAGCGGTGCACCAGTTCACGTTGCTTGCGCAGCAGCTCGACCACGGCGGCGTACTGCTTTTCGTCGAGCTGGTAGGGGTCGGTGATGCCCAGCTCAGGCTGGGTGGCCTTGAGGTACAGCGCGGCATCGGCGACATAGATCGGGCCGTCGTAGGCCTGCACGCGGCCCTTGTTCGGTTTGCCATCGGCCAGGTTTTCGGCCTGGAACAGTACTTTCCAGCTGTCCGGTGCGGTGGGGAATACCTGGGTGTTGTACATCAGCAGGTTAGGGCCCCACTGGTAGGGCGCGCCGTAGGTCTTGCCGTTGACCACGTACCAGGCAGCGTCCTTGAGACGTGGGTCGATGTTTTTCCAGTTGGGGATCAACGCCGGGTCGATCGGCTGCACGCGCTTGCCGTAGATCAGCCGCAGCGACGCGTCGCCCGATGCGGTGACCAGGTCGTAGCCACCCTTGGTCATCAGGCTGACCATTTCGTCGGAAGTGGCGGCGGTCTTGACGTTGACCTGGCAACCGGTTTCCTTTTCGAACGGGGTGACCCAGTCGTAGTTCTTGTCGGACTCGCCGCGCTCGATGTAGCCGGGCCAGGCAACGATGTCCAGGCGGCCTTCACCCGCGCCGACCTCCTTCAGGGCCTCGGCGGCCTGGGTGCCGGCGCTGGCCAGCAGGGCGGTGGTGATGGCACTGAGCAGTACGGTCTTGCGCATCGGGTGTCTTCCTTTTGTTGTTGTCGCTAGGGATGTGCCGACGGGGGCGTTCACTCCAACTGCTGGCCGTGGCGCGCCATGATGTGGCGCACCACGCTGTAGTCCTGCAGCGAGTCGCTGGACAGGTCCTTGCCGTACCCCGAGCGCTTGAGGCCGCCGTGGGGCATTTCACTGGCCAGCATGAAGTGGGTGTTGATCCAGGTGCAGCCGTACTGCAGGCGATTGGCGACCTGGAATGCTTTGTCCAGGTTTTGTGTCCACACCGACGAGGCCAGGCCGTATTCGGAGTCGTTGGCCCAGTCCACCGCTTGCTCCAGCTGGTCGAAGCGGGTCACGGTCACCACCGGGCCAAACACTTCGCGCTGGACGATCTCGTCCTGTTGCTTGCAGCCGGCCAGCAAGGTCGGCTGGTAGTAGAAGCCGGCGCCGGAGTGCACGGCGGCACCGGTGACGCGTTCGATATGTGGCTGGCCGAGGGCGCGCTCGACGAAGCTGGCCACCCGGTCGCGCTGGCGGGCGCTGATCAGCGGGCCGATCTCGTTGTCGGCGTCACGTTTGCGGGCGAACCGAATGCTGGCCACGGCATCGCCCAGTTCGGCGACCAGGCGGTCGTGGATACCGGCCTGGGCGTAGATGCGGCAGGCGGCGGTGCAGTCCTGGCCAGCGTTGTAGTAGCCGTGGGTGCGCACGCCCTCGACCACGGCGGCCAGGTCGGCGTCGTTGCAGACGATTACCGGGGCCTTGCCGCCCAGTTCAAGGTGGGTGCGTTTAAGCGTGCGCGAGGCGGCCTGGAGAATCTTCTGCCCGGTGACGATGTCGCCGGTGAGCGAGACCATGCGTACTTTCGGGTGGCTGACCAGGTGGCTGCCGATGCCTTCGCCACCGCCGCAGACGATGTTCAGCACACCGGGCGGTAGGATCTGCGCCAGGGCCGGTGCCAGGGCCAGGATACTCAGCGGGGTGTGTTCGGAGGGTTTGAACACCAAGGTGTTGCCTGCCGCCAGGGCCGGGGCGATTTTCCACGCCGCCATCATCAGTGGGTAGTTCCACGGCGCGATGGAGGCCACCACACCCACCGGGTCGCGGCGCACCATGCTGGTGTGGCCGGGAATGTACTCGCCGGACAACTGGCCCTGCTGGCAACGCACGGCGCCGGCGAAGAAACGGAACACATCGGCGGTGGCAGGAATGTCGTCCTGGCGCGCCAGGTGCAGCGGCTTGCCGCAGTTCAGCGCTTCGAGCCGGGCGAGCTCGGCGGCGTGCTGGTCGATGGCATCGGCGATGGCCAGCAGCGTTGCGGCGCGTTGGGCAGGTGTGGTGCGGGACCAGGCCGGGAACGCGCGGTGGGCGGCAGTGATGGCTGACTCGAGCTGGTCCAGCGAGCCTTCGGCGATGCTGACGAGGATCTCGCCACTGGCCGGGTTGATGATCGGCTCGGCAATGCCAAGGCCTGCGACCAGTTGGCCGTCGATCAGCAACGCGGTGTGCAGGGGGGCACCAGTCATCTTGGAGGCTCGTCGTTTATCGGTTTTATTGTCGAGGGGCATGTGCAGGCTCCGGCAGGGTGATGCCCGGAACTGGCCCTTTGCTATGGAACCAGAGACTAGAGTCCGGGCCTGTGGGCGACAAATTCTTAATACTGAAAGTGTCGTTCGAAAAAAACGAATGCTGTGTGCCGTCAGATCGACAGGCGCTTGGCGTTGGGCTGTTCGCGCGCCACCGTCAGGAACGGGTCGACCAACGCTGGCCGCGCGGTTCCCCGGCGCCAGGCCAGGCCGACGTCCAACGGTTCGGAAAGGTCCACCAGCGGGCGCGCCTCGATGATGTCGCCCTCCAGCGACCACGGTCGGTAGGTCATGTCCGGCTGAATGGACAAACCCAGGCCGGCGGCCACCAGGCTGCGCACCGCTTCCACCGAGGCGGTGCGCAGCGTCACCTGCGGCACCAGCCCTGCGCGGGACCAGATGCGCTGGGTGTGCAGGCCCATCTCATCGGCGTTCAGCTGAATCAACGGCTCGCCCGCCACATCGGCCAGGGCGATGCTGTCGCGCTCCAGCAGGGGGTGTTGCGGCGGCAGCCACAGCCGGTGTGGTGAATGGGTGAGCACTTCGGTCTGCAGGGCGTGGCGGTCTTCCAGGTTGGACAGAATCAGCACGCCCACGTCGATCTCGCCGCTGACCAGCAAGTGTTCGATGTAGGGCCGTTCGTCCTCCACCACGCGGGTGCGCACATTGGGGTAGGCGCGCTGGAAACGGTTGATCAGGTCGGCCAGGTAGTAGCCGGCCACCAGGCTGGTAACGCCGATGGTCAGGCTGCCGGTGACCTGGTCGGTGCTCTGCTGCAAGCTGCGCTTGGCGTTTTCCACCGTGGCCAGAATCAGGTGCGACTGGCGCAGGAACTGATGGCCCTGGTGGGTCAGGGTCATGCCCTTGGCGTGGCGGTCGAACAGGCGCACGCCGATTTCCTCCTCCAGCTGTTGAATGGCCAGGGTCAGGGTGGACTGGGAAATGAACACGGCCTGGGCGGCGGCGGAAATCGAGCCGGTCTCGGCGACGGCGATGAAATGGCGGATCTGGCGGAGCGTCATCATGGGGAGTGGGCCGCTTTCGATCAGTTTGTTTTTGTTTATCGAAAGCGCATAGGAGCATTCTTTTTAATCGAATGAAAGTGGCCCAAGGCAAGGCGTCACGACCTTGCAGGCTCTTTTTCGAAGCAGTGGCGCATGGCGTCGAGGTAGCGGCGTGCACCCAGCCCCAGCGGGCGGGACTTGATCCAGATGATGTCCACCCACAGCCGCAAGCGGCTGGCCATGTTGTCGAAGCGCACCTCGGCCAGCGCGCCCGAGGCAATCAGCGGCTCGACCAGGGGCTGGGGCAGGTAGGCCCAGCCCAGGCCGGACTGCACCAGGTTCAGCGTGGCCAGGTAGCTGTCGGTGAGCCAGATGCGGCGCGACAACACCATGCGCGGGTCGGACCCGGTGGGGTTGCCGGACGCCACGATAATCTGCCGCTGTTCGGCGAGTTGTTCCTCGGGCAACGGCGTGCCGCTGTGCTGGCCGGCGGGGTGGCGGGGCGATGCGACCGCCACCAGCAACTGGCTGCCGGCCTCGAGAAAGGACTCGCGCTCATCGATGCCGGGCCGTTCGAACACCAGTGCCAGTTGCACGCTGCCTTCATGCAGCAGGCGAATGGCTTCCGATTGCGTGGCAGAGCGCACTTCGATCTCCAGATTCGGAAACTCAGTCGCCAGCAACTCCAGCGGTTGGCTCCAACGCCCGGTCTGCAGTTCGGGCGCCATGGCGATGGTCAGGCGCTTTTCCAGCCCTTTGTGCAGTTGCAGGGCCTGGGCATCCAGCAGGTTGAGTTGGCAGATCACCTGTCGGGCCTGGGGTTCGAGTGCCAATGCCGCGCTGGTGGGCAGGGCCTTGCGCGTTGCGCGGTCGAACAGGGCCATGTCCAGTTCGGCTTCCAGCTGGGCGATGGCCATGCTCACGGCTGAAGGTACGCGCCCAAGCTTGCGAGCGGCTGCGGAAAACGAACCACCGTCCAGCACTGCCAGAAATACGGCGAGGGAATCGCTAGTAAATGCCATTGTCAGGAAACCTGATGACTCTTGTGTTTTATTGAGAAAAATTATGAACACAAGAGGGCTGTATCACAACCTTGAGCCTTGCCCACCGTTTTCACGCGGTGAGCAAGGTTGCCTGGGGTTACAGGTCTTCCTGCAAGATCCGCTCGATGCTGTCGACGAAGTAGTCGACGCTTGCCCGCGTGGTGCACATCGGCGGCTTGATCTTGAGGATGTTCAGGTAGTCACCGGTCGGCTGCATGAAGATGCCCAGGTCGCGCAGGCGGTTGCACAGGGTCATGGTTTCTTCGCTGGCGGGCTCCAGGGTCTGCCGGTCACGTACCAGTTCCAGCCCCAGGTAGAAGCCCGAACCGTGGGCAGCACCGGCCAACGGGTAGCGGTCGACCAGCGCCTGCAGGCGCGCCTTGAAGTAACGTCCCACGTCCCGGGCGTTGTCCAGCAGCCCCTCATCGCGCAATACATCCAGCACCGCCATGCCGATGCGGCAACTTACCGGGCTGCCGCCGGCCGAGGAAAAGAAGTAACCCTCGGCTTCCAGCGCTTCGGCGATTTCGCGGCGGGTGATCACCACGCCCAGGGGCTGGCCGTTGCCCATGCCCTTGGCCATGGTGATGATGTCCGGCACCACGCCTTGCTCTTCGAAGCCCCAGAAGTATTCGCCCAGGCGTCCGTAGCCCACCTGCACCTCGTCGGCGATGCACACGCCACCGCGGTCGCGGACCTTGGCGTAGGCTGCCTGCAAGTAACCTGCAGGCAGCGAGATGCCGCCGGCATTGCCGTACACCGGCTCGCAGATGAAGCCAGCCAGCTGGCGGCCACGGGCATCGAGGTCGGCCAGCTTGGCATCGACATCGCGCAGGTAATCGGCGGCGCTGTCCGGGCCCCGGTAGCGGCCGCGGAAGGTGTTCGGCGCTTCCACCGGGTGCACCCAGTCCGGCCGGGTTTCCAGGGCCTGCGGGTTGTCGGCGATGGAGGTGGAAATGGCATCGGTGGCCACCGACCAGCCGTGGTAGGCCTCCAGCACGCTGAGCAGGTCACGTCCGCCGCTGTAGGCCCAGGCCAGGCGAATCGCCAGGTCGTTGGCCTCGGTGCCGCTGTTGACTAAAAACACTCGGTCGAAGCCTTCTGGTGCAAGCTCCAGCAGGCGCTCGGAGAACTCGGCGATGGCCGAGTAGTGGAAGCGCGAGTTGGTGTTGACCAGCGACCATTGGCGCGCCGACTCGGCGGCCATGCGCGGGTGGCCGTGGCCCAGCACTGCGACGTTGTTGAGCATGTCCAGGTAGGAGCGGCCCTGCATGTCGATCAGGTAGTTGCGCCAGCCGCGTTCGATGTGTGGCGGCTGGGCGTAGTAATGCTTCTGCGAGCGGGCGAAGCTGGCATCGCGGCGCGCCAGCAGCGCTTGCGGGTCGGGCAGAGGCTCGGCATCGCAGTCCACGCCCAGCAGGGCCGCTGGCGACGGGCACAGGGCTAGCCAAGCGGCGGCCTGCGAGGGCTGGGCGAAGAACGGTGGATGGATGCCGTCGTCCAGGCACAGCTGCACGCTGAGGAAACCACAGCTGCTGCCCAGCGCCTGCCCTTTGCCCAGCGCCTGGCCGTGCTCTGGGGCATCTTCCAACCCGCTCAACCACAGGCTCCAGGTGGCGGTGCGCAGGCAGCCGCGGCCATCACCTGTACGTTCCCAGGTCCCGGCTTCGGGCGCCTGCACGGTGCTGCCGCCCGGCAGGTTCAGCTCCACGCCCAAGGCACAGGTAGCCGGCTCTTCAGGGCGGTCAATATGGGTTTGCGACAAACGGAACTGGCCATGCAGGCTGCACGCGGGGGCCGGCTGGGTGGTCAGCACGTGCTGGTCGAAACCCGGCTGCTCCCAGTTGCCGGCCTCGCAGTGCGCGCTGAGCACGCCCAGGTCGACCCGGCTCACGGCCTGCCCGGCCAGGGTTGGAACCAGTGGCAGGCAGCCGGTGAAGTCCACGGTTGCGTGGGGTTTGCCGGCAGCCTGGAGGATGGCCGCGTCCATCAGGGCGGCGGGCACCGCGCAGGCGGTGTCGAAGATTTCCCATTCGTGGGCGATATTGTCGCGGGTGTACTGGTTGCCCGGGTCTACGGCCAGTTGCTGCTCGCTGCTCAGCACCAGCACCGCCGAACGTAGTTGCACCAGCGGCCACAGGGCGTGCAGCTCGGCATCCTGCAGCAGGTTGAGCGCCTGGTAGGCACTGACTGCGGGCAGGATCCGCAGCGGGTCGCCCTCGGCATGGTGGAGCAGGGCAGAGCAGGTCACCGACAGGTCGGCGATGCGCCAGGTGCGCAGCAGGTCGCCAAAGTCGATCACCCCCTGTACCTGCCAGGCACGCTCGGCGTCACGGGCCCAGACCACGTTGTCGTCGGTGATGTCCAGGTGCACGGCCTGGGTCGGCAGGTGCGCGATCAGTGGCTCCAGCCGCTGGGCTGCCTGCTGCGCAAGGCGGGCTACCTGGTCGCGACGTGCCGGGTCCTTGAGCACCGGAAGCAGGTGCTCGACCAGCGCCAGGGCGTGGCGAGGGTCCCACTGCAAGGTGCGCTCCAGCCCAGGATGGTCGAAGCCGGCCAAAGCCTTGTCGACACGGGCGCACAGCGCGCCGAACTCGGCCACGACCGACGCCGGCAGGTGCGCGAGACGAGTCAGTGGCTGGCCCTCCAGATAGTCCAGCAAGCGTGCGCGCAACGGCTGGCCGTCCACCTCGATCGCCAGCAGGTCCTGGCCATCGCGCGCGGGGCGCACGGCTGGTACCTGGAGCCCCTGGGTACGCAAGTAAGCCAACGCTGCGTGCTGCGCCTCGAGCTCGACCTGCGCGTAGGTGCCATGGCAGACCTTAAGCACATACCGCCCGTTTTGGGTATCGACCCGGTAGTTGAGGTCCTGCTGGCTGCCAAGCGCCTGCAGCGTACCTGTCAGGCCATAGTGGGCCTGCAGCAGCGCATGGGCCTGGTCCTCGCTCAGCGCGGGGTTGGACTGGCTGGAGCGCTCGAACAGCGAGGCGAGCGGGGAGGTGGATGTTGCGTGCGGGAAGGACATGGATGCCACCGTGGGTCATGCAGTTGTTGGGGGCGAATCTATGCCTCTGTTGGCTGATGATAAAAGACGATCGTGATCAGAATTTCTGATAACGCCGCTGCGGCGCGTGGCAGGGGTCAAAGCCCGACACTGGCGCGCACCATGGCGTAGGCCTGGCGAATCAGCGGGTTCACGGTGTTGGCCCGTACCCACAGGTAATAGGTCACATCCGGTAACGGTGGCAGGCCGTCGCTCTGGCCCAGCACGCGCATGTCCGGGCCGACCATCTCCTGGCTACGCGCGGTGATCCCCAAACCGGCGCGCACGGCGGCCTTGATGCCGATCAGGTTGGACGCCAGGTAAGCCTGGCGCCAACTGATGCCCGCCTGTTCAAGAGCCTCCACGGCCAGCTTGCGGTACAGGCTGGGTTCGTCCACCAGCACCAGCGGCAACGACTCCCCCGGCACATGCTGATAGTGCGCGGCACACACCCACCACACCGGCGAGGTGCGCAGGGCAAAGCCTTCGAGGCCTGGCGCCGTGCGCGTGGAGATGACCATGTCGACTTTGCCGCGCTGCAAATCATCCATCAGGAACGGGCTGCGGCCCACGTCGATTTCCAGGCGCAGGTTGGGGGCCGAGCGGGCGATATGGCTGAGAATCGGCGGCAGGATGGTGTCGGCGATGTCATGGGGCGAGCCGATGCGCAGCACGCCGCTGAGGCTGTCTTCGCGCAGGCCGGCAAGGGCTTCGTCGTTGAGCGTGAGCATCTGCCGGGCATGGCGCAACAACTGGCGGCCAGCGTCGGTCAGCGCCTTGTTGCGACCTTGCTTGCGCACCAGGGCGACACCCACTTGCTGCTCCAGACGCTGCATGTGCTGGGTGACCGAGGCCTGGGTGCGGGCCAGGTGGCGGCCGGCTTCGGCGTAGCTTGAGTGGTCGGCGACGGTGACGAAAGTACGGAGCAGGTCGAGGTCGAGGGCGGGCATGGGGGCTCTGTGTTTGAGGGGACCGCAGCGCGGCCCATCGCCGGCAAGCCGGCTCCCACAGGTACAGCGCCGACTTCGAGAACAGCGCCGTATCTTGTGGGAGCCGGCTTGCCGGCGATGGAGCGCGAAGCGGTCCTGTTTTTACATTAAACAACTCGGAATAAACATAACGATTGTTTATGTTTTTTGCGAGGTGCTCGTGTTGCTTGATGGATTTAACCAAGCAATTTCAGGCTTATAACTTTTTAAATGTATTCCTATATCTTCGAAGTTATAAAGTTAGGCGATATTTGCATTTCCCCTCCCGTCGCCGACTTCCTAGCATGCGCCCTCATCAGGCCGGGTGTTCCGGCCGCCGGGATGAGGAACCCCACCATGACGCTGTCCACCCCTGTTCGCCGCAGCCTGCTTGCCACCTTGCTGGCCAGTGCCGCCCTGGCCGCCACCGGTATGGCCCAGGCCGATGCCACCCTGGACAAGATCGAGCAACGCCAGCGCCTGTCGGTGGGCGTGGTGCTGTCCGGCGGGCCGTTCGGCGCCATCGACCCGGCCACCCGCCAGCCCGTGGGCTTCAGCGTCGACCTGGCGCGGGACCTGGCCCGCCAGCTCAATGTGCAGCTCGATCTGGTGCCGGTGCAGCCGGCCAACCGCGTGCAGTTCCTCCAGCAAGGCAAGGTCGACCTGTTGATCGCCAACATGGAGTGGACCCCAGAGCGTGACAAGCTGCTGGGCCATGTGCCGACACCGTTCTACCGGGTCGGCGGCACCGCCGCGCTGGCCAAGGACAGCCCGGTGAGCAGCTGGGCCGACCTCAAGGGCCAGGCAGTGTGCACCTCCCAGGGCAGCAGCTACACCCAGGCCCTGATCGACCTGGGCGCCCAGCTCAAGGCCTTCAAGACCTCCGCCGAATCGCTGCTGGCCCTGCGCGGCAACAACTGCGTGGCCGCCGTGCACGACGCCACGCTGATCAACCCGCTGTTGGCCAAGGGCGGCGAGTGGAGCGGTTATCGCGCCCTGGCGCCGGAGCTCAACCCGGCGCCGTCGGTAATCTGGACCCGGCTGGGCGAGACCGACACCCAGGCTCGCCTCGACCCCTTCGTTCGCCAATGGCACCGCAGTGGTTGGCTGATCGAGCGCGAACAGGCCAACCACATCACCCCGGCTTCGCCTGCACTGGTCGAGCTGCGCCAGAAGCTCCAGGGTGACGGCGCCTGAAATGAGTGAAACCTTGCAATGGCTGGTCGGGCAGGGTGCCAGGTTGGGCCTGGACTACCACTTCCTGCTCGACGGCTACCACCGTGGCAACCTGCTCGAAGGTGCGCTGACCACGCTCTGGCTGTGCCTGCTGAGCATCGCCGGCAGCCTGCTGGTTGGCCTGCTGCTGGCTGGGGCACTGGTCAGTGGCCGGCGCTGGTTGGCCTGGCCGGCACGGGCCTTCGTCGAGGTGACCCGCAACACCCCGACCCTGGTCCAGCTGTACTGCGCCTTCCTGGTGCTGAACATGCTGCTCAACCAGAGCCTGGGCAACGCCAACCCGATGACCCCGTTCGCCTGGGTGGCGATCGTGATTTCCCTGCACAAGGGTGCTTTTCATGCCGAAGCCCTGCGCGCCGGGATCGAAGCGGTGCCTGCAGTGACGTTGGAGGCGGCCAGCTCGCTGGCGTTCAGCCGCCGCCAGCAACTGCTTCAGGTGCAGTTGCCACTGGCCGTGCGCTTTGCCTTGCCGGCCCTGGTCAACAACCTGATCGACCTGGTGAAGATGACGGCGGTGGCGTCTGCCATTGCCGTCAACGACATCACCTATGCCTCGATCATGATCTGGACCCAGGGCGACAACGTGATCGAACTGATGATTCTGATCCTGGCGTACTTCGGCCTGCTGAGTTTCATCGTCAATTGTGTCGGCCGTGCCCTGGAAGCACGCTTGAGGATGCCCGGTTATGGCCACTGAAACCCTGACCACCTTGTGGCACTGGACCCCGACCCTGGCTGCCGGCCTGGTGCAGAACATCCAGATCAGCCTTGGCGCCATTGCCCTGGGCAGTGTGCTGGGCCTGTTCATAGGCGTGCTCGCACTGTCGCCGCTGGCTGCTTTGCGCGGGCTGGCCCGGCTGTGGGTGCAGGTGTTTCGCAATGCGCCCTGGCTGGTGCTGATCTACTTCACTTCCTACGTGTTCCCTTTCGAAGTGCAGGTCGGGCGCACCTGGCTGGCGTTTCCCGACTGGCTGAAAGTCACCGTGGGCCTTGCCTTGCCCGCCAGTGCCAACGTCGCCGAGATTTTCCGTGGCGCGGTGGCCTCGATTCCGGCAACGCAATGGGAAGCGGCGCGTTCGCTGGCCTTCAGCCGTGGCCAGATCTTCCGTTCGATCATCTTGCCGCAGTGCCTCAAGCGCATGCTGCCGCCGTGGATGAACCTCTACGCCGTGGTGACCATGGGCACCGCCCTGGCTTCGCTGGTGGGCGTGCACGACCTGATCGACAGCGCGCAGATCGCCGCCAACACAGTCAACCAGACTGGCTTCACCGTGCTGGTGTACGCCAGCGTGCTGGTGCTGTTCTTCCTCTATTGCTACCCGATTTCCCGACTCACCCAACGCCTGGAGCGCCGCTATGCCTTCTGAACCCTTGATCCAGCTGAGCGACGTGCACCTGGCCTTTGGCGACAACCAGGTCCTGCGCGGCATCGATCTGCAGGTGCAGGCTGGCCAGGCGGTGTCGATCATCGGGCCATCGGGTTCCGGCAAGTCGACCATCCTGCGCTGCATCACCGGCCTGCTGCGCCCACAGCGCGGCAGCATCCGCATCGGCACCACCGAAGTGCGCGACCTGCGCAGCGAAGCCGAGCTGATTGCCTTGCGCAAACAGGTTGGTTTCGTGTTTCAGCAATACAACCTGTTCCCTCACCTGAGCGTGCTGGACAACCTGCTGATCGCCCCGACCAAGGTCCTTGGCCGTGCTCGCGACGAGGCCCGCGACGAGGCGTTGGTGCTGCTGGACAAAGTGCGCCTGCGGCACAAGGCCGATGCCTTCCCCGGGCAGTTGTCCGGCGGCCAGCAACAGCGCGTGGCGATTGCCCGAGCATTGGCCATGCGGCCCCGACTGATGCTGTTCGACGAAGTGACTTCGGCGCTCGACCCGGAAACGGTCGGCGAAGTGCTGGCCGTCATCCGTGCACTCACCGAGGAGGGCATGACCTGCGTGCTGGTAACCCATGAAATGCGCTTTGCCGAGGAAATCAGCGACCAGGTCTACTTCACCGAGCATGGCCGCATCGTCGAGCACGGCAGTGCCGAGCAAGTGTTTCGTGCGCCACGTCACGAGCGTACACGCAGCTTCCTGCAGCATGCCCAGGGCGAGGCCGGCCAGCGTCCAGGCCGCCCAGCCCCGGACCTGTTGAGCAACCTGGGGCGATACAGCCTCAGCGTATGAACCTGACCCAACAAGAGTGCACCTTTATGTCCCGTGAATCCGTGATCCAGCCATTCCTTGCGCAAGTGCGCGCCATCCATGAACGCGGCGTCGACCGTGCGGCCTTGCAGCAGATCGTCGTGCTGCTCGAAGGCCTGGCCAGCCGCCGCGAGCTGTTCAATTTCGAACGCTTTCCAGCGCCGGACGCAGTCAGTGGCGAGACCCAGTTCCGCTATCGCCTCAAC
This sequence comes from Pseudomonas sp. Teo4, assembly GCF_034387475.1. Taxonomy (NCBI): domain Bacteria; kingdom Pseudomonadati; phylum Pseudomonadota; class Gammaproteobacteria; order Pseudomonadales; family Pseudomonadaceae; genus Pseudomonas; species Pseudomonas sp. Teo4. Next base: position 929,726 of record NZ_JAXCIL010000001.1, read on the forward strand.
GACGATGGCGAGGCGCCGACCCTCTACGTCAACTCGTTGCTGCCTGGCAAGGCGACCCTGCCGCACAACCATGAGACCTGGGCGATCATCGTCGCGGTCGAAGGCCAGGAGCTGAACCGCGTCTATCGCCGTGAGGATGATGGCAGCGACCCGGCCCGCGCCGACCTGCTGCTGGAGCGTGAGATCGTCGTGCAGCCGGGCACGTCGGTGGCTTTCCTGGGCGAAGACCTGCATGGCATTCGCGTCGAAGGCCAAAGCCCGACCTTGCATTTTCACCTGTATGGCCGCCCGCTCGAATCCCTCGACAACCGTTACGGCGTCAAGGAAGACGGCAGCGTGGTGAACTACAACAAATCACAGATGGCGCCTTCCATCCAAGCCTACGGCCTTTGACCCAACGACCACGGACTGTGTCCCATGAGCGCGAGCATTACCCCCGCACACCTGCATGACTGGCTGTTCGACGGCCAAGAGATCGCCCTGTTCGACGTGCGCGAACACGGCCAGTACGGCGAGGCCCACCTGTTCCACGCCGTTAACCTGCCGTACAGCCGCCTTGAAATCGATGCACCGCGCCTGGCGCCGAATCCGGCGGTACGCATGGTGGTCTATGACCTTGAGGGCGGCGAACTGGGCCGGCGCGCGGCGCGGCGTCTCGAAGCCCTGGGCTACCGGTCAGTGTATTGGCTTGAAGGCGGCAGCCTGGCGTGGCAGGCGGCGGGGCATGAGCTGTTTGCCGGTGTGCATTTGCCTTCCAAAGCCTTTGGTGAATTGGTCGAACATGCCTGCCATACCCCGCGCATAAGTGCCGGGCAGTTGGCCGAGTGGCAGCGCGAAGGTAAACCCTTGGTGTTACTCGATGGCCGGCCTCTGGAGGAGTTCGCCAAGATGAGCATCCCCGGGGCGACATGCTGCCCAAACGGCGAACTGGGCTACCGCCTCGAGGACCTGGTCAGCGACCCGCACACGCCCGTGGTGGTCAACTGCGCCGGCCGAACGCGCAGCATCATTGGTGCCCAGACCCTGATCAACCTGGGCATCGACAACCCGGTCTACGCCTTGGAAAACGGCACCCAGGGCTGGTACCTGGTGGACTTGCCGCTGGACCATGGCAGCCAGCGGCATTACCCGGCCCATGGCGGCCAGGCCTTGGCGCAGCAGCGTGAACGCGCCCGGCAGCTGGCTCGACAGGCCGGCGTGCAATGGGCATCGGCGGCCAGCGTTCGATCCTGGGCCGAGGCGGGGGAGCGCAGCCTGTTCCTCTGCGACGTACGCACCCCTGAAGAATTCGCCCGCGGCAGTTTGTCGGGGGCGCAACATGCCCCTGGGGGGCAGCTGGTGCAGGGGACCGACCTGTACATCGGCGTGCGCAAGGGGCGTGTGGTGCTGTTCGATGATGACGGCGTACGTGCGCCGATCGCGGCTAGCTGGCTGCGCCAGATGGGACATGAAGCCTATGTGCTCGAAGGTGGCTTGAGCAGTGGTCTGGCGCTGCCATCGCCGGTTGCGCCTGCGGTGTCGCTGGTCGAGGCGGGGGCCGAAGAGCTCGACGGTGCCTTGTTGATCGACCTGCGCCCAAGCACTGCCTACCGCAAGCGCCACTTGCAAGGTGCACGCTGGTCCATCCGCCCACGGCTGGCCGACCACGTGCAGGGCGAAACGCGCAAGCTGGTGTTCATCGCCGACGAGCCGAAGGTTGCACAGCTGGCACTCGGCGAACTGCCGGCCAGCCAACAGTCCAGCGCGCGGCTGTTTCCCAAGGCATTGCTTGACGACTGGCCACAGGTTGAAAACGATCTGTCGTTGGCCGATGCCGATTGCATCGATTTTCTGTTCTTCGTGCACGATCGCCACGCCGGCAACAAGGACGCGGCGCGCCAGTACCTGGCCTGGGAAACCGGCCTTATTGCCCAGATGAGCCCGGCGCAGATTGCCAGCTTCACCCCGCTGACCGCCGCTGAACCGCTGGCCACGCGGTTGGTGCATGCCGGCCGCGGCGAGCCGGGGCAGGGCGCCCATGGCGTCAACGTGCCGGTCAGCCGACTGAGTACGGTGCTGTTCGACAATGTTGCTGCGATGCGCGACGCCCGTAGCCGACGCGATCAGGAGCGGGTGCTGAGCTACGGTGCCCGTGGCAACCCCACGGCCCATGCCCTGGAGGACCTGGTCAGCGAGCTGGAAGGTGGCTACCGCACCAAGCTCTTTGCGACCGGCCTTCAGGCCATCAGCCAGACTTTCCTGGCCTACCTGCGCCCAGGTGACCATCTGCTGGTCAGCGATGGCGTATACGGCCCGGTTCGGCGGCTGGCCCGCGAACTGCTCGAACCCTTTGGCGTTCAGGTGCAGTATTTCGCCGCCGACGGCCGGGGCCTGGAAAGCGCCTTGCAGCCCAACACCCGGATGGTCTACAGCGAGAGCCCCAGCTCGTTGCTGTATGAACTGAGCGACCTGCCGGCCATGGCGGCGCTGTGCAAGCCGCGGGGCATCCTGTTGGCAATCGACAACACCTGGGCTTCGGGTTACCTGCACCAGCCCCTGGCACTGGGGGCGGACATTTCGATCATGGCGCTGACCAAATACCTGGGCGGCCACAGCGACGTGATGATGGGCAGCGTCTGCACCACGGAGCGGGCCTTTGCCGCGCTGTCGCGCATGAGCGACACCTGCGGCTGCACCGTCAGCCCCGACGATGCCTGGCTGGTGTTGCGCGGTGCCCGCAGCCTGGCCAGCCGCATGGCCGTGCATGAGCGCCAGGGGCTGGAAATCGCCCGCTGGCTGCAGGGCCGGGAAGAAGTGGCGCAGGTGTTTCACCCCGCCTTGCCGGAGCACTCCGGGCATTACTTGTGGCAGCGCGACTTCAAGGGCGGCAACGGATTGCTCAGCTTTACCTTCGCGCAGCCGGATGCGGCCCGTGCCGAGGCCTTCGTCAATGGATTGCGCTTGTTCGGTATTGGCGCATCTTGGGGTGGCTACGAAAGCCTGGTGACCTTGGCCGATGTCAGCGAGCGCAACGCCGCGCCGGTATTGCCGGGGGCGTTGGTGCGCCTGCATGTGGGGCTTGAGGACGTACGCTCGTTGCAGCGCGACCTGGACCAGGCCTTGTGGGGGAGTGCGATGTAATCCCGGCAAGGCATCGCCCCTCATCAAGCGTCGTGCGAGTGTCTTTCTAGGTACGAAAAACATTGATAGCATCCGGCCATCTCGCGCCTTGGCGATCGTTGTGGCCGGCCCGCTCCTTGAAGTCGCTGGCGACAATGGTGCTCGATGATGTCAGCGGAGCCTGGCTTCCCTGGGGGCGCAGCACGGCTCGGCTGGGTACGGCCGCTGTAAGCCAGGTGCACTTTGCGCGTGGGGTTCAGGTGCAGTTTTTTGCGTGGCACGTTTCGGATTGATATCAATCCGGCATGATCCTGATCGCTGGTTACACTGTTGAAACCGCCAAACAGGGAATAGCCGGGATGGGCGACGTGTCGATGGGTCATGCAGCATGGCTGGCAGGCCGCCGGGTGGCGTGCTTCGTGGGCCCGGTTCGGGCAGCCGAACCTGCTGCGGCGAGGGAGACACAACCATGACCAATCCTGGACGTGGTGTTTCCCTACAGTTGCTGGTGGCGCTGGCGATCATGCTGGGCATGCTGGTGCTGGGCGTCGGCCTGGCCTGGCAGGGCTATCGCGCCATTCAGCAGACCTTGGTAGCTGCTGCCGGCGATACGGCCGAGCAATTTGGCCGAACCATTGACGAGCGTGCCCGACGCCTGGTCGACCCGGTGCAAAGCAGCATTCGCCTGCTTGCCGTCAACCCGACTGCACACACCTTGGCCCAGCGTCTGGAGCGGTTGGCGCTGCTGGTCGAAAGCCTGAACGCCAACACGATGCTCAGCGCCGCCTACGTGGGTTACCCCAACGGCGAGTTCATCCTGGTTCGCCCCCTGCGCACGCCCCAGTTGCTCGAGCGTTTCGCCGCACCGCCAGGCACGGCGTTTCTTGTACAGAGCGTCAGCCAGGGGGAGGGTGGGGCGATGCTTGGCGAGTGGCGCTTCTACGACCGTGACTTGACCTTGCTCGAGTCGCGGGGCAAACCGGATTACCATTACGACCCACGTCCACGCCCCTGGTTCGTCGAGGCCTCCAGCCAGCCCCAGACCGTACTGACCCGCCCCTATGTGTTCTTCACCACTGGCCAGATTGGCCTGACCATGGCCCAGCGCAGCGCCGATGGCGCGTCGGTGATCGGCATGGATGTAGCCGTCGACGACCTGGCCAGCCAGAGCCGCGATCTGCGCATCACCGCCGGCACCCAGATCGCCGTGGTCGACGACCTGGGCAATGTGGTGGCTTACCCGGACCTTGTGCGGGTGATCGTGCGCGAAGGGGAGGCGGTGCGCCTGTCGCGCCTTGCTGAACTGGGTATCCCCAGCCTTGCGCGGATCTACGCCGGCCAGCCGCGAAGCAGCCGGCCACAGCCGTATGAGGTGCAGGGACAGACCTGGTATGGCATGCGCGTGCCCTTCACCACCCTCACGGGGCAGGAGTTACAGGTGCTGATCGCTGTGCCGGCCCACGAACTGTTGGCCGGAGCGCGCACGGTGCTGTTCGAACAACTGCTGTGGACAGTGGCATTGATGGCCGTGCTGCTGCTGTTGGGTGGGCTGCTCGGGCAACGTATTGGCCGCCCGCTGCGGATGCTAGCCGAGCAGGTGCGGGCGCTGGCCGGTTTCGACTTCAGCCGTGAGGTGGGGGTGTCTTCGCGGGTGTCCGAGGTGCGTGAGCTGAGCCGTGTGCTGAGCCGCATGTCCGGCACCATCCGCAGCTTCCAGGCGATTACCCTCACGCTTGCCCGCGAAAGCCAGCTGGAGCGCATGCTCGATGGCGTGCTCACGCATCTGGTGAACGCCGCCGGGGTCAGTGCCGGTGCGGTCTACCTGTTCGATGCAGAGGGTGCGTCGTTGCGCCTGGCCGCCTGCCGTGGCGAGGGCTACCCGGCCGAGCTGACGATCGACGAGCACGGGCGCAACGATCTGGCCAGCGCCGTGGCCCACGCCCTCGAACTGCAAGGGGAAAGCCTGGCGGTGGTGCTCAATGACCGCAGCCAGGCGCTGCTCGGCATTCTGGTGCTGCAGCTGCAAAGTGAGCATGCCCGCGAAGAAGTACGCCAGCCGTTCCGGCGCTTCGTCGAGGAGTTGTCGGGCGCCGCCGCCGTGGCCATCGAGACGCGCCAGTTGATCGAGGCCCAGCAACGTCTGCTCGATGCCATGATCAAGCTGCTGGCCGACGCCATCGACGCCAAGAGCCCCTACACCGGTGGCCACTGCGAACGGGTACCGCAACTGGCGCAGATGCTGCTGGACCAGGTCGTGCAGGCCGACAGTGGCCCTTATGCCGACTTCAGCATGAGCGAAAACGAACGCTACGAGTTCCGGGTGGCGGCCTGGCTGCACGATTGCGGCAAGATCACCAGCCCGGAATACGTGGTGGACAAGGCCACCAAGCTGGAGACCTTGTACAACCGCATTCATGAGGTACGCATGCGCTTCGAGGTGCTCTGGCGCGATGCCGAGCTTGCCTACTGGCGAGGGCTGGCCGCAGGTAAAGACCCACAGGGGCTGCAACGCACCCTGGAGCAGTGCCACGCGCAGTTGCAGGAGGAATTCGCCTTCGTCGCCAAGGCCAATATCGGCGGGGAGTTCATGCAGGATGACGATGTCGAGCGTTTGCAGCGCATCGGCCAGCGTCGCTGGCAGCGGCACTTCGATGACCGCCTGGGCATCTCTCGCGATGAAGAACAGCGCTTTGCCGGCAGGGCGCCAGTGCACTTGCCGGTCGATGAGCCGCTACTGTCCGACCGCAGCGAGCACCAAGTGCCTTGGGGGCCGCGTAAACCGCCGGTGGTCAGCGACGACCCGCGCAATGTGTGGGGGTTCGACATGCGTCTGCCGGCCAACGCCAGCAATCATGGCGAGCTGTACAACCTGTCGATCCGGCGCGGCACGCTCAACGATGAAGAGCGTTTCAAGATCAACGAACACATCGTGCAGACCATCATCATGCTCAACGCGTTGCCATTCCCGCGTCAGCTCAGGCGCGTGCCGGCCATTGCCGGCAACCATCACGAACGCATGGACGGCAACGGTTACCCGCGTCGGTTGGGCGAAGACCAGCTGAGCATCGCCGAACGGGTCATGGCCATCGCCGACATCTTCGAAGCCCTGACCGCCGCCGACCGCCCGTACAAGGCGCCGAAGACGTTGTCAGAATCGGTGAAGATTCTGGTGTTCATGGCTCGCGACCGGCATGTCGACGGGCAGCTGCTGCAGCTGTTCTTAAGCAGCGGGGTGTACCGTGAGTACGGCGAACGGTTCCTGCGCCCCGAGCAGCTCGACGAAGTGGACGTGGCGTACTGGCTGGCACAGATCACGGGGCATTCGCTGCAGGAGGGCTGACGGCGCCGGTGGGCCGTTCAGACCTGGAGCATGCAGGCGTTCAGGTCTTCGAGAAATGCCTGCAGGATCGGTGGTGGTGAGACCCCGCGCCGGGTAATGACATCGAACGGAGAAGTCAGGTCCAGCGTGCTGGCGCCCAGGCGGCGCATGTCACCGGTCTTGACCCACTGCTCGGCGAAATGCACCGGCAGGAAGCCGATGTAGGCGCCGGAAATGATCAGGATCGCCGCCGCCTCAATGTTCTCCACGGTGGCCGCGGCCTTGCTCACGCCCAATTGCTCCAGGTCGTACTGCTGCATGTAGCCGCGCACGACGATATGGCAGTTGCGAACCTCTTCCAGCAGGCGCCCGTTCGCCGCCTTGCTGGCATACAGCGGATGGCGGCGGCCACAGTAAAGCCCAAGCCCCTCGTCATAGAGCGGCAGGTAGGACAGCCCCGGAACGCGCAGGGGAAAGTGGCCGATGGCCAGGTGCAGCCGGCCGTCCAGCACGCGCTCTTCCAGCTCTGCCGGGGCGCCGATGTAGATGTGCAGGTGGGCATCGTGCCCGCGCGAGACGAAGCGCTGGGTGGTGCGCGGCAGCGGCGAGGCGGCGTCGGTCAGGGTGGAGTCGATGATGCCGAGGTTGAGCTTGCCGCTGATGTGCTGCTTGAGCACGTCGGCGTCCATGCAGAAGCTTTCCACTGCGCTGAGCAGGCGCAGCGTGGCCTCATGAATGGCCACGCCTTGCTCGGTCAGGCGAAAGCCGCTGCGCCCGCGTTGGCACAGCTTGACCCCCAGGCGGGTCTCCAGGTGCGTCATCTGTTCGCTGATGGTCGATTGGCCGGCGTTGAGCGCAGCCTGCGCTGCGGAAAATCCACCACATTTGACGATGGTGGTGAATACCCTGAGCAGCTTCAGGTCGACGTCGTGGAGCTGGATCAACAGTGCCTCCCGGCCGGCGTTCACATCCGCCTTGGCGATGTGAACATGCCTGCATTGTTTTTTCCCAAGCTAACCATGCGCTTGTGACCACTGCAATGGGCGACTGACGCGCGCATGCATACTTCGGGTTGGCCGATGTATGCATCTGCACTTGCGCATTTTTCCCACTCCCGCCTGGCTCCATAGTGGCTGCAACGGTGGTCGAGTACTCGCCCCGTCTCCTGACCAGAACAATAAGTGGAGAAACCCATGGCAAAGCACGGTTATGAATCCGGCCGCCTGAACCTGCCCTTCGTGGGCCATTGCACCTTCGCCAAGTCCCCTGTGTGCACCGACTGGGCGGCGATCAATGCCGATGTCGCGATTCTTGGCGCCCCCAACGACATGGGTACCCAGTGGCGTTCCGGCGCACGTTTCGGGCCACGCGGCATCCGCGAGGCATCGACCCTGTTCTCCTTCGGCCATGCCGGCGCCTACGACTTCGAAGACGACGCGACCTACCTGACCGATGACCAGCTGCGCATGGTCGATGTCGGTGACGCCGACATCGTGCATACCGACATGGCCACCAGCAACGCCAACATCGAATCGGCCGTACGGCAGATTCTCGCGGCCGGTGCCATGCCAGTCGTGCTGGGCGGTGACCATTCGATCCATGCCCCTGTGATCAAGGCGTTTGAAGGGCGCGGGCCGATCCACATCGTGCATTTCGACGCCCACCTCGACTTCGTCGACGAGCGTCATGGCGTGCGCTACGGCCATGGCAGCCCGCTGCGCCGGGCCTCGGAGCTGGACCATATCGTCGGCATGACCCAGCTGGGTATCCGCAACGTGTCGTCCTCCAACCGTGACGACTACGATGCCGCCCGCGAGGCCGGCTCGCAGATTCTCTCGGTGCGTGACGTGCGTCGCCTGGGCTGCGAAGGCGTAATGGCGAAAATCCCCGAGGGCCGCGATTACTACATCACCATCGACATCGACGGTTTCGACCCCTCCATCGCGCCGGGCACCGGCACGCCGAGCCACGGCGGTTTCCAGTACTACGAAGTGCTGGAAATCATCCAGGCGCTGGCCCGCCGCAGCCAGGGCCGGATCGTCGGCATGGACCTGGTGGAAGTGGCCCCGGCCTACGACCCGGCGGGCGTTACCTCGATCCTTGCCGCGCAATTGCTGATGAACAGCATCGGTTTCATCTTCCACGCGCGCGCCAACGCTCGCTGACCCGGAGACCTTACAGTGGACAACAAGGTAAAAGCCTACCTGCAGGCCTACGGCATTTCCGAGGCCACCCAGCGTTTTCTCGCCAAGCCCCAGCGCATGTTCATTGGCGGGGCCTGGCTGGAGGCCAGTGACGGTGTCAGCGCCGAAGTCATCGAGCCTTCCACCGAGGCTGTGCTGACGCGCATCCCGATGGGCACCCGTGACGACCTCGACCGCGCCGTGCGTGCCGCCCGCGAGCAGTTCGATGGCGGCGCCTGGAGCCAGCTCAAGCCGCTGGAGCGTGAACGCCTGATCCACCGCCTGGCCGACCTGATCGAAGCCAACGCCGATGAGCTGGCGCAGATCGAGTCCATCGACATGGGCAAGTCGGTCGCCCAGGCCCGTGCCGTCGACATTCAAGGCACGGTCGATACGCTGCGCTACTTCGCCGGTTGGGCCAGCAAGATCCATGGCCGTACCGTCGAGCCTTCGCTGCCGGGCAACTACCTGGCCTATACCCGCAAGGAGGCGGTGGGCGTGGTGGGGGCCATCGTGCCCTGGAACTTCCCGCTGCAGACCATGGCCTGGAAACTGGGCGCGGCACTGGCGACCGGCTGCACTGTGGTGGTCAAGCCGGCGGAGCTGACGTCGCTGTCTGCCCTGCGTTTTGCCGAGCTGGTACAGGCGTCGGGCATTCCCGATGGCGTGATCAACATCGTGACCGGGCGCGGCAGCGTGGTGGGCGAGGCGATGTCCAGCCACCCGGGCATCGACAAGCTGAGCTTCACCGGCTCAACGCCGGTAGGCTGTTCGGTGGGCAAGGCGTCGATGGACCAGATGAAGCGCCTGACCCTGGAGCTGGGCGGCAAGTCGCCGGTGATCGTGTTCGCCGATGCCGATATCGACGCCGCAGCCGAGGCGGTGGCCAATGGGGTGTTCTTCAACTCGGGGCAGGTGTGCGACGCCGGCACCCGGGCCTATGTCGAACGCAGCGTCTACCCGGCGTTCCTCGAAGCGTTGGCCCGCTACACCGCCACCTTGAAGATTGCCCCCGGCCTGGACCCGGACTGCTTCATCAGCCCCATGGTGTCGCGTCAACAACAGCAACGCGTGCTGGACTACATCGCCCTGGGCAAGGCTGAAGGGGCGCAGGTGTACTACGGTGGCGAGCCAGTCGAGGGCCCGGGCTTCTTCGTGCAGCCGACGATCTTCGCCAACTGCAGCAATGACATGCGCATCGTGCGCGAGGAAATCTTCGGCCCGGTGCTGGTGACCACGCCCTTCGACAGCCAGGAGCAGGCACTGGAACTGGCCAACGACTCGGACTTCGGCCTGGCGGCGGCGATCTACTCCAACGACCTGGGCAAGGTCCACGGGCTGATTCCGCGCCTGCGCGCCGGCACCGTTTACGTCAACGCCCACAGCACCCTGGACCCGTCCATGCCATTCGGTGGCTACAAGCAGTCTGGCTACGGCAAGGACATGGGCGCAGAACAACTGGAGTTCTTGCTGGAGACCAAGGCGGTCTGGATCACCTTGCCCTGAGGTAACAGGGCCAGCCTGCGCCGCTGACGGTTGGCGAGCGGCGCAGGTTTATCGAATGCATCGAATTTCAAGAACAAGAACCTGTCGAGGTGATGCCGATGAACAGCCAAGTGGATGTCGAGCGAGCGCAAGACCTGGAAAGGCGCCTGCGCGCCTATGAAGAACTGGAGGGCAGGGCGCATTGGCCTGGCGCCCTGGGCGTGGGCGACGTTGTCGCGTTGGCCCTGCTGGTGCTGGTGATGGTCGCCGGGGCGTATTGCCTGGGAGGCCAGCCATGAGCGCCTCCAGAGAGCAGGAGTTTCGCCTGAGCGCGGAACGTGGCGACACCCCGTTGTTGCCCAATGAGCGGGTCTGGGGCTTCTGGGGCTTCGCCTATGCCAACTCGGCGCTGGCGGTGGCCACCTGGGTGTTTCTGATCGGCGGTGCCACCGCGCTGTTCGTCGGCCCCCTGCAAGGGATCGCGGCGATCGTCATCGGCAACATCATCGGCGTGGTGCTGGCCGCCGCGTCCACCTGCCTGCCGTGCGGCAAGTACGGCGTCGAGCAGTTCACCTTCCTGCGCAGCATGTTCGGCCTCAACGGCAGCCGCTTGGTCTACTTCCTCTCGGTGGTGGTGCTGACCATGGGCTGGCTGGCGGTACTGGGGCTGATGTGCGGGCGCGCGCTGGACAACCTGGAAACCCTGGTGCAACACAGCCAGCCGGACGGTGATGGCTGGCTGGTGACCGCCGGTGCCTTGCTGGCCATCGTGCTGGCAGCGTTGGTAGCCATGCGCGGGCCGGACATGATTCGTCGGCTGAGCGCGGTGATCGCCCCGAGCCTGATCCTGATCATGCTGGCGCTGATGTACTTCATTTCCCGGCGCTACAGCCTGGACGAGCTGTTGGCCATGCCGCCACTGCAACCCCCGTTCGAGAACCCGCACGTCAACTTCATGATCGCGGTGGAAATCAACATTGCCGCAGGGTTCTCCTGGTGGCCCTACATCGGCAACCTGTCGCGCCTGTGCAGCAACCAGCGTACGGCGTTCTGGCCCAACCTGGTGGGGATCTTCGGCGCGGCCTCGCTGGGCGAGTCGGTCAGCCTGTTCGCCGCCACCACACTGGGCAGCAGCGACCCCACCGCCTGGATGCGTCTGGCCGGTGGCCTGGGGTTCGGCGTGGTGGCCCTGAGCTTCCTGGCGCTGGCCAACCTCACGGGCATGGTCAACATCCTCTACACCGCTGTCATCGGCCTGCGCCAGCTGGCCGGGGAGCGTCTGCGCAGCATGGGCTGGGGGATACTGATCGCGCTGTTCTGCATCATCCCGGTGGTGATCGTGGTGTTCCTCCCGGGCATCTACGACGGCTTCTTCATCTTCCTGGTGTGGACCTCCGCGCTCAACAGCGCCCTGGCCGGCATCGGCATCGCCGATTACTTCTTCCTGCGCAAGCAGCGCCTGAACCTGCGCCACCTCTATGCCGAGCAAAGCGGCTCGCCGTTGCGCTTCTGCAAGGGCTTCAACCCCATCGCGCTGGTGGCGCTGGTGGCGGGCTTCGCGATCTACGTGGTGGTGTTCAACCCACAGACCCTGGCCCATACCGACTTCTTCACCTTCGCCACGGCTTCGCTGCCGTCCTGCCTGCTGGCCGGGCTGGTGCACTACAGCCTGACCCGACTACTGGCGGCGCGCCTGGGTTGGGGTGGCTACCCAAAGGGCAATGAACGCAACCTCGCGGCCTCGGGCCTGCGTGTACAGGACTAGAACCATGAACAAGCGATACGACTACATCATCATCGGCGCAGGCTCTGCCGGCTGCGTCCTGGCCAACCGCCTGACCGAAGACGCCGGCACCTCGGTGCTGGTCCTGGAGTTCGGCGGCAGCGACCGCAGTGTGATCATCCAGATGCCCAGTGCGTTCTCCTTGCCGATGAACACCAAGAAGTACAACTGGCACTACGAGACCGTGGCTGAGCCGCACCTGGACGGCCGACGCCTGCACTGCCCTCGGGGCAAGGTGCTGGGTGGCTCGTCGTCGATCAATGGCCTGGTGTACATCCGTGGCCATGCCTGCGACTTCGATGAGTGGGAAAGCCTGGGCGCGAAAAACTGGAGCTACCGCAATTGCCTGCCGTACTTCAAGCGTGCCGAGAACTACAAGTTCGGTGGCGATGACTACCGGGGTGGCGCAGGGCCGCTGTCGACCAACAATGGCAACAACATGCAGAACCCGTTGTACGGTGCCTGGGTGCAAGCCGGGGCCGAGGCTGGCTATATCAAGACCGACGACTGCAACGGTTACATGCAGGAAGGTTTCGGGGCCATGCACATGACGGTCAAGGATGGCGTGCGCTGGTCCACCGCCAATGCCTACCTGCGCCCGGCCATGAGCCGGCCCAACCTGACGGTGGTCACCCACGCCATGACCCGGCGCATCCTGCTCGATGGCAAGCGCGCGGTAGGTGTGGAGTACGACGAGGGCGGCCAGACCCACAAGGTCTACTGCAACCGCGAGGTGCTGGTTTCGTCCGGACCGATCGGCTCGCCGCACCTGCTGCAGCGCTCGGGCATCGGCCCCGAGGCGGTGCTCAAGCAGGCGGGTATCGAAGTGCGTCACCACCTGCCGGGGGTGGGTGAAAACCTTCAGGACCATTCGGAAATCTACATCCAGTACGCCTGCAAGGAACCGGTGACCCTGAACGGCAAGATGGGCCTGCTGGGCAAGGCGATGATCGGCCTGCGCTGGCTGCTGTTCAAGGATGGCCTGGGCGCCAGCAACCACTTCGAGGCCGGTGGCTTCATCCGCTCGTCCAAGGGGCTGCGTTGGCCGGACATCCAGTTCCACTTCCTGCCGGCAGCCATGCGCTACGACGGCGATAAACCGTTCAAGGGCCACGGCTTCATGGTGCTCACCGGGCCGAACAAGCCCAAGAGCCGAGGCCATGTGCGGGCGCTGTCGGCCGACCCGTACCAGCATCCGCAAATCCGCTTCAACTACCTGGAGAGCGAAGAGGACCGCGAGGGCTTCCGCCGCTGTGTGCGGCTGACCCGCGAAATCATCGCCCAGCCGGCCATGGACCGTTTCCGTGGCGAGGAGCTGGCGCCTGGGCCGCAGGTACAGACCGACGAGCAGATCGACGCCTTCGTGCGCGCCAACATGGAAAGCACCATGCACCCCTGTGGCTCTTGCCGCATGGGCGAGGACGACATGGCGGTGGTCGATTCGGCGCTGCGTGTGCGTGGTCTGCAGGGGCTGCGGGTGATCGACTCCTCGGTGTTCCCGAGCGAGCCCAACGGCAACCTCAACGCGCCGACCATCATGCTGGCCGAGCGCGCCGCCGACCTGGTGCGCGGGCGCGAGCCGCTGGCGCCGCTCGATGTGCCGGTGGGGCTGGTAGGGGGATGGGAGGAAGATCAGCGCAGCCGCGCGCCGGTGCGCAAGGTAGGCGCCTGATGTAGGGTAAGCCCGCTCTAATAGAACTGCACATCACGTGTTGATATAGCAGAGCCCTGTGGGAGCGGGTTTACCCGCGAAGCGTGCGACGCGGTGCATGGCACCGGCTTCGCCGGTGTTCGCCGGCAAGCCGGCTCCCACAGGTACCGCGACGCTCTTGCGATCACCGCGTTACCTGTAGGAGGCGGCTTGCCGGCGATGAGGCCGGTACAGGCAACACTAGTCAGGGAGGGCACATGAATGGACCGAATACGCTCCAATGGAGCGATTTCGCTACAGGTTAGCCAAGCGCAACGTTCACGACGCTCAGGCCTAAGGAACAGCCTGATTGGCCCTCATATCTGGAGCGACTTCCTTACAGCAAAAATAAACATCGTTCGATAAAACACCGGTATTTACGGTGTTTCACCCTTGGCATAGTCCTTGCTCTTTCCCTTGCGTTCGGCCGGGTTCTGGAAGTTGTTTGCCCGGTTCAAGTCGTTGAACTTGTGACGTTATAAAAACAATTAAACCAGCAAGGTAAAAGACAATGAATAACTTGCCCCATGGTCACCGTCCGCCTGATGGTGAAGCGCACGAACTCAAACGCAACCTGTCCAACCGCCATATTCAGTTGATCGCCATCGGTGGCGCCATCGGAACCGGCCTGTTCATGGGCTCTGGCAAGACCATCAGCCTGGCGGGTCCTTCGATCATCTTCGTCTACATGATCATCGGCTTCATGCTGTTCTTCGTCATGCGGGCCATGGGCGAATTATTGCTGTCCAACTTGAAGTACAAATCGTTCATCGATTTTTCCGCCGACCTGCTGGGGCCATGGGCCGGCTTCTTTACCGGCTGGACTTACTGGTTCTGCTGGATTGTCACCGGTATTGCCGACGTTATTGCCATTTCCGCCTATTCGCAGTTCTGGTTCCCGGACATTCCTCTATGGATGCCGGCGTTGGCGTGCGTTGGCCTGTTGCTCACGCTCAACCTGATGACGGTCAAGATGTTCGGTGAAATGGAGTTCTGGTTCGCCATGATCAAGATCGTCGCCATTTGCGCCCTGGTCTGCACTGGGTTGTACATGGTGGCTGCGGCCTATCAGTCGCCGGCAGGGCAGGTGGCGTCGCTGGCCAACCTGTGGAATGACGGCGGGATGTTCCCCCACGGCGCCATGGGGTTCTTCGCCGGCTTCCAGATTGCAGTGTTCGCCTTCGTCGGCATCGAACTGGTGGGCACCACTGCCGCCGAAACCAAGAACCCTGAACGTAACCTGCCACGGGCGATCAACTCGATTCCGGTGCGCATCATCGTCTTCTACGTGCTCGCGCTGGTCGCCATCATGGCCGTTACACCCTGGCGCGAGGTCGTGGCCAACAAGAGCCCCTTCGTCGAACTGTTCGTCCTGGCCGGCCTGCCAGCAGCGGCAGGGGTCATCAACTTCGTGGTGCTCACTTCGGCCATGTCGTCGGCCAACAGCGGCGTGTTTTCGACCAGCCGCATGCTCTACGGTCTGGCGATGGATGGCGATGCACCGGGCAAGTTCGGCGCGCTGTCCAGCCGTGCCGTGCCGTCCAATGGCCTGATCTTTTCCTGTGTGTGCCTGACGGGTGGGGCGCTGGTCATCTACCTGGTGCCAAACATGCTCGATGCCTTCACCCTGATCACCACGGTATCGGCACTGCTGTTCATGTTCGTCTGGTCGATCATCCTGCTGTCGTACCTGGCGTACCGCAAGCAGCGTGATCAACTGCATCGTGCGTCGAAGTACAAGATGCCGGGCGGTACGGTCATGTGCTGGGCATGCCTGGCGTTCTTCGCCTTCCTTCTGGGGTTGCTGGCCCTGGAAGCCGACACCCGCACTGCGCTGTACCTGGTGCCGGTCTGGTTTGCGGTGTTGGGCCTGGCCTACCGTTCGATCCGTCAGAAGAAACAGGAGACCGTGCAGTTGTCGTTCGACGCCGATTGATCGGCACATTCATGTGTTGCCCAAGGGGGACGGTGCAGGCGCGCTGTCCCCCTGTCGTCTTTTTGCCAAGCAGGGAATTTTGATGAGAATCCACGTCACCTTTGTCGACCGTGTCGGCATCACTCAGGAAATCCTGGCGCTGCTTGGGGCGCGCAACCTCAACCTGGACGCGGTGGAAATGATTCCGCCGAACGTCTACATCGATGCTCCGACGCTGTCTCCAGTGGTGCTGGATGAGCTCTACGCAGCGCTGCTGCGGGTGGTGGGTGTGCAGGAGGTGGCACTGGTCGACTTCCTGCCCGGCCACCGCCGACGCCTGCAGTTGGAGGCCTTGCTGGCGGCGATGAGCGACCCGGTGCTGGCGGTGGACCCCAGCGGCCATGTGCTGCTGGCCAATCCGACCCTGGTCAGCCTGGTAGGGCGCGAGCCTGCGGGTGAGCCGTTGTCGCGGTTGTTTGCCGAGCCGGACCTGGCACAGACCCTGCTCGACAAAGGCTTTCGCCTGCCCATGTGTGAGGTGAGCTTCCAGGAGCAGTCGTTGCTGCTGGAGGCTACGCCCATCAGCGGTGGCGCCGATGGCCTGGTGGGCGGCTTGCTGACCTTGTACCCGCCCAGCCGCATCGGCGAGCGCCTGGCCTCGCTGCTGCATGACAATGCCGAAGGGCTAGGGGCATTGCTGGGCGAGTCGGCGGTTCTCAAGGCGTTCAAGGCACGCCTGCACAAGGTGGCGAGCCTGGAGGCGCCGCTGCTGATCCAGGGCGAGACTGGCACCGGCAAGGAGCTGGTGGCCCGCGCCTGCCATGGGCTCAGTGCCCGGCGCGATGCTTCGTTCCTGGCGCTGAACTGCGCGGCGTTACCCGAGAGCCTGGCCGAGAGCGAGCTGTTCGGCTACGCCGCTGGCGCCTTTACCGGCGCCCAGCGCGGCGGCAAGCCGGGGCTGCTGGAATTGGCCGATGGCGGTACGGTGTTTCTCGATGAAGTGGGCGAGATGTCGCCTTACCTGCAGGCCAAGCTGCTGCGCTTTCTCAATGACGGCAGTTTCCGCCGGGTCGGCGGCGGCAGCGAGGTGCGGGTGAATGTGCGGGTGGTCTGCGCCACCCACCGCAACCTGGAAAACATGGTGATCGACGGCAGCTTCCGCGAAGACCTTTACTACCGCCTCAACGTGTTGAACCTGAAGGTGCCACCGCTGCGCGAGCGCGGCAAGGACATTCTGCTGCTGGCCGAGCACTTCCTGCGCCAGGCCTGTGCCCAGATACAGCGCTCGCCGTGCCGGCTGGCGCTGGCCACCCATCCGCTGCTGCTGGGCAATCGCTGGTCGGGCAACGTGCGCCAGTTGCAGAACGTGATCTTCCGCGCCGCAGCCATCAGTGAAGGGGAGGTGATCGACTGCGACGACCTGGAGTTGGCCGGCACGGCGTTGAACAGCCAGCAACCCGACGGGCTGGAAATCGTCAGCCTCGAAGCGGCCGTGCAGGCGTTCGAAAAATCCCTGCTGGAAAAACTGTACGAGAGCTACCCCTCGACCCGGCAGCTGGCCGTGCGTCTGCAGACGTCCCACACGGCTATCGGCCAGCGTCTGCGCAAGTACGGCATCGCCAGTCGAGTCTCGTAGCCGGCCTGGTTCGAATACGCTCCACTGGAGTGATTGTGCTCCACCTGGCCGTGGGCCGCGTGCCCAGTGGCTGGCCCCGTCGGCAGTGTTGGCCAGGTTCGAGCAGTGGAGCGAATACGCTCCGCTACAACGACCTCCAATTAGCTGCCTTTTATTCGTAACCTATTGATAAATATAAATAAAAACATATTGGCATTGCTCTTGCTCTTGTCTATGTCAGCCCCGCTCAGGGGCCCATCCGAAAACAAGAGAGGAAATTCCATGAGCACTCTGCGTTTTACTCCCGAACACGAATGGCTGCGTCTGGAAGCGAGTGGCGAGCTGACCGTTGGTATCACCAGCTATGCCCAGGAAGCCCTGGGTGATGTGGTGTTCGTGCAGCTGCCGGAGCCGGGCGAGTACGGGGAGGGCAATGAGGTCGCAGTGCTCGAATCGGTCAAGGCCGCCAGCAACATCACCATGCCTTTGAACGGCACCGTGGTGGCCGTCAATCAGGCCCTGGCCGACGACCCTGAACTGGTCAACGCTTCGCCCATGCAGGACGGCTGGTTCTTCCGAATTCAGGTGAGCAACCCCGCCGATCTCGACACGCTGATGGACCAGGACGGCTACGACCGCTTCCTGGCCGACAACGCCTGAGCCCGGGTGCTGCCATGAACAACGCATCCATCCCGCTGGGCACCGCCAACGAATTCATCGCCCGTCACATCGGCCCACGCGAAAGCGATGTCGAGGCAATGCTGGCGCTGACCGGGCATGACTCGCTCGACGCGCTGATCGAAAGCGTCATTCCCGCCAGCATCAAGGGCACCAGTGTGCTCGAACTGACGGCGGGGCAGGGCGAAGCAGAGGCCCTGGCCGCCCTCAAGGCGATTGCGGCGAACAACCAGCTGTATCGCAACCACATCGGCCAGGGTTATTACCCATGCCATACCCCGACGCCGATCCTGCGCAACCTGCTGGAGAACCCGGCCTGGTACACCGCGTACACGCCCTACCAGCCGGAGATCTCCCAGGGTCGTCTTGAAGCGTTGCTGAATTTCCAGACCCTGGTCAGCGACCTGACCGGCATGGAAATCGCCAACGCCTCGTTGCTCGATGAAGCCACCGCGGCCGCCGAGGCCATGACTTTCTGCAAGCGCCTGGCGAAGAACAAGGCGCCGGCGTTTTTCGCCTCCCGCCATTGCCACCCGCAGACCCTGGATGTGCTGCGCACCCGTGCCCAACCGCTGGGTATTGAAGTTGTCGTAGGGGATGACGCGGCACTGGCCGAGCAGAGCCTCGACGGCTACTTCGGTCTGCTGCTGCAGTACCCAGCCAGCACCGGTGAAATCGCCGACCACCGCGCCCTGGTGCAGCGCGCTCATGCAGCTGGCGCTCTGGTGTCGGTGTGCGCCGACTTGCTGGCCCTGACCTTGCTGACCCCACCGGGAGAATTCGGTGCCGACGTGGTGCTGGGCAGTGCCCAACGCTTCGGCGTACCGCTGGGCTTTGGTGGCCCGCATGCGGCGTACTTCGCCACCCGCGATGCGTTCAAGCGCGACATGCCCGGGCGCCTGGTCGGTGTGTCCATCGACCGCTTCGGCAAGCCGGCCCTGCGCCTGGCCATGCAGACCCGCGAGCAACATATCCGCCGCGAGAAAGCCACCAGCAACATCTGCACCGCGCAAGTGCTGCTGGCCAACATCGCCAGCATGTACGCCGTCTACCACGGCCCTGAGGGCCTGACACGCATCGCCCGGCGGGTGCACCGTCTCACCGCCATACTGGTGCAGGGGCTGCGCCAGCTTGGGCATCAGGTGGAGCAGGCGCACTTCTTCGACACCGTCAGCGTGGTGACCGCAGGGCCGGTGACCGCTGTGCTCGCCGCCGCCGACACCGCGCGGTTGAACCTGCGCCTGATCGACGATGTGCGGGTTGGCCTGTCGCTGGATGAAACCTGCGAGCAGGACAGCGTCGAGGCGCTGTGGCGGGTGTTTGCTGCGTCTGGCCAGACGCTACCGGACTTCGCTGCCCTGGCGGCCGATGGTGTGGATTGCCTGCCATCGGCGCTGCTGCGCGATACGCCCTTCCTGCAGCATCCAGTGTTCAACCGCTACCACTCGGAAACCGAACTGATGCGCTACCTGCGTCGCCTGGGCGACAAGGACCTGGCCCTGGACCGCAGCATGATCGCGTTGGGGTCGTGCACCATGAAGCTCAACGCCGCCAGCGAGATGATCCCGATCACCTGGCCGGAGTTCGGCGCCTTGCACCCGTTCGCCCCGGCCGGGCAGTCGCTGGGGTACCGCCAGCTGACCGATGAACTGGAGGCGATGCTGTGCGCTGCCACCGGCTATGACGCCATGTCGCTGCAGCCCAACGCCGGTTCCCAAGGCGAATACGCCGGCCTGCTGGCCATACGCGCCTACCACGCCAGCCGTGGCGAGGCGGGGCGCGATGTGTGCCTGATCCCGTCGTCGGCCCATGGCACCAACCCGGCGACGGCGCAGATGGCCGGCCTGCGGGTGGTGGTGGTCAACTGCGACGAGCGCGGCAATGTCGATGTGGCCGACCTGCAGCGCAAGGCCGAGCAGCACAAGGACCAGTTGGCCGCGTTGATGATCACCTATCCCTCGACCCATGGCGTGTTCGAGGACGGCATCACCCGCATCTGTGACATCGTTCATGAGTGCGGCGGCCAGGTGTACCTGGATGGCGCCAACATGAACGCCATGGTCGGCCTGTGCGCGCCGGGCAAGTTCGGCGGCGACGTGTCGCACCTGAACCTGCACAAGACCTTCTGCATTCCCCACGGCGGCGGAGGCCCCGGCGTCGGCCCGATCGGGGTCAAGGCGCACCTGGCGCCGTTCCTGCCCGGTCACGGTCATCTGGAGAACCCGCAGGGCGCGGTGAGTGCGGCGCCGTATGGCAGTGCCAGTATCTTGCCGATCACCTGGATGTACATCCGCATGATGGGCGGGGAAGGGCTCAAGCGTGCCTCGCAGCTGGCGATTCTGAGTGCCAACTACATTGCCCGGCGCCTGGAGGAGCACTACCCGGTGCTGTACACCGGTGAGAACGGCCTGGTGGCCCACGAGTGCATTCTTGACCTGCGCCCGCTCAAGGACAGTAGCGGCATCAGTGTCGAGGACGTGGCCAAGCGGCTGATCGACTTCGGTTTCCATGCTCCGACCATGTCGTTCCCGGTGGCCGGGACGTTGATGGTCGAGCCGACCGAAAGCGAGTCCAAGGAGGAACTGGACCGCTTCTGCGACGCGATGATCTGCATCCGCGAGGAAATCCGCGCGGTGGAGAACGGCACGCTGGACAAGCTCGACAACCCGCTGAAGAACGCACCGCATACCGCCAGCGAGCTGGTGGGCGAATGGCCGCATCGTTATGACCGGGAATTGGCGGTGTATCCGCTGGCTGATCTGCGCGAGCACAAGTACTGGCCGCCGGTGGGGCGTGTGGACAACGTCTATGGCGACCGCAACCTGGCTTGTGCTTGTCCGCCGATGTCGACCTATCAGGACGCCTGACTACCTCGTCTTTACTGGGGCCGCAACGCGGCCCCAGATCGAAGCTTCGAATCACAAGGATTTATTCAAATGTTCATTAAAAGCCTCACCCTGTCCGACTTCGACCCAGCACTGTCCGAGGCCATCCACCGCGAAGTGCAGCGTCAGGAAGACCACATCGAGCTGATCGCCTCGGAAAACTACACCAGCCCGCAAGTGATGCAGGCTCAGGGCACCGAGCTGACCAACAAGTACGCCGAAGGTTACCCGGGCAAGCGCTACTACGGTGGTTGCGAGCATGTCGATGTGGTTGAGCAACTGGCCATCGACCGCGCCAAGCAGCTGTTCGGCGCAGCTTACGCCAACGTCCAGCCGCATTCCGGTTCGCAGGCCAATGCGGCGGTGTACCTGGCGCTGCTGCAGGCCGGCGACACCATTCTGGGCATGAGCCTGGCCCACGGCGGCCACCTGACCCACGGCGCCAAGGTCAGTGCCTCCGGCAAGTTGTACAACGCCGTGCAATACGGCATCGATGACCATGGCCTGATCGACTACGACGAAGTCGAGCGCCTGGCCGTTGAGCACCAGCCGAAAATGATCGTCGCCGGATTCTCCGCCTACTCCCAGGTGCTGGACTTCCCGCGTTTCCGGCAGATCGCCGACAAGGTCGGTGCCTACCTGTTCGTCGACATGGCCCACGTCGCCGGCCTGGTGGCGGCAGGCCTGTATCCCAACCCGCTGCCTTACGCCGATGTGGTCACCACCACCACCCACAAGACCCTGCGCGGGCCGCGTGGCGGTTTGATTCTGGCCAATGCCGACGCGGAGCTTGAGAAAAAACTCAACGCAGCGGTGTTCCCAGGCGGGCAGGGTGGGCCGCTGATGCATGTGATCGCGGCCAAGGCGGTGTGCTTCAAGGAAGCCCTGGAGCCTGGGTTCAAGGATTACCAGCAGCAGGTCATCAACAACGCACAGGCCATGGCACAGGTGTTCAAACAGCGTGGTTTCGACGTGGTCTCGGGCGGTACCGAAAATCACCTGTTCCTGGTCAGCCTGATCCGCCAGGGCATCACCGGCAAGGACGCCGACGCCGCGCTGGGCCGTGCGCACATCACGGTGAACAAGAACGCCGTGCCCAACGATCCGCAGTCGCCGTTCGTCACCTCTGGCCTGCGCATCGGCACCCCGGCGGTGACCACCCGAGGCCTCAAGGAGCCAGAGTGCCGCGCATTGGCGACCTGGATCTGCGACATCCTCGACCACCTCGGCGATGCCGACGTCGAGGCCCAGGTGGCTCGGTCGGTGGCCAAGCTGTGCGCGGAACATCCGGTCTATCGCGGCTGAACTGATCAAGGGAATCATCCATGTCCACAGAACAACTGCTACACACTCCCTTGCATGCCCTGCACCTTGAACTGGGCGCGCGCATGGTGCCCTTTGCCGGTTACGCCATGCCGGTCCAGTACCCGCTCGGTGTGCTCAAGGAACACCTGCACACGCGCGAGCAGGCCGGCCTGTTCGACGTCTCGCACATGGGGCAGATTCGCCTGCGCGGCGCCGCTGCCGCCAAGGCGCTGGAAGCGCTGGTGCCGGTCGACATCATCGACTTGCCGGTGGGCATGCAGCGCTATGCGCTGTTCACCAATGAAGACGGCGGCATCCTCGACGACCTGATGGTCGCCAACCTGGGCGATGACGAGTTGTTTCTGGTCGTGAACGCCGCCTGCAAGGACCAGGACCTGACCCACCTTCGCCAGCATCTGGAAGGGCAGTGCGAGGTTGAGTCGCTGTTCGACAGCCGCGCCTTGCTCGCTCTGCAGGGGCCGGCGGCGGCCAAGGTCCTCGGGCGTTTGGCGTCCCAGGTCGGCAGCATGACGTTCATGCAGTTCGCCCAAGTGAAGCTGCTGGGGGTGGACTGCTACGTCAGCCGCTCGGGCTACACCGGTGAGGACGGCTATGAAATCTCCGTGCCAGTGGACGCTGCGCAAATGCTCGCCCGTGCGCTGCTGGCCGAGCCCGAAGTCGAGGCCATCGGCCTGGGCGCCCGTGATTCGCTGCGCCTGGAGGCGGGTCTCTGCCTGTACGGGCATGACATGGAGCCACGTACCACGCCGATCGAAGCCAGCCTGACCTGGGCGATTTCCAAGGCTCGGCGTGCGGACGGTGTGCGTGCCGGTGGCTTCCCAGGTGCCGAACGCATCTTTGCCCAACAGCGCGACGGCGTGGCCAGCAAGCGCGTGGGCCTGCTGCCCAAGGAGCGCGTGCCGGTGCGTGAAGGGGCGTTGATCGTTGATGCCCAGGAACAGGTGATCGGCCGTGTCACCAGCGGTGGTTTCGGCCCGAGCCTGGGCGGGCCGTTGGCGATGGGCTACGTGCAGAGCGCGTTTGCGGCGCTGGAAACGGAAGTCTTCGCCCAGGTGCGCGGCAAGCTCGTGCCGATGCACGTGGTGCGCACACCGTTCGTGGCGCAACGTTACTACCGTGGCTGAAGGCCAGACTGTCGGAGCACGAGCATGAATGAAACCCAGACTGTCGCCACGCGCCCGCAGCCCCTGCAGGCCGGGGTGAAACTGCGCGGTGCCGAGAAGGTGGCGCGCATCCCGGTGAAGATCCTGCCCACCGAGGAAGTACCCCGTAAACCCGACTGGATCCGCGTCGAGATTGCCACCTCGCCCGAGGTGGCACGGGTCAAGGCACTGCTGCGCAAGCACAAGCTGCACAGCGTCTGCGAGGAAGCCGCTTGCCCGAACCTGGGCGAGTGTTTCTCGGGGGGGACGGCGACGTTCATGATCATGGGCGATATCTGCACCCGACGCTGCCCGTTCTGCGATGTCGGCCATGGTAGGCCCAAACCGTTGGACGTCGATGAGCCGAAGAACCTGGCCATCGCCATTGCCGACCTGGGCCTGAAGTACGTGGTGATCACCTCGGTGGACCGTGACGACCTGCGCGATGGCGGCGCCCAGCACTTCGTCGATTGCCTGCGCGAGATCCGCAAGCTGTCGCCGGGCATTCAGCTGGAAACCCTGGTGCCGGACTACCGGGGGCGCATGGACGTGGCCCTGGCCATCACCGAACAGGAGCCGCCGGATGTGTTCAACCACAACCTGGAAACCGTGCCGCGCCTGTACCGGGCGGCACGGCCGGGTTCGGACTTTGAATGGTCGCTGGACCTGCTTCAGCAGTTCAAGCAACGCATTCCGGGGGTGCCGACCAAGTCCGGGTTGATGCTTGGCCTGGGCGAGACCGACGCGGAGGTGATCGAGGTGATGCAGCGCATGCGCGAGCATCAGGTCGACATGCTGACCTTGGGGCAGTACCTGCAACCTTCGCGCAGCCATTTACCGGTGCAGCGCTTCGTGCACCCGGACACCTTTGCCTGGTTTGCCGAACAAGGTTTGGCGATGGGCTTCAGGAACGTCGCGTCCGGGCCGCTGGTGCGTTCGTCTTACCATGCCGACCGACAAGCCGGGCAGGTGCAAGGCTAGTTGCGAGGGCTTTTTTAGCTGGTTGGCAAGCTGTGCCGGGGGTATGCTGAATGTTCACATATCGGGACATTCAGCATGCGCAGGTTGATGCTGTTACTCGCCGCCACCCTTGTCGCGGGCTGCCAGGCGCCGCTGCCGGTGGCGGACCCGCAAAAGGCCTGGGTCGACTTCTCCACGCCGTTCCCCAACGACAGGTTGCTGCTGGCTGAGCGGCTGGACAAGCAGCGGCTGCGCGACGGGCGCTTTTTCGAGGTTACCCCTGGCAGCCATGAGCTGATCGTCCGGTTCGATTATGAGCTGGTCGGCGGCGGTAGCATGAGCATGATGGGCGGGCCTACCACCCGCGTTTGTTACCTGACCATTCACTACGACCATTTTGAAGCGGGCCAACGTTACCTGCTTGAAGGGCGCTCGATGGCATTAACGCCCGAGGCCCGGTTGTTTAATGCCAAGCGCGAGATAGTGGCTGAGGTCAGTGAGTACTATTGCCTGATTTGAGGTTATATCAGCCGGCTCATACAGGCACTGCGCTGGTCTCAAGGTTGGTGCGGTCCATGTGGGAGAACTGTCTTGTGTTGCCTGTACCGGCCTCATCGCCGGCAAGCCGGCTCCTACAGGCGCCGAGCAAGCCTTGGGATTTTGACCATCAATAACGCCGCGTACTGATCAACTCATCCAGCACCCGTGCCGATACGCGGAACGGCAGCGACATGTGGTCCTCTCCTGGTTCGACCTGGAAATCACTTCGCAGCCCATACTGCGACAAGGCCTCCAGACGCCGCTGCAACGACCGCGCGTCCTGAATTTCCTGCGGCATTTCGCGGTCGCCGATGATCAGCGTGAGGCTGCGGTGGGTCAGGTCGATTTCGCTAGCATGGGCGCGTTGGGTGAACTCACGCTCATGGGGCATCAGGTAACGGTCGCGCCACCACAGGCTGGGGCTCAGCGCAACTACATGCTGGAACAGCTGCGGCCGGGTGAACAGGGCATACACCCCGAACATGCCGCCGAAGGAATGCCCCACCAGGCTGCGTTGGTCCTGGTCGACCTTGAACCGTGCATTGACCTTGGGCATCAGGCGCTTCTCGATGAAGTCCAGGAACAGGTCCTGCCCCCCTTGCGGCGGGGTGTTGCGCTCAGGCGGTTGTGGCGGCGACAGGTCGAAGGCGCGACGTTCGAAGTCCAGGGGCGTGTCGCTGGGGTAGCCGATGGCCACGATGATCGAGCCGCGCAAGCGGTCCTGGGCGCGCTTGGCGGCGTGGAAGGCCGGAAAGTAGGCATTGCCGTCGAGCAGGTAGATCACCGGGTAGCCGCCGGTCCAGGGCACGTCGCCCTCCGGCAGGCTGACCATGATGCGGTACTCGCGGTCTTCGGCGCTTTTCAACGTCCATTGTTCGGTACCGTCCAGTGTCACCGGCGCGGCGTAGGTTGTGCCCAGGCCGGCCAGCATCAAGGCCGTCAGCCACATCATCAATGTGCGGATCATCATCGCCCCCTTACCAGCGGTAGCTCAGGCTGGTGACCAGGCTGCGCGCTTCACCCCGGTAGCAGTAGCCTTGCTGACAGTTGATGTAGCGCTTGTCGAACAGGTTGCGTGCGTTGAACCCCAGGCGCACGCCTTCGAGGCTGCCGCCGAAGTCGTAGTGCACGCCGGCGTCGACCAGGGTGTAGCCCTCGTTTTTCACGGTGTTCTCGGCATCGCCATAGTTGGTCCCGGTGTAGCGCGCACCACCCGACACGCCCAGGCCGTAGGGCAGGCGGTAGTCGAGCCACAGCGAGGCGAGGTGGCGTGGGGTGTCCATCGGCTGCTTGCCTTCGTTGCCGTCGTTGCTCTTGGTGACCTCGGGGTCGTTGAAGGTGTAGCTGGCGGTCAGTTTCAGGCGGTCGGTCACGTCCGATACCGCTTCGAGTTCCAGACCTTTGGTGACCTGTTCGCCGGTGGCGATGCTGCGGGTCGGGTCCGACAGGTCACGGGTCAGCACGTTTTGCTGAGTGAGGTGGTACAGCGAGGCGGTCAGCATGGTCTTGCTGCCTGGGGGCTGGTACTTGATGCCCACTTCGTATTGCTTGCCCTCGGTGGCCTTGTACGGGCTGTTGTCCGGTTGCCGTGTGCTTTGTGGCAGGAACGAGGTGGCGTAGCTGGCATAGGGCGCCAGGCCATTGTCGAACAGGTACAGCACACCCAGCGAGCCGGTGGTGGCCGAGTCGCTTTCCACGCCGTCGATGGTATTGCGCCGCACATGCACGAAGTCGCGACGCAGCCCGGCCGACAGACGCCAGCGGTCCAGCTCGATCTGGTCCTGTAGGTACAGACCGCTGCGGTGCTCCAGGCCGTTTTCGTCTGCCAGCGGATCGGTCGGGCGGTCCACGTGCTGGTGGTAGTCGGGGTTGTAGCGGTCGATGGATGGCGCCGGGCCCCAGGCGTACAGCAGCGAGGTGTCGATTAGCGCGTAGTCCCAGCCGGTGACCAGGGTGTGCTTGAGTTCACCGGTGTTGAAGTGGCTGACCAGGCGAGTGTCGGTGGACAACGATGACAGGTCTTCGTAGACGCCAACCGCGTAGCGGTCGAGGATTGTGCCGCGCTCGGCGTACGGCTGCAGGTACTGGTTGGTGGTGTCGATCTGGCCGTAGCGCAGGTTCTGCTGGAAGGTGAAGGTGTCGTTGAAGATGTGTTCGAACTCGTAGCCTAGGGTCCATTGGCGCTGTTCGAGCTTGTCGAAGTACTCATCGCCCTGCCAGAAGTTGGTCAGGTGGTCGCCCTCCTGGTACAGCATCGGCGAGGCGGCGGTTTCGCGCTCCTGGTACTGCGCCAGCAGGGTCAGTCGCGTGTCCGGGTCGATCTGCCAGGACAGCGACGGGGCGATCAGGCGCACGTCGTTGTTCAGTTGCTCGATGTAGTTTTCCGCATCGCGGTACACGCCGACTACGCGGTACAGCACGTCGCCGCTGTCGTCCAGGCGCCCGCCGATATCGAACTGGCCTTGCTGGTGGTTGTAGTTGCCGGCCTGGATCTGCACCTCGTTCTTGGCGTCCAGGCTTGGCCGCTTGCTGACCCGGTTGACCATGCCGCCTGGGCTGATCTGCCCGTACAGCACCGAAGACGGGCCCTTGAGCACCTCGATGCGCTCAAGGTTGTAGGCCTCGGTCTGGTACAGCGACAGCCAGCCACTGCCAGGTTGGCGCAGGCCATCGAGAAAATCGGCGTTGATGGTGGTGTCGAAGCCACGCACGGTGATCATGTCGAAGCGCGGGTCCAGGCCGGAGCTGCCGACCCGCACACCGGCGGTGTAGGCCACGGCGTCCTCGACCCGGTCGACCTTGCGGTCGGCCATCTGTTCGGCGGTGACCACGCTGATGCTCTGCGCGGTTTCCAGGATCGGGCGGTCGGTCTTGGTGGCGCTGCTGGCGTTGCTGGCGAAGTAGCCATCCACCGGGGCGAAAGCGCTCTGCAGGCCGGTAGAGTCGATGCTGGTCGGCTCCAGTTGCACGCCCGACTCGGTCGCAGCCGGCAGCACCACATAGCCGGAGGCGGTCTTGTGCACGGTCAGGCCACTGCCGCTGAGCAGGCGGGTCAGGCCGTCTTCAACCGACCCGCCGCCGACAACGCCTGGGCTGCTCAGGCCACGCACGGCTTCCGGGGAAAACGACAAAGTGATGCCGGCCTGCTCGGCATAGCTGCTCAGTGCCTGCCCCAAAGGCCCGGCGGGAATGCTGGGGGCGGTCTGTGCCTGGGCCAGGGCGCTGCCGGCGAACAGGCTCAGGGCCAGGCACACGGCGCGTGGCAGGGTTCGGAAGGGGAAGGGCGCAAGGGCCTTGAGCGGGCGGCGGACGAGCAACATGGAAAGGGTCCATTCAGGGAGTGTTCATCCCTAACCGGATGAGTTGGAAAAGTCCGACAACTTTTTTCAGGCGTGTACGACACGCACCCACCAGCGGGTGCGTTCGACCACCCGCACCGGCAGCAAGTGAGTGATGTTGCGTAGCATCAGGGCCGGTTCATCGAGCTGGAACACCCCCGAAAGGCGCAGGTCCGCGACGCTGGTGTCACACCCCAGCCAGCCGCTGCGGTAGCGGGCGGCTTCGGCGAGGAAGTCGCCAAGACGGATGTCGTTGACCACCAGCAGGCCGCGGCTCCAGGCGAACGGGTCGAGCGCGCCCGCGGCCAACGGGTGCATGCCGCGTGTGTCGATGGCCAGGCCATTGCCTGCCAGCACGGTGCGTTGCTCGGTTGGCGAGGTGACCCGCACTTCGCCGCGTTCGACATGCAGCTCGCTGTAACCGTCGTACTCGCGCAGCACCGCCCGCGCTTGCTTGCCCTGGCACAGCGCGAAGCGGCAGCGGGCACGCCAGACGCTGCCGTCGATAAGCACTTCGCCTGCACGCAGCAACAGTTCGCCGTCCTGCACATCGATGGCGCTGTGGGTGTTGAGTAGTACGTGCGTGTCGCCCAACTGGAACGGGCGGCGCTCGCCCGTGGCGGTGGCAACGTCGCTGTGCCAGCCGGGCGGTGCCTTGCTCGCCAGCAAACCACTGCCTCCCACCGCCAGCCCGACGCCCAGCAGCTTGAGCATGCGCCTGCGGCTGACATCCACCTCGGCGCGCCGCAGCAGTGCGCTGGTATGTGTGGCGTCCGGTAATTGGCTGGGTTGAAAGTGCCCGCTGACCTGGGCCATGCGTTGCCAGGCCAGTTCATGGCGAGCATCCCTTTGCCGCCACGCCTGCAACTGCGCGTGCAGCGCTGGGTTGTGCGGGTGTTCGCGCAGGCGCATCTGCCATTCAATGGCCATGCACACAATGGCCTCTGGCAAGCGCTCGGCGTTGATGTTCACGCCGGGTCCTCGAAACACACCCGGTAGCAGTGCAGCAAGGCGCTGGCCACGTGGCGTTCGGCCGTGCGGCTGGAGATGCTCAATTGTTCGGCCACCTGGGCGTGGGTCAGGCCGCCGAGCTGGTACAACAGAAACGCATCGCGCACCACAGGCTTCAAACCGTCGAGCAGTCGGGCGATACGCTCCAGGCACTGCAAGGCTTCATGACGCACCTCGGGCGAGGGGTAGCTGGCTTCGGGCAGTTGAGCCAATGCTTCGAGGTAGGCACGTTCCAGCGCATCTCGGCGCCAGTGGTCGATCACCAGGCCGCGGGCAATGCGCGCCAGCAGGGCTTTGGGCGCCCGGTTGCTGATCGGCTGGTTGCGTACCAGCAAACGCACGAAGGTGTCCTGAGCCAGGTCCGCCGCCTGCTGCGAGCACCCCAGCGAGCGGCGCAGCCAGCCATGCAGCCAGCCGCGATGGGTGCCGTAGAGCACATCGAGAGGGATGATCGATTCCGTTTCATGCAACGACATGCAATGCCCCGGCTAGGCTGAGTGAGGACGAAAGCGCGCAACATAAACGCGAATCGTTCCCAATTCAACTTTTTTCAGTCAGTTGACGAAGGGCATGTACAGGGGAGGCAAAGCAGTGTGGGAGCCAGGGCAGCTCCCACCATGAGGGTTCAATCAGACGCTGACGGCTTTGCCACCGTTGCGGCTTTGTTCCAGTTGCAGGTTCAACAGGGCAACCTGCTGCTTGAGCTGGTCGCGTTCTTCCTTCAAGCGGGCCAGTTCGTCTCGGCGGACACTGACATAAAGGGTCTGGACGGGAGTAGCAGGCATCAAGGTACCCATTGCACACCTCGCAATTGGCTAGTGACGTTTGTAAGCGTAGACGCTCGCGCGGCGCGCATTCTGAATTCTTTCTGCGGTCATGGGAACTTTTTTGTTTATGGTTGTCTCGCCGTTCGTCGGTGAACCTCGGGGCTGAGCACTGGACTAATCTGAACACCTGAACCGCCTTGTCATCCATTTCTAAGGGGAGCGTCGGCACATGCAACTGGGAATCGTCGGGCTGGGCCGCATGGGCGGCAATATCGCAAGACGGCTGATGCGCGCAGGCCATCGCACCGTGGTCAACGACCGTAACCGTGAAGCCATCACCACCCTGGAGGGTGAAGGTGCCCAGGGCGCCCATGACCTTGGCGCACTGGTACAGAAACTCAAGGCACCCCGCGCGGTGTGGGTGATGCTGCCCGCAGGCGAGCCGACCGAGCAGACCATCGCCCAACTGGCCGAACTGCTGGAGCCGGGTGATGCGATTATCGATGGCGGCAACACTTTCTATAAGGATGATGTACGCCGCGCAGCCGAGCTGGCCAAACGCGGGCTGCATTATCTGGATGTCGGTACCTCGGGCGGTGTGTGGGGCCTGGAACGTGGCTACTGCATGATGATCGGCGGCGAGACAGATGTGTTCGAGCGCCTCGAACCGCTGTTCAAGGCGCTGGCGCCGGGCCTCGGCGACATCCCTCGCACCCAGGGCAGAACGGGTGAACACCAGCGTGCCGAGCACGGTTATATCCATGCCGGGCCGCCTGGCGCCGGGCACTACGTGAAGATGGTCCACAACGGCATCGAATATGGCTTGATGCAGGCCTACGCCGAAGGTTTCGACCTGCTGCGCAGCAAAGGTGGCAACGAGTTGCCTGAGGATCAGCGTTTCGACCTCAACGTGGCCGAGAT
Source organism: Pseudomonas sp. Teo4 (assembly GCF_034387475.1). Lineage (NCBI taxonomy): Bacteria > Pseudomonadati > Pseudomonadota > Gammaproteobacteria > Pseudomonadales > Pseudomonadaceae > Pseudomonas > Pseudomonas sp. Teo4. Next base: position 960,383 of record NZ_JAXCIL010000001.1, read on the forward strand.
TGCCGAAGTGTGGCGTCGTGGCAGCGTGGTCACATCCTGGCTGCTGGACCTCACCGCCGATGCATTGGTGACCGACCCGCAGCTCTCGCAGTTCAGCGGCTCGGTGTCCGACAGTGGCGAAGGGCGCTGGACCATCGACGCCGCCGTCGAGCAGGCGGTGCCGGTACCGGTGCTCTCCAGTGCCTTGTTCGCCCGTTTCCGTTCGCGTCAGCAGCAGGGCACCTACGGTGACAAGATTCTCTCGGCCATGCGCCTGGGCTTCGGTGGCCATATCGAGAAGAAAGGCGAATGACTAAACAGACTATCCCTGCCGCACCACCTTGCACCCTGTTCCTGTTTGGCGCCAACGGCGACCTGGTCAAGCGCCTGCTGATGCCAGCGCTGTACAACCTGAGCCGCGATGGGTTGCTGGATCGCAACCTGCGTATCGTCGGGGTCGACCATAACCCGGCCAGCGCAGAAGCATTCGCCGAGCGCCTGCGCAGCTTCATGCTGGAACGCGATCCCAAATGCATGGACGAAAAACTATGGTCCCGCCTGGCCAAGTGCATCGACTACCAGACCGGGGATTTCCTCGACCCGGCTACCTATGCAGCCTTGGCCAAGCGCATCGATAAAACCAGCCACGGCAATGCTATCTTCTACCTGGCCACCTCGCCGCGCTTCTTCCCTGAGGTAGCGCAGCGTCTGGGTGAGGCCGGACTACTCGACGAGTCTGCAGGCGGCTTTCGTCGGGTGGTGGTGGAAAAGCCGTTCGGCACCGATCTGGCCAGCGCCGAGGCGCTGAACGCCTGTCTGCTGAAGGTGATGAGCGAGCGGCAGATCTACCGCATCGACCACTACCTGGGCAAGGAGACGGTGCAGAACATTCTGGTAAGCCGTTTCTCCAACGGCCTGTTCGAGTCGTTCTGGAACAACCACTACATCGACCACGTGCAGATCACCGCCGCCGAGACCGTTGGCGTGGAGACACGCGGCGCCTTCTACGACAATACCGGCGCCCTGCGTGACATGGTGCCCAACCACCTGTTCCAGTTGCTGGCGATGGTCGCCATGGAGCCGCCAGCGGCGTTCGGTGCCGATGCCGTGCGCAGTGAAAAGGCCAAGGTGATCGGCGCCATCCGGCCATGGTCGGCGAAACTGGCGCTGAAAAACTCGGTGCGCGGCCAGTACACCGCTGGCAAGCAGGGGCGCAAACGCCTGCCGGGTTACCGCGAGGAGGCCAATGTCGCCCAGGACAGCCAGACCGAAACCTACGTGGCGCTGAAGGTGATGATCGACAACTGGCGTTGGGCGGGGGTGCCGTTCTACTTGCGCACCGGCAAGCGCATGAGCCTGCGTGACACCGAGATCGCCATCTGTTTCAAGCCAGCGCCCTACGCGCAGTTTCGCGAGTCCGAACTGGAGCGGCCCAAGCCCAACTACCTGAAGATCCAGATTCAACCCAACGAAGGCATGTGGTTCGACCTGCAGGCCAAGCGACCGGGGCCGGAACTGGTGATGGAAAATGTCGAACTGGGGTTCGCCTACAAGGACTTCTTCAAGATGACCCCGGCCACCGGCTACGAGACGCTGATCTACGACTGCCTGACCGGTGACCAGACGTTGTTCCAGCGAGCCGACAACATCGAGAACGGTTGGCGCGCGGTACAGCCGTTTCTCGATGCCTGGGCTACGGAGGGGGAAGTGCACGTGTATTCAGCGGGTGAGAACGGACCGGAAGCGGGTAATGAACTGCTCGCTCGGGACAAGCGAGAGTGGCACAGGCTGGGTTGACCGTCAGGCCTGTCGATTTCCCCTTTGATGATTGTGTGTGACGCATTGCGTCACACATGTTATTTTGCTCTCTGTGATGCGTAGGGTCACACTTTCCCCTTTCTTGCTGAAAGGATGCAGCGTGATCCTCATGATCATCAGCTTTCGTCACAAAGGACTGCGGTAGTTTTATCAAGCAGGCAACGCCTGGGGTATTCAGGTGGCCCATGCCAGGCGCCTGAAAAGGCAACTGCAGTTTCTTGATCGTGCCGTATCGCCGGAAGAACTGCGCGTCCCTGGTTGGCAACTGCATCCGCTCAAGGGCGAGCGGGCAGGTTTCTGGTCGATCAGCGTGTCCGGCAATTGGCGGGTCATTTTTCGGTTCGTTGGTTCAGATGTCGAATTGGTGGACTACCTCGATGATCACTGAACAGGAGGGCACATCATGTCTTTGCACTACCCGCCCCACCCAGGGGAAACCCTGAGAGAAGACGTCTTGCCTGAGCTTGGCCTGACGGTAAAAGCGTTCGCGACGCATCTTGGGTTTTCTCGTGAAGCCCTGTCGCGGGTGCTTCATGGCCGTGCCGCGGTTTCGCCGGACCTGGCCTTGCGGTTGGAAATGGCGGGCATCAGCACGGCCCGGCTATGGTTGGCGATTCAGGCGGATTACGATATCTGGCAGGCTCGGCATCGACACCAGCCGTTTGTTGCACGGCTGGTTCACGCGGCCTGAGGCTATCCGTCATGGCCTTATCGCCCCCGCAAAGGTGAAGATTTCCTCACCTCAACTCCGCCAATCCAATGACTTTCCCGTTGCCCCGCCATGGTAAAAACGGGCCAAACAACAATTGGATCCGTGTAAATGCCTTCAGCCACCAGCCCTCGATTCGGCCTGTTTTGCATCGCCAGTTTTCTTCTGTCGATTGCGTACGGCGCTACGTTCCTGCTGTCGTTGCTGGTCAGCTCGTTCGGTGGTAGCGAGCGCGACGCCGGGCAGGTGTTTGCTGTGGCCATGGTCAGCACCTTGTTGGCCGTGCTGGCGTCCGGGCATATGATGCAGCGCCTGGGCCTGGCACGCTGCATCGCTCTGGGTGCGGTGTGCCTGGTGATCGCATCGCTGGGTTTTGCCCTGGTGTCCGGGTTAGGGGTCGGCCTGATTTTGTCCGGCCTCATGCTTGGGGTTGGCTGGGGTGTGTTCTACACGGCGGGTCCGATCATGGTGGCGGCGATGGTCGAGCCGGCCCGGCGCACCCACTGCTTCGCGTTGCTGTCGGGCAGCATGTTGACGGGTATTGGCAGTGGCCCATTGGCGGGCAAGCTGGCGGGCTTTGCCGGGTTGCCGGTGCAGGCCGCGTTCCTGCTCGCGGCCATTGCGGCTGCAGTTGGTGGTGTGTACTTCTGGTTGTTGGGCGCTGGGCATCGTGGCACAACCGAGCCTGTGCAGATCAGCATGCGCTCGGCTGCCAGCGTCATGCGCTCGCGCTCGGCGCTGTCGATACTGATGGTGGGCCTTGGGGGCGCAATCTTCGGCGGCATGGGCAGTTTCCAAACCAGCTACGCCGCAAGCCTCGGGCTGGACTATTCGTTGTTTTTCGTAGGCTTCATGGGAGCCGCCATTGCCTGCCGCCTGTTGATTGCCGGCTGGGTGGTGAAGCGTAATCCGTTCACGGCCTCATGCGTGCTGACAACGCTCATGCTGATTGCGGTGTTGGGCTTTGGTCTGTGGGTGCAGGGTGATGTGAGTTACATCCTCACGGCTGCGTTGCTTGGGGTCGGGTATGGCTTGAACTATTCGGTGATCAACGGCCTGGCGGCCAACGAAGCACCTGCCAAGTTCACGGCCCAGGCGCTGCTGCTGTTCAGCTTGTCCTATTTCATCGGCGTGTTTGGGTTTCCGTTCGTTGCGGGCAAATTGATCAGCCAGGGTGGCGTGCAGGGCATGCTCGTAAGTGTCGATGTGATCGCCTTTCTGGTGTGGAGCATCAGTGCCGGGCGCTGGCTGAGCTGGCGCCTGGCAAGAACGCAAGCGGTTTCGCCGTGATCAGCGTGCCGTGATTGCCAGTACCCCCCGCAAAACTGTTAGCCTTGAAGGGTTTCAGGCGTTTTGGACAGGCCATGGCCAACCATAAGATCGAAATCCGTCGGCGCAATGTAGAGAAGATTCTGCAGGCGGCCGAGAAAGTGTTTGCCGAAAAGGGCTTCGGCGCTACGTCCATGGGTGATATCGCCGAGCAGGCCGAACTACCGCGCTCGAACCTGCACTATTACTTCAGCACCAAGGACGACCTCTACCGCGCCGTGCTGCAGGACCTGCTGGACGTATGGAAGCAGGATGCGCTGTGCTTCGAGAACTTCGACGACCCCAGGGTCGTGCTCACCAGTTACATCCGGGCCAAGATGGGTCATTCGCGCACCCGCCCGTTGGGTTCGAAGATCTGGGCCGAGGAAATGCTGCACGGAGCGCCGCTGCTGGGCGTCACCCTGGATGAAATCCTGGTGCCCTGGGCGCAGCTCAAGGAGGCGAAGATCCGCCGTTGGGTGGAGGAGGGGCGCATTCTGCCGGTGGAGCCTTCGGCGCTGTTGTACATGATCTGGGCGGCGACCCAGCATTATGCCGACTTCGGTTACCAGGTGGCGTTGCTCAATGGCGGTGAGCCGTTGTCGGATCTGGCGTTCGAAAGTGCGGTGCAGACGGTGACCTGTGTGATTTTGCGGGGCATTGGCCTGGAACCGTGAAAAAAAACCGGGCCTTCGCTTGAAAGTTGTGACGTTCCATTCGCTACTCGCGGCAATTGATAAACTAGCACTTTTACCAGTATCGACAGTTATGGCTGCGTCGTAAGCTTCTGTGCGAGAAACAGAGTGCAACTGTTGTCTGAGGTATGCGCAGTTGCTTTAGTTTGCGGTACGTGGGTTCATATCTGTGAGGGTTAATTTTATGTCTGCAAAACCGGCTATCGATGTTGATTGGGTAAAAGATATCCTGGGGAAAGAGAAGCAGGTCCCCCTTCCAGGGACATTGACGGCTTTATTGAAAGTGGGTGGGAGGGTAGAAGAATATCAAGGCGCCGCCACGTATACGGTGAGGAATGACCTCGTTATAGTGACGGTTGGTAGCGAGGCCGAGTGGTATGCAATTCTGTATAGACAAAGTGGGTTGCCCCCGGGGACCGATTTGAGCATGAAGGAGCGGAAAGTTGATTGTGCGTACCAAGGGCCAGGGCGCCCGTTTGTTAAAGCGTTTAAGGGGACTTACACTTTAGTCAGGGAGCCAGGTAAATTTGAACTGGTCTTCGAGGCCAGTGAAAGTAAGGACGCCAGTATCATGAGTATGAAGATTGTGCCAAGACAACGTTCGTGAAGGGATCTAAGCGAGTCTGGCCTGGAGCCACTAATGTGACGTGCACTTGGCTCCAGGCCCCATCACCTCAACTGGCCTCGCGATAGGGGTTACGCGGATCCTGCGTCCAGTTCATGTAAGGCTTACCGGTATCCTGCGCCTCCATCTCGATGCAGTTCTCCACCGGGCAGGTGATCTGGCACAGGTTGCAGCCCACGCATTCCTCTTCGATCACGCTGTAGGCATGCGTTCCGTCGTCCTTCAGCGTGCTGGCGATGGCCTGGTGCGAGGTATCCTCGCAAGCGATGTGGCAACGCCCACAACCGATGCAGGCGTCCTGATCGATGTGCGCTACCGACTTGTAGTTCATGTCGAGGTACTTCCAGTCCGTGGTATGCCCAACCGCCATACTGCGGAACGCCTCCAGGTTCTTGTAGCCATGCTGGTCCATCCAGCGCGCCAGGCCGTCCTTCATGTCCTCGACAATGCGGAAGCCATGCAGCATCGCCGCCGTGCACACTTGCACCGCACCGCTGCCCAGCGCCATGAATTCGGCGGCGTCACGCCAGTTGCCGATGCCGCCAATGCCGCAGATCGGCAAGTCTCGGGTTTCGGGGTCGCGCGCAATCTCGGCGACCATGTTCAAGGCAATGGGTTTGACCGCCGAACCGCAGTAGCCACCGTGGGTGCTTTGGTCGCCAACGATGGGGTGGGCGACCATGCGGTCCAGGTCGACGCTGGTGATTGAGTTGATGGTGTTGATCAGCGATACCGCATCGGCACCCCCACGGTGTGCGGCACGCGCCGACTGGCGAATGTCGGTGATGTTGGGCGTGAGCTTGACGATCACCGGCAGCGAGCTGTGGGTCTTGCACCAGCGGGTGACCATCTCCACATACTCTGGCACCTGGCCGACCGCCGCACCCATGCCCCGCTCGGGCATGCCGTGGGGGCAGCCGAAGTTCAGTTCGATGCCGTCGGCGCCGGTGGCCTCCACCAGCGGCAGGATGAACTTCCAGGATTCCTCCACGCACGGCACCATCAACGACACGATCAGCGCACGGTCGGGCCAATCCTTTTTCACCTGGGTGATTTCACGCAGGTTGATTTCCAGTGAACGGTCGGTGATCAGCTCGATGTTGTTGATGCCCTGTACGGTGCGGTTGGCGCCGTAGTGGGCGGAGTAGCGCGACGAGACGTTGACCGCCGCTGGGTCTTCTCCCAGGGTTTTCCACACCACGCCACCCCAGCCCGCCTCGAAGGCGCGGACCACGTTGTAGGCTTTGTCGGTGGGCGGCGCGGACGCCAGCCAGAATGGGTTGGGGGCCTTGATGCCGGCGAAGACGATGGACAAGTCGGCCATTTACGCAGCCTCCACATTGAGCATGAGTTGGGCATGGATGGCCTCGGCGGCCAGCTTGCCATGTTGTACGGCCTGGACGGTGAGGTCCTGACCCAAGGTGGTGCAGTCGCCACCGGCATACACGCCCGGCAGGCTGGTGCGCAGCTGCTCGTCGACGCGGATGCGTTCGCCGTCGCGGGACAGTTGCGCGGCCAGCGGGTCGCTGAGGCTGGCTTCGTCGAAGCGCTGGCCGATGGCCTTGAAGATGGCGTCGGCGGGCAGTTCGAAGGTTTCACCGGTGTCGGCGAGGCGGCCCTCCAGCAACGCAGTACGGGCGAAGCGCATGCCGCGCACTCGGCCACTGTCGTCCAGCAGCACGGCATCGGGGCGAGCCCAGGTGTGCAGGCGCACCTGATTGGCCTTGGCGATGTCCTGCTCGTGGTCAGTGGCGCCCATGTCGGCGTGGCCGCGGCGGTACACCAGGTTGACGTCACGAGCACCCAGGCGGCTCATTTGCACGGCCATGTCGATGGCGGTGTTGCCAGCACCGATCACCAGGCAGCGGTCGGCCAGTGGTAGTTGGCTGAGGTCATCGGCCTGGCGCAGCTCGCGGATGTATTCGGTGGCGGCCAGCAAACCGGGCGCTTCTTCATCGGGCAAGCCCAGCTGGCGCACGGCATTCAGGCCCAGGCCGAGGAACACAGCGTCATACTGGTCGCGCAGTTCGCTCAGGGTGAGGTTGCCGCCCAGGCGTTGCCCGTGGCGAATCTCGATGCCGCCGATGCCCAGCAGAAACTGCACTTCGCGCTGGGCGTAATCGTCCACCAGCTTATAGCGGGCGATGCCGTATTCGTTGAGGCCACCAGCCTTTTCACTGGCTTCGAACACCACCACGTCATGGCCGTGCATGGCCAGGCGATGGGCGCAGGACAAGCCGGCGGGGCCGGCGCCGACCACGGCGATGCGCTTGCCGGTGGACGGCGAGCGCTTGAACGGGTGTTCGCTGAACTGGGCGTTGTCCAGTGCGTAACGCTGCAACTGGCCGATCAGCACCGGAGCGCACTCCTGGGCATTATTGCGCACGCATGCCTGCTGGCAGAGGATTTCGGTGGGGCAGACGCGGGCGCAGCTGCCCCCGAGAATATTGGCCGACAGAATGCGCTCGGCGGCGCCTTGCAGGTTTTCGTCGCTGATGCGGTGGATGAACGACGGAATGTCGATCTCGCTGGGGCACGCGTTGACGCAGGGGGCGTCGTAGCAGTACAGGCAGCGGGCGCTTTCCACCGCGGCTTGGCGCGGGGTGAGCGGTGGCGCGAGGTCGGTGAACTGCTCGGCCAGTTGGTCGGCGCCGGCACGGGGGCGCGGCAAGTGGTTCAGGGCGTCGATCACGGTTGTAGCCTCTCTTTTTATAGGCGGGTAGGCGGCGGTCATTCGCCTGTCCGTTCTGGGGATGGCAGTCAACGGCTGAATCTTTGTTGTTATATCGGGGCCGCTTTGCGGCCCATCGCAGGCTGGCGCCAGCTCCCACGGGAGCGGTGTAGCTTTATCTGTGGGAGCTGGCGCCAGCCTGCGATGGGCTGCACAGCAGCCCTTATGGTTTCAGCGCTGAACCGGCGTCGGGCGCTGCTGCTCGGCGCGTTTTTCCAACACCTCGTACACCGAGGGGTACGCTGGGCGCTCTACGTAACGCCCCGCACCAGGTTCGGCGCGCAGGTCGCCATCGGCCCACACCACGCGGCCCTGGCTGATGGTGTGGCTGGGAATGCCGCGTACCGTGCGGCCCTCGAAGATGTTGAAGTCCACGCGCTGGTGGTGGGTCTGCGCCGAGATCGTGCGGGTGCCTTGTGGGTCCCATAGCACCAGGTCGGCATCGGCGCCGACGCGGATCGCACCCTTGCGGGGGAACAGGTTGAAGATCTTCGCCGTGTTGGTGGACGTGAGCGCGACGAACTCGTGCATCGATAGGCGCCCGCTGTTGACCCCAGCGTCCCACAGCACGGCCATGCGGTCTTCGATGCCAGCGGTGCCGTTGGGGATGCGGCTGAAGTCGTTGCGGCCCATGGCTTTCTGTTCGGCGCAGAAGCAGCAGTGGTCGGTGGCGGTGGTGTGGATGTTGCCCGACTGCAGCCCTCGCCACAGCGCTTCCTGATGTTCGCGTGGGCGGAATGGCGGGCTCATCACGTGACCGGCGGCGGTGGACCAGTCCGGGTGGCGGTAGACGCTGTCGTCGATCAGCAAGTGGCCGGGCAACACTTCGCCGTAGACCGGTTGCCCCTTGGCCCGGGCGTAAGTGATTTCATCCAGCGCTTCCTTGCACGACACATGCACCAGATACAGCGGTGTGCCCAGCGTTTCGGCAATGCGGATGGCACGGCTGGCAGCTTCGCCTTCCACCTGCGACGGGCGCGACAGCGGGTGGGCTTCGGGGCCGGTCATGCCCTGGGCGAGCAGTTTCTGCTGGAGGTGGTACACCAGCTCGCCATTCTCGGCATGCACCGTGGGCACCGCGCCCAGCTGCAGGCAGCGCTCGAAGCTGGCGACCAGGGTGTCGTCGGCGGCCATGATCGCGTTCTTGTAGGCCATGAAGTGCTTGAAGCTGTTCACCCCATGCTTGGCGACCAGCTCGCCCATCTCTTCGGCGACCTGTTCACTCCACCAGGTGATTGCGACGTGGAAGCCGTAGTCGGCGGCGGACTTCTGCGCCCAGCCGCGCCAGGTGTGAAAAGCCTCCAGCAACGACTGCTGTGGGTTGGGAATGACGAAATCGATGATCGATGTGGTGCCGCCGGCCAGGCCTGCGGCGGTGCCGCTGAAGAAGTCCTCGCTGGCCACGGTGCCCATGAAGGGCAGTTGCATGTGGGTGTGCGGGTCGATGCCGCCCGGCATCAGGAACTGGCCGCTGCCGTCGAGCACTTCACAGTCGGATGGGGCTTCGAGGTTCTGGCCAATGGCGCGGATCAAACCGTCGGCACACAGGACATCAGCGGAAAAACTCTCTTCGTGGGTAACCACGGTGGCACCACGGATCAACAGGAACATGCCGTTTTCCTCGCAGGCTGACCGGTCGGGCGCCGGTTCTTGAAGTTTTTGTGCCAGTGGCTGGAGGCTGCGATGCAATCCTGTCAGGCCTGACAAGATTGGAATCTAGATGCTGATCAGAGAATGATCAAGAAAATAATTTATGAGCTTATAACCAATATAAGTATTTGAAAAATAAAGAATAAATATAAAAATCACCAAAATGGAACGGCCTCTCACCATTTTGACGCACTTGACAGGAAGCCAAATTGGTCAAGATTTTCTATGCAAAATCAGCTGCTTGATTACTGACCTGCAGGCGCAGGCTGCGCCGAAATTTTTCCAGGCCGCACCAGATTGAAACCCTGGGCGGTGGACGGGCCAGGTGTATGGGGTGCCGGCAATGGCCATAGCGCTGTCGTCGGCGTCCATAAATGCGTTTGCAAGTCAGTGAGTTACCTCCGGTCGGCGGCGACCAAACGGGGAGGCCCAGGCCAAACCGGCACGGTTGTTGAACTGCGTTGGCCGCGACCGCCTGGCCGGGCCGGAGGTGCAGTACTGGTGGTGTGTGTGCTCCGGCCATCGCGTTAGCCCGATGAGCGACAACTAGAAAAAGAACCTGGAGAGCCCCATGCAACAGAGCAGATCGGAAGTGATCGAGCAGGACGGGCTGTTTGAGCTGTCCGCTGGCAACGACGTCCTCGACAGCCCTCGCTACAACCACGACATCGCACCGACCAAGGTGCACCAACGCACTTGGAACAAATGGCACATCACCGCGCTGTGGGTAGGCATGTCCATTTGCGTGCCCACTTACACCCTCGGCGGTGTGCTCACCGCCTATTTCGGGCTCAGCGTGGGCGAAGCCTTGCTGGCCATTCTGCTGGCCAACGTGATCGTGCTGATTCCGCTGACGCTCAATGCCTTCGCCGGCACCAAGTACGGCATTCCCTTTCCGGTGCTGCTGCGTTCCTCGTTCGGCATCATCGGCTCCAACGTGCCGTGCCTGATTCGCGCGGTGGTGGCGTGTGGCTGGTTCGGTATCCAGACCATGTTCGGCGGGCTGGCCATTCACCTGTTCCTCGGTTCGATGTTCGATGGCTGGAAAGCTTTGGGCGGAACCGGTGAAGTGATTGGTTTCATGATCTTCTGGGTGCTCAACCTGTGGGTGGTGCTGCGCGGCGCGGAGTCGATCAAATGGCTGGAAACCCTCTCGGCGCCGTTGTTGGTGGCGGTGGGCTTCGGTTTGCTGTTCTGGGCCTTGCCGCACATGTCGATGACCGAACTGCTGGCACAGCCGCCCAAGCGCCCGGAGGGGGCGAGCGTGGTCAGCTATTTCTGCGCAGGGCTTACGGCCATGGTGGGGTTCTGGGCCACGTTGTCGCTGAACATTCCTGACTTCAGCCGCTACGCGAAAAGCCAGAAGGACCAGATTGTCGGGCAGATTTTCGGCCTGCCGCTGACCATGTTCCTGTTCGCCTCGCTGGGGGTAGTGATGACCGCCGCCTCGGCCTCGCTGGTGGGCGAAACGGTGTCCGACCCGGTCAGCCTGATCGGCAAGATCCAGAGCCCAGGCTGGGTGGCCCTGGCCATGGCGTTGATCGTGATCGCCACGCTGTCGACCAACACGGCGGCGAACATCGTTTCGCCAACCAACGATTTCCAGAACATTGCCCCGCGCCTGATCGGACGCACCCGTGCGGTATGGCTGACCGGCTTCATCGGCTTGGCGTTGATGGGGCACGAGCTGTTGAAAAAGCTGGGCTGGATCGTCTCGGACGTGAGCCTGGAGAGCATCTACTCCAACTGGCTGCTGGGGTACTCCAGCCTGCTCGGGCCGATTGCCGGGATCATGGTGGTGGACTACTTCCTGATCCGTCGCCAGCAGCTGGACCTGGCGGGGCTGTACCGCGACGACGTGTACCCGGCCTGGAACTGGGCGGGCTTCGCCGCCTTCGCGGTGCCGGTAGCGCTGACCGTGATGGCCATCGGCAACAGCAGTTTCAGCTGGTTCTATGACTACGGCTGGTTCACCGGTTCGCTGCTGGGCGGGGTGTTGTACTACGTGCTCGGTGGTGTGGCGGTGCGCGGGGCGGCGCGGTTGGCCAAGCCATTGCCCTGAGTGTTTGGGCCGGCCTCTTCGCGGGTAAACCCGCTCCCACAGGCCCCGCATGCAACTCAAGACTGTGGGAGCGGGTTTACCCGCGAAGAGGCCGGTCCAAGCACAGCGATACTTCCATGATGAATGCAGACAACAAGAACGCCTGAGGAGACAACCCCATGAGCTTCGTCTTGAAACCGTCCGAACGCCACGTCAACAGCGCACGCCTTTGGCAATCGCTGATGGACCTCGCGCGCCTCGGTGCCACCGCCAAGGGCGGCGTCTGCCGCCTGGCCCTGACCGACCTCGACCGCCAGGCCCGTGACCTGTTCGTGCAATGGTGCGAAGACGCGGGTTGCAGCGTGAGCATCGATGCAGTCGGCAACATCTTCGCCCGCAGGCCGGGGCGTAACGCCAAGCTACCCCCGGTGATGACCGGCAGCCATATCGACACCCAGCCTACCGGCGGCAAGTTCGATGGGTGCTTCGGGGTGATGGCCGGGCTGGAGGTGATCCGCACCCTCAATGACCTGGGCGTGGAAACCGAGGCGCCTCTGGAAGTGGTGGTGTGGACCAACGAAGAGGGTTCGCGCTTCGCGCCTTGCATGATGGGGTCCGGGGTGTTCGCCGGCAAATTCACCCTGGAGGAAACCCTGGCCAAGCGCGATGCCCAGGGGGTGAGTGTCGGTGAGGCGTTGAACGGCATCGGCTACGCCGGTGATCGCGCCGTGCTGGGGCACCCGGTCGGCGCCTACTTTGAAGCGCACATCGAGCAGGGGCCGATTCTGGAAGACCAGGCCAAGACCATCGGCGTGGTGCTCGGTGCGCTTGGGCAGAAGTGGTTCGACCTGACGCTGCGTGGCGTCGAGGCTCATGCCGGCCCTACGCCCATGCACCTGCGCAAGGATGCCCTGGTGGGCGCCGCCGCCGTGGTCGAGGCGGTCAACCGTGCCGCGCTTGGGCACCAGCCGCATGCCTGCGGTACGGTGGGTTGCCTGCAGGCGTACCCAGGGTCGCGCAACGTCATTCCCGGCGAAGTGCGCATGACCCTGGACTTCCGTCATCTGGAAGGCGAGCGGCTGGATTCGATGATCGCTGAAGTCCGTGCGGTGATCGAGGCCACCTGCGCCAAGCATGGCTTGAGCCATGAACTGATCCCCACCGCAGACTTCCCGGCGCTGTACTTCGACCGCACCTGTGTCGATGCCGTGCGTGCGTCGGCGGGTGCCTTGGGCTTGTCGCACATGGACATCGTCAGTGGTGCCGGGCATGACGCGATCTTCCTCGCCGAACTGGGGCCGGCGGGGATGATCTTCGTGCCCTGCGAAAACGGCATCAGCCATAACGAAATCGAAAACGCCACGCCAGAAGACCTGGCGGCCGGGTGTGCGGTGCTGTTGCGGGCGATGCTGGCGGCGTCGGAGGCGATCGCCAGCGGGAGGTTGGCGGCGTAGTGACTGTGCTGGCCTCATCGCCGGCAAGCCGGCTCCCACAGGGATCGCGCAGCTTAGTTAGGAACTGAGCAAGACAGTTGCTCCCACAGGCAATGCGGTGATCTCAAGGTCGTCGCGGTCCATGTGGGAGCCGGCTTGCCGGCGATGAGACCGGTACAATCGGACCTGTAGCCTGCGAACCTGTTGTGTCAAACGGCCACCAGGCAGCCATCGCGCCCGATGTGGTAGCGCTGCAAATCCCGCGCGAGGGTCAGGTTGCCACTGTAGTGCGCCTGCGCTTCCTCACGCACATCGTCGATGCACGGGCTGCGCTGGGGGTTGGCCTGGTAGCGGGCGCTGAAGTGGGTCAGCACCAGGTTACGCACGCCAGCCATTTCGGCAAAGCGCGCGACCGCTGCCGCAGTGCTGTGGCCGAACGTTGCCCCGGTACGCTCGATGACCGCTTCGGTGAAGGTGGCTTCGTGCACCAGTACATCCGCGTCCCGGGCCACCTCGGCCAACAGTTCGGGGTTGTCGTTGTCGCCGCACACGATCAGCTTTCGCGGTGGCCGGGAAGCGCGCAGGTAATCCTGCCCGCGCAGCACTCGCCCGGCGTGTTCTACTGCCAAGCCCTTGGCCAGATCGCCCCACAGTGGGCCACGGGGAATGCCTTCAGCATCCAGGCGCTGCACATCCAGCCGTGGCTCAGGGTTCAGCTCGGTAAACACGAAGCCCACGCTCGGCACGCGATGCGACAGTTGCACGGTATTCACCCGAACGGTTTCGCTGCGCCAGTCCACCAGGCTCTCGACTGCCAGAAGACGCAGTTCGAACGGCAGGTAGGTGTCACTGGCTGCCAGGCTCAGACGTAGCCAGTCATGCAGTGCGCTGGGCAGGATCAAGTCCAGAGGCTCGGTGCGCCCACTCATTCCGGCGCTGGCCAGCAAGCCGGGCAGGCCGAAACAGTGGTCACCGTGCACATGGGTGATGAAGATGCCACGCAGGTCGCGGATCGACAGCGGCGTGTGCAGCAGCTGGTGCTGGGTGCCCTCGCCACAGTCGATCAGGTACCAGTGGCTGCCACTGGCTTCGATGACGGCGGTGGCGCTGACATTGCGGGTTTTGGTGGGCACGCCAGCACAGGTGCCCAGAAACAGCAGGTCCAATGGATGGCTCCAGATGTTGCGGGCCTACACCTTAGCCCGACGCGGTCAGGGCGTCGATGTGTCCTGCCGCCAAATCAGCTTGCTGGTGTCATAGCCTTGCTTGCGGGCGATCGCCAGCAGCTGTTCGCGGGTCTGGTCGGTGACCGCGGGCGTGCGTGACAGCAGCCACAGATACTCGCGGTTCGGGTGCCCCACCAAGGCAACGCGATAATCCTGGTCGTGGTACAGCACCCAGTAGTCACCCTTGGTCAGCCCCGGTGCCAGGCGGCTGAACCAGTTATCGAAGCTCACCCACAGCTTGTCTGTACTACCGGGTTGCTGCGCCTGGGCAATGCCTTTGGCTTCGTTCCACTGGCCGTCCTTTTCCTTGCAGCGGTTGGTCACGTCGATTCGGCCGTCTTCGCGCAGGCCGTAGTGCGCTTCGGATTGCACGCAGTTGCGCTGGAAGAACATCGGCAGGCGCGCCAGTTCGTACCAGGTGCCCTGATAACGTTGCAGGTCGACCTGCTGGGTGCTGGGCGGCGGGCGGTGTTCGTCGCTGGAGCCTGCGCAGCCGGTCAGGGCCAGCGACAGGGAAAGACAGGAAAACAGCAGGGACGTGCGCAATGCCATGGGTAGTCTCCATTTCACGTAGGCGGGGCTCACCTGTCTTTCGATACTTACGCTGGGCAAAAGTTGTGCGGGATCACGCAGGTGTATCGAACGAGCCTGTACGCACGTCCCCGGCACGCACGTAGCGGGCAATCACCACGCCTTTGGGCGAGACCACCGAATGCTGCAAGCTGAAGGCCGCTGGCGCCGCGTCGTCACCGAACAGGCGCTTGCCGTGGCCCAGCAACAGTGGGTGGATCAACAATTGCAGTTCGTCCACCAGGTCGGCCGCCAGCAGTTGCTGAACCAGCTCGGCACTGCCCTGAGTCAGCAAGGCAGCGCCGTCCTGTTGCTTGAGCGTGGCGACCGCCGCACACACATCGCGGCCAAGGGCATGGCTGTTGTGCCAGTCGAGGGTGTCTGGGGCATGGGTGGCGACGTGCTTGGGCACGCTGTTGAACAGGTTGGCAATGGAGAAGTCCTGCGAATCGCCTTTGATCTTTGGCCAGTAGCTGGCAAAGATGTCGTAGGTGCGGCGGCCCAGCAGCAATTCGAAGGGCTGGCTGAACAGCGTCTGCATGGCCTGGCCGAAGACTTCATCGGCGTAGGGCACGATCCAGCCGCCGAAGCTGAAGCCCCCGCTGGTGTCCTCCTGGGGGCCGCCGGGGGCTTGCATGACGCCGTCGAGGCTGATGAAGGCGGCAACGATGAGCTTGCGCATGGGTGTCCTCCTGCTATGGCTTTGTTGATGACCATAGTCGAACGGCGACGCGCGGTTTCGACAGAGGAGGATGTTGTTTTGCCTGTACCGGCCTCATCGCCGGCTTGCCGGCGATGAGGCCCTTACAGGCACATCACAACCAGTAGGTCACCGCCCACCATCCAAGCCCACCCATCACCACTGTGTATGGCAACGCCATCCACACCATGCGCCCGTACGACAACCGGATCAGCGGCGCAATCGCCGAGGTCAGCAGGAACAGGAACGCTGCCTGCCCATTGGGCGTGGCCACGCTGGGCAGGTTGGTGCCGGTGTTGATCGCCACCGCCAGGGTTTCGAAATGCTCGCGGCTCATGGCACCGTTGATGAAGGCTTGCTTCACCTCGGTGATGTAGATGGTGGCGACGAACACGTTGTCGCTGATCGCCGAGAGCAGGCCGTTGGCCAGGTACAGCATGCCCGGCTGCTGCTCGGCTGGCAGCGCCAGCACCCAGGCGATCAGAGGGCTGAACAGCTGTTGGTCATGGATGACCGCCACCACGGCGAAAAACACCACCAGCAGGGCGGTGAACGGCATCGCGTCCTGGAACGCGCGGCCCAGGCGATGCTCGTCGGTGATGCCGGTGAAGGCGGTGATCAGCACGATGACCATCAGGCCGATCAGGCCGACCTCGGCAATATGCAGGCCCAGGCTGACGATCAGGATCATTGCGGCCAGGCCCTGCACCAGTAACGCAAGGCGTTGCGCCGGGGTGCGGGCGGCATCGTCTTCGGCGGCATAGGCGGCCAGCACCTGGCGCACGGGTTCTGGCATCAACACGCCGTAACCGAACAGACGCAGTTTTTCCAGCAGCACGCAGGTGACCAGGCCCGCGCCCAGCACGGGCAGCGAAACTGGCGCGACGTTGAAGAAGAAGTCGGCGAAGTGCCAACCCATCTCATGGCCGATCAGTAGGTTCTGCGGCTCGCCCACCAGCGTGCATACGCCGCCCAGGGCCGTGCCGACCGCGCCGTGCATCAGCAGGCTGCGCAGGAAGGCGCGGAACTGGTCGAGGTCTTCGCGGTGCAGCTGGGCGACGCCATGGTCACTGTCCAGCGCGCTGTCCTCGCGCGGGTTGGCGCCCGAGGCCACGCGGTGATACACCGCATAGAAGCCCACGGCGGCGCTGATGATCACCGCCGTCACCGTCAGGGCATCGAGGAAGGCCGACAGGAACGCCGACAACACACAGAACAGCAGGGCCAGGATGGCTTTGGAGCGCACGCCCAGCAGAATTCGCGAGAACAGGAACAGCAGCAACTCTTTCATGAAGTGAATGCCAGCCACCATGAACATCAGCAGCAGGATCACCGGGAAGTTGTGCTGCAACTCTTCGTACAGCGCTTGAGGCGTGGTCATTCCCACCAGCAATGCTTCGATCAGCAGCAGGCCGCCGGGCATCAATGGGTAGCACTTGAGCGCCATGCCCAGGGTGAAGATGAACTCGATCACCAGCAGCCAGCCGGCGGCCACGGGGCCTGCGGTGAACAGCAGCAACGGGTTCAGCACCAGGAACAGGCAGATGACGGCCTTGTACCAGCGCGGCGACTGGCCCAGGAAGCTCTGGGCCAGCGCACCGGTCAGGGAGCGGGACATGAAAATGTTTCCTTATGATTCAGCGATGGCGCACGGTGCCGCATCGCTTGGCGTTAGGCAAGGCATGCAGTCCCGTTTTTGGCACAAGCGCGGCCATGGGGCTGGGTTAACATCCTGCGCTGTGAACCTTTTCCCCTGAGGAGTACCGCCCGTGACCGAGTACAGCGCGTTCAAGGTCGAACTGACCGATAACATCGCCCATGTGCAGATCAATCGCCCGGAGAAGATCAATGCGATGAATGCTGCCTTCTGGGAGGAGATCGTCGACATCTTCCAGTGGATCGACGACACCGATGCGGTGCGTGCAGTTGTGATCAGCGGCGCGGGCAAACATTTTTCTTCCGGTATCGACCTGATGATGCTGGCCTCGCTGGCCGGGCAGATGGGCAAGGATGTGGGGCGCAACGCCCGTTTGCTGCGGCGCACCATCCTGCGCCTGCAGGCGTCGTTCAATGCCGTGGACAACTGCCGCAAGCCGGTGCTGGCGGCGATCCAGGGGTACTGCATCGGCGGCGCCATCGACCTGGTGTCGGCCTGCGACATGCGCTACTGCAGCCAGGATGCGCAGTTCTCGATCAAGGAAATCGACATGGGCATGGCGGCAGACGTCGGCACCTTGCAACGTTTGCCACGTATCATCGGTGACGGCATGATGCGCGAGCTGGCCTTCACCGGTCGCACGGTCGAAGCCGACGAGGCGCTGCGCATCGGCCTGGTCAACCGGGTCTATGATGATCAGGCCGCGCTACTTGATGGTGTCTTTGCCATCGCCCGCGAGATTGCCGCAAAATCGCCGATCGCCGTGGCCGGCACGAAGGAGATGCTCAGCTACATGCGTGACCATCGTATCGACGATGGCCTGGAATACATCGCCACCTGGAACGCCGCCATGCTGCAGTCCGAAGACCTGCGCGTGGCCGTGGCGGCGCACATGAGCAAACAGAAACCGACGTTCGCCGACTGACAGTCCGGGGGACGCGCTGCAAGGAACCCCCACATGTCAGCTCGCTGGATTACCGCAGTACTCGACCCGCAAATCACCGGGGGGCTGGCCGTCGCCCGCAGCCCGGACGGGTTCCTGGTGGATGCCAACGGCGCGCTGTTCCCCCGTGACTGGCTCAAGCGTCAGGACCTGGACGTGCTGTGCGAGCATGGCATCGGCCACTTCGACGGCGAGCCGGTTTTCCTGCTGGAGCTGCGCAGTGCCAGCGAGGTGCCGGGGTGCAACTGGCGCGGGCTGCGTTCGTTCATGCTTGAAGGCGATTTCGACACCTACAAGGTACTTGGCTATGCCGCGCAGATCGGCACCTGGGCGCGCGAGCACCGCTTCTGCGGCAGTTGCGGTCAGCCGATGACGCAAATCCGCTGGGAGCGGGCGATGTACTGTCAGCCCTGTGACCTGCGCAGCTACCCGCGTATCTCACCCAGCATGATCGTGCTGGTGACCCGCGGCGACGAGATTTTGCTGGCCCGTTCGCCACGCTTCGTGACCGGTGTCTACAGCACCTTGGCGGGCTTCGCCGAGCCTGGCGAGTCGGCCGAGGACTGCCTGGTGCGCGAAGTACGTGAGGAGGTGGCGGTGGAGGTCAAGAACATCCAGTACGTCGGCAGCCAGTGCTGGCCGTTCCCGCACTCGATGATGCTGGGTTTCCACGCCGAGTACGCCGGTGGCGAGATCGTCATGCAACCGGACGAGATCGAGGATGCCAAGTGGTTCAGCGTGCATGAACTGCCACCGCTGCCGGCCGGGCGTTCCATCGCCCGGTACCTGATCGACCTTTATGTGGCGCGCCGCTTAGGCCTGCCCGAACCAGTGCTGCCACGCTAGGCGGACGGTCAAGGCCAGCACCACGGTGATGAACACCGGGCGGATGAACTTGCTGCCGCCGCTGATCGCCGTGCGTGCGCCGAAGAAGGCGCCGACCATCACCGAAAGACCCATGCACAGGCCGACGATGTAGTCCACCTGCCCGGAAATGATGAACACCGTCAGCGCCGCAATGTTGCTGACGAAGTTCATGCTGCGCGCCACGCCGCTGGCCCGGACCAGGTCGATGGGGTAGAGCAGCAAGGTGCTGACGGTCCAGAACGCACCGGTACCGGGGCCGGCTACACCATCGTAGAAGCCCAGGGTGAAGCCCTGTGGGAACTGCCACTTTTTCTTGATCGGCGCATCGGCGTCCAGCGGCGCCTTGGGCGTGCCGCCGAACAGCAGGTAGATGCCACAGGCGAAGACGATGACCGGAAGCATCTTGTTCAGCCATTCGGCGGGCATGTAGTGGGCGACCACGGCACCGATCAGTGCCCCCACCAGGGTACCGAGCAGCGCCCGGCGCCATTGGGCGGGGTGGAACAGTTTGCGCCGGTAGTAGGTGATGCTTGCGGTGGCGGCGCCGAAGGTCGAGCTGAGTTTGTTGGTGCCCAGCACCAGGTGCGGCGGCATGCCGGCGGTGAGCAGGGCAGGCGTGGTCAGCAGGCCACCGCCGCCAGCGATGGCGTCGATGAAACCGGCGACGAAGGCGACCAGGGCGAGGATCAGCAGGGTGAGCGGTTCTACGGTGAGTTCGAAAGGCATTGGTGTCTGGCAGGCAGGGAGGCAGGGGCGCGGCAATTGGCCGCGCTGGAAGGCGGACATGTTAATCCTGAGAGCCATGGGTTGCCAGTACCGGCCTAATCGCTGGCAAGCCAGCTCCCACATGGACCGCGACGACCTTGAGATCACCGCCGTACCTGTGGGAGCTGGCTTGCCAGCGATTAGGCCTGTACAGGTAACCCTCAGCTTTGGATGAACGCCAGCAAATCCGCGTTGATCACATCGGCATGGGTGGTCGGCATGCCATGCGGATACCCCTTGTAGGTCTTCAGCGTGCCATTGGGCAGCAATTTGGCCGACAACGGCCCGGAGTTTTCGTAGGGCACAATCTGGTCGTCATCGCCGTGCATCACCAGCACCGGCTGCGTGATGCCTTTGAGGTCTTCAGTGAAGTCAGTCTGTGAAAACGCCACGATGCCGTCGTAATGCGCCTTGGCACTGCCGATCATGCCCTGGCGCCACCAGTTACCGATGATGCCCTCGCTGGCCTCGACCCCGGGTCGGTTGTAGCCATAGAACGGCCCAGTCGGCACATCGCGATAGAACTGCGCGCGATTGCTGGCAACTTGCGCCTGGAAGCCATCGAACACCGACTTGGGCAGGCCGCCGGGGTTGGCGGGCGTCTGCACCATCAGCGGCGGCACGGCGGCAATCAGTACCGCCTTGGCCACCTTGTCGCCGGGATGTCGGGCCATGTAGCGCACCACTTCGCCGCCCCCCGTGGAGTGGCCGACATGCACCGCGCCCTGGATGCCCAGGTGCTGGACCACCGCAGCCACGTCATCGGCATAGTGGTCCATGTCATGGCCGTCCCACACCTGGCTGGAGCGTCCATGACCACGGCGGTCGTGGGCGACGACACGGAAGCCTTTGGACAGGAAGAACAGCATCTGTGCATCCCAGTCGTCGGCACTGAGGGGCCAGCCGTGGTGGAAGTGGATGACCGGCGCATCGCGCGGCCCCCAGTCCTTGTAGAAGATTTGAACGCCATCTTTCGTGGTGACGTGGCTCATGGTCGTGTCTCCTCTGTTGGGGGGGTGAGGCAGAGTCGAATGAACCATTGAGAATAGGAGAGATTACGCAGAAGACAGGTGCTTTTGCGCGCCAATCGCCGGCAAGCCGGCTCCCACAGGGGCAGCGACGACCTCAAGATCACCGCATTAGCTGCAGGGGCCGGTTGTCATCGGAATACCCAGAGTACCCGGGTCGTCTGGTCGGTCAGATTGGCGTAGC
Source organism: Pseudomonas sp. Teo4 (assembly GCF_034387475.1). Lineage (NCBI taxonomy): Bacteria > Pseudomonadati > Pseudomonadota > Gammaproteobacteria > Pseudomonadales > Pseudomonadaceae > Pseudomonas > Pseudomonas sp. Teo4. The sequence goes on from NZ_JAXCIL010000001.1 coordinate 981,312, forward strand.
GAAACTGGCTGTTCGGCGGCAGCTGGAAGCTGTCGTTGGGGCCGAGGGTGACGGCCTCGTCGCGGCCCTCCAGCCATAAGGTCAGCTCACCCTCGAGGACGAAGCCGCCTTGTTCGGAACTGTCGTTCAGGTGCCCCTCGCCACTGCTGGCGCCTGGCGCCAGGTGGCTGTCGAGCATCGAGAAGCCGCCGTTGAGTTTGGGCGACACCAGCACGTCGGTGATGCCGCCAGCGTAATACAGCGTGCGTCTTTCGTCCGGGCGGGTGACCCAGTCGAGTGCCTTGGGTTTGCTGACGTTATAGAAGTAGGTAGTGGGTACCTTCAGCGCTTCGCTGATGGCGGTGAGGTCGGCGACGGAGGGACGGGAAAGCCCGCGTTCCACCTGCGACAGGAAGCCCACCGAGCGGTTGACCTTGGCGGCCAGGTCGTCGAGGGTCAGGCCACGGTGCTTGCGCAGGTCGCGCACCAGAATCGCCAGCCCTTCGATTTCATCTTGCATGTTCATGTGCGTGCCTCGCTTCAGAAGTTGTCCCGCAGCCGGTACCACGCCTTGGCGGCTGCCTCCAGTGGCGCGGCCAGCGCGTCGCCACCGGGAAAGCGGCCGTTGTCGATTTCCTGGTAAAGCGCGAGCAGTTCGTCGTCACCCAGGATGGCATCGCTGACTGCCCGCGCCGCAGCCAGTGTCGGCAGTACGCCGTGGCCGGAAAACCCTTGCAGCCAGTAACGCTGTCCATCCCGGCCGACATCCGGGGTGCGCCGCATGCTGCAGTCGATATGGCCGCCCCAGGCATAGTCGATGGCCACGCCGGACAGCTGCGGGAAGACCCGCTCCAGATAAGGGCGTGTGGCGCTGGCCACGTCCTTGGGAATACCGCCCAGGTAGGTGCAGCCGCCGCCGAACAGCAGGCGGTGGTCGGGGGTGAGGCGGAAATAGTCGGGGACGAACTGGTTGTCGATCACGCAGCTGTTGCGTGGGAGCAGCGAGGCGGCGAGTGCGGGGTCCAGCGGGGCAGTAGCGACCTGATAGGAACCCACCGGCAGCAGTCGGCGCGACAGTGTTCGGTCGAGCCGGTCGATGTAGGCGTTACAGGCCAGCACCAGCACTTGGCTGCGCACCTCGCCGCGGTCGGTGCGCACGAGGTAGCCATTGCCGGTTTGCTGGTAGTCGACCACCTGGCTCTGTTCGAAGATGCACCCGCCAGCGGCCTCGAGGGTGCTGGCCAGGCCCTGGGCCAGTTTGAGCGGGTTGAGGTGGGCTCCTTTGGCGTCATATAGCGCGGCCTGGTAGCGCGGGCTGCCGATCCACTGGGGCAATTCGTCGCGACCGATCAGGCGCAGGCTGTCGTAGCCCCATTTGACCTCGGCCTCGTGCAGGGCTTCCTCCAGCATCCGCACGCGGCGAGGGAGTACCGCCGTCCACAGGCTGCCGGGTCGGTAGTCAATGTCGAAACCATGGCGCAGCGGCAGTTCGCGCATTTCTTCTGCCGCCCAGCACATGCTGTCCCACAGTCGACGTGTGCGTTCCACGCCAAGGGACTTTTCCAGAGGAGGCATGTCGCATGACCAGCCCAGCAATGCTTGGCCTCCATTGCGCCCGGAAGCCGCCCAGGCCACGCGGCTGGCTTCCAGCAGGGTCACGCGCTTGCCGGCCAAGGCCAGGCGCAGGGCAGTGTGCAGGCCGCTGAAACCGGCGCCGACGATCAGTACATCGGTGTCGTGCAGGCCTTGCAGAGTGGGGCGTAGGGGGATGTCGGCGGGGTAGGTTCGGGCGTAATAGCTGGCAACATGCTGGGTGGATTGCTTGAACATGCCTGGGCCTCATGAAATTTGTTATGTTTATTTTCATGAAAATATACCATGAGATTTTCATGGCGCCAGGTTTCTTTCAGGGCATGTAATGTGTGTACTGGCCTCTTCGCGGGTGAACCCGCTCCCACAGTAATTGCGCTGCACGCGAATCTGGCACAGCTACTGTGGGAGCGGGTTTACCCGCGAAGAGGCCGGAAGCAACAAGTCATAAGTTGGCTAGGTCGATGCCCTGCGTCCTGTCTGCTTCGTCTTGGTTGCCGCCGTTTTGCCTTTGGCGCCGCTCCGGCGCTTCTTCTTCCATGGCGCCGCTGCCTTGCCGGCCGCTGGCCCGCTGATGGTCAGCTGCATGCCACTACAACGTTGCACCAGCTTGCCCATCCAGGCCGATTGCCGGGCAACGAACTCTTCCAGGCTCATTTCGCCGCTTTGCACCATGTCCAGCGCCTGTTCCCAGATGGCGGTGGTGCCGGGGTCGGCAATGGCGCGGGGCACCGCGTCGATCAGGCTGAAGGCAGCAGGTGTAGCGGACAGGGCCTTGCCGTTTTTCACCAGATAACCGCGGTCAAGCAGGCCCTGGATGATGCTGGCGCGTGTCGCTTCGGTGCCAATGCCGGTGGTTTCCTTGAGCTTTTGTTTCAGCCTCGGGTCGTCCACCAGCTTGGCGACGTTCTTCATGGCCTTGATCAGGTCGCCTTCGGTGAACGGTTTGGGGGGCTGGGTCCATTGGTCTTTCAGTTGCAGGCCGAGCACATTGCACGTCTGGCCGTCACGCAAGGCGGGCAGGACCTGGGCCGGTGGCGCCTCGCGGCCTTTGCTCGGGGTCAGCGCTTCGGGCAGGGCGCGGCGCCAGCCGGGTTCGACGATCTGCTTGCCCACTGCACGCAGCGCATGCCCGGCGCAGTCGAATTCGGCCTGGGTGCGGTCATACTCGTGGTTGGGCAGGAATTGCGCCAGGTAACGGGCACGAATGAGCGTGTAGACGGCCTTGTGCTTGGCCGGCAGGCGTGACGGGTCGCTGGCGGCTGCGGTAGGAATGATGCCGTGGTGGGCGCTGACCTTGGCATCGTTCCAGGCCCGTGAGCGGCGCTGCGGTTCAAGGTACGGCTGCAAGGGGGCGAGGCTGGCGTCGGCGCGTTGCAGCGCGGCGAGGATCGCCGGCGCTTCGCTGTGCTGGCTCAAGGGCAGGTAGCCACAGTCGCTGCGTGGGTAGGTGATCAGCTTGTGGGTTTCGTACAGGGCCTGGGCGATGTCGAGGGTTTCCTGGGCGCCCAGACCGAACTTCTTCGAGCACAGCTCCTGCAGGGTGCCAAGGTCGAAGGGTAAGGGCGCGGCTTCGCGCACGCGCTCGGTCGCCACCTTCAGCACCTGCGCGGTGCTGGCGTTGCCCATGTCTGCGGCAGCTTGCTGCGCCAGTGCCTGGTTCAGGCAACGGCCCTGGTCGTCGCAGGTGTCTTCGGGGGCGCGCCACTGGGCGTTGAACTGCTGCCCGGCGTGTTCGAGCTGTACGTCGATAGCCCAGAAAGGCACCGGCACGAAATCGGCGATGCTGCGATCGCGGTCAACCACCAGGCGCAAGGTCGGGGTTTGTACCCGGCCCACCGGCAGGACGCCTTGATAGCCGGACTGGCGGCCGAGCAGGGTGAACAGCCGGCTCATGTTCATGCCGATCAGCCAGTCGGCCCGCGAACGGCCCAATGCCGAGTGATAAAGGCTGAAGGTGTCCTGGCCTGGCAGCAGACGCGCCAGGGCCTTGCGGATCGATGCGTCATCCAGTGCCGACAGCCACAGGCGTTGAATCGGGCCGCGGTAACGGCAATGCTCAACCAGCTCGCGGGCGATCATCTCGCCTTCACGGTCGGCGTCGGTGGCGATCACCAGTTCCCGGGCTTCACCCAGCAGGCGCTTGACTGCCTTGAACTGGCTGGCGGTCTTGGGCTTGACCAGCATTTTCCATTTTTCCGGAATGATTGGCAGGTCGGCGAGGTTCCAGCGTTTGTAACGTGCGTCGTAGCTGTCGGGTGGTGCGGTTTCCAGCAGGTGGCCGATGCACCAGGTCACACAGACATCGGTGCCTTGCCAGCAGCCGTCGCCCTTGCGATTGGCGCCGAGAACCTTGGCGATGTCTTTTGCCTGGGAGGGTTTTTCACAGAGGAACAGGCGCATGGCCGGGAACGCTTCATCGGGAAAGATGGGCACTAGGATGCGCAAGCGGGGGCGCAGAGGCAAGTTTTATCTGGATGGATGTACAGGTTTTTTGTCAAGGGATGTATGTGGCAGTACCGGCCCTATCGCCGGCAAGCCGGCTCCTACAGGTATTGCGTGTCCTGTGGGAGCTGGCTTGCCGGCGACGGGGTCGGTGCGGGTATCAAGCGCGCGAATCGCGCACCATGTCCACGTGCGGAATACCCGCCTCGAGGAACTCCTCGCTGACTACGCGAAAGCCCAAACGCTCGTAGAACGGCGTGGCATGGACCTGAGCACTGAGCATCTGTTGCTTGAGGTCGCGGTTCTGCGCCTCGACGATAACGGCCTTCATCAGGGCATCGCCGACCTTCAGTCCACGCCAGTCCTTGAGCACCGAAATGCGCCCGATGGTGCCATCGGGCAGCAGGCGGGCGGTGCCGATCGGGTAGTCGCCTTCCAGAGCCAGGAAGTGCAGAGCGTCCTGGTCCTCGGAATCGAACTCCAACTCTGGCGGAATGTGCTGTTCGGCGACGAACACCGCCTCACGAATGCGGCGGATATCGGCGTTGTCCTTGTGCCAGTCGGCCAGTCGAACGCTGATCTTATTCATTGGCAAACCCCAGGCTTCCTTGTTTGACCAGCTGCTGTACAAGCATAAGGCCATCTTCGTCCTGTAGCCACTCGCCAAGGTTGTCGATGTGCAACGCGTCGGCGGCGCAGACCAGTTTCAGCAGCTCGCGCAGTTTGGCCGGCAGCGGGCAGCTGCGGCCACTGGCGAACAGCATCAGGTCGTCGCCCAGTTCGGACCAGGCCATGCGCGCGCTCGGGTTGCGGATCAGGATGGCGCCGTCTTCCAGTGCCTCGATCAGCTCTTCTTCAGACAGCTCTTCGCCAACCACCTGTTCCGGGTAACGTGGCTCGGTCATGAATTGGCCGAACCAGGTCAGCAGCAGGTCCTTGTCGCCCATGTGCTTGTCGAGCAGGGCTTTGAGGCGGTCGAGGGCGTCGTGCTGGATCTGGTGCGGGTCGCTGGCTGGCTGGGCGTCGGCGTCGCTGTAGCGCTCTTCGTCGGGCAGGAACTGGCCGAGGAAGTCGGTGAAGTGGGTCAGCACTTCAGCGGCGCTCGGGGCGCGGAAGCCGACCGAGTAGGTCAGGCAGTCGTCCACGGCCACGCCGTAGTGGGCCAGGCGCGGCGGCAGGTACAGCATGTCGCCGGGTTCCAGGGTCCATTCGCCGCTTTGTTCGAATTCGGCGAGGATGCGCAGGTCAGCGTGCGGCAGCAGGGGGCTTTCGCTGTTGCACATCTGGCCAACTTTCCAGTTGCGCTTGCCGACGCCTTGCAGCAGGAACACGTCGTAGTTGTCGAAGTGCGGGCCGACGCTGCCACCGGGGGTGGCGAAGCTGATCATCACGTCATCGATACGCCAGCTCGGCAGGAAGCGGAAGTGCTCCAGCAATTCGGCGACTTCCGGGACGAACTGGTCGACGGCCTGCACCAGCAGGGTCCAGTCTTTCTCCGGCAGCTCGGCGAAGGTTTCTTCCTCGAACGGGCCGCGGCGCAGTTCCCACGGGTGTGCGCCGTGCTCGAGGACGATGCGCGACTCGACTTCCTCTTCCAGGGCCAGGCCAGCCAGCTCGTCAGGGTCGATCGGGCTTTCGAAGTCCGGGAATGCCTGGCGCACCAGCAGGGGCTTCTTCTGCCAGTAGTCGCGCATGAATTCGCGGGCCGAGATGCCGCCGAGCAGCTGCAGTGGAGTATCAGGATTCATGTTCAACCTATTGAAAAAACGTAATTTTCGTCCGGGAATAAAAACGCCCGGCTAAGCCGGGCGTTGAACGCGACGCTCAGCTTAGATGCGTTTTGCCTGGGCTGCCGCGTTACCGATGTAGGTAGCCGGGGTCAGCAGCTTGAGCTCGGCCTTGGCGTCGGCTGGCATGTCCAGGCCGTCGATGAAGGTCAGCAGCGCTTCAGGGGTGATGCCCTTGCCACGGGTGAGCTCTTTGAGCTTCTCGTAGGGGTTCTCGATGTTGAAACGACGCATGACGGTCTGGATCGGCTCGGCCAGAACTTCCCAGCACGCGTCCAGGTCGGCGGCGATGCGGGCTTCGTTGACTTCCAGCTTGCCGATACCTTTGAGGCTGGCCTCGTAGGCGATGACGCTGTGGGCGAAGCCTACGCCCAGGTTGCGCAGCACGGTGGAGTCGGTCAGGTCACGCTGCCAGCGGGAGATCGGCAGTTTGCTGGCCAGATGCTGGAACAGCGCGTTGGCGATACCCAGGTTGCCTTCGGAGTTTTCGAAGTCGATCGGGTTGACCTTGTGCGGCATGGTCGACGAGCCGATTTCGCCTGCGACGGTCTTCTGCTTGAAGTAGCCCAGGGAGATGTAGCCCCAGACGTCGCGGTCGAAGTCGATGAGGATGGTGTTGAAGCGGGCGATGGCGTCGAACAGCTCGGCGATGTAGTCGTGCGGCTCGATCTGGGTGGTGTACGGGTTGAACACCAGGCCCAGCTCGTCTTCGATGAAGGCGCGGGCGTTGGCTTCCCAGTCGATCTGCGAGTAGGCCGACAGGTGGGCGTTGTAGTTGCCCACGGCGCCGTTGATCTTGCCCAGCAGCGGTACGGCGGCAACCTGGGCGATCTGACGCTCCAGGCGGTACACGACGTTGGCCAGCTCTTTGCCCAGGGTGGTCGGCGAAGCCGGTTGACCGTGGGTGCGCGACAGCATCGGCACGTCGGCGTGCTGGTGGGCCAGGGCGCGGATGGCGTTGGCGATCTGGCGCATCAGCGGCAGCAGCACGTCGTCACGACCCGCGCGCAGCATCAGGGCGTGGGACAGGTTGTTGATGTCCTCGCTGGTGCAGGCGAAGTGGATGAACTCGCTGACCTTGGCCAGCTCAGGCAGCTTGGCGGCCTGCTCCTTGAGGAGGTATTCGATCGCCTTGACGTCGTGGTTGGTGGTGCGCTCGATTTCCTTGACGCGTTCAGCGTGCTCGAGCTTGAAGTCGGTGGCCAGGGTGTCCAGCAGGGCGTTGGCTTCGGCGGAGAACGCCGGCACTTCGCCGATCTGCGGGTGGGCGGCCAGACGCTGGAGCCAGCGGACTTCGACCAGGGCGCGGAAACGGATCAGGCCGTATTCGCTGAAAATAGGGCGCAGGGCCTGGGTTTTGCCGGCGTAACGGCCGTCTACAGGGGAAACCGCAGTGAGCGAAGAGAGCTGCATGGGGTGTTCTCGGACAGTCAGGCTTTTGGAAGGGCGCATATCATACATGAATTTTGCGCCCGAGTCGGGTGGCTGACCAAAGGTCGGGCCGTTAATTTCAGGGGCGCTGCGCGCCCATCGCAGGCTTTGCCAGCTCCCACCGGTGTGGGCTGGCTCTGTGGGAGCTGGCGAAGCCTGCGATGGGCTGCGCAGCAGCCCTTGGGTCGGATCAGGTGCGCATCATGTCGTACAGTTCGTTGAGCAACTTGCGCCGGCTGAACACCAGCTGCCAGCGGTGCCCGCCCAGTTGGCGCCACAGGCGCGCGGCACGGATGCCGGCCAGCAGCAGGGCGCGGATCTTCGAGGCGTTGCTGGCCTGCTGCAGGAAGCGCATGTCGCCATGCACTTGAATGCGTTGACGCAGGGTGCTCAGGGTGTCCTGGTACAAGGCTCCGCTGGATGCGATGACATTTTCATGAACCAGGCCGAAATGTTCAGCCTGCGACTGGATCTGCGGCAAGCGGTTACCGATGGTGTCGAGCAGGTCGCCACGCTTGTTCAGCTGGCGCTCCAGGCCCAGCATCGACAGGGCATAGCGCAGTGGCTCGCGCTGCAAGCTGCTGGGGTCGCGCTCCAGGGCGCCGACCAGGGCGCGGTAGCCGTCGCGCAGGTTGAGGTCGTCGCCGCCGAACACTTCCAGGGTGTCCTTGGGGTCGCGTACCAGCAGGCTGCCGAGCATGCAGCCGATGTTGGCCTCGCTGGCCTGGCCGGTGCGGGCGATGCGGTCTACCAGCACGGCGGCCTGGAACACACCGCCGAGGGCGATCAGTTGCTCCTGCAGGTTGCTCATGCGCGCGGGCTCCACGGCTCGGCCGTTTCGATCACGCCACCGCCCAGGCAGACCTCGCCGTCATAGAACACCACCGACTGGCCCGGCGTGACGGCGCGTTGCGGCTCGTCGAACACGGCGCGGTAGCCGGTTTCGGTAAGCTCCAGGGTGCATTGCTGGTCGCTCTGGCGGTAGCGCACCTTGGCGGTGAGCTTGCGTGGGCTGCTGAGGTCGATCGGGTTGACCCAGAAAATTTCCGAGGCCAGCAGGGCGCGGGAGAACAGCCAAGGGTGTTCGTTGCCCTGGCCGACCACCAGCACGTTGCGGGTCAGGTCCTTGTGCAGTACGTACCACGGCTCGTCGCTGGCGTCTTTCAGGCCACCGATGCCCAGGCCCTGGCGCTGGCCGATGGTGTGGTACATCAGGCCGTGGTGGCGGCCGATCACTTCACCGTCGGTGGTTTCGATATCGCCTGGCTGAGCCGGCAGGTACTGCTTGAGGAAGTCGCTGAAACGGCGCTCACCAATGAAGCAGATGCCGGTGGAATCCTTCTTCTTGGCCGTGGCCAGGCCATGCTTCTCGGCAATTGCGCGCACTTCGGGCTTTTCCAGTTCGCCGACCGGGAACAGGGTGCGGGCGATTTCCTTGCCGCCCACGGCGTGCAGGAAGTAGCTCTGGTCCTTGTTCGGGTCCAGCCCCTTGAGCAACTCGGTGAGCTCGCCGGTGTCGCGGCGGCGCACGTAGTGGCCGGTGGCGATCAGATCGGCGCCCAGGGATAGGGCGTAGTCGAGGAACGCCTTGAACTTGATTTCTCGGTTGCAGAGGATGTCCGGGTTGGGCGTGCGGCCGGCCTTGTACTCTTCGAGGAAATGCTCGAACACGTTGTCCCAGTATTCGGCGGCGAAGTTGGCGGTGTGCAGCTTGATGCCGATACGGTCGCACACCGCCTGGGCGTCAGCCAGGTCTTCGCGGGCGGTGCAGTATTCGGTGCCGTCGTCTTCTTCCCAGTTTTTCATGAACAGACCTTCCACCTGATAGCCCTGCTCCATGAGCAGAAGGGCGGAGACGGAAGAGTCCACGCCGCCGGACATGCCGACGATGACGCGGGTCTTGGCGGGGTCTTTGAGTGCTGGGCTGGTCATGGCTACCGATGTGTTTCAGGGGGAAAAGCGCCGATTCTATCAAACCCGCGCACGTACGTCAGTCACGCAGCAGGTCGAGGCTGTGCAATGGGCCAGCCAGGTAGTCGTCGATGCAGCGTGGCACCAGTTCGCTGCGCCAGCGAGTCGGGTCGGCCAGCAGTTCTTCGCGGGTGAGCCATACGGCGCGGACGATGTCGCTGTCCAGCGCCAGGTCGGCGTGGTGGCGCACGGGGCGAGCGGCGAAGCAGATGCGCTGGTAGGTCACGCCGTTGCTTGGGGCGGTGTAGAGGTAGATGCCGACCACGCCGGTGAGCTCGACTTCCCAGGCGGTTTCTTCGAGGGTTTCGCGCAGGGCGGCCTGGGGCAGGGTTTCGTTGGGTTCCAGGTGGCCGGCGGGCTGGTTGAAGACATGCTGGCCGGCTTTGAATTCTTCGACGAACAGGAATTTGCCTTCGTGTTCGACGATGGTGGCGACGGTGATGTGGGGTTGCCAGGTCATTTCTTGGGCTCCATGAGGCCCCTGTGGGAGCGGGTTTACCCGCGAATGCGATGTTGGCATTACCGCCGCATTCGCGGGTAAACCCGCTCCCACAGGGGCCAATCCACTTATCCAGAAAGCACAAACCCCGGTGCGTGGCCGGGGTTTGTGCTGTTACTTCAAGCGAACCTTACAGTGCGGCAATGGCGCTGTTCAGGGTCTGGCTTGGGCGCATCACCTTGGCGGTCAGCTCGGCATCAGGGGCGTAGTAGCCACCGATGTCGGCCGGCTTGCCCTGAACGGCGTTGAGCTCGGCGACGATGGTCGCCTCGTTCTCGGTCAGGGTCTTGGCCAGTGGCGCGAAGCGTGCTTGCAGCGCAGTATCGTCAGTCTGAGCGGCCAGGGCTTCAGCCCAGTACATGGTCAGGTAGAAGTGGCTGCCACGGTTGTCGATACCACCGACTTTGCGCGATGGCGACTTGTTGGTGTCCAGGAACTTGCCGGTCGCCTGGTCCAGGGTGTTGGCCAGAACTTTGGCGCGCGGGTTGTCGTAGGTGTTGCCCAGGTGCTCCAGGGAAGCGGCCAGGGCCAGGAATTCACCCAGCGAGTCCCAACGCAGGAAGTTCTCTTCGACCAGCTGCTGAACGTGCTTCGGAGCCGAACCGCCGGCGCCGGTTTCGAACAGGCCACCGCCGTTCATCAGCGGTACGATCGACAGCATCTTGGCGCTGGTGCCCAGTTCCATGATCGGGAACAGGTCGGTCAGGTAGTCGCGCAGCACGTTACCGGTGACCGAAATGGTGTCCTTGCCTTCGCGGATGCGGGCCAGGGAGAACTTGATGGCGTCGACCGGAGCCAGGACACGGATGTCCAGGCCAGTGGTGTCGTGGTCCTTCAGGTACTGTTGCACCTTCTCGATCATCACGCCGTCGTGGGCGCGAGCCGGGTCCAGCCAGAACACCGCAGGGGTGTTGCTCAGGCGGGCGCGGTTGACGGCCAGCTTGACCCAGTCCTGGATCGGGGCGTCTTTGGTCTGGCACATGCGGAAGATGTCACCGGCTTCGACGTTCTGCTCCAGAACGACTTTGCCCTTGCCATCGACCACGCGCACGACGCCGTCGGCCTTGATCTGGAAGGTCTTGTCGTGGGAGCCGTATTCTTCGGCCTTTTGCGCCATCAGGCCGACGTTCGGCACGCTGCCCATGGTGGTCGGGTCGAAGGCGCCGTTGGCCTTGCAGTCTTCGATGGTGGCCTGGTAGATACCGGCGTAGCAACGATCCGGGATGATCGCCTTGGCATCTTGCAGTTCACCGGCGGTGTTCCACATCTTGCCCGAGTCACGAATCATGGCCGGCATCGAAGCGTCGACGATGACGTCGCTCGGTACGTGCAGGTTGGTGATGCCTTTGTCGGAGTTGACCATGGCCAGGGCCGGACGCTGGGCGTACAGGGCCTGGATGTCGGCTTCGATTTCGGCCTGCTTGTCGGCAGGCAGGTCCTTGATGCGGGCGTACAGGTCGCCGATGCCGTTGTTGGCGTTGAAGCCGACTTCAGCCAGGGCTGCGGCGTGCTTGGTCAGCACGTCGTTGTAGAACTCTTCGACGATGACGCCGAACATGATCGGGTCGGAAACCTTCATCATGGTGGCTTTCAGGTGGACCGACAGCAGTACGCCGGAAGCCTTGGCATCGGCGATCTGCTCGGCGATGAAGGCCTTCAGGGCCTTGCGGCTCATGGTGGCGCAGTCGATGACTTCGGCGGCTTTGACCGCGGTCTTTTCTTTCAGCACGGTGGTGCTGCCGTCTTTGGCGACCAGCTCGATGCGCAGGCTGTCGTCAGCCTCGATCAGGGCAGCTTTTTCGCTGCCGTAGAAGTCGCCTTGGGTCATGTGGGCAACGTGCGACTGGGAGTCGGCGGCCCAGGCGCCCATCTTGTGCGGGTGCTTGCGAGCGTAGTTCTTGACCGACAGCGGCGCGCGGCGGTCGGAGTTGCCTTCGCGCAGCACCGGGTTCACGGCGCTACCCTTGATGCGGTCGTAGCGGGCGCGGGATTCTTTTTCTTCGGCGCTGGCCGGCTCGTCGGCGTAGTCAGGGATGTTGAAGCCCTTGGCTTGCAGCTCCTTGATCGCGGCCTTCAGCTGAGGAACCGAGGCGGAAATGTTCGGCAGCTTGATGATGTTGGCTTCAGGGGTGGTAGCCAGCTGGCCCAGCTCCGCCAGGTGATCGCCTACCTGCTTCTCGGCGCCCAGTTGCTCCGGGAAGGCGGCGAGGATACGGCCGGCCAGGGAGATGTCGCGGGTTTCGACGGCGATGTCAGCCGAAGCGGTGAACGCCTCGATGATCGGCAGCAGGGAATAGGTGGCGAGGGCGGGAGCTTCGTCGGTGAAGGTATAGATGATCTTGGAACGGGTGGGCATGCGGGTTAACTCTCTGTGTGCTGAGCGTGCTCGAGTCTCGTGTTGCGCAGGGTAGGCGCATCGCCCTGGCAACGCCATGAGCGGAAAGTCGAGAGGCTGCGAGCGGTGATGGTGGATGCATCAGTCGAGCGTCAAGTGCTGAGCTGCGGTAACAGCCCAGGCTTTCTGGCCAATCCAGGCCGAGGGCGAGCCGCATTTTCCAAGGGTTCGCCCCGAATGACCCTTCGGTCGCGGCGCAGTATATCAAACCAATCGGGCTATTCAGCAAGGCGAAGTGACATCGGCGCCATTTATAAGACCAAAGACGTAGGGGCAATGTGGCGAGATGCCGCAGGGCTGGGTGCTTGCAGAGGGCCAGCTTGCAGGTCGGCAGATGTGGTTTAGGCTCAGTGGATCGCACGATGTCCAATCACACCCGAAAAGCGGAGTAGTGCAAGCATGGGATACCAGAAAATCAAGGTTCCGACCGACGGCACCAAGATCACCGTCAATGCCGACCATTCGCTCAACGTTCCTGACAACCCCATCATTCCTTATATCGAAGGCGATGGTATCGGCGTGGATGTCTCGCCGGTGATGATCAAGGTGGTGGACGCCGCCGTGCAAAAAGCCTACGGCGGCAAGCGCAAGATCGCCTGGATGGAGGTGTATGCCGGTGAGAAGGCGACCCAGGTTTACGACCAGGACACCTGGCTGCCACAAGAGACGCTTGATGCGGTGCGCGATTACGTGGTGTCGATCAAAGGCCCTCTGACCACACCGGTTGGCGGTGGCATTCGTTCACTCAACGTGGCCTTGCGCCAGCAACTGGACCTGTATGTGTGCCTGCGCCCGGTACTGTGGTTCCAGGGCGTGCCCAGCCCGGTCAAGAAGCCCGGCGATGTCGACATGGTGATCTTCCGCGAGAACTCCGAGGACATTTATGCCGGTATCGAATGGAAAGCTGGTTCGCCCGAAGCCAACAAGGTGATCAAGTTCCTCAAGGAGGAAATGGGCGTCACCAAGATCCGTTTCGACCAGGATTGCGGCATCGGCGTTAAACCGGTCTCGAAGGAGGGCACCAAGCGCCTGGTGCGCAAGGCCCTGCAGTATGTGGTGGACAACGACCGTGATTCGCTGACGTTGGTGCACAAGGGCAACATCATGAAGTTCACCGAAGGGGCCTTCAAGGACTGGGGCTACGAGGTGGCGAAGGACGAGTTCGGTGCCGAGCTGCTCGACGGCGGCCCGTGGATGAAGTTCAAGAACCCCAAGACTGGCCGTGAAGTGATCGTCAAAGATGCCATCGCCGATGCCATGCTCCAGCAGATCCTGTTGCGCCCGGCCGAGTACGACGTGATCGCTACGCTCAACCTCAATGGTGACTACCTGTCCGACGCCCTGGCGGCCGAGGTGGGCGGCATCGGCATCGCGCCAGGGGCCAACCTGTCCGACACCGTGGCCATGTTCGAGGCCACCCACGGCACTGCGCCCAAGTATGCCGGGCAGGACAAGGTCAACCCGGGGTCGGTGATCCTCTCGGCCGAGATGATGCTGCGCCACATGGGCTGGACCGAGGCTGCCGACCTGATCATCAAGGGTACCAACGGCGCGATTGCGGCCAAGACCGTGACCTATGACTTCGAGCGTTTGATGGAGGGCGCGAAGCTGGTGAGCAGCTCGGGCTTTGGTGATGAGATGATCAAGCACATGTAGCGGCGCTAGCGCCGCGGGCTCTGTGGGAGTGGCTGTCTCACCGGCCTCATCGCCGGCAAGCCGGCTCCCACAGGTACTGCAATGATCTTGAGAGTGTCTCGGTCCATGTGGGAGCCGGCTTGCCGGCGATGAGGCCGGTGAGTTAACCGACGTATTCGCGGGTGAACCCGTTTCCACAGAAGCGCCGCAGGATTTGTAAGTAAACGAAAACCGGCCGCCTCCGTTAAAGAGGCGGCCGGTTCATTCGTATACCGGCAGAGCAGGGTATATCAGGCGTTCACGGTAGTGTTGGTCGTGGGCTGTGCTCCGGATGAAGTGGTGGCGCCGACGCCGCTGATGTTGACCGCGTGCAATCCCTTGGGGCCCTGGACGATCTCGAAGGTGACGGCCTGGCCAGCCTTCAGCGTTTTGTAGCCGTCCATCTGGATCGCCGAAAAGTGGGCGAAGAGATCGTCGGTTTTGCCCTCCTCATTGATGAATCCGTAGCCCTTGGCATTGTTGAACCACTTGACTTTACCGCTTGCCATCCCTATGTCCCTCTGCAAAGGACTCCATCACTGGAGTATCATCCACTTCATCCGCATACGAACCGTGCGAAAAATCTGGTTGACTGCGCGGATCTTTATCGACCACGGTGGGTTCTTATTGGTTGTAACACCGTTTTGCCGATAGTCAAGGTCACCCGGCGCGTGCGCCAATGGCGGCCTGTGCGGTCAACCCACAACCTTAACTTGTCGATCATGATGAAATTCTTTCCATGCATGCACCTAGTGAGATTCGACTAACATTCAATCAGGATCGCCCACAATCGAACGAGGACGACGGCTCAGGTCTTGCGGTTCAGGAAGCCAAGCCGATCCTGCAGGCGCCACCGATGTACAAGGTGGTTTTGTTCAACGATGACTACACGCCGATGGATTTCGTCGTCGAAGTGCTCGAAACGTTCTTCAATCTGAACCGCGAGCTGGCGACCAAGATCATGCTGACCGTCCATACCGAAGGGCGGGCAGTGTGCGGATTGTTTACCCGTGACATCGCCGAAACAAAGGCCATGCAGGTCAACCAATACGCCAGGGAAAGCCAGCATCCGCTACTCTGTGAAATCGAGAAGGACGGTTAATCGCCGACCACTTGGGTATGAGGTGAAGCTATGTTAAACCGCGAGCTCGAAGTCACCCTCAATCTGGCCTTCAAGGAGGCTCGTTCGAAACGTCATGAGTTCATGACCGTCGAACATCTGCTGCTTGCACTCCTTGACAATGAGGCTGCCGCGACCGTTCTGCGCGCCTGTGGCGCGAATCTCGACAAACTCAAGCACGACCTGCAAGAGTTCATCGACTCCACTACACCGCTGATTCCGGTCAACGATGAAGACCGTGAAACTCAGCCAACCCTGGGCTTCCAGCGCGTGCTGCAGCGCGCGGTGTTCCACGTGCAAAGCTCCGGCAAGCGCGAAGTGACCGGTGCCAACGTGCTGGTGGCGATTTTCAGCGAACAGGAAAGCCAGGCGGTGTTTCTGCTTAAACAGCAGAGCGTGGCCCGTATCGATGTGGTCAACTACATCGCCCACGGCATTTCCAAGGTGCCGGGCCATGGTTCGCACCCTGAAAACGATCAGGAAATGCAGGACGAAGAGGGCGGCGAAACGTCGGCCTCGGGCAACCCGCTGGATGCCTACGCCAGCAACCTGAACGAACTGGCCCGTGCCGGGCGTATCGACCCCTTGGTGGGGCGCGAGCAGGAGGTCGAGCGCGTTGCGCAGATCCTCGCTCGCCGTCGCAAGAACAACCCGCTGCTGGTGGGTGAGGCCGGTGTTGGCAAGACTGCCATCGCCGAAGGCCTGGCCAAGCGCATCGTCGATGGCCAGGTGCCAGACCTGTTGGCGCAAAGTGTGGTGTATTCCCTGGACCTGGGCGCGCTGCTGGCCGGTACCAAATACCGCGGCGATTTCGAAAAGCGCTTCAAGGCGCTGCTCGGTGAGTTGCGCAAGCGTCCGCAGGCCATTCTGTTCATCGACGAGATCCATACCATCATCGGTGCCGGTGCGGCGTCGGGTGGTGTGATGGATGCCTCGAACCTGCTCAAGCCGCTGTTGTCTTCGGGCGACATCCGCTGCATCGGTTCGACCACCTTCCAGGAGTTCCGTGGCATCTTCGAGAAAGACCGTGCCTTGGCGCGGCGCTTCCAGAAGGTCGATGTCTCCGAGCCGTCGGTGGAAGATACCGTGGGCATTCTGCGGGGTCTGAAAGGCCGCTTCGAAAGCCATCACAACATCGAGTACAGCGACGAAGCCTTGCGCGCCGCCGCCGAACTGGCCTCGCGCTACATCAATGACCGGCACATGCCGGACAAGGCCATCGACGTGATCGACGAGGCGGGTGCGTATCAGCGCCTGCAGCCTGAGGCGAGCCGTGTCAAACGCATTGAAGTGCCGCAGGTTGAGGATATCGTTGCCAAGATTGCACGGATTCCGCCGAAGCACGTCACCAGCTCTGATAAAGAGCTGCTGCGTAATCTTGAGCGAGACCTGAAACTGACCGTGTTCGGTCAGGACGCGGCTATCGATTCGTTGGCCACGGCGATCAAACTGTCGCGTGCTGGCCTCAAGGCGCCGGACAAGCCCGTGGGTTCGTTCCTGTTCGCTGGCCCGACCGGTGTAGGCAAGACCGAAGCGGCTCGGCAGTTGGCCAAGGCGCTGGGTGTGGAGCTGGTGCGCTTCGACATGTCCGAGTACATGGAGCGCCACACTGTGTCGCGCCTGATCGGTGCTCCACCTGGCTATGTCGGATTCGACCAGGGTGGGTTGCTGACCGAAGCGATTACCAAGCAGCCGCACTGTGTGCTGTTGCTCGATGAAATCGAGAAAGCGCATCCGGAAGTCTTCAACCTGCTGCTGCAGGTCATGGACCACGGTACGCTGACCGATAACAACGGGCGTAAGGCCGATTTCCGCAACGTGATCCTGATCATGACCACCAACGCTGGCGCCGAAACCGCCGCGCGGGCCTCGATCGGTTTCACGCACCAGGACCACGCGTCCGACGCCATGGAAGTCATCCGCAAGAGCTTCACGCCGGAGTTCCGCAACCGCCTGGACACCATCATTCAGTTTGGCCGCCTGAGCCACGAGACGATCAAGAGCATCGTCGACAAGTTCCTCATCGAACTGCAGGCGCAGCTGGAGGACAAGCGTGTGCTGTTGGAAGTCAGCGATGCCGCTCGCGGCTGGCTGGCCGCCAGTGGTTACGATGTACAGATGGGTGCGCGGCCGATGGCGCGGCTTATCCAGGACAAGATCAAGCGGCCGTTGGCCGAGGAGATCCTGTTTGGCGAGCTGGCCGAGCATGGCGGTGTGGTGCACATCGACCTGCGCGATGGCGAACTGGTGTTCGACTTCGAGACCACGGCTGAAGTGGCTTGATCGAGTAGGGCCGCTTTGCGGCCCATCGCGGCTAAAGCCGCTCCTACAGGTTTCGCAATTCCCTGTAGGAGCGGCTTTAGCCGCGATGGGGTCTTGCGGGCACAAAAAAGCCCGGCACATTGGCCGGGCTTTTTCATGGCTTGAGCTTAGCGCGCACGGTAAGTGATGCGGCCCTTGCTCAGGTCGTACGGCGTCAGTTCGACGCGGACCTTGTCGCCAGTGAGAATACGAATGTAGTTCTTGCGCATCTTTCCGGAGATGTGCGCGGTTACGACGTGCCCGTTTTCCAACTCCACGCGGAACATGGTGTTTGGCAGGGTGTCGACGACAGTACCTTCCATTTCGAAGCTGTCTTCTTTCGACATGCAGTAAAGCCCTCGGTATCCAGTGTTGGCCCGACGCATAAGTGCACCGGGCAAAAAAGTGGCGTGGATTATGCCCGATAACTGCGTGTCAAGCCAATGCTTTCAGTTGAGGGTGACCCAGCGCTGATTGATCAGCAGTTCGATGGGGCGATATTGGGTCTTGTAGTTCATCTTCTTGCAGTTCTTTATCCAATATCCAAGGTAGACGGCTTCGAGGTCCTGGCGAAGTGCTTCGGTGATTTGCCAGAGAATGGCGAAGCGCCCGAGACTGCGGCGTTCTTCGTCAGGCTCGTAGAAGGTGTACACCGCCGACAGGCCGTTGGGCAGCAGGTCGCACACCGCCACCGCCAGCAAGCGCCCCTCGAGACGGAACTCGTAGAACCAGCAGAATGGCAGGTCGCGAACCAGGAAGGTCGAGAACTGGTCGCGGCTGGGCGGGTACATATCGCCATCAGCGTGGCGGGTTTCAATGTAGCGTCGGTAAAGGTCGAAGTATTCTTCCTTGAACGCCGGGCGAGCTGCCGTCACGGTCAGGTCGGCGTTGCGCTTGAGAATACGGCGCTGCTGGCGATTGGGGATGAAGCGGGCGGCAGGAATGCGCGCCGGCACACAGGCGTTGCAGTTCTGGCAATGGGGGCGATAGAGGTGATCGCCGCTGCGGCGAAAACCCATTTCCGAAAGGTCGGCATATACATGCACGTCCATCGGCTGGCTGGGGTCGAGGAACAGCGTGGTCGCCTGCTCGTCCGGCAAGTAGCTGCAGGAGTGGGGTTGAGTGGCATAAAACTTCAACCGCGCCAGCTCTGTCATGATCAACCCCTCGGTGAGACTTTGCTTTAAGTGTAAGCCAGCTGGCAAAACTCGCCTAGGGAACCCAGCTGGCGCTGTTGGGTTGGTCGAGGTGGCGGCACAGATAGCCGGCAAATTCGGCGCGGCTGATGGCGCGGGCGCCCAGGCTGTGCAGGTGGTTGGTGGGCATCTGGCAGTCGATCAGCACGAAACCGGCCTGGCGCAGGTGATTGACCAATGTCACGAAGCCGACCTTGGATGCGTTGTCGGCGCGGCTGAACATCGATTCGCCGAAGAACAGCTGGCCCATGGCCAGGCCGTACAGGCCGCCAACCAGTTCACCGTCCTGGCGCACTTCCACCGAATGGGCGATGCCGCGTCGATGCAGTTCGACGTAAGCGGCGCGCATGGTGTCGGTGATCCAGGTGCCGTCGGCGTAGTCGCGGGGTGCGGCGCAGGCAGCGATCACACCGGGAAAATCGGTGTCGAAGCTCACCTGGTAGCGGCCTTGGCGCATCAGCTTGGCTAGCGACCTGGAAACGTGCAGTTCGTCTGGAAACAGCACGGTGCGTGGGTCGGGCGACCACCACAGAATGGGTTGGCCATCCTGGTACCACGGGAAGCAACCATGGCGGTAGGCTTGCACCAGGCGCTCGGGGCTCAAATCGCCGCCAGCGGCGAGCAGGCCGTTGGGGTCGTGCAGGGCCTTTTCCAGGGGCGGGAAGGTGAGCGAGTCGCGGGTCAGCCAGGTCAGCATGGTCTATCGTGCGGTGGGGGAGGGGAGAGGGCAGCATGGCTTGGGTGAAAAGCAGGGTCAATCTCTTTGGCTTCTTCGCGGGTAAACCCGCTCCCACAGGTGATTGGTGAATTAAAGGACCGTGCGAGACGTTGTGGGAGTGGGTTTACCCGCGAAAGCGTCCATTCAGGCACTACAGTAGGTAATTTCCTACACATTCATGTTCCCGTCGGCACCATCCAGTACATTTGCTGTCACACCTGTGCAAAAACACAGCATAAGCCTTTGTCACAAAAGAAAATGCATGCTCAAATTGCACCTATACGAAAGTCGCCCGCCAACCAGGCCATATGGCGTGCCGCCATGGCGGCAGGCGGGCAGTAATGTTAAAAGTAGTGGTTCATTGGCCAGTGACCGGCCGATCACTATTGGACGCGCAGCACGCGCAGGAATAGACGCGTTTTGAAGAAATCCACCGCAACTCCAGCCCCTTTGCCAGTCCCCCAGTGGCGGCAGCAGCTGCACTACCGCCTCAAGGAAGGTGCGTTGATCGCTGTTGGCGCCCTGTGCCTGTACCTGTGGATGGCCCTGCTGACCTACGACACCTCGGACCCTGGCTTCAGCCACACCAGCAACGTCGAGCAGGTGCAGAACGCCGCCGGGCGTGCCGGTGCCTACTTCGCCGACATCCTGTTCATGGTGCTGGGCTATTTCGCTTATATTTTCCCGCTGCTGCTGGCGATCAAGACCTGGCAGATTTTCCGTGAACGCCACCAGCCCTGGCAGTGGAGCGGCTGGCTGTTCTCCTGGCGCCTGATTGGCCTGGTGTTCCTGGTGCTCTCCGGTGCAGCGCTGGCGCATATCCATTTCCATCCACCAGAGAGCCTGCCGTTCTCGGCGGGTGGTGCCTTGGGTGAAAGCCTGGGCGACCTGGCGCGCAACCTGCTCAACGTGCAGGGCAGCACACTGATGTTCATTGCCCTGTTCCTGTTCGGCCTGACCGTGTTCACCGACCTGTCCTGGTTCAAGGTGATGGACATGACCGGCAAGATCACCCTCGACCTGTTCGAGCTGGTGCAGGGTGCGGCCAACCGTTGGTGGGAAGCACGCAATGAGCGCAAGCGCCTGGTAGCGCAACTGCGCGAGGTCGACGAGCCGAGCTTCGAGGTGGCGCCGATGGCCGCCGAGAAGCGCGAACCGGTCAAGCCGCAACAGCCGCCGCAGCCGCGTGAGCGCATCGTCGAGCGCGACGAACCCCCAGCCCGTCCGATCGTGGCGCGCGAGCCTGTGGTTGCGCGCGAGGTGCCGCGCGAGCAACCGACGGCCCCGGTGATCATTGCGCCGACTCCGGCCAAGGCGCCGGAACCGAGCAAGCGGGTGATGAAGGAAAAACAGGCGCCGCTGTTCGTCGACAGCGGCTTGGAAGGCACCTTGCCGTCCATTTCCATCCTCGACCCGGCCGAACAGAAAAAGATCGAGTACTCGCCAGAGTCCCTGGCCAGCGTCGGCCAGTTGCTGGAAATCAAACTCAAGGAATTTGGCGTGGAAGTGTCGGTGGACTCGATCCACCCAGGCCCGGTCATTACCCGTTACGAGATCCAGCCAGCGGCCGGGGTCAAGGTCAGCCGTATCGCCAACCTGGCCAAGGACCTTGCGCGTTCCCTGGCGGTGACCAGTGTGCGTGTGGTCGAGGTGATTCCAGGCAAGACCACCGTGGGTATCGAGATCCCCAACGAGAATCGGCAGATGGTGCGTTTCTCCGAGGTGCTGGCCACGCCGCAGTACGACGAGCAGAAGTCGCCGGTCACCCTGGCCCTGGGCCACGACATCGGTGGCAAGCCGGTGATCACCGACCTGGCCAAGATGCCTCACCTGCTGGTGGCCGGTACCACGGGTTCCGGTAAGTCGGTGGGCGTGAACGCGATGATTCTGTCGATTCTGTTCAAGTCCAGCCCGGAAGACGCACGACTGATCATGATCGACCCGAAAATGCTTGAGCTGTCGATCTACGAAGGTATCCCGCACCTGCTCTGCCCAGTGGTCACCGACATGAAGGATGCCGCCAACGCCCTGCGCTGGAGCGTGGCCGAAATGGAGCGGCGCTACAAACTGATGGCGGCCATGGGCGTGCGTAACCTGGCTGGCTTCAACCGCAAGATCAAGGACGCCCAGGAAGCAGGCGAGATCATTCACGACCCGCTGTACCGTCGCGAGAGCATGGACGACGAGCCGCCGGCGCTGAAGACCCTGCCCACCATCGTGGTGGTCGTCGACGAGTTCGCCGACATGATGATGATTGTCGGCAAGAAGGTCGAAGAGCTGATTGCCCGCATCGCCCAGAAGGCGCGTGCCGCGGGCATTCACCTGATCCTCGCAACCCAGCGCCCATCGGTGGACGTGATCACCGGCCTGATCAAGGCCAACATCCCGACGCGGATGGCGTTCCAGGTGTCGAGCAAGATCGACTCGCGGACCATCATCGATCAGGGTGGCGCCGAGCAGTTGCTGGGCCACGGTGACATGCTCTACATGCCGCCGGGCACCAGCCTGCCGATTCGCGTGCATGGCGCGTTCGTCTCCGACGATGAAGTGCACCGTACGGTGGAGGCCTGGAAGCTGCGAGGGGCCCCGGACTACAACGATGACATCCTCAACGGCGTCGAAGAGGCCGGCAGCGGCTTCGAAGGCGGCGGTGGCGGCGGTGACGGCGACGATTCGGAAAGCGATGCCCTGTATGATGAGGCCGTGCAGTTCGTGCTGGAGAGCCGTCGCGCCTCCATCTCGGCGGTGCAGCGCAAGCTGAAGATCGGTTACAACCGCGCCGCGCGGATGATCGAAGCGATGGAAATGGCCGGTGTCGTTACCCCGATGAACAGCAATGGCTCCCGCGAAGTGATTGCCCCGGGCGGCCCACGCGATTGATCACACCTTGCCGGGTGCCAACGGTGGCACCCGGCCTATTCAATGCTCAATGAGGATTCCCATGCGCGCGATTCGCATGCTGTTGGTTTCTGCCCTGACTCTGGGCTCCCTGTCGGCTTACGCCGGCGAGCAGGATGTACAACGCCTGACCCAGTTGCTGGAGAAGTCGCAGACCATCGAAGCCAACTTCTCCCAGCTGACCCTGGATGCCGGCGGCACCAGCCTGCAGGAAACCAGCGGCAAGATGACGGTAAAACGCCCGGGCCTGTTCTACTGGCACACCGATGCGCCCCAGGAACAGGTGGTGGTGTCTGACGGCAAGAACGTCACCCTGTGGGACCCGGACCTTGAGCAGGCGACCATCAAGAAGCTCGACGTGCGTCTGAACCAGACCCCGGCGTTGCTGCTGTCGGGTGATGTGTCGAAAATCAGCCAGAGCTTCGATATCACCTCCAAGGAGCAGGGTGACGTGATGGACTTCACCTTGAAGCCCAAGACCAAGGACACCCTGTTCGACTCCCTGCGCATTTCCTTCCGCAAGGGCCTGGTCAACGACATGCAGCTGATCGACAGTGTCGGCCAGCGGACCAACATCCTGTTCAACGGGGTGAAGGCCAACCAGGCGGTACCGGACAGCAAGTTCAAGTTCGACGTCCCGAAAGGCGCGGACATCATCAAAGAGTAACCAGAGCCCGCCATGGACCTGTTTCGAAGCGAACCCGTCGCCCAGCCCCTGGCCGCCCGTCTGCGCCCGTCGAACCTGGACGAGTACGTCGGCCAGGAGCACCTGCTGGCGCGCGGCAAGCCGCTACGTGAGGCACTGGAGCAGGGTGCCCTGCACTCGATGATCTTCTGGGGACCGCCCGGGGTGGGCAAGACCACCCTGGCGCGGTTGCTGGCGCAGTTCTGCGATGCCCATTTCGAGACCGTTTCGGCGGTACTGGCCGGGGTCAAGGAAATCCGCCAGGCGGTGGAAGTCGCCAAGCAGCAGGCCGGGCAGTATGGCCGACGCACGATTTTGTTCGTCGACGAAGTGCACCGCTTCAACAAGTCCCAGCAGGATGCCTTCTTGCCCTATGTGGAAGATGGCACGCTGATTTTCATCGGTGCCACCACCGAAAACCCGTCCTTCGAGTTGAACAACGCCTTGCTCTCGCGGGCACGGGTGTATGTACTCAAGAGCCTGGACGAAGCGGCGCTGCGCAAGCTGGTCGACCGTGCGCTGAGTGAAGAACGTGGGCTGGGCAAGCGCAACCTGCAGGTTGGCGATGAGGCCTTCAAGATGCTCATGGCGGCCGCCGACGGCGATGGCCGACGCATGCTCAACTTCCTCGAAAACGCCTCGGACCTGGCCGAAGATGGCGGCGAAATCGGCGTCGAACTGTTGCAGAGCCTGCTCGGTGACAGCCGCCGCCGTTTCGACAAGGGCGGCGAGGCCTTCTACGACCAGATTTCGGCATTGCACAAATCGGTGCGTGGCTCCAACCCCGACGGTGCCCTGTATTGGTTCGCCCGCATGCTCGATGGCGGCTGCGACCCGCTGTACATCGCCCGCCGCGTGGTGCGCATGGCCAGCGAAGACATCGGCAACGCCGACCCTCGGGCCTTGAGCTTGTGCCTGGCGGCCTGGGATGTACAGGAGCGCCTGGGCAGCCCCGAGGGCGAGCTGGCGGTAGCCCAGGCCATCACCTACGTTGCCTGTGCGCCAAAGAGTAATGCCGTCTACATGGGCTTCAAGACAGCCCTGCGCGAGGCTGCAGAGCATGGTTCGCTGGAGGTGCCGCTGCACCTGCGCAACGCCCCGACCAAACTGATGAAACAACTGGGCTATGGCGAGGAATATCGCTACGCCCACGATGAACCCGATGCCTACGCGGCGGGCGAAGATTATTTCCCCGAGCAGCTTGAACCTCGCCAGTATTACCAGCCCGTACCGCGCGGCCTGGAACTGAAAATCGGCGAAAAGCTGCGCCACCTGGCCGAACTGGACCGCAACAGCCCCCGGCAGCGGAGAAAACCATGATTGCACTCATTGCCGCCGTCAGTGCAGGCGGCATTTCCGGCACACTGCTGCGTTTCGCCACCGCCAACTGGGTATCGGCCCACTGGCCACGGCACTTCTACATCGGTACGCTGGCGGTCAACCTGGTGGGCTGCCTGCTGATCGGCCTGCTCTACGGCCTTTTTCTGCACAAGCCCCTGGCGCCGGTCGAGCTGCGTGCCGGGCTTATTGTCGGCTTCCTGGGCGGCCTGACGACTTTTTCCTCCTTTTCGCTCGATACCGTGCGCCTCATGGAAAGCGGGCAAGTACCCCTCGCCTTGGGCTATACCGGTATTAGCGTGGTGGGCGGCCTGCTCGCAACCTGGGCCGGCCTGTCCCTGACCCGATTCTGAACCAACCTACACATAACGAGAGAACGATATGCTCGATGCCAAACTGTTACGCGGCCAACTTCAGGAAGTGGCGGATCGCCTGGCCTCCCGTGGCTTCAGCCTGGATGTCGCGCGCATCGAATCACTGGAAGAACGCCGCAAGGCGGTGCAGACCCGTACCGAGCAACTGCAAGCCGAGCGTAATGCCCGCTCCAAGTCCATTGGCCAGGCCAAGGCCAAGGGCGAGGACATTGCGCCGCTGATGGCCGATGTGGAGCGCATGGCCAATGAGCTGGCCGCCGGCAAGGCCGAGCTGGATGGCATCCAGGCTGAGCTGGACGGCATTCTCCTGACCATCCCCAACCTGCCGGACGCCAGCGTACCGGTCGGCGCCAGCGAAGACGACAACGTCGAAGTGCGCCGCTGGGGGACGCCAAACGCGTTCGATTTTGAAATCAAGGACCACGTGGCCTTGGGCGAAATCAGCCAGGGCCTGGACTTCGAAGCCGCAGCCAAACTGTCCGGCGCCCGCTTCGCCGTGCTGCGTGGCCCGATTGCCCGTCTGCACCGCGCCCTGGCGCAGTTCATGATCAACCTGCACACCGGCGAGCACGGCTACGAGGAACACTACACCCCGTACATGGTGCAAGCCCCGGCCCTGCAAGGTACCGGCCAGCTGCCGAAGTTCGAGGAAGACCTGTTCAAGATCAGCCGCGAAGGCGAAGCCGACTTCTACCTGATCCCGACCGCCGAAGTGTCGCTGACCAACCTGGTGGCCGACCAGATCCTCGACGCCAAGCAGCTGCCGCTCAAGCTGGTTGCCCACACCCCGTGCTTCCGCAGCGAAGCGGGCGCCTCGGGTCGCGACACCCGCGGCATGATCCGCCAGCACCAGTTCGACAAGGTCGAGATGGTTCAGATCGTCGAGCCGTCCAAGTCCATGGAAGCGCTGGAAGGCCTGACCGCCAACGCCGAGCGTGTACTGCAACTGCTGGAGCTGCCATACCGCGTACTGGCCCTGTGCACCGGCGACATGGGCTTCGGTGCCGTGAAGACCTACGACCTCGAAGTGTGGGTGCCTAGCCAGGACAAGTACCGCGAAATCAGCTCCTGCTCGAACTGCGGTGACTTCCAGGCCCGCCGCATGCAGGCGCGCTGGCGCAACCCGGAAACCGGCAAGCCGGAGCTGGTGCATACCCTCAACGGCTCGGGTCTGGCGGTCGGCCGTACCCTGGTGGCTGTGCTGGAAAACTACCAGCAAGCCGACGGCTCGATTCGTGTGCCGGAAGTGCTGAAGCCTTACATGGGTGGTGTCGAGGTCATCCGCTAAATGGATTTCCTGCCACTGTTCCACAAGCTGCAAGGCGGTCGTGTACTGGTCGTCGGCGGTGGTGAGATCGCTTTGCGCAAAGCGCGCCTGCTGGCCGATGCCGGCGCCGCGCTGCGGGTGGTTGCGCCCGAGGTCGACAGCCAGCTGGCCGCACTGGCCAGTGAAGGTGGCGGCGAGGTGCAGGTGCGTGGCTATCGTGTGAGTGACCTGGACGGATGCCGGCTGGTCATTGCGGCAACCGATGACGCCGGGCTCAATGCCCAGGTCTCGGCCGACGCCCAGGCGCGAAGCCTGCCGGTCAACGTGGTGGACGCACCGGCCCTGTGCACGGTGATCTTCCCGGCGATCGTCGACCGCTCACCCTTGGTGGTGGCGGTCTCCAGCGGCGGCGACGCCCCAGTGCTGGCGCGGTTGATCCGCGCCAAGCTGGAAGCCTGGATTCCGTCGGCCTATGGCGAACTGGCCGGCTTGGCAGCGCGCTTCCGAGACAAGGTCAAAGCCTTGTACCCGGACGTCAACCAGCGCCGCGGCTTTTGGGAGAACGTGTTCCAAGGCCCGATTGCCGAGCGTCAGTTGGCCGGGCAGGGTGCCGAGGCCGAGCGCCTGTTGCAGGCCATGGTCGAAGGCGCGCCGGTTCAGCAGGGTGGCGAGGTGTATCTGGTGGGCGCTGGGCCGGGTGATCCGGACTTGCTGACCTTCCGCGCCTTGCGCCTGATGCAGCAGGCCGACGTTGTGCTGTACGACCGACTGGTGGCTCCGGCGATCATCGAGATGTGCCGGCGCGACGCCGAGCGCATCTACGTGGGCAAGCGCCGCGCCGACCATGCCGTGCCGCAGGACCAGATCAACCGCCTGCTGGTCGACCTTGCCCGCCAGGGCAAGCGCGTGCTGCGGTTGAAGGGGGGCGACCCGTTCATCTTCGGCCGAGGTGGCGAGGAGATCGAGGAGCTGGCTGAGGAAGGTATCCCGTTCCAGGTGGTGCCTGGCATCACCGCGGCCAGTGGTTGTTCCGCTTACGGCGGCATTCCGCTGACTCACCGTGACTACGCGCAATCGGTGCGCTTCGTCACCGGCCACCTGAAGGATGGCACCAGCAACCTGCCGTGGGATGACCTGGTGGCACCGGCCCAGACCCTGGTGTTCTACATGGGGCTGGTGGGGTTGCCGACCATCTGTGCCGAGCTGATTCGCCATGGCCGTGCGGCCAGCACCCCGGCGGCATTGGTGCAGCAGGGGACTACGCGTAATCAGCGGGTGTTTACCGGGACCTTGGCCGACCTGCCGGACCTGGTGGCCCAGCATGAAGTGCATGCGCCGACCCTGGTGATTGTTGGGGAGGTGGTGCAGTTGCGGGAGAAGCTGGCCTGGTTTGAAGGGGCGCAACAGGGCTGAGGTGTTTGGGGCCGCTTTGCGCCCCATCGCAGGCTTCGCCAGCTCCCACGGATTTGGACTGCCCCCAGGAATCCAACCCTTGGGGGCAGCCCAGATAACTCTGTGGGAGCTGGCGAAGCCTGCGATGGGGCGCAAAGCGGCCCCGATTACTTCAAACCTTCCAGATACCCTTGCCCACCAACCGCTCCCGATCATGCGGCAGGCTGAAGTCCTGCAGCGGCCCCTTGGGTACGATGCCCGTGGGGTTGATGGTCTTGTGGCTCATGTAATAGTGCTTCTGGATGTGCTCCATGTTCACCGTCTGCGCAACGCCCGGCCACTGGTACAGTTCGCGCAGCCAGTTGGACAGGTTCGGGTAGTCGGCCAGGCGGCGCAGGTTGCACTTGAAGTGGCCATGGTAAACCGCATCGAAGCGCACCAGCGTGGTGAACAGGCGTACGTCGGCTTCGGTCAGGTACTCGCCTGCCAGGTAACGCTGGCGGCTGAGCAGTTCTTCCAGGTAGTCCAGCTCGTTGAACACGTCGTCGAACGCAGCCTCATAGGCATCTTGCGTGGTGGCGAAGCCTGCGCGATAAACGCCATTGTTGACCGCTGGGTAGATACGCGCGTTCAGCGCCTCGATAGTTGGACGCAGCGGCTCGGGGTACAGGTCCAACTGGTTGCCGGTCAGTTCGTTGAACGCCGAGTTGAAGATGCGGATGATCTCGGAAGACTCGTTGTTGACGATGCGTTTTTCCTGCTTGTCCCACAGCACGGGCACGGTCACCCGGCCGGTGTAGTGCGGATCGTCCTGGGTATAGCGTTGGTGCAGGTAGCTCAGCGCATCGAGGTGGTCCCCAGTGGAGCCGTTCTGCACGTCGAACGTCCAACCCTGCTCGCCCATCAGCCAGCTCACCACCGACACGTCAATCAGCGGCTCCAGCCCTTTGAGGGCGCGGACAATCAAGGTGCGGTGCGCCCATGGGCAGGCCAGCGAGACATACAGGTGGTAACGGCCGGCTTCAGGGGCGGGCAGTGCGTTGCGGCGTTGGGCGTTTTCACGCTTGAAGGCGCCATCCTTGCCGTTTTCATACCACTGGTCGTGCCAGCGGCCGTCGATCAAAAGGCCCATGCTGAGCTCCTTGGAACAAAAGTGTTTGTCGTTGGAGCCCAGTCTAGGTGAAAACGTTCGAATAAATAGCGCAAAGACTGGGGGTAATTAATCGACTAAATCGATTTGTTTCGTGCATCCCAGTACTGTCGAGCGGTTTCGAAGGCTTCGTCCCGCGTTTGTCCCAGCCCCCGCAACGCCAGGGCCATGGTCGCCACCACGGCCATTTCGCCATAACTGTCCTGCGCCTTGCCCTGCCATACCGCCAGCAGCTGTTCGGGCTGCAGGCTAGGTGGCTTCACATGGCGGCGTTCGCTCAGTGCGGGCCATTCTTCGTCCCAGGCCTCACTTGCAGAGGTGCCATACAGGTGGCTGATGACGTCGGGGTTGACCTCGATTTCGCCACCATCGCCCTTGATCACCACAGCATGGTCGCCGAGCAGGCGGCTGGCCTCTCGGTGCACGGCCTGGTAGCCGGGGTGGAAGATGCTCTGCAGGCCGCAGCGGGCGCCCAAGGGATTCAACACCCGGGCCAGGGAGTGAATGGGTGAACGCAAGCCAAGGGTGTTGCGCAGGTCGATCATGCGCTGCAGCTGAGGCGCCCAGTCTTGCAGGGGGATGAACGCCAGTTGGTGCTGGTCCAGGGCAGTGCCCACCGCCGTCCAGTCGCGGCACAGCGGAATCTGCAGCAGGTCGAGCAGTTGCTCGGTGTACAGGCGTCCGCCGGTATGGGCGCCGCCGCCGTGCAGCAGAATGCGTACGCCGTTGTTGGCCAGGCATTTGGCCGACAGCAGGAACCAAGGCAGGTGCCGCTTCTTGCCGGCATAGCTTGGCCAGTCCAGGTCGACACTGATTTTCGGCGCTTGCAACTGGGCACGCAGAGCCTCGGTGAAACCGGCCAGTTCTTCGGCGCTTTCTTCCTTGTGCCGCAGTAGCATGAGGAAGGCGCCCAGCTGGGTGTCTTCGACCTTGCCTTCGAGCAGCAGGGTCATGGCGGCCCGTGCTTCCTCGCGGGTCAGGCTACGGGCGCCGCGTTTGCCCTTGCCAAGGATTCGCACGAACTCGGCGAACGGGTGCTCGGCCGGGGTTTCCAGGGTCAGTGGGCGCGGGCTGTTGGTCATCGGCTCGGTCATATGCAGTTGGTCGGCTTGGGCAGTCCCGCCAGCTTGGCGGCGAGTTTGGCGGGGGTGCCATTGAACAGGCGGTTGAGGTGCGGGCTGTTGCCTTTCTCTGGGCCCAGCTTGAGCGCGGTGTACTTGATGAGCGGGCGAGTGGCCGGGGACAGCTGGTATTCCTGGTAGAACTGGCGCAGCAGATCGAGGATTTCCCAGTGATCCGCAGTCAGCGGGATGCCCTCGCGGCTGGCGAGGGCTTCGGCGACGGGGTGAGACCAGTCTTGCAGGTCGACCAGGAAGCCGTCTTTGTCCAGGGCGATGTCACGATCGCCGACATTCAGGGTACTCATAGCCAGCTGTTGACCTTGTCGTATTGCAGCGAAAGTGCGACGAAGGCTGGGTAGTCGATGGCCTTGGCCAGTGCCCCGTCGAGGGCGCGTGCCTGAAGGTCCTCATCGAGGGCGAACAGGCGCGTGTCGAGGTCAGCGGCCTGCAGCGCGGCATAGGGTTCGCTGCCTGGGCGCAGGGCATACACCGCATCGCCGCACAGCAGCACGGCATCCTCGGCACCCAGCAGGCGCAGGCAGCTGCTCAGGCGGTCATCGCCAAAGGGCGAGTGGGCAATTACATGCAGGGTCGTCATCACAGGGTTACCACCAGGTCGAAACGGGCGATCAGTGCAGCGAGGGCCTGGTCGTCCAGCACCTGCACCGGCAGCTCCAGCGCGTCGCTGCCAAGGCCGCGTCGGCTTAGGCTGTGGCCGCAGGCGAACAGTTCGTCGACGCCGAACATCGGCAAGGCCTGGAGGTTGGCGGCGAGGTTTTTCTGCTGCACGGCGGCAGGTTGCTGGCCTGGGGCAAGCTGGAAAACGCCGTCATCGAGGAACAGCATGGCGAGGGGCAGGTCAAACGCGCCTCCGGCCAGGGCAATGTCCAGTGCTTCGCGGGCCGACGGGCCGTTCCACGGCGCCTGGCGGCTGATGATCAACATGGATTTGGCCATTTCAATCACCCCCGAAGCAGATCAGGCGGTCGGCAACTTGCGCCGCCTCGTGCAACTGGCCGAGGCCGGACAATTCCCAAGGCTTGGGCAGGTTGACCGCCGCGCGCTGGTAACGGTTGGCTTCGGCTTCGTCGAGCACGCCGCGACGCAGGGCGGCGGCGATGCACACTACCGCGTCGAGCTGGTGTTGCTCGACGAAGGCGCGCCATTGGCTGGCCACGTCCAGTTCATCCTGGGGCGCTACGATGTTGGCCGAGGCGCTGTGCACGCCGTCCTGATAGAAAAACAGCCGGGCAATTTCATGCCCGCCCGCCAGCACCGACTCGGCGAAGCGCAGGGCCCGGCGCGATGAGGGCGCGTGGGCCGGGGAAAACACCGCAATTGCGAATTTCATGGGCAACTCGTGTAAAGGAATGCCGCCATGATAATGCAAAACAGCCCGCACCTGTGGGGGCGGGCGTTACCGTGCGTACGAGGTTACTGGCTTCCCCAGGCCGCGCCTTCCTTGGCCATCCACTTCAGCAACGCCGAGATGGGGACGCTGCGATGGACCTCGCGGTAATGCGGTTGGCCGTTGCCGCTGTGCTGTTCGCGATAGCGGCTGACGATCAGGTGCTGGCCATCCTCGGATACCTTGGCTTCAAGTTCATGCAGCAAAACAGACTGCGGGGCAGCACTTTCCAGGCGCCGGAACAGCAGCATCGAGGCCTGCGCTTCACTGTTCATCGTCTTGCTCCAGGCATTGGTTGGTCCAGGCAACCGGTTTGCCGGCTTTGCCTTCTTCGACATAGTGGGCGCGAACCATCGCGGTGTAGTCACGCACCGCGCGGTAATAATCAGGCGCCTCCTGCAGCACGTCGGTTATCGGGAGTGCCTGCGCTCGGCCGGCCACCGCGCCGCCGGTCATGGCCACGGTGTTCAGGGTGTCGACGGTGTCGCTGTTGTCGCCGAACGGGTCGACGGCAAGGCTCAGCACACGGCCGGTAGCATCGCGCAGGTTGTGCGAGCCAAGCAGGGGCAGCTCGACGATTGGCCCGGCACCGATGCTCCAGACGCCAAAGGTCTGGCCGAAGTCGGCGCTATGGCGCTCAAGCCCCATCTTGCCGGACACATCGACCAGGCCGGCCAGGCCGAAGGTGGTATTGAAGATGAACCGCGACAGGGTGGTCATCGAGCGATGCACGTTGCCTTGCAGCAGGTCGTTGACGAAGACTTTCGGCTCGCCGAAGTTGGCCACGAAGTTGTGCAGGCCGTGTTGTGCAAACTCCGGCAGGGTGGTGTAGCCGCGGGCAATCGGGGCTGCCACGTAGTCATCGACGCTGCGGTTGAAGGCAAATACCGCGCGGTTGGCTGGCTCGGCAGGGTCGCTTACCAGGTGGCGGGAGTCGCTGCACGCGGCGCTTGCCGAAGCCGTGCGCTGGCTGCAGCCCCCCGCCGTGAGCAGTAGCAGGGCCAGCAGTGCGTTACGGGCTGAGGCCGATAGGAAAACAGAAGCAGACATGAATGCATTCCTGACTAGAACTGGCGCAGATGCTGCGGGCGTTTCTTTGCCTGGACATGTCTGCTTTATCTCAAGCCTGACGCTTTGTTTCCGGTTTGAAATATATGACGACAACCGCTCGGATGGTCTTAAATAGGCCATCCTGTCTTTTCCCGCGGTGCCCTTGTGTGAGCCATTTGCTGATTGTCGACGATGATGTCGAGGTGCTTGATCTGCTGCAGAAGTTCCTTCGCCAGCATGGCTATGAAGTGGACGTGGCCAGCGATGGAGAGGGCTTGTGGCGGGCCCTGGAGCGGCGGGTACCTGACCTGGTCATCCTCGATGTGATGCTGCCCGGCGACAGTGGCCTGGTGCTGTGCCAGCGTCTGCTCGCCGAACACAAGGTGGCGGTGATCATGCTGACGGCCATGGGCGAGTTGAGTGATCGCGTCGTGGGGCTGGAGTTGGGCGCTGATGACTACCTGACCAAGCCGTTCGCGGCTCGCGAGTTGTTGGCCAGGGTGAGGGCGGTACTGCGCCGTGCCGGTGAAGCGCCGGTACCCGCAGGCAACCCGCGTACCGTATTGGAGTTCTCGGGCTGGCAGCTGGATGTGGTAAGGCGCGAGTTGCGCTCACCTCAGCAGGTGATGATTCCGCTGTCCAACGGGGAGTTCGAATTGCTGCTGGTGTTCGCCGAGCACCCAAGGCGTGTGCTCAGTCGCCAGCAACTGCTCGACCTGGCGCGTGGCGAGACGCATGAAGCGTATGACCGCAGCGTGGATGTGCAGGTCAGCCGTCTGCGTCGCAAACTGGAAACCGACGGTGAGGCCGAACCGCTGATTCGGACATTGCGCAATGTCGGCTATCTGTTCACGCCAACTGTGGTGAAGCGATGAACCCACGGCCCCGGGGTCGTCAAAAAGGCTGGCGCCCCCGAATCACCATCACCCGCTGGATTGCCCTGACCACGCTGGCGGCGATGCTGACGTTGCTGGGGCTAAGGGGTGTGTTCAGTCTTGTGCTGGAGAACTGGGCGCAGCCTCCCTTGCAACAAAGCGGCATTCTCGAGCGTCTGGCCATCGTCACTCGCATGCTCGATGCGGCGCCTGTCGAGCAGCGTGCGGTGCTGGCGCAGGCGGCCAACGACGGTTCATACGATGTGCAATGGCTGCGTACTTTCGATCAGGCGGGTCTCCCGCCGTTGAACAACACCGAACTCAACAAAAGCGGGGCTATTCTGCGTGGCCTGTTGGGGCGGCCAGATGCCGCCATGAAAGCGTATGGGCCGGAGGACTTGCCGGACAATTCAGCCGTGCAGGGCTATGCGTTGATGGTCCAGCTGTCCGACCGTTCCTGGGTGCTGTTCCACACCACGTCACGCAACTGGGGCCTGGACGAACTGCCACGCTACCTGATCATTCTGGTGCTGATGCTGTCATCCAGCGTTGTCGTGGCGCTGTTGGCCGGTCGCTACCTGGCCAACCCACTGGAGCGCTTCGCCGAGGGGGCGCGGCGGTTCGGCAAGGATTTCAATGCACCACCGATTCCGGTGGTCGGCCCCCATGACCTGCGTCAGGCGATTCTTGCGTTCAACGCTACCCAAGCCCAGCTCAAGCATTTTCTCAACGACCGCACGCAGATGCTGGCGGCCATCTCCCACGACCTGCGTGCCCCCCTGACGCGGATGCGCCTGCGCGGTGAGTTCATCGAGGATGCCGAACTGCAAGCCAAGCTGTTCAAGGATGTGGACGAGATGGAGGCGATGGTCAACGCCGCACTGGAGTTCTTCCGGGACGAAGCGCGGTTCGAGCAGACCACGGCGTTTGACTTGGGCGAGCTGCTGCAGACGGTGGTGGACGACTTCAAGGATGCCGGTGTTGAGGTGGCCTTCGACGGCCCGCGTCGCTGCGTTTATGTCGGCCGGCCGGTGGCGCTCAAACGGGTGCTGGTCAACCTCATCGACAATGCCGCGAAGTATGGGCGGGAGCCAGCGCTGCAGCTACGGGCGGGTTCTGATGAGCTTGAGATTTGCGTGCTCGACCGTGGGCCGGGTATTGCGCCGGAGTTGCACGAGCAGGTTTTTGCGCCGTTCTTTCGCATCGAGGGCTCGCGCAACAAGCATACCGGTGGTGTGGGGCTTGGGCTGTCGACGGTGCGTGCGATCGTACTGGAGCAAGGTGGCAGCGTGACGTTGGCCAACCGCCCGGAGGGCGGGCTGCAGGTCAATGTCACGCTGCCTGTCGGCTGATCAGAGCCCCAGGTCGCTCAGGCCTGGGTGGTCGTCCGGGCGTCGGCCTAGCGGCCAGCGGAATTTACGGTCGGCTTCGGCGATGGGCAGCTCGTTGATGCTGGCATGACGATTACGCATCAACCCGTCTTCGGCAAATTCCCAATTCTCGTTGCCGTAGGCGCGGAACCACTGGCCGCTGTCATCGCGGTATTCGTAGGCGTAGCGCACGGCGATGCGGTTGTCGGTGAACGCCCACAGCTCCTTGATCAGTCGGTACTCCAGTTCACGGTTCCATTTGCGGGTCAGGAAAGCCTGGGCCTGCTCACGGTTGCTGGCGAACTCGACGCGGTTGCGCCAGTGGGTGTCCAAGGTATAGGCAAGCGCGACCTTTGCCGCATCGCGGCTGTTCCAGCCGTCCTCGGCGAGACGGACTTTTTCGACGGCCGAGGCGTGGGTGAACGGGGGCAGTGGCGGGCGGGACATCGTGGTACTCCTCAGGTGACGGTGCGTGATGGAGGCTACTATTGCCCGCCGTGCAGGAGAATCCGCATGCACAGCACTTCATAGTTGCAGTTGCCGAAATAGTCCTGCGCTGGCGTTTTGCCCAACCGCAGCTAGTGTCACAGGTTTGTGCACCGAGGCTTCCACCATGATCAGGACGACAATGGCAGGCATAGGGTTGCTTGCGGTGAGCCTGGCAGCGCCGGCAATGGCTGGCGAGCGCGAGGGCGATTACTGGTATGTGCAGACCAGCGCCTACACCAAGCACTGGACCCACGACCCTGACCATAACAACCATCAGCAGCTGGTCGGCATCGAGCGTATCTACACCGATGGCCTGCTGTGGGGGGCGGCGACCTTCAAGAACTCGTTCTATCAGCGCTCGTACTACGCGTATCTGGGCAAGGTCTGGGAGCATGAGCGCTACCCGGTGTATGTCAAGCTCAGTGCCGGGTTGATCGAGGGGTACAAAGGTGAGTACGACGACAAGATCCCGCTTAACCACCTGGGCGTGGCCCCGGTGATCATTCCTGCTTTCGGCGCCCATTGGGGGCCGGTGGGGGCGGAGTTCGTCGTACTGGGCGCGGCGGCGGGGATGATCAACGTGGGGCTGCGCTTTTGACGCAGCCCCGCACGGGCTTGTTTATGCGGCGTCGCTCAAGGTTGTGTCGCCTGCCTTGCTGC
This sequence comes from Pseudomonas sp. Teo4, assembly GCF_034387475.1. Taxonomy (NCBI): domain Bacteria; kingdom Pseudomonadati; phylum Pseudomonadota; class Gammaproteobacteria; order Pseudomonadales; family Pseudomonadaceae; genus Pseudomonas; species Pseudomonas sp. Teo4. The sequence continues at coordinate 1,016,495 of NZ_JAXCIL010000001.1, forward strand.
GCTGGCCGAGCCAGACCAGCAGCAGCCCAGCGCCCGCCAGCAAGCCACCGGCCATGGGCACTGCGGCATAGCCCATGTCCAGGCTGATCACCGCGCCGCCCAATGCCGCACCCACGGCGTTACCGAGGTTGAACGCACCTACGTTGATGGACGATGCCAGCCCCGGGGCCTCGCTGGCGGCGATCATTACCCGCATTTGCAGCGGCGGGACCACGGCGAAGGTGAATACGCCCCAGACCAGCAGGGCGACGGCGGCACCGATATGGCTGGCGAGTACCAGCGGCATCAGCAGCATGATCACTGCCAGCACGCCCAGGAAGATCTTCGCCGCGCCGTCCAGCGACCAGTCGGCCAAGCGCCCGCCGAGGCTGTTGCCAAGGGTGAACCCGACACCGATCAGCACCAGCGCGAGGGTGACGAAAGCGTGTGAGGCACCGGTCAACTCGGAAAGTACCGGGGCAACGTAGGTGTACAGGGTGAACATGGCACCTGCGCCCAGTACCGTAGTGGCCATCGCCAGCAGCACGCTGGGCCGGGCAATGACCGCCAGCTCCTTGCGCACGTGGGGTACGCTGCCACGTTCGCCTTTGGGCAAGGCATACCACAGGGTCGCCATGGCCAGCAGGCCGAGCACGGCGGTGCCAGCGAAGGCCATGCGCCAACCGACCTGTTGGCCCACCCAGGTGGCAGCAGGCACGCCACCGATGTTGGCGATGGTCAGGCCCATGAACATGGTGGCCACCGCGCTGGCCTGTTTGTCCTTGGGCACGACGCTGGCTGCCACCACTGCACCCAGGCCGAAGAAGGCGCCATGGTTGAGGCTGGTGACCAGACGCGAGGCCAGCAAGGTGTAGTAGTCCGGCGACAGTGCCGACAGCAGGTTGCCCAAGGTGAAGATGGCCATCAGCGCCATCAACGCGGCGCGTTTGCCGAAGCGGCTGAAAAGCAGGGTCATGATCGGCGCGCCGACCATCACGCCGATGGCATAAGCGGTAATCAGCATGCCCGCGCTGGGGATGCTGACGTTCACGCCTTCGGCGATCACGGGCAGCAGGCCCATGGGGGTGAACTCGGTGGTGCCGATGCCGAATGCGCCGATGGCGAGGGCGAATAGCACCCGTTTGGGAGAAAGCGTGCTCATCAGGAGCTCCGGTTTGAGTATGTGTGAGGCATGAAACTATCGCTGGCTGGCCAGTTTCCACTGTCCATGTGGAAACAACGGCCTTGTGTTGCCTGTGCCGGCCCCATCGCCGGCAAGCCGGCTCCCACATGGACCGCGAGGTTCTCAAAACCATTGCAGTACCTGTAGCCGGCTTGCCGGCGATGAGGCCAGTGCTGACCGAGAGTGGGCACTCAGTCCCAAGCTGGCGCCAGGCCGTCCGGGCTGACTTCACGGCCGTTGCGCTCGAGCGTGGCGATGCGAGCCATGTCTTCGTCGTCCAGGCGAAGGCTGCGCGCCAGCAGGTTGCTCGCCAGGTTTTCACGCTTGGTGGAAGACGGAATCACCGCATACCCCAACTGCATGGCCCAGGCCAGTGCGACCTGCGCCACGGTGGCCTTGTGCTTGGCGGCGATCTCGGTCAGCACCGGGTCTTTCAGAACTTTGCCGTAGGCCAGCGTCATGTAGGAGGTGACGGTGATGCCTTGTTCCTTGAGGAATGCGACCAGCTTGCTGTTCTGCAGGTACGGGCTGAGTTCGATCTGGTTGGTGGCGATTTCGCCTTTTCCGACCACCTCGATTGCTTGTCGGGTCAGCTCGATGTTGAAGTTGGAGACGCCGATCTGACGCGTCAGGCCCAGCTTCCTGGCTTCAGCCAGAGCGGTCATGTATTCGTTCAACTCCACACCGTTGCCAGGTGCCGGCCAGTGAATCAGTAGCAGGTCGACATGGTCGGTGCGCAGTTTGCTCAGGCTCTCGCGCAGGCTGGGGATCAGCTTGTCGGCGGCATAGTTGTCGACCCAGATCTTGGTGGTGATGAACAGCTCATTACGCGGCACGCCGCTTTCGGCGATGGCCTGGCCGACGTCGGCTTCGTTCTTGTAGATCTGTGCGGTGTCGATCACGCGGTAGCCCAGCTCCAGGGCGGACTTGACCGAGTCGATGACGGCTTGGCCGGTCAGGCGGAAGGTGCCGAGGCCGAAGGATGGAATGCTCATGGATCTGCTCCTTGACGAAAAGGTAACGATGGTTCGAGTGATGGGCAGTGTGCGGGTTTCACTGCAAATGATTAAGCGTAGGCGGGGCCAAGGACTTTTGACCTGTGGTCAACAATGATGGGGCATGACATAAGTAGCGCGCCTGCCATTGGGCAGGGTGGTTAGCTGGCGGCTTCATTCTCAGGAGCCGTGTGCCATGACCACTGAATCGTCCTGTTTTCGGGATGTCGACACCCTGATCGCCAGCCAGTTGCCCGAGTGGCTGACCAAAGCCTCGCTGGACCAGCTGAGCTTGTTACGTATCAGCTTGCTGCAACAGCAGCACAGCCAGCATCAGCTGGCCACGCTGTTCGCGAAGGTGACGCCGCTGGATGCGTTTGCCGAGTCGTTGCTGACCAAGGCATTGAGCAAGAAGCATCTGCCAATCATGGACGTGCGCCAGGCGAAGGTGCGACGCACCACGGTGTTTACCCCGGCGCCGGTGGGCACCGGGGCGTTGGGCAAGGTCGTGACGGAAGTCTCCGAGTCCAGTCTGCTGGCTGCTGCGTTGCACAATTTCGCCAGTGTCGAGCAAATACCCACGGGAGCCGTGGTGACCACTTCGCTTGTCGACGCCCAAGACGCGCCACTGGCCTTGAGCGCTGAATCATTTACCCGGTTGTGTCGCGACGAGGATGTGGGCGGCCAGTACCAGGTTCACCTTGAGTCGATCTTCCATACATCGCAGGCGTCGTCAGTGTTGGAGCAGAGCGCTCGGCACAAACTGGAAACAACCTTGCGGCTGGCGGCGCTCAGGGGTGAAGTTGATGAGCAGACGTATTTCCAATGCCTGCCGATGGTCGCCAGCAAACCGCATGTGCTCTCGAGCAATGCCCGTCTGGTGCCATTCGACCTTCGTGTGTTGGGTAAGCGAGTGCGGGGTGCCGTGGCATTCGAAGTCCGCCAGCTGCGCAAGCACAATCCGGCACTGGAGGGGGTGATCTTGTGGGTGCCGGATGATGCGCATGGGCCGTTGCGGCGATACGCCAACTGGGACGCACTGTGGAAGGCGTTGGGGCGACGCTTCCAGGCAGCGGGGTATGCCGCGTTCTTCCAGCGTTTTATCAGTGAGCGTGACCGCATGGCGTTCAGCCAGGCGTTGGGGCCTTTGTTGCAGACACAGGCCAGCAATTTGCCAATTTCGCTCAATGGCCATATGCATGCCATCGAGCTGCCGCTGTACCAGCACATGCGAACTGTTCGCGTCGACACCCTGCTGGACGATGCCCGTGTATTGGCGGTTCCTACTGCACAGGTCAAGCAGGACGAGCGTGAGAAGCGGCTGAGTGACTACGCCGATGCCGGCTTGAACCTGCTGGGCTTGGCCAGCTTGTTCGTGCCAGTGCTGGGTTTGCCGTTGCTTGGCATCGCGGCTGCACAGATCGCCGACGGCGTGTATGAAGGTTTTGCCGACTGGACGCTGGGGGATCGCGCGGGTGCTCTGAAGCACTTGCTGGGCGTTGCGGAAAACCTCGCGGCGGGAGTTGCGCTGGTTGCCATTGGCCAAGTGGCCGGCCGTTTGATCGAGCGCTCGTCCTATGTTGAGCGCCTGGTGCCGGTGCTCAATGGGCAGGACCAACTGCGGCTGATCGATGCAGCTTTGCCCGGTTACGCCGTGGCTGATCGGCAACTGTCGATCGGTGAGCGCACTGAAGTAGAGGGAAAAAGCTACTTGCGCACACATCAGGCAACCTACCAAGTGGTCGATGATCCACAAGGCAGAGTGCGTATCCAGCACCCGAGCAGGCCAGGCGCATACTCGCCGTGGCTCGACAGCAACGGTGAGGGCGGCTGGCGGCACGATCTGGAAGCGCCGCAGCATTGGCAAGGTCCGGGCCTGCTGATACAGCGTCTGGCCAGTGACTGGGCGAGTGTCGACGAGCAGACCGCTGAACAGGTGATGCACATCACCGGGTTCGACGAAGACCGGCTGCGCCGCCTGCTCCTGGAGCACGCACCGGCGCCGGCCCGTTTGCGCGATGCGCTGCAGCGCTATCAAGCACATGCGCAGTACCCTGAGTTGCGCGGCGAGTTCTTCGAGCAATACATCGCTGGGCTTGAGGATGTGCCGACACCGGCTGCGCAACGATTACGTCGCGATTTCCCCGGGCTGACGGCGCGCGGTGCACAGGAAATCGTCGAACACGGGGGCGCCGAAGCGCTCCACAACCTGCTGGTCAGCGGACGGGTGCCGCAGGCGTTGGCCGAACAGACGCGCTGGATGCTGCGCGATAGCCGTCTGGACCGTGCCTGCGCCGGCTTCTTCCAAGAGGTGGCGATCAGCGTCGACACCGAACGACTGGCTGTGGGATTGACCGGCGAATGGTCGGCCTGGCCAGGTGAGCAACGGATCGAGCTGCGTATTGGCGACACGGCAGGCGAACTGGTTGCCCGCTCGGGCGCAGTAGATGCAACGGACATTGGCTATATCATTCGCCAGGGACACCGCTACCAGGCGCTGGATGCAGCGGGCCGTGAGCTTGTTGGCGCAGATCAACATGACAGCCTGTTCCAGGCTCTTTGGCTGCACCTGAGTGCCGCACAGAAGCAAGCGCTCGGCGATGCGGCCGTTTCGGCTGAGCAACTTCGCCAGGCCTTGGCGTTGCGGGCAGCAGGGCAACGGGAAGTTGCCGCTCAACAGCTTGGCATGGCCCCGATCGAATCGGGCATGCGGCCACCGGTGCGTTTGGGCGACGGTCGACTGGGTTACCCGCTCAGCGGTGGAGACCCCGTCGCCCCCCTGCGAGGGCCGGTGTTGACGACCCTGGATCCGCAGGCTCGCCAATCGGTGCGTGCCGGTCTGCAGCAACTGTTTCCTCATCGTCGGGCGGTGGACATTTTTTGGTTGTCCACGCTATTGGCGCAACGGCCAGGGCGTACCCTGTGGGTTGCCTTCAGTGAGCTGGCGGGGCAGGTACGGCGGCTGGACCAAGCCCTGAGGGTGTGGCAAGGCCCGGTCGACGGGTCGGTGTACGCCAACCGCCGGCGCGCCGCACAACTGATTCTTGAAGCCTGGCAACCGCCGTACTATGGGCCCGGCGGTGTTGGTTCGCTGGTCATTCACAACATCGCCATGGACCACTGGCCCAGCTTGCCGGCAGATGTGGGCTTCGGCCACCTTCATCGCCTGTGTCTGACCAATGCCGGGTTCTCGGAGCTGGACCAGGCTTTCTTCAACCTGTTTCCCAACTTGCAGACGCTCCAGTTAAGCGCAAACAGGCTGACCCGACTGCCTTCGTTGGCCGGTTTCAGTGAACTGCGCAGCCTGGATGTGCAACGCAACCGGCTGACAACCCTGGAAGGTCTGGAACACCTGACGGGGCTGACCCAGCTGGTCGCCAATGACAACGCGTTGGTCTCCTTGCCCGACCTGGGCAGGCTCTCCCGATTGACACGCCTGGACTTGCAGAGAAACCAGCTGGAGACGGTCGAGGGTGTGCAGCACCTGACGTTGATGACTCAACTGGACCTCAGTGACAACCGACTGGCAGCCCTGCCAGAGCACATCCACTGGCTGGTGAGGGTCCGGTACGTCAATCTGAGTGCCAATCGCCTGGCTGCATTGCCCACCGGCATCGGCCGCATGACGGCGTTGACCCAGCTGAACCTGGCGGATAACCGCTTGAGCGATTTGCCAGTGACGTTCGGTGATCTGGTCAACCTGAGGATCCTCAATCTGCGGGGCAACCGGCTGACGGCCATTCCCTCCGGGCTCGAACGGCTTCGCGCGTTGCAGGAGCTGTACCTGGCCAACAACCAGGTGGTGATGGACAGCGCAGCGGGGGCGCGTCTGGAGGTGTTGAGTGCGTTGCGCACCCTGACCCTCAACGGCAACCCGATTGGCACGCTGCCATCGCTGCGCAACCTTGACCAGTTGCAGCGATTGTCACTGCGCGGTACGGGTCTGACGGAGTTTCCGCTGGCGTTCCTGGACAGCCACCCAGGCCTGTTCGTGGACCTTGCCGAGAACCTGATCGTCGAGTTGAGCGAGCGGGCATTGCTGTGGATTCGTCAACATCCGACTCGGATCGTTCTCGACGGTAACCCGCTCGATGAAGCGATTCTGGCGCGCTGGCGAGCGGCGGTGGAACGTATAGATACCCTCAGCCGACAGGGGCGCAGCGTCGATTGAGGTGCCGTTGGGAAGGGGGTGGCGCCATGGGTTTGTCTATGGCGTAAACGCAACGGCCCGCCATGAAGGCGGGCCGTTGCGACAAGCAGTGACGAATCAGCGGCGGCGGAACAGCGGCAGCGGCTCGTCGGTGGCGGCCTGGTAGGTCACCGAGAAGTCCTTCAGGCTTTGCAGCGCATCTTCCGGGTCCTTGTCGGCGCGGATGGCAAAGGCATCGAAACCGCAGCGGGCCATGAAGAACAGCTGGTCGCGCAGTACGTCGCCGATGGCGCGCAGCTCACCCTTGAACTTGTAGCGGTCACGCAGCAGGCGCGCATTGGAGTAGTTGCGCCCGTCGGTGAAGGCGGGGAAGTTCAGGGCGATGACCTGGAAGTGCTCGACGTCGTCGCCGATTTCTTCGGCTTGTTCGTCACTGTCCAGCCACACGCCCAGGCCGCCGTCGCGGGCCTTGAGCACGTGGGCATGGTCGCGCCACAGTTGCAGCGGGACGATGTAGTCGTCGCAGTTGGTCAGCTCGTCGAGGGTCGTTTCCTTGGGCAGCAAGTGCCAGGTTTCGTCGACGAGTTGGTTGTTCTTAATGATTCGCTGCATAGACGCGTTCCTTGAAGGGGTCGATGCCGATACGCTGGTAAGTGTCGATGAAGCGCTCTTCCTCGGTACGCTGTTCCACGTACACGGCGATCAGCTTCTCGATCACATCGGCCATGTCTTCCTGGGCGAAGGACGGGCCGAGGATCTTGCCCAGGCTCGCGTCACGTGCGGCGTTGCCGCCCAGCGACACCTGGTAGAACTCTTCGCCCTTCTTGTCCACCCCGAGAATGCCGATGTGGCCGACGTGGTGGTGGCCGCAGGCGTTCATGCAGCCGGAGATGTTCAGGTCGATTTCACCGATGTCGAACAGGTAGTCCAGGTCGTCGAAACGGCGCTGGATGGATTCGGCAATCGGGATCGACTTGGCGTTGGCCAGCGAGCAGTAGTCACCGCCCGGGCAGCAGATGATGTCGGTCAGCAGGCCGATGTTCGGCGTGGCGAAACCGGCTTCGCGCAGCTCCAGCCACAGGGCGTGCAGCTGTTGCTGCTCGACATCGGCGAGGATGATGTTCTGCTCGTGCGAGGTGCGCAGGAAGCCGAAGCTGTAGCGGTCGGCCAGGTCGGCCACGGCATCGAGCTGCTTGTCGGTCAGGTCGCCTGGGGCAACGCCGGTCGGCTTGAGCGACAGGGTCACGGCCACGTAGCCAGGGCGCTTGTGGGCGCGGGTGTTACGCGAACGCCAACGGGCGAAACCTGGGTGCTCCTGGTCCAGCGCGCTGTAGTCGACATTGTCCAGCGCCTTGTAGGCCGGGTCGACGAAGTGGCGCGACACGCGCTCGACTTCCGCTTCGGTCAGGGTGGTGCTGCCGCCACGCAGGTGGGCCATTTCAGCCTCGACCTTCTCGGCGAACACTTCCGGGGTCAGCGCCTTCACCAGGATCTTGATCCGCGCCTTGTACTTGTTGTCACGGCGACCGTAACGGTTGTACACGCGCAGGATGGCGTCCAGGTAGCTGATCAGGTCCTGCCACGGCAGGAACTCGTTGATGAACGAACCGACTACCGGGGTACGGCCCAGGCCGCCACCAACCAGCACGCGGAAGCCCAGCTCGCCGGCTTCGTTGCGCACCGGCTCCAGGCCGATATCGTGCACTTCGATGGCGGCGCGGTCTTCCTTCGAACCGTTCACGGCGATCTTGAACTTGCGCGGCAGGTAGGCGAATTCCGGGTGGAAGGTGGTCCACTGGCGGACGATTTCGCACCACGGGCGCGGGTCGACGATTTCATCGGCGGCCACACCGGCGAACTGGTCGGTGGTGGTGTTGCGCAGGCAGTTGCCGCTGGTCTGGATCGCGTGCATCTGCACGGTGGCCAGCTCGGCCAGGATCTCTGGAATGTCTTCCAGCGCAGGCCAGTTGTACTGCACGTTCTGCCGGGTGCTGATGTGCGCATAACCCTTGTCGTAGTCACGGGCGATCTTCGCCAGCAAGCGGACCTGGGTCGAGTTCAGCTGGCCGTACGGCACGGCAACGCGCAGCATCGGGGCAAAACGTTGGATATAGAGGCCGTTCTGCAGGCGCAGAGGGCGGAATTCTTCTTCGCTCAGCTCACCGGCCAGGTAGCGGCGGGTCTGATCACGGAACTGCTTGACGCGGTCCTCGATGATCCGCTGATCGTACTCGTCGTATACGTACATAAAAGTCCTGTCTCAGGCTGCATGCAGCTATTCGCGCGCACGGCCGCGCACTCCGGTTCGGAGCCGGGGAACGATATCAGGTTGGGGTTATGCGCTAAAGTGATGTTTTTGCATATGAAAAGAACCAAACGAACTAAGTGAGACTGACTGGCATTTGTTCGCCAGTGCGCGCTACGCGTTTATACTCGCGGCTTTGTTTCAACGGGTGTAACTGCATGCTCAAGGCGCTGTGCCAAAGCGTGTGCCTGAGCCTGCCGCTGGCAGCCAGTGCGCAGGCCGCTTCGGTGGTATTCCTCAACCCCGGCCTGTCCAGCGAGACGTTCTGGACGAGCTACTCGCGTTTCATGCAGGCGGCTGCCGACGACCTCGGCATGACCTTGCGCGTCGAGTACAGCGAGCGCAGTGCCGAAAAGGCGCTGGTCCAGGCGCGGGCGATTCTCAAGGGGCCACAACGGCCGGACTACCTGGTGCTGGTCAACGAGCAGTATGTGGCGCCGGAAATCATCCGGCTGTCACAGGGCAGTGGGGTCAAGCTGTTTCTGGTCAACAACGGGCTGACCGCCAGCCAGGCCCAGAGTATTCGAGCACAACCGGAAAAATACGCGCAGTTGTTGGGTACCCTGACTGCCAACGACGAACAGGCCGGTTACCAGATGCTGCATCAGATGGTCGCTTTGCTGCCGCGGGGTAACGAGCCGATCGACCTGGTAGCCTTTGCCGGCGTCAAGAGCACGCCGGCCTCGCAACTGCGCGAGCAGGGCATGCGCCAGGCGTTGGCCGACTTTCCTCAGGTGCGCTTGCGTCAGGTGGTCTACGGCAACTGGAGTCGCCAGCGCGCCTTCGAGCAGGCCCAGGTGCTGCTGGAGCGTTATCCGAACACCAAGCTGGTGTGGTCGGCCAACGACGAGATGGCCTTCGGCGCCATGCAGGCTTTTGAAGCTGCCGGGCGCAAGCCAGGGCGCGATGTGGTGTTCAGTGCCATCAACAATTCGCCTGAGGCACTGCGGGCACGAATCGATGGGCGTCTCGGCGTGTTGATGGGCGGGCACTTCACCTTGGGCGGCTGGGCCATGGTGATGCTGCACGATGACGCCCACGGGGTGGCGGTGGATCGCGACGGCCTGAGTGAGCATCGCGTGCCGGCGTTGCAGTCGATCGACCAGGACAAGGCCCGCCGATGGCTGAAACTGTTGGATAAGGACGACTACGGAGTTGATTTCCAGCGTTACAGCGCCGAAGGGCGCCCGGCCAGTTTCCAGTACCCGTTTCTTACGTCGCCCGTCGACTATTGAAAAACCCTGCTTGAGGGAAGGGCATTGCTCGTCTTAACTGCTGGTGGTGAAGTGCATTCCCATAACCACTACAAGAGGCAATGCAATGGGAAACTCAACCAAGGTCCGCAAAGCTGACAGCAGTGTCGATGCCTGGGCGATCCTCTGCCTGATCGTCCTGGTGGTGGTCACCGCCGTGTATTGGGTCAGCCACCAGTAGCCTTAGTCTTTAGACCGTGATTCAACCTGAGCCGCCCGTGGAAGGGAATTCCGCGGGCGGATTGCGTTTCAATGGGCGGTGAGGTGCATGGCCAGTTGCACAAGGCCGACCAGCACCAGGATGAACACCAGCGTGAATAGCGTGCCGAGCACGATGAAGTGGCTGGCTTTGCCGTGGGTGAAATCGCGGGCGCGGTTCTTGCCGCTTTGCACGCCGAAGGCGGCGGCCAGGATGCTGTGCAGCATCTGCCAGAAGGTGGGCGGCTTGCCTTGGCTGGAATCGTCCATGGTGGCTCCTGATGAATTCAGAGGCAATCAGGGACAGTGTAGGCAATGGGAGTGAGGTTGGCTGTACTGACCGCTTCGCGGGTAAACCCGCTCCCACAGGTACTGCACAGGCTTTGATAGCGGTGCGATCCCTGTGGGAGCGGGTTTACCCGCGAAGAAATCAACGCAGAATCAGTTGTCGTAACCCAGGTTCGGCGCCAACCAGCGCTCGCTCACGCTCACCTCCTGGCCCTTGCGCACGCTGTAGCTGTCGATCTGGTCCTTGTCCACCTTGCCCACGGCGAAGTACTGCGCCTGCGGGTGGGCGAAGTACCAGCCGCTGACCGCCGCTGCCGGGAACATCGCGAAGTGTTCGGTGAGGAACACACCGCTCGGGCCGGTTTCGCCGATGGCGGTGCCATCGAGCAGGCGGAACAGTGTTTCCTTCTCGGTGTGGTCCGGGCACGCCGGGTAGCCTGGGGCAGGGCGGATACCGCTGTACTGCTCCTTGATCAGCGCTTCGTTGTCCAGGTGCTCGTCTTTGGCGTAACCCCAGTGTTCTTTACGCACCTGCTCGTGCAGCCACTCGGCGCAGGCCTCGGCCAGGCGGTCGGCCAGGGCCTTGACCATGATCGAGCTGTAGTCGTCGCCCTTGTCCTGGTAAGCCTTGGCGACTTCCTCGGCACCGATGCCGGCAGTGGTGATGAAGCCGCCGACGTAGTCGGTGACGCCGCTGTTCTTCGGCGCGACGAAGTCGGCCAGGGAGAAGTTTGGCTTGCCGTCGGGCTTGATGGTCTGCTGGCGCAGGTGGTGCAGGGTGGCCAGCGGCTGGCCGTCTTCGCCATACACTTCGATGTCGTCATCGGCCACCTGGTTGGCCGGCCAGAAGCCGAGCACGGCGCGGGCGCTGATCAGCTTCTCGTCGATCAGCTTGTCGAGCATCTGGCGGGCATCCTGGTACAGCGCGGTGGCGGCTTCGCCCACCACTTCGTCGGTGAGGATGCGCGGGAACTTGCCTGCCAGGTCCCAGGAGATGAAGAACGGCGTCCAGTCGATGTACTCGGCCAGGGTGCGCAGGTCGATGTTGTCGAGCACTTTGACGCCGGTGAAGGAGGGCACCGCTGGCTGGTAGCCGGCCCAGTCGTACTTCGGCTTGGCCGCCACCGCCTGGGTGTAGCTCAAGCGCTCGGTGCGAGCGCTGCGGTTGGCGGTGCGCTCACGCACTTCCACATATTCCTGGCGGGTTTTCTCGACGAAACCTGGTTTCAGTTCCTTGGACAGCAGCTGAGTGGCCACGCCCACGGCGCGGGAGGCGTCGGTCACGTAGACCACTGCGTCGTTGCTGTACTTGGGCTCGATCTTCACCGCGGTGTGCGCCTTGGAGGTGGTGGCGCCACCGATCATCAGCGGCAGGTGGAAGTCCTGGCGCTGCATTTCGCGTGCGACGTGAACCATTTCGTCCAGCGACGGGGTGATCAGGCCGGACAGGCCGATGATGTCGCACTTCTGCTCGCGGGCGGTCTGCAGGATTTTCTCCGCCGGCACCATCACGCCGAGGTCGACGATGTCGTAGCCGTTACAGCCCAGTACCACACCGACGATGTTCTTGCCGATGTCGTGCACGTCGCCCTTGACCGTGGCCATGAGGATCTTGCCCTTGGCTTCGGGCTTGTCGCCTTTCTCGGCTTCGATGAACGGAATCAGGTGCGCCACGGCCTGCTTCATCACGCGGGCGGACTTGACCACCTGGGGCAGGAACATCTTGCCGGCGCCGAACAGGTCGCCGACCACGTTCATGCCGTTCATCAATGGGCCTTCGATGACCTCGATCGGGCGCGCGCATTGCTGGCGGCACTCTTCGGTGTCTTCGACGATGAAGGCAGTGATGCCCTTGACCAGTGCGTGCTCCAGGCGCTTTTCCACCGGCAGCGAGCGCCACTCTTCGTTTTCCACTTCCTTGGCCGCGCCGCCGCCCTTGTAGTCATCGGCAATGGCCAGCAGCGCGTCGGTGCCGTGCGGGGTGCGGTTGAGCACCACGTCCTCGACTTTTTCACGCAGGGCAGCCGGGATCTCGTCGTAGATTTCCAGCTGGCCAGCGTTGACGATACCCATGGTCAGGCCATTCTGGATGGCGTGGTACAGGAACACCGAGTGGATCGCTTCGCGCACCGGGTTGTTGCCGCGGAACGAGAACGACACGTTGGACACCCCGCCGCTCGACAGGGCGTAGGGCAGGTGATCGCGGATATAGGCACAGGCCTCGATGAAGTCGACGGCGTAGTTGTTGTGCTCTTCGATGCCGGTGGCGACTGCGAAAATGTTCGGGTCGAAGATGATGTCTTCCGGCGGGAAGCCCACTTCGTTGACCAGGATGTCATAGCTACGCTGGCAGATTTCCTTCTTGCGTGCGGCGGTATCGGCCTGGCCGACTTCGTCGAAGGCCATCACCACCACGGCGGCGCCATAACGCTTGCACAGGCGGGCGTGGTGCTTGAACTGCTCGACGCCTTCCTTCATGGAGATCGAGTTGACGATGCCCTTGCCCTGGATGCACTTGAGGCCTGCTTCGATCACTTCCCACTTGGAGGAGTCGATCATGATCGGCACGCGGGAGATGTCCGGCTCGCCAGCGATCAGGTTAAGGAAGCGGACCATGGCGGCCTGGGAATCGAGCATCCCTTCGTCCATGTTGATGTCGATCACCTGGGCGCCGGCTTCGACCTGCTGCAGGGCGACCTCCAGCGCTTCGGTGTAGTTCTCTTCACGGATCAGGCGGGCGAACTTGGCGGAACCGGTGATGTTGGTGCGCTCGCCGACGTTGACGAACAGCGACTGACGATCGATGGTGAACGGCTCCAGGCCCGAGAGGCGGCAGGCCTTCGGGATGTCGGGGATCACCCGTGGCTTGTACTTGGCCACGGCCTCGGCGATGGCCTGGATGTGCGGCGGGGTGGTGCCGCAGCAACCGCCGATGATGTTGAGGAAGCCGCTGGCCGCGAACTCCTCGACCACGGCAGCCATTTCCGCCGGGGTTTCGTCGTATTCACCGAAGGCATTGGGCAGGCCGGCGTTGGGGTGCGCCGAAACATGGGTGTCGGCCTTGGTCGCCAGCTCTTCGAGGTACGGGCGCAGGTCCTTGGCACCCAGGGCGCAGTTCAGGCCTACCGAAATCGGCTTGGCGTGGCGCACCGAGTTCCAGAACGCTTCGGTGGTTTGCCCGGACAAGGTACGGCCGGAGGCGTCGGTGATGGTGCCGGAAATCATGATCGGCAGTTCGAGGCCGTCTTCTTCGAACACCTGCTGCACGGCGAAGATCGCCGCCTTGGCGTTGAGGGTGTCGAAGATGGTTTCGATCAGCAGCAGGTCGGCGCCGCCCTCGATCAGGCCACGGGTAGCCTCGATGTAGTTTTCTACCAGTTCGTCGAAGGTGACGTTGCGGTAGCCGGGGTCGTTGACGTCCGGGGAGATCGAGCAGGTGCGGCTGGTCGGGCCGAGCACGCCCGCGACGAAGCGTGGCTTGTCCGGGGTTTCCAGGGTCTTGGCGTCGGCCACCTGGCGAGCGATGCGTGCGCCTTCGACGTTCAGTTCGTACACCAGCGACTCCATGCCGTAGTCGGCCTGGGAGATCTGCGTGGCGTTGAAGGTGTTGGTTTCGAGAATGTCGGCGCCGGCGTCCAGGTAGGCCTTCTCGATGGCAGCGATGACATCGGGGCGGCTCAGCAGCAGCAGATCGTTGTTGCCTTTGACGTCGCTTGGCCAATCGGCGAAACGCGTGCCACGATAGTCGTGTTCCTCGAGGCGGTAACTTTGGATCATAGTACCCATGCCACCGTCGAGGATCAGGATGCGCTCTTTGAGTGCGTTCTGGAGTGCTTGGAGACGAGCGCTGCGGTCGGACATAGGAACTACCTGGTCGGGCAAAAATCAGAAGGTGCCGAATCATAACAAAGCTGCGCGGTTTTTAGGCGCACTGCCCATTTGCATGAATTCCGTTCATGTTGGGCCGACGAGCATCCAAGGACGACCAGGCAATCGTGATGGCTTTATGTAACCAGGACTTTCCGCACATGGTGCATCGTTGTTTTCTTGCCTTGGCTGGCGCTTTCGCCCTGCTCGCCAGTGGCGTGACGTTCGGGCAGGCCCCCCAATCGAGTCCCGCCATTTCCTACACCCGGGACATCCAACCGATCTTCACCGAGAAGTGCGTGGCCTGCCACGCCTGTAACGACGCTGCCTGCCAGCTCAAGCTGGAAAGCCCCGAAGGGGCGGTGCGTGGTGCAACCAAGGTGCCGGTGTACCAGGGCGACCGGAGCAAGGCGGTGCCCACCACGAGGCTGTTCTACGATGCCCACAGCGAGGCCGAGTGGCGCAAGAAGGGCTTCTATTCGGTGCTCGACAACCAGGGCAGCCAGGCTGCACTGATGGCGCGCATGCTCGAACTCGGGCACAAGACGCCGCTCACGCCCAATGCCAAGCTGCCCGAAGAGATCGTCCTGGGGCTCAACCGCAACAACATGTGCCCGCTGCCCCATGAGTTCGACGCCTATGCCGGCGCCCACCCCAAGGAAGGCATGCCGCTGGCTGTCACCGGGCTGACCGACCAGCAATACAACACCCTGCGCAGCTGGCTGTCGGCCGGGGCGCCGGTAGAGTATCAGCCGATTCAGCCCAGCCCGGTCGAGGCCAGGCAGATTGCAGACTGGGAAGAGCTGCTGAACCGTCCGGGCTCTACCGAGGCGCTGGTGGGGCGTTGGCTGTACGAGCACTTGTTCCTGGCGCACATCTATTTTGTTGGTGGTGAACAAGGTCACTTCTTCCAATGGGTGCGCTCGCGCACGCCGAGCGGCCAGCCGGTCGACCTGATCGCCACCCGCCGTCCCAACGACCCGCCGGGCACCGACTTCTACTACCGCCTGGTGCCGGTGCAGGGCGTGATCGTGCACAAGACCCACATCACGTACCCCATGGGCCCGCAAAAGCTCAAGCGGGTCA
Organism: Pseudomonas sp. Teo4; assembly: GCF_034387475.1. Lineage (NCBI taxonomy): Bacteria > Pseudomonadati > Pseudomonadota > Gammaproteobacteria > Pseudomonadales > Pseudomonadaceae > Pseudomonas > Pseudomonas sp. Teo4. The sequence goes on from NZ_JAXCIL010000001.1 coordinate 1,031,799, forward strand.
AGCAGCTGTTCTACGCTGGCGACTGGCATGCCACCGCGCTGCCAGGTTACGGCCCGCGTCACCGGGCCAACCCGTTCGAGACCTTCGAGGCCATTCCGGCAGTGGCGCGCTACCAGTTCATGCTGGATAACGCCGAGTACTTCGTGCGCACCTTCATCCGTGGCCCGGTATGCCGTGGGCAGATCGCCACCGACGTGATCCGCGACAACTTCTGGGCGCTGTTCCAGGAACCGGCCCACGACCGTTACATCACCGATGCCAAGTACCGCAGCGAAGCCACGCCGTTGTTGGCGATGCCTGGGCAGATCGACGACGTGGGCAGCGTGCTCACCCTGTGGCACGCCTACCGCGACAAGCGCAACGAGTATGAAAAACTGCGCCGCGAGGCCTATGCCGAGATGCCGCCCCCCAGCTGGTCGACCCTGTGGGCGGGTAATGACAATGCCTTGCTGACCATCTTCCGTCACTTCGACAGTGCATCGGTGACCAAGGGCTTGATCGGCGATGTGCCGCTGACCACCTGGCTGTTCGACTACCCGCTGTTCGAGCGCACCTATTACCAGTTGGCGGTCAACTTCGATGTGTTCGGCAACGTCTCGCACCAGTTGCAGACGCGCTTGTACTTCGACCTGATCCGTAACGGCGCCGAGGTCAACTTCCTGCGCCTGATGCCGGCGGAGCAGCGTGGCAAGGTGCTCAGCAACTGGTACCAGAACAGCGGCAAGGTGAAGATGTGGATGGACTACGAGGACATCGACACCGACACCCCGAGTGGGCTGAAGCTCGACGAACGCAACCCGACGCGCGACTTTGGCCTGAAACTGTTGCAGCGCACCGGCAGCCTCAACGCGGCCCCCGACCCGATCAACCGCTGCACGGGCGCTTATTGCTCGCGGCCAGAGATGAACGCCGAGTTCCAGCGCGTCGAACAGTCGCTTAGCCGTCTGGTGTCGCGCCCTGCGGCGGGGTTGAAGGTCATCAACCAGCTGCCCGAGGCGACCATGCTGCGCATCGAAGGGCAGGACGGTCAGCGCCAGGTCTACAGCCTGTTGCGCAACCGGGCGCACAGCAACGTGGCTTTCCTGCTGGGCGAGGCCTACCGCTACCAGCCGGGGCTGGACACCCTGACCTTGTACCCGGGCGTGCTCAGCAGCTACCCGAACTTCATCTTCAACATTCCGGCGTCGAACGTGCCGGAGTTCGTCGAGGACATGGAAGCGGCGCGTGACGACCCGGCCAAGTTCGAGCGCATCGTCATGCGCTGGGGCGTGCGTCGCAGTCACCCGCAGTTCTGGTTCTACTTCCATGACCTGAACACCTTCATCAAGCAGACTCAACCGATGGAGGCGGGCGTGCTGGACATGAACCGCTACGAGAACCTCTGATCGGTTGAACTGACCTTTCAGGGAACACTGCGGTCGGATCGATCGGGTGGCCAGGGGCTGCGTTGCAGCCCCATCGCCGGCAAGCCGGCTCCTACAGGCGTTGTGGGATGCAACTTGTCGCGGCCTCAATGCACCGGCTGATCGCAGGTAATTCATGCTGTATTCGCTTCAAGCACTGCGGGCGTTCGCCGCCTGGGTGGTGGTCTGCCACCACTTCATGCAAATCTTCTTCGACTTTCACGCCAGCGGCCCTGTCGGCCGCCTGCTCAGCGAGCGAGGCGCGGTTGGAGTCGACATTTTCTTTGTCATCAGCGGCCTGGTGATCTACCTCTCGACCCGCGACAAAGCCATCGACCCGCGGCAGTTCCTGCTCAACAGGGTGCTGCGCATCGTCCCTGCCTACTGGTTCTACACCGCGCTGATGGCCATGCTGCTGCTCGTTGCCAGCCGCTGGATGCCCCATCAGGTGTTCCAGTGGCAGCACCTGCTGTTGTCGCTGTTGTTCATCCCGGCCGAAAACCCGGGTGGCTACGGGCTGTACCCAACCTTGAACGTCGGCTGGACACTGAATTTCGAGATGTTCTTCTACGTGTTGTTCGGCCTGGCGTTTATAGCCCGCCAGCGTCATCACTTACTGATGGTGACTGCCGCGCTGCTGTTGGTGAGCGAGCTTCTGGGGCGGTTGGGTGTGGTCAGCCGTTTCTACAGCAACGACATCATCTACGAGTTTCTGCTCGGTATCGGTGTGGGCGTGCTGTACCGTCGCGGGTTGATCCGCGAAGGGTTGTGGCTGCCGATGGCGGTGCTGGCGGCGGCTGGGTACGCGCTGTTTCACCTGGACGCTTCCCAGCGCCTGCTGCACTGGGGGCTGCCGAGTGCATTGGTGGTGCTGGCGTTCATTTCGCTTGAGCCTTACTTCAAAGGCAATCGACTGCTCAAGATGCTGGGTGACTGTTCCTACTCGGTGTACTTGATACATGTTCTGGTGCTTTACGGCGGCTGGTTCGTCAGCCAGCGGCTGAAGGTGAACCCTTACCTGGTCTTTGCCTTCTGCGTGCCGTCCATTGGACTAATGTCTTGGTTCAGCTACCAGTGGCTCGAACGCGGGCTGTATCGGCGGATGCAAGCCTGGCTGGCGGCGCCACGGGAGCAAAGCCAGGCATATGCGCTTTCCCGAGTCAATTACTAGGACTTTGTTCAAAGGCCAGGTTGGCGTACACTTGGCCGCAAGTCTGTGAGGAACTTCCATGAGCGCTATAACCATTACCGACGCCGCCCATGATTACCTGGCCGATCTGCTGTCCAAGCAGAACACGCCTGGCATCGGCATCCGCATTTTCATTACCCAGCCGGGCACCCAGTACGCCGAAACCTGCATCGCCTATTGCAAGCCGGGCGAAGAAAAGCCTGATGACGAGCCGGTAGGGCTAAAGAGTTTCACCGCTTACCTCGATGCGGTCAGCGTGCCGTTTCTTGAGGACGCGCTGGTTGACTACGCCACCGATCGCATGGGCGGCCAGTTGACCATCAAGGCACCGAACGCCAAGGTGCCGATGGTCAACGAAGACAGCCCGATCAACGAGCGCATCAACTACTACCTGCAGACCGAGATCAACCCGGGTCTGGCCAGCCACGGCGGCCAGGTCAGCCTGGTGGATGTAGTCGACGACGGCATCGCCGTGCTGCAGTTCGGCGGCGGTTGCCAGGGCTGCGGCCAGGCTGACGTCACCTTGAAGGAAGGCATCGAGCGCACCCTGCTCGAGCGAATTCCCGAGCTCAAGGGCGTGCGCGACGTGACCGACCATACCCAGAAAGAAAACGCGTACTACTGATACGCGTCGGGCGATTCAGGCTCGCGGTGAAAAGCCTTGATCCCTAGCAACAAACTGTTACGGATTCAACCCCTGCGACAACAGGCCGCAGCCCGTATTTAAAGGGCTGCAGGCCTGCACCCCCAACGTCGGGTAGATGCCCTGGGGGTGTCATGCCAGAATGCCCCGGTTTTTCGGCCGGCCTGTCCCTAGGGCCGGCACCTTCCCTGTAAAGGATGGTTCCATGAATGATCTGTTTACCCGGCGCGCAGTTGTCGCCGGGATGGGCGTTCTCGGGCTCGGCCTGCTGGCAGGCTGCAACCCGGCCCGGGGGCTCGAGTTCAAGTACGGCAAGAACATGAGCAACGAAATCCTCGGGCGCAAGTTCCGCCTCAAGGATACCCGTGGCAACGACGTCACCCTGTCGAGCTTCTACGGCAGCATGCCGATGATCTTCTTCGGTTTCACCCAGTGCCCGGCGGTCTGCCCGACCACCTTGGCGCGTGCGGCGCAAATCAAGAACCTGCTCAGGGGGCGCGACCGCGAAATTTTCCAGGTGGTGTTCATCACGCTGGATCCGGAGCGAGACACCCCTGAAGTGCTAGATGCCTACGTCAAGGCCTTCGACCCGTCGTTCACCGCGCTGACCGGCACCCCGGAAGAAATCGCCGAGGTGGCCAAGGAGTTCAAGGTGTTCTACGAGAAAGTCCCGGCCGGTGACACCTACACCATCTCTCACTCGTCCACCAGCTACGTCTACGATACACGTGGCACCCTGCGCCTGAGCCTGGGCCATTCCCTGAACGCCAAGGAATGTGCTGAAGACCTGGCCACCCTGATGGAGATTTGCTGAATGTCGATGCAACCGATCAAACGCGGTTTGGCTGCCCTGGTGCTGATGGGCCTGGCCCTGCCAGCCCTGGCTCAGACCACTGTGAGCGATGCCTGGGTGCGGGCCAGCGTGCCGCACCAGCAGTCCACCGGTGCCTTCATGACCTTGACCGCCAGCAGCGACAGCAAGCTGGTTGGCGTGGCGTCGCCTGTGGCCAAGACCGTGCAGGTGCACGAGATGACCATGAACGGCGATGTCATGGGCATGAAGGAAGTGAAGTCGGTCGAGCTGCCCGCAGGCAAGGCGGTAAGCCTGGACCCGAATGGTTACCACGTGATGCTGATGGGCTTGAGCCAACAGGTGAAGGAAGGCGAGAAAGTGCCACTGACCCTGACCATCGAGGGTGCCAAGGGCGAAAAGGAAACCCTGCAGGTGCAGGCTGAGGTGCGTGCTCTGAATGCCGAGGCTGGCGCTGGGCACGACCATATGCATATGAACCACTGATTGACTTGGGGCTGCCTTGCAGCCCAATCGCCGGCAAGCCGGCTCCCACAGTGTAGGAGCCGGCTTGCCGGCGATTGGGCCGCAAAGCGGCCCCATTTCATTCAGCTACGAAATCGTGGCAAAGGCCTGTCCAACGTCAACGAAGTCAGCGTCTTGCGCAGCTGGGCTTCGTCGGCCTCCAGAGCCTTGAGGCTGGCGCGGATCTTGCCGGCGGCGGGCACATCGCCCTGCCGGTCGATCCAGTCGGCAATCTCCTTGCAGGCACTGCTCAGGCAGGCTTGACGCTGGTTCATCAGCGTGAGGAGGGTGGTGAGCTCTCTTTCGGACATAGCAGGATCCTCCAATCAGCTCTGTCAGTGTAGCAGCGGCTGGCCGCTCTGCCGGAGGCAAAGTGCCGCACCGCCTCAGCTGTGCTGGCAGGCGCTGCGATAGGCGCCGGGCGTTACCCCGTATGCCTGCTTGAACTGCCGACTCAAATGGCTCTGGTCGGCAAAGCCCAAGGCAAACGCCACGTCCGAGGCCGCCAGGCCGCTTTTCAGAAACTCCCTCGCACGTGCCAGGCGGCGTTGCTTGAGCCAGGCATGGGGCGGCAAGCCGGTGGCCTGGCGGAACACCCTGGCGAAGTGGAACGGCGACAGGTTGACGGCAGCAGCCAGTTCTTCGAGCGACGGCGGGTCTGCCAGCTGGCTTTCCAGCAGTTCACGGGCACGGGCCACCGCTAGTGGCTCTCTGCCGGGTTCCGTAGGCTCTGCACACTGCCCGTGGCGCTGCACCAATGCCAGCACTGCCTGCCGCCAGGCGGTCTGCTGTTCCAGGGCGCTGGCACCGGACTCGGACAACTGGTGCAGTTGGCTGAAGGCCAAGGCCAGGGCCGGGTCCTGAATCACGCTGTCCTTGAAGTGCGGCATGCCATGGCGGCCCAGTTCCAGCTCGTCGAGCACGCCGGTAACCCGCTCGTGGTCTGGATAAAAGCCGCGATAGCGCCAGCCGGCTTCGTGGGCGGTGGCACCGGTGTGCAGTTCATCGGGGTTGATCAGCACCATGCTGCCCACCGGCGCCAGGTGCTCGCTGCCCCGGTGCCAGAAGCGTTGGGCCCCTGACTCGATCACGGTGAACACGTAACCTTCATGCACGTGCGGGGCGAAGCGCTGCTGGAAATACCGCGCGTGCAGCATTTCCACATCGCCCAGGGCCGGTGCTTGCCAGAGGTGGGTCTGTTCGCGCAGGGGCGTGCTCATGCCAGCCAGCTGCGTAGTAGGAAGAAGATCAACATGCTCACCAGCATGCTCAACAATACGCTGCGCGTCCAGAGCACCAGTGCAATGGCCACCAGCGAGCCGAGCAGGTAGGGGTTGAGCGGGCTCAGGTCCAGCTGGTGGCCGGGCAGGAAGATGATTGGTCCGCAGATGGCCGTGAGCATGCCAGGCACGGCGAAGCCCAGGAACTGCCGGGCATTGGAGCTCAGGCGCAGGGGCAGGCGAGGTTCGAGGAAGGCGTAGCGGTTGAGGAACACCACCGCGCCCATGGTGAATATCAGCAGCCAGATCATGCGCGGCCTCCGAAAAACTTTTGACACACGAAGCCCGCTGTCATACCCAGCAGGCCGGCAGCCACCAGGGCGGTTTCCCAGTGCCAGTAGCTGAACAGCACCGAGCAGAACAGCGATACCGCCACGCATACGGCCGTTGCCAGGTTGCGCACCAGTGGCGCGATCAGGGCGACGAAGGTGGCGACGATGGAGAAATCCAGGCCCAGTTGGTCCAGGTGCGGAATGTTCTGGCCAAGGATGATCCCGGCCAGGGTGAACAGGTTCCACGCCACATAGAAGGTCAGGCCGACGCCAAGCGCGTACCAGCGGTTGAACTGCTGCTGGTCGTAATGGCTGGTCAGGGCGAAGAATTCATCGGTGAGCAGGAAGCCCAGGCCCAGCCGCCAGCGCAGCGGCTGGCTCGACAGTACCGGACGCATGGACAGGCCGTAGAGCAAGTGCTGCGAGGTCAGCAGCAAGGTAGTCAGCAGGATCGACGCCAGGTTGGCACCGCCCTTGAGCATACCGATGGCTACCAGTTGCGCAGCGCCAGCGAAGACGATGGCCGACAGTCCCTGGCCTTCCCAGGCGCTGAGGTTGGCTTCGATGGCCATCGAGCCTGCCAGCAGGCCCCATGGGGCCACGGCCAGGGACAGCGGCAGAATGGCGATGGCGCCATGGAGAAAGGCTTGGCGGGCAATGGGAAGGCTGCTGGGCATGGCGGCTACAACATCTGTACTAGGCAGGCCAGCATGCCAGAGCGCGACCGGCGCTGGCTTGAACGATCTTGCTCAGGTAGGCGGCACAGGGCGCCTACCTGAGCCGTCAACGATGGCTGGCCAGGCGTTGTTGCGCCGTGGCGCAGCCGTTGATTTCAATGGCCTTTTGCAACAGCGTCTGACGTTGCTGCGGGTCCAGGTCGCTCAGCAGCCGGTAGACTTCGGCCTGGTAGTCGCGCTGACGCCCCCATTGCATCTGCAGGCCCTGGGGTTGGCTGCGGTTGCAGGCCAGGCGCAGGGCCGGTTGCGGGTAGTAGGGGGCATACAAGGTGGCCATGCTGGGAATGGCCTCCAGCTCCTGGCGGTAGGTGGGGCTGGTGTTGTAGGGCGTGCACAAACTCGCGATCGCGGAGGCGGGCGGGGCGAATCCTTGCTTGAGACTGGCCTGCAGCAACGGGCAGGCGGCATCTGGAATCTGCGCAGCCGGCAGGTAGGTCATGTAGTACAGGGCCAGGCGGTACTGCGCCACCGGGTGCCCCAGTTCCACGGATTTCTTCAGCAGCGCCACGGCCGTCGGCAGCGTACGGGCCATTGCCTCGCCCTGGCGGGTCAACTCAGGGTCGCTACCCATGGCCGCGCGCAGGGGGCTGGCCGAGTCTTCCTGGGTATCTGCCTGTTCAAGCAGCGGCAGGGCCTGGCGATAAAGCAGGTCGGCATGGGGATCGATGCGAACATCGAGCGCTTGCGCGGCCAGCGGTGCCAGGGCAATCAGCAGTGGGGGCAGGACACTGACGCGACTCACAGGCCACCCTTGCCTGACGAGCGACGTTCAGGGCTGACAGGAGGGTACTGATGGAGGACTACGATGTTCATGGCCGGTACAGGGGTGCCTCAGGCAAATCGGAACGACGACGTATTTTAGCCATGCACAGGCACTTGCAGGAAGGCCCGAGGGTAACTGTCAGACGAGCTTGATCGGCGTGACCTTGCGCTGAGCGTGTTTTTCCTGGGCCAGGCCAAGTTTGGCGGTGATCACCTTGGCCAAGGCATTGTTGCCCAGGTCATTGAGGTGCAGGCGGTCGACGAACAGATCGGCGCCAAACACCGGCGAACTGCTGAGCATGCTGTTCATGTCATAGCAGGGAACCGGGTCGGCCTGGCGCTTTATGCGACGAAAGTAGGCCATATGCAGCTGGCTGTCGTAAGCGTCTTCAAGCAGCTTGTCGAAGTTCGCTGACCGGCGCTCCAGGGCTGCCAGCATGGCCTGTTCGCCAGCGGGCACGGTGTCCCGGCACCAGGGCAACAGTGGCTGGAGAATGAACGTGAGTGTGGTGTGGCTTTCAGCCAGCATGCGCTCCCATTGGCGCAGGGTACGGCCGATGCTGTCGGCGGCGCGCGCCATGCGTTTTTCCGGTGCGGTCAGCGACCAGGAGACCGGAGTAGCTGGCCGGCGCGGTGCCAAAGCCTGCCCCAGGCGACGCCAGAGGGATGGGGTGTCGGGCGAGTCGGCGGGTTGGACACCTTCCTTGAAACTGTCGAGAAATGCCTGCTGGGCCTTGGCGTGCACGGGGTCCTGCAACCCATCGAGGACTTCGCTCAAGCCTTCGTGGGCCAGGGTGTTGAGGCCGCTGAGCACCACTACGTGGCCGATCTGCCCGAAGCGGTGCTGATGGGTGAGGAACAGGAGCAACTCCTGGCTGGCGTTGAGCCCGCAACTGGCCAGGTTCAGCCACACCTCCCCGGTGAGCATCGAAAGGTGCGACGCCACGGTGTGCTCGTCGGAGCTGGCACCGATACCCAGTGCGGTGGAACCACCGACCAGCAGATTGATGCGCCCGCTCGCGCCGCGTTCGGCGGCCGAGAAGCGTTTGCCCGCGAAATGGCTGTAGCGCAAACCCAGGGCATCGGTGTTGATGGTGCCCGAGCGATAGCCGCGCTCGTGTACCTGCAAGGTGTGCGGAGCACGGCGGTTGCCCAGCAGCAGGAAGTGCTGGTAGTCCTGCTGCAGGGGAGAGGGCATGCCCGTTGAGTCGGCGGCAGTGTCGGTCATTTTCATGGGCACTCCTCTTTGCAACGAAGGTGTGGGCTTGCTCGCCTCAGGATGCCAGCTCCCTGAGGTTGTACAGCAGGCCCCCAGCGGCAATCAGCAGCAGGGCGACGCCCGAGGCCAGGCTGATCAGGCGGTTGCTGCGCTGCGACGCGATCTTGCCAATGGCGAAGATGTACAGGCTGAGCACCGCGAAGTCGATGACTACCCAGAGCAGTGACAACACCACCATGCTTTTGCCGAAAGATTCGGTGATTTGTATGAACTGGGGGAAGAAAGCGATGAAAAAGATGATGTCCTTGGGGTTGGAGATGCCCACCATGAACCCTTGCCACAGGCCGCCACGTCCAGGCTTGGACCCGTCGCCGGTGGCCTCGGCAGTCGGTGCCTGCAGCGCATCTTTCAGGGTGCCCACGGCGATATGACCGATGAACAGGCAGCCGAGAAGGCTCATGGCGCTGAGCCAGGTCTTGTCGATGGCGGCGCTGGTGAGAATGATCCACGCTGCCGCGCCGATCAGCACCAGTGATGCCCAGTTGGTGCCGACGGCGGTAAAGATGGCCTTTCGCGACCCGGAGGCCGCGGCAGTGTTGACGATCAGCGCCACCACCGGGCCAGGGGTGGCGATCAGCAGCAGGACGGTCAGGGCGTAGGTCAGCGTCAATGCGGTATTCACGGTCAGTTCTCGATCAATGAGTCGGAGGTTGCCAGGGCGTGGAAGGGGCAGCGTGGCGGGTTCAGCGAGCCCTGCTCCTGGAGTTGGTATTGCTTCCACTCGTAGTTGTCGTCCTGGCCGAAGAAACCGAGGGTGTCGGGTACGACGCCATCGTTGTAATTGCGTACACGCTCGCGGATACGAGCGCGAATGCGCTTGCCACTTTCGGTGTCGGCATTGGCGACTTCGTCGAAGTTCTCCCGGGGGTTGATGACGAAGGTGATGTGCGGGCCCAGGTTGCGGCTTTTCATTTGCCGGTGGCCGGGGAAGTTCATGTTGATGAACAGCGGCATACCGCCGTAGCAGAACGACCACCCGTTGTCGTCAGGGTCGGTCGGGATGGCCTGGGGCCAGGGGTGCGGGTCGCGCGCGTGCACGCCGCGCAGGACTTTCCAGGCCAGGGCTTGTTGCTCGGCAAGGGTCAGCTCGCTGGCTGTTTCGAGAAAGACCACCAGCGGGCTGCCGATACGTTGTTTTACCGGCACGTGCCTGATGTTCTGGACATAATCGGCCAGCCCCTTGGCCATGTCGTCAGCCAGGTGCTCGGCACGCGCGAAGAGGATATGGCAGGTTTCGGCGGCTACTGCCTTGCGCCCGAACAGGCATGGAAAGTCAGGGTTGGCAAGGACGCCTTTAAAGTGTTGTATGGTCTTGTACGTCCAGTGTTGCGAGTTCCGGACATGTTCAGAGGCCGCGTCTAGCGCATCCAGGCGATAGCAGTTCCCATAACCTGTAAACATGATTTCCCCAGGAGATTATGTAAGTGGACGTTCTAGTCATATGCAGGCAGTTTGTTTGTTTATCTTTGTTATTTACCTGCATTTTCTGAGACGCTCTCCAGGTTGTAAAACGCGTGGAACTATGACCTACTATTAGTCTCACTCATGCTTCGGAAGACACCATGTCGGAACGGATTCAGGCTTTGCACGCGCTGCGTGCGTTCGAGGTGGCGTCTCGCTACGGTTCTTTCACCCGTGCGGCAGAGGAACTGGCGTTGACCCAGGGTGCGGTCAGTCACCACATCAAGACCCTCGAGGCCATGTTCGGTTGCGACTTGTTCGAGCGCCGTGGCCCCAAGTTGCGCCTGACCGAGCACGGGCGGCTGTTGGCCCAGGAACTCAAGGTGGGCTTCAAGATCATCGAGAACGCGTGTGCGTTGTTGCGTCAGGACCGTTATGGCCTGCGCCTGAAAGCACCATCGACGTTGACGGTGCGTTGGTTGTTGAGGGCGCTGGATGCGTTCAAGAAGGTCGATGACAGTTGCAGCGTGCAGCTTTCCAGCGTGTGGATGGATATCGACACGGTCGATTTCTACTCAGAGCCGTACGACTGCGCGATTTTGCTGGCCAACGGCCGATTTCCGGCCGATGTCGAAAGTTTCAAGTTGTTCGATGAGTGGCTGATACCGGTGTGCCACCCCGACTACCTGGACAACCCGCAGCCTGACCTTGGTGATTTGCGTCACTGTGAGTTCCTGCATCCGTCGCCGGATAGGCGTGACTGGCGGCGGTGGTTGGCGCGCATGGATGCGCTGGACATCAGCATCGACCATGGTCAGGTGTTCGATACGCTTGACCAGGGGATTTCGGCGGCACAGCAGGGGTTGGGGATTTCGGTGGTGGATTTGGTACTGGCCAGTGCCGACTTGGCGGCGGGGCGGTTGGTGACGCCGTTCAAGCATGCGGTGGCGACGGGGGATGGTTATTACATGACGTGGCTCAAGGCGAGTCCCAAGGCGCGGCAGATGAACAAACTTCGTGATTTTCTGCTTGGGCAGGTGCCGGCTTTGGCGTACAAGGATATCAATTACCTTTACGGCTGATTCAACTGCTCTTGCTCTTGCTCTTGCTCTGCTTTTGCTTTTAGTGCGCGATAGTTCAGGCACCACAAATTGCGACGTCAGAAGGCCGAGTGGAGGTCTTGCGGAGGGAGGTGACGGGCATGGATGCCCGTCAAGCGCTGCGGCCCAGGATGGGCCGTACAGCGCGGTCCTCCCGGGAGCAAGACCGGAGCGAGGGGACCCCGGAGCGTAGCGTAGGGGCCGGATGTAGGAGCCAGCGGCTTTGGTTCCTTTGGCCAAGATGTATAGACCGGACACATGGTGGACACGTGTACGGGGACATGGTTGACACTTTCCGGCGAGCTCACTTTGCCGGATTGCCATCATGCCCTGGAATACGAGAGATGCCATGAGCCTGAAAGAAGAGTTTATTGCCCTGGCGCGGCAACCCGGCAGCAACAAACGCCAACTGTGCCGGCTATTCGGTATCAGCCCTCAAACCGCCTACAAATGGCTCGAGCGCTATGAGGCTCAAGGCCGGTCAGGCCTTCAGGAGAAGTCCCGACGCCCCTTCAATAGTCCGAAACTGACTGAAGCCGCCTTGGAGGCAGAAGTCATAGCGCTTCGGCAAGAACATCCGGCATGGGGAGGACGCACGATCAGTAACCTGCTGCACAACCGTGTCGCGCCCAGCACCGTTACCAATATCCTCCGCCGCCATGGCCTGATTCTGCCTGCTCAAACGACGCGTGAGGCCATGCTGAGGTTTGAGCATGATGCTCCTAATGATCTATGGCAGATGGACTTCAAAGGACATTTCCCGACGCAACAAGGCCGATGCCATCCTTTGACCGTGCTGGATGACCATTCTCGCTTCAGCCTGGCCATACAGGCCTGTGACAGCGAACGGGGTGCGACGGTCAAGGAGAAGATGGTGGAAGTCTTCCAGCACTATGGTTTGCCGGCGCGAATCAACGTCGATAACGGTGCACCGTGGGGCTCACCGCGCAATCCTGGAGAGGTCACAGAGCTAAGTATCTGGCTGATTCAACTGGGGATCCGAATAAGTTTCAGTCGTCCCTATCATCCTCAAACCAATGGCAAGCTCGAGCGCTTCCATCGTTCTCTCAAAGCTGAGGTGCTCGATGGGCGCCAGTTTTCCACGCTGATGGAGGCTCAAGCTGCGTTTGATCGATGGCGCGATATCTATAACCTCCAACGGCCTCATCAAGCCTTGGGATACCAGGTGCCTATAGACCGATACCGCACCAGTACTTGGGCCTATCCGCAGCAGTTGAAGGCGTTTGAGTACGGGCCTGACGATGTAGTGGCCAAGGTCTATCACAGCCGGTTCCGTTTCCAGAAACGTTACTTCAGTATTGCGAAAGGCCTGGCTGGGCATGAAATTGCTATACGTCCTAATGCTGAAGGCGGGGGCTTGTTCAATGTCTACTTCTGCCATCATTTCCTGCGGACAATCGACGTGACCAAGCCGGATTACGGTTCATAATCTGTCAACCATGTCTCCGCACACGTGTCCACCATGTGTCCGGTCCGTACACCAAGACCAAAGGAACCCGCCGGAAGGGCGGAAAGGTGAATAAGCGCCTCCATGGCAAATGGATATTCACACTATATAAATGCCGCCTCTTAATTTGTGTTTTTGTGTTTTTGTGTTTTTGTGTTGGTTTGTAAATTTGTGAGTATATCCATTTGCCAAGGTGACGCTTAATCACCTTTCCGCTCTTACAGCGGGTCACTTTTTGGCAAACGCCCCAAAAAGTAACCAAAAAAGTCTGGCTCCTACATCCGGCCCCTGCGCTGCGCTCCGGGGTTCCCTCGCTCCGGTCTTGCTCCCGGAAGGACCGCGCTGTACGGCCCATCCTGGGCCGCAGCGCTTGACGGGCATCCATGCCCGTCACCTTCCTTCGCAAGACCTCCACTCGGCCTCCTGAAGTCGCAATCTGCTGCGTCTGAACTACCGTGCGCTAAAAGCCAAAGCCAAAGCCAAAGCCAAAGCCAAAGCCAAAGCCAAAGCCAAAGCCAAAGCCAAAGCCGACGCGGAGTGAAACTAAACGAGCAATTCGGGAATTCTGCCTTTGTCGAACCTGCCATCGGCGTCTGGAGGTAGAATCCCTGCATGAACCAAACAGCCATTTTGAGGACAACGCAGTGAATGTGCAGCAGGGCTTTGTCCTGACCCGACACTGGCATGACACCCCGCAAGGCACCTGCGTGGAATTCTGGCTGGCCACCGACCAAGGCCCTCGCCAAGTGCGCCTGGCCCCTCAGGAGTCGATAGCGTTCATCGCCAACGATGACGCTGAACGCACCCACGCACTGCTGGCCAATGAAACGGCTGTCGAACTCAAGCCCTTGCACCTGCGCAACTTCAAGCAGCAACCAGTCATGGGCCTGTACACCCGCCAGCACCGCCAGTTGATGCAGCTGGAACAACGCCTGCGCAGCAACGGCATCGAAGTCCATGAGGCCGACATCCGCCCCCCGGAGCGCTACCTGATGGAGCGCTTCATCACCGCCCCGGTGCAGTTCACCGGCAAACCCGATGCCCAAGGCGTGCTGTGCGACGCCCAGCTCAAACCCTCGCCGGATTACCGCCCAACCCTGCGCCTGGTATCACTGGACATCGAAACCAGCGAGCGCGGCGAGCTCTACAGCATCGCGCTGGAAGGCTGCGGGCAGCGACAGGTCTACATGCTCGGCCCGAGCAACGGCGATACACCAGGCCTGGACTTCGACCTGCACTATTGCGATAGCCGTACCGAATTGCTCACCTGCCTCAACCAGTGGATGGCCAGGCACGACCCCGACGCCATCATCGGCTGGAAACTGGTGCAGTTCGACCTGCGCCTGTTGCACGAACACGCCAAACAGCTGGGGGTGCCACTTGCCCTGGGCCGCAACGGCGCAGCCATGACCCTGCGCAACCATGCCAGCGGTGGCCATGTGTTCGCCGATGCCCCCGGGCGCCTGCTGATCGACGGTATCGAGGCGTTGCGTTCGGCAACCTGGAGCTTCCCCTCGTTCAGCCTCGAGAACGTCGCCCAAACCCTGTTGGGGGAGGGCAAGGCCATCGAGACGCCCTACCAGCGCATGGACGAAATCAACCGCATGTTCGCCGAGGACAAACCATCGCTGGCGCGTTACAACCTCAAGGACTGCGAACTGGTGACGCGCATCTTTGCCCACACGCGCCTGCTGGAATTCCTGTTGGAGCGTTCCTCCGTCACCGGCTTGGCGGTGGACCGCAGCGGAGGTTCGGTGGCCGCGTTCTGTCATCTGTACATCCCGCACATGCATCGCCTGGGGTTCGTCGCTCCCAACCTCGGCAGCCAGCCGGACGAAGCCAGCCCCGGCGGCTTCGTCATGGACTCACGCCCAGGCCTGTACGATTCAGTGCTGGTACTGGACTACAAAAGCCTGTACCCCTCGATCATTCGCACTTTCCTGATCGACCCGGTGGGGCTCGTCGAAGGCCTTCGCCAACCCGATGACGAACACTCGGTCGAAGGGTTCCGGGGCGGGCGTTTCTCGCGCAGTCAGCATTGTTTGCCGGCCATCGTCGAGCGTGTCTGGCAGGGCAGGGAGGCGGCCAAGCGCGAGGGCAATGCGCCGTTGTCCCAGGCGCTGAAAATCATCATGAACGCGTTCTACGGCGTGCTTGGTTCCAGCGGCTGCCGCTTCTTCGACCCCCGCTTAGCGTCGTCCATCACCATGCGCGGTCATCAGATCATGCGCCAGACCCGCGCGCTGATCGAAGCGCGAGGTTACGACGTGATCTACGGCGATACCGACTCCACCTTCGTCTGGCTCAAAGGTGCCCATGGCGAGGAAGCCGCGGCACGCATCGGCCGCGAACTGGTAGCGGAGGTCAACCAGTGGTGGCGCCAGCACCTGCGCGAAACCATGGGCCTTGAAAGCGCTCTGGAACTGCAGTTCGAGACGCACTATCGACGCTTCCTCATGCCCACCATTCGCGGCACCGACGAGGGCAGCAAGAAGCGCTATGCCGGCCTGGTACAGCGCGCTGATGGCAGTGACGATGTGGTGTACAAGGGGCTGGAGTCGGTACGCACCGATTGGTCGCCCTTGGCCCAGCAGTTCCAGCAAGCGCTGTATGGGCGCATATTCCGTGGCCAGCCCTATCATGATTATGTCCGGGAGTTCGTGCGAAGCACCCTGGCAGGCGAGCAGGACGCGTTGCTGGTTTACCGCAAGCGCCTGCGCCGGCCGCTGGCCGATTACCAGCGCAATGTTCCTCCCCATGTGCGCGCCGCACGTCTGGCCGACGATTACAACCAGCGGATGGGGCGTGCGCGGCAATATCAGAACGGCGGGTTGATCAGTTATGTGATCACCACTGCCGGCCCTGAGCCACTGGAAAACCTGCGCTCGCCTATCGACTACGACCACTACCTCAGTCGCCAACTGCAGCCGGTGGCCGATGCCATCCTGCCCTTCGTCGTTTTCCGGACAATCGACCTCAGGTGTCTGGATCAGTTATCTCTCGATTTTCAACCGTCCTTGTTCTGAAGCCAGCTCCTACAGGTACAGCGGTGATCTCAAGGTTGGTGCAGTCCATGTGGGAGCCGGCTTGCCGGCGATAGGGCCAGCACTGACACAACCACTCCATCAACCAAGGGAAGCTGCCTGCTGAAGGTTCAGCGAGCGGGTTTCGGGTGCCAGCAACCACGATAGAAGCAGGCCGAACAATGTAATTGCCGCAGCGACATACATGGTTTGAGCGATCCCGAGAACATCCAGGGAAAGAGGCACGAGATAAGTACCAACGGCTGCTCCGATACGTGAGATTGACGTGCCTACACCCACCGCGAATGCTCGAATTTCCGTAGGGAATATCTCGTTCGGGTAGACCAAGGTCAGTACCTGGGCTCCGCCAATGAACAATGCGTAGATAGCAAAGAAAACCAAGATGAAGCTGCCCGCACTGTTGTGCAGTGCGCCCAGGCAAAGCAGTGCAAGACCGGACAGCAGGAAGCTGTAAAGCAGCAGGTTTCTTCGCCCAATCACGTTGATGAGCCGGGTGGCGCCAACGCAGCCAGCTACAAAAAACAACGTGATGAGCACCGAGCCGATCGACGCGCTGTCACCTTTGACATTCAGTGCGGCAAGCACTTTCGGTGCGAATGCATAAACAGCGAACAGTGGAATGATGCAGCACGTCCAGAACACAATGACGAAGAGCATCCGCTTGCCATAGCCGGAGTACAGCAGGCTCCAAATGTTCACTTTATGATGGGTGTTCTCTTCCGGCAGGTTATGCAGGCCGAAGTTATTGCCGTACACGGATTTGATGACGTGTTCAGCTTCTGCGCTGCGTCCCTTGCTCAACAACCAACGTGGCGATTCAGGTGTGCCAATGCGCACGATGAACAACGCGATTCCGATGATTGCCGAGCTCGCCAATACCCAGCGCCAGGCATCCTCGGCGCCGGAGCGCAATATCAATTCACCTGCGATGTACGCGGCAGCTGCACCGGCAAACCAGAGAATCGTCAATGTCGCCAGCCTTGGGCCACGGTATTTCCTGGGCATGAATTCGACAAGCAGGGACGTTGCCACCGGGTATTCGATACCCACTGCAATGCCTATGACAAGTCGAAGAAGGAATATGGTGAGGGCGTCATCAGCCCAGAATTGCGCAACAGATGCGAGTGCGAACAAGGTTGGGCCGACGAAGAAAAGCCGTTTTCTTCCAAGCCGATCGGTAAGCCAGCCACCCAGGAAGCCGCCGAAGAAAATACCAATCAGCGCCGAGGCCGCGATCATTCCTTCCCAAAAACTGGTTAAAGCCAATGAAGTGGAAATGTGGGCGAGCGCGACACCAATGATGCTGAGTACATAGCCATCAACAAAGGAGCCTCCACCCGAGCGGAGGGTGAGTAGTCGGTGGAACGGGTTGAGCGGTACATCTTCTACTGAAATATTCGGGCTTGTCATTCTTATACCTGATATTGCTTTTTGGGTTTGGGCAGAGCGAATCCGCAAGATGCCAGCGCCTTGCGGTCGAGAGGCCTCCTCAAAAACTCAGTGAGTGATGGGGATTATTGTTGTTGTAAAAATTCCTGGGCTCGGTCGTAGTGGCGTGTATGTCAGCCCTCGCGGCCAGCTCTGTACTGGCCCCATTTCAAGTTCATGTTGACGCCCAAGGACACCAAGGGGGCCAAAGGGTTGGTAACAAGGCGTTATGCGTGCGAGCCGGCTCCGTTGCTAAAGATCACAGAGCCGGCTCGACCAGGTGCGCAGTATCAGTCACGCAAAAAGCTTTCTTCGAACGGGTAGTGCGTAAGCAGTTCATAACCCGTTTCGGTGACCAGGAGTTGATTTTCGAGTTTGATGCCGTCGCGTCCGCCAACCTCTCCGATGTAGGCTTCGACGCAGAGCGCCATGCCAGGTTGGAGCTCACCCTCGTAACCATAGGCGTCGACGTCTTCCGGATACCGAATGCAGGGGTATTCGTCGCACAATCCCACACCATGGAACATCACGCCGTAGCGTTGCGCTCGGCAGGACTCTGGTAGGCGGTGAGCTTTTGCGGTCAGTTCGGTGAAGCGGACACCTGGTTTGACTAACTCGATGTTATGGGAAATGTGGTCATGTGCGATGCGATACAAACGCTTCTGCTCTGCAGTGGGTTCGAACCCTCCACAGATCCAGCTGCGTGACATGTCCACGCACATCCCATAGACACCGATCAGGTCGGTGTCGAAAGACAACAAATCGCCGTCGCTGACAATGCGCGGCCCGCACTCCTGGAACCAGGGGTTGGTGCGTGGGCCTGAGCTGAGGATGCGCGTTTCGATCCACTCACCACCTCGCCGAATGTTGCCAGCATGAAGAACCGACCAGATGTCATTTTCAGTCATGCCGGCTCGCATTGCCAGGTGCATCTCGGAAACCGCAGCCTCACAAGACGCTACGGCGCAGCGCATGGCCTTGATTTCGTCAGGGCCTTTGATTGCGCGAGCAAACTCCGTCACCTCCTGCCCGCTGCACAGTTCGATGCCAAGAGCGTCGAGCGCTCGGACGCCGGCGAGTTCGATTCGGTCAACTGCCAAGCGGCGATTCGATCCAGCATGCTTGCGCAAGATTTCATCGACTTGGCCAGCAAAACGACGGGCATGCTCGTCAGTGCGGTCGCCGGTTTCAAAATAGAAGAACGATGCTCCGCTGCGGAGCTCGCTCACCAGGGGCAGGTGCGCGCTCAAGTGATCGCAGCCGTGGAAGTCCCACAGCACGACATGCCCGCTGGCGGCTACGAAGCAAGCGCGGGCTGGGTTATGGGTTGTCCATAGCTGCATGTTTGTAGTGTCGGTCGCATAGCGAATATTCAGCGGGTCAAACAACAAAACGCCCCCGAGGTCACGCGCGACCAGCTGCTCTTGAATACGGCGTAGGCGGTATTCACGCATGCTGGGTAGGTGAGGAGGCTCCAATCCCAGCTGAGCCCATTCAGTAAAGGCAAGAGGGGTTGGGCCAATTTCGCAGCGATCGTTGTCGTCCACTGAACCATCCGCTTTCAACGAAGTGGCACGACGTTTGGCGGGGTCGATACGGCGGGAATCAGCGCTGATAGAAAAAGGTGATGACATCACGGTCTCCAAGCATTTTTATGATATGAAGCTGAGTGATTACCTTGACTCGACCTTTCTTGATGGGTGCAAGCAATGTGGAACAACGGCTTGGCAAGCTAGGACGCCAACAATTGATTGTAATGGTCGGTATTTATTTTCCATCGTGTATTGGCAGCATGGAAGGGCAATGCCAAACGGGAAATATATACATTGTGGTTTTCAGAGTTTGTTGTTTTAGTTGCTCCAGACAGGCGTTCTTGGAATGTATAGCTATCTGTGGATAGGCGCCAACAACATTTATACACCTTCATGGATAACCTGACGTTATAGACGATGGTGTTCGCGCTCTTAGATGACTGTGGAAGCCGTGTTCAAGGTCGCCGAGTCGAGTTGGCTCGCATAACCTGAAATTATCAGATTGCCCTCGTAAATGTCGCTGTATGAAGGCCTGGTCGGGCCTTAACCTCTTGCTTGGCGCTCACTCGCTCGGTGCATTAGCTGGATAAGCTAGCTAACAATAAAAAGGGGTTATTCATGTCTGCATTCATGTTTTCCGGTGTCAACCTGGCCATCACCACGCCTTTCGATGCTCAGGGCAAAATCGACTATGCGCATTTCGAAGTCTTGATCGAGCGTTATATCGCAGCAGGCGTACATGGCATTGTGCTCAGCTCCGGAACCGGGATGCAT
The DNA here is from genome assembly GCF_034387475.1 of Pseudomonas sp. Teo4. Classification (NCBI taxonomy): domain Bacteria; kingdom Pseudomonadati; phylum Pseudomonadota; class Gammaproteobacteria; order Pseudomonadales; family Pseudomonadaceae; genus Pseudomonas; species Pseudomonas sp. Teo4. The sequence goes on from NZ_JAXCIL010000001.1 coordinate 1,051,426, forward strand.
GTGTATCTGAGCAAGGAGGAATCGAAGGAACTGGTTGCCTTTGGCGCGCGGGCCATCAACGGTCGTGCCCGCGTAATTGCCCAGACTTCCGCGTTGTTGCTTGATGAGGTGGTTGAGCGTACCTGTCACGCCAAGGATCACGGGGCTGATGGTGTGATGGTACTGCCTCCATTCTTCGAAGGCCCAACCGATGACCAGGGCATCATCGACTTTTACTCCAGCGTTTCCGAAGCTGGCCTGCCAATAATTGGATACAACGTCCCGCAAGCCGTTGGTGTTGAAGTGACTCCGTCCCTGTTCAAACAGTTGGGTGAAATCCCGAACTTCGTTTCGGTCAAAGACAGCAGCGGTGATCTGGCTGCCCAGGCTTGCTTGGTGCGCACGGGCCTACCAACGATGAATGGGGCCGACCCTCTCGCGCCTTACGCGCTGTTCGCGGGTGCCGCTGGCCTGATTTGGGGTGGCGCAAACATGGCACCCAGGACCTGCGTCGCTTTGGTTAATGCAGCCAGTGAGCACAAGTGGGATGAGGTGCAACAGATCTGGAAAGCCTTGGCGCCGGTCATGTCTCTGATCTGGCAAGGGGACTACGTACAGTCGGTCTACGCCGGTGCAGAAATCATGGGTTACGGCGCAGGTAATCCGCGCCGTCCGTTGGCTCGCCTGTCTGACGAGAAAATCGGGGGCCTGCGTGACGCACTGGAACCACTGATAGAGCTCGAAGCCCAGGCCTGCTGATGCGCGTAGGCGTGCCCCCTGATCAAATTCACCTGTGTCGGTTACTCGCCCGTCGATTGACTAAATCTCATATCGAACCTCTTTCGACGGCGGGTGCCCAAAAAACGCGCTGTATGACCTGCTGAAATGGGTGCAGGAGACGAAGCCGCAGGCAATCGAAACGTCGAAGATCGATGCACTGGAGTTCTGAATCAGCCGCCGTGCTTCGGTGATCCGGAGCTGGAAATAGTACTTCTGGGGCGTGGTGTTCAACTGATCCTTGAACAGCCTTTGAATCTGCCGTATCGACAGCCCTACGACTTCGGCGAGCTGTTCCGGGTTCAGTGTTTCCTCAAGGTTCGCCTCCATGAGCGCGATGACTTCCCGGAGCATCTTGCTCACCTTGGGATGCTGAGGGTTCTGGAAGCTGCGCAACTTGCTCTGATCAGAATCAAGCGTGTCCAGCACCGCATCGGCCAATTGAGGGCCAGCGCCGACGTTGAGCCAACGAATCATCATTTCGAAGGCGCCGGCAGGCGTGGCTGACGTCATCCGGTTTCTGTCGAGAATCAGCGATTCTTGAGAGACTCTGGCATAGGGGGCGCGCTCAGCCAAAGCGGTGCGTTGTTCTGCGTGAATTGCACAGCGGTAACCGTCCAGCAAGCCTGCAGCACCCAGGTACCAGGCCCCATTCCAAAGACCACCCAGGGCGATTGGAAGCTTGGAGATGTTTTTCAGCAGCGCCGATAACCAATTCGGTACCGTTCTTGCTGCGCGCAGTCCTCCGCAGACAATCATCAAATCAAGGTCGGCAAGACGGATGTCAGTCAAGGGCGTGTCGGGTCTGATCGGGATACCCAGGTCGCTCATGACCTCTGCGTGGTTGTGGCTGAACGTATGAACCCGAACTGCACCAGGGGAAATCAGGTTCGCGGTTACCAGAACATCCAGGGCTTGGGTGAAGCAGGGTAATGAGAAGTTTTCGAGCAGGAGAAAGCCAACCCGTGACGTCTTCCGCTCGGCGTGCGCTTGGGTGATGAAACCCAAGTTCCGGTCTACAAACGTGCGACTAAATTCTCTGGTAACAGTTTTCATTGGGAAACCCAGCAGCGCAAGCCCAATGCTTGACTAACTTGTTGAGTAACAGCGCTTTGTTGATGAAACGTTGCGCGACAGGTTTTGAGCGTCTTCTTAACATACGGTCGGACGTCAGGAATTGTCCAGAAAGTTTTTGTAGAAATTTTGCATAACTTCAAGTTATGCAGATGGTAAGTTTTTGAAGATGCATTTTTTAGTGTGTTGCGTAGTATGGAGTTGAGCCGAGGTTTAAGTGGATGGGGATCGGTACGAATCATGTCGCAGAAGCACGTGGATCCAGACACGCTATTGCTTAAGATGCCATCCTTGAGAGCCGTAAGGGCTTTTGTGGCTGCAGCAAAATACGAGAGCTTTACCCGTGCGGCAGAAGCGCTTTGCGTCTCGCAGGCTGCGATCAGCCGTCAGATTCGGGAGCTGGAAGAGTATTTGAATGCCCCGTTGTTTGTCAGGGTGGGGCGTACCGTTGAGCTCACTTGCGCCGGTTCGGTTTTCTTCGATGCCTCTCAGATATCGTTCGTAAATATCGCACAAGCCGCTGAGCGAATTCGAAATGCACCCTGCGACAAGCGCGTGTTAACGATTTCGTGTTCGCCTGCATTTTCGGCGCTATGGCTGTCCAATCATATTCAGGAATTTCGCATCAAGCATCCAGATATCGAGCTGAATCTCATCACGACTCAAAATTTTCATGCGAGAGAGCCTGGTGTTGAGCCCGATATTGTAATTTCGAAATTCGTCAACGTAGGGGAGGGGTACAAGGTTCACCCTCTCTGTCACGATATTATTTATCCGGTTTGCTCGCCTGAGTACTTGAGGCGCAATCCTGATATTGAGTCGCTGAAAGGACTGCAAAATTCCGAACTCCTGGATTTGAGCCCTTATGGGCGCTCAGGCGTGGCTGAACACGTGGATTGGAGCGTTTGGCTTGCCTTTCAGAATGTCAATCTGGATGAGCGCGATTCCACGAGTGCGCCCATTTTTCATGCCAATGATTATAACCTGATTATTAATATGGTGCTTTCAGGTCAAGGTGTTGCGCTTGGGTGGAATCAATTGGTTGGGCATATGGTCGAAAACGGACGCTTGGTGAGGCCCGTTCGTGAAAAACTGACGCTGCATAATAGTCTCCACTACCTGGCGTCTAGAGAGAATAACGATAACGAGGATGCCTGTTGCCGAGTGAGAGACTGGGTGATGTCCAAGTTCTCTTGGTGGAGTGTCCAGGGCCCAAACGCATAACCTGCCATTATGAATATGGCCTTGAAAATGTAGCTTGAGTCAGTGTCAGACGGTGGCTTAATCTTTAGTCTGGTTTGGCGACATACTTATTCATGCATTATCAGGGCGCTATGATTTTAGCTGGGCTCTAGTTACGTTTATATAAACAATGTTTCAGTCAGTTGCGCCGAGTGGCTACAATCGTCGGTGCGTGGAGGATAATAATGAACAGCAACGAATCCGTCATTGGCCTGATAAAGCAACGCAAACCTCGGCATGTTTTGCCTCGTCAGCTATATCTCGATCCAGAGGTTTATCGTCAGGATCTTGAACATATTTGGCATAAAGATTGGGTCTTTGCTGGGCACACCTTCGAAATTCCAAAGACTGGACAGTATTTCACCCTGCAGATTGGTGATTACCCGGTTGCCGTTGTGCGTGGCAAGGATGGCGAGGTTCGAGCCTTCCACAATGCCTGCCGTCACCGTGGCGCGAAGGTCTGTGAGCACTCCAGTGGCAAAGTCGCCAAGCTGGTGTGCCCGTACCACAAGTGGACGTTCGAACTCGATGGCAACCTGATCTACGCGGGTAACATGGGCGCCGATTTCGACCGTTCAAACTACGGCTTGAAGCCCGTTCACGTCGAGATCGTACACACCTACATCTACGTCTGCGTGGCCGAGAAGGCTCCAGATTTTTCCAGTTTCCGCGCTGCCGTCAGCCCGTTCATCGCGCCGCATTTCCTGGAAAACTGCAAGGTCGCCTTCGAGTCGAACCTCATCGAAAAAGGCAACTGGAAGCTGGTCTTCGAGAACAACCGCGAGTGCTACCACTGCGATGGTACCCACCCGGAGCTGCTCAACTCGTTCGTGGAAAACCTGTCCGTTGCCGGCGTGGGGGGGGATGATGATCCAGAGCTGGTTGCTCACTGGAATCGCTGTGAAGCAGCAGGCATGCCGAGCCGCTTGAACATGGACCCGCTGGGTCGCTTCCGTATGACCCGTATTCCGCTTTCCGCTGGTGCGGTCAGCTACACCATGGACGGTAAGCCTGCCGTTGCCGGTCGACTGGATAAAAGCGGTGAGCCGGACATTGGCGCTCTGTTGTACTTCAACTACCCCTCTACCTGGAACCACTTTCTGGGCGACCATGCACTGAGCTTCCGAGTGCTGCCCATCGGGCCAGGCGAAACGCTCGTGACCACCAAGTGGCTTGTGCCTGAATCTGCGGTGGAAGGTGTGGACTATGACCTTGATCGTCTCACCAAGGTGTGGCTGGCCACCAACGATCAGGATCGTCGTTTGGTCGAAGGCACGCACGCCGGCGTTTCCTCGCCTGCCTATGAGCCTGGGCCGTTCTCGGAGAACGCCGAAAATGGTGTGTGCCAGTTTGATGACTGGTATTGCGAGACCATGCTGGAGCGCTTGAGTGGCCGGCCTTCCTTGAAGTCCGTCGGCTAAGTCCGCTCGCCGACCCTGGTAGGGTGGCCCAAAGCCCCATGTGATGAACATGGGGCTTTTTTGTGTGCGCTGTCGCGAACTGTCACCCGCTCACCTGTGAATCCTGGAGTCATTATGACGTGACCTGACTCTGTAGCCATTGAACCACTTTACTGATATTGGGTGTGATCTTCCGGCTCTTGGGAATGACCAGATAATAAGATTGTTTCGGTATTACCACGAAGGACTCAAGCTTGATCAGTTCGCCGCTGTCGATAAGATGATCCACCATGCGTCCCCAGCCTAATGCAACTCCATAACCATTGACGCAAGCGTTGATGACGTCGGTGTAAAGTGTGCAGCGCAGGTTGATATTCAGCTTGGCGTGTGCGACGCCCATTTCTGAAAACCAACCCGTCCACGTCATCCACCCTTCTGATGTTGAGTCCGATTCCAATAATCCCGAACTCGCTAGATCAGCCAATGTCGTAGGCATTTGGTTGCGTGCCAGCCAGGCGGGAGCGCACACTGGAAATACTTCTTCCTCGAAAAGAAAAGTTGACTCTCCGTCGGGCCAGCTTCCATGGCCGAAGCGGATATCCATATCGTAACCAGGCGACTTCAGGTCACCTGTGAACATCTGTGTGGCAAGTCGAAGCCTGACGTTGGGTAAGTAGTCAGCCAATCGGTGAAGGCGCGGCATGATGCGGAATTGGGAGACCGTTGCGGTCGAGGCGAGGACGATTTCTTCCCTATTACTTCCTTCCTTGATTTGGTCAAACCCGCTGGCCAGCTTCTGCAGTGATTCTGAAATGATGGCAAACAGTGTTTCACCGGCTTCTGTCAGACGAAATGTGCGATGGTTGCGCTCGAAGAGTTGCACGCCAATGTTATCTTCCAGGCTTCTGATCTGCTTGCTCACTGCCGCTTGGGAAACGCCCAGCTCTTCACCCGCTAACGTAAAACTATTCAATCGCGCGACCGACTCGAACTGCAGCAGGGCCGTCATGGACGGGATGATGCGCCGGTAACCTTTTTGCTTGCCAACAGTTTCTTGGTTTTTCATTGTGTCCACGACGAGTTTTGCATGCCGCACTAAAGGTGACATAGCTTGCGTTTCAGAGAACTGACCTTTCTCGTGCAGGTGAGGCTGCCCTGCCAGCTGTGATGAAACCAGCTTTTTCAGGCGCAGGCTACAGTCTGCCATCGTAAGGGAAAACTACTCAGGTCATTCAGCCTGGTCATCATCGGCCAGCTTGCGAGCGATCACAGCATTGACCGATCGCCTGTTGCTGCTGTTCTAAACCCAGGTATTACCTATCTAGCGCTTTTGCAGGCTCATAGGCTCTAGGGTGGCTGCCTCTTGAACATCGAGGCATCGAACATGGGCAATACACCCGAGCAAGCCATTATCGCCTTGCCCCCGCAAGACCATGGACCATGGCCGAAAGAGGAAGTCCTCAAGCAAGCCGAACCGCAGGCACAAAATGCCAAGGCCGAGCACCTGCTGAAAGTGCGCAAGGCCAGCCAGACTTTCCAGGACGGCATCATCCGCGACCGTTTGCCGGCCTGGTTGCTTGCAGCACCTGCTGAAAAAATGCCGGATATCGCCTCTGCCTTGGCCGCAAGCCTGGCGACTCGCCAGCAACTGAGTGCCGTGCTGGAGCAGATCAAAAGCATCGACGACTTCGTCGCGTCGGCGCTACAGGCCAAGCTCAAGAAAGACTACAGTCTGCTCGCCAACGTGCGCCGCATGCGCTTTGTGCAAGGGCGGCGAGAGTCGGTGATCAACATCGAGCCCGTGGGGGCGCACCTTAAGGAAGTGGTATACGAGGACAAACCACTGCTTGAGGTGGTGCTGCGCAACTTTACTGCCGATGAGGCGGTGGAAGGTGGGCAGCTGAAGGGCAATCGCGTGTTATTGCCGCATGAAGGCGATGCCGCGCGACCCTCGGCTGTGCAATTGGCGAAGACGTGCCGTCAACTCGACTTGGGCGCGCAGTACCAACGACATCTGAATGACGTCCTCGGGTCGGCTGACGATGCCACGCAAGTGCAATCGTTAATGGTGACTGCTGCGCGCAACGACATGCTGGTGGAGGCCTATAAAGCCTGGCAGCAAAAACAATTGAGCGACAGTGAGCTCAAGCTGATCAAGGCCATGTGCACCGATGGCAAATTGGTGCGCCTGGCTGGCGATCTGGTGAGCGCCAAACAGCTGAGCCTGCTGAACTGCAACTTGCAGCAGATCGTGGTGCTGGAGGTTGTCGACCAGGGGGTCGTGTACAACTCGACCGTGCGACTTTTGCTGTATGTACCCGGTGACCCGGTGGCGGCATGGGAAGGGTTCACCGACATGAACGCCATGAATCGGGCGCTGGGCAATCGACTGCGCAGCAAACCCTACCAACGTTTCTTCAGCCGTTTCGTGCGTCAGCGCGATAGCCAGGCATTTTTTTCGACGGTGATTCCAGCGTTTGCAGACCTGGCAGCCTGGGCCAACTACAACCTCACCCCGCACCTTCGTGACTATTCGCAGCCGCTGTTCAACACCCTGGCCAAGGCACGCATTCGGCAGATCAAGGACGATGCGGCGATGATAGTTGTGCCGGTGGCAGATATCGACCGGGAAGTGCAGCGTGCTCATGACCAGCGCCTGGCGGCACAGGGCTGGACCTTGCTCAATGTCGCCGGCCTGTTCGTGCCAAGCATTGGCCTGGGGTTGCTGGCCATCACGGTGTGGGAGCTGTTGCGCGAAGTTTACCTGGGCTTCGAAGCCTGGCAGGAGGGCGATACCCGGGAGGCGCTGGCGCATCTGACCAATGTGGCAACGGACATCGTGCTGTTCGGTGCCGTGGCAGGTGGCGTGACGGTAACTCGGCGTCTGTGGGCACGCTCACAGGTGGTGGACGCCTTGATACCCGCGAAGCTGGGCGAAGACACCATCAAGCTTTGGCAGCAAGACTTGGCGCCATATCGCAGCGCCGCGCCAGGCGCTGCGGCAACAAGCGACCCCCTTGGCATTCGACGGGTGGAAGAACAAGCCTGGGTCGAGATGGACGGGCATCACTATCCGGTGATCGAGGCCGATGAAGGTCAGTGGCGATTGCGCCCACGCAGTGGCTATGGCCCCACGCTGCACAGCAACGGGCGAGGTGCCTGGCGCCTGTGGAGCGAACAACCGATCGACTGGCAAAGCCCCCACTACCTGATGCGCCGCTTTGGCGAGCCGTTGAGTGTGCTGAGCGATGAACAGATCGATGAAGTGCTGGCGTGCCACGGGGTAGGCTCCGACCAACTGCGAGCCTTGCATGTTTGTGGCCGGGCAGTGTTGCCGGACCTGCTCGACAGCGCCGAACGCTCCATGCTCGACCGCCGTATCCGCAGCATGATCAACCTGCTGCTTGAAGGAAAACCGGTCGACGACGCACAGGTGCTACAACTGGCCAAGCAATTGCCAGGTGCGGCGCAGTTGCCGGACCAGGCGCTGGCCGAGCTGGCATCGGCGCAACGTCGGGTGTTGTTCGGCCAGCTGTACGAGGCTTTGCAACCAAGCGATACGCCTGCCAGCCAGCTGCTACGTCGAGTGTTCCCCGGCCTGAATGTGCGTGCGGCACAGCGTTTACTGGATGACGCAAGTCTGCAGGATCGTCGCCGGCTGCTGCAAAGCGGCCGCGTACCCTTGCCATTGGCCGAAGCCGCCAGAACCAGCCTGCTGCGCATCCGCCAGGCTCGGGTGTTTGAAGCCTTGCACTTCGACACCCCTCAGAATGCCGACCTGGCGCGGGTGGCGATCGGCCTGCTCAGGTACTTGCCGGGTGCTGAAGGCGGTGTGCGCTGGCGTTTGCATGAGGGCTCTGTGCATGGGCCTTTGCTGATGTCGACCGAGCAAGGCGTGCAGGACTTCGAGCTGATACACCACGCAGGCAGTTTCCAGCTGCTTGATGCACACGGTGTGCAGAGGGTGGCAGCGGGTGAGCTGTTTGACGTCCTGGCGGCTGCCTATACGCCTTCCCAGCAAGCGGCAATGCAAGTGGCTGACCCGTTTGCGCATAACCTGCGGGTGCTGATTACGCGTGAGGCTCGGCAGCGTAGGGGAGAGGTCGAGCAGTTGCTCAGCCCACGTCGGCCTGGCACGTTCCGGGCGCCGCAGCGCATGGCCGACGGCCGCCTGGGATACACCTTGGGAGGTTGCAGTTCGGGTGGCCTGGGGCGTGGCGATCGGTCGCTGGCGGCAATGCTGCGCGACTTGTATCCGGCGTTCAGCGACGCTCAGGTAGCCGCTTGGCTAGATGCGGCGCAGCGCGATGGATACCAGGTCGAGCATCGCCTGCGGTACCTGCGCGAAGAGCTGACAGTGTTGACCAACACATTGAATACGTGGGTCGGTGAGGTCGATGGAGAAATCACCGGCGAGCGGGCCTCCGTGCGCCAGACACTGATCGACTGCTGGCGCAGGATCAGCGTGGAAGCGACTGAAGATACTGAAAACGGTTTCCGTCTGATGCTGTGCAATTACTTGCCGGGCGAGTTGCCGCATTTGCCGGAGCAGGTCAGCTTTTCCCATGTATCGGAGTTGATACTGACGCACATGGGGTTGGAAGAGGTGCCCACCAGTTTCCTGCTGGCCTTTTCGCGCTTGCGCGCGCTGGACCTGGGCGGCAATCTGCTGACACGCGTGCCCCCACCATTGCTGCAGATGCAGACCCTCAGGCACTTGAGCCTGACCAACAATCGCATCGTGCTGAACATGGCCGACGCAGCCATATTGGCCGGTTGCGAAATGTTGACGCTTCTCGACCTTTCGCACAATGCATTGAGCCGTGCGTTCACGCTGCATGGGCTGACGCACTTGCGCTGGCTGAACCTGCGCGACACGGCACTCAGGATGTTCCCGCATTCGGTATTCGAGCGACATGACCTGGTTTACCTCGACTTTCGCGATAACCTGATCAGCCAGATCCCACAAGCCTACTTCGACTTGCCGTTGATGAACCGGCTGCGCTTCAGACTGGGCGGCAACCCCTGGGGGCCAACATCGCGGGTGCGCCTGCATGAATCGCTCATGGCCGCCGTCTTGCCGGAAGACATGGAGCTGGCAGAGCTGCAATTCGCCAACGCCCGTGAGCTGTGGGGGGATGCCATCGGCCCACGCTACCGTGGCCAGTTGCAGAGCGCCTGGGACATTGCTGAAACGGGAGAACCCACCAATCGGCTGTACCGCGTACTGCATCAGCTGGTGCTGTCGGTGGATTTTCAGACGGCTCCCAGAGCGCTTGCCTTCAGGGTGCTTGCCTTGCTCCGTGCAATGAATGCTGACTCGGCCCTGCGCGAGGAGTTGCTGAATGTGTCCAACGACGAGTGGGGCTGCCAGGACGGTGCTGCCTGGTGTCTGAGCAATCTGGAGGTGAGCATCCTGGTATGGCGCGCCAGGACTCAACTGCAGCATAGCCAGGAACAAGCCCTGCTGACATTGGGGCGTCGCCTGTGGCGCCTCGATGAAGTGGACCGGATTGCCATTCAGGATATTGTCAGCCGGGGCGGCAACCCGGATCAAAGCGAGGTGGGGCTGGCCTATCGTCTGGGCTTGCGTGATCGTCTGGGCTTGCCCATCGAAGTCGGCGACATGAACTTCCAGCCGTTGTCGGGGGTGGGGGAACCGCAGCTTGCGCGGGCGCTGGCACAGGTGCTGGAGGCTGAAACACAGGAGGCATTGGCGCGTTCGCTGGTTGAACGTACGTTCTGGCAGGAACACTTGGAGCGCATCCATCCCGAGCAGTTCTTCGAGGTGGACATGCCATTCCAGAGTCGCCTGTCGGCTGTGCTGGAAAATGAGGCGTTGACCGACGAGGCCAGGCGTACGCAGTCCGACGCGCTGCAAGCCGAGCGCAGAGCTGCCCGGCGCGGGTTGATGCTGGACATGACGCTGCGGGCATTGGACTTTGGGCCACAAGACCCGCCAATCAATGTCCGCTGACCCTTTTGATCAGGGCAGCCCTCGCACGCCCCTGTGAGACGGCTGCGTTGGACTATGCTCAGACTGGGTGTCGGCTCTTTCCTATAGTGTCAGCACCTTGGTCTGAAAAGGGGCTGACACTGTCAGTAACCTTTCCCTGACCACCGGATAGTGAAGGTGGTTTAGGCTCCAGATCGGATTTTTCTCCGTGATCTGTAGTCATTGGTTTATCGAGACATTAAGGAGATGCACATGCTCGTCCGGTCACTGACCCTCGCCACCTTGCTCGCTGTCACAGGCCCCCTGTTCGCCGCCGACAGCGACGCGCCCCTGGCCAAGGAACAGGGTAAGGCACGGCCTTTGGTGATCATCGCCCCCAGTTCCGCAGACCCGACCTTGCGCGGGCTGAACGAGGCGCTCAAAGACCCCGCTACCCAGGCAGCCTTCAAGGAGCGCGGCCTGGTGCTGTACAGCGTCGCCAACATGATGGGCAAGCGCGAAGACAAGAACCTCGAACAGCAGACCACCATGGCCCTGATCCGCGAGCTCAAACTTGGGGCGAGCAAAGGCACCAAGGTGATCCTGGTGGGCAAGGATGGCGAGCGGCACATACTCAAGGATGACGACACTGGCGAGAAGATCGACCCGCAGGCGATCCTCAAGGCTGTCGACGAGCTGCCCGCCAGCGAAAAGACCATCACCGCGCCAGAGCCGGTAGCCGCTGCCGCTACACCTGAACCCAAGGCCAAGGAAAGCAAGCCAGCCAAACCCGCCAAACCGGCAGCGCCACCCAAGCCGCTGGAAGACTGACTTACTGCACAGGCCGCGTCGCCGACACTTTGGCGACGCGATCAGTGTGTCTGGCGGGGGCTTGTGTATCTCACTGTATCTGCAGCGCCTACGGACGCATTCCCATACCAAACTCGGACTGTGGCGATACATCCGCGACACATCGAAACGGCCTAATGGCTCCACTTTTCAACCACAAGTGGAGCAACACCATGACTCATGCACGCAATACTCTCGGACTGCTCGGCGCTGCACTGATCGGCAGCATGGCCTTTGGCAGCAACGCATTCGCGGCCGAGCCCCTGTCCCAGGGCTACCAACTGGCTTCGGCCAAGGTGCCGGGCGAAGGCAAGTGCGGCGAAGGCAAGTGTGGTGGCAGCGCCAAGGCCGCCCAAGGTGAAGGCAAATGCGGTGAGGGCAAGTGTGGCGCCAGTGCCAAGGCTGGGGCGGAAGGCAAGTGCGGCGAGGGTAAATGCGGCGATGCATCGTTCTCCCGCACCGATACCGATCATGATGGCAAGGTCTCGCGCCAGGAGTTTCTGGTCGTGGCCAAAGACCGCGCCGCTGACTTCGACAAGATCGACCGCAACCGCGATGGCTTCATTTCCGAGCAGGAAGCCCATGACCATCTGAAGGCGATCTACCAGGCCAATGGCAAGGCCATGCCCGATGGTCTGTTCAGCCACCTGGCCGGCAAATCCTGACTTTCCCTCCCTGAATTGCCCACGACGCTCCCTGCTGGGCAGGTGAGCGTCGTGGCTGCTACGGAGTCACCGCCATGAATGACAACCCAATGCGTGCCGGCCTGGGCCTGCGCCGCGGCCTGTTGCGCGAACTACTGGTGATGGAAGACGGTGCCGTCGACTTTCTGGAGTGTGCACCGGAAAACTGGATCGGTGTCGGTGGTGTGTACGGCCAGGGCCTGGCGCAGCTGGCCGAGCGCTTTCCGATTGCCTGCCACGGCCTGTCCCTGTCCCTGGGCGGCAGCCTGCCGCTCGATCGTGCCTTTCTCGACCAGACCCGCCACTTCCTCGATCGCTACAAAGTGGGCCTGTACAGCGAACACCTCAGTTACTGCAACGACGATGGCCACCTTTACGACCTGATGCCGATCCCCTTCACCGACGAGGCCGTGCATCACGTCGCTGCGCGGATCCGCGAGGTTCAGGATCAGCTGCAACGGCGGATCGCCGTGGAGAACATCAGCTACTATGCCGCGCCCTACCAGGCCATGAGCGAACTGGAGTTCATCAGCGCGGTGCTCGCTGAGGCCGACTGCGATCTGCTGCTGGACGTCAACAACGTGTTCGTCAATGCCTGCAATCATGGCTATGACGCGCAGGCCTTCCTCCAGGGCTTGCCAGCGTCACGGGTGACCGGCATGCACATTGCCGGGCACTATGATGAGGCCGATGACCTCAAGGTCGATACCCACGGTGCGCCAGTGAAGGAGGATGTCTGGTCGCTGTTCTCTGCTGCTTGCCGGCGCTTCGGCACGCAACCGACCGTGCTGGAGCGGGACTTCAATTACCCGCCGTTGGCCGAGCTGCTTGCAGAAACCGACCGTGTACGAGCCGTGCAACAGGCTGCAAAGGAGCGTCGCGATGAACGAGACGCTGCGTGAACAACAATGGCGCCTGGCCCGGCATCTGCGCGATCCGCATGTGTATGCGCCACCACCGGGTATCGAGGCGCGGCGGCTGAAGGTTTACCGTGAGTTGTTCTACGGTGCCATCGAGGGCCTGCTGGCCGGCAGCTTCCCGGTCATGCGCGAAACCCTGGGGGAGGGCGTCTGGCATGCGCGGGTGCGAGACTTTTATGCCAACTACCGCAGCCAGACCCCGTTGTTCACCGAAATCGCCGAGGCCTTCATCGACTACCTGCAAGGCGTCGACCTTGACGCACCCTGGCAGCTGGAACTGGCCCATTACGAATGGATCGAGGCGCAGTTGTACCTGAGTGACGCCCAGGACCCCGCGCACGACCCCAGCGGTGATCTGCTAGAAGGTGAGCCGCTGTTGTCCTGTACGGCCAAGGTGTTGGCTTATCAGTGGCCGGTAGAGCAGATCGGCCCGCACTTTCAACCGCAGCAAGCACCTGCCACGCCCACCTTGCTGCTGGTCTACCGCGACAACAGTCTGCAGGTGCGTTTCGCACGGCTGACAAGCATGGCCTACCAGCTGTTGGCCGGTGTTTCTGGCACTGGCCGCGCACGCCTGCAGGCCCTGGGGGATGTCGACCTGCAAGGCCTGGCCTTGCTCACCTCACTGCGCGCGCAAGGTGTGATCGTCGGCACCTGTTGACCCTCAGGCGGGCGCGCGTTGCCCCGTCATTCCGGGCAGGGGCGAGCTTTTCCAGCCGCGCCCCGAGTCGACCCAGAAGTTCACCGACAGCGAGGTGGAGCGTGACTCCACCTGGTGGAACCAGCCCTCCGGCAAGAACAGCAAGTCCCCCGCCTGCAACACCACCTCCATGAAGTGCACCGCCTGGCACCCCGGAAAACGCACCGGGTCCGGCGCCTTGGGGTCCACATCACAGCCTTCCAGGCCACCGTCGGGCGATGTCGCCCAGCAGCCAAGCGCATCGCGATGGTGGGGGGCGGCCAGTATGAAGGACTTCTCACCCCACACCTGCGCGAACAGGTTGTCACTGTCGTCGCGGTGCAGAGGTGTCAGTGTGCCTTTGGGGCCGATCCAGATTCTGGGTGGAATGAATTGCGCTGCGTTGAAGTAGCTCGGGTAGCGAATATGTTCGAGCAACTGGGCGGGCAGGATGTTGTTGCCCATGTACGCCGGTGGCTGGCCATTGCTGGCCGGCGAGGCCGGTGCATCCAGGCTGGCGATGAACTCGGCCATGGAGGTGGAGCGGAAGTCGCGGTCGGTGGAAAAGGTCTTCTTCACATAGTCGCCGTGGCGGGTGATGCCTTGCAGATTGGCGAACAGCTCCAGCGAAGCCTGGCGACCGATCGTGAACAGCGGCCAGTCCTGCAATGCGTCGCTGATCACCAGGGGAATGCCATGCACCATGTAGCGCTCTCGGAATTCCTCCACTGACAGGCTGCTGCGTGGACGGCGCTCTATGTTCAGCACGGGTGGTTGGCTGGCCGAAAGGGCATCGCTCAGGCGCGGGCGTGGTGGGTAGCGGCGGTTGGCTTCGACCTTGGGGGCGCTGGCGCCATTGAGGGCCATGTCGATGGCCTGTGGCAGCAGGGTGGCCAGACCAAGATTGCCACCGATTTTCAGGCGGCCGGTGGCGAACAGTTCTTCGACGTTGGCCTGGCCCGCCATGATGCCCATGAAGTCGCGCGTGGCCACCTCGATGGTGACGTCCGGGGCTGCATGGTGACCATTGCCACCCTGGCCGCCGGCCTCGAACCAGCAGGCGTGGGTGGCATCGAAGATGAACTGGAAGGTGCCGGTCAGGCCGACGCTGCCAGCGTTGGCGAACAGCTTGCCCAGAATGGTCTGCAGGTCCACGGCGCGTTCTCTTGGTAATTGATCTGATCAGAGAACGAGAAACGCGCCGGGAAATTTATGGATCTTCACGGGATCTTGGGAGGGGGCTTCGAAGTGCCTGTCCTGGGTTTTGAAGTGATGCGTAGATCGAGCGCCGCCCGCGCGGCGCATCGCGAGCAAGGCTCGCTCCTACGTTTGTTTACGGCCAATAACACCTGTGACAGACGCGCGCGACCGCCTTGTGTGTACGACTCGAAATCAAGCCATGCGCCAAGGCGTTCGCGCGCAAATCCCACAGGCCTAACTGGCCCGAAACAAACGTAGGAGCGAGCCTTGCTCGCGATGCGCCGCGCGGGCGGCGCTCGACCTGCCAAGCACCGAAAATGGTGTGACAAGCCCAATACTGCACAAGGTGATGGCGCTCAGGCTCGGCGACCAAAGTGGTGTTTGAACCAGTGGTCCAGGCTCAGCTGTCCGGCGCCTTTGAGCAGCAGCGGCAATAGCGCCACCAGGTAGATCAGGGGCAGTTTGAAGTTGCCAAAACCCTGGTCGGTGATGGCGTAGCCCTGTGCCAGCTCCGCAAGGCTCGACCAGTGAGAGGGCCAGTGCACCGCTGCGATGGCGACCACGGTCACCACCATCAGACCGGCCGCGGCCAGCCGCGTGCCGAGTCCTAACAGCAACAACAGAGGCAGAATCAGCTCGGCCCACATCGACAGCTGCCAATTCAGCTCTGCAGGCAGCTGGTTGAAGGGGAATGGAAAACTCGATTGCAGGTCGCCGAACCAGTTACTGCCGTTGAATTTTTCCAGGCCGGATTCAAAGAACTCCCAGGCCAGGAACAGGCGTAGCGGCAGGTCGGCGCTCCAGGTGCCGAAACGGTCGAACAGGGTGAAGGTGCGGGTCAAGGTCGTCATGGTCTGTGCTCGTCTCAGGAAAGGGCGCTAGCGCTGCGGCGTTGGCGCTGGGCCAGCTTGGCGGTGAGCTTGAAGGCGATGGCGGCGAACATGATGGCGAATGCCACCGGGTACCCGCCGCCCATGGGCACGCGTTTGTAGAACGACAGGCAGAACACCCCGGCCAGCACCCACATCCCGGTGCTGTGCAAGGCCTTCCAGGCGCGGCTGCCCAGCAGGCGCATCGGGGCCTTGAAGGAGGTGATCGTGAGTAGCAGCAGGAACAGGTAGCCCACGCTGCCCGGTAGGCTGGACGTCACCGTGCGACCGGCCCAGAACAGCTCCGGGAACTGTTGGGCATAGCGGTAGATCAACAGGCCGTGCACGGTGTGCGAGAAAGCGAACGCCAAGCCCAGGTAGCGTCGTTCGCGGACCAGCCGGCGGCTGCCGGTGCCGGGCAGGAGGGTGACCAGCGTGGAAGCCAGGAAGGCCAGCAGGAACAATACGAACGAGCTGCGTGCGGTGGCGCGGATTGCACTGCGCAAGCCGTCCGAGCCAAGGGGGTGGCTGGCAAGGACCACGGCGGTCATGACCAGGGTCAGGCCAGCGAGGGCGGCGAACAGCTTCCAGCCACTGGGCAAGGTGAGGGGTTTCATCAAGGGCGCTCCCGGTTGTTGTGGTATGGCCGGGAGTGTG
Source organism: Pseudomonas sp. Teo4 (assembly GCF_034387475.1). Lineage (NCBI taxonomy): Bacteria > Pseudomonadati > Pseudomonadota > Gammaproteobacteria > Pseudomonadales > Pseudomonadaceae > Pseudomonas > Pseudomonas sp. Teo4. Next base: position 1,067,690 of record NZ_JAXCIL010000001.1, read on the forward strand.
GAGGCGTGGGGTATCTGCAGTGTGTCGGGAAAGGCGTGTTTGTGTATCGGACTGTAGCGACCGAGGTTGTAGGCCAGCGCGAGCGCTGGCCGGGGTTTACTTCAGTTCGACCTGTGCACACAACCCGCCAGAGGCACGGTTGCTGAGGGTCAGCTGGCCACCCATGGCCTGGGTCAGTTGCTGGGCAATCGCCAGGCCCAAGCCGGTGCCCCCGGTGCTGCGGTTGCGCGAGCCTTCCACTCGGTAGAAGGGCTTGAGCACTTCGTCCAGCTCGTCGCCGGGAATACCTGGCCCGTTATCGAGCACGCGGATCAAGGTACTTGCGCCTTCGCGGCTGACTTCCAGTTCGGCGGCGCCAGCGAACTTCAGGGCATTGTCGATCAGGTTCACCAGCACCCGGCGCAAGGCATGGGGGCGGGTCTCCAGCAGGCTGCCGGTGGTGCCGTGCCGGGCGACCTGGGCGCCGCTGTCCTGATAGTCGAATACCAGGCTGTCGAGGAACGCATCGAGGTTGATCCGGCAGGGCGCTTCGGTGCTGCTGTCCATGCTGCGCGCATAGGCCACGCCCTCACGCACCAGATGCTCCATGGCGCTGAGGTCGCTCCACAGCTTGTCCTTTTCGGCACCGTCGTCCATGACTTCGACCCGCAGCTTCATGCGTGTGATGGGGGTTTGCAGGTCATGGGAGATCGCGGCCAACAGTTGCATGCGCTCTTTCAGGTACGCGGCGATGCGGGCCTGCAGCGCATTGAAGGCAGCCGCTGCGTAGCGGACTTCGCGCGGGCCAGTCTCGTCCAGTTGCACGCCGGGTTTGTCCGGGTCGAGGTTGTCCACGGCCTGGGCCAGACGGGTCAGTGGGCCGATGGCCAGGCGTACCGCCATCCAGGTGCATAGCAACAGCACGACCAGCTGAATCAGCAGAACCGCTGGCAGCCAGGTGGCCACGGGCACCGGTGCCGGCGTGACATCGATGGTCAATGGCGCGCCATCGGCAAGGCGCAGGTGGACCTGAAAGTGTGCATTCGGGCCGGGGATGTCCTGGAAGGTCAGGCGATAGTCGCTGCCGATGGCCTTGACGATCGACTCGGCCGCCATGGGCGGGTTCTCGGTCGGCATCGCTTCGCCGGTCTGCCCTTGATCGAGCCGGTAGCGGTAGGTGCGCCGCTCGAGGCGAGGCAGCCAGGCGGCTCGCTCGGCCGCAGGCAGGCGGTCGAGGATGGCCACTGAGGTGGCAACGTCCAATTCCAGGTTGCTGAGCATCATCGAACGGCTGCTGACGAACCGTTCGTAGGCTTGCAGGCTGAACGACAGCCCGTAGGCCAGCACCAAGCCGGTGAAGAAGATCAGCGCCAGGCGCGAGGCGAGGGTGCGGGGCCATTTCATGAAGGCGACTCGAGCAGTTGCACGGGCAGTGAAAAGACATAGCCTTCGCTGCGCACGGTCTTGATGCAGCTGGGCTCGCGGGCGTCGTCCCCCAGGCGTTGGCGCAGGCGGCTGACCAGCAGGTCGATGGAGCGGTCGAAGATGTCCGCCTCACGGCCCTGGGTCAGGTTGAGCAACTGTTCGCGGCTCAACACCCGTTGCGGGTGGTCGAGGAACACTCGCAGCAGGCGGTATTCGGCGCCACTGAGCGCCACCAAGGTACCTTCGCTGTCGAGCAGGTGGCGTGCGGTGGTGTCCAGCCGCCACTGGCCGAAGCCGAGCAGACGGCTGCTCTCGCTGATGGTGAGGTTGGGCGGCAGCATGCGGGTGCGGCGCAGCACCGCGTTGATGCGCGCCAGCAGTTCGCGGGCGGAGAACGGTTTGGTCAGGTAGTCGTCGGCGCCCATCTCCAGGCCGATGATACGGTCGGTTTCGTCGTTGCGTGCGGTGAGCATCAGCACGGGGGTGTTGCGGTGCTTGCCGGCGCGCAGTTCGCGGCACAGCAGCAAGCCGTCGTCGCCGGGCATCATGATGTCGAGCACGATGAGGTCGACGCTGTTGCTTTCGAGGAAGGCGCGCATCTGCCTGCCATCGGCGACGATGCTGGTGCGCAGGCCGTTCTTCTTCAGGTAGTTGCCGACCAGCTCGCGGATTTCGCGGTCATCGTCGACGACCAGGATGTGATCGACGTGTTCCATCTAAAGCGTTCCTGTTCAGGGGGAATGGGCGCAGTGTACCGAGCCTTGGCGTGCTTGCCTGCGGCGCTTTGTATTGCAGTGTATCTGGCCCCGGTTCAGATACAGCAGAAGGCATATCGCAGCGTGCAACGACACATACGGGATACCTGGCAGCGGTGAAATGGCTCTCGACCGGGGAACAACTCCCCACACCCCCAAACGTTGCACAGGAGAGATGCCATGAACTTCAAGACCTTCGCCAGCGCCAGCCTGTTCGCCGTGCTGAGTTTCGGTGCCATCGCCGCACAGGCCGCCACGGCGCCCATGAACGATGCCGGTATCATGCAATACCGTTATGGCGACCATCTGGACGTGAAGAAAGTCCTGTCGGTCAAAGACGACCAGAGCAATGCCTGTGGCCTGGTGAACACCCGCATGGACTACCTCGATTCGAAAGGGCAGCACCAGAGCGTGGAATACCGCTCGTACGCTACCGGCGGTTGCCATGAGAACTGAGGGTCGCAAGTGGTTGAAGGCAGGCGGTGCGGCCCTGGCGCTGATTGGCCTGGGCCTGGCCGCCAAGCTGTGGGCCCAGGACGATTACGGCGCCATGCCTTCATTGGCCGGCGCCAGCCAGTGGCTCAACTCGCCACCCCTGGACGCCCCGGCGCTCAAGGGCAAGGTCGTGCTGGTGGACTTCTGGACCTGGGACTGCATCAACTGTCGGCGAAGCTTGCCGCATGTGAACCAATGGGCGCGGCAGTATGCCGATCAGGGGTTGGTAGTGGTGGGTGTGCATACCCCGGAGTACGACTACGAGCATGATGTGGGCACGCTGAAGTCGAAGGTCGCCAGCCTTGGTATCGGTTATCCGGTGGCCGTGGATAACGACTATCAAGTGTGGAATGCCTGGGGTAACCAATTCTGGCCAGCGCACTACTTCGTCGATCGCAAGGGACAGGTGCGCCATGTGCACTTTGGCGAGGGTGACTATGACGGGCAGGAGCGGGTGATCAAGGCGTTGTTGGATGAGAAGGGCTGATGGGAATGTTCCGAGCTTATCGCCGGCAAGCCCCACATGGACTGCAACGATCTGGAGATCACAGCAGAACCTGTGGGAGCTGGCTTGCCAGCGATGAGGCCTGAATGGGCTTAGCTGAAACTGGCGAAATGCGCCTGCATCCGCTGCGCATCCGCTTCGCGCCCGGTGAACAGCTCGAAGGCCTTTACCGCCTGGAACACGGCCATGTTGCTGCCATCGAGGGTACGGCAGCCTAGTGCACGTGCCGCGCGCAGCAGTTCGGTCTCCAGCGGGAAGTAGATGATTTCCGCAACCCACAGCCGCTCATGCAGCAACTCGACAGGCAGTGGGGTGCCCGGCAGTTTGGCCATGCCCACCGGCGTGGTGTTCACCAGGCCATCCGCCTCGGCCAGTGCCGACGCCAAGTCAGTGCCAACCACCGCCCGACCTGCGCCGAAGTGTTCGTTGAGGTTGTCCACCAGAGCCTGAGCCCGGGCGGCGTCAACCTCGAACAGCACCAGCCGCTCGACCCCTTCGCCCAGCAAGGCGTGGGCGACTGCTGAACCGGCACCCCCGGCGCCCATCTGCACCACCTGACGTCGCGAAACGTCTGGCAAGCCGCGGCGCAGGCCCTCGGCAAAGCCCAGGCAGTCGGTGTTGTGGCCGACCCGCTTGCCGTCCTTGAGCACCACGGTATTGACCGCGCCGATGCCACGCGCTTCATCCGACAACTCATCGAGCATCGGCAGAATGGCCTGTTTGAACGGGTAGGTGATGTTGAGGCCGGTAAAACCGGTGAGTTGCGCCGCATCCAGCAACTGCGCCAGCGCGCTGTCCGGCACGTCCAGTTGGTCGGCGTCGATCAGCCGATACAGGTAGCGCAGGGACTGGGCATCCCCTTCGTGCTCGTGCAGGGCAGGGGTGCGCGACAGTTGAATGCCACGGCCGATCAACCCGGCGAGGATGGCTTGCTGAGTCATGCTGCCTGCTCCTGCAACAGTTCGGCGAAGTGGCTCAAGGCCAGGCGATAGCCCTGGGTGCCCAGGCCGCAGATCACGCCCACGGCAATGGACGAGACGAACGAAATGTGGCGGAACGGTTCGCGCTTGTGGACGTTGGAAAGGTGGACCTCGATCACCGGCAACTCGCTGGCAACCAAGGCATCTCGGATGGCCACGGAGGTGTGGGTCCAGGCACCGGGGTTGATCAGAATACCGTTGCAGCGGTTACGCGCGGCGTGGATCCAGTCGATCAATTCACCTTCATGGTTGGTTTGCCGAAACTCCAGTTCCAGGCCCAGGTCGCGGGCGCTGCCGGCGCAGCTTTGGGCCAGGTCGGCCAGGGTTTCACGGCCGTATTGGGCAGGTTCACGGGTACCCAGCATGTTCAGGTTGGGGCCGTTGAGTACAAGAATGAGGGGCTTCATAAGCAGCATCACTTTGTTGTTTTTGGATGCGCTTATGTTTGTACCGGATGGTTAATTACGTCAATTCGAAGCGCAGCCCTGCAAGGGAAAGTGGGCGATTATCGAACTTCAAGTTGGGGCCGCAGCGCGGCCCCATGACCTCAGGCCGCGCTGCGGGCCCCTTGCCGAGCGCCTTCTGCCGGCTGCTCTTCATGCAGCGAAATACGCGATGTTTCCGGCAGCGCCAGGCCACCCAACAGTGCCACCAGAGCAATCGCCACCAGGTAGAAAGCCGGTGCCAGGCTGCTGCCGGTCTGCCCGATCAACCAGGTCGCTACTAATGGCGCAGTGCCACCAAACAGCGTGTAGGCAACGTTGTAGGTGATTGCCGAGGCGGTGTAGCGGGTGCGGGTCGGGAAGCTTTCCGACAGCAGTGCCGCCGTCACCACGCCGCTGAGCAGCGCCCCCACCGCCAGCAGGATCACCCCCAGCAGTGCCCCCGATATCGAACCGGAACTGGCCAGCCAGTAAGCGGGGAACACGCAGGCCATCACCCAAAGGCAGGTGAAGCCGATGGTCTTGCGCCGCCCGATGCGGTCCGAGAACGCCCCTGCCAATGGGCAACCGACAGCCGCGAACAGCAGTGCCACGGTAGTCACCAGCAGCGACTGGGCACGGGTGAGGTGGCCGACCAGTTGCAGGTAAGTGGCGAAGTAGGTGGTGAACATGTAGAACGACAGCGCTGTGAGCGAGATGAACGCACCCAGGTTACGGATCGCCCGGCCATGGTTGCGCAGGGTCTCCTTGAGTGGCGAATGCTCGTGCGCCTTGCCCTCGGCCATGGCTTCGCGGAAGGCCGGTGTTTCCTCCATGCGCCAGCGCAGGTAGAGGCCAACCAGGCCCAGCGGTGCGGCCACCAGGAACGGAATGCGCCAGCCCCAGGCGTTCATCGCCTCGGTGCTCAGGCTTGCCTCCAGGCCATAGGCGATCACCGCAGCGCAGGCGAAGGCCGAGAAGGTCGATACCGGTACGAAACTGCCATAAAAGGCCCGTTTGTTCCTGGGCGCGTGCTCCATCAGGTAAGCGCAGGCCCCCGCGTACTCGCCACCTGCCGAAAAGCCCTGAAGGCAGCGGGCCAGGGTCAGCAGCGCCGGGGCGGCCAGGCCAATGCTGGCGTAGGTCGGCAGCAGACCGATCAGGGTGGTGGAGCCGGCCATCAACAGGATGGTCATCGACAGCACCCGCTTGCGTCCGAGGCGGTCGCCCAAGGCACCGAACACGATCCCGCCGAGCGGGCGCAAGGCAAAGGCCACGGCGAACACGGCAAAAGTCTTGAGCAGTGCCACGCTGGCATCTTCGCTGGCGAAGAACTGGCTGGCGATCAGGGTGGCGAGAAAGCCATAGACAGCGAAATCGAACCATTCGACGAAGTTGCCGATGGCCGATGCGGCTATGACGCGGCGTAGTGTGGCGGGGGATACCTCATGAGGTGCGGACATGCGTGTGCTCTCCGGTGGTCATAGGCAGCCTGGATGAAAGTAATGCGGCCGGGCCGCTTTATCGTTGTTGTTGCAGGCAGTAGACCGAGTGACGCAGGAGAGCGCTGCTTCGAGGGCGACATCGGGATATCTGATTTGACCGTTTGTCTGGTTCAGCCTCCAAAAGCTTGCCGTGGGGGCAACGGCTTGTGTTGCCTGTACCGGCCTCATCGCCGCGGTTCGTCGCCACGACAAGCCGGCTCCTACATGGATCGCGACAATCCTGAGATCACTGCAATATCTGTGGGAGCCGGCTTGCCGGCGATGCTGTGTATGGCACCGTCGCAACCGCAATGGCCTAGACGGAGAACACCACCCCAGTACGCGAGGCCGCATTGCGAATATGTTCCTGCATTGCCCGCTGCGCCCCGACCTGCGAACGCCGTGCCAGGGCGCGAAGGATCTTGCGGTGCTCCTGCCAGGTCTCCATGGCCCGTTCGGGGCGGATGAAGGGCAGCTTCTGGCTTTCCAGAAAGATCTCCTGGCTGGCGGTAATCACCTGCAGCATTGCCTGGTTGCCGCAGGCTTGCAGCAGCTGTTGGTGAAACGCGAAGTCCAACTGCGCCGCCGCCTCGAACCGGCCCGCTCGCAGTTCCAGGCGCATGGCCTCGACATTCGCCTCCAGGCGGTCGATGTCGTCGGCGGTCAGCATCAGGGCGGCCTGCCCGGCGGCAAAACCCTCGAGCGCGTAGCGCAATTGAAAGGTGTCGGCGGCCGAGACCTGCTCGGCATACGGCCAGGCAAAACCCGGCGATGTTTGTGCAACAGGCGCCTGGACGAACACACCCTTGCCCGGTTGCACGCTCACCAAACCCAACGCGCTGAGCGAGGACAAGGCTTCGCGCAACGAGGCCCGGCTGACGCCCAATTGTTCAGCCAGATCGCGCTGCGAGGGCAGGGCATCGCCGGGCAGGTAGCCACCGTCGTCGATCAGTTTGCGAATCGCCTGCAAGGCGATTTCCGGGACGGCGCGGGGGAGGGAGTCGAGCATGCTGTTCAGACCGGTCGGAGGGCGATATCCGCTCCTTTTACGGACATTGATGGCCGCTGGCAAGTGTTGCCCCGCGCTGGCGCAGAAGCGGTTCAGCTTGCCCGAATAAGGGGCGCCGCCAACCCTGACTTGGCTAGCGCATGCGGTAACTGTTCAGACCAGTAAGACCGTGCAGCCATGGCCCTGGCGCGGGTTTTGGCTGTTGCCTGGCCAATCTGGCATGGCCCGTGCACTGGCCTTGCAGACTCATCATCCTGTCCCCTGCGAGGCTTTCCCATGAAGATGTTCCGCCCCCTGCTTCTGGCCACCCTGTTCTGCGGCAGTACCCTGGGCTTGGCTCAGGCCCAGGCCGATGCCCTCGCCGACATCACCGCCCGTGGCGTACTGAAAGTGGCAGTACCGCAGGACTTCCCACCGTTCGGTTCGGTGGGCCCTGATCTGAAGCCCCGTGGCCTGGACATCGACACCGCGCAACTGCTGGCCGACAAGCTGGGCGTGAAGCTGGCGCTGACGCCGGTCAACAGCACCAACCGCATTCCGTTCCTCACCACCGGCAAGGTCGACCTGGTGATTTCCAGCCTCGGCAAGAACCCGGAGCGTGCGGCCGTGATCGACTTCTCGCGCCCATACGCGCCGTTCTACCTGGCGGTGTTCGGCCCGCAGGACGCCAAAATCGACAGCATCGACGCCATCGCCGGCAAGACCATCAGCGTCACCCGCGGCGCCATCGAAGACATGGAACTGTCCGCCGTCGCGCCTGAGGGCACTATCATCAAGCGCTTCGAGGACAACAACTCGACCATCGCGGCGTACCTGTCCGGCCAAGTCGAGCTGATCGCCAGTGGCAGCGTGGTAATGGCCGCCATTGCTGAAAAGAACCCGTCCAAGGTGCCGGTGATGAAGGTCAAGCTCAAGGACTCGCCGGTCTACGTCGGCCTGGCCAAGCAGGAGCCTGCCTTGCTGGAAAAGGTCAACGCCACCCTGGACGCCGCCAAGGCTGACGGCAGCCTCAACCGCAACGCCGAGAAGTGGCTCAAGCAACCGCTGCCGGCCGATCTTTGAGCGGTAGGCGGAGCCTGAACCATGGCCTATCAATTCGACTTCGCCCCGGTGCTGGCGCAGGGTGACCTGTTGCTCAAAGGGGCGGTGTTCACCTTGCAACTGACGGTCATCGGCACGCTGCTCGGGGTCGCCATCGGTGTGCTCGGCGCGGTGGTCCGTGCCTGGCGGCTGCGCCCCTTCGATGCGCTGTTCGGCGTGTACGTGGAACTGATCCGCAACACGCCCTTCATCGTGCAGCTGTTCTTCATCTTCTTCGGCTTGCCGGCGCTGGGGGTACGCCTGACCGAGTGGCAGGCGGCGGTGTTGGCCATGGTGATCAACCTGGGAGCGTATTCCACCGAGATCATCCGTGCCGGTATCCAGGCCATCCCCAAAGGGCAGCTGGAGGCCGCTGCGGCACTGGCCATGAGCCGCTTCGAGGCGTTGCGTCATGTGGTGCTGCGACCTGCGCTGGCGAAAGTCTGGCCGGCGCTGTCGAGCCAGATCGTGATCGTCATGCTGGGCTCGGCGGTGTGCTCGCAGATCGCCACCGAAGAACTGTCATTCGCCGCCAACTTCATCCAGTCGCGCAACTTCCGCGCCTTTGAAACCTACCTGCTGACCACAGTGATGTACCTGGTCATGGCCATTGTCGTGCGCCAGTTGCTGGCCTGGGTCGGCCAACGCTGGCTGATGGGGAGACGCTGAATGGACTTCACCTTGTGGGACATCGTCCGCAACCTGCTCACCGGCTTGCAGTGGACCTTGCTGCTGTCGCTGGTGGCCTTTGTCTGCGGTGGTTTGGCCGGGCTGTTGCTGTTGCTGGCGCGTATCAGCGACAACCCGTGGCTGCGCGGTTTTGCCCGTGGCTATATCGAGCTGTTCCAGGGTACACCCCTGTTGATGCAGTTGTTCATGGTGTTCTTCGGCATCGCGCTGTTCGGCCTCGACGTTTCGGCCTGGATGGCCGCCGCCATCGCGCTCACCTTGTTCACCAGCGCCTTTCTGGCCGAGATCTGGCGTGGTTGTGTCGAGTCGATTCCCCATGGCCAGTGGGAGGCCTCGGGCAGCCTGGCCATGAATCGCCTGGAGCAGTTGCGCCACGTGATCCTGCCCCAGGCTATGCGTATCGCCATCGCGCCGACGGTGGGGTTCTCGGTGCAGGTGGTCAAAGGCACGGCGGTGACGTCGATCATCGGTTTTACCGAGTTGACCAAGACCGGCGGCATGCTGGCCAACGCCACCTTCGAACCGTTCCTGATCTACGGCCTGGTTGCGCTGGGCTATTTCCTCCTCTGCTATCCGCTCTCGTTGAGCGCCCGTTACCTGGAAAGGAGGCTGCATGCCCCTGCTTAGAGTGTCCGCGCTGCACAAATACTACGGCGACAATCATGTGCTCAAGGGCGTTGACCTGAGCATCGAGGAAGGCGAGGTGGTGGCCATCATCGGCCGCAGCGGCTCGGGCAAGAGCACGTTCCTGCGCACACTCAACGGCCTGGAGTCGATCAGCGACGGCGTGATCGAGGTCGACGGCGAATACCTCGATGCTGGCCGCGCAGACCTGCGCGCCCTGCGCCAGAAGGTCGGCATGGTGTTCCAGCAGTTCAACCTGTTCCCGCACCTGAGCGTGGGTGAGAACGTAATGCTCGCGCCACAGGTGGTGAAGAAAACCAGCCGTGCCGAGGCCCGCCAACTGGCTGAGCAGATGCTGGCGCGGGTAGGGCTGGCGGAGAAGTTCGATGCCTACCCCGACCGACTTTCGGGCGGGCAGCAGCAACGGGTGGCCATTGCCCGGGCATTGGCGATGTCGCCGAAAGTGCTGCTGTGCGACGAGATCACCTCGGCGCTCGACCCCGAGTTGGTCAATGAAGTGCTGGGTGTGGTGCGCCAACTGGCCAGCGAGGGGATGACGCTGATCATGGTCACCCACGAAATGCGCTTCGCCCGCGAGGTGGGGGACAAACTGGTGTTCATGCACCAGGGCAAGGTGCATGAAGTGGGCAACCCCCGCGAAGTGTTCGCCGCCCCACGCACGGCGGAGCTGGCGAACTTCATTGGCGCGGTGGCCTCGGCCTAGCGCGCCGGGCGATCAGAAGCGCAGGTCCAGCGCCAGCTCGAAGGTGCGCGGCGCACCCATGTAGTACTGGGTGTTGTAGGCCTGCTTGGCATACACCTCATCGGTCAGGTTGCGCACCCGCCCGGTGAGGGTGGTGTGCTCGTCCAGCCGATAGCGGGCGAAGGCCCCGTACAGGGTGTAGGCGGGAGCCTTGAGGGTGTTGGCGTTGTCGGCGTACACCGAATCGACATAGCGTGCGTCCATGCCGACCGACCAGTCCTGGGTCAGGATGTAGGTCAGCCACAGGTTGCCGACATTGGCCGGCACGTTGGTCGGGGCATTGCCCTTGCGTGATACCGACACACCGTTGACCGCCTCGTTGAACTCATCGTACTGCGCGTCGACATAGGCGTAGTTGGCCTCGGCCAGCAACTTCGGCGTCACTTGCAGGCGACCCGACAGCTCGATGCCGCGCGAGGTCTGCTGGCCAGCTTGCACCGTCAGGTTGGGGTTGACCGAGTCGCGTACGGCAAAGTCCTTGCGCACTATCTGGTACAGCGCCACCGTCGCTGCGCCACGGCCTTCGAGGAAATCGAACTTGCTGCCGACTTCCCATTGCTCACCCTTGGACAAGTCGAACAGGCCGACGTTGGAATAGGTCGCCGCCGCCAACGAGCCGGCCGGGAGGTCGGCAGAGGTGCTGTATTGCGCATAGACGCTGGCTGATGGCGTTAGCGCGTAAGTCAGGCCGATGCGGCCGGACAGCGGTTCCCAGCGCCGTTCGAACCAGGCCGGGGAGGTGGGCGTGACAGTGCCGTAGTTGGTCACTTGCATGTCCAGGTAGTCGTAGCGCAGGGCCGTCAACAGCGCCAGGCGTTCGGTCAGTTGCAGACGGTTCTCGGCGAACACGGCGCGGTTGGTGACTTCATTGCGGCGTTGCTTGGTCAGGCCTGCGTTCACCCCTGGTATGTCATCGAAGCTGCCTGGGTCGAAATGGTCCGGGTCGACCACATCGCTCCAGCTGCCGGAAGTCGGGTAGAGGGTCTGGCGCATGTGCGAGTAGTCCAGCCCCAGCGACCACTGGCTGGCCAGGCCGAACAGCTGGTTGTCATGGCGCAGTTCGATGCGGTCGCCCAGCACCTTCTGCTCATGGCGCTGCAGGTACGGGCTGGAGCGCAGCACGTTGCCATCGCTGGTGTAGCTGTAACGTTCAAGGTTGCGGTAGTCGCGCTGGGCGTCGTAGTGATACAGGGTGTTCTGCACGCTGGTGCTGTCACTGAGCTGGTAGTCGAGTATCGAGCGCAGCCAGCGCACCCGCTGCTCGTAGCGGCCGTCGGCGACGTTGTAGTTCTCGAAGCGCCGGCTCTTGTCGATTTTCATGGTGCTGCGGCCGGGCAGAATCGGTGAACCCCAGTACGGGCTGTCCTCGGTGTCTTCCTGATACTCCAGCGCCAGGGTGTGGGTCAGGTTGGGGGCCAGGTCGCTGAGCAGCGAGAAGGCCAGGCTGTCGGTTTGCCGCTCGTTGCGGTCGATGTAGCCGTTGCCATGGTCGCGGCTGAAGTCCAGGCGCACGAAGTGGCGGGCGTCGGCAGGGTTGCTGGCCAGGGCCTGGTTGATGCCGAAGGCCACCTGCGAATCGTCATAGCTGCCATAGCGCAAACGCCCGTCGAAGGTCTGCTGGTCGCGGCTGGCGAGCTTGGTGATGTAGTTGATCGAGCCACCCACCGAGCCTGCGCCATGCAGGAACGACGACGGCCCGCCAATCAGCTCGACCCGGTCCAGCACCCAGGCGTCCACCGGGCGGGTGGCACTGCTGTAGCCCAGGTTGATGCCGTTGTAGAGCTGGGTGACCTGGTTCTGGGTGAAGCCGCGGTACGTGACGAAACCGCCGAAGCCTGGGTTGGCCGAAGCGTTCACGCCGGTCATGGCGTTGATCACATCCTGGCTGTCCTTGGCGTCGCGGGCCTCGATGACACGGCGGTCCGAGACGCTGACTGACGCAGGTGTTTCGCGTGCCGTAAGGCCCAACCGCGAGCCGGTGCGGATTGGCTCGTCCAGCTGCACGCCGGACGGCGCCTCGCGCTGGCCGTCGATGGTGGTGGCAGAGAGTTCGACGGCGGCGTCATCCGCCCAGGCGAAGGTGCAGGTGCCCATCAGGAGCACCAGGGAGGTGTTGCGGATCATGTTGTCATGGCTTCCACGCAAAGGTCATGGCTGACCACGCGCGCACGAGCGCGCCCGGTTAAGGTCAGGCGAACGAAATGGCTGTTGCGGGGGAAGCGAGGGGGAGGCGCGGGGGTTGAGGGCGGGGCGTTGATAGCGTGGCGGCGGTTGCGCCCAGCTGCGTACGACGATGGGGGAGGAAGCGCCAGCTTGTGTAGGGATGAACGACCAGCCGACGCTGCTCAGCGGTACTGCCATGGCGAACGAGGAGCACACCGGGCAGTCGAGTTGGGCCATGTGCTGGTCGCCACCGGCGTTGTCCAGGTCGATGGCCTTGCCGTGCTCGCTGTTTATCGAACAGAAACCACCCTCGAGGCCGGACAGGCGCAAACCACTCATCTGGCCGTGGTGCAGGCCGCACAGCAATAGGCTGAACAGGACGCTGGCATAGAGCGTCCAGGCAGTCAGCATGCGGGCCTGGCGGGTGATTTTCATGGCGGCGAATCTACCATCCGGATGAATGGTCGGGTAGTGCTTTGGTGTGGCGGATTGCCGCATGTGGGCTGCTGTGCAGCCCTTTCGCGCTGGGGAACTGTCGCCGGCAAGCCGGCTCCTACAGGTACTGCGGTGATCTCAAGGTCGGCGTGGTCCGTGTGGGAGATACCGGCAACACAAGACAGTTGCTGCCACAACCTCAGCTCACGCCGCACGCTCCAGCACATCGAGCAAGTCGACGAACTCCAGCGACAACCTGTGCTTCGGTGCCAGGTGCACCAGCGGCACCGACGCCTGGTGCGACTCGCGCATCTTGATCGAACTGCTCAGGTACACCGGCAGCACCGGCATGCCTTCGCCACGCAACTGCTCGACCAATGTCTGGTGCAGCGCCGTACGACCGGCGAACTGATTGACCACCACACCCTCCACCTGCAGCGCCGGGTTGTGGTCCTGGCGCAGTTCCTCCACTTCGGCCATGACGCTGTGCAGCGCCTGACGCGAGAAACTGTCGCAGTCGAACGGAATCAGCAAACGTTCGGCGGCCACCAGGGCGCTGAAGGTATAGAAGTTCAGCGCGGGCGGTGTGTCGATGTAGATGCGTTCGTAGTCCTCGGCCAACTCCACCAGCAGCTTGCGCAGCTTGTTGATCTTGAACTTGCTCTCCAGCTTGCTCTGCAGGTCGCTGAGGTCGGGGCTGGCCGTGACCAGGTGCAGGTTGGCATAGCGGGTTTCGGTGATCGCCACGCGGTGCTTCTTGCCGGCGGCAAGGGTCGGCGACAGGGTCTGGCGGAAGAAGTCGGCAATCCCGGAAGGAATCTCGTCGTTGACCAGGCCGGTCAGGTAGTAGGTGGCGTTGGCCTGGGGGTCGAGGTCGACGAGCAATGTCCGGTAGCCCTCGGCGGCGCTGGCCGCGGCGAGGTTGCAGGCGATGCTCGATTTGCCGACACCACCTTTCTGATTGAATACGACACGACGCATGGGAACGCTCATCCATGAATAAAGGCCACTGGGCCGGGGACCTGCACATGTCAGGTTGGGGTCAATCCTATGACCGAAACACGACAGTTTTATGACAAGGCTTGTTACATTCATTTTCCAAGCGGGTCAGCCCTCGGAACCCGCGATGCAGAGCTGATTGCGCCCGTTTTGTTTGGCCCGGTACAGCGCACGGTCAGCCTCGCTCAGCGTCTCGCTGGGGTCATTGCCCTCAATGGCCTGCCAATGCGCGACGCCCAGTGAAATGGTCACCGCGCCGACTGGCTCCAGGGGAGTGTCCTGCACCGTGACCCGCAGGCGTTCTGCCACCGCCGCCGCTACCTCCAGGCTGGCGCCTGGCAGCAGCATCAGAAACTCTTCGCCGCCCGTTCGGCACAGCAGGTCGCCTTCCCGGCAACCGCGGCGCATCAGCTCGGCAAGCCGGCGCAGTACCTGGTCGCCGATGTCATGGCCATGGCCATCGTTGATCCGCTTGAAGTGGTCGATGTCCAGCACGATGGCCGAGAACCTGCGCCCTTCGGCCTGCAGCAGCGACAGGCTGAATTCCAGGCTGCGTCGGTTACCCAACCCGGTCAGCGGGTCGGTCTGCGCATCATGGTTGAGCCGACCGATGCGTTCTTGCAGCAGGTTCAAGCCAAACAGCAGCGCGCGTTTTAGCTCGGCCGCTTCGAAGTACCAGCCGCGCACCCGGTGCAGGCGTTCGGCGGTGCCAGCGCGGTCCATCGACCTGGCCCCGGCGGCCAACTGCCACAGGGGGCGGACGATGGTCAGCGCCAGCCACCACAGCAGCACGCAGCCGAGCAATGCCAGCGGGGCGGAAATGCCCACCACACTGAGTATCAGGTGGCTCAGTGGGGCAACCGTTTGCGCCAGCGGCTGCTGGGCCACCACGCCCCAGCCCGCGCTAGGCACCGTGGCGAACCCGGCCAGCATCTCGATGCCGAGGCTGTTGGTCACCTGACGGGTGCCTTTGGGCACGGTCGCCAGCTGGTTCACCAGGGCATTGCTGTCCACCACCGTGCCGACACGCTGTGCATCGGGGTGGTAGAGCAGCCGGCGATTGCGATCGACCACGTAGAGGTACGAGCCGTCCTTGTAGAAGTGTTCACCCAATAGGCTGTTGAGGATGTTGCGCTCGCGCAGGTACAGGCTGCCGCCGACATAACCCAGGTAGCGGCCGTTGCCATCGAAAATGGGCTGCGACAGTGCCACCACCAGGTTGTTGGCTGCCGAAACGAATGGCGTCGATACCAGCGCTCGTCGTTCGCGCAGCGCCTCCTTGGCGCCGGGCGAATCGACATGGGTGCCGATGTACTGGCGCAGCGACGCAGGCGAAATGGCGCGCAGAATGCCGTCGGCATCGACCAGGAATGTGGAGTTGAAGGCCATGCTCTGCTGCAGCAAACGATCGGTTTCCGCAGCCGTGGCGCCGGCATCGCCCAACTGGCGTCCCTGTACGCTTGCGCTGAACGACAGCTGTTGCAGGGCATTGCTGATGAATGTCTCGGTGATGGCTGCCAGCTTTGCCGCATACACCCGGTTGGCTTCCAGGGCGTGGTCGATCAGCAACTGGCGTTGCACCCGATAGCTGGCGAAATAGCTGGTGCACAGCATCACCAGGGCGGTGAGGGCACAAAGGATGAGGATGAGCGTGCGCAGGTCCAGGCGCAGTCCATGCTTGGCGTGTGGCAATCCTGACCTCACTGACGCGGAAAAGGGAATAACCTTACTCGTTATGTGTATGAACGGCTATAGCGGGCCGGTGTTTCAGGAGCCGGCCTTTTCCAGCGCGCTCAGTTCATCCTCCACTTGCTGCATGCGTTGCTTGGCCAATGCCTGAACCTTTTCATCGCGGGCGGACTCACGCATCAAGGCGGTCAGCTTGCTGCTCAGTCGCTGGCCTTCCTCGGTCTCTTCCAGTGCCCTGGCCTTGGCCGGATCGCGGGTGGCCTCGACGATGGTGCTGAACTCGGCGTCGCTGAAGTTCTTTTCGCTGTAGAGCTTGTACAGGTCCTGGCGTTGGTCCTCGACGGTCAGGTGCTTGCGCAGTACGTCCCTGATGGTGGTTTCGGCCAGTTGTGGGTGGGTGCGGGTGAGCAGCGATGCCATGCGGTCGATGTTGTGTTCGTAGGCCTCCTGCAGGGGCAGGTTGGCCAGTATCTGCTCGTTACGGCTGGGCTTCTGGTCGCAGGCGGCGAGGGCGGCGGTGAACAGCAGGGGCAGCAGGAGCTTGGGGAAGCGGGGCATGGACTGGCCTTGGGCGCGGGGTATGGGGGAATTATAACGATGTCGGTGTGTCGGCGACGATAGCTTCGGCCGGAAGATCTGGAGTGGTTGCGTCAGCGCTGGTCAACCAGAAACTGGCGTCTCTCGCTCTCGCTCTCGCTCTCGCTCTCGCTCTCGCTCTCGCTCTCGCTCTCGCTCTCGCTCTCGCTCTCGCTCTCGCTCTGCTTTTGCTTCTAGCGCGCGATAGTTCAGACGCAGCAAATTGCGACTTCAGGAGGCCGAGTGTAGGTCTTGCGGAGGGAGGTGACGGGCATGGATGCCCGTCAAGCGCTGCGGCCCAGGATGGGCCGTACAGCGCGGTCCTCCCGGGAGCAAGACCGGAGCGAGGGGACCCCGGAGCGCAGCGTAGGGGCCGGATGTAGGAGCCGACGGTTTTGGTTACTTTGGCCACGATGTATAGACCGGACACATGGTGGACACGTGTACGGGGACATGGTTGACACTTTCCGGCGAGCTCACTTTGCCGGATTGCCATCATGCCCTGGAATACGAGAGATGCCATGAGCCTGAAAGAAGAGTTTATTGCCCTGGCGCGGCAACCCGGCAGCAACAAACGCCAACTGTGCCGGCTATTCGGTATCAGCCCTCAAACCGCCTACAAATGGCTCGAGCGCTATGAGGCTCAAGGCCGGTCAGGCCTTCAGGAGAAGTCCCGACGCCCCTTCAATAGTCCGAAACTGACTGAAGCCGCCTTGGAGGCAGAAGTCATAGCGCTTCGGCAAGAACATCCGGCATGGGGAGGACGCACGATCAGTAACCTGCTGCACAACCGTGTCGCGCCCAGCACCGTTACCAATATCCTCCGCCGCCATGGCCTGATTCTGCCTGCTCAAACGACGCGTGAGGCCATGCTGAGGTTTGAGCATGATGCTCCTAATGATCTATGGCAGATGGACTTCAAAGGACATTTCCCGACGCAACAAGGCCGATGCCATCCTTTGACCGTGCTGGATGACCATTCTCGCTTCAGCCTGGCCATACAGGCCTGTGACAGCGAACGGGGTGCGACGGTCAAGGAGAAGATGGTGGAAGTCTTCCAGCACTATGGTTTGCCGGCGCGAATCAACGTCGATAACGGTGCACCGTGGGGCTCACCGCGCAATCCTGGAGAGGTCACAGAGCTAAGTATCTGGCTGATTCAACTGGGGATCCGAATAAGTTTCAGTCGTCCCTATCATCCTCAAACCAATGGCAAGCTCGAGCGCTTCCATCGTTCTCTCAAAGCTGAGGTGCTCGATGGGCGCCAGTTTTCCACGCTGATGGAGGCTCAAGCTGCGTTTGATCGATGGCGCGATATCTATAACCTCCAACGGCCTCATCAAGCCTTGGGATACCAGGTGCCTATAGACCGATACCGCACCAGTACTTGGGCCTATCCGCAGCAGTTGAAGGCGTTTGAGTACGGGCCTGACGATGTAGTGGCCAAGGTCTATCACAGCCGGTTCCGTTTCCAGAAACGTTACTTCAGTATTGCGAAAGGCCTGGCTGGGCATGAAATTGCTATACGTCCTAATGCTGAAGGCGGGGGCTTGTTCAATGTCTACTTCTGCCATCATTTCCTGCGGACAATCGACGTGACCAAGCCGGATTACGGTTCATAATCTGTCAACCATGTCTCCGCACACGTGTCCACCATGTGTCCGGTCCGTACACCACGACCAATCTATGGTCACCCCGTTTTTTGCAATACTGTTCATTGGATGAAATGGATGGCTTGCTTCAATCTATCCGGCGTCTATTGGGCTGGTATCCCGCGCCACGATGAGTGTTCGCGCCTGGCGGTCCTAACAAAGTAAGCGGCTTCCAAGAGCCAATTGGTCGTTCAGGATCATCGCTAGGCCGACCGGCCGTTTATTTCATCTGTTGTTCAGCTATCGCAAAACCTGATGGTGAAACACGGTGCAGCACAACGGGGTCAGACGTTCATAGCGTCTGGCTCCGTTCTATATTGCGTGTGTCGAGTAGCAATGGCCCAAGCGATGCGGGCCAGTTTGTTGGCCAACGCGCAGGCCACCACGTTGGAGTGGCGTCGCGCTGACAGGGAACGTACCCAGTCGGCCATTGGGCCTTTCTGATACTTCAGGCGAAGCATGTAGACCCGGGCGCAGAGCACCAGCAAATGCCGAAGGTTCTTGTCGCCACGTTTGCTGATCCCCAGCAGAGCCGGTCTACCGCCAGTGCTGTATTGCCTGGGAACCAAGCCTACGGCGGCTGCAAAATCACGGCTGCTGCCGTACTGCTGAGCGTCTCCCATTTCTACAGCCAGCAGGCTGGCGGTGATCGGCCCGACACACGGGATACTCAGCAAACGGCTACCTAGATCATCGTCAGCAAGCTGGCTCTCAAGCTCTTTGTCCAACAACTTGATCTGCTCACTCAGGTAGGCGAAGTGATCATGCAGGCGCTGTAGCAATGCGACGAGGCGTACAGGCAAGTCGTGCTCTTCAAGCACTGAAGCGAGCCGTTTTATCACCGCCAGCCCTGTCGGTAGGCTGATGCCGAACTCGAGCAGAAATCCATGCATCTGATTCACCGTCTTGGTCCGATCGCGGATCAATGACTCACGCATCCTGTGAGAAACAGAAAGTGTTTGCTGGTCAGGCGATTTGGGCGTCACAAAGCGCATGGAAGGCCGGGAAGCGGCTTCGCAGATGGCCTGCGCATCGACGAAGTCATTTTTGTTGGTCTTGACGAAAGGTTTAACGAACTGAGGTGAGATCAGTTTGGCCTCATGCCCCATCGCCTTGAGTTGACGGGCCAGATAGTGCGAGCCGGCACAGGCCTCCATCACTACCGTGCAAGGGGGATGATTGGCGAGAAGCCGCATCATCTGCTGCCTTGAGCATTTTTTGCGCGACACCTCTTTGCCGAACTTGTCTTGGGCATGCAGATGGAAGGTATGTTTGCCGATGTCGATGCCGATCAAGGTCACGGTACTCATGATGACGGTCTCCGAAGTAAAAACACCCTGCGAAAGCGTACGCCTCGCAGGGTGCCGGGGTGACCATCTCATTAAGTAACCCGCCGGAAGGGCGGAAAGGTGAATAAGCGCCTCCATGGCAAATGGATATTCACGCGGTATAAATGCCAACGCTCAATTGTGTTTTTGTGTTTTTTTGTTTTTTGTTTTTTGTTTTGAAGTTGGTTTTTAAATTTGCAAGCAAATCCATTTGCCAAGGCGACGCTTAATCACCTTTCCGCTCTTACAGCGGGTCCCTTTTTGTCGTGGCTGTACGGACCGGACAGTCGTGGCAAAAAGGAACCAAAAACCGTCGGCTCCTACATCCGGCCCCTGCGCTCCGCTCCGGGGTTCCCTCGCTACGGTCTTGCTCCCGGGAGGACCGCGCTGTACGGCCCATCCTGGGCCGCAGCGCTTGACGGGCATCCATGCCCGTCACCTCCCTCCGCAAAACCTCCACTCGGCCTCCTGACGTCGCAATTCGCTGTGTCTGAACTAACGCGCACCTAGAAGCAAAAGCAGAGCAAAGAACAAACAGCAAACAGCAAACAGCAAACAGCAAACAGCAAACAGCAAACAGCAAACAGCAAACAGCAAACAGCAAACAGCAAACAGCAAGTGTCGACGACGATAGCTGATGGGGCTGCATTACGGCCCATCGCAGACAAGCCTTGTGCCGCTGGCCACACTCAAGTACAACCCTGGTCGCCCCAGCCATTGCCACCTGCTGCCCATGCCAGATTGGACCCTCCACACCCCCAGCCACGACGCCATCGCCGAAGTCGTCACCTTCGTCGACGCCGCACGCCGCGAGCTGTTTCCCATGCTCGCCAACGCGCCCTTGCCAAACGACCTTGCCCGCTTCGCTGAAACCTACCTGGAGGGCGCGGGGCACTTTCTCGTGGCCCGCGACGGGGGCCGGCTAGTCGCCGCCATTGGCTACCTGCCGTACGACCATCGCTTTCCCCAGCTCGACTACCAAGGCGTTCGCGTGGTCGAGGTGGTACGCCTGTTCGTGCTTCCCGAGTATCGCCGGCATGGGCTGGCTCGAACCTTGTTCTCGGCTCTGCGCGAGCAGGCCATGAACGCAGGTGTTGAATGCCTGTACCTGCACACCCATCCCTTCCTGCCCGGCGCGATCGCATTCTGGGAGCGGCAAGGTTTCACGGTGGTCGATGTCGAGGATGACCCTGTGTGGCACACCACCCATATGCAGCAATGGCAAGGTGCCTAGGAAAGCGCCTACATAGGCTGCCTGGTTAGGGCCATCACGTTCATTTCAATCCTGCGCTGCATTCCTTACCTTCCCGTCCCGTATCAACAAGACGAGGGAGCAACGTCCATGGCACACATGGCCCTTTACAAACTCAATCTGCTGGATCAATTCGAAAACCGTAGGGACGCCTGGACCTTCGCAGATTTCGAGAAAAGCTTGGTGGACGCATGGCGTGGGGTGGTACGCCAGGATGCCAAAAGCATCATCAACGCCGCGCACCAGGAAAAAAAATGGCCGAAGACGGTAAAGCGCTACCTGCTGACGAATTACAAGGCATTTGGCAATGTCAGTTCGGAGTTCGACAAGACGTTTGCCGATGTCGTGGCATCGATGAGCCCGCAGGAGAGGGCTACCTGGGGTCTATAGGCCGTTAGCTGAAAGGTGGTGGGCGCCGTTTGGCCCCGCCATCGAGGCAGGATCAGAACCCACCCGCCAACGGCCACTCCACCGCCAACCGTATCTGGTCCCCATCCAATTCCGCCTGGGCCGTGTTGCCCCGATGCACGTTATGCCGCAGGGAAAACGCAGTGCCCTTGGCCTTGCCACTCTGCACCACATACCGCGCTTCCAGGTCTCGCTCCCAGTGCTTGCCACCTTTGCCGTAGCCCAGGTAGGCATACCCGCCATTGGGGTCCACATGCGACCCGTCGATATCGAACCCGCGCACGTACAGCGCCGTCAGGTTCAAGCCAGGCACCCCGTAAGCGCCCATGTTCAGGTCGTACCGCGCCTGCCATGACTTTTCGTTGGGGGCATTGAAGTCGGACATCTGCACCGCGTTGGCAATGAAAATCGCCCCACGGGTGACGTAGTCGAACGGCGTGTTGCCGTCTACCTGTTGCCAGCCCAGGCTGAAACTGTGCGGGCCCTGGCTGTAGCGCGAGACCAGGCTCCAGGTGGTGTTGTCGATGTGCCCGGACAGCGCCTTGCCGGTGTCGGTGGTGCGATACAGGTTGAGGTCCAGGCTCAGGCTGCGGCGGTCGTCCAGGGCCTGGGTGAGGGTGCTGCCCAGATAGTGCTGGTTCCAAGTGTCTTCATAACGTGAGGTGTACAAGCTACCGCTGAACGCGGTGCCAGGGTTCCACACCACGCCGGCGAGGTCGAAGCTGTTGCCCTGGCGAGCATTGGAGTAGTTGACCACGAAGCCCTGGTCGTGGCTCGACGCGTTGCGGTCGGTGCTCTCGTTGAAATGGCCAGCCACCAGCTTGAGCGTGGCGAATTCGTTGCTGGTGAGGAAGAAGCCAGTGGCTGTTTCAGGCAGCAAGCGGCTGTCGGAAGAGCTGAACACTGGGGTCTTCACCCGCTGTTCGCCATAGGACAGCACCGTGTTGGAAACGCGCAGCTTGAGCGCAGCGCCCCCCCGGCTGTACTCGTTTTTCGGGTGGCCATCGTTGTCCACGCCAAGCAGGCGTGCCTTGCCGGCGCGTCCACCGCCACTGTCCAGTTGCACACCAAGATAGGCGTGCGCATCGACACCCACGCCGACCAGGCCTTGGCTAAAGCCGGAGGTGAACGTGCCCATCAGTCCGTAGGCCCATTCCTCGGCAAGCCCGTTGCGCTCGTCGCGAGGTTTGTAGGCATTGCGGGCGCTGCCGTTGCGGCCGCCATGCTTGTAGTCGCGTTGATCGTAGACCGTGCGGTTGAGCAGGTTCCAGGTGCTGTCCTCGATGAACCCGTTGCTCTGCGACTGCGCGGAATCGGCCACCGCGAAGGGGGCAAGGCCCAGCACTAGCGGGGCCAGCAGGAGGCGGTTCATCGTGTGGCCTCCGGCTTGTGCATCTGCGCCGCAAAGCGGTGTTGGGCGCTGGCGAGCAGCAGGGTGAGAGGGCGCAACGGCATGGTAGGAACTTCCTGGTTCAGGGGGCGCGCAAACGCAGGATGCGCGCGCCGTCGAAGGGGTCGGTGAGGTAATGGGCCTGTACACCGAAGGTGGTCAGCAGGCGCTCCGGGGTCAGCACGTCCAGCGGTTTGCCGAGGGCGACCAGGCGGCCTTTATCCAGCACGGCGACACGGTCGCAGGTGAGTGCCTGGTTAAGGTCGTGCAGGGCGATCAGGGTGGTGATCGGCAGGGCCTGAACCTGGCGCAGCAAGCTCAGTTGGTGCTGGATATCCAGGTGGTTGGTCGGCTCGTCGAGCAGCAGTACCTGTGGGCGTTGGGCCAGGGCGCGGGCGATGTGCACCCGCTGGCGCTCGCCACCGGACAGCGAACCCCAGATGCGCGTGCGCAGGTGTTCGGCGTCGAGGTCGGCCAGGGCCTGTTCGACGATGGCCCGGTCGGTGCCGGAGAACGGGGCCAGGGCCGACAACCAGGGGGTGCGCCCCAGGGCCACGGCGTCGAACACGCTGATGGCGTCGAGGGTGTCGGCCTGCTGTTCGACCAGCGCCAGGGCCTGGGCGATACGCCGCCGCGGAAGACGGGCCAGGGGTTCGCCGAGCAAGTGGACACTGCCGCTGGCCGGTGCGCGCAGCCCGGCCAGCACCTTGAGCAAAGACGACTTGCCGGAGCCATTGGGGCCGACGATACCCAGCGTTTCGCCGCTGACCAGCGTCAGGTTTATCTCGCTCAGCACGCGGTTGCCCGCAAGTCGAAGCTCCAGCCCCTGGCAGGCGAGGGGCGAGATTTGCAGTTGGCTCATGAGGGTCATGGGCGCCCCCGTCGGCTGACCAGAATCAGGGCGAACACGGGCGCGCCGATCAGTGCGGTGACCACGCCCACTGGAATCACCTGGCCAGGGATCAACGTGCGCGAAAGCACATCGGCGGCAATCAGAAACAGCGCGCCGCCCAGGGCGCTGGCTGGCAGCAGTTGGCTATGGCCGGGGCCGAGCAGCAAGCGCAGGGCGTGGGGAATCACCAGCCCGACGAAACCGATGGCACCGACGATGGACACCATCACCGCTGTCACCAATGCGGCGCAGCTGATCAGCAGCAACTGCGTGCGACGCACCGCGATGCCCAGTGACGCCGCCGAGTCGACGCCGAAGGTGAAGGCGTCCAGCGTACGCCGGTGCCACAGGCATACCACCAGTCCGAACAGCGCCACCGGCACCGCCAGCCATACCGATGGCCAGCGCACGCCACTGAGGTTGCCCAGCAGCCAGAACAGGATGCCGCGTGCCTGCTCGGCGGTGGCTGACTTGGTAATCAGGAAGGCGGTAAGGGCATTGAACAGCTGCGAACCGGCAATGCCCGCCAGAATCACCTGGGCGTTGTTGCCACTGGGGCCGCTGGCGCGGGCCAGCACCAGCACCAGCGCGAAGGCGGCGAGCGCACCCAGGAAGGCCCCCGCCGACATGCTCAGCGCCATGCCGCCAAGGCCCAGCAGCCCCACCAGCACCGCGCCGGTCGAGGCACCCGCCGACAGCCCAAGCAGGTACGGCTCGGCCAGTGGGTTGCGCAGCAATGCCTGCAGAATCACCCCACAGGTCGCCAGCCCGGCGCCACAGGCGGCCGCCACCAGGGTGCGAGTGAGGCGGTAGTTCCAGACGATGCCAGCATCGATTGGGTCGACCGGGTAACCGGCTTGCCACAAGTGGTTGGCCAGCACCTGATAAACCACACGGGGGGACAGATTGGCTTCACCGATGGCGGTACCCGCCAGAAGGGCGGCAAGCAGGGCGGCCAGAGCCACGATGCTCAAGGGCAACAAACGCTTCATCACTGTGCTGCTTTACCGCTGGCGAAGGCTGCGGACAAAGTCTGCAGGCCCCGGAACAGGCGAATGCCGGCCTGCATGGCATCGGCGTCGAGGATGATGATGCGGTTGTTCTTCACCGCGTCCATGTTGCGGGTCACCGGGTCGCTGTGCAGGAAGTCGAGTTTTTTCTGGTAGTCGTCGGCCGGGAAGCGGCGGCGGTCCATGCGGGCGATGATCAGCCAGGTCGGGTTGGCCTTGGCCAGGGTCTCCCAGCCCAGGGTTGGCCATTCCTCGTTGGACTCGACCACATTGCGCACGCCGAGGGTGCGTAGCATGAAGTCGGCCACACCCTGGCGACCGGCCACGTAAGGGTCAATCTGAAGGTCGGCGCTGGAGAACCAGAACAGCGCGTTGGTGTTGGACAGGTCCTTGCCAGCAAGTTGTTGCCTGGCGCTGTCCAGGCGTGCCTTGAGGTC
Organism: Pseudomonas sp. Teo4; assembly: GCF_034387475.1. Classification (NCBI taxonomy): domain Bacteria; kingdom Pseudomonadati; phylum Pseudomonadota; class Gammaproteobacteria; order Pseudomonadales; family Pseudomonadaceae; genus Pseudomonas; species Pseudomonas sp. Teo4. Next base: position 1,092,132 of record NZ_JAXCIL010000001.1, read on the forward strand.
GGCGTTCAATGCAGCACCACGGTCCTGCACGTCGAAGATTTCGGCCAGCTGGCTGACGCTCTTGTAGATGCTCTGGACCTGGAACGCCTGCAGGCGGGTACCGTCGGCGCCGACCAGGTTGTCCTTGCCTTCGCAGTCCGAAGGCAGCAGGTAGGTGGGAATCTGCAGCTCAGCGAACTGCTCGCGGGTGCCCACGACGCCCTGGGCGCCAACCATCCATTCGAACTGCACCGCCACCAGTTGCGGGCGCTTGCCTACCACCGCTTCGAAGCTGGGCTCATTGTCGGCCAGGCGCTCGACCTTGTCGTTCACCGCCTTGTACTCGGGCAGCACGTTGTTGAACCACAGCGAAGTCCCGGCCACTTTGTCACCCAACCCCAGGGCATAGAGAATCTCGGTACCCGCCTGGCCGATGGTGACGGCGCGCTCGGGGGCCTGGGTGAAGGTCTGCGGCATGCCACAGTTGTCGATGGTGAGCGGGTAGTGGGTGGCGGCCTGGGCCAGGCCAGTAAGGCTCAGGCCTGCGAACAGGATGGCGAAGCGCAGCAGCATGGTCGGGCGATCTCCTATCGGTCGGTTCACGGCATGAACGCACGGACAGGCATCGCCAAGCCCCTTGCGCACGGCGCGGGGCAGCACCCTGAAACGGGTGGAGATGGCCATCCCGGACACCCCGCCGGTGGGCCGGCAGGTCTCCTGACTGGTGCGTCCTGGCCCAGCTCCGGCCTTCCCGGGTCGGCAGACCCAGTGGCGTGGTTGGAGCGGGCTCGGCACCTACAGTTGCGGGGGCAGTTCCGTTTGGCCTGTGCAGACAGGCCCGGGATTCCCTATTAATTCCGTGGTGGAAACCGGCGGGCCGCATGGTAGACCATTCGGCCGCCGGGTGAAAACGTCATTTCAGAAGTACTTAAGCCAGCTGATGTCTCGGCGGCGCGCCTTCAGCCGGCCGAACGCACGCACCGGCAGGTACAGCGCCACCGCCAGCAGCACGGCCACCAGCCACACTGCACCAATGCCGTCGAAGCCGAAATAGTCGCCATGGTTCAAGCCGAACAGGGCAACGCAGGCCAGGTACAGCAGCTTCAGCACATATAGATGCAACAGGTAGAAGAACATGGGGGCTGCGCCGAACACGGCCAGGGCAGTAATCCAGCGCGCTTGGCCGGCGCGTTCGAAGGTGCGCAATAGCAGCAGGCCGCAGCCTAGGGTCAGCGCCAGGAACAGCAGCGAAGGCGGGTACTTGGTGATGTTGAAGAAGCTCATCAAGGTTTGGCTCAGGGTCGGATAGCCGCTCCAGGGCGCCTCGCCGTAACCGTTGAGCATGCGCAGCACGACAAAGCCCAGCAGGACGAACACGCCGGTCATCAACAGGCGGTGCTGGCGTTGCCCAGCCTCGCTGGCGCGGGCGAACCATGGGCCGATGCCATAGCCCAGGGCGATCACCCCGATCCATGGCAGCACCGGGTACGACGTGCGCAGGCGCAGGCTGTCGGAGAACTCAAGCCAGCCACGGTCATGCAGGATGGCCCACGGCACATGCAGGGCCGACTCCGGGCCAAAGTGCAGGCCATCGAGCAAGTTGTGGCCGGCCACCAGGGCCGCACCCAGGGCAAGCAGGGCAGGGCGTGGCAGCCACACCAACAGCGACAGCGCAATCATGCTGACGCCGATGGCCCAGATCACCTGCAGGTAGATCACGGTGGGCGGGAACTGGAAGGTCCAGGCGAAGTTCACCAGGGTGAACTCCAGCGCCACCAGGAACAGACCGCGCTTGAACAGGAACGCCGACACATCACTGCGGCCCTGGTGCTTTTCACCGTAAAGCCAGGCCGAAAGGCCAGTAAGCAGCACGAACACGGGCGCACACAGGTGCGCCAGCGTGCGGCTGACGAACAGCGACGGCTCGGTGGTGTCGATGCTCATCGGGTCGCTGACCTGGCGGTGCAGGAAGAAGGTTTCGCGGACGTGATCCAGCAACATGAACACGATCACCAGGCCGCGCAGGGCATCGATGCTGTGCAGGCGCTGGGTGAGCAGGGCGGGGGTGGCGGAGGCGCTTGTCATGGGTTATCGCAGGCAGGAATTATTATCAAGTGAAACGTTATCTTATAACTATTTAATGAGGCGTGAACAGGCCTTTTCTGCCGGGTGACGTTTTGTCGCGCCCAGGCCAGCCCTGATTAATCGTTATTGCCCGGCACGCAAGAGACAATCTCGTCATTTCGGCTTTTCAGTCACGCACGACAGGCTTATGGTGTAGGTCGTCAAATTCCCCGGAGCTTCCATGTCCAACCGTTTTCCCGCCGTTCGCCCTCGTCGCCTGCGCCAGAACGAGTCCCTGCGTACCCTGTTCCAGGAGACGGAGTTCCGCCTCGAAGACCTGATCCTGCCGATCTTCGTCGAGGAAGGCATCGATGATTTCGTCCCGATAACCAGCATGCCTGGCGTCAATCGCATCCCGGAAAAACTGCTTGCCCAGGAAATCGAGCGTTACGCCCGTGCCGGTATCAAGTCGGTGATGACCTTCGGCGTCTCCCACCACCTGGACGAAACCGGCAGCGACACCTGGAACGAGAACGGCCTGGTCGCACGCATGGCCCGCATCTGCAAGGACACCGTGCCGGAAATGGTGGTCATGTCCGACACCTGCTTCTGTGAATACACCAGCCACGGCCACTGCGGCGTGCTGCACAACCACGGCGTGGACAACGACGCCACCCTGGTCAACCTTGGCAAACAGGCGGTGATTGCCGCTGCGGCAGGCGCCGACTTCATTGCACCTTCGGCTGCAATGGACGGCCAGGTCCAGGCGATTCGCAGCGCGCTCGATGGCGCAGGCTTCCATGACACCGCCATCATGGCCTACTCGACCAAGTTCGCCTCGTCGCTTTACGGCCCGTTCCGTGAAGCCGGTGGCACCGCGCTCAAGGGCGACCGCAAGAGCTACCAGATGAACCCGATGAACCGCCGCGAAGCCGTGCGCGAATCGTTGCTCGACGAGCAGGAAGGCGCTGACGTGCTGATGGTCAAGCCGGCCGGTGCCTATCTGGACGTGATCGCCGACATTCGCGCGGCCTCGCGCCTGCCGCTGGCGGCCTACCAGGTCAGCGGCGAGTACGCGATGATCAAGTTCGGCGGCCTGGCCGGTGCCATCGATGAAGGGCGTGTGGTGCGCGAAAGCATTGGCGCCATCAAGCGTGCCGGTGCCGACCTGATCCTCACCTACTTCGCCATGGACCTGGCCCGCGAAGGCATCTGAGGTTCGCCACCCGCCAACGGCTCAGCGGGGCATGTAGCCCCGTTGCCATGAGCGCGGAATGAACCGCGTCACCAGGGCCAGCAGGCAGGCCAGGGCACAACTGCCCGCCAGTGCCTGCAGGCCCAGGTGATGTTGCAACCAACCGCCCAGCGCGGCGCCCAGCAGCATCCCGCTCCACGGCACCAGCTGCACCCGCCAGCCGTTGCGCCGTTCACCCAGCAACCAGCGCCCCAGGCCGCGACCGAAACGCGACAGCGCGCCGGTCACGTAAGTCAGGCCGATCGGCAGGCCATTCACCTGTTCGACCACCGCATTGATCATGCCCATGGCCAGGATCGCCGCGATCAGTGGCGGCCAGGTCGTAGCCCCGACCCAGGCTGCCGCCAGGGCAAGCAAGGCGGCGACCACCACCAGCACAGGCCAGGCACGTTGCCTGAAACCACGGGCCAGCACGATCCCCAGGGCATTGCCGAGCACAAAGCTGAGAATGGCGCCGCTCAGGCGTAGCACCATGGCCAGGTCCGCCTGGCTGATAGCCACGGCCAGGCGGGTGGTGTTGCCGCTCATGAACGAGACGAAATCACCCAGCGCCAACAAGCCGATGGCATCGGTCATGCCCGCCAGTACCGACAGGCCGGCGACCAGGCCCAGGCCGACCCGGCCACGCAATATCTGCAGCCTCAGCCGCCTGGCACTGCGCGAGGGCAGGGCATTGGGCAACATGTCAGTGGCTCAGGGCAGCAGTTTTTCGCGGGCCAGGGTGCCCTTCAAGGTGCGTTCGACCACATCGACCAGCACCATGGTCTGGTGGTCCACCTCGATGTTGATCAGGTCACCGGCCTTGTAGGTGGCGAAGGTGGTCTGGCGCAGGGTTTCGGGGATCAGGTTGATGGTGATGACCGTGTCTTCGACATCGGCGACCGTCAGGCTGCAGCCGTTGACGCCGAGGAACCCACGAGGGAACACGTATTTGGCCCACTCCGGCGGCATGCGGAACTTGATGAAGGCGCCGGTTTCCTTGATCGACAGCTCGACGATCTCGGCGGTGCTGGCGATGTGGCCAGCCATCAGGTGGCCGCCGATTTCGGCGTTCATCTTCGCCGAACGTTCGATGTTCACGCCCTGGCCGGCCCTGAAGTAGCGCAGGTTGGTGCGTTCGAGGGTGGCGGTCATGGCGTCGAACTTCACCTGGCTGCCGTTGATTTCAGTGACTGACAGGCAGGTGCCTTCGACGCTGACGCTGGCGCCGATCTTGAGTTCGTCGAGCAACTCGGGGGTGAGGTCGATGGTGAACTGGTTGTGGCCCGGGTAGCTGGTCACATCAAGCAGAGGGCGAACGGCCTGGACGATGCCGGTGTACATGGAGGTGCTCCTGGGCACGGAAAATGAAAACCCCTTCCCGGAATGCTGGGGAAGAGGCCTGACTTGGGCTTTGAGGTGGTGCGTAAATCGAGCGCCGCCCGCGCGGCGCATCGCGAGCAAGGCTCGCTCCTACGTTTGTTTACGGCCAGTAACGCCTGTGGCAGGCGCGCGCGACCGCCTTGTGTTGACGACGCGATATCGCGCCATGCGCAAAGAACGGTCGCGCGAAAATCTCACAGGAACAATTGGCCTGAAACAAACGTAGGAGCGAGCCTTGCTCGCGATGCGCCGCGCGGGCGGCGCTCGATCTGCCAAGCGCCAAAAAATGTGTGGCAAGCCCAAAAAATAAAACCCCCTGAAACCTATGCCCGTGGAGCGGTAAAAGCAAGCCTGTCAGGGTTTGCGAATCGGCTCGCGCGCCGCCTTGCGCAGGCTCTCCAGCAGGTCCAGCACCGCCCCTTCGATATGCGGCTCGTCCCGCCAGCACATGCCGATAGAGCCTTCCGCCTCCAGCTCGAAGTCCAGCCGCCGCAGCAAGCCGCGCCCGTGGAAGTGCTCGGCCACCCGCCCGGAGGCCACCGACAGCATGTCGCTGTTCTGCATCAGCCACAGGTTGGCCATCAGCGATGACGACTCGATCCGGCAGGGCAGCGGCTTGCGCCCGGCGTTGCTCAAGGCGGTGTCCAGGCGGTTGCGGATGGGTGTCGCCGGCGGCCACAACACCCAGTCGTACTGGTACAGGTCGTCCCAGCCAAGGCCGCTGCGTTGGGCCAAGGGGTGGTCGGGCCGGGCCACCACCTGCATCGGTTCGCGAAACAGCATCTCGCTGTTCAGGGCCTGGCTCGGCTGGTAGTTGTCGACGCGCCCGACCACCACATCCAGCTGGCCCAGCCGCAGGCGTTCGAGCAGCACGTTCATGGTGCTTTCCTGCAGGGAAATCTGCGCTTTGGGGTGCTGCTCCAGGTAATACAGGATGGCATCGGGCACCAGGCTGGGCGCCGAAGCGGGTGAGGTGCCGATGGCCACATTGGGCGTGTTGCCTTCGCGCAGGGCGTCGAGGCTGCCCTGTGCGCGCTCCATTTCGCTGAGGATGCGCCGCGCGTGGTTGATCAGCAGGGTGCCTTCGGCGGTCGGACGCAGGCCGCGGGCATGGCGTTCGAACAGCAGGGCGCCGGCGTCTTCTTCGAGGTCCTTGAGGAATTTCGACAGCCCCGGCTGGGTGGTGTAGGCCAGCCGTGCGGTGTCACTGAGGTTACCGGTTTCGGCCAGCATCACCAGCAGTTGCAAGTGGCGCGGGCGCAGGCGGCGGGTCCAGTGCATGGCGGGGTCTCCCATCATCTTTCAGGTATGAGTGCATAAGAAAATATCATTTTTTCTGTATGGCTTGTGGGCGTTTAATCGAGTGGACAACGGGGGCTGCCACCGCCACCCCTTTCACAGCCCACCACAGGTGAAGCGATGAATAACAACGACAACATCGGCAAGGCCCGCGCCGACTTCTATCAACGGATCGACAACCAGGCGCTGTTCCCGCTGTGGGAGCAACTGCACAACCTGGTGCCGGCCAAGCCCACCACCGAGTGCGTGCCCGCGCTCTGGCGCTTCAGCGAAGTGCGGCCGTACCTGATGGAAGCCGGTCAGCTGATCAGCGCCGAAGAGGCCGTGCGCCGCGTGCTGGTGCTGGAGAACCCTGGCATCCGTGGCCAAGCCTCGATCACCCCGAGCCTGTACGCCGGCCTGCAGCTGATTCTGCCGGGCGAGATCGCCCCCAGCCATCGCCACAGCCAGTCTGCCCTGCGTTTCGTCGTCGATGGCCGCGGCGCCTACACCGCGGTGGACGGCGAGCGCACCACCATGCAGCCGGGCGACTTCATCATCACCCCGTCCTGGACTTGGCACGACCATGGCAACCCGAGCGAAGCCGAAGGAGGCGAGCCGGTGATCTGGCTCGACGGGCTGGACATTCCCACCGTGCGTTTCTACGGCGCAGGCTTTGCCGAGAACTACCCCGAAGCGGTACAGCCGGTCAGCCGCCCGGAAGGCAACAGCCTGGCCCGTTACGGCGCCAACATGCTGCCGCTGCGCCATGAAGTGCATGACGCCACGTCGCCGATCTTCAGCTACCCCTACGAGCGCACCCGCGAAGCGCTGGCAACCCTGGAGCGCCACGGCGAAGTGGATGCCTGGGATGGCGTGAAGCTGCGCTACGTCAACCCGGCCACTGGCGGCTGGGCGATGCCAACCATCGGCACCTGCATGCAACTGCTGCCGCGCGGCTTCGTCGGCAAGACCGCCCGCTGCACCGACGCCACCGTGTACTCGGTGGTCGAAGGGCGGGGCCGCGCCATCATCGGTGGGCAAACCTTCCATTTCGAGCCCAAGGACACCTTCGTGGTGCCGAGCTGGGCTGGGTTGAGCCTGCAAGCCGACGACGAGTGCGTGCTGTTCAGCTATTCCGACCGGCCCGTCCAGCAAGCCCTGGGGCTGCTGCGTGAAGCCCGCGAAAACCATTGATCCAAGGAACCCCTGCCATGACTTACCTGTTCGAACCTGCCGCCACCACTTGCCTGCCGATTGCCGGTAGCGACCAGCAATTCCCTGTCCGCCGCGTGTACTGCGTGGGCCGCAACTACGCCGCCCATGCCCGTGAGATGGGCTTCGACCCTGACCGCGAGCCGCCGTTCTTCTTCTGCAAACCGGCCGATGCAGTGGTCGCGGTGGGCGACGGCCAGACCCTGGAGCTGCCGTACCCGGCCGAGACCAGCAACTACCACTACGAGATCGAACTGGTTGCCGCTATCGGCAAGGGCGGCCGTGACATTCCTCTGGAACAGGCCAACGAGCACGTCTTCGGTTATGCCGTCGGCCTGGACATGACCCGCCGCGACCTGCAGATGAAGATGCGCGAGATGGGCCGCCCATGGGAAATCGGCAAGGCGTTCGACGCTTCCGCGCCAATTGCCCCGCTGTACCCGGCCAGCCAGGTCGGCCACCCCGCGCAGGCCGGTATCTGGCTGCAGGTCGAAGGCCAGGACCGTCAGCGCAGCGACATCGACAAGCTGATCTGGTCGGTGCCGGAAACCATCGCCTACCTGTCGCGCTTCTTCGAGTTGCAGCCAGGTGACCTGATCATGACCGGCACGCCCGAAGGGGTCGGCCCGGTGGTGGCCGGCGAGCTGATGGTTGGCGGCGTCGATGGCCTGGGCGAGATTCGCGTGCGCGTCATCTGATTGGCCAGGGCCGGCGCATCCGGCCCTTGCTCCCGGTTTTACACGAGGCCTGCGCCTGTGCGCCGGTCCGGAGGTTTCGCCCATGTCTTCCACCGACAAAAACAACACAGTGGATGTACAAGCTTTCATCGACAGCCAGCCAGTCAGTGCCTTCCAGTGGCGCATCCTGCTGTTGTGTTTTCTGGTCACGGCCATCGACGGCCTGGACACCGCTGCCATCGGTTTCATCGCCCCGGCCTTGCGTGAGAGCTGGCAGATCGGCGCCGCCGACCTCGCCCCGGTGCTGGGGGCGGCACTGATCGGCCTGATGCTCGGCGCGTTCATGGCAGGCCCCTTGGCCGACCGCTTTGGTCGCAAGCGTGTGCTGCTGCTGTCGGTTGCCTGTTTCGGCACTTTCAGCCTGGCCGCCGCATTCGCCCAGGACCTGCACAGCCTCGCCCTGTTGCGCTTGCTGACCGGCCTGGGCCTGGGTGGTGCGATGCCCAACGCCATCACCCTGACGTCCGAATACTGCCCGCAACGTCGCCGCTCGCTGATGGTCACCGGCATGTTCTGCGGTTTCACCCTGGGCTCGGCCTTGGGCGGTGTGGTGGCGGCGCAGTTACTGCCGTTGTTCGGCTGGCGCAGCGTGTTGCTGCTGGGCGGGTTGCTGCCGTTGGTGTTGTTGCCGGTGCTGATGCTGTTGCTGCCCGAGTCGGTGCGCTTCTGGGCGCGGCGCGACCCGCGTGATCCGCGTGCGCTGGCGACCCTGCAACGCATTGGCAGCTTGCCGGCAGGCTGCCAGGGGCTGCGTCTCGAAGAGACGGTCGAGGGGCACTCGCCTGTACGGCAGATTCTTTCCGCGCCCCTGCGTCGCGGCACCCTGGCACTGTGGCTGGCGTTCTTCATGAGCCTGCTGATCATCTACGGCATGACCAACTGGCTGCCGCTGCTGGTCAAGGACACCGGGCTGAGCTTGAGCCAGGCAGCGCTGATCAGCGCACTGTTCCAGATCGGCGGCACCGTCGGCGCCCTGTGCCTGGGGGCGGCCATGGATCGCTTCGAACCGCACCGGGTGCTGGTACTGGCCTTGCTGGGTGGCGCGGCCTGCCTGTACGCCATCGGCCAGAGCCACGGCGACTACCTGTGGCTGGGGCTGAGCGTGGCCGGCATGGGCTTTTGCATCAGTGGCTCGCAAGTCGGCGCCAATGCCCTGGCCGCGGCGTACTACCCCACCAGCAGCCGCGCCACGGGCGTGAGCTGGGCCCATGGGGTAGGGCGCATTGGTTCGGTCTGCGGCACGTTCGGCGGCGCACTGCTGATGGATGCCGGGCTGTCCTTCGAGGCGCTGTTCGCTGTGCTGATGCTGCCCGCCGTGCTGGCCGCCGCAGCGATCTTCTTCAAACGTGCACGGCAGGCCAGCGCGCTGCCCGCCAACACCCACATCACGCTCTGATCGAGCAGGAAATCCGCCATGCAGCTCTACAGTTTCTTCAACAGTTCCACCTCGTACCGGGTGCGTATCGCCCTGGCGCTCAAGGGCCTGGAGGTGGACTACCACGGCGTCAACCTGCGCGCCGGCGAGCAGCGCCAGCCCCAGCACCGTGAACTCAGCCCGATTGGCGGCGTGCCGGTGCTGGTGCGTGACGATGGCATCAGCCTGACCCAGTCGCTGGCCATCATCGATTACCTGGACGGCCTGTACCCCCAGGCTCCGCTGCTGCCCAGCGAGCCGCTGCTGCGGGCGCGGGTGCTGGAAGTGGCCCAGTTGATCGCCTGCGATATTCACCCGCTGAACAACGTGCGCGTGCTCGGTTACCTGCAGCGGGTGCTGGAAGTCAGCGCCGAGGAAAAAGACCGTTGGTACGCGCACTGGGTCGCCGAAGGCCTGGCGGCGCTGGAAGCCCTGCTGCAGCGTCATCGCTACGGCCCGTATTGCTTCGGCGACACGCCAACGCTTGCCGACTGCTGCCTGGTGCCTCAGGTGGCCAATGCCGAACGCATGGGCTGCGACCTGACGGCGTATCCGAGGGTCATGGCGGTGTACGACCACTGCCAGTCGCAACCCGCTTTCCAGCGCGCCGCCCCAGGCCGCCAACCCGATTTCATTCAATAAGAAACGCAGGCCCCCGTACCTGCACGGAGATCCAGACCATGACTGCCCAACAACAAAAAATCATCATCGTCGGTGGTGGCATTGGCGGCCTTGCAGCCGCCCAGGCCCTGACTGCCCAAGGCATCCAGGTGCTGCTGCTGGAACAGGCCGACCATATCGGCGAGATCGGCGCCGGCATCCAGCTTGGCCCGAACGCCTATGCGGCGCTCGATGCGCTGGGCGTCGGTGAAGCAGCGCGCAACCGTTCGGTGTTCACCGACCACCTGATCATGATGGACGCCATCGACGCCCATGAAGTGGCGCGGATCGAAGTTGGCGAGCGTTTCCGTCAGCGCTTTGGCAACCCCTATGGGGTGATTCACCGTGCCGACATCCACCTGTCGATTCTCGAGGCAGTTCAGCAGAACCCGTTGATCCGCTTCCAGACCTCCACCCATATCGCCAGCATGGAAATGGATGACCAGGGTGTGACGCTGACCGACAGCAAGGGCAACCAGTACCAGGCCGATGCGGTGATTGGCTGCGACGGGGTCAAGTCGGTAGTCCGCGAGCGCATGATCGGTGACGCGGCGCGGGTGACCGGGCATGTGGTGTACCGCGCGGTGGTGGATGCCGAAAACATGCCCGAAGACCTGCGCGTCAATGCGCCTATGCTGTGGGCCGGCCCGCGTTGCCACCTGGTGCACTACCCGCTGCGCGGTGGCAAGCAGTACAACCTGGTGGTGACCTTCCACAGCCGCAACGAAGAGCAGTGGGGCGTGACCGAAGGCAGCAAGGAGGAAGTGCTGTCGTACTTCGAAGGCATCCACGAGCGCCCACGGCAGATGCTCGATCGGCCAACCTCCTGGCGCCGCTGGGCCACGGCCGACCGTGACCCGGTGGAGCACTGGGGAGAAGGGCGGGCAACGCTGCTTGGCGATGCTGCCCACCCGATGACCCAGTACCTGGCCCAGGGTGCCTGTATGGCGTTGGAAGATGCTGTGGTGCTGGGGCAGGCAGTGAAGGCCTGTGAGCATGACCTGCAGGCAGCGTTCCGCCTCTACGAGTCGATTCGCATACCACGCACCGCGCGGGTGCTGTGGTCGGCCCGCGAGATGGGTCGTCTGTACCATGCCAAAGGGGTTGAACGCCTGGTGCGCAACCAGCTGTGGGAAGGGCGTGGCCAGGAGCAGTTCTATGATGCGGTGCAGTGGTTGTACGGCTGGAACATCGACAACTGCATGAAGCGCTGAGGCAGTACCGGCCGCTTCGCGGGCAAACCCGCCCTTACAGGTATCTCGCTACCTTCAATGGCAACGCAGCACCTGTGGGAGCGGGTTTACCCGCGAAGAGGCCAGACCTGCCAGGGCATCCTCTCAAGCGTCGACCCCCAACAGTTCATCGATCTTCCCGGCGAAGCGCTGCAACGCCGGCAAGTACTTCTGCGCGGCCTGCTCGATGCTCATCGCTTTGCCCACATAGACCAGGTTCAAGCACCCCAGCAGGCGCTCGCCCGCGTGCAACGGCACGGCGATGGATGCTGTCTTCTCTTCCTGGTTCCAGCCCATGAAATTCTCCGCATAACCCCTGTGGCGCACTTTGCGCAGCAGGTTGTCGAGCGTCACCGGGTCCCGTGCCAGGCGGTACTCGGGCCCCTCACGGCTGGCTAGCAGGGCAATTACCTGCTCACGCTCGGCATCGGCGCAAAATGCCAGGTAAGCCAGCCCGGTGGCCGTTTCCAGCAACGGCAGGCGGCGCCCGACCATGGAGCGGTGGAACGACAGGCGGCTGAAGCGGTGGGTGGTTTCGCGCACCACCATGGCATCGACATCGAATGTGCTGATATCGGTCGGCCACACCACTTCCTGCAACAGCTCGGCCAGCAATGGCGCGGCGGTGGCGCTGATCCACTGCTCGTCGCGGAACCCTTCGCTCAGCTCGCGCACCTTGAGGGTCAGGCGGAAGCTGTCGTCGGAGTCGCTGCGCCTTACGTAGCCTTCCTCCTGCAGCGTTTCCAGCAGCCGACGCACGGTGGTGCGATGCAGCCCTGTAAGTTCTGCCAGGCGAGTGGGGCTGGCGCCGCCGTCCAGGCGGTTCAGGGCATTGAGCAGCGCCAGGCCACGGGTCAGGCCGCGCACGGTCTTGTAATCGGAGTCACGGTCAATGTTCATAAAAACCTTTATAAAACAATGATGTGCACATAGTGCGCGGTGCGGCGGTTTTTCATTGTAGGGCAATCGGCGCCATTCCTATACTCGGCGCAACAACTACAAATGCCCTGACAGGGGAACACAAAATGCACCATGCCTGCCTGCCGTCCTTACCCAGTACCTGCGTCTTCTCACCCCGAAGCGTAGCGACGCTCCGCTAGACCCCGAACCAGCCAAAACGCCCATTCACCGACTTGCGCCTGCCTGCGCGAGGACGGCATCGGCTTGCCTGCAGGTTTCCCGGGCGCCGTCGGGCCGTGTCGAGGATTACAACAATGAACACGCCACATCCAGATCACATTCAGGCCGACTACACCGCAGACGTGGTGGTCATCGGTGCCGGCCCGGTAGGCCTTGCGATTGCCAATTACCTGGGCCAGGCCGGTGTGCAGGTCTTGCAGATCGAGAAGCTCGACCAGCTGATCGACTACCCACGCGCCATCGGCATCGATGACGAATCGCTGCGCACCGTGCAGGCCATTGGCCTGGTCGAACAGGTACTGCCACACACCACGCCGTGGCATGCCATGCGCTTTCTGACCCCCAAGGGCCGCTGCTTCGCCGACATCCAGCCGATGACCGACGAGTTCGGTTGGTCGCGGCGCAACGCGTTCATCCAGCCCCAGGTCGATGCCGTGCTGTACAAGGGCCTGGCGCGCTTTGCCAATGTGCGCACGCTGTTCTCCCGCGATGTGGTGGAGTTCCGCCAGGACGAGCAGGGCGTAAGCCTGCGCATGACCGCAGCCGAGGGCCGCGAAGAAACCGTGCGGGCGCGCTACCTGGTGGCGTGCGACGGCGGCAACAGCCTGATTCGCCGCACCCTGGGCGTGAGCTTCGAAGGCAAGACCGCGCCCAACCAGTGGATCGTCATCGACATCGCCAACGACCCGCTCGGCACCCCCAACGTGTACCTGTGCTGCGACCCGGTGCGCCCCTATGTGTCCGCCGCGCTGCCCCATGGCGTACGCCGCTTCGAGTTCATGGTGATGCCGGGCGAAACCGAAGAGGAACTGGGCAAGCCCGAGAACATGCGCAAGCTGCTGGCCAAGGTGCTGCCGGACCCGGACCGCGTCGAGCTGATCCGCAAGCGTGTGTACACCCACAACGCCCGCCTGGCCGGGCAGTTCCGGGTCAAGCGCGTGCTGTTGGCTGGCGATGCGGCGCACATCATGCCGGTGTGGCAGGGCCAGGGTTACAACAGCGGCATGCGCGATGCCAGCAACCTGGGTTGGAAACTGGCCCTGGTGGCCAAGGGGCTGGCCGGCGAGGCGCTGCTCGACACCTACGAGCAGGAACGCCGCGACCATGCCAAGGCGATGATCGACCTGTCGGTGCTAGCTGGCCATGTGCTGGCACCGCCCAAGCGTTGGCAGGGCGCGTTGCGTGACGGTGTGTCCTGGGCGCTGAACTACCTGCCGGCGGTCAAGCGTTACTTTCTCGAAATGCGCTTCAAGCCGATGCCGCAGTACGCCAAGGGTGCTCTGGTGGCCGAGGAAGGCGTCAAGGCCTCGCCGGTGGGGCGCATGTTCATCCAGCCCAAGGTGATTACCGAAACCGGCCAGACCCAGCTGCTGGACGACGTGATTGGCAGCCACTTCGCCTTCATTGCCTGGGGCAACGACCCGCTGTGGGGCTTGAGCGCTGCTCAGGTCGAGGCGTGGCGCGCGTTGGGCGCACGTTTCATTCAGGTGCTGCCTGAAGTGCAGCTCAAGGCTGGCCGCGAAGTGCCGGACGGAGTGATCCGCGTGGGCGACAGCACCGGCCGCCTGAAGGAATGGTTTGGCCGTTACCCCGTGTCCATCGCCGTGTTGCGGCCAGACCGCTTCGTCGGTGCCGTGGCCATCCCGCAGACCATCGGCAAGGCCAGCGACGCACTGCTCAGGGCGCTTGCCGCCCAGCCGCAGGCCAACCAGCAGGCGCCGCTGGCGTCCAAGGTGGCCTGAGATGAGTGCCTACCTGCACTGCCTGTCGCACACACCGCTGGTGGGTTATGTCGACCCACCGCAAGCGTTGCTGGATGAAGTGGACGAAGTGGTCGCCGCCGCCCGGGCGCGCATCGAAGCCTTCGACCCCGAGCTGGTGGTCCTGTTCGCCCCAGACCACTACAACGGTTTTTTCTACGATGTGATGCCGTCGTTCTGCATCGGCATGTCGGCCACCGCCATCGGCGACTTCCAGAGCGCCGCTGGCCCATTCGATGTGCCGCGTGATCTCGCCGAAGCTTGCGCCGACGCGGTGCTCGAAGCGGGCGTGGACGCCGCCGTGTCGTACCGCATGCAGGTCGACCATGGCTTCGCCCAGCCGCTGGAGCTGTTGCTCGGTGGCCTCGACGCCAAGCCGGTGATCCCGGTGTTCATCAACAGCGTCGCCGTGCCGCTGCCGGGCTTTGCCCGCGCCCGTCTGCTGGGCGAAGCCATTGGCCGATTCGCCCGTGGCACCGGCAAGCGAGTGCTGTTTCTTGGCTCTGGCGGGCTTTCGCACCAACCGCCGGTGCCGGAGCTGGCCCATGTCGATGCGCGCATGGCCGACCGCCTGATGGGCAGCGGTCGCAACCTGCCGGCCAACGAGCGCCAGGCCCGCCAGCAGCGGGTGATTTGCGCCGCCGAAGGCTTCGTCCGCGACCAGAACACCCTGCACCCGCTCAACCCCGCCTGGGACAACCACTTCCTCGACCTGCTGGTGCAGCGCCGTTTCGGCGAGCTCGACGGCATGGCCAATGCCGAGCTGTCGGCGCTGGCCGGCAAGTCGACCCACGAGGTTAAAACCTGGGTGGCCGCCTTCGCCGCGCTGAGTGCGTTCGGCGACTACCAGGCCAGCGCGCGTTACTACCGGCCGATCCCTGAGTGGATCGCCGGGTTCGGCTCGCTCAGCGCCCAATCCCTAATTTGATGACCGGAGGATTCACGCCATGACCGCTACCCCCATCAGCGAAACCGCAAGCAGCCGTTTTGCCCGTATCCGTGAAGGCGAGCTTGACCTGCAACTGCACTACAACGACCTCGGTGACGGCGCCGAAACCGTGGTCATGCTCCACGGCTCCGGCCCAGGTGCCAGTGGCTGGGCCAACTTCAACCGCAACCTCGAACCGTTGCTGGTCGCCGGTTACCGCGTGGTGCTCATGGACTGCCCGGGCTGGAGCAAGAGCGACCCGATTGTCTGCCGTGGCTCACGTTCCGACCTCAATGCCACCGCGCTCAAAGGCTTGCTGGATGTCCTGAGCCTTGAGCGGGTGCACATTCTGGGCAATTCCATGGGCGGCCACAGCGCCGTGGCCTTTGCCCTCAACTACCCCGAGCGTGTCGGCAAACTGGTGTTGATGGGCGGCGGTACAGGTGGCGCCAGCCCGTTCGTGCCAATGCCCACCGAGGGCATCAAGCTGCTCAACGGCCTGTACCGCGAACCGACCATCGACAACCTGAAGAAGATGATGAACGTCTTCGTCTATGACCCGAGCGACCTGACCGAGGCACTGTTCCAGACCCGCCTGGACAACATGCTCAGCCGCCGCGATCACCTGGACAACTTCGTCGCCAGCCTTGCCGCCAACCCTCGCCAGTTCCCTGACTTTGGCCCGCGCCTGCACGAAATCCGCGCGCGCAGCCTGATCATCTGGGGCCGCAACGACCGCTTCGTGCCGATGGATGCCGGCCTGCGCCTGCTGGCCGGTATTCCGGATTCCTCCCTGCACGTGTTCAACAACTGTGGCCACTGGGCCCAGTGGGAACACGCCGACACCTTCAACCGCCTGGTGCTGGATTTCCTGCAGCACTGACCTGAGGTAGCCCTAATGACCATCGATTCGCAAACCCTCGAACGCCTGGCCGCCGACCTGCGTCGCGCCCAGCAGCAAGGCGAAGCCATCGCCCCGCTGCGTGACGTCATCGGTGCCGAGAATGGCGAGGCGGCCTATGCCATCCAGCGCTTGAACGTTGCCCACGCCCTGGCCGACGGCCGTCGCCTGGTGGGCCGCAAGATCGGCCTGACCAACCCCAAGGTGCAGGCCCAGCTGGGCGTTGACCAACCCGACTTCGGCAGCCTGTTCGCTGACATGTGCTTCGGCGACAACGAAACCGTGCCCTACGCCAGCGTGATGCAACCGAAGATCGAGGCCGAGATCGCCCTGGTGCTGGCCCGCGACCTGCCCAGCGCGCAGACCACCTTCGCCGATGTGCTGGCCGCCACCGGTTACGTGTTGCCAGCGCTGGAAATCGTCGGCAGCCGCGTGCAGGGCTGGAACATCCGTTTCGCCGACACCGTGGCTGACAACGCCTCCAGCGGCTGCTTCGTGCTTGGCGGCCCGGCGCGCCAGCTCACGGACCTCGACCTGCGCGGCGCCGCCATGCGCATGACCCGCAACGGCGAGCTGGCCTCCAGCGGCAGCGGCGCCGAGTGCCTGGGCCACCCGCTGAACGCGGCGGTGTGGCTGGCACGCACCATGGCACGCCTGGGCGAGCCGCTGCGTGCGGGCGACATCATCCTCACCGGCGCCCTGGGGCCGATGGTGGCGGTGGCGCCTGGCGACCATTTCGAAGCCGAAATAGACGGCCTGGGCCGCGTCGGCGTGACCTTCAGCGGCGAATGATGGAGAGCCCCATGAGCCATAAACGCAAAGTCGCCATCATCGGTTCCGGCAACATCGGCACCGACTTGATGATCAAGATCCTGCGCAACTCGCAGCACCTGGAGATGGCCGCGATGGTCGGCATCGACCCAGCCTCCGATGGCCTGGCGCGGGCGGCGCGAATGGGCGTTGTCACGACTCACGAAGGCGTGGAAGGCCTGACCCGCCTGCCGGTATTCAGCGAGATCGACTTCGTCTTCGACGCCACCAGTGCCGGCGCCCATGTGAAGAACGACGCCTTTCTGCGCCAGCACAAGCCTGGCCTGCGCATCATCGACCTGACCCCGGCTGCCATCGGCCCTTACTGTGTGCCGGTGGTCAACCTCGAGCAGCACCTGCAGGCGCTGAACGTGAACATGGTCACCTGCGGCGGCCAGGCCACCATCCCGATGGTGGCGGCGGTGTCACGGGTGGCCAAGGTGCATTACGCCGAGATCATCGCCTCCATCGCCTCGAAATCGGCCGGCCCCGGCACCCGCGCCAACATCGACGAGTTCACCGAAACCACCAGCAAGGCCATCGAAGTGATCGGCGGCGCGGCCAAGGGCAAGGCGATCATCGTCATGAACCCGGCCGAGCCGCCGCTGATGATGCGCGACACCGTGTATGTACTGTCGGAAGCGGCCGACCAAGCTGAAGTCGAAGCCTCCATTCTGGAAATGGCCGTCGCCGTGCAGGCCTACGTGCCGGGCTATCGCCTCAAACAGCACGTGCAGTTCGACCTGATCCCAGAAGACGCGCCACTGAACATTCCCGGCCACGGCCGCTTCAGCGGGCTGAAGACTTCGGTGTTCCTCGAAGTCGAAGGCGCCGCCCACTACCTGCCGGCCTACGCCGGCAACCTCGACATCATGACCTCCGCCGCGCTGGCCACCGCCGAGCGCATGGCACGGGCGATGGGAGCACAGGCATGAACGGCAAGAAACTCTATATTTCCGACGTGACCCTGCGCGATGGCATGCACGCCATCCGCCACCAGTATTCGCTGGACGACGTGCAGGCCATCGCCCGTGCGCTGGACCTCGCCAAGGTCGACTCCATCGAAGTCGCCCACGGTGATGGCCTGCAGGGTTCGAGCTTCAACTACGGTTTCGGTGCCCATACCGACCTCGAATGGATCGAAGCAGCCGCCGATGCGGTCAGCCACGCCCAGATCGCCACGCTGCTGCTGCCAGGGATCGGCACCCTCCATGACCTCAAGGCCGCCTACAACGCCGGTGCCCGCATCGTGCGGGTGGCCACCCACTGCACCGAGGCGGACGTGTCGCGCCAGCACATCGAGTACGCCCGTGAGCTGGGCATGGACACGGTGGGCTTCCTGATGATGAGCCATATGCAAACGCCCGAAGGCCTGGCCCAACAGGCCAAGCTGATGGAAGGCTACGGCGCCACCTGCATCTATGTAGTGGACTCGGGCGGGGCGATGAACATGGATGACATCCGTGCCCGTTTCCGTGCGGTGAAGGCGGTGCTTGACCCCGCCACCCACACTGGCATTCACGCCCACCACAACCTCAGCCTCGGCGTGGCCAACTCCATCGCCGCGGTGGAGGAGGGTTGCGACCGCATCGATGCCAGCCTCTCTGGCATGGGCGCCGGTGCGGGTAACGCGCCGCTGGAAGTGTTCATCGCCGCCGCCGACAAGCTGGGCTGGAACCACGGCACCGACCTGTATGCGCTGATGGACGCTGCCGACGATTTGGTGCGCCCACTGCAGGACCGCCCGGTACGGGTCGACCGTGAAACCCTGGCGCTGGGCTATGCGGGCGTGTACTCGAGCTTTTTGCGCCATGCCGAAGTGGCCTCGGCCAAGTACGGCATCAAGGCGGTGGACATCCTCGTCGAGCTGGGCAAGCGGCGCATGGTCGGTGGCCAGGAAGACATGATCGTCGATGTGGCGCTGGACCTGCTAAAGCGCTAAGTCCACCACTGGCTCCATCGCCGGCAAGCCGGCTCCCACAAAGGATTGCGCCGCGATACGTGTGGGAGCCGGCTTGCCGGCGATGGGGCACCCCATTACAAAAACAATACGGGTGAATCCCATGACTACTTCCGCACACAACCCGCCGCGCGTCGCCCTTACCATCGGCTTGTGCTTTCTCGTCGCCCTGCTCGAAGGCCTTGACCTGCAAGCCGCCGGTATCGCCGCCCCCGGTATGGCCGCTGCCTTCGGCCTGGACAAACTGCAAATGGGCTGGGTGTTCAGCGCCGGCATCCTCGGCCTGCTGCCCGGAGCCCTGGTCGGCGGCTGGCTGGCCGACCGTTTGGGCCGCAAGCGCGTGCTGATCGGCTCGGTGGCGTTGTTCGGCCTGTTCTCCCTGGCGACGGCCCATGCCTGGAGCCTGCCCAGCCTGTTGCTGGCCCGCCTGCTCACCGGCGTGGGCCTGGGCGCCGCGCTGCCCAACCTGATCGCGCTCACTTCCGAGGCCGCCGGCCAGCGCCTGCGCGGCAGTGCGGTCAGCCTCATGTACTGCGGCGTGCCGCTGGGCGCAGCGATAGCCGCGGGTATCGGTATCGCGGGTTACAGCGGCGACTGGCAGCGGGCCTTCCATGTGGGGGGAGCCGGGCCGCTGCTGATTCTGCCGCTGCTGGCGCTGTACCTGCCGGAGTCCGCGCAGTTCGGGCAACCGGCTCAGGACGGCGCACGCGTCAGCCTGCGCCGTGAGCTGTTTGGCCAGGGTGCCACCTGGCTGCTATGGCTCAGCTACTTCTTCACCTTGATGGTGGTGTACATCCTGATCAACTGGCTGCCGAGCCTGTTGGTGGGCCAGGGCTTCAGCAGCGCTGATGCCAGCTGGGTGATGTTCGCCCTGCAGATCGGCGCCGCCATCGGCACCCTGGCGCTGGGCCTGGTGCTGGAGCGGTTGCCTGCCTGGGCCACCGCTGCACTGGTTTACCTGGGCATCCTGGTGGCCCTGGGTGGGCTGGGGCTGGCCAGCGACCTGCGGAGCATGCTGGTGGCCGGGTTTGCCGCCGGCTTCTTCGCCACCGGTGGGCAGGGCGTGCTGTATGCCCTGGCACCGCATTTCTACCCCGTGCAAGTGCGTGCCACCGGCGTGGGCGCTGCCGTTGCGGTAGGGCGCCTGGGGGCCATGAGTGGGCCTTTGGTTGCCGGGCAGATGTTGGCCTTGGGCGCAGGTTCCGCCGGGGTACTGCTGGCCTCGGCCCCCGGTGTGGTGATTGCCGCCCTGGCGCTGTTCCGCCTGATCGGCCGCCGCCCCGCATAAACCCGGCTGCTGTTTCCCCTTGCTTGCTCCCTGCTGCCTGGCGCGGCAGGGCTTCCTACAACTACAAGAAAGTGAAGACCTCATGCACAAGGCCCCTAATACCTGCCTGGCCCTGGCCGTTTGCCTGCTCTGCAGTGGCCCTGCCTCAGCGGCAGGCTTCGTCGACGACAGCCATGCTGAGCTGGTACTGCGCAACTACTACTTCGACCGCAATTACCTGGGCGAGACACCGCAGGCAGCTGCTCGGGAATGGGCTCAGGGTTTCATCCTGAATGTGAGCTCCGGGTTCACCGAGGGGCCCATCGGCTTCGGCCTGGATGCCAAGGGCATGCTCGGGGTGAAACTGGACTCCTCGCCGGACCGTGCCGGCACCGGCTTGCTGCCGTTCGACCGGACCACGCGGGAGCCGGCCGATGAGTATTCCGAGCTGGGCCTGACCGGCAAGGTCAAGGTCTCGCGCACCGAGCTGCAGGGCGGCACCATCAGTACCTTCCTGCCCATCGCCTTCGCCAGCCCCACGCGCTTGCTGCCGCAAACCTTCCGTGGCGCCTACCTGCGCTCCACCGACATCGACCGCTTGAGCCTGCATGCCGGCTGGCTCGACCGGATCAACCTGCGTGACTCCACCGACTACCAGAAAATGAGCATCGGTGCGCCCAATGGCCGCTTCAACGCGGCTGCAACATCCGACCGTTTCACCTTCCTGGGGGGCGACTATGCCTGGTCCGACGCCTTGACCCTGCGCTACTACCACGCCGAACTGGACCAGCTGTACCGCAAGGACTACTTCGGCTTCGTCGACGAGCGCAAGGTGGGGGCAGGGCGGTTGAAAAGCGATTTTCGCCTGTTCGTCACCGGTGAAGATGGCGCCGCCAAGGCGGGCAAGGTCGACAACCGCAACACCGCGCTGATGCTCACCTATGCCTGGGCCAGCCACAGCCTGGGTGTGGGCTACATGCGCCTGGATGGCGATACGGCGATGCCTTACCTGTATGGCACCGAGCCGCTGGTGATCACCGAGGGCACCTTGAGCTCGGAGTTTCTCAACCCGAAGGAGCGCAGCTGGCAGGTCAAGTTCGACCAGGACTTTGCGCCATTCGGGGTACCGGGGCTCAAGGGCATGTTGCGCTATGTGCGCGGCGACAACATCGAACTGGCCAAGTTTGGCGGCACTGGCCTGAACGAGAGCGAGAAGGATGTGGAGCTGTCGTACACGGTGCAGCAAGGCACGTTCAAGGGCGTGGCGCTGCGCCTGCGTCATGCCTGGTACCGCAATGACTTTGCGGCGGGGGCGAGCCACCGGGATGACAACGAGCTACGGGTGAATGTGGATTACACCGTCAAGCTGTGGTGAGTTTTGCGGGATTAGTTGTTGTTGATTCAGTGAAATTCCCTGTGGGAGCGGGTTTACCCGCGAATGGGTCGCTGAGCCCGCCGCCGCATTTGCGGGTAAACCCGCTCCCACAGGGGCTCATCCAAACCGGATGGGCGATGTGCTTTTCCATCACCGCCGAGCCGACAGCTGCTGCGGTGCCAGAAACGCCCCATGGAAGTAGTTGCGCACCGCCTGCATCGCTGGGCTGAATGCCCGCCCACGGTGCCAGGCCAGCCCCACGCTCATGGGCGTGACCGGGTCGCTGATGGTGACGGTTTCGATCCGCTTGCCCTCCAGTGACCAGGGACGATGCACCAGGTCGGACAAGATCGCCACACCGCTACCGTTGGCCACCATGCTGCGCACTGCTTCGACCGAGCTGGTGCGCACACGCACGCGTGGCCGCTGCCCAGCCTGCTCCCAATACCGCAGGGCACTTTGCTCGGCTTCGTCCACGGTCAGCTGGATGTACGGCTCGTCAGCCACATCCGCCAGGCTCACCGCCGAGCGCTCGCACAACGGGTGATGGCTGGGCAGCCACAGCCGGCGCTCGGAGTTGAACAGGGTCTCGGACACGATGTCCGGGTGGGTGAGGTTGGCGGTCAGCACCACAGCCATGTCGAAGTCACCCTCCAGCAAGCCTTGTTCGATGGCGCTGCGCTCTTGCTCGTGCACTTCCAGCGTCACGTCCGGATGCCAATGCTCCAGGCGCTGCAGGTGGTGTGGCAGGAAGTAGCCAATCACCGTGTAGCTGGCGGCCAGGCGCAATACCCCGCTGGCGCGCAGGTCGGGCAGCGGGCTGTTCAGCGCGTCATCGACGCTGCGCAAAATTACATAGGCGCGGTTGAGAAAATGCCGGCCCGCCTCGGTCAGCGTCATGCCCTGGGCCGAGCGCTGGAACAACAGCGCACCGAGCATTGCCTCCAGCTCCTTGATAGCGGTGGTTACCGCAGACTGGGAGATGTTGAGGTGGATCGCCGCCTGGGAAATCTGGCCGATTTCGGCAGTGGCGACGAAGTAGCGAACCTGGCGCAGGGTCAGTGACACGACGTGCTCCTGTTGTATCTGTTTTTCAGAAGACACCCTATCTGTTTATAAATCTTCCCAAGGGGTCAGGGAGAATCTAACGTGGCTGGCATGCAGTCACAAGCGCCAGGAGAACAGGGTATGCATGCGGTGGATTTCAACTCTGACATGGGGGAAGGCTTTGGCCCGTGGACCATCGGCGACGGTGTCGACAACGAGCTGATGGCGTTTATCAGTTCGGCCAACATCGCCACCGGCTTCCATGCTGGCGACCCCAGTACCATGCGTCGCACCGTGGCGCGGGCCAAGGCATTGGGTGTGGCGGTCGGTGCCCACCCAGGCTTTCGTGACCTTGTGGGCTTCGGCCGCCGCCACATCAACGCGCCGGCTCAGGAGTTGGTCGACGACATGCTCTACCAACTGGGTGCGCTACGTGAAATTGCCCGTGCCCAGGGCGTAACCTTGCAGCACATCAAGCCCCATGGCGCGCTGTACATGCACCTTGCCCGTGACGAAGAGGCTGCGCGCCTGCTGGTCGAAAACCTCCAGGTGATCGAGCCTGAGTTGTTGCTGTATTGCATGCCCGGCTCGGTGATCTGCCGTATCGCCCAGGACCTCGGGCAGCCGGTGGTGCGTGAGTTCTACGCTGATCGTGAATACGACATGAGTGGCTCCATCGTGTTTACCCGCCATGTGCGCGGCTATGAGCCCCAGCGGGTCGCCGAGCGGGTCCTGCGGGCCTGCCAGGAAGGCGTGGTGCGCACGGTCGAAGGCCAGGACCTGGCTATCAGTTTCGATTCCATTTGCCTGCACAGCGACACGCCCGGCGCCCTTGACCTGGTCGAGGCCACCCGCAAGGCACTGGACGGGGCCGGCATCACGGTGCGTGCACCGCGCTGAGCACTGCGGTACCCGGCGCCGACAAGCCGGGGCCGCCCGAAGCACTGAATTTCGCCTGCCTTTGTATAAAGATTCCAAAAAGGAACAGAGATGGCCGAGCCGCATGCAACTTCCCCGATTCGCTACAGCTTTGGTGCCGACGAGCACTTGTTTGCCGAGGTCAGTGACAGCATGTCGCTGGAGGCTTTCTTCAAGGGCATGGCCGTCACCCGTGCGGTGGAGCGCCTGGCGCTCGACGGTGTGCTCGACGTGTGCCTGGCCAACGCCTCGTTCCAGGTCCGCTTCGACCCCGACCGCATAGCCCCGCAGGCGCTGCTGGAGGCGGTACGTGGTGCCGAGGCCGAAGCGGTGGCCGAGCGCTCGCTGCACACGCGGATCATCGAGATTCCAGTGCTGTACAACGACCCCTGGACCCACGAAACCCTGATGCGCTTTCGTGACCGTCACCAGGACCCGAACAGCACCGACCTTGAGTATGCGGCGCGGGTCAACGGCCTGGCCGATGTCGAGGCATTCATCGCCGCGCACAGCGGCGCGCCCTGGTTCGTGTCCATGGTCGGCTTCGTTGCCGGTTTGCCGTTCATGTTCCAGATGGTCGAGCGCGAACGGCAGTTGCAGGTGCCCAAGTACCTGCGTCCGCGCACCGAT
Source organism: Pseudomonas sp. Teo4 (assembly GCF_034387475.1). NCBI lineage: Bacteria > Pseudomonadati > Pseudomonadota > Gammaproteobacteria > Pseudomonadales > Pseudomonadaceae > Pseudomonas > Pseudomonas sp. Teo4. The sequence continues at coordinate 1,116,064 of NZ_JAXCIL010000001.1, forward strand.
ACGCCGAAGCTGACCCTCGGCCATGGCGGGTGTTTCGGCTGCATCTACTCGGTGCGCGGGGCAGGGGGCTACCAGATGTTCGGTGTGACTCCGGCGCCGATCTATGACCCGCAGCAAAGCCTGGCCTACCTCAAGGAGCACATGGTGTTCTTCCGTCCAGGCGACATCGTGCAGTTCAAGCCCATCGATCGGGCCACTTACGACCAGGCGGTGTCCGATGTAGAGGAAGGGCGCTTCAACCTGCGCATCCGGCCCGTGGAGTTTTCCCTTGATGCCTTCCTGGCCGACCCGGTGGGCTACCCCAAATCGCTGCAGGAGGTGCTGGCATGATCAAGGTGCTCAAACCTGGCCTGGCCACTTCAGTACAGGACCTTGGCCGTGAGGGTTACTACCATCTGGGCATCCCGCCCTCCGGCGCGCTGGACCAGTATGCCCTGAGCGCAGTCAACCACCTGGTCGGCAACCCGGCAGGTGCCGCGGGGCTTGAGTGTGCCCTGGTGGGGCCGGAGCTGGAGTTCCAGCACGATGCTCTGGTGGCGGTGTGTGGGGCGCAGATGCCGGTGCTGCTGGATGGCCGCCTGCAGCCCCCAGACACGGCGTTCGCGGTCCGCGCCGGGCAGGTGCTGCGGTTCGGCTTCCCCACGGCGGGTGCGCGCGCTTACCTGGCGGTGGCGGGCGGTATCCAGGTGCCCGAGGTGCTTGGCAGCCGCTCGACTTACGCATTGGGGGCGCTGGGCGGCTTTCACGGTCGCAAGCTGCTCGCCGGCGATGTGCTGCCGGTCGGCGTACCCAGTGGCAAATCCAGGGCGGGTGCGAGCTTGCCCATGGCGCTGCGTCAGTCGCTGGGTGGCGAGGTGGTGCTGAGGGTGGTGCCGGGGCTGTACTTCCACCGTCTGACCGAGGCGGCGGCGAAGAGCTTCTTCACCGATGCCTGGACAGTGGGTTCCGAGGCCGACCGTATCGGTTACCGCTACAAAGGCGGGAGTGCGCTGAGCTTCCAGCCGCGTGAGCAACCTTTTGGCGCCGGGTCGGACCCATCGAATATCGTCGACAGCTGCTACCCCATTGGCTCGATCCAGGTGCCGGCGGGGCTGGAACCGATCATTCTGCACCGGGACGCGGTGTCAGGTGGCGGGTACGCCATGATTGGCACGGTCATCAGCGCCGACCTCGACCTGATCGGGCAGATGCAGCCGAACCAGCAGGCACGCTTCCTGGCTGTCAGCCTTGAAGATGCATTGGAGGCGCGGCGCTCTTACAAGAAGAAACTTGCCTGCCTGGGTCGATTGTTTGGCGGCTGAGTTCTATTTGCTGGACGCGGGGTTGATCTGCTTGCCCCGCTGTCCCGCTACTTCCTGCGCCTGACCATCCCGCTGCTTGCCCTGGCGTGCCAGGCCCTCCAACTGCGGAATCAGCATCCCCTCCGGCAAATGCCGCCAGAACCGCCCCGGCATGTGCATGCGCAAGGCATCGGGGTTCAGCCGCGCAGGGTTGAAGGTGTGACGGTAATAGGTGCGCCACAGTTCGGCGTCCGGGTCATCGGCGTTGCGCGCCCACTGCTGCCAGTCCGGTGGGCAACGGCGTTGGTAGTCGAAGTGCTGGCCGTCGAAACGAATGCCATCCTGGGGCGTTGCGATCAGCCAGCGTTGGCGACCCAGGCGGTCGGCGAAGTGCGCACTGGCAGTTTCAAGAATATCGTGTGCCGGCTCATGGTAAGCCACCAGGTCCAGTTGCAACTGCGCGGCCAGCGTTTCGGGCAACGGCACGAAACGCACGAAGGCATGCAGGTGATGCGCTTCACGACTGACTTGCTTGATCCGACGGTGCAATTCGCTGCCCAGACGGTCGCCCGCAAGCATGGCAGTGCGGTCGCCGTGGGCCACGCGCCAGAGCACTTCGTAGAGCAGATTCCAGCGTTGCTCGCCGCGGTAGCGAGCGGCTTGTTTAAGCTGTGTCAGCAGCTCGGGCGGTACCCGTGCGCGAAACGGGCCGGGGCCTTCGGGCAGGGGTGTCGGTAGCGCCAGCAGGTCACCCATCGGCCCCTGGGCCCAGGTCACCTCGGCCGGGTCGATGCCATGGCCAAGCAGGGTTCGGGCCTGGCCGCGCCAGGTGGCGAAGTGGTTGTCGCAGTCGAGCGCGATCATCCCCACAACCCCATCTGCACCGGTGCCTGGGGTTCACGCAGGCGAGCCCGCAGCAGGCCACTGCGCAACTCGGCCTGCGCGGGCCGGTAGTCGCTGGTGACGATGAACGGCCGCGCCTTGTCCAGCACGCAGCGCAGCTGGATCAGGTCGTCGTAGCGGATGCGCCGCTCCCGGCGCAGCGCCACCAGCCGTTGCACGCTGCGCAGGCCAATGCCGGGAATGCGTGCCAGCAGGGCCGGTTCAGCGCGGTTCACATCCAGCGGGAACACCTCGCGGTTGGCCAGCGCCCAGGCCAGCTTGGGGTCGATGTCCAGCGCCAGGTTGGCGTCCTGGCCCAGCAGTTCGCCGGCCTTGTAACCGTAACCTCTGAGCAGAAAGTCGGCCTGGTACAGGCGATGCTCGCGCAGCAGTGGTGGCGCCGCCAGCGGCACGCTGTTGGGGCTGTCCGGAATCGGGCTGAACGCCGAGTAATACACGCGCTTGAGTCCATAACCCTGGTAGAGCGCCTCGGCGTTGCGCAGCAAGGTGCTGTCGTCGGTGGCATCGGCGCCGACGATCACCTGGGTGCTTTGCCCGGCCGGGGTGAAGCGCGGGGCCTTGGGTTCGTTGGCCACGGCCTGTTGCCCCTGATGGATCACCCCCATCGCCTGGCGGATGGTATGCGCGTGTTTTTCCGGTGCCAGGCGTTTGAGGCTGGCGTCGGTGGGCAGCTCGATATTGACGCTCAGGCGGTCGGCCAGGCGTCCGGCTTCCTCGATCAGCAGAGGGTCGGCATCGGGGATGGTCTTGAGGTGGATGTAACCACGGAAGTTATGCGTTTCCCGCAGTAGCCGGGCCACTCGGATCAGCTGCTCCATGGTGTAGTCGGCCGAGCGGATGATGCCCGAGCTCAGGAACAGGCCGCTGATGCAATTACGCCGGTAGAAGTCCAGGGTCAGGCGCACCACTTCCTCAGGCGTGAAACGGGCACGGGGAACGTTGCTGGAGCGGCGATTGACGCAGTACTGGCAGTCATACAGGCAAAAATTGGTCAGCAGCACCTTGAGCAGCGAAACGCAGCGTCCATCGGGGGTAAAGCTGTGGCAGATACCCGTGCCATTGGTTGCCCCCAGGCCATCGCCGCCACGCGAATTGCGCTTGGGCGCACCGCTGCTGGCGCAGGAGGCGTCGTACTTGGCGGCGTCGGCGAGGATGCCGAGTTTGGCGATGAGTTGCATGGCGCTGTTCTCGTGATACTGAGTATTCATACAGTATTTTGAGAATGCCCGGTTTGCAAGTGATGCCCGACTAAAACCCTCAGCTAAGCTTGTGCAGGACTTCAGGCGACGGACCGACCCCAGGATGCTGGTGTCGGTAAACGGAAAGGAAACCCTACGGATCACAGCAAGGTGTGTACGGCCTTGCGGGAGCGAACATGAAGATCACGATCAAGTCGAGATGGCTGATTGCCGGCCTGACGCTGGCCTGCGGCATGCTAGGTGCCCAGGCCGCCGAGACCAAGCGGGTCGACGTGCTGTTGGTGGGTGGCGGCATCATGAGTTCGACCTTGGCCATCTGGCTCAACGAACTGGAGCCGGGCTGGTCGATGGAGATGGTCGAGCGCCTGGACAAGGTGGCCGAGGAAAGCTCCAACGGCTGGAACAACGCTGGCACTGGGCATTCGGCCCTGGCCGAACTGAACTACACCCCGGAGAAAGACGGCAAGATCGACATCAGCAAGGCGGTGGAGATCAATGAATCGTTCCAGATCACCCGGCAGTTTCTGGCCTGGCAGGTCAAGCAGGGGGTGCTGAAGAACCCGCATTCGTTCATCAACACCACGCCGCACATGAGCTTTGTCTGGGGCGACGATAACATCCGTTTCCTGAAGAAACGCTACGAAGCGCTGCAGGCCAGCCCTCTGTTCAAGCCCATGCAGTATTCCGAGGACCACGAGCAGATCCGCAAGTGGGTGCCGCTGATGATGGAGGGGCGCGACCCCAATCAGAAGCTGGCCGTCACCTGGACGCCTATCGGCACGGACGTCAATTTTGGCGAGATCACCCGGCAATACGTGGGCTACCTGAAAACCCGCCCGAATTTCGACCTCAAGCTGTCGACCGAAGTGGAGAGCATCACGCGCAACGAAGATGGCTCCTGGCACGTCGAGTACAAGAACCTCAAGGATGGCAGCTCCGCGGCCACCGACACCAAGTTCCTGTTCATCGGCGCCGGTGGTGCCGCGTTGCCGCTGCTGCAGAAATCGGGCATCGACGAAGCCAAGGATTATGCAGGCTTCCCGGTGGGGGGCTCGTTCCTGGTGACCGACAACCCAGCCCTCGCCCAGCGCCACATGGCCAAGGCCTATGGCATTGCCGCGACCGGCGCTCCGCCGATGTCGGTGCCGCACCTGGACACCCGGGTGCTCGACGGCAAGCGCATGATCCTGTTCGGGCCGTTCGCGACGTTCTCCACCAAGTTCCTCAAGCAGGGCTCATTGCTTGACCTGTTCGCCAGCGTCAGCGTGCACAACACCTGGCCGATGGTGCGGGTGGGCGTGCGTGAATTCGACCTGGTGCAATACCTGATTGGCCAGGTGCTGCAATCGGACGATGACCGTTTCGAGGCGCTGCGCACCTACTTCCCTGAAGCGAAGAAGGAGGACTGGCGCCTGTGGCAGGCCGGCCAGCGGGTGCAGATCATCAAGAAGGACGAGAACCAGGGCGGCGTGCTCAAGCTCGGTACCGAGATCGTCACCTCCAAGGATGGCAGCATCGCTGGGCTGCTGGGGGCATCGCCGGGCGCTTCGACCGCGCCGCCGATCATGCTCGATCTGCTGAACAAGGTATTCAAGGACAAGGTTGCCTCCGCGCCGTGGCAGAAGAAGATCAAGCAGATCATTCCGTCGTACGGCATTCGCCTGAATGACCATCCGGACAAGGTGCTGGAGGAATGGAGCTACACCAACGAAGTGTTGCAGCTCGACCCGCCATCCGCTGCCGGTACGCCTTGAGCCTCAGGGTTGGGCCGCGGCCCACACCTGCTGGCGAAACCAGCGCCGCATCGGGTCTGCATGGGTCCGCTCGTGCCAGATCTGCATCACCTCCACCTGCGGCAGCGCCAATGGTAGCGGGTGAAAGCACAGGTCCTGATCGCGCTCGGTGGCTTCCTCTGCCACCGAGCGCAGGCAGGTGAGCAGCAGGTCGGTACCCCGTACGAGCCTTGCCGGCGCCAGGAAACTGGAAAGCCCCGCCACCACCTTGCGGCTGCGCCCCTGGGCGTGCAAGGCGCGGTCGACCAGGCCGTCGAGGTCGCCTGTCAGCGTAGTCAGCAGGTGATCGCAGCGCAGAAACCCATCCAGGTCCAGACCTTGGGCCAGGTGCGGGTTGTGTTTCCACGCCAATACCACGAAGTCCTCACTGAGCAGACGCTGCTGGTGGAAGGTGTCTGGCAGGTCGGTGTAAAAGCCGGCGATGGCCAGGTCGCAACTGCCTTTCTCCAGCGCCTCGCGGGGGAGCTGGCCGCGGGTGTTATGGGTGATCAGCACCAGGTTCGGCGCTTGTTCGCGCAGAACCGGCAGCAGTTTTGGCAGCAAGGTCTGCTCGATGTAGTCGGTGCTGTACAGGTGCAGCCGGGCAGGGCGGGCGAGGAAGTCCTGGCCATCGCAGCGCTCGTAGAACGCTTCCAGCCCCTCCACCAGCCGTTGTACCTCGGGCGCCAGTTCGTGGGCCCGTGGCGTTGGGGTAAGGCCACGGGGGGCGCGGACGAACAGTGGGTCGCCAAACTGGTGGCGCAACTTGTTGAGCTTGTGGCTGAGTGCGGGCTGGCTCAGGGCCATGCGCTCGGCGGCAAGGGTGGCATTGCGCTCCTGGTACAGCACGTGGAACAGGTGCAGCAGGTTCAGGTCTTTGTTGCTGATATTCATTTTGCGAATCACAGACATGAAAGCTTTCGAATAAACGAATCATAGCGCGCTGGGTAGGATGGGCCCACTTTTCGCTTGATCGGGAGATCGCTGCATGAACAAGACATTTACCCTGGCGCTGGCCGTGGCGGGCGCATTGCTTGCCGGCACCGTCAATGCCGCACCTAAAGGTGAAGTGCTGGTGCTGCTGTCCAGCGAGCACCAGCTGCCGCTGCAGGGCGGCAAAGGTTACGCCACCGGTTACTACCTCAACGAGTTCGGTGTACCTGCCGACCAGTTGCTCAAGGCTGGCTACAAACTGGTGCTGGTCACGCCCAAGGGCAATGCGCCGAGCGTCGACCAGCGCTCGATCGACCCTCAATACTTCGGTGGCGACTCGGCCGAGATGCAGCGAATTCAGAAGGTCGTGCAGGGCTTGCCGGACATTGGTGACACCTTGTCGGTGAAGCAGGTGCTGGCGGGTGATCTGGATCGCTACGCCGGGCTGTTCATCCCGGGTGGCCATGCGCCGCTGATCGACCTGGCGAACAACCCCGAGGTCGGCGCCTTGCTGCGTCACTTCCATCAGGCGGGCAAGCCGACGGCTGCGATCTGCCATGGCCCGATCGCCTTGCTGTCGGCACAAAAGGACCCGGCCAGTTACCAGGCAGCGCTGGCCCGAGGTGAAAAGCCGGCAGCTAGCGACTGGGTTTATCAGGGCTACAAGATGACCATCTTCTCCGACCCGGAAGAGCAGGTGTTCGAAGGCTCGCTCAAGGATGACCGCCTGCTGTTCTACCCGGCCAAGGCCATGGCCGGGGCCGGTGGTGACATGCGCTACGCCACGGCCTGGCAGCCGAACGTGGTGGTGGACCGTGAACTGATTACCGGGCAGAACCCGTTCTCTGACAAGGTGCTGGCCAAGGCATTGCTGGAGAAGCTGGCGGCGCGTGCGCTCCAAAACTGACGGAAACGCCCAAGGTGCTGGCTGGGAGGGGCCAGCACGTTACTCAGGGGCATGTGGCTCTGCGTTTTTTCAGCGGACGGCCAGCATAAGCAGAGCCTTCGACCTTGCTGAACGCTTCGATGGCTTCGTCAGTGAGGAAGCCATCGAAGCGTACCGACTCGCGCAGCCTTGAAAGCTTCTCGTCGGCAATGGCCTTGTAATGCGCAACATTTGCGCTGAAATCGCAGTGCTTAGTCGCCATCGCGGTGCTCCTCGTGGTTGATTGCAGAATAAGTAGGGGACAAGTCGTAGGCAAGGCCGACGCCTTTTACCTGGCGGAAACCATTCATTTGATAGGCTACCCGAGCTTCAGGGAGCGGGTCCTTGACCACAACCCAGCGCAGGCCGAGCAAGATGGCGTAATAGCGAACGCCACTCATGCACAAGGGGGCCACGTAACCACGAGTGGCCAGGCTGTCGTCCGGGTTGCGCTGCAAGTACAGAACCATGATCTTCTCCCTGCTGCCCTGTGGAGAAGCCCAACAGAGGCCAGCCAGTTGATCGTCGTGCCAGAGGGCAATGTCGAGCGCATAGGCGTGCGCATGCCTGGACTTCCAGTGCAGGACGCGTTGCCAGCCGAAGTCATGTGGGTCGGGGTGCCAGTGCTCATGGGCGACGATGGCCCTATCATCGATTTCTGCGACCTTCAGCCTGATACCGAGCGACGCGTTCCTGCGGGCAGTTGCCTGGATGACCTGGTCTCGAGCAGCTTGTTTGAAGCCGATGAGTTCAGCCAACTTTTCATCGTCCATGTTGAAATACTTCACGGTCCGGTTGATAGGCCGTTGATGGTATTGCTCAATTGCACCGGAAGGGGCCGAGAGCCTTGGTCCGCTCTCCGACAGACTCTGTAGTCCAAAGCCCTTTGCACCTGGAAATGGACATCTAAACTTACATTCAGCTCACAGCGGCGAGCTTACATCCATCCGACCACCGCCCCCGGACAGGACTGCCCTCGTTGACGGTGGCCTTCTTGCAGAGGAGGGCTGTTTATGGACGAGGCAAGGCTTCACGATTTCATGGGCAAGCTGGTCGGCGACATGGGCGCGGCGGCGACGCTGGCCAATGTCATTCTTGGCGATGAGCTGGGGCTGTACCGCGCCATGGCCGACAGTCAACCGACAACCCCCGAGGCGCTTGCAGCCAAGACTGGCTGTCACCCACGGTTGGTGCGCGAATGGCTGAACGCCCAAGCGGCCTCTGGCTACATGGTTCATGAAAAGGGCAGCTTCGTATTGCCTGAAGAGCAGGCCATGGCCCTGGCGCTGGAGGATTCCCCGGCCTACATGGCTGGCGGGGCGGCGGTGATCGCGGCGCTGTTCCATGACAAGGACAAGCTAGTGGCGGCCATGCGCGGGGACGGTGGCCTGGCCTGGGGTGACCATCACCCGTGCATGTTCAGTGGTACGGAGCGGTTCTTCCGCCCGGGTTACCGAACCTTCCTGGTCGCTGAATGGCTGCCGGCGCTGGACGGTGTGGTGGCCAAACTGCAGGCAGGGGCGAAGGTGGCGGATGTGGGATGTGGCCACGGGGCTTCGACGCTGGTCATGGCCCAGGCGTTTGCAAACTCGACCTTCACCGGTTACGACTATCATGCGCCGTCCATTACCACCGCTACCGAACGTGCCCGCGAGGCCGGGCTGAGCGAGCGGGTGAGCTTCCACAAAGCTTCGGCCAAGGACTACCCAGGGCATGACCATGACCTGGTGTGCTTCTTCGACTGCCTGCATGACATGGGCGACCCGGTGGGCGCGGCGCGGCATGCCTATCGGGCGCTCAAACCAGATGGCACGGTGATGCTGGTTGAGCCTTATGCCGAGGATTCGCTGGACGGCAACCTGACGCCGGTCGGGCGGTTGTTCTATGCGGCTTCGACGTTCATCTGCACGCCGAATTCGCTGTCCCAGGAAGTGGGGCTGGGGCTTGGCGCGCAAGCCGGGGAGGCGCGTTTGCGGGCGGTGTTCGAGGAGGCGGGGTTCACTCGGTTCCGGCGGGCGACGCAGACGCCGTTCAACTTGATTCTGGAAGCGCGTAAGTAAGCGGTGAGCCTGTACCGGCCACTTCGCGGGTAAACCCGCTCCCACAGGTGCACCACTGTATTCCAGACCTGTGCGATTCCTGTGGGAGCGGGTTTACCCGCGAAGTGGCCGACGCTGGAAACAGAAGGGGCGCCATTTCGGCGCCCCTTCGTGTTGCTGCTTAGGCTTCAGCGTCCCAAGGACGGTCGCCTTTTTCGTCTTTCACGCGGGTGGGCAGGCCCATCACGTCCAGCGCCTTGAGGAACGGCTCGGCTGGCAGTTCCTCGACGTTGACCATGCGCTTGGCATCCCACTCACCACGAGCGACCAGCAGGGCTGCAGCCACTGGCGGTACGCCAGCGGTGTAGGAAATGCCTTGGCTGTCGGTTTCGGCGTAGGCTTCTTCGTGGTCCGCGACGTTGTAGATGAACACTTCGCGTGGCTGGCCATCCTTGGTGCCCTTGACCAGGTCGCCGATGCAGGTCTTGCCGGTGTAGCCCGGGGCCAGGGAGGCCGGGTCAGGCAGCACGGCCTTGACCACTTTCAGCGGCACCACTTCCAGACCTTCGGCGGTTTTCACCGGTTGCTCGGAGAGCAGGCCGAGGTTCTTCAGCACGGTGAACACGTTGATGTAGTGCTCGCCGAAGCTCATCCAGAAACGCACGTTCGGCACGTTGAGGTTCTTCGAGATCGAGTGAACTTCGTCGTGACCGGTCAGGTACAGGTTCTGCGAACCTACCACCGGCAGGTCGTCGGTACGCTTGACCTCGAACATGGTGTTGCTGGTCCACTGGCTGTTCTGCCAGCTCCATACTTGACCGGTGAACTCGCGGAAGTTGATTTCCGGGTCGAAGTTGGTGGCGAAGTACTTGCCATGGGAACCGGCGTTGACGTCGAGAATGTCGATCGACTCGATGGTGTCGAAGTATTGCTGCTGCGCGAGTTTCGCGTAGCTGTTCACCACACCCGGGTCGAAGCCGACACCAAGAATGGCGGTAATGTTCTTTTGTTGGCACTCTTCGAGGTGTTTCCACTCGTAGTTGCCGTACCAGGGCGGCGTCTCGCAGATTTTGCCCGGTTCTTCGTGAATGGCGGTGTCCAGGTAGGCGACACCAGTATCGATGCAGGCACGCAGCACCGACATGTTGAGGAAGGCGGACCCCACGTTGATGACGATCTGCGATTCGGTCTCGCGGATCAGTGCCTTGGTTGCCTCGACATCGAGGGCATTGAGCGAGAAGGCCTGGATGTCGGCGGGTACCTTGAGGCTACCCTTGGCCTTGACGCTGTCGATGATGGCCTGGCATTTGGAGATGTTCCGCGACGCAATGGCAATACGACCGAGTTCGTCGTTATGCTGCGCGCACTTGTGGGCCACCACCTTGGCGACACCTCCTGCACCAATGATAAGAACGTTCTTCTTCAATTTATCCCTTGCTCCTTACTGAAAGCCGGTCTTACGACAGGCTGGAAACGTAGTCTTCGAAACCGAACTCGCGGACGACCTCGACGCTGCCGTCGAGCTGCTTGACCACGATGGCCGGCATTTTCAGACCGTTGAACCAGTTTTTCTTGACCATGGTGTAACCCGCCGCGTCGATGAACGACAGGCGATCGCCGATGGCCAGCGGACGGTCGAATTGGTACTCGCCGAAGATGTCACCGGCCAGGCACGACTTACCGCAGACCATGTAGGTGTGCTCGCCGTCGTTGGGGGCCATCTTGGCGTTGAGGCGGTAGATCAGCAGGTCGAGCATGTGCGCTTCGATGGAGCTGTCGACCACGGCCAGGTGCTTGCCGTTGTACAGGGTGTCGAGCACTGTCACTTCCAGCGAGGCGCTGTTGGTGATGGCGGCTTCGCCCGGCTCCAGGTAGACCTGCACGCCGTATTTTTCCGAGAAGGCTTTCAGGCGCGCGCAGAAGGCGTCCAGTGCGTAGTCTTCGCCGGTGAAGTGAATGCCGCCACCGAGGCTGACCCACTGAACCTTGTGCAACAGGTGGCCGAAGCGTTCCTCGATGTGCGAGAGCATCTTGTCGAACAGGCTGAAGTCGCCGTTCTCGCAGTTGTTGTGGAACATGAAACCGGAGATCTGCTCGATGACCTGCTCGATCTTTGCCGGGTCCCATTCGCCCAGGCGGCTGAACGGGCGGGCCGGGTCGGCCAGCAGGTAGTCGGAGCTGCTCACCTGCGGGTTGACGCGCAGGCCGCGAACCTTGCCTTCGGACTGCTCGGCGAAGCGTTGCAACTGGCCGATCGAGTTGAAGATGATCTTGTCGCAGTTCTCGAGCATTTCTTCGACTTCGTCGTCGGCCCAGGCCACGCTGTAGGCGTGGGTTTCACCGGCGAACTTCTGGCGGCCGAGCTTGAGCTCGTACAGCGACGACGAGGTGGTGCCGTCCATGTACTGCTGCATCAGGTCGAAGACCGACCAGGTGGCGAAGCACTTGAGGGCGAGCAGGGCCTTGGCACCGGAGTGTTCGCGCACGTAGGCGATCTTCTCCATGTTGCCCAGCAGCTTGGTTTTATCGATGAGGTAGTACGGCGTCTTGATCATTTAAAGGCCCCCGGCCAGGCCGGCCAAAAAAAGGACACGCATTGTGCCTTCACTTTCCGCATATCGAAAGGGCGGAAGACGCATTTCGTCAGAGTTATGTGGCGGGAAGTAACCGATGTGCCATCAGTCTTTCGCGCGGGCCAGTTGAACAGACGAATATGACTATCCTAATCGCCGCTTCCGGTGGCTGGCGGGAATCTGATCGACGACCCGTACCACACCACCGAAAGGGCGCGAGCGGCGGACTACTGCGCCGCCGCCAACCAGGCCTGGATCTGCTCCAGGGTCGCCGTGGCTCCACCACAGACCACCACCAGCACATTGCGGTACTGCGCCAATGCCTGCGGGGCATATGCCAAGGCCAGCGCAGCGCCGCAGGCGGGCTCGACCAGCACCCGGTGATCGAGTAGGAAGCGCTCGCAGGCCAGCAGTGCGTCGCGGTCGCTGACCAGGAGGCTGTGCACCGGATGGCTGCGCACGCATTGCAACGCCTGATCGGCCACGCGCTTGGCGCCCAACGAAGTGGCCACCGAGGCGATGCGTTCCAGCTCCACCGAGTGGCCAGCCTGCATGGCCGCGTTCAGCGATGCGGCGCCTTCGGTTTCCACCGCCAGCACCGGTACATCGTTCCAGCCGTTGCGCTTGAGCCCTTCGACCACGCCGCTGAGCAGGCCGCCACCGCCGACCGACAGCACCACCGCATCGGGTTTGAAACCGGCCTGGGCCAGCTCATCGACCAGGCTGGCGTGGCCGGCCCACAACAGTGGGTCGTCGAACGGGTGGATGAAGGCGTCGCTCGGCCCGACCAGGGTCTGCGCCAGTTCGTTGGCCTCTTGCCAGGAACTGCCGTGCACCACCACCTTGGCGTCCTCCAGACGCAGCAGTTCCTTGGCGCGTTCGGTGGTGGTTTCAGGCACCACCACCGTTACCGGTACGCCCAGCTTGCGGCCTGCATAGGCCACGGCCAGGCCAGCGTTGCCGCCCGAGGACGACACGAAGTGCCGCGCACCACGCGCATGGTGCGTTTCGCAGGCGTGGCCGACCCCGCGCAACTTGAACGAGCCGCAGGGCTGCAAGGCTTCGAGCTTGAGCCACACCGACCGGCCGGCAGCGAGCGACAAAGGCCGGGATTCGATCAGGGGGGTATGAATGTGCAAGGTCATGGGTAGCTCCGCAGGTCAATCGTCACGGGCAGCCGCGTTGCTCTCGCCGCGCAGTTGCTCCAGGTAGTTGTAAATGGTGTAACGGGTGACGCCCAACGCCGTGGCAGCCTTCTCCACGCCACCCTTGACGATGAACAGGCCACGTTCCTGCATCACCCGCACGGCTTCGACCTTGGCCTGCTTGTTCATCCGCCCGTGGCCGCTACGCTGCAGGGCGCCCTGGATGATCTCGGCCATCAGTTCTTCCATGGCAGCGGGCTCGCCAGCCGGGGCCGGGGCACTGGCGCCTAGTGGCTTGAGTTGCTGGAGGAAGGCCAGTGCGGCGTCCAGGTCGGTCACGTCGGTGTTCACGCACAGGCTGGCAAAGGGGTGGCCGCTGCTGTCACGGAAGATCGCCGTGGCGCTGCGCAGGGTTCGGCCCTTGAGTGTGGTGGGGTAATCGGGCACCACGACAGGCGTACTGCCGGGTTGGTCGACCGTGGCCTGCATCAGGGCCTTGAAACCTTGGTCCTGTTCCGGGGCTGCGAGAATCGGGCTGCCCAGCGTCCGGCCTGAAAGGTGGCCGTTGACGATAGCCACCACCGAACGCTCCGGATGATCCAGGTCGTGCAGGAGAATTTCCATATTGCGTGCCGCAACGCTGCCCAAGGCCTGCAGGGCGGCTTTGAGCACGTTGAGGGTGAGTTGGCGCTCTTGAAGCAAAGGCATAGGAGGCATGGCGAGCTGTTAAGTAAACATTTTGTGTATTTTTACACATAACGTTGAAAAACGCGACGGCTCACAATGCCTCTTGCACCATTTGTAGAAAAGTCGCCACCACCCGCCGTGTGCGTTGTTCGCTCAAGCAAACGAGCGTTTCGGTCAAATGCCGTTGGCAATCGACGATCGGCAACGCGCACACCCGGGCATCGGCACCGAACTCGGCAGCCGATACGACCCCCACGCCAATCCCCACGACCACCGCCTCCCGTGCGGCTTCCCGGCCCTCGACTTGAATCGCCGGACGAATGCGCAGGCCGGCGCGCTGCATCTCTTCTTCCAGTGTTTGCCGGGTCACCGAGCCGGGCTCGCGAAGCACCAGTGGCGTGTCGTCCAGGTCGGCCAGGCTGATCGAGCCACGGCTGGCCCAGGGGTGGTGGTGGGAGACAAACGCCACCATCGGGTCGCGCCGCAATGGCACGCAGTACAGGCGCTCGTCGTCGACGTCGCGGCCCAGCAGCGCCAGATCGGCCTGGTAGCTGAACAAGCGGGCCAGGGACTCATCGGTGTTGCCGGTTTCGATCTTCACCTGAATGCCTGGGTAGCGCTGGCAGAAACGGGCGATCTGCGGCAGCACGTGGACCGGTGCATCCACCGCCAGGACCAGGCTGCCGGTGTGCAGGGCTTGGGAGTCCTGCAGCAGTTCATGGGCCTCGGCCTCGCAGGCGAACAGGCGCTGGCTGATGCCCAGCAGGCGTTCGCCCAGGTCGGTCAGCTGTACCGAACGTTTGTTGCGATGAAACAGCAGCACGCCGAAGCGCTCTTCGAGTTTGCGTACCTGGTCGGACACCGCCGGCTGGGTCAGGAACAGTTTTTCTGCCGCGCGGGTGAAGCTGCCGTGCACCGCCACGGCATGGAAGGCCTTGAGTTGAGCGTGGGAAACCGACATGACGTCTCCAGTAACAAGCTGGGCTTATGTGTGAAATACCTTAAATCGATTTTATTTATCAGTCAGTAGCTGTTTCCATACCGATCAGCCCGAGCCCACCGCCACAAGCGGATGCCTGTGGCCATGGTGCCCACACGGCGCCATCTGACCAGATGACGAGCCACCGTCATGCAGTGCGCAACACAAAAACAAGACAGGCGTTTATTCACATTCTGCCGGCACACTTGAGCAAGAGGTCAGAGTCAAATGAATCAATCCCTAGCCGCGATGAAGCGTTGGCGTGTCCAGATTTTTGCAATCACCTGGCTGGCTTACGCCGCCTTCTATTTCACCCGCAAAGCCTTCTCGGTGGCCAAACTCGGCATCGGTGAAGACCCGAATTTCATGCTCGACAAGGCCGCCATGGCCAACCTCGACGCGATCTACCTGGCTGCCTACGCCGTGGGCCAGTTCACCTGGGGCATGCTCGCCGACCGCTACGGTCCCCGTGTCGTGGTACTGGGCGGCCTGCTGATTTCGGCCGCCGCGGCGGTGGTGATGGGCAGCTACGCGACCTTCCCGATCTTCGCCACCTGCATGCTGATCCAAGGCCTGGCGCAGTCCACCGGTTGGGCGGGGCTGTGCAAGAACATCGGCAGTTTCTTCCCGGCGTCGCAGCGGGGCCGGGTACTGGGGCTGTGGAGTTCCTGCTATGCCTTTGGCGGCCTGGTCGCATCGCCGTTCGCCGGCTGGTGGGCCTATACCCTGGTCGGCACCTGGCATGCGGCGTTCTTTTCCAGTGCCGCCGTGGTAGCTGCTGTCGCAGTGCTGTTCTTCTTCCTGCAGCGCAACAAGCCCGAGGACGTCGGCCTGCCCGCAGTGGAACCCGAGCCCCAGAGCATGGCGCCGGGTTCGAACCTGCGCAGCGTCTGGGCGCCCCTGCGCGAAATCCTGCGCAACCGTACCGTGCTGACCTTGGGCCTGGCGTACTTCCTGCTCAAGCCCGCGCGCTACGCCATCTTGCTGTGGGGGCCGGTGATCGTGTTCGAGCAGATGCCTTCGGTGGGCAAGGTGGGTGCGGCGATCATTCCGACGGCCTTCGAACTGGCCGGTTTGCTCGGCCCGATCATGATCGGCCTGGCCTCGGACAAGCTGTTCGGTGCGCGGCGCATGCCGGCTTGCGTGATCAGCCTGGTGTTGCTGACCGTGGCCCTGGCGGCGTTCATGGCGGCGATGCACAGCGGCAGTGTGGTGCTGGTGGTGAGCCTGTTGTTCGTCATGGGCCTGACCCTGTACGGGCCGGACTCGATGATCAGCGGCGCGGCGGCCATCGATTTCGGCACGGCCAAGGCCGGCGCCACGGCGGCCGGTTTCGTCAACGGCTGCGGCTCGGTCGGCGCGGTACTAGGCGGCCTGCTGCCGGGCTACTTCGACAGCGTCACGGTGTTCATCGTGTTCGCCGGCTGTGCGCTGTTCTCGGCACTGGTGCTGCTGCCGCACTGGAACAGCCGTCCAGCCAGTGTCGCCCAGGCCAGTGACGTGGCCCCTAACACCAGCATGGCAATCAAGCCACTGCGTACTTGAAGGAAAGAAACCCATGAGACCCTTCTGGCTGCAACAGGCCCTGGATTCGGAACAGGCCGCCGTGTGCCCGCCACTGCAAGGCGATGCCCGTTGCGATGTGTGCATCGTCGGCGGTGGCTACACCGGGCTGTGGACTGCGCTGATGCTCAAGGAGGCCGTGCCGGCACTGGATGTGTTGCTGATCGAGGCAGACATCTGCGGTGCCGGTGCCAGTGGGCGCAACGGCGGTTGCGCACTGTCCTGGTCGGCCAAGTACTTCACCCTGGAGCGGCTGTTCGGGGTGGCCGAGGCGGTGCGCCTGGTGCGCGAGTCGGAACGCAGCATCGGTGCCATCGGCGCGTTCTGCGCCGAGAATGGCATCGACTGCGACTACCGTCTGGACGGCACGCTGTACACCGCCACCAACCAGGCTCAGGTCGGCGCCACCGATGCGGTGATCGCGGCGCTGGAGCAGAAGGGGGTCAATTCATTCCAGCGCCTGCCTCTGGATGAGGTGCAGCGCCTGGCAGGTTCCGCGCGACACCTCGAAGGCTGGTTCTCGCCGGCCGCCGCCACCGTGCAGCCGGGCCAGCTGGTGCGCGGTTTGCGCCGGGTGGCCCTGCAGCGCGGGGTGCGGATCCATGAGGGCACGGCCATGACCGGCCTCGAACACGGCGCCCAGGTACAGGTGCGCACTGCCCAAGGCACGGTACGCGCCGACCGCGTGGTGCTCGGCCTCAATGCCTGGATGGCGCGCGCATTCCCGCAGTTCGAGCGTAGTGTGGCCATCGTTTCGAGCGATATGGTGATTACCGAGCCTTGTCCCGATCTGCTTCGCGATATTGGCTTGGATAACGGCATCAGCGTGCTCGATTCGCGCATTTTCGTGCATTACTACCACAACACTTCCGATGGCCGGCTGATGCTCGGTAAAGGAGGCAACACATTCGCCTATGGTGGCCGCATGTTGCCAGTGTTCGACCAACCGTCGCCCTACCGGCCACTGCTGCGCGAAAGCCTGGGCGAGTTCTTCCCGGCGCTGGCCGAGGTGCCGCTGGCGGCCAGCTGGAACGGGCCGTCGGACCGTTCGGTGACGGGCCTACCGTTCTTTGGGCGGTTGGACGGGCAGGGCAACGTGTTCTACGGCTTTGGCTATTCCGGCAGTGGCGTGGGGCCGTGTCACATGGGCGGGCAGATTCTCTCGTCGCTGGCGCTGGGGATGGACAACCCGTGGACCCGCTCGCCGCTGGTCAAGGGGCCGCTGGGGCTGTTCCCGCCGGAGCCAATTCGTTACTTGGGGTCGCTGATGGTGCGCAACGCCATCCGTCGCAAGGAGCGCGCCGAGGACCGTGGTGTGCGGCCACGGCGGCTGGATGAGCGGCTGGCACGGTTTGCAGCGGCGGCGGGGAAGGCCGACAAAGCATGAGATTACTTGTCGATACACGGCTTGAGGGCGTATAAACTGCACCCACTTTTGGCCGGTCGCTTCCTGAACCGGCCGCTGAAACAAAGAGAGTCGACATGGGCGCACAGTGGAAAGCCAAACATAAAGAAGCCGCGGCCAACGCCAAAGGCAAGGTCATGGGCAAGCTGTCCAAAGAGATCCAGATCGCCGCCAAGTCCGGCGCCGACCCTGACATGAACCCGCGCCTGCGCCTGGCCATCGAACAGGCCAAGAAAGCCTCGATGACCCGTGAAACCCTGGAGCGGGCGATTCGCAAGGGCGCCGGGCTCGATGGCGATACCGTGCAGTACCAGGCGGTGAGCTACGAGGGCTTCGCGCCTCACCAGGTGCCGCTGATCGTCGAGTGCCTGACCGACAACGTCAACCGCACCGTTGCCCAGATTCGCGTGCTGTTCCGCAAGGGCCAGCTGGGTGCCAGCGGTTCGGTGGCCTGGGACTTCAACCACGTCGGCCTGATCGAGGCTACCCCGAGTGGTGATGCCGACCCGGAAATGGCGGCCATCGAAGCCGGCGCCCAGGACTTCGAAGAAGGCGAAGAAGAGGGTTCGACCCTGTTCATCACCGACACCACCGACCTGGATGCCGTGCAGAAGGCCCTGCCAGACCACGGTTTCACCGTGACCTCGGCGAAAATCGGCTATACCCCGAAGAACCCGGTAAGCGCTGCCAGCCTGAGCGCTGAAGCCCTGGCCGAGGTCGAAGCGTTCCTTGAGGCGATCGACGAAAACGACGACGTACAGAACGTCTACGTTGGCCTGACTGCTTAAACGCTGGGGCCGCTTTGCGGCCTTTCGCAGGCTTCGCCAGCTCCCACACACCTGAACTGCCCCAAGAAGTTGGACACAAATCCAGCCCTTGGGGACAGTCCACACCCTCTAGGTTCGGACGCCGGTGGGAGCTGGCGCAGCCTGCGATCGAGGGCAAAGCCCTCGCCAGCGTCTCGGAGCCGATACCGATGAACCCCACCTTCGCCTCCCTCAGCCTTGCCCACCTGCGCACCCTCGACTGCCTGCTGCAGCTCAAGAACCTCAGCCACGCGGCCGAGCGCCTGGGTGTCAGCCAGTCAGCCCTGAGCCGTCAATTGGCCCATCTGCGCGAGGCCTTCGACGACCCGCTGTTGGTGCGCCAAGGCCGTGGCTATGTGCTCAGCGAACACGCCGAAGCATTGGTCGAGCCCTTGCGCCAGGTGCTGGAAGAGCTTCAGGCCTTGCGCCAGCCCGCCACCTTCGACCCAGCCCGCTGTGAACGCCGCTTCTGCCTGGCTGCCTCCGATTACGTCGCCGAGCACATGCTGCCCTTGCTGGTGGCAGCGCTGGAGCACGAAGCCCCCGGCGTGACCCTGGAGTACCGCACCTGGAAGGCCGGCCAGTACGCGCTGCTGGCCAGTGGTGAAATCGACCTGGCCACCACCTTGTTCGACGAGTCTCCGCCCAACCTGCACGGCCGCCTGTTGGGCGAGGACCGTGCGGTATGCCTGATGCGCCAGGACCATCCGTTGGCTGCATTGGAAACACTGAGCCAGGACGACTACCTGGCGTTCAAACATGTGCGTATCTCCGGTGGCGGCGATAAGGACAGCTTCATCGATCGCCACCTGCGCGCCCAAGGCCTGCAGCGGCGGGTTGGTCTTGAGGTGCCGTTTTTCTCCGCCACCGTGCAGGTGGTTGGCAACAGCCAGGCCGTGGCGACTGTCCCTGAGCACATTGCCCGCCAATTGTGCCGGCTGCACGCGCTGGTGTGGCGGCCGTTGGGCTTTATCGAGCACACCCAGCGCTATTGGGTGGTGTGGCATCAGCGCCTGCAGGCGTCGGCCGAGCACCGCTGGTTGCGCAACCGGGTATTCGAGCTGTGGCGGCAATCGCAGTTCGGTGTGCAGGGCGGGCATGCGCCTTTGCCATAGGAGGTATGCGCGAAGCGGGGTTATTCGCGCAGGCATAGGCGCCTAGACTGGGGGCATTGTGTTGCTAGTGCCGGCCCTTTCGCGGGCAAGCCCGCTCCCACAGGATCACCACACATCATGAGAGCTGTGTTGTACCTGTGGGAGCGGGCTTGCCCGCGAAGAGGCCGGTACTGGCGATAGACAACCCACAGGAGTGCGCACGTGACCCCCGAACAATTCCGCCAGTACGGCCACCAACTGATCGACCTGATCGCAGACTATCGCCAAGGCATCGCCGAGCGCCCGGTCATGGCACAGGTAGAGCCTGGCTACCTCAAGGCGTCGCTGCCCAGCGCCGCGCCCCAGCAAGCCGAGCCGTTCGAGGCGATTCTCGACGACGTCAACCAACTGGTCATGCCTGGCCTGTCGCACTGGCAGCACCCGAATTTCTACGGCTACTTCCCGTCCAACGGCACGCTGTCATCGGTACTGGGCGATTTCCTCAGCACTGGTCTGGGCGTCCTGGGCCTGTCATGGCAATCCAGCCCAGCACTGAGCGAGCTGGAAGAAACCACCCTGGATTGGCTGCGCCAGCTGTTGGGTCTGTCGGACCAATGGAGCGGGGTGATCCAGGACACCGCATCGACCAGTACCCTGGTGGCGTTGATCTGCGCCCGCGAACGGGCCACCGATTACGCCCTGGTCCGAGGCGGCCTGCAGGCCGAAGCGAAACCGCTGATCGTCTATGTCAGCGCCCACGCCCACAGCTCGGTGGACAAGGCCGCGCTGCTGGCAGGTTTCGGACGCGACAACATTCGCCTGATCGCCGTTGACGAGCAGTTCGCCATGCGCCCCGAGGCGCTGCGTGCGGCCATCGAGCAAGACCTGGCGGCCGGCAACCAGCCCTGCGCGGTCGTCGCTACCACCGGCACTACCGCCACCACCGCACTCGACCCGCTACGCCCGATCGGCGAGGTGGCCCAGGCGCACGGCCTGTGGCTGCACGTCGATTCGGCCATGGCCGGTTCGGCGATGATCCTCCCGGAATGCCGCTGGATGTGGGATGGCATCGAGCTGGCCGATTCGGTGGTGGTCAATGCCCACAAGTGGCTGGGCGTGGCCTTCGATTGTTCGATCTACTACGTGCGTGACCCGCAGCACCTGATCCGGGTAATGAGCACCAACCCCAGCTACCTGCAGTCGGCGGTGGATGGCGAAGTGAAGAATCTGCGCGACTGGGGCATTCCGCTTGGCCGCCGTTTCCGTGCCTTGAAGCTGTGGTTCATGCTGCGCAGCGAAGGGGTAGAAGCCCTGCAGCAACGTCTGCGTCGGGACCTGGACAATGCCCGCTGGCTGGCCGAGCAGGTGGAGGCAATGGCGGAGTGGGAGCTGTTGGCACCGGTGCAATTGCAGACGCTGTGCATCCGCCATCGGCCGGCAGGGTTGGAAGGTGAGGCGCTGGATGCCCATACCAGAAGCTGGGCTGAGCGGCTCAATGGTTCCGGGGATGCTTACGTGACACCTGCCACGCTGGATGGGCGCTGGATGGTGCGGGTATCGGTGGGGGCGCTGCCGACCGAGCGTGAGCATGTCGAGCAGTTGTGGGGGCGCTTGCAGGAAATCGTCAACGGCTGAAAAAGCTGGGGGCCGCTAAGCGGCCCCCTTGTGTATCAGTGACCTACTGCCTGAAAGCTGCCTTTGCGGCTGGCCTCGTAGGCTTCTTTTTCCATCGGTTTGGCCTGTGGGTTACCCAGGTCTTCCATGGCCAGGCGATGGGTCTCCGGTGCCAGGTAGGCGGCGAAGGCGCATACGCAGGTGATGAAGAACGCCAGCCCGCCGATCACCAGTGGGATGTTGTCCGAACCTGGTGGGGCAACGAAGGCGAACAGCGCAGGCAGCATGGCGGTGAGCATGGTGCCGATGTTCTGTGCGATGGCCATGGCCGACACACGGTAGCGGGTTTGGAACAGCTCTGGGTAGAAGCTTGGGAACACTGCGTTGTAGCCCTGGTACACCAGGCCCCACATCACGATCGAGGCGGCGAAGGCCAGCGGTACGTTCTGGATGCTGATCGCGTAGAGGTAGACGAAGGCCAGCAGACCCGAGCCCAGGCAACCGGTAATCATTGTCGGGCGGCGGCCGATCTTGTCCGACAGGTTACCCACGAACGGAATCACCAGCACCGCAACGATGTTGCCCACCACCGGAATCCACAGGTACACGCTCTTGTCGAAGCCGATGCCGTAGGCCGGTTGTACTGCGTAGGCCGCACCGAAGATGGTGGCCACCACCGGGATCACGTTCATCAGCGCCATGAACATCACCAGCACCATGTGCTTCCAGCTGTGACGGAACGCTTCGCTGATGGGCGACTTGGCGACTTTGTCCTGCTTCTCTTCTTTGACGAAGGCCGGGGTCTCATGCACTTCCTTACGGATGATGAAGCCTGCCACCAAGACAAATGCGCTCATCAGGAACGGAATACGCCAGCCCCAGTCGTTGAAGGCTTCGCTAGGCATGAAGTAGGCCAGTGGCAGGAATACCGCCGCCGCCATCACCTGGCCAGCCTGTACGCCCTGCAAGGTGTAGCTGGCGTAGTAGCCACGCCGGCCGAACGGTGCGTGCTCCATGATCATCGAGCTGGCACCGGAAATCTCGCCGGCCACGGCAAAGCCCTGCACCAGGCGCAGCAGCACCAGCAGCGCCGGAGCCAGCAGGCCGATGTCGTGGTAGGTGGGCAGCAGGCCCACGGCCATGGTCGACAGACCCATCAGGAACATGCACAGCAGCAGTACGTTCTTGCGACCGCGGGTGTCACCCCAGTGGCCGAGCACGAAGGCGCCGACCGGGCGGGCCAGGTAGCCGACACCGTAGGTGGCCAGCGAGGCGATGATGGCCATTTTCGGGTCGGTATTGGGGAAGAAGATCTGCGGGAAAATCAACGCCGCAGCCTGGGCGTAGATGAAAAAGTCGTAGTACTCGAGTGCCGAGCCGATCCATCCGCTGGCGGTCGCCTTTTTGGCTTGAGAGCTGGAGTGGGCCATCGTTGTCTCCGTTGTTCTTGTTGGTTACCGCACGGCTGGCAGCGTTCGCGAGGCGACGATGAGGCCAGAGGGTGCGATCGATATCGGGAGTAGGGGGCGTTGCTAAATGGCGAGCAATCGCAAACGGGGCGTGCGAAGGGAGAACGAGCGAGCAGGTGCGGATCGCAAGGCGACTGGAGTGTGCATAGGTCGGTACCCGGTTTATTGAACTTATTATGTGGTGACGCTGGGCGCTTCGGCGCAGGTTCCGTCGAGTGACCTTCTGGGCAGAATCGGGTCGTCGGTGTGCCTGCGTCTGGGGTTCATAGTTGCCCACGGGTTGGCATTTGATCAATTCGCCAAAACCGGTTTTGTTCGGTAATCGAACGCAAAACTAACCATTTCGTACAAACTGATTGCTGACAGGACTTTACCTGCGAATAATTGATCGTGCCAGAAACCTGTTCGGGGTTTCGGCATCGTCGTCCTCCGCGCAGGCCCCGCGCCGCGCTCCAATAACAAGGTACTCCAGCATGCAGCGTTCGATAGCCACCGTGTCCTTGAGCGGCACCCTGCCGGAAAAGCTCGAAGCCATCGCCGCCGCCGGTTTTGACGGCGTTGAGATCTTCGAGAACGATCTGCTCTATTACGCCGGTAGCCCCCGCGAAGTTCGGCAGATGTGCGCCGATTTAGGAATAGCCATCACGCTGTTCCAGCCTTTCCGTGATTTCGAAGGCTGCCGCCGTGACCGACTGCAGAAGAACATCGACCGGGCCGAGCGCAAATTCGACCTGATGCAAGAGCTGGGCACCGACCTGGTGCTGGTGTGCAGCAACGTCCAGGCCGATGCCCTGGGTGAAGAGCAGCTGCTGGTGGATGACCTGCGCCTGCTGGCCGAGCATGCTGGCAAGCGCGGCCTGCGCATCGGCTACGAAGCCCTGGCGTGGGGCCGCCATGTGAACACCTACCAGCAGGTCTGGAACCTGGTGCGTCAGGCCGACCACCCGGCGCTGGGCGTGATCCTCGACAGCTTCCACACCCTGTCGCTCAAGGGCGACCCGGCGGCGATTCGCGATATTCCTGGCGACAAGATCTTCTTCGTGCAGATGGCCGATGCGCCGATCCTGGCCATGGATGTGCTGGAGTGGAGCCGCCATTTCCGCTGCTTCCCGGGGCAGGGCGAAATGGACCTGGCGGGCTTCCTTGCACCGATTCTGGCCACCGGCTATCGCGGCCCCTTGTCGCTGGAGATTTTCAACGACGGTTTCCGCGCAGCGCCACCCCGGCAGAATGCCGCCGATGGCCTGCGTTCGCTGCTGTACCTCGAAGAACAGACTCGCCTGCGCCTGGAGCAAGAGGCCACGCCCATCGAACCAGGCGTGCTGTTCGCGCCGCCAGCGGCCAGCGCCTACGACGGTGTGGAGTTCCTTGAGTTCGCGGTGGACGAGGCCGTCGGTGCGCGCCTGGGCGGCTGGCTCAAGCGCCTGGGCTTCGCCGAGGCTGGTCAGCACCGCAGCAAGGACGTGCGCCTGCTGCGCCAGGGCGATATCAACATCGTGCTGAACGCCGAGCCGTACTCGTTCGGCCACAACTTCTTCGAGGCCCATGGCCCATCGCTGTGCGCCACGGCACTGCGGGTCAAGGACCAGCAGGCGGCGCTGCAGCGAGCCACGGACTTCCGCGGCCAACCGTTCCGCGGCCTGGTCGGCCCTAACGAATGCGAAGTGCCGGCAGTGCGCGCGCCGGATGGCAGCCTGATCTACCTGGTGGAGCAGGGGCGTGAAGGTCGTTCGCTTTACGACACCGACTTCTCCCTGGACCCCAACGCCACCGCCAGCGGTGGCCTGCGCCGCATCGACCACATGGCCTTGGCCCTGCCGGCCGAGTCGCTGGACAGCTGGGTGCTGTTCTACAAGAGCCTGTTCGATTTCGCCGCCGATGACGAAGTGGTGTTGCCCGACCCCTATGGCCTGGTAAAGAGCCGCGCCCTGCGCAGCCAGTGCGGTAACTTGCGTCTGCCGCTGAACATTTCGGAAAACCGCAACACTGCCATCGCCCATGCGCTGTCCAGCTATCGTGGCTCGGGTGTGCACCACATCGCCTTCGATTGTGATGACATCTTCCGCGAAGTAGCCAGGGCCAAGGAGGCTGGCGTGCCACTGCTGGAGATTCCGCTGAACTACTACGACGACCTGGCGGCGCGCTTCGATTTCGATGACGAGTTCCTCAGCGAGCTGGCGTACTACAACGTGCTGTACGACCGCGATGCCCAGGGCGGCGAGCTGTTCCACGTCTATACCGAGGCATTCGAGGAGCGCTTCTTCTTCGAAATCATCCAGCGCAAGGGCGGCTATGCCGGTTATGGCGCGGCCAACGTCGCGGTGCGTCTGGCGGCGATGGCCAAGCGACGCAGCGGCGCGGCGCGCAAGCCGGTGTTGTAAGCGAGGCGGGAGCAGGCTTTAGGGTTTGTAGGGCTTGTGAGATCGAGCGCCGCCCGCGCGGCGCATCGCGAGCAAGGCTCGCTCCTACGTTTGTTTACGGCCAATAACACCTGTGAGAGGCGCGCGCGACCGCCTTGTGTGTACGACTCGATATCAAGCCATGCGCCAAGGCGTTCGCGCGCAAATTTCACAGGCATAACTGGCCCGAAACAAACGTAGGAGCGAGCCTTGCTCGCGATGCGCCGCGCGGGCGGCGCTCGATCTCACAGGCACCACAACCCCCGCGACGCTACCCGACCAACAGCGTGCTTCCCTGTATCGCCGAGGTCACGGATAATCCCCTCATTCCAATAAACAGCCTGTGAGTGGGTATGAGTGATTCCGTAGTCAGCCTCGGCCAGCCTGAGATCGAAGGGGTGCGCAAAACGCGCAAGAACAACCCCGAGAAAACGCGCGAGGACATCCTCCAGGCCGCGATCAACGAATTCGTCCAGCAAGGGCTGGCTGGCGCACGGGTCGATGCCATCGCCGAGCGTACGGCCACCTCCAAACGCATGATCTACTACTACTTCGGCAGCAAGGAGCAGCTGTACGTCGAGTGTCTGATCAAGCTCTACGGTGACATCCGCAAGACCGAACAAAGCCTGGACCTGGAATCGCTGCCGGTGGAGCAGGCGATCCAGCGCCTGGCCGAGTTCACTTTCGACCACCACGACCGCAACGTCGATTTCGTGCGCATGGTCTGCACCGAGAACATCCACTACGGCGAGTATGTCAAGAAGACCCCGGTCATCCGCGAGATGAGCAGCCTGGTGCTGCAGGCGCTTAGCCGGACCTTGCAGCGTGGCGTGGAAGAGGGCGTGTTCCGCCCCGGCATCGAAGTCATCGACCTGCACATGCTGATGAGCTCGTTCTGCTTCTACCGCGTGTCGAACCGCCATACCTTCGGCGACATCTTCCAGATCGACTTCTCCGACGACAGCGTCAAGCAGCGCCACAAGGCGATGATCTGCGACGTAGTGATGCGCTACATCCGCGCCTGATCGCCGGTCATTCCCCCAGCCGTTGCTCGCGCGACGGCGGGTAGCCGAAGTAGGCGGCATAGCACTTGCTGAAGTGCGACACCGAGACGAAACCGCAGGCCACCGCCACCTCCATCACCGACAGGTCGGAGTATTGCAGCAGGCGGCGGCTCTTGGTGATGCGCAGCTCCATGTAATAGCGCCGGGGCGAGGTGCCCAACTGTGCCTGGAACAGCCGGTCGATCTGCCGCCGCGAGCGCCCGCTGTAGGTGGCCAACTGATCGAGGCTGAGGGTTTCTTCCAGGTTGTTTTCCATCAGCTCGACGATAGTGCGCAGGTGCAGGCTCATGGACTTCTTCGCCCCCGGCCCGACCTGGCGGTAGCGGGCCCCCGAGAACGACAGAATTTCCTCGACGCCTTCGGCCAGGGCGTCCCCATACAGCCTGCGCACCAGGCCGAGCATCAGTTCCATTGCGCCATTGGGGCTGGCGGCGCTGAGACGGTCGCGGTCGAGGGTGAAGCTGGCGGGGGTGATGCGCGTTTGCGGGCTGCGCTCGGACAGGCTGGCGCGTTGCTCGGGGTGAATGCTGCAGCCATAGTCGTCGAGCACCCCGGCACGGCCGAGGAACCAGGCGCCGTTCCACAGGCCGCCCAAGGCCATGCCATGGGCGGCGCAGTCGTCCAGCATACGGTCGAGCTCGGGGTACTTCAGGGGGGTGCGCAGGCCGCCGCACACCAGCAGCAGATCCAGGCCCTTGAGCTCTTCGGCAGCCAGCTTGGTGGCCACCAGTTCCAGGCCCAGGTCGCTCAGTACGCGGTCGCCACTGAGCGACAGCGGGGTGAAACTGAAGCTGTCCGCGCGCAACAGGTTGGCCGTGACCAGGACATCCATGGCCACGGTGAAGCTGGCCATGGAGAAGTGCTCGAGCAGGACGAAGTCGACCCGGTAGGGCGCCTGTGCGCTCTCGCCGGCGGATTTGAGCCGCAGCATGTTGCTGGTGCTGGTCTTCTTGCTGAACTGACGTGGCGTGGGCACTCTGAACTCCGCTTCCTGGCTGGTTCGCAGAGTGTGGCGGCAGCCCGAGCGAAAGACAATCTCCGGGGTGCCGGTGTCGTATTCGAGGTCGCGTTGAGGCAACTGGGCTATGCTGGCGTACCTGATACGGAGACCCCCGATGAAATACGCTGTCGCATTGCTGCTGAGTCTGTTGCCGTTCATGGCCAACGCGTTGCAAACGGGCGAAACGCTGGCGCCCTGGACGTTGCTCGATCAGTACGACCAGGTCGGCAGTCTGGAGGCCAGTACCCGCATTCTGCTGGTTGCCCGTGACATGGACGGCGCCAAGCTGGTCAAAGCGGCGCTCGCCGACCAGCCCAAGGGCTACCTCGAAGCCCGCGGTGCATTGTTCGTTGCCGATATTCAGCGCATGCCGGCCATCATCAGCAAGCTGTTCGCCGTTCCCGCCATGCGTGACTACAGCTACCGGGTGATGCTGGACCGTGAAGGGCGGGTGGTCAGCCATTATCCGGCTGAAGATGGCAAGGTGTTGTGGTTGCAGCTGGAGCGGGGCGCGTTGGTGCGCCAGCAGCTGTTCGACGATGCGCAGGCGCTCAAGGCTGCACTGGAGCAGGCGCCACACCGCTGACCGGAGTCGCTGAGGGCATCAGCTGTCCTTGTGGCGCTGATGCCCTGTAGGGCGTTATGGAATGTAGAACTTGATGGCACCGTCCAGCTTGTTGACCATCAGGCTGCCTTCGAACTCGATGTGCTTGAGCACGTCGGCTTCCTCGAGTTTGCTTTTGATCTGATTGCGAATGTCGTGTTTTGCTTCACGGGCCTTGTCATCGATTGAGGTCGACGTCAGCTTCACTTCGCCAAGCAGCGTGGTCTCGATGTCTCCGGTCGTTTTCCAGCCCATGTCGTTTCGCAGGATGCGGCGGGCTTTATCCGCCGAAGCCACGTGCTGTTCCCTGGCCGTGTCGAGGGGGCGGACGGTGTAGGTGAGTTGAAATTTGTGACTCATGGTATTTCCTTTTCTGTGGATACTGGCCTCCATGCCGGGTTTTGCAATCTAACCGCCAGGTAGCAAAACTGAAACCAACGTGGTGTTCAGTCCATTTCGGTCGACGTAGGAATGCACCCACAGCACCCTTCGTTACGCGTTAAACTTTCTGCTTTTTAGAGCCTGCCCCATGCTGCCCATCGAACTGCTGGAAACCACGCCGGACCAGGCCGAACTGCTGCGCAATCTGTATCAGTTCTATGCCTATGAGTCTTCTGACTGGGAGCAGGAAGACGTCGAGGTGGACGGGCGCTTCTATATCCACGAAGAGCACCTGCAACGCTACTGGCACTCCCCCGGCTGGGGCGCAAGCCTGGTATTGGTGGACGGTTTCATCGCCGGTTTCGTGCTGGTCGAGCGCAGTGAAGTGCCCGGGATCGATGCCCTGGAACTGGCCGACCTGTTCATTCTGAAAAAATATCGCCGCCAGGGTGTTGCCCGGGCAGTCGCGCAGCAGTTCCTGTGCCGCCCTGGTGACTGGCTACTGCGCTGCCATGCTCAAGACCCCCAGGCCGTGGCGTTCTGCAGGGCGCTGGCAGACACCTTGCCGCGTCCGGTGCAACTGATTGACCTGGACGATGATCCGGATCTGCTCAACTTCTGGGTAACGTCTGCCCGGCACTGACTGCAGCGCCATGTAACGTGCAAGCACGTTGCAGCAAAATTTTGTGACCTACTTCACAAAAATCATGCAATTGGCATAATGCCATCACCCCTTCACAAGACGTGGCCGTTCTCGAAGCCGGCTGCCTATCGTGCCCCTCGCAGGTTCAGGTAAATCTCATGTCGCTAGTCGCAAGTTCCGACATTATGTACCGGCTGTTGATCCAGAGCGTGGTGGATTACGCCATCTACCTGCTTACCCCCGATGGGGTCGTCGCCAACTGGAACCCCGGAGCCCAGCGGGCCAAGGGCTATATTGCCGACGAGATTGTCGGCCAGCACTACTCGCTGTTCTACAAGGACAGCGAACGTAGTGCCGGTTTGCCCGAGCAGAACCTCGAACAGGCGCGGCGCACGGGGCGTTTCGAGGAAGTCGGTGTGCGCCTGCGCAAGGACGGCACGGCCTTTCACGCCCATGTGGTGATCGATGCGGTGTACGACGATAACGGCCAACTGGTGGGCTTTGCCAAGGTGACCCGCGACATCACCGAGCGTCGTCAGCAGGAGCTGGAACTGCTCAAGGCCAAAGAGCTGGCCGAACAGTACAGCCAGGAGATGACCAACCTGTCGCAGTTCCTCGACTCGGTCATTTCCAACATTCCCGCCAGCGTCATCGTCCAGGATCTGGAAAGCCAGCGTATCCTGCTGGCCAACCAGCAGGCCGAGCGCCTGTTTGGTGGTCGTGATGCGAGCATGATCGGTCAGTTGCCGGGTGAGTGCCTGACCCCAGTCGCCGCCGAGTACCTGGAACAGCAGCTCAGTCGCGGCGCCCGCAGTGCCAAGGGCTTTGCCGCCGAAACCCGGGTCGACACCGCTTGTGGCCCGCGCACCCTGCGCAGCCGTTCGCTGCTCTGCCAGAACCGCGAGGGCCAGGCCGACTATGTGCTGTTCGTGGCTGAAGACGCCACCGAGGAACTGGCCGCCCACGCGCAGATTCACCATATGGCCCACCATGACGCGCTCACCGGGTTGCCAAACCGCACCTTGTTCCACGAGCGCCTCAAGCAGGCGCTGGTGCGTGGCGACGACAACAGCAAGCTGACCGCCGCCCTGTGTCTGGACCTGGACAACTTCAAGAACATCAATGACTCGCTTGGCCATGCCTTCGGCGACAAATTGCTGCGGGCCTTGGGCAAGCGCCTGCGTCGTGAACTACGTGAGCACGACACCTTGGCCCGTCTGGGCGGCGATGAATTTGCCGTGGTCCTGACTGGCCTGGAAAGTCGCGACGGTGCCTGTCACACCGCCCAGCGCCTGATCGATGCGATCAGCCCGCCGTTCCAGATCGAAGGCCACCAGTTCTCAGTGGGGGTCAGCATCGGCGTGGCAATTGCCCCGGAAGACAGCGACCAAGCCGAACAGCTGCTCGGCTATTCCGACATGGCCTTGTACGAAGCCAAGCGCAACGGGCGCAATCGCTACGAGTGCTTCAGCGTTGAAATGGATGTAGCAGCACGCCAGCGCCGCCTGGTCGAGACCGACCTGCGCACGGCGTTGCACCTGGGGCAGTTGCACCTGCACTACCAGCCGGTGGTCGACCAGCAGACCAGCAATATCACCGGCTACGAAGCGCTGCTGCGCTGGGAGCACCCGACCCGGGGCATGGTCATGCCCATGGACTTCATCCCCATCGCCGAGGAAACCGGGTTGATTCACGAGCTCGGCACCCGTGCGCTGAACCTGGCGTGCCAGGAGGCAGCCAGCTGGGAAAGCGAGCAGACAGTGTCGGTCAACCTGTCGCCGGTGCAGTTCAAGAATGCCAACCTGGTCCAGACCGTGGCCCTGGCGCTGGCCGACTCGGGTTTATCGCCCCAGCGTCTGGAGCTGGAAATCACCGAGTCGGTGCTTTTGGGCAACAGTGACGAGAACGTGCGTACCCTGCGGGCGCTGAAGGACCTGGGGGTATCGATTTCCCTGGACGATTTCGGCACCGGTTATTCGTCGTTGGGCTATCTGCGTTCGTTCCCGTTCGACCGCATCAAGATCGACAAGTCCTTCGTCCATGACATGTGCGAAAGCCGCGAGGCGATGTCGATCATCCGGGCCATTACCGAGCTGTCCAACAGCCTGATGATCAAGACCACCGCCGAAGGTGTGGAGTCGGAAGAGCAGATGCGCCGCTTGGCGGCCGAGGGGTGTTCGCACTTCCAGGGTTACCTTTACGGCCGCCCCGCGCCGGCGAGCGAGCGCTTGAAGCAGGTGGGCTGAAGGTTGGCGCGCCGCTTACGTTGAGGGGGCAATTGTCTTGTATTGCCGCTACTGGCCTCATCGCCGGCAAGCCGGCTCCCACAGGTAGTGCGCTGGTCTCAAGGCCGGCGCGGTCCATGTGGGAGCAACTGTCTTGAGTTGCCTGTACCGGCCCTATCGCCGGCAAGCCGGCTCCCACAGGTAGTGCGGTGTTCTCAAGGCCGGTGCGGTCCATTTGGGAGCCGGCTTGCCGGCGATGAGGTTTCAGCTATTCCACAGCGGAGCGAAATCAGGGCTGACCACCCGCTGATCTTTCGGCAACGATGCGATCAAGGCACGGTCCTGATCATCCAGGCGCACGTCCAGTGCCGCCAGGTTGGCCAGCTGGTTCTCGCGGCTGCTGGCCTTGGGAATCACCGCCACGCCATCCTGGTCCAGCAGCCACTTCAGTGCGACCTGGCTCGGCAGCACGCCATGCTTGGCGGCGATATCGCGAATGGCCTGTTGTTCAGCTGCTCGCCCTCGGGCCAGCGGTGTGTAGGCAGTCAGCAGCAGGTCGTGCTGGCGCGCATAGTCGAGCAGCGGCTGCTGGCCGAGCAGCACGTGGTATTCCACCTGGATCGCCGACAGCGGCGCCCCCAGTTCCTCGATCACCTGGCGCAGCAGCCCTAGCGGGAAGTTGGCAACGCCGATGCTGCGTGCCTTGCCCTCATCGCGCAGGGCGACCAGGGTGTCGATGCTGCGGGCCAGGTCCATGCCCTTGGCGGGCCAGTGGATATGAAACAGGTCGACCTGCTCGGTGCCCAGAACACGCAGGCTGTCTTCCAGCGATTGGCGCATGGCCTTGGGTTCGAGCTTGTCCCACCACACCTTGGTAGTCAGGTGGATGGCCTCACGCGGCACGTCGCTCTCGCGCAGGGCCTGGCCGACGGCGGCTTCGTTGTCGTAAGCGGTGGCGGTGTCGATGTGGCGATAACCCAACTCCAGGGCCTGACGGACCGCCGTGGTGCATTCGGCGCCGGTCATCGGCCAGGTGCCCAGGCCGATGCAGGGCAGGTCCAGGCCGTTGCGGGTGGTGAGCCTATGCATGAGAACTCCTTGTAGGGGGAAAGGAACGGGCATTGATGGTGCGCGTCTCACACACCGCGGGCCATGTGCCCAAGGCAAAAAGTGGTCGATCAGCGAACGGAATCCACAACGCTTCGAAAGTGAAGGGCAATTGATCTTCCTTAAGTTGTCGTATCTCTTCTAGAATTCGTGCTGTCGCACCTGCCTTCACCCTGGCGCAACATTCAGCTGCGCCGCCATCGAGAACGCCATGAGTTCCAGCACACCGCTGTCCGGAGTCAACCAACCACTACGCGGCATCGCCCTGGTGGTGGTGGCGACGTTTCTGTTTGCCAGCCACGATGCCCTGTCCAAGTTTCTCGGTGGTATTTACCCGATCATCATGGTGGTCTGGGCACGTTATGTGGTGCACACCTTGCTGATGGCCGGGATCTTCCTGCCCAAGTCCGGCCTCAACGTGCTGCGCACCCGGCGTCCGGTGCTGCAGACGCTGCGCGCGCTGAGCCTGCTCAGCACCAGCCTGCTGTTCACCACTGGCCTGCAATACCTGCCGCTGGCCGAGGCGACTGCGGTCAACTTCCTCGCGCCGGTGCTGGTCACGGCGTTGTCGGCGCCGCTGCTCAAGGAGCGGGTAACGACAGGGCAGTGGGTGGCGGTGGTGCTGGGGTTCATCGGCGTACTGGTGGTGGTGCACCCGGGTGGCGCGATGTTCACCCCCGCGATTCTGTACCCCTTCGGCTCGGCGTTGGGCTTTTGCTTCTACCAGCTGCTGACGCGCATCCTCGCGGCCCATGACAGCCCGACCACCAGCAATTTCTACGCGGGGTTGTGCAACACCTTGGTGATGACGGCGCTGGTGCCATTCTTCTGGGAGCTGCCGCGTTGGGATCATGCATTGCTGATGCTGGCGCTGGGCGGCTTCGGCATGAGCGCGCATTTGCTGCTGACCCAGGCGTTCCGCCATGCGGCCCCGGCGCTGCTGGCACCGTTCAGCTACTGCCAGATCGTGTTCGCCGGGTTGTTGGGGTTGCTGATCTACCGGCAAGTGCCGGACAGTGCCAGCCTGCTCGGGATTGCCATCATCTGCCTGAGCGGTTTGGGGGCGGCGTGGATGCAGCGCAGGAAGTGAATGCCTGCAGGGCCCTATCGCCGGCTTGCCGGCGATGAGGGCTTCACGCACGGCCACCCAGCAAGGTGCTCAACGACGCGTCGAAATCGCGCAGGGCATCAGCCTGCACCGCCTGTTCATCCTCGGCAACCCGCGCCACATCGCCAAGCGCCTTGTGCGCCCGGCCTTCGGCCCGGCCGATATAGGTCAACTGGTCATCGAAGAAACGTGCCACAACCCGGCTTTCGATATCTGCGCTGGCTAGCCGGCTTTCGCTGTCCAGCAGCACGATGATGTCCGGATGATCGGCCAGCAATGTGTCCAGATCATCGTAGAACGTGACTTCGGCAAACTGCTGAGCCAGCGATTTGGCCAACCAGTCGTAGGCTTGGCTGCCGCTGTTCAGGGAGGCGACCGGAATACTGCGGTTCTGCGCGGGCGCGGCGTGCTCGTTGCGATGGCGTTGCAGGTAGTCGAGCGTCGAGCTGCTATCGCGCCCCAGCAACACCGCGACGTGTTGCCCTGGTGCCAGCGCCACGCTGGAAATGGCGGTGGCGGAATAGAAGTGCCCGTAAGGCAGGGCGTCCTGGTTGGCCGCCGGTGCCGCGCAGCCGCCGAGGGCTGCGAACAGGGCAAGCAGGGCTGCGATCATGCCGGTTTTCATTGGGGAGGCCTCGTCAATGAGTCAATGCCGCCATCTTCCGCCTGCTCCGCCAAAGGCGGAACTCGATGGTATTCATGGTGGCTATCGACGAGGTCGATGAATCAGCCTGGGTCGGCCATGAACTGCATAATCCGCTCGCGCAGCCAGCGCTCGGCCGGGTCGTTGTCCTGGGCGCCACTCCAGACCATCGACAGCTCCGCCTCGGTGACCTCGAATGGCGCGGGGTCGGCACGCAGGCTGCCATCGTCGGCCAGGGCACAGGCGGCGTAGTCCGGCACCGTGGCGATCAGTTCGGTATTGCGCAACAAGGCGCGCAGGCTGCCGAACTGCGGCACCGCCAATACCACCTTGCGGCAGCGGCCGATGCGGGCCAGGTCCAGGTCGATGTTGCCGCTCATGTCGCCCGAGAACGACACCATCACATGGGGGCGGGCGCAGTATTCGTCCAGGGTCAGCGGGCCGGGGCGGTCGTCGGCGCGCAGCACCCGCACGCCGATGTCGCGCAGCTTGCGGCGCTTGGCCGTGGCCGGCAGGTCGGTGGTGTAGCTCACACCCACGGAAATCTCGCCGCTGGCCAGCAACGCCGGCATCAGCAGGAAGTTGGCCCGGCGCACCACCACGCTGATCTCGGGGGCTTCTTCGCGCAGGGCCTGAAGCAGGAGGGGGAACAGGCCAAACTCGGCGTCGTCCGACAGGCCCAGGCGAAACACGTTGCAGCTGTTGGCCGGGTCGAATTCCCGCGCCCGGCTGATCGCGGCGGAAATCACGTCCATGGCCGGACCCAGTTCGGCAAAAATCTGCATCGCCCGCGGCGTCGGCTCCATGGCCCGGCCGTTGCGGATCAGCAGCGGGTCGTCGAACAGTTCGCGCAGGCGGGCGAGGGCGGCGCTGACGGTGGACTGGGTAATGAACAGCTTTTCGCCCACGCGAGTCAGGTTACGTTCGATCATCAGGGCTTCGAACAGCACTAGCAGGTTCATGTCGACGCGGCGTAGGTCGTTGCGGTTCATGGGCTTGGGCTCTTTGTGGGGGGATGTATTGAAGCACGGTAACGGCCCGTGTGCCTTGTATGAATGTGCCAGGGCTGTCAGCAGGAAAAGGCATACGCTGACGCTATCACCTCGCAATAGTCACTCTATTAGAAGTCTGCCCAAGCTCGACTAGTCTTGTCCCTGGCCCCGCGAATTGTGCGTGCGGGCGGCGTGTCAGCACCTGCGTGCAAGATCGCGCCGCAGCGCCGTGGCAGGTTCGCAAGCCCCGCGTCGGCACGAGACCGACCCGACCTGATGAGGGTAGGCATGAGCCCCTGTGCTCAGCTGAAAGAACACCTGGCATAGACCGGAAATCTGGATAACCGACCCAAAGGTAACAGCAGATGTCGAACGAATCGAAATGCCCGTTCCATCAAACCGCAGGTGGCGGCACCACCAACCGTGACTGGTGGCCTGACCAGCTCAACCTCAGGATTCTCCACCAACATTCTTCGAAGTCCGACCCGATGGACACCGGCTTCGACTACGCCAAGGCGTTCAAGAGCCTGGACTTCCAGGCGCTGAAGAAAGACCTGACCGCCTTGATGACTGACTCCCAGGACTGGTGGCCCGCCGACTTCGGCCACTACGGCCCGCTGTTCATCCGCATGGCCTGGCACAGCGCCGGCACCTACCGGATCGGTGACGGCCGTGGTGGTGCGGGCTCTGGCCAGCAGCGTTTCGCCCCGCTCAACAGCTGGCCGGACAACGTCAGCCTGGACAAGGCCCGGCGCCTGCTGTGGCCGATCAAGCAGAAGTACGGCAACAAGATTTCCTGGGCCGACCTGATCGTGCTTACCGGCAACGTCGCGCTTGAGTCCATGGGCTTCAAGACCTTCGGTTTCTCTGGCGGGCGTGCCGATGTCTGGGAGCCGGACGAGGATGTGTACTGGGGCTCGGAAAAGGTCTGGCTCGGTGGCGATACCCGCTATGGCAAGGCCCAGCCTCCCGGCAAAGGCGACCTGGTAGCCGAACCGGCCAAGCGCCCCGAGGAAGAAAGCCGCACCCTGGCCGGCGAGCGTAACCTGGAAAACCCGCTGGCCGCCGTGCAGATGGGCCTGATCTACGTGAACCCGGAAGGCCCGGAGGGCAACCCCGACCCAGTGGCTTCGGGCGTAGACATCCGTGAAACCTTTGGCCGTATGGCCATGAACGATGAAGAAACCGTGGCGCTGATCGCGGGCGGCCACGCCTTTGGCAAGACCCATGGCGCCGGCCCGGCCGACAACGTCGGCCCCGAGCCTGAAGCGGCGGGCCTGGAGCTGCAGGGTCTGGGCTGGGCCAACAAGTTCGGCACCGGCAAGGGGGGTGATGCCATCACCAGCGGCCTGGAGGTGATCTGGACCTCGACCCCAACCAAGTGGAGCAACGAGTACCTCAACAACCTGTTCAACTTCGAATGGGAACTGACCAAGAGCCCGGCCGGTGCCCACCAGTGGCGGCCGAAAGAAGGCAAGGGGGCGGGCACCGTGCCGGATGCCCATGACCCGGCCAAGCGCCATGCGCCGTCCATGCTCACCTCTGACCTGGCGCTGCGTTTCGACCCGATCTACGAGCCGATTGCCCGTCGCTTCAAGGACAACCCTGACCAACTGGCCGACGCCTTCGCCCGCGCCTGGTACAAGTTGATCCACCGCGACATGGGGCCGCTGGCCCGCTACCTGGGCCCGGAAATGCCCAACGAGGAGCTGCTGTGGCAAGACCCGCTACCCAAGGTCGACCACCCGCTGGTGGGCGAGCAGGACATCGCGGCGCTCAAGGCCAAGGTGCTGGCGTCTGGCCTCAGTGTCGCTGAACTGGTCGGCGCCGCCTGGGCTTCGGCCTCGACCTTCCGCGGTTCGGACAAGCGTGGTGGCGCCAACGGCGCTCGCCTGCGTCTGGCGCCACAAAAGGACTGGGCTGCCAACCAGGGTGTAGGCAAAGTGCTTGCGGCGCTGGAAAAGATCCAAAGCGAGTTCAACAGCGGCGGTAAAAAGGTCTCGCTGGCCGACCTGATCGTGCTGGCCGGCAACGCGGCCGTGGAAAAGGCCGCCAAGGACGCCGGGCACAACGTCAGCGTGCCGTTCCACCCGGGGCGCACCGATGCCAGCCAGGCGCAGACTGATGTCGACTCGTTCGCCGTGCTGGAGCCGTTGGCTGATGGTTTCCGCAACTTCACCAAGGCCCGCTACAGCGTCAAGGCCGAGAAGCTGCTGCTGGACAAGGCGCAGTTGCTGACCCTGACCGCGCCGGAGCTGACCGTGCTGATCGGTGGTCTGCGTGTACTGGGGGCCAACCACGGCGGGGCCAAACACGGGGTGTTCACCGACAAGCCCGGCACCCTGAGCAATGACTTCTTCCGCAACCTGCTGGACATGGGCGTGGAGTGGAAGTCCACCTCGGCCGACAACGAAGCCTTCGAGGGCCGCGATCGCAAGACCGGCCAAGTGAAGTGGACCGGCACCCGGGTCGACCTGGTGTTTGGCTCCCATGCCCAATTGCGCGCACTAAGCGAGGTGTATGGCAGCAGCGATGGCAACGGCAAGTTCGTCAACGATTTCGTGGCGGCTTGGGCCAAAGTGATGGAACTCGACCGCTTCGATCTGCGCAGCTGAGTTTGGAACATAGGACCATAACCCTTAAATCAGCACTATGAAGTGCCTTGGATCGCCCTCCGGTTCGCAACTTCGACCGGAGGGCATCCATTATCTGCCCCGCCTGGAAACAGCATGCTTTGCCCATGACCAAACTGCCCTGAAGTACCTCGTCGGAAACGCCGCTACCCCGCATCAGACGTATGCAGTATTTACATTGACGATGCGCTATCATGCGGCGCTTTTTGCGTGCGCATCTGACCGCTGAGTTCAGTTTGTTCTATTGACGTTTATTGGGGGCGTGGGCGGCTTTGTATGGTCGCGACGTCATGGAAGGCTTCAGGGAAGTTTGCTCTCTGCGTGTAACTAGGTGGTGTGTGTGGGGCCGATCAAGCTGTATTGGTGTCGCGGTAGCGGGCGCAAAGACCCGAACCGTCAGAATTTTGGGGATTACCTGTCTGCAGATATTGTGGAGTTTGTTTCCGGCAAGAAAGTCGAACACGCTCCGGTGAAGTCCGCCGAGCTAATTGCGATTGGCAGCGTGTTGGGGCGCGAGAAGAAGGCCAAAATCTGGGGCTTTCCGCGCAAGCTGCATATCTGGGGTGCAGGCACCGCAGATTCGCAAGACCTGTTCTCGAGCCGGCACTACTATCATGCGGTTCGCGGGAAGAAATGCGCATCCCGCATTCAAGGTTCCGACCGCCAGCCCGTCCTGGGCGACCCAGGCCTGCTTTCCTCTTCACTGGTCAACAGGCCATTACAGAAGAACGCGCGCATCGGCATCATTCCTCATATCAATCATCGTGCTTCTCCCACTATCAAGGCGCTATTGCAGCGTCTGCCGGGTTCGAAGGTCATTGATGTCTATTCGCCGGTAAAGCAAGTGCTGTCGGAGATCGCCGCCTGTGAGTTTGTACTGTCTACCAGCCTTCACGGGCTGATCGTTGCAGATTCCTATGGCGTGCCCAATCAATGGATGGTCATGGAACGAAATGCCAACTGGGAGTTCAAGTTCCAGGACTACTACTCGGCATTTGGCATCCATGACCCGGCACCGGTAACAGCCGATCAGATCCTGCAAAACCCCACCTGGTCTGTAGAAGCCTGTATTGGCGATTATCTGCGTCCTGGCCTTGGCGATATTCAGGAGAACCTGATCAAGGCATTCCCTGCGCTGTAACCCTTCATTCGACAAGCCGACGCGCTCGGGCGCCGGCTTGTCGAGGGGCAATGGGTGGCCATAACGCCAATTCCAGGTCGGATAGATACAAAAGCGTCCTCGTGCGTTCTGTTGCAATGCTTCTCAGGCGGCCGGCCTGAACAGCGTGCTCACAACGACAAGGAACACCGACCATGCAAATGCCCAAGACCCTGAAGATTCGTAATGGCGAAAAAGTCCAGCCGACTTTCTCTGCCCAGGAATATGCCGCTCGCCATGCCCGTCTGCGCGCCTACATGGCCGAGCACGACATCGAAGCCGCTATCTTCACCTCGTATCACAACGTCAACTACTACAGCGACTTCCTGTATTGCTCCTTTGGTCGTCCTTATGCGCTGGTGATCACCCAGGACAAGGTGGTGTCGATCAGCGCCAACATCGACGGTGGCCAACCCTGGCGCCGCACCGTGGGCACCGACAACATCGTCTACACCGACTGGCAGCGCGACAACTTCTTCGTCGCCATCCAGCAGGCCCTGCCGCTGGCGTCGCGCATCGGTGTGGAGTACGACCACCTCAACCTGCAGAACCACGCCAAGCTCGCCGCCTGCTACCCCAAGGCCGAATTGCTGGACATCGGTGCCCCGTGCATGCGCATGCGCATGATCAAGTCCGCCGAGGAGCAGGCCCTGATCCGTCATGGCGCGCGGGTGGCCGATATCGGTGGTGCAGCGGTTGTCGAGGCGTTGCGTGACCAGGTGCCGGAGTACGAAGTGGCATTGCACGCCACCCAGGCCATGGTTCGCGAGATCGCCAGAAGCTTCCCGGACGCTGAATTGATGGACACCTGGACCTGGTTCCAGTCCGGGCTCAACACCGACGGTGCCCATAACCCGGTCACCAGCCGCAAGGTCAACAAGGGCGATATCCTCAGCCTCAACTGCTTCCCGATGATCGCCGGCTACTACACGGCGCTGGAGCGCACACTGTTCCTCGACCACTGCCCGGACGATTACCTGCGCCTCTGGGAGGCCAACGTGGAAGTGCACGAGGCGGGGCTGAAGCTGGTACGCCCTGGCATGCGCTGCTGCGACATTGCCCGCGAGTTGAACGAGATTTTCCTGCGCCATGACCTGCTGCAGTACCGCACCTTCGGCTATGGCCACTCCTTCGGTACCCTCAGCCACTACTACGGCCGCGAAGCCGGGCTGGAGCTGCGCGAGGACATCGACACGGTGCTGGAGCCGGGGATGGTGGTGTCGATCGAGCCGATGATCATGTTGCCGGAAGGACGGCCGGGGGCGGGCGGGTATCGCGAGCACGACATTCTCATCGTCAATGACAGCGGTGCCGAGAACATCACCAAGTTCCCGTATGGGCCGGAGCACAACATCATTCGCAAGTAAGGATCGGTGCCGGCCTCATCGCCGGCAAGCCGGCTCCCACAAGGGCTCTACCGCCCATGAGATCAATGTGGGAGCCGGCTTGCCGGCGATGCGCCCGAGGCATACAACAAGAAAACAACTGAATGACCATTAGACCCTGCCTCCAATTAGAAGAATCAGAGGGTACCCGTCATGTCCAGCACCACCCTGAATGCATCCACCCTCGACTCCGCCAGCCAGAGCGCCGAGCGCCAGGCCTTGCGCAAGGCCGCCCGTGCCAGCTTCATGGGCAACTTCGTCGAGTGGTTCGACTATGCCGCCTACGGCTACCTGGCCACCATCATTGCCGCGACCTTCTTCCCGCAGACCGACAAGACCACCGGCCTGTTGGCGACCTTCGCGGTGTTTGCCCTGTCATTCCTGGTTCGCCCGTTGGGCGGCATGGTCTGGGGGCATTTTGGTGACCGCCACGGGCGGCGCAACGCGCTATCGTTGTCGATCCTGATCATGTCGGTGTCGACCTTCTGTATCGGCCTGCTGCCGAGCTATGGGCAAATCGGCCTGTGGGCGCCTTGCCTGCTGCTGCTCATCCGTCTGGTACAAGGTTTTTCCGCCTCGGGCGAGTATGCCGGGGCCTCGGCCTTCCTGGCCGAATACGCGCCACCTGGGCGACGCGGTTTGTACACCAGCATCGTGCCGGCCAGTACTGCGGCAGGGCTGTTGTTCGGTGCAACCTTCGTGGCGGTGCTACACGAAGTACTCAGCACCGAAGACCTGCACAGCTGGGGCTGGCGCCTGCCGTTTCTGCTGGCCGCGCCGTTCGGCCTGGTGGGCCGCTACATCCGCATGAGTCTGCAGGACACGCCCAAGTTCCTGGAAATGGAGCAACGCCTGGAAAGCAAAGCCTGCATGACTCCGGCGCCGATCCGCGAACTGCTGTCTCTA
Organism: Pseudomonas sp. Teo4; assembly: GCF_034387475.1. Taxonomy (NCBI): domain Bacteria; kingdom Pseudomonadati; phylum Pseudomonadota; class Gammaproteobacteria; order Pseudomonadales; family Pseudomonadaceae; genus Pseudomonas; species Pseudomonas sp. Teo4. Next base: position 1,156,699 of record NZ_JAXCIL010000001.1, read on the forward strand.
CACCGCCGTAGCCTGGCAATCGGCATCGGCGTGACCTGCCTGAATGCGGTGGCGTTCTACCTGCTGCTCAGTTACATGCCCACCTACCTGTCTGCCGAAATGGGCATGAGCGAGCGTGATTCGTTCATCGCCTCGACCGTGTCGCTGGCCACCTACATTGGCCTGATTTTCCTGATGGGGCGTTTGTCCGACCATTTCGGCCGCAAGACCATGCTGGTAGTGGCCTCGCTGTTGTTCCTCGGCCTCACGGTGCCGCTGTTCAAGCTGCTCGATGGCCAGCCGCTGCTGGTGATCCTGGCGATTCAGATTCTGTTCGGGGCAATGCTGGCGATGAATGACGGAACGCTGCCGTGCCTGCTGGCGGAAATCTTCCCGACCCGGGTGCGCTTCAGCGGCTTTGCCCTGTGCTTCAACGTGGCTAATGCGCTGTTCGGCGGCACCGCACCGTTCATTGCCACCTGGTTGATTCAGCTGACGGGCAGCAAGTTGGCGCCGGCGGGGTACTTGCTGGCTGCGGCGCTGGTGGCCTTGCTGGCGATGCTGATGTGCCGTGAGACGGCGCATACAGCCTTGAAGGACTGAGTCGTCGATACGGGCCTCATCGCCGGCAAGCCGGCTCCTGCACGGGCAAAAGTGGCCCTGTGGGAGCCGGCTTGCCGGCGATGAGGCTGTCAGTGCAACGAAGCCTGCCGCCGCTCGCCCAGCGGCGACAAGCCAAAGAACCGGCTGTAGCTCTTGGAAAAATGCGCCGGCGAACTGAACCCGCAGGCCAAGGCCACCTCGCGCACCTGCACATCGCTGCGCAGCAACAACTCCCGCGCCCGCGACAAGCGCAGCTCCAGGTAGTACTGGCTGGGCGTGCGCTGCAGGTGTTTGTGGAACAGGCGCTCCAGCTGGCGCACGGTCACCTCGTTGAGGCTGGCCAGCTCTTCCAGGCCCAGTGGCTCTTCCAAGTTGGCCTCCATGATCGCCACCACCTGGCTGAGCTTGGGTTGGGCGCTACCCAGCAAGGTGCGCAGAGGCACCCGCTGACGTTCCCGTTCGCCGCGTACCCGGTCGCACAGCAGCAGTTCGGCGGCCTTGGCGGCGATGTCCTGGCCACCGGTTTCGCGGGCCACCAGCTGCAGCATCATGTCCATGGCCGCCACCCCGCCCGAGCAGGTATAACGGTCGCGGTCGAGCTCGAACAGCTGGCTGGAGATGACGATGCCGGGAAACTGCTCCTGCAGCGTCTGCAGGTCTTCCCAGTGAATGGTGCAGCGGTAGCCTTTGAGCAGGTCGGCTCGGGCCAGCAGATAGCTGCCGGTACAAATCCCTCCCAACGGCAGGCGTTGACGGGCCAATTGGCGCAGCCAGTCGATGAGCGGGCGATTGCTTTCACGTTCTCGGTCGATCGGGTTTGCACCCACCACGAACAAGGCATCCAGCGCCGGGCTGCTGGCGATGCTATGGTCAGGCAACACGCGCATGCCATTACTGGCCATCACCGGCGCATCGCTGGCAGCGATCAGCACGGTGCGGAACAAGGTACGGCGGGCCGCCAGGTTGGCCATGCGCAAGGTTTCCACCGCCGAGGCCAGGCCGATGGTGGTGAAGTTCGGCAGGACCAGAAAACCGAAGGTCTTGGCCGTGGGCTGCGTACTGAATGTTGAAGCGGGGTGGACCATTGCGATCTTCCTGTGCAAGCTGAGGCGTAGTTCGTCAGGGGCAGTGAAAAATCGAAGCCTCGCGTGTTTCTTGTAGTTATGGGTCGTTGCCCGGTTGATCTTACACCCGGGGTGCAGCGGCCAGGAATGGACCTGATTGCAGACAGAAGGTGAACGTTGGTGAACCCCGAATCCATGCTGGCGGCACTGCCAGGTTTCGTCATGCCCGCCGAGTCGATCCAGGTGCTGCCCGATGCCGCGGCCTATAGGGCCTGCTTGCTCGAGCACATCAAGGCGGCGACCCGGCGCATCGTCATCGTCGCCTTGTACTTGCAGGAGGACGAAGCCGGGCAGGAGGTGCTCGACGCGCTGTACCAGGCCAAGGCCGCGCGCCCTGGGCTGGAAATCGTCATCGTGGTCGACTGGTTCCGCGCCCGGCGCGGTCTGCTGGGGGCTGGGCGCCAGCCTGGTAACGCCGCGTGGTACCAGGCCCAGCGTCAGTTGCGTGGGCTGGACGTGGTGATCCACGGCGTTCCGGTGCAAACCCGCGAGCTGTTCGGCGTGTTGCACCTCAAAGGCAGCATCATCGACGATTGCGTGATCTACACAGGTGCCAGCCTGAACAACGTCTACCTGCACCGTTTCGACCGCTACCGGCTGGACCGTTACCACCTGTTCCACTCGCCGGCGCTGGCCGATGCCATGGTCGACCTGGTCCGGCGCCTGCTGCACCATACCGCCACGCCGCGCCTGGACCTGCCAGCCCCGCCTGCCAACCGTGGCTTGCGTGCCGACATTCGGCGCCTGCGCGCACGCTTGCGGCGTATGGCCTATGACGTAACGGCCGGCCAGCAGGGGGAGGGGGTGCGGGTGATACCGCTGCTCGGCGTCGGGCGCGGCAACCTGCTGAATCGGGCGCTGTGTGCGCTGATGGCAGCCGCCCGCTCGCAGATCATCATCAGCACACCGTACTTCAACCCGCCACGGGTACTGATGCGCGAGATCGACCATGCGCTGGACCGCGGCGTGCGTATCGAGCTGATCGTCGGCCACCGCACGGCCAACGACTTCTACATCGCCCCCGGTGAGCCGTTCAGCGCCAGCGGTGCCTTGCCGTACCTGTACGAAGACAACCTGCGCGCCTTTGCCCGGCGTCGCCATGCCGCGATTGCCAGTGGCCAGCTGGTGGTGCGGGTGTGGAACGACCCTGGGCATACCTTCCACGCCAAAGGGCTGTGGATCGACCAGCGCTACTCGCTGCTGACCGGCAACAACCTCAACCCGCGCGGGTTCAACCTGGACCTGGAAAACGGCTTGCTGATCGATGACCCCCAGGGCCAATGGCTCACACCTCGGGAAGCGGAGCTCGAAGGCATCCGCCGCCATGCACCCAGGATCGCCTCGGCGACCGAACTGGGCATCCAGGCCGAACATCCCAAAGAAGTGCGCAAATTTTTGCGCAGGCTGCGCTACAGTCGATTGGAGCCATTGATCAAGCGCGTGCTGTAAGGGCGGGCGAACGTCCGGGTTAACATCGATGGGGTGCATATCCAAATGAGTGTGCACCCCTCTGAAAAGTCATGACAAGCGCTTACAATCAGCGGTTTTCACGTTAACCAGACAGGCCAATCCGTATCATGGCGCTTGATCCACCTACGATGCTGACCATTTCCATCGCCCTGGCAGCGGCTGCTGCCTTGTACCTGGCGATCGAGTGGCGCAGCGTCCGTGAACCTTCGTTGCTTTTCTGGAGCGCGGGTTTCGCCACCATCACCATCGGCTCCACCTTGGCCTTGCTGCGCGGAATCGGCCTGTTGCTGATCGGGATCTGGTTCGCCAACGGCTTGCTGGTGGTCGCCCACTGGTTCTTCCTGGCGGGTGTGTTGCGCTTCACCCAGGCGAAGTTGTCCAGGGCGTGGTTGCTGATCGTACTGGTGTGGTTTGCCTTGTTGCTGTTGCCGGTGGGGCCGCAGTGGTCGAAGGTCATGTTGATGGTCAACTCGTTGCTGGTGGCGCTGCTGACGCTCCGGGCCAGCTTCCTGTTGCGACCGCATGGCAAGTCGTTGAGCGTTGGCGCGGTGCAGTTGCGTTATGTGCTGCTCATCCATGGGCTGTTCTATGTCGCCAAGGCCGTCATCGCGATAACCCCGGGTACGCTGATCGATCTGGCCACCTTTGGCGGTTTGATCATTCAGATTTCCCTGGTCGAGGGAGCGATGGCGATCATGCTGATCGCCTTGTCGATGACCGGCACCGTGCGTTACCGACGCGAGGAACGCATCGCCAGGCTGGCCGCACGCGACCCGCTTACAGCCCTGTACAACCGCCGGGCCCTGGAAGTGCGCGCACCTCACCTGTTCAAGGAGGTCAGCACGGCCCGACCAGGGGCCTTGCTGTTGATCGATATCGACAACTTCAAACTGGTCAACGACCTGCATGGCCATGGTGCTGGCGACCGCCTGCTGGTCAGCCTCAGCGAGATGATTCGCGCATTGCTGCCAGAGCGCTCGCTCGCCGCTCGGTTGGGGGGCGATGAGTTCGTGATCCTGCTCAGCGATGCAAGCCGTGAGCGGGTGGAGGCACTGGGTGGCCGGTTGCGTGAGCAGTTTCAGCAGGGGGCGGCGCAGACCCTACCGACACCGCAGGCGGTGACCTTGAGCATCGGCGCCAACCTGTTCGACCAGCCGCCGGCCAGTTTGGCCGCGCTGCTCGAACAGGGGGATATGGCGTTGTATCAGTCCAAGCGGGGTGGGCGTGACAGCATTCGGTTGGTCGACCGGACGGTGGAAAGCCCGGTCGGCTAGCGGAGCGCGGGTCACTTGAATTCGACGGGGCCGCTTCGCGGCCCATCGCAGCGGTTCGGCGCTCCGACTACGCCAGCTCCCACGGGGTCTGCCATGAAGGTCTGGACGGCCGCCAAGGGTTGGGTCGATGTGGGTAGTCCATTCCGTGGGAGCTGGCGTAGCCTGCGATGGGCTGCATAGCAGCCCCCGCTGTTTGTCAGGCCACGACCTGATAGCACGGCACATAGGCCGCGCCGCCGGGCAGTTTCATCCGGTGCTGGTCGACGAAGGCCTGCAACAGACGGCCCAAGGGGTCCATCACTGTGCGATCGCCACGAATCTGGTACGGCCCGTGCTCCTCAATCAGGCGGATGCCCTTGTCCTTGACGTTGCCGGCCACGATCCCGGAAAACGCCCGGCGCAGATTGGCGGCCAGCTCATGGGGCGGTAGATCCCGGCGCAGCTCCAGGTCTGCCATGTTCTGGTGGGTGGGGTCGAACGGGCGCTGGAAGCTTTCCTCGATCTTCAGCAACCAGTTGAAGTGGAAGGCGTCGTTGCGCTCGCGGCGGAACTGCTTCACCTCCTTGAGGCCTTCGACCATGTGCCGGGCCACCTCGGCCGGGTCGTCGATGATGATCTCGTACAGGCTGTGGGCGGCCTCGCCCAGGGTCGAACCGACGAACTGGTGTAGCTGCTGCAAGTAGGGCTCGGCACTGCGCGGGCCGGTGAGAATGACCGGGAAGGGCAGGTCCTTGTTGTCTGGGTGCATGAGGATACCCAGCAGATACAGGAACTCTTCGGCCGTGCCCGCGCCGCCTGGGAAGATGATGATGCCGTGGCCGACACGGACGAAGGCTTCCAGGCGCTTCTCGATGTCCGGCAGAATCACCAGTTCGTTGACGATCGGGTTGGGCGCCTCGGCGGCGATGATGCCTGGCTCGGTCAGCCCCAGGTAGCGGCTGCCGTGCATGCGTTGTTTGGCGTGGGCAATGGTGGCGCCCTTCATCGGGCCCTTCATCACGCCCGGCCCGCAGCCGGTGCAGACGTCCAGCTTGCGCAGGCCCAGCTCGTGGCCGACCTTCTTGGTGTACTGGTATTCCTCGCTGCTGATCGAGTGACCGCCCCAGCACACCACCATCTTCGGCTCCACGCCCGGGCGCAGGGTGCGCGCGTTGCGCAGCAGGTGGAAGACGTAGTCGGTGATACCCTGGGAGCTTTCCAGGTCGATGCGCTGGCTGGCCAGTTCGCTTTCGGTGTAGACGATATCGCGCAGGGCGCTGAACAGCATTTCACGGGTGCTGGCGATCATTTCGCCATCGACGAAGGCGTCGGCCGGGGCATTGAGCAGCTCCAGGCGTACGCCGCGATCTTGTTGATGAATGCGGACCTCGAAGTCCTGATAGGCCTCGAGGATGGTCTTGGCATTGTCGACATGGGCGCCGGTGTTGAGGATGGCCAGGGCGCACTGGCGGAACAGGGTGTAGAGGCTACCGGTACCGACTTCACTCAGTTGTTGGACTTCACGTTGCGACAGCGTTTCCAGGCTGCCTTTGGGGCTGACGGATGCATTGATGACATGGCGTTGGGGCATCTAAGTCTTTCCTGTGCAGGTAAAACATCCTTCTTTGACAACACCATACCGACAAATTTGCCTGGCAACGAGAGGGGTTAAAAAAATCTTGAATCGGCGTTGGCCCTTTCGCGGGTAAACCCGCTCCCACAGGTTGTGGGAGCGGGTTTACCCGCGAAGGGGCGAAGTTGCTCCGAATCATCACCCCAACAGCTTTTGCACCCCCAGGGTAATCGCCAGCCCACCCCCAACCAGCCACAGGTTGAGAATCGCCCCGGTGGCCAGCGCCCGTGGCCCGGCCTGGCGGATCTGGCTGAAGCGAGTCTCCATGCCCAAGGCGGTCATGGCCATGGTCAGGGCGAAGGTGTCGAGGCTGTTGACTGCCTGGGTCAGCCCGCTCGGCAGTACCTGCAGCGAATTCACCAGCACCAGCGCCAGGAAACCGAAGGCGAACCAAGGCATGGCGATGCGTCCATTGCCCTGAGCCTGGCCGGGTTGGCGCGAGCGGCTGATCCACACGCCCACCACCAGCAGCACCGGTACCAGCAGCATGACCCGGGTCATCTTGACGATGGTGGCGATGTGCGTGGCCTCTGGGCTGATGTTGCTGGCCGCGCCAACCACCTGGGCGACTTCATGAATGGTGCCGCCCAGGAACAGGCCCGCGCCGAGGGTATCCAACGGAATCCAGCCGGCGTTGATCGCCAGTGGGTAGAGGAACATCGACAGGGTGCCGAACAGCACAACGCTGCCGACGGCCATGGCGCTCTTGTGCGGGGCGCTGCGCAGTGCCGATTCGAACGCCAGCACGGCGGCGGCGCCGCAGATCGCACTGCCGGCGGCGGTGAGCAGCGCGGTGTCGCGGTCCAGCTTGAGCAGCTTCATGCCGCACCACAGGCCGATCAGCAGCGTGCTGACGACAATCAGCAGCGACACCGTCAGCCCCGACCAGCCCACTTCGGCGATTTCCTGCAGGCTGACCCGCAAGCCAAAGAACGCCACGGCGATACGCAGCAACTGGCGGGCGGAGAAATTGATACCTGCCGCCCAGCTGTCCGGCACGCCGTGGCGCAGCGCGTTGCCATAAAGGGCACCGGCAACGATACCGACGATCAGTGGGCTGATACCCAGGTTGGCAATGGCAGGCAGCGCCGCCAGTTGGGTGACGGCGAGCGCGAACAGCGCGACGAACAGGATGCCATTGAGCCGCCCTCGGGTAGAGAGGGTAGGGGCAAAGGCAGGGTGGGACGGAACCGTGGCCATGTGAGTCCTCCGGAGAAAGTGTTTCGACAAGGACTACGTTAATCTGGTTATAAGCTTATAAAAAATCGTAATTTAGGATGGAAAATATCCGAATAGCTGATATTTTTCAATCATGACCCCAGAACAACTGATAACGTTCGCCACCGTTGCCGAGCACGGCAACATCAGCCATGCGGCCCAGGCCCTGCACTTGTCTCAGCCGGCGGTGTCCGGTCAACTCAAGCTGCTGCAGGAAGCGTTCGGCGAGCCGCTGTACCAACGCGCCGGCCGTGGTGTGCGGCTGACGGCGGCGGGCGAGCAATTGCTGGCCCACGCCGAGCGCCTGCGCGAAACCTTCCGCCAGGCCCAGGCGCTACGCGAGGCCATGCGCGGCCTGGAGCGGGGCACTTTGCGCATCGGTGCCAGCACCACACCGGCCAGTTATCTGCTGCCGTACCTGCTTGCCGACTTTCATGCGCGTTTCCCCGAGGTGGTGGTCACCACCACCAATGGCAACACCGCGGAAATCGTCGCGGCCCTGGATGGCGTCGACATCGCCCTGATCGAAGGGCCTCCAGGCCAGGAGTTGCCTCTGGGCACCAGCGTGACCGCCTGGCGCGAAGACGAAATCGTTGCCATCGTGCCGAGCGGCCATCCGTTGGCTGATGCCGACGAGCAACAGCACCTGGCAGCGCTCGGGGCCTATCCGCTGGTGCTGCGCGAGAGCGGTTCGGGTGTGCGGCAGATGGTCGAGCGGGCGTTTGCCCGTGACGGCGTGGCGATGCGTGTGGCGCTGGAGATCGCCGGGGTGGAAGGGGTCAAGGAGGCGGTGCGGGCGGGGATGGGCATCGGTTTCGTGTCGGCGATGTCGATTCGGCATGAAGATGGGGCCTTGCGCAGGCTGCGAATTGCCCCGCAGCCCTTGGTCAGGCGCTTTTCGATCCTTTTGCCCCATGCCGCCACGCCGTCGCGGGCGGCGGCGCGGTTCATGGAGTTGTGCCTGGGGCAACCGCAGCAAGGTTGACCACGGAGCACAACCGGCCGCCTGTCGCTCATGAACTGCCGATAGACGACCCTTCATGCAAGGATGACCAATTCGGGATAGCCGCCCAAAAACGCCGCGCCTAGCATTGCGCCTGTAGTTTCGACCATAACAACAACGTGCTACCCGTCTTGCGCAGCAGGGTGGCCTTCCCGCAAATACTGCCTCATACAACAGGTATAAAAAATGAGCGTATCAACTTGCGGCAGTTCCTCATCGGAACTGCGCCGTGGAACCCTGGGCGTCGCCATGATCGTCTTTTTCGTGATTTCCGCAGCCAGCCCGCTGAGCGTGCTGGCGGGTGGCTTTCCGATCGGCATCATGCTGGGTAATGGTGCTGGCACGCCGGCCTTGCTGATCGGCGCCTTGCTGGTGCTGCTGTGCTTTGCCGTGGGCTATACCCGCATGGCGCGGCACGTGACCCATGCGGGTGGCTTCTATGCCTTGATTTCCAGCGGCCTAGGCGGCCTGGCCGGGGGCGCGGCCGGGATGCTGGCCATGGTCGCCTACAACGTGCTGCAAGCTGGCATCTACGGGCTGTTCGGCGTCGTGGTCGCGGGCAACCTTGAGGCGGCGGTGGGGGTGCAGATTCCGTGGTGGGTTGGTTCAGGGGCCGCCCTGGCGCTGATTGCGCTGCTGGGCTATCGCAACATCGACCTGTCGGCCAAGTTGCTGTCGGTGGTGGTGATCTGTGAGTACCTGGTGGTGCTGGTGCTGGACATCGCGATCATTTCCAGCGGCGGTGCCCACGGCGTCAGCGCCGAATCGTTCACCACCCAGCATGTCACCAGCGGCAACCCGTCGATCGGCCTGCTGTTCTGCTTCGCCGCCTTCATCGGCTTCGAGGCTTCGACCTTGTATGGCGAGGAAGCCAAGAACCCGAAACGCACGATTCCCCTGGCCACTTACATTTCGGTGCTGCTGATCGGTGGCTTCTATACCGTGTCGGTGTGGGCGATGGTGGTCGGTGCCGGTGCCGACGATATCGTCGGGCGCCTGGCGGCCATGGAAGACCCCACCACCTTCCTGTATGCCCTGAGCGACCAGTACGTCGGCAGCGGCCTGACCCTGGCGGTGCGGGCGTTGTTCGTGGTCAGCATGTTCGCAGGTCTGCTGGCGTTCCATAACGCTGCGGCACGCTACTTCTTCGCCATCGGCCGCGATGGCCTGCTGCCGGGCAAACTGGGCACCACCCATGCGCGGCACCAGAGCCCGCACCTGGGCTCGGGCCTGCAGTCGCTGATTGCCGTGAGCATCCTGGCGGTGTTCGCCATCAGTGGCGCAGACCCTGTGCTGCAACTGTTCTCCTGGTTCACCAACCTGGCCACGCTGTGCCTGATCCTGCTGATGGCGTTGACCTCGCTGGCAGTCATCGGCTTCTTCAAGGCCAACCCTGATCTGGCCACCAGCCGCTTGCAGTGCCTGATTATGCCGGCGCTGTCGGGCATTGCCCTGCTGGTGATCGGTTTGACCGCGATGGTCCACTTCGATGTGCTGACCGGCGCCAGCAGCGCCATCTCGATTGCCTTGTGGTCGGTCATCCCGGTGGCGGCGATCAGCGGCGTACTGCTTGCACTGCGCCTTCGCAGCGTGGCACCAGGCCGGTTCATGGCCCTGGGGCGCTCTGCCGTTTGAGGCCAGTTGGCGTGGGCCAGTGAAATTCAGTGAGTGAAGCCATGTGCCGGGGAAACCCGGCACAGTGCATTGTGGCGTTTGCCACTGCCATGGAGTTGGCGCAAAGCTTGCTGTGAAGTCGTGATGATTGTTTCCGAAGTGAGCGTGACCAAGATGTTTGCCCAGCAGTCGACTTTCGATGATGTAGATGTGCATGCCAGATCCATCGTGGGGTGGCAGCAAACCTATGATCAGTTGAGTACCGGGCATGCCCGCACCACCCTGCAACATTTGACGGCAGAGCGGTTCCAGATATTTCGCGAAACCCTCGACAAACGCGTGGTCCAGCGCGGCGCTGCGCCGCCTGGGCGGTTGTGCCTGGGGTTGCCGATCTGCAGCGCCGAGCCGGGCGTGTTTCAAGGGAAACGCGTCAATGGCGAAAGTGTCACCGTTCTTCACGGCGGCCAGGAGTTTTTCGTGCAGGCGGCAGAAGGCATGGACCTGCTGGCCATCGCGGTGGATGTCACTCGTCTGGAAGATTTCGCCAACCGGGAGTTTACCGATACCGAACTGCGCCAGTTGTCCAAGGTGACCCGGCTGAACGTTTCACCGCAGTTCGCGGCCAGCGTGCGCAAGCAAATGGAGAGTCTGCTGGGGGCTGTACTGGCGGGTGACCCGTTGGCAGAAGCGCCCTTGGAAGACCTGGTGTTCGAGTCCATGCTGGTGCTGCTGGACCGGGTGTTCGAGCGCAAGGTGGACAACAGCGTCAATTCCAACGTCAGCGCGTACCTGGTCAGGCAGAGCCAGGACCTGGCCATGGCTTGCCAGGACGAGCCGCTGACCGTGCTCGATATCTGCCGGCTGCTCAATGTCAGCCGCAGCACCTTGCAGCGCAGCTTCCAGAACATTACCGGGTTGCGTCCGGTCGAGTACCTGCGGGCGGTACGCCTGAATGCGGCACGGCGCCGGCTGCGTGAGACGGCAACCGCCGACCTTACCGTGGCACGGGTGGCCAGTGACCTGGGCTTTACCCACCTGGGGCACTTTTCGGGGGCTTACAAGACGTTGTTTGGAGAGCACCCGTCGCAAACGCCGCGGGTGGGGCGGTAGGGCCTGGCTTGAGGGTGATGGGAGGACGAAAATCGAGCGCCGCCCGCGCGGCGCATCGCGAGCAAGGCTCGCTCCTACGTTTGTTTACGGCCAATAACGTCTATGACAGGCGCGCGCGACCGCCTTGTTTGTTCGACCTGATATCCCGTCGTGCACCAAAGCGGTCGCGCGCATTTCCCACAGGCATAACTGGCCCGAAACAAACGTAGGAGCGAGCCTTGCTCGCGATGCGCCGCGCGGGCGGCGCTCGATCTCCGAGGCGCTCCAAGACTCAAGCCAACCTCATCATTAAGCAAATCGCTCGAAGCGGTAAGGCGCCGGGTCAATCAGCGGGGCATCCCCATTGACCAGGTCAGCCGCCAGCTGCCCAGCCGCTGGCGAAGTCCCGAAGCCATGCCCGGAGAACCCGGTGGCCAGTGTCAGCCCAGGCATCTGTGCAACACGGCCGATGACAGGGTTGGAGTCGGGCGTTACATCGATGGTCCCGGCCCAGGCCTGCTCGATCTCTGCCCCCTGGAACACCGGCCAGGCGGCACGCAGGTTGCGCAGGGCTTCTTCGTTGAGCGAGTGGTTCACTTCCGGGTCCAGGGTGCGAATACGCTCGAACGGTGTCTTGCCGTTGGTCTTCCAGCGTCGCGCCAAGGCCAGGTCCTTGAAGAAAGCCTTGCCGAACGAGACGCGCAAGTAGTCGCGCTGGGCCTTGATCGCCGGCAGATACTGCATGCCCAGCAGTGCATGATCGAGGGTCAGCCGGGCATCCAGTGCCCCGCGCTGGGTCACGATGAAGCCGCCGTCCTTTTGCTTGCGGAACGAAAAGTCCGGTGCGCCCACGGCGATATCGGTCGGCCCATCCATCGGCCGGGTGCGCAGCACCGAGCAGGTGAGCGGCAAGGTTGGCAAGGCAATACCGTGGTTGCCCAACAAGCGGCGCGACCACATCCCGCCCGCCAGCAGCACCTGTTCACAGCGCACTTCACCTTTTTCGGTGGCGACGCCGCTGACACGGCCTGCGGCAGTGAGCAGCGAACGCACCGCGCAGTTCTCCACGATGACCACGCCTTTGGCCATCGCCGCCTGGGCGATCGCGCTGGCCGCCAGTGTCGGTTCGGCGCGGGCATCCGACGGGGTGTAGATGCCACCCGCCCATTGCCCTTGGCCACCCGGCACCATGGCGGCGATTTCCTTGGCGCTGAGCAGTCGCGAGTCCAATGACAACGCCTGCACCGAGTTGAGCCAGCCTTCATGCATGCTCATCTGCGCGTCATTGCGGGCGACGAACATGATGCCTGCCTGACGATAGCCAACGTCCTTGCCAACCCGTTGCGGCATCTGCTGCCACAGGCGATCGGCTGCCAGGGCCATGGGAATGTCATGGGCATGGCGGCTGGTCTTGCGCACCCAGCCAAGGTTGCGCGACGACTGCTCACCGGCGATGCGGCCTTTTTCCAGTACCACGACCGGTACGTTGCGCTCCGCCAGGGTCAGGGCAGCGGTCAGGCCAATGATCCCTCCACCAATGATCACCACGGTGGTGGCGGAGGGGAACTCAAGGGAGGTCTGCACAGGCTCTATACGGGGCGACATGGCTAAAGGCTCGACGAAAAATGATGACAGTGACGGCAACGCGGTGCTGCAGCGTGGTTATTGCGCCAGGTTGATCCGGGTGACTTCGGCACGCGAGGCGCCACGGAAGGCGGTGACCTCCAGCTCGACCTTGTACACCGTGGAACCCAGCGGCGGGCAGGTCACGGTGCTGGCAGGGTCGATGCCTCGGAACTTCTCGCCGACCAGGGTCATGACCGTGGCCACGTCCGCCGGGTTCTGGATGAACACGCGCGAGCACACCACGTCGGCGAGGCAGGCATCGACGGCGGCCAGGGCCGCCTCGATGTTGGCGAACACCTGAAGCGTCTGCTCGCTGACGTCTTCGGAAATTTCCTTGGTCTGCGGGTTGCGTCCTGCGGTGTTGGACACGTGTATCCAGTCACCAACCGCCACCAGGCGCGAGTAGCTGCCCAGTTCTTCGTACTTGTTGCCGGTCTTGAGTTTCACGATCTGCGTCATTGCGGATTACCTGAAGGGTGAGGGGAGGGGGAATCAGCGAAGCTCAGGAGTTTCCCAGAGGTTCAGTTTCACGCCGATGCCAAGCTCCAGCGCCTTGCGGTAGACCACCGTGCCCCATGCCACGTCTTCGACGGGCATGCCGCCCACCGACATGATGATGATTTCCTCATCGTTGAGGCGGCCCGGGGCATCGCCGGCGATGATCTTGCCGATGTCTTCAATTTGCTCGGGCTGCAGGGTGCCTTCGGCGAGCATGTCCATGAAGCGCACGCCAACCAGCGGCACGTACTTGTGTGCAGGCTTGGGCAGTTCTTCGTACCAGGCGTGGTAGAGGCCGGTGTTGTCGAGCACTTTGCGCACTTCGGCGTGTTCCATGCCTTCATCGATGTTGCAGCCGGCGGGCATCGCCAGGAATGCGCCGGGCTTGACCCACTCGCGCTTCACCAGCGGGTAGCTCTGCGGGTCGCCGGTTTCGCCCGAGGTGCAGTAGGTGACCAGGTCCGAACCGCGCACCACGGCCTCGATGCTATCGGCCACTTCGATGGTGGTGATCTGCGGGTAGGTCGCCTTGACCCATTCGATGAAGTTCTCAAGGCTTTGCGGGCTGCGGCCCTTGAGCTTGAGGGTGTCGATTTGCGGGCAGGCGGCAATGAACGCGGCCAGGGTGGTCTTGCCCATCACCCCTGGGCCGAGCAGGCCGACCACCTTGGAGTCCTTGCGCGCCAGGTGCCGCGCACCCACACCCGGGATTGCGCCGGTGCGGTACGCCGACAGCAGGTTGGCCGACATGTGCGCCAGCGGGGCGCCGGTGTCCGCATCGCTGAGGGTGAGCATCAGGATCGAGCGCGGCAGGCCCTTTTCGCGGTTGGCGATGTTGGAGCCATACCACTTCACCCCGGCGGTGCAGAAGTTGCCGCCCAGGTAGGCCGGCATCGCCATCATGCGGCGGTCGGCGGTGGGCTTGGGCATGTTGGGAAACGGCGACGACTCGGGGAAGGTCACCATGGCCCCGTGGGAATCGTTGTTGGGGCCGGCCATGCGGTAGTCGCCCGAGTACAGCAGGCCGAACATTTCTTCCATGGTGTTCACGCAGGCCAGCATGTCGGTGACACCGGCGCGGATCATGTCTTGTTCGGAAAGGTAGATGAAGTCGATTCTTGTATTTGTTGTCATGGCTTTTCTCGATGTATCGATGGGGCGTTATCGATGGGCCGGGCCCCTGGAGCAGGCGGCACCATTGGGATGAGGCCGATGGTAGGCAGGCCGCTGGGTGGCGGCTATCCCATATTGGTCACTGTTGGTGGCGCGGCGATCGAGACGGACGAGACGCAGGATTCAGGCGTTTTCGTGGCGGTCGGCAGGGTTGATTTTTGCGATCAGCGCCAGGCAGTGCTGGATGATCGGGGTCAGGTCGCCCTGGCGGCGGCTGAGGATGATTGGGCTGACGGCGCTGGTGTCGAGCAGCCCGGCGTAGTGGATATCGGTGCGGTGCTGTTGCTGCACCGAGGCCGGGACCAGCGTCACACCCAAGCCTGCGGCCACTAGCCCGATGGCCGTCTGTAGCTCGTTGGCCCATTGGCTGACCTTGAGGCTCATGCCGTGGTGAGCGAACAGCGCCAGCACGTGGTCGGCATAGCTGGGGCGCGGGTTGGCGGGGTAGAGGATGAACGGCTCCTGGGCCAGTTCGGCGAGTGCCAGTTGCCGGCCAGCCAACGGGTGGCCCTGCGGTAGTACCGCCACCAACGGGTCTTCGCGCAGCACCTGCTGACAGATGGCGGGGTCGTCGATACGGATACGCCCGAAGGCAATGTCGATGCGGCCACTTTTCAGGGCGTCGACCTGCTGCAGCGTGGTCATTTCAGTCAGGCCCAGCTCCAGCGCGCTGTCGCTGCGCAGCTCGCGGATCAGCTCGGGCAGCACGGCGTACAGGGTCGATGGGGCAAAGCCGATGCGTAGCCACTGGCGTTTGTTCTGACCGATGCGCCGGGTGTTGTCGCTGATGCTCTCCAACTGTTCGAGCAAGGTGCAGGTCTGCTCATAGAAGAAGCGCCCCGCCTCGGTCAGGCGCAACGGCCGTTCGCGGTGTATCAGCAAGGTTCCGAGCTGTTCCTCGAGCTGGCCGATTTGCCGGCTCAGCGGTGGCTGGGCCATGTGCAGCAGTTCGGCGGCGCGGGTGAAGTTCAGCGTTTCGGCCAGCACCTTGAAGTAGCGAAGGTGGCGAAGCTCCATCAGACCTCCTGGGTATGGTGGGAGATTCAATTGATATTGGACGCTCGGAGCGTCTCGCGCAATGCTTGAAAAATCAAGTAAATGCTGTGTTTGATTTTGCCCCTAGCGGCCTGAAATGACGGGACTCCGAGACATGACCAACGCTGTGATTGAACGCCTGGATGCGCTGATCGTCGACCTGCCGACCATCCGCCCGCACAAGCTGGCCATGCACACCATGCAGCAACAAACCCTGGTGATCCTGCGCCTGCGTTGCAGCGACGGCGTGGAAGGCATCGGCGAGGCCACCACCATCGGCGGCCTGGCGTACGGCTATGAAAGCCCGGAAGGCATCAAGGCCAACATCGACGCGCACCTGGCGCCGGCGCTGATCGGCATGGCCGCTGACAACATCAACGCCGCCATGCTCAAGCTCGACAAGCTGGCCAAGGGCAACACCTTCGCCAAGTCCGGCATCGAAAGCGCCTTGCTCGATGCCCAGGGCAAACGCCTGGGCCTGCCAGTGAGCGAACTGCTGGGCGGGCGCGTACGCGACAGCCTGGAAGTGGCCTGGACCCTGGCCAGCGGCGACACCGCCCGTGATATCGCCGAAGCCGAGCACATGCTGGAGATTCGCCGCCACCGGGTGTTCAAGCTCAAAATCGGCGCCAACCCGCTGGAGCAGGACCTCAAGCATGTGGTGGCGATCAAGCGCGAGCTGGGCGAGCGCGCCAGCGTGCGGGTCGATGTGAACCAGTACTGGGACGAGTCCCAGGCCATTCGCGCCTGTCAGATTCTCGGCGACAACGGCATCGACCTGATCGAACAGCCGATTTCGCGCATCAACCGCGGAGGGCAAATCCGCCTGAACCAGCGCAGCCCGGCACCGATCATGGCCGACGAGTCCATTGAAAGCGTCGAAGACGCCTTCAGCCTGGCCGCCGACGGTGCCGCCACCATCTTCGCCCTGAAAATCGCCAAGAACGGCGGCCCCCGCGCCGTGCTGCGCACCGCGCAGATCGCCGAAGCCGCCGGCATCGCCCTGTACGGCGGGACCATGCTCGAAGGCTCGATCGGCACCCTGGCCTCGGCCCACGCCTTCCTCACCCTGCGCCAGCTGACCTGGGGCACCGAGCTGTTCGGGCCGCTGCTGCTGACCGAGGAAATCGTCAACGAACCGCCGCAATACCACGACTTCCAGCTGCACGTGCCACGCACCCCTGGCCTGGGCCTGAGCCTGGACGAACAACGCCTGGCGCGCTTCGCCCGCCGATGAGGCATTTGCAGGATGAACACACAACCTGTGGGAGCAACTGCCTTGCTCAAAAATGAAAGATTGCACGATTCCTGTGGGAGCGGGTTCACCCGCGAACACCGGCGCAGCCGGTGCCATACACCGCGTTGCCTGCTTCGCGGCTGAAGCCGCTCCCACAACGATTTCAACAGACTCGAGGAGCCCCCCATGCTGTTCCACGTAAAGATGACCGTAAAACTGCCGGTCGACATGGACCCGGCCAAGGCCGCGCAACTGAAGGCCGACGAAAAGGAACTGGCCCAGCGCCTGCAGCGCGAGGGCACCTGGCGCCACCTGTGGCGCATCGCCGGGCACTACGCCAACTACAGCGTGTTCGACGTGCCCAGCGTCGAGGCGCTGCACGACACCCTGATGCAACTGCCGCTGTTCCCCTACATGGACATCGAGGTCGACGGCCTGTGCCGCCACCCCTCGTCGATCCACGCCGACGACCGCTAAGCAACGTTGCGCCTGCGGCACTACCTGACAACAACAATTCGAGGTAAACCCGATGACCGTGAAAATCTCCCACACTGCTGATGTGCAAGCGTTCTTCGACACCGTTGCAGGCCTTGGCAACGAGCAGGGCAGCCCGCGTTTCAAGCAGATCATCCTGCGCATATTGCAAGACACCGCCCGCCTGATCGAAGACCTGGAAATCAGCGAGAACGAATTCTGGAAGGCCGTGGACTACCTCAACCGCCTGGGCGGGCGCAACGAGGCAGGGTTGTTGGTGGCGGGCCTGGGCATCGAGCACTTCATCGACCTGCTGCAAGACGCCAAGGATGAGCAGGCCGGCCTCGTCGGCGGCACGCCACGCACCATCGAAGGGCCGTTGTACGTGGCCGGTGCCCCGCTGGCACAGGGTGAGGCACGCATGGACGACGGTACCGACCCCGGCACCGTGATGTTCCTGACCGGGCGGGTCTTCGATGCCGAGGGCCAGCCGCTGGCCGGCGCCACTGTGGACCTCTGGCACGCCAACACCCAGGGCACCTATTCGTACTTCGACTCGACCCAGTCGGAATTCAACCTGCGTCGGCGCATCGTTACCGATGCCGAAGGCCGCTACCGCGCGCGCACCATCGTGCCGTCCGGCTATGGTTGCGACCCGCAGGGGCCGACCCAGGAATGCCTTAACCAGCTGGGCCGCCACGGCCAGCGCCCAGCGCACGTGCACTTCTTCATCTCGGCACCGGGCTATCGCCACCTGACCACGCAGATCAACTTCGCTGGCGACAAGTACCTGTGGGATGACTTTGCCTACGCCACCCGCGATGGCCTGGTGGGTGAGCTCAAGTTCGTCACCGATGCCGCTGCTGCGCGTGATCGTGGCGTGCAGGGCGATACCTTCGCCGACCTCGAATTCGACTTCCACTTGCAGGCGGCCAAGCAACCTGCGCTGGAAACCCGCAGCGACCGTCCACGCGCACTGCAGGACGCGTGATCTGACTTTACCGATGGCGCCTGCGGCATGTCGCTGGCGCCAATCCTGTTGTGCTTCACCTCCAGCACTCTGCAAGCCATTCCAATAACAAAAAAGGCTCAGCCCATGCGCACAACCCCGTTTTCTCCGGTGTCCATTCCTCCCTGTTTCTGACAGGCCACTGCCTTTTATCTGAACTCCCTGCTCGCCCCGGCATGGCGCTGTCTGCCCGGTCGGCAAACGGGCGGGTCAACTCCAGGCTGTCCCTGACAAGGAACACGGGCATATGACTACACTCGCCAAACCGCACGCCACCGAGCAACACAGCAAGCGCTACCTCTATGAGTGGTACGTGGTCTTGCTGTTCATGGTCGCGTATATCTTTTCGTTCGTGGACCGGCAGATCCTTGCGCTGATGATCGAGCCGATCAAAGCCGACCTGCAACTGAGCGACACCGAGTTCAGCCTTCTGCACGGGCTGGCGTTCTCGTTGTTCTATGCCTTCATGGGCATGCCGATCGCCTACCTGGCCGATCGTTTCTCGCGTCCCAGGATCATTGCCCTGGGCGTGGTCTTCTGGAGTTTCGCCACGGCGGCCTGTGGCTTCAGCAAGAACTTCCTGCACATGTTCCTGGCCCGCATCGGCGTGGGGGTGGGCGAGGCGGCGCTGTCGCCATCGGCCTATTCCATGTTCAGCGACCTGTTCCCCAAGGAAAAGCTCGGCAGGGCGGTTGGGGTGTACTCGATCGGCTCGTTCGTCGGCGGCGGTATCGCGTTTCTGGTCGGCGGCTATGTGATTGCCATGCTCAAGGGCTCGGCGACCATCGAGGTCGCATTGCTCGGTTCGATGAAAGCCTGGCAATTGGCGTTCCTGATCGTCGGGCTGCCGGGGGTGTTGGTGGGCCTGCTGATCTGGCTGACCGTGCGTAACCCCGAGCGCAAGGGCGCGCAGCTCGATGAGCACGGCAATGTGCGCAAGGTCGCGTTGACCGACGGCTTGCGTTTCATTGCCCGCCACCGGGCGACCTTCAGCTGCCACTACCTGGGCTTCTCGTTCTACGCCATGGCGCTGTTCTGCATGATGAGTTGGACGCCTGCCTTGTACATCCGCAAGTTCGGCATGAGCCCCGAGCAGGCTGGTTTCATGCTCGGCAGCATTCTGCTGCTGGCCAATACCACAGGCGTGCTGTTTGGCGGCTGGCTGACCGACCATCTGGCCAAGCGCGGCTACACCGATGCCGCAATGCGCACTGGCGTGATCGGCGCTGTGGGGATGCTGGTGCCGGCGGTGCTGTACTCGCAGGTCGACCAGCTGTGGCTATCAGTGACGCTGCTGATCCCGGCGATGTTCTTCGCCTCGTTCCCCATGCCGGCCTCCACGGCCGCCATGCAGATTCTCTCGCCTAACCAGGTACGCGCCCAGGTGTCGTCGGTGTTCCTGCTGATCAGCAACTTGCTGGGGCTGGGCTTGGGGACGACCTTGGTGGCGCTGTTGACCGACCGTTATTTCGGCTCGCCGCTGGCCGTGGGGCAATCGATGTCGATCATCAGTTGCGTCGCCTCGCTGCTGGCCATCGTGTTGTTACTCAAAGGCTGCAGCTGCTTCCGGCAGAGTATGCAGCGTGAATACCCGGCAGTGCCCTAGGTTTTGTACGAAAAGTGCCTGCGCAGCGATCATGCTGCGTTGAAAACAGGCTCGGAATGCTCATTGACAACCAGTCAACTGCGCTTCCTCGCCTGTTTTCGCCTTGCCTGATCGCCGCTCGGCTACTTTTCGTACAAACCCTGACAGGAAGATACAGATGAATGTGACGATTCTCGGTGGTGGTCATGGCTGCTACGCGGCTGCAATCGACATGGCCGAACGCGGCCATGCCACTCGACTTTGGCGGCGCGATGGCGCGGCACTGGTCACGCTGCAGGCGATTGGCAGCCTCACGATCAAGGACTACCGCGGCACCCGCAAGGTGGCGGTAAGTGGCGGCGAGGGTGGGCTGCAGTTGGTACCGAACTTGAAGCAGGCGCTGGAGGGTGCACGGCTGATCGTCATCCCCCTGCCGTCGACCAGCCATGAAGCATTGGCCAAGGAAGTCGCCCCGTTGCTGGTGGATGGCCAGGTGGTGTTCCTGCCGCCCGGCACCCTCGGCAGCCTGGTGTTTGCCAAGGCGATGCAGGCCTGTGGCAACACCGCCCAGGTGGCCTTCGCCGAAACCGGTACCTTGCCGTACCTGGTGCGCAAGCACGGTGCAAGCGATGTGGTCATCAGTGCCTACGCCACCCGGCTGCCGACCGGCGTGTTGCCGACCCGGCTGGCCGGCCATGCCTTCGCCGTGCTGCGCCAGGCCTACCCCAGCGTGGAGCCGATCGAGGATGCCTTGAGCGCGGCACTGATGAACGCAGGGCCGATCATTCATCCGCCGCTGATTCTGATGAACGCCGGCCCTCTAGAGCATTTCGACAGCTGGGACATCCACAACGAGGGCACCCAGCCCTCGATCCGCCGGGTGACCAATGCGCTGGATGGCGAGCGCATGGCCGTGCGCGAGGCGTTGGGCTACCAGGCGCCGCATTTCCCGCTGGCCGACCATTACAACGGCGAGGAGGGCGAGGAGTGGATGTACGGCCGTGGCGCCCACGGCAAGCTCACCGACAGTGGCGACTGGCGGGAAAAGATCGACCTGGGCACCCATCGCTACATGCTTGAGGACACCCGCCTCGGGTTGTCGCTGCTGGTCTCGATCGCCCGATGGGCCGCTGTGCCGACACCGGTTGCCGAAGGCCTGCTGGCGCTGGCCACGGCGGCTACTGGCCGTGACCTCTACGCCGAGGGGCGAACTCTTGAGCAGCTGGGCATTGCGGGCTTGAGCCGGGCGCAAATGCAACGCCTGCTGAGTGACGGGCTGCTAACGGCTTACTGCAATGGAGAGAATGCCGCTGGCAGGTAGACCACTGAGTTCATTTTTTGCAGCTGTGGCGCCTGGCGTGAGGTTTGTGGTGGTGCGCAAATCGAGCGCCGCCCGCGCGGCGCATCGCAGCGGTTCGGCGCCCCGACTTCGCCAGCTCCCACATCTGTTTCGGGCCAGTAACGCCTGTGACAGGCGCGCTCGACCCCTTGTTTGTTCGACGCGATATCGAGCCATGCGCTAAAGGGGGCGCGCGCGAAATTCACAGGAGTAATTGGCCCGAAACAGATGTGGGAGCTGGCGAAGTCGGGGCGCCGAACCGCTGCGATGCGCCGCGCGGGCGGCGCTCGATTTCATAGCCGCTGCACCTCTCGCGCCAAGCCCCCACCAGCCCCAACACACTTCCCAAGCGCAAAAAAGCCCGGACCTTCCCCGCACGGCAAGGCCCAGGCAAAAACCTGCACTAACGAAACTCGCTTACCAGAACTTCCAGGTGTAGGAGGTGATCACCCGCAGTTCGTCGTAGTCATTGCCGTACTTCTGCCAGGTGCGCATGTCCTTCACCTCGAAGCCCAGGCCATTGAGCGGGCCGCTCTGGATCACGTACGAAAGCATGATGTCGCGCTCGCTTTCCTGCTCCCTGGCCAGCCCCGCACCGCGGTCGATGTCGCTGCCCTTGATGTAGCGGGTGAACAGGCGCAGGCCCGGCACACCCAAGGCCGCGAAGTTGTAGCCGTAACGCACCGACCAGCTGCGCTCGTCCGGGCGAATGAACGGCAGGCTGGCCCAGTTGGGCAGGTACAGCTGTGGTACGTAGCCGTTGAGGGTCGGGAACACGGTGTCGCCGGTCATGCGCTGGTAGCTGGCGCCGACCATGTGCCCGGCTTTCTCCAGCGTGACCAGGCCGCTGTAGGCGCGGTTGTCGACGGCGCCGCTGCGCGCACTGCCGTCTTCGCGGTTGTTGAAATAGCCGATGTCGGTCTTCAGCGTATAGCCATCGCCAAAGGTGAAGCTGTGTTTGACGCCGCCATAGTCCTGTTTGTAGATGTCGTTGAGCACGCCATGGAAGTAGCTGGCTTGCAGCGCAGGGGTGACGGCGTAGGTGGCGCCGACGAAATCCAGGCCTTCGCTGTCCAGGCTGTCGGAGGTGCCGAAGCGGTACAGGCGCTCATGGTTGGAGGACTCACGGGTGACGATCGACCAGAAGCGTCCGCCGACCAGGGTCAGGCGGTCGATATCGCGGGATTCGATCACCGCCCCTTGGTACAGGGTATCGAGCAAGCGGCTAGGGTCGTTGGAGGCGACCGGGTAGTTGGGCCGCTGATCGCCGACTTTCACCAAGGTCTTGGCGTACTTGAGCTTCAGGGTCGCACCGGCTCGGCTGTAATCGTTGGCCGCTTGTTGCGCGTGCTGGCTGAAGGGGAGGGATCCGTCGTTGCCGCTGGCATCCAGGCGCAACCCATACTGCCCATTGACGTCCAGGCCAACCGCAACAGGGGTGTCGGTGAAGCCGGACTCGAACTGCAGGTCGAAACCCTGTGACCAGTTGCCGACCTTGGAAACCGGCGCGCCGGGGTTGGTGAAATCACGGTTGAGGTAAAGGTTTCGCAGGTTGACCGAGAGGTGGCTGTCATCCCACACCTCGGCAATGCAGTTCAGCGGAGAAAAAGCGGCGACAGACAGGCAGAGTGACGCAGCACGCGACGGCCATTTGGGTTCCATTGGGGCATCCTGGAAATGTGATCAGTACAAGGCACCGGCAGTCGAGAACGGGCAGGAGCAAGCCGCGGGTCTTGGCCCGCTTGTCTGTCACAGGTGTTTTTGTTGTTGTGGGGGACAGGCTAAAGGGGGTAGGAGAGGGGCTCAATGACAGGGGTGGTCAATGTTGTTGCGGTTTACGCAACGGGTGTTGATCGTGCGGCCCCTTCGCGGGTAAACCCGCTCCCACAAGGTCTGAGTCATGCCCAGGTTCGACGGCAAGCAGGGTCCTGTGGGAGCGGGTTTACCCGCGAAGGGGCCGCAACCGTCACAAAGCCTGGCGCATCGCCTTGGCCATCTCGGTGGCCAACTCCCTGCTCAGCTCATCCAGCACCCGCCCGCGCCGGGTGACGATCTGCACATCGGTAGCCTGCATGGCCTCACAATCGACAGCGATGGCCTTGAGCGTCCCGCCCTTGAGTTCCTCGATGACCGGCAGCTCCGCCAGCAAGGTGGCGCCAAGCCCGGAGCGGACGAAGTCGAGGATCACCGCCAGCGAGTTGGACGTCAGCGTCGGTGTGATGCTGTGCGGCTGGTCCTTGCACGCCGCATCGATCAGCTCACGCACCCTGAAGTTGGCACCAGGCAGCACCAGCGACTCGCGCAGCACTTCCTCAAGGGTGACCTTGCTCCTGCCAGCCAGCCGGTTGTCGCGGTGCACGATCAGGCGCAAGGGCTGGGCCAGGCTGAACAGCCGAGTCAGGCGGGCGTTAGGGCTTGGTGCGAATACCACGCCCAGGTGCGCCTCGTCCGCCATTACCATGCGCTCTACCTCGGCAGACGGTGCGCTGATGATCTCGGCCTTGTGCTCACCATGGGCACGCAACCAGGCCTGCAACGTGTGGATAGCACGAGCGCCGAGCAGGCCTTCGCCGATGGCGATCACCGTCGAGGCGGCTTGCCGGCTGCGCAACTCGTCGAGCCTTGCGACCAACGCCGCGTGCTGGCTGATCCGCTGCACGTAGTACTCGACGGCCGCCTCGCCTGCGGCGGTGAGGCTGATACGGTGGGTGCCTTGCCTGACCAACTCAATGTCGAGCTCTTCTTCCAGCCGGGCGATCTGCCGGCTGACCGATGAGGTGGCCACGCCCAGTGCCTCGGCGGCGGCGCGCATCGAGCCTTTCTCATTGCTCAAGTACAGATAGCGCAAGCGGTGGTCCTGCAGGTCTATCTGGCGCGGGTTCTTGCTGGGCATGGAAGCGGCCTCGTCACAACGCGGGGTGGGCAAGCTGGAGGCATCCTACACCAGGTTCTGGCCCTGAATGTGACTGGCCGAACGTGGTCGGTTTTTAGCATCCAACTCATTTTTTTTAGCTGTAATTTTACAGCTGCTTAGAAATTTTTGCGCTTTACGTCGGTTAGATAGCACTTCGAGAAAATCAATAAATTCTATTTAAATCAGTATTTTGCAATCAAAACGAGAATTTTTCCTGTTTTTTGTTACCGAGAAATCCAGATTTATAGCGTGAAATTTCAATTGACAATTCACGTAATAAATCGCAGATTTTCTCCATCGGCACCAAAACAAGAGAGACAGATCATGCCGCCCGATCCAGCCCGCCTCACCGGTAGTTGGTACTTGCCCATGGGCAGTCCAGCCGCGTCCCCACCGCTTCTCGGTGGCGTCGATTTTCCCTAGGGAATCGGCATTCCTTACTGCCCAGCAATTCCCCCAAAAAGTACACCCGTGCCTGAGACGGAGAATGTCTATGGATTCGCTTTGCCTGCAAACAGCCCCAGGGTCTTCACTTGCCCACGGCCCGGCCTTCGAGGCCCTGCTCGACGGTATTCGTGAGCGAGCCCGCCTTGGCGAGTTCGACCGCCAGCGCCACATTTCCCGCGATGTGATCGATGCCTTCAAGGCCCATGGCGTGTATCGCGCCCTGGTACCCAGCCGTTTCGGCGGGCTTGAGTGCTCGCCGGGCGAGTTCTGCGAAATGATCGAGCGCATTTCCCATGCCGATGGCTCGGCGGGCTGGGTCGCAAGCTTCGGCATGAGCCCGGTCTACCTGGCGGCGTTGCCGCTGGACACCGTCGCCAGCCTGTACCGCAACGACCCCAACACGGTGTTTGCCGGCGGCATCTTCCCGCCGCAACCGGCCGAAGTGGTGGCCGGCGGCTTCAAGGTCAATGGCCGCTGGAAGTACTCCAGCGGCTCGATGGGCGCCGACATCGTTGGCGTCGGTATCGCCCCGCGCAATGGCGACAAACTGGACCTGCCACGCCTGGCAGTGATGCCGCGCAGCCAGGCACGTGTCGAGGAAACCTGGGACACCGTGGGCCTGCTGGGCACCGGCAGCCACGACCTGGTGGTCGAGAACGTGGTGGTGGGCGAGGAGTGGACCTTCGTGCGCGGCGGCCAGCCGAACCTGGACGAACCCTTCTTCCGCTATCCGTCGCTGTCGTTCGCCACCCAGGTGCTGTCGGTGGTCGGCCTGGGTGTGGCCCGCGCCGCGCTGGACGAATTGTCGGGCATGGCCAGCGGCCGTATCTCGGTCACCGGCGCCCCGGCGTTGGCCGACCGCCCGCTGGCCCAGGTCGATGTGGCCAAGTCGGAGGCCGCGCTGCGTTCGGCCCGGGCTTTTTTCTACGAATCCATCGAGCAGGCCTGGGGCCATGTGCTGGCCGGCGACCCGGTGCCCGCCGAGGTGGTCAACTTGCTGCGCCTGTCTTCGACCCACGCATCGCGTATCGCCGCCGAGGTGGCGCGCAGTGCGCAGATGCTTTCGGGCATGACCGGCATCTACAACGAAAGCCCGCTGGCACGTTGCGTCAACGACGCCCAGGTGGTCACCCAGCACGCCTTCATGGGTGATGTGACCTACCAGAACGCCGGCGCCATGTTCTTTGGTAAGCAGCCCCTTCCGGGCTACCTGTAACTCTCGGGATAACTGTCATGAGCGATAAGAAAGCCTTGCGCGTGCTGTTCTGCATGGGCATCAACCAGAACTTTTTCGATGCCCCGCGTGAAGAGCAGCTCGATGTGTGGGCGGCATTCAGCGAAATGTGGAACGGCATCCATGACCTGCCAGGCGTGCACGTGCTGGGCAACATGGACGACGACAAAAGCATGGTCGGGCCGTCGGACGGCTTCCCCTGGACCACCTACCTGCTGGCCGACGTGCCCGACATCGAGACCGTGCACGCCGCCTGCAACCTGTTCCGCACCAGTGCCGTGGGCACCGGCCCGTACAAGCTGTGGCGCTACGCCAAGGTCGAGGCCCGCGTCGGCCGCGAGCTGATCATCCAGCGCGCCTGAACCCTACCCAACACCGAGAACTGCCAGCCATTGCAGCTGGCATGGAGAATCCCGTGAGCAACCTGATTCCCGCCGTAAACCTCGCGGTCGACCCTGCCGAACTGGTGCAGCCAGACCGCGTCCACACCTCGCTCTACACCGACCCGGCGCTGTTCGATGCCGAGCTTGAAAAGATCTTCCACAGCACCTGGGTGTGGGTCGCCCACGAGAGCGAAATCGCCGAGTCGGGCCACTACAAGACCACCTACATCGGCAAGCAGCCGGTGATCGTGGTGCGCGACCGCAAGAAAGACGTGCACGTACTGCTCAACCGCTGCCGCCATCGCGGCGCCACCGTCTGCGAGCACAAGAAGGGCAAGACCAACAGCTTCGTCTGCCCGTACCACGGCTGGGGCTATGCCCTGGACGGCTCGCTGCGCGGCATCCCGCACCCGGAAAGCTACGGCGACTGCCTCGACAAGGCCGAACTGCCGCTGGTGAGCCTGCGTACCGAAAGCTACGCCGGCATGATCTTCGCCACCTTCAAGGACGACATCGAGCCCTTGGTGGACTTCCTTGGCCCGGCCAGGAAATGGATGGACCTGTTCATGAAGCAGGGCGCCGGCTACGGCATCAAGGTACCGGGTGAGCACCGTTTCCGCTTCCCCGGCAACTGGAAGATCCAGCTGGAAAACACCACCGACGCCTACCACTTCCCGCTGGTGCACAAGAGCTTCCTGTCTTCGGTCGACGAACAGACCCTTGAGCTGTTCGATTTCGTCAAAGGCCCCGGCTACGTCGAAGACCTGGGCAACGGCCACAGCGTCATGGTGATGATCCCGGAGCTGGTCGACCTGGAAGCCGATCTCGACAAGCCGATCCCCGAGCGTTTCGAGGCGCTGGCCGCCGAGTTGCGTGACGAAGGTATCGACGAGCAGCAGGTGCGGCGCATCGTGCGTGCCGTCGGTGGTACCGGTTTCAACCTCAACCTGTTCCCCAACGTGGCCTGTTCGATGGCGTTCTTCCGCGTGCTGCAGCCGATCTCGGTGACCGAGACCGAAATCCACCATTCGGTGATCACCATGGACGGTGGCCCGGCTGCGGCCAACCGCTACCGCCTGCGCCTGCACGAGCACTTCCAGGGCCCGATGGGCTTCGGCACCCCGGACGATTCCGAGGCCTGGGAGCGCGTGCAGAAGGGCGCCAACGCCGGTGAGAACCTGTGGATCATGCTCAACCGCGGCCTGCCCGGCGAGCAAGCCAGTGAAGATGGCCTGGTCAGCGACGTGAGTGCCGAAACCGGCATGCGCGCGGCGTACCAGCAGTGGAAAAAGATGATGTCGGCCTGAGTGTGGAGAACCCTATGAACCTGCAACTGCTGCAAGAAGTGACCGCTTTCATCTGGCAGGAAGGCGACATGCTCGACCACGGCGAATACGACGCCTGGCTGAAACAGTGGACTCCGAAAGGGACCTACATCATCCCGATCAACCCCAGGGAAACCGACTACGAGAACACCCTGAACTACGCCTATGACGACCACCACATGCGCCAGCTGCGCGTGCAGCGGCTGATCGGCGGCGAGTCGATTTCCACCAGCCCGCAGCCGCGCACGGTGCGCGCCATCTCGCGCATCCGCGTGCTGGCCGACGATGGCGTCAACGTCACCGTGCGCGCCGCGCAGAACGTGCGTGAGTTTCGCAAGGAAAGCCTCAAGCACTACACCGCCGACCTGACCTACGAGCTGGTGCGCGCCGAAGGCGGCTTCAAGATCCAGCGCAAGGTCATCAGCCTGATCAACAGCGACGATGCCCTCGCCGGTATCGGCTACATCCTCTGAAGGAGCACGGCATGAACCAGGTTGCATTGGTTACCGGCGCGGGGCAGGGACTTGGCCAGCGCTTCTGCGCAAGGCTGCTGGCCGCAGGCTTCGATGTCGTGGTCACTGACCGTGACCTGGGCGCCGCGCAGGCTGCGGCGGCAGCGCTGCAAGGGAAGGGCGGCAAGGCCCTGGCGGTCAAGCTCGATGTCGCCAGCAAGCAGGACTTCGAGCAGGCACTGGCCCAGGTACTGGAGCACTTCGGCGCGTTGCACGTGGTGGTCAACAACGCCGCCATCACCAAGACCACGCCGCTGATGCAGATCAGCCCGGAGGAGTTCGACGCAGTGGTCGGGCTCAACCTGCGCAGCGTGTTCCTGGGTTGCCAGGTGCTGGGTGCGCACATGGCCGAGGCCGGCTACGGGCGGATCATCAACATGGCCTCGCTGGCCGGGCAGAACGGCGGTACCGCCACTGGCGCGCACTACGCGGCGAGCAAAGGGGCGATCGTCACCCTGACCAAGATCTTCGCCAAGGAATTCGCCAGCCGTGGCGTCACGGTCAACGCCATCGCGCCGGGGCCGATCGATTCACCGGCCGTGCATGCGGCGGTGCCTGCCGAGCGCATGAATGGCCTGCTGGCCAACATCCCGGTGCAGCGCCTGGGCGATGCGCACTTTCTGGGCGACCTGATCGTGCAACTGGCGCGGCCCGAGGCCTACTTCACCACCGGGGCGACCTGGGACGTGAACGGCGGCCTGTTCATGCGTTGATCAATTTCCGGGGGCAGCCGATGCCCCCGACGTTTTACGGGGCTTTCGCCATGAATGAAGAATTGCTGAATGTAGTCGTGCGCAAGCGCGAAATCCAAGGGGACGACGTGGTCGTTCTCGACCTCGAACGTGTCGACGGTGAGTGGTTGCCAGCCTTCGATGCCGGCGCCCATGTCGACATCCATATCGCCGACGGGCTGGTGCGCCAGTACTCGCTGTGCGGCGACCCGGCCGACAGCTCGGTATACCGCCTGGGCGTACTCAAGGACCCGGCGTCGCGCGGCGGCTCGGTGGGCGTTCACGAAACCTTGCTGGAAGGCCGCGAGCTGCAGATCAGTGCACCGCGCAACCTGTTCCCGCTCGCCGCACAGGCCCAGCGCACCATCCTGCTGGGTGGCGGCATCGGCATCACGCCGATGATCGCCATGGCCCATGCCTTGAAGCAGCAAGGGGCAGATTTCGAGCTGCACTACTGTGGCCGCTCGCGCAGCCGCAGTGCCTTCCTCGACGAGCTGGCCAACGCCCCGTTCGCCGCCCAGGTGTTCACCCACTTCGACGACGAAGGCCCACAGCAGCGGCTCGACCTGGCCGCGGTGCTTGGCCATGGCAAAACCGGCACGCACATGTACACCTGCGGCCCGGCGGGCTTCATGGACTGGGTGATTGGCGGCGCGCGCCAGCAGGGTTATGCCGAGGACCACATCCACAAGGAATACTTCCAGGTGGAGGTGGACGCCAGTGGCGACAGCTTCGAAGTGGTCGCCGCACGCAGCAACAAGACCGTTCAGGTAGCCGAGGGGCAGACCATCCTCGACGCCCTGGCCCAGGTCGGGATCAAGATCGAGATTTCCTGCGAGCAGGGTGTCTGCGGTACCTGCCTGTGCGATGTGCTCGAAGGCGAACCAGACCACCGTGACGTGTACCTGACTGACGAAGAAAAGGCCGCCAACGACCAGATCCTGGTGTGTTGCTCGCGGGCCAAATCCAACAAGCTCGTGCTGGACATCTGAGGAGAATGACCATGGTTGACGTAACCCGTTTTCGCGACGCAATGGCCATGCTCGGTGGCGCTGTTTCGGTCATCACCACCGACGGTGTCGCCGGCCGTTTCGGCTTCACGGCCTCGGCGGTGTGCAGCGTGACCGACTCGCCGCCCACGCTGCTGGTGTGCATGAACCGCGCCTCGCATTCCAATGCCCAGTTCAAGGCCAACGGCGCGCTGTGCGTGAACGTGCTGGCCGGCACCCATCGCGAGCTGTCGGGGGCCTTCGCCAACAAGCACCTGAACATGGACGAGCGCTTCGCCACCGCGCAATGGGGTGTGCTGGAAAGCGGTGCACCGGTGATGGACGAGGCGCTGGTCAACTTCGACTGTCGCATCGCCCAGGTGCACGAGGTGGGTTCGCACAGCATCTTCTACTGCGAGATCCAGGACATTCGCCTGGGTGGCGCCGACGACGGGCTGGTGTACTTCAACCGTGCCTACCACCGCGTCTGCGAAACCTCGAAGGCTTGCTGAACCGGCACCTGTGCCTGGTCTTTTGCCCAGTCGCTCCACTGGGCTTTTTTCCGGCGCCGGCTCAGAGCGTTTCGAGGTTATGGAAAACCACTTCGAGCATGCGGTTCAAGCGCTGCACCTGAGCTTCGGTCAGGCCCTTGAAACTGCGCTGGAACAGCTCGCGGGTGACTTCCTGCATGCGCTCGATGGCCTCCAGGCCCAGGGGCGTGATGCGGACTTGGGTCACACGGCCATCTTCGGGGCTGGGGGCGGTATCGACCAGGCCATCGTCCTTCATGCGATAGACGATCTTGGTGATGGTCGAGAGCTTGGCGATGGCATGGGTGGAGATTTCGGAAATGCTCGATTCACCGTTCTCGTTGAGGATCCACAGCACGCGCCAGCGCGGTACATCGAGGTCGATCTTCTTGAGCAGCCGTTCCATGTTCTGGGTATAGCGGCCGTGCACCCGGGCCAGCCAGTAAAAGGGGAAATCTTCCTTGCGAAATTCGTCGCTGGCCGGGTCGTGATGGCTGTGGCCAGTCTTCTTGAGGTTGCTCATCGATTCACTACTTGTGCAGAAATAGTCGCGCCATCATAGACGTTTCAGCCGATTTAGCCACCCGTTGATGAGCATGGCGCGCAAGAGCAACCCGTATTTTCCAGTGTTTCTATTTAGTGGAACGTTCAGTTGATATTTCACGTTAACAATTACAATTTCCGTGGCCGGCCAAGTGCCAGGCTGCAAGCGTAGAAGGGGCTGCAAGCATGACCATCATCATTCAAACCCTCGACCTGGGCGGCAACGGCCCTCGGGTGGCAATCAAGGACACCATCGACGTCGCTGGCACCCCAACCCGTGCGTCCAGCCGCGCCCTGCAGGATGCGCCACTGGCCGAGCGACATGCGCAGGTGGTCGGCAACCTGCTGGCGAGCGGAGCGCGCCTTACCGCCAAGGTCAGCCTGCATGAACTGGCCTTTGGCACCACCGGCATCAACCACTACACCGGCACGGCGGCCAACCCGCATTTCCCCGGGCGCATTCCGGGCGGTTCTTCCAGCGGTTCGGCCGCTGCGGTGGCTGCCGGGCTGGCGGATTTCAGCCTGGGTACCGATACCGGCGGTTCGGTGCGTATCCCGGCCTGCTGTTGTGGTGTGTTCGGCTTCAAGCCCACCTTCGGGCGGGTCAGCCGTGAAGGCGTCATGCCCGCACGCACCAGCCTGGACTGCGTCGGGCCATTCGCCGCGAGCTTGCCGATGCTGGTGCGGGCGATGGCGATGATCGACCCAAGCTTCGTGCCGGCGCAGGTACCTGCCAGCGCGCGGGTGGGGGTGCTGCGCGTGACCGCCGAGGCAGCCATCCAGAAAGTGGTGCACGCTAACCTGGTCGCCAGCGGGCTGACCTTGGGCAATGTCGAGTTCAAGCATTTCGGCGCGGCTTATGAAGCCGGCATGGTGGTGATCAACCGCGAAACCCACGACGGCTGCGGGCACCTGTTGGCCACCGACAACGTCGGTGCCGATATCGCTGGCCGACTGGCCGCTGCCGGGCAGACCAGTGACAGCGCCCTGGCCGAGGCCGAAGCGGTGCGCCAACGCTTCACCGCCGAGGTCGACCAGGCGCTTGGCCTTTACGACGTGCTGGCGTTGCCGACCATGCCGGACTTCCCGCTGCGCCTCGAAGACGCGGCAGACACCCGTGCGGTGCTGGGCATGACCTCGCTGGTGCGGCCGTTCAACTTGTCCGGGCACCCGGCGTTGACCATTCCGCTGGGCAGCGAGTGCGGGCTGCCGGTGGGCCTGCAACTGATCGGTGCCAAGGGCGCCGACGAGAAAGTGCTGGCGGTCGCCGAGCGTCTGCTGCTCAACATCCACTCGGCGCGGGTTGCCTGAGTGCGCCACTCCTACCGATCACGAGGTGCTGCATGACCGAACTATCAACCCTGCAGGCGCGCCTGCACGCGTTTGAAAGCCAGCAAGCGATCCGGGTTTGCATCAACCGCTACATGGAACTGTGTGACCAGCTGGATGCCGACACGCCGCTGGACGAGCTGGCCCGGCTGTTCACCGAAGAGGCGCTGTGGGAGGGCAAGGGTGCCAAGTATGCTGAGAGTTTTGGTGGCTACCGGGGCCGTGAAGCGATTCGGGCGATGTTCGCCACCTACATGAAAACGCCCGCGCACTTTGCGTTGAATGTGCACTTCCTGACCAGTGAGGTCATTGAAGTGGACGGTGACGAAGGGTTGGGGCGCTGGGTGATGCTGCAGACCAGCACCTTCGCCGATGGCGCTTCGCATTTGAATGCCGCGCGCCTGACCGTGCGCTTCGCGGTGGAGGAAGGCCAGTGGCGAATGGCGCATTTCCAGACCGAGAACCTGTTCAGCCGCCCGGTCAGTGCCTGGAATGACAGCGCGCCGTTGCCGGTGCCTGAGAAGGCTCGTTAGGGGTTCCTGAAGAAGGCCTGGCTTGAGTTTTTCAGGGGGCGTAAATCGAGCGCCGCCCGCGCGGCGCATCGCGAGCAAGGCTCGCTCCTACGTTTGTTTATGGCCAGTAACGCCTGTGGCAGGCGCGCGCGACCGCCTTGTGTTGACGACGCAATATCGCGCCATGCGCAAAGAGCGGTCGCGCGAAAATCTCACAGGAATAATTGGCCTGAAACAAACGTAGGAGCGAGCCTTGCTCGCGATGCGCCGCGCGGGCGGCGCTCGATCTCGAAAGCGCCGAAGATATCACGGCGAACCCATAAAGCCTCAGACCAGCTTGAACCCCCCAACCAATGCCTTCAATGAAACGCTTTCTGCCTGCAACGCCTGGCAGGCCTGCAGGGTGTCCTGCAGGTTCGCCATGGTGGCCTGGTTGAGCGCTTTCATTTCGTGAATTTCCCGGTTGAGCGCCTCGATGACCGTGGTCTGCTCCTCGGTCGCGGCGGCTACCGAGAGGTTCATGCTGTCCATGGCGCTGATACCGACCTGGATATGCTGCAGCTTGAGCTCAGCCTGGTCGGTGATGAGCACGCCTTTTTCGGTGGAGTCCAGGCTTTGTGCCATGGTCGTGACCGAGTTGCCGGCATGGGCCTGCAACTGTTCGATCAGGTCGTGGATCTGCGCGGTCGAACGCTGAGTGCTGTGCGCCAGGTTGCGCACCTCGTCGGCAACCACGGCAAAGCCGCGACCCGCTTCACCAGCTCGGGCCGCTTCGATGGCGGCGTTGAGCGCCAGCAGGTTGGTCTGCTCCGAAACGCTGCGGATCACATCGAGAATTTGCCCGATATCGCAGGTCTTGCCATTGAGCACTTGCAACGTGCTGCTGGACTGGTCGATGGCGAGGGAGAGCTCGCGCATCGCACGTTGCGCATTGGCCACTTCCTGGCTGCCTTGTTCTACCAAGGTGCGGGTCTGGCCGGCCTGGTCCGCTGCCGAGGCGGCGTTGCGGGCGATGTCCTGGGCTGCCGAACCCAACTGGCCGACGGCGGCGGCGACACCCTCGGTACGTTCCTGTTGCCGGTTGGCATCGTCCATCGTGTCCTGCGATACCGCCACCACACGACAAGCTGTGGCGTCCAGCGCCTGGGCACTGGCGGCAACCTGGGCAATCGAGCCCTGGATGCGCGCCACGAAGCGGTTGAACGCACCGGCCAGTTGGCCGATCTCGTCGTGGCTGTTCACCTCAAGGCGGCTGGTAAGGTCGCCTTCGCCAGCGGCGATGCCCTGCATCATGCGGGTCAGCGAGCGCAGGTGGCGCGTCGAGCGCCAGGCCGCCCAGCCCATCAGCAGCATGCCGGCTGCCGCGCAGCCTGCGCCAAGGGTAAGTGCGGTGGTGCGGTCCTGCAGGCCTTGGGCTTGCAGCTTGGCGTGCAGCGCGTCGGTCGGCGCGCGCAGCACTGCCCGGGGGACACTGATGGATATTCCCCAGGCATCGGCACCGGGGATGGGCGCGAAAGGTTTCACCAGGTGTTCGGTGTCGGCGCTCGATGGCGCTGCAGTCTTGCCTTCGCGCAAGGCGTCGAGCACCGGCTGGCGGGCGTCACCTTGCAGTGTCTTGCCCAGCATCGTGGTGGCTTGGCTGTTTGCCGCGAACACGCCGCCATGGCTGAAGATCGCGATGCTGCCCTGACCATCGAACAGCTGCCGGCTGCTGGCAGTGGCGTCCTGCTGCAGCTTGGCAAGGCCGATGTCCATGCCCAGCACGCCCAGCAGCCGATCGCCATCCATCAGCGGCAAGGTCACGCTGCTGACCAACTGGCCGCTGCCTTCGCTGTCCAGGTAGGGTTCCAGCACGCAGCTCTGCCGGCTTTGCCGTGAGCAGGTGAAGAACGCGTTGTAGGGTTGGCCGCTAGGCCCGGGGCGGGTATCGGCCAGCAACTGCTCGTTGCCGATCATGGGGGTCATGGTGTTGCCGTCGTGCACCATGGTCATGGAGAAGCGACCGCGCTCATTGCTGCCCAACGCGCTTTGGCCGGCGAAGTCGCGGTCTGCGCCAGGCAGTGCGTCAGGCTCGAAGATCACGAACATGCCCAGCAACCTGGGCTCGGCCGCCAGCGCCTGCTTGAGCAAGTCAAGGATGCGCTGGCGAAGTTCACGCGGGGAGATCTGGCCGGTCACCGCTTCCTCCCGCAGATAGGCCATCTGCCTGGCGACGCCCTGCCCATGCTGGTAGGTCTCGGTGAAGGTGGCGCGGGCGTGCTCGGCTTCCAGGCCTGCTTGCAGTTCAAGGCCGTGGGCGTAGGCCTGGGCCAGCGATGCCTCGCTCGATAGCCTGGCTTGCTGGCTGCTGCGCGAAGATTGGGTCAGGGACAGGCTTACCAGCAGGGCGGTGATGACCAGCATGCAGGCGCCTGCGAGCAATGTGAGCCTGGTGCGCAGGCTGACGGATGAAAGTTTCATGAAGGTCTCGCTAGGGGGCGGGGCGGTGTGCAGGCACGCGCCCACACACCGTGAGCGATTCAGAACATGGTGACGAAGGCGATCTGGCTGTACACGTTGGTGTCGTTGTTGCCCAGTTGCAGGCCACCGTCTTCGGCGCTGCGGTCCGGGCGATAGAAGCCCACCAGCGGCACCACGATCAGGTGTTCGTTGACTGTCCACTCGGCGTACAGGTCCAGCTCGCGACCGTCGGTGTTGCCCAGGTTGCGGTTGATGGTGTCGAAGTTGTAGTACAGCGCACCCAGGTTCAGGTTGTCGGTGGGGCTGACCACCAGGCCGACCTTCTGCACGCGCGAGTTGGTGTTGAACGGGCCGGCATAGTTGCCGGCAACCTCACCCTGGAACCAGGTGCCCAGGCCGCGGCTCATGCCGAAGAACAACGGGTCGAACTGCTCGGAGAAGCGGCTGTAGCGGTAGCTGATGTTGGGCTTCCAGGCGACGTCGGCGAAGGTCCAGCCCGCTTCGAGGTACCAGGCGTCTTCGGTGGCGCTGTGGGGTTTGTTCTGCTTGGCGTATTCACCGGACAAGAACAGGTTCTCTACCCCGGCGTTGCCCTGGGCGCGCAGGCTGTAGGTTTTCATCCCGTCACGTTCGAGCTGCTGCTCGGAGGCGTACTTTTCGTCGACGTGGGTGGTGTTGATGTAGGTAAGGCCAACGGTACCCGCATCGGCAACGTGCTCGAGGGTGCCGACGTGCATCTCGGTATTGGCCTGGGCGCGGTTGTCCGATTTCAGCCACATCAGGTCACCGCGCCAGCCGGTGCTGCCGCCCAGGCGCAGGATCGCGGTTTTCTCGAAGCTTTTGCGTGCCGCCAGGTAGTAGGCACCGCCACGGTTGAACTGGCCATCGGCGAGGCCGTGGCCGACGTTGAGCGAGTCGCCCTGAAGCAGGAAACCGTCACCCACGGCTGCGGTCTGGCGGCCGAACGACAGGTCGACGCCGTCCTCGCCCAGAACGGGGAACAGGTTGCCCGACTTCCAGCCCAGGTAGGCGTCTTCGATCTTGGTGGTGCGCTCACTGCCATCGCTGAAGCCTGCCGCGTCGCCATCGCCCCAGGTGCCGGAGCTGAGCAGGGCGAAGGCACCGTACGTCGAGCCGGCACCGCCCAGGCGCTGGTCGCCGCTCAGGCCATATTTGACATAGCCCTCGCGCCACGAAACCGAACCGGGTTCGGTTCGCCCGATGGCGTAGCTTTCCTGGCTGTGGAAGGCACCGAACATCGCCTCCAGGTTGGCGTTGAGGTGGCTGTCGTCGTCACCGTAAAGCTCAAGGGCCTTGGCGGGCAGAGCCGTGCCCGCCAGTATCGAGGCCAGGGTGAGGGTAAACAGGCGCGTGTGCATGCATGGCTTCCTTTGTTATTGGAGTGGCAGAAGGTGCAAAAACCTGCCGTGATGATGAAGGAAGCGCTGCCGGGGGTTCTTTTCCTGGCTGCCAGATCTGTTTGGGCCCGTGACAACCCGACAGCCAGGCAGCCGCCACTCAGTTCGCGTGGCGCTTGCGGTACTCGCCAGGGCTCATGCCGAAGCGCGCCTTGAACGCGGTGCTGAAGTAACTGGAGTCGGAAAAGCCCCACGCATAGCCCAACGACGACACCTTCTGGTCCAAGGCCGGGTTGCGCAGGCTTTCGGCGCAGAAATCCAGTCGGCGATTGCGGATGTACTGGGCGATGACCTGTTCGCGCTTGGCGAAGATCCGATACAGGCTGCGCATGGAAACGCCGACTTCCCTGGCGATGGCGTCAGGCGTGAGGTTTTCGCAGGTGATGTTCTGATCGATGATGTTCAGCGCCTTCTGGTACAGGCGTTCATGGCTGCCAGGCAGCGCATCCTGGGCGATTTCGGGGCGCAGCAGGGCGATCAGGGCATCGAGTACCGCGTGGCTTTCCGACACGGCCAACTGCTCGAACTGACTGGCTTCGCGCATCATCTGGCCGCCGATCATGGCCAGTGGCGAATGGGCGCGAATATGCCTGGCGCAGGCCACCGACATGCCCCGGGTGCCGCTGTGCACCTGGCTGCGCGGCAAGATCATCGACAGTTGGCGCGAGCGTTGGTGGAAGTGCATGTCGAGCGGCTTGCTCGCGTCGATCAGGGTGAGGTCACCGGCCTGCATTTCCAGGCGTGCGCCCTGATGGTCGATGCGCGAACTGCCGGCCATCTGCAGCACGGCGTAGTAGTTGTCCGCGCCGCTTGCGCGGATCTCCTGCGGGCCGCGGTACAGGTTGACCTGGTTCATTTCGACGATGCTCAAGGAGATCAGGCCGACCTGGCGTTTTTCCAGGTGGCCGTCGAATTTCAGGTCGAGCGTGCGCCCGTTGAAGTGGCCGCAGGCTTCATTGACCTGATGCAGCCATGACTGGAAACGTTCATCGCAGAGGTGGAGTTGATGGTTCATGAAGGCCTCGGTACACGGATGCAGGGTACAGGTCGCTAGGGCGACTCTTTTGCGTATAAATCACTTGAATATTCAAGCAAAAATCACGCCTGGCTCCAACGCAATACCTACTCATTACTCTCTAACATTCTAATAAATAAGGTTTTATTTTTATCTTCGCAAAGAGCCTCCCAGGCTTGGTCAATCGCAGAAAACGCCAAGAGTGCTCCAAACGGTAGCGCTGTCGAGCAGGGGTGTTTCCTGACGAGGCAACCCTGGGTTCGGGCGCATATGGGGAAGGTTGGTTTTGCCTGCATGACATTCTGTTGAGGCTCCCTGTCAAAACGCTGCACGGCTCTGGTGCGCGAAGCGGTGCCGGTCGAGTATCTGCGCGATACGTTCATCCACTGCCTTGCGCACACCGGTTCACCTCAGGAGCTCCCGCAATGACTGATATCCAGCTACTGCCCGCGGTCGTCGACTTTCTGGCCAGGCCCCATGGGCATTTCATCGATGGGCAATACCGCAGCGGGGATTCAGACAGGCTCATCGACGTCTACAACCCCTCCACCGGTCAGGTGGTCAGCCGCTTCCATGACGCCAGCGCGGCCGACGTCGACAGCGCGGTGCAGGGCGCCAGGCGCGCGTTCAAAGGTGCCTGGGCCGAGGTGTCGCCGTATGAGAAGGGCGTGATCCTCAACCGCCTGGCCGACCTGATCGAGGCCAACGGCGAGGAGCTGGCCCAGCTGGAGACCTTGTGCTCGGGCAAGTCGATCAATCTCTCCCGTGGCCTGGAAATCGCCCAGAGCGTGGTGTTCCTGCGCTACTTCGCCGGTTGGGCAACCAAGATCACCGGGCAGACCATGACGCCGTCGCTGCCGTCGTTCAATGGCGAGCGTTACACCGCGTTCACCCTGCGCGAGCCGGTGGGTGTGGTGGCGGGGATCGTGCCGTGGAATTTCTCGGTGATGATTGGTATCTGGAAGATCGCCTCGGCGCTGGTGACGGGCTGCACCATCGTGGTCAAGCCCAGCGAGTTCACGCCATTGACCCTGCTGCGCATCGCCGAGCTGGCAGTGCAGGCGGGGGTGCCAGCGGGCGCGTTCAACGTGGTGAACGGCACTGGCCGGGCAGGGCAGGCGTTGATCGATCACTGCGATGTGGCCAAGGTCGCCTTCACCGGTTCCGTGCCGACCGGCATCGCGGTGGGCAAGGCGGCCATGGCGGCCAACCTGACCCGCGCCACGCTGGAGCTTGGGGGCAAAAACCCGGCGGCACTGCTGGCCGATGTCGATGTGGACGCGGCGGTGGCGGGCATCCTGCAAACGGCGTATGTGCACCAGGGCCAGGTCTGCGCCTCGCCCGAGCGCTTGTACGTTCACCGCTCCAAGGTCGAGGCTTTCACCCAGAAGCTGGCCGCTGCGCTGCAGCAGTTGAAGATCGGCTCGGCGCTGGACCAGGACGCACAGTTCGGGCCGCTGGCCAACCAGGCGCACCTGCAGAAGATCCTCGGTTACTTCGAGCGTGCGCGCAGCAACAACACGGTGGTGTGTGGTGCCCGCCAGGTCGAGCGCCCAGGTTACTTCGTCGAGCCCACGGTGATCCTGGCCAATGGCGCCGATGACCCGTTGCTGCACGAGGAAACCTTCGGGCCGATCGTGTGCGTGCTGCCCTTCGACGATGAAGAGCAGCTGGTCACACTGATGAACGACAGCCCCTTCGGCCTTACCGCGAGTATCTGGACCAACGACCTGTCGAAGGCATTTCGGCTGATCCCGCAGATCGAGGCTGGTACGGTATGGGTAAACATGCATACCTTCCTCGACCCGGCGGTGCCGTTCGGCGGCAGCAAGGCCTCGGGCGTGGGGCGTGAGTTCGGCAGTGCGTTCATCGACGACTACACCGAACTCAAGTCGGTAATGATCCGCTTCTGAGGATACCGTTCACGCGCGCCAGTCAGTGCGCGCAGCGGCTGGTATCGCCCTTGTCGGCTGGCGCCTTGCGCCAGGCGGCAAGGATGGTCGCCAGCACGATCAGGCCGGCACCGGCGGCCATGCGCAGGGTCGGCTGTTCAGCGAACAGCCACCAGGCACCCAGAATCGCATACACCGGCTCCAGTGCGATGATCATCCCGGCGGTGCGGGCTTCCAGGCCTTCCAGGCTCTTGACGAACAAAAACTGCGAAAGCCCGGTGCAGAACACGCCCAGCAGCGCCAGGTTGACCCAGTCGCTGCCGCCCAGGCTGGTGCTGGCCAGGTGGGTGAAGGCGAACGGCGAGACCAGCGCGGCTACCACCACGTTCTGCCAGAAGGCCACCTGCATGGCGTTCATGCTCGATGCCCGGCGGCGGTTGGCGACGGTCAGCAGGGCGAAGGCCAGGCCGGAACCCAGGCCCCAAAGCAGGCCGATGGTGCCTTTGTCGAGCAGGTCGAAGGTGGGCACCACCAGCACCAGGCCGGTGGAGACCATCAGCAGCAACAGCCCTTGAACGGCGCCAATGCGCTGGCCGAACACACCACGCTCAATCAGCGCAATGAAGGCCGGGAAGCTGGCGAAGCCCAGGGTGGCCACAGCTACGCCACCGACTTTGACCGCCACGAAGAAGGTCACCCAGTGGGCAGCCAGCAAGCCGCCAGTCAGGCCGAGGATCGGCAGGTTGCGCAGGGTCAGGGCGTCGAGCAGGCGCGTGCCTTTGAGCCCGGCGACAAAGCCCAGGGCGATGAAGGCGAAGGTGGCGCGGCCAAAGGTGATGATGCTGGCGTCAGCCTCGATCAGGTGGCCGAGGATGCCGGTCAGGCCGAACAGCACCGCGGCGATGTGGGCAACGAGCAGGGCATTACGGTGGCCGGTGGCAGCACCGGCTACGGGGATTGATGTCGCGATCATGGCAGTCAAATTCTTCACAAATGCGCAGGCAAGCACTCCCGACTGGCGCGGCGCAGGTCTCTAATACTGGGAGTTTTATCGTTATGAGCCCGGACGAACTGCCCGGTGCAAAAGGGCGCCACAGCGTTGGAATTGTGAAGCGAGGCTGCTTACTCGCGAGTACCACACCCACCAGCCCACGGCGCGGGGCTGGCAGGTGTGTGTATTATTTTTGTAGACAGAGTTGCGAAGCCGATTGCGGGCGACGCGTACTTGTCAGATCGCGACATCGTTCGTTGCCAGACTGCGCCGCGTCACTCGTCACCGTAGTTCATGATCGACAGCAGGCGGATAGGGACTTGCACCAGTTGCTCCGGCCCGTGCGGCGTCTCGCCATCGAAGGTCAGGCTGTCACCGGCCTGCATGTGATAGAGCTGGTTGCCGTGGCGGTACACCAGTTCACCTTCCAGTAAATGCAGAAACTCCGTGCCCGGGTGGGCGAAGGTCGGAAACTCCTCGCTGGCGTCGTCCATGGTCACCATGTAAGCCTCGAAATTCTTCTTCGGCCCCCTGGCGTGATTGAGCAAGTGGTAGGTGTGGCCCTTCTCGGTGCCACGACGCACCACCTCCAGTCCTTCACCAGCCTTGACCAGCAGGGCGTTGCCATCGGGCTGGTCATATTGGCTGAACAGCTTGGCCATGGGCATGCCCAGCACGTCGCACAGGCGGCTGAGGGTATCCAGGCTGGTGGACACCTGGGCGTTTTCGATCTTGCTCAGCATGCCTTGGCTGATTCCGGCGATTCGCGCCACATCGGCAAGTTTCAGGGATTGAGCCTGGCGCTGACGCTTGATCTGCAGGCCCAGGTATTGCTCAAGGCGTAGGCGGGGTTCGGTTTCGGTCGACATCAGGTTTCCTTTAAAACGCTGCACGGTTTCAGTTCAGGAATAAAGATTTCGCACTGAGAAAGTGCAAAAGACGACTGCACTGGCCGGCTCTTTCCTCGTATGAAAACAAGTTTCCCATATATATAGAAGAAAAACTGCTCTGGGTGATGGGGTGGTTTGACCGGCCTCATCGCCGGCAGGCCGGCTCCCACAGGGCGTATGGCGCTCTTTGGGGAGGTGGCCTGCCGGCGATAGGGCGGCTGCGGGCAAAAAGTTGGCAAGGCTGTTGCATTCCTATGAGGAAAGTAAGTTTCCCGTGCGGAATTACATGCAGGTCCACCATGCCTTGCCCCTTACCCAGGAGTGTTCAACCCATGTTGCCAGCAGAAACCCAGCGCACCCTAGACCAACACGGCATCAAGTACGTGCTGGCGCAGTTCGTCGATATCCATGGTTCGGCGAAAACCAAATCGGTGCCGGTATCGGGCCTGAAGATGGTGGCCGAGGAGGGCGCCGGTTTCGCCGGTTTCGCCATCTGCGGCATGGGCATGGAGCCCCATGGCCCGGACTTCATGGCCCGTGGCGACCTGTCCACGCTGATCCCGGTGCCATGGCAGCCAGGCTACGGCCGCGTGGTGTGCATCGGTCACGTCAACGGCCAACCCTGGCCCTACGACAGCCGCTACGTGCTGCAACAGCAGGTGCAGCGCCTGGCCGACAAAGGCTGGACCCTGAACACCGGCCTTGAGCCTGAGTTCAGCCTGTTCCGCCGCGACGAAAGCGGCAAGCTGCAATTGGTGGACGCCTCGGACAACCTCGACAAGCCTTGCTACGACTACAAGGGCCTGTCCCGTTCGCGACTGTTCCTCGAGCGCCTGACCGAGGCCCTGCAACCGGTGGGCTTCGACATCTACCAGATCGACCACGAAGACGCCAACGGCCAGTTCGAGATCAACTACACCTACTCCGACGCCATGGAGTCGGCCGACCGCTTCACCTTCTTCCGCATGGCCGCCGGCGAGATCGCCAACGATCTGGGGATGATCTGCTCGTTCATGCCCAAGCCCGACCCCAAGCGCGCCGGCAATGGCATGCACTTCCACCTGTCGCTGGCCAGCAGCACCAACAAGAACCTGTTCCATGACCCGTCCGACAGCAGCGGCATGGGCTTGTCGAAACTGGCCTACCACTTCGCCGCCGGCCTGTTGGCCCACGGCCCGGCGCTGTGTGCCTTCGCCGCGCCCACGGTCAACTCCTACAAGCGCCTGGTAGTGGGGCGTTCGCTGTCCGGCGCCACCTGGGCCCCGGCCTTCGTCGCCTATGGCGCCAACAACCGCTCGGCGATGGTACGCATCCCCTACGGGCGCCTGGAATTCCGCCTGCCGGACGCAGGTTGCAACCCTTACCTGGTCACCGCCGCGATCATCGCTGCCGGCCTGGACGGCATCGACCGCCAGCTGGAACCGGGCGAGATGTGCAACGAGAACCTCTACAACTTGAGCCTCGAAGAAATCGCTGCCCGTGGCATCAAGACCTTGCCGCAGTCGCTCAAGGAAGCCGCCG
The DNA here is from genome assembly GCF_034387475.1 of Pseudomonas sp. Teo4. Classification (NCBI taxonomy): domain Bacteria; kingdom Pseudomonadati; phylum Pseudomonadota; class Gammaproteobacteria; order Pseudomonadales; family Pseudomonadaceae; genus Pseudomonas; species Pseudomonas sp. Teo4. The sequence goes on from NZ_JAXCIL010000001.1 coordinate 1,199,297, forward strand.
ACGCCCTGGAGGCCGACCCGTTGTTCCGCGAAGTGCTGGGCGCCGAGATCGTCGATGAGTTCATCAAGCTCAAGCGCATGGAGTGGGTGGAGTACTGCCGCCACGTCTCCGACTGGGAAATCCAGCGTTACACCGAGTTCTTCTGACCGCCCCCAATCCCCTGGGCGGCCAGCGCGAGAGCGGCTGCCCACTGCCTAGTAAGGAGCATCACCATGTGTGGAATCGTAGGTCTGTACCTGAAAAAGCCTGAGCTGGAGGCCCAGCTCGGCAAACTGTTCGAACCCATGCTCGAAGCCATGACCGACCGTGGCCCAGACAGCGCAGGCTTTGCCATCTACGGCGATGAAGTCGCCGATGGCTGGGTCAAACTGACCTTGCAGGCAACGGATATCAGCTACCCCTGGACAACCCTGATGGGCCAACTGGAAGGGCGCCTGGGCTGCTCGCTGGACTGGTTCCAGAATGCCAGTGCCGCCGTACTGAAAGTGCACACCAGCGAGGCCGCCGCCCGCCAAGCCCTGAGCGAATTGGCACCTGAGGTGCGCATCATGAGCGCCGGGCAGAGCATCGAAATCCTCAAGGGCATGGGCCTGCCAGCGGAAATTTCCAGCCGCTTCGGCCTGGCCGGCATGAAGGGCAGCCACATCATTGGCCATACCCGCATGGCCACCGAGAGCGCGGTAACCATGGAAGGCAGCCACCCGTTCTCCACCGGTGCCGACCTGTGCCTGGTGCACAACGGCTCGCTGTCGAACCACTTCCGCCTGCGCCAGGAACTCAAGCGCGAAGGCATCAGCTTTGAAACCGACAACGACACCGAAGTGGCCGCCGGCTACCTGACCTGGCGCCTGCAGCAGGGCGACACCCTGGCCCAGGCCCTGGATGGCGCGCTGGAGGATCTGGACGGTTTCTTCACCTTCGCCATCGGCACCCGCAACGGCTTTGCCGTGATCCGCGACCCGATCGCCTGCAAGCCAGCGGTGCTGGCCGAGACCGACGACTACGTGGCCATGGCCTCGGAGTACCAGGCCCTGGCCAGCCTGCCGGGCATCGAAAAGGCCAAGGTCTGGGAGCCGGCGCCGGCCACCCTGTACGTCTGGGAACGCGAAAGCGCCTGACCCACTCACCGAACACTGGAGCACTTCATGAAGACCATCGACCTTTCCAGCGCCTCGGTGCGCGAACTCAACCAGGCCTTGCACGGCGAAGTGCAGGACCGTGAATGGCGGGTCAGCCACCCGGACGGCAAGCACAACCTGGCCGTGGGCATCAACCAGGCCGTCTCCGTCGATATCGACGGCCACGCCGGCTACTACTGCGCCGGCATGAACCAGAAGGCCAGCGTCACCGTGCACGGCAACGTCGGCGTGGGCGTGGCCGAGAACATGATGTCCGGCTCGGTACGGGTCAAGGGCAGTGCTTCCCAGGCCGCCGGCGCCACCGCCCATGGCGGGCTGCTGGTGATCGAGGGCGACGCCGGTGCGCGTTGCGGCATTTCCATGAAGGGCGTGGACATCGTCGTCGGCGGCAGCATCGGCCACATGAGCTGCTTCATGGGCCAGGCCGGACGCCTGGTGGTGTGTGGCGATGCCGGCGATGCGCTGGGCGACTCGCTGTACGAGGTGCGTATCTACGTCAAAGGCTCGGTGCAGTCGCTGGGTTCGGACTGCATCGAAAAAGAGATGCGCGCCGAGCACCTGCAAGAGCTGCAAGAGTTGCTGAACAAAGCCGGGCTCGACCACAAGGCCGCCGATTTCAAGCGCTACGGCTCGGCCCGTCAGCTGTACAACTTCAAAGTCGACAACGCCAGCGCGTACTGATCCAGGAGCACACCCATGAGCGAGCAAAACACCCCGGTACTGCGTGAGTCGGCCACCTTCGATCGCCTGACCATCCAGGAAATCCAGCGCGCCGCCGAAACCGGCATCTACGACATTCGTGGCGGTGGCACCAAGCGCCGCGTGCCGCACTTCGACGACCTGCTGTTGCTGGGCGCCAGCGTGTCGCGTTACCCGCTGGAAGGCTACCGCGAAAAATGCGGCACCGACGTGGTGCTGGGCACCCGTTTCGCCAAGAAGCCGATCCACCTGAAAATCCCGGTGACCATTGCCGGCATGAGCTTTGGCGCGTTGTCGGCCAACGCCAAGGAAGCCCTGGGCCGTGGTGCCACCATCGCCGGCACCAGCACCACCACCGGCGACGGCGGCATGACCCCGGAAGAGCGCGGCCAGTCGCAGCACCTGGTGTACCAGTACCTGCCGTCGCGCTATGGCATGAACCCCGATGACCTGCGCAAGGCCGATGCCATCGAGATCGTCCTCGGGCAGGGCGCCAAGCCCGGCGGTGGCGGCATGCTGCTGGGCATGAAAGTGACCGAGCGAGTGGCCGGCATGCGCACCTTGCCGATTGGCGTTGACCAACGCAGCGCCTGCCGCCACCCGGACTGGACCGGCCCGGACGACCTGGCCATCAAGATTGCCGAACTGCGCGAGATCACCGATTGGGAAAAACCAATCTACGTGAAGATCGGTGCCAGCCGCCCGTACTACGACGTCAAGCTGGCAGTGAAGGCCGGCGCCGACGTGATCGTGCTCGACGGCATGCAAGGTGGTACCGCGGCGACCCAGGAAGTGTTCATCGAACACGTCGGCATTCCAATCCTGCCGGCCATTCCACAGGCGGTGCAGGCGCTGCAGGAAATGGGCATGCACCGCAAGGTCCAGCTGATCGTGTCCGGTGGCATTCGCAACGGTGCCGACGTGGCCAAGGCCATGGCCCTGGGCGCCGATGCCGTGGCCATCGGTACCGCCGCGCTGATCGCCCTGGGCGACAACCACCCGCGCCTGGATGCAGAGCTCAAGAAGATTGGCTCGGCCGCTGGCTTCTACGACGACTGGCAGAACGGCCGTGACCCGGCGGGCATTACCACCCAGGACCCGGAACTGGCCAAGCGCCTGAACCCGGAAGAAGCAGGCCGTCGTCTGGCCAACTACCTGCGGGTGCTGGTGCTGGAGGCGCAAACCATGGCCCGTGCCTGTGGCAAGTCGCACCTGCACAACCTCGACCCCGAGGACCTGGTGGCGCTGACCGTGGAAGCGGCGGCCATGGCACGGGTGCCGCTGGCGGGTACCGCGTGGGTGCCGGGGCAGGCGCAGTATTGATCACCCTGTAGTGGTTGTACTGGCCTCATCGCCGGCAAGCCGGCTCCTACAGGGAGCGTGCAAAACCTGTAGGAGCCGGCTTGCCGGCGATTGGGCCAATGCAAAACCTAAATTGGCAACATCCGGTCCTGAATCACCTCTTTCATCACCAACGTCGAACTCAACCGCTTCACATTGGGAATGCTGGTCAGCTGCTCGTCATACAGCTTCTGAAACGCCGGCAAATCCTTGGCCACCACATGCAGCAGGTAGTCCGGGTCGCCGAACAGCCGCTGCGCCTCGACAATCTGCGGAATCTCGCCCACAGCAGCTTCAAAGTCCGCCACCGGCTGGCGGGTGACTTCGCGCAAGGTGACGAACACCAGCGCCGCAAAATTGAGCCCCACCGCAGCCGGCGCCAAGCGGGCGTGATAGCCCAGGATGGCGCCGCTTTCTTCCAGCGCTTTCAGGCGGCGGTGGCAGGGCGACAGGCTCAAACCCACCCGGTCGGCCAACTCGGTTACCGACAAGCGCCCGTCCTTTTGCAGTTCGGCAAGAATTTTGCGGTCTGTTCTATCCACTGGGAAGAATCTTCCAATATTTGAGGGTTGACGGGGAATATACGAAAGAAAATCCCCGGCGGGAATCCGTACGCTTTCTTCACCCCAAACAGTGTGGAAAGGATGATTCAAGTGGCTATCAGTGTACTGACGGCGTTCTGGGCCGTGTCGTTGCTGTTCGTGATTACCCCGGGGGCCGACTGGGCCTACGCCATATCGGCGGGGATGCGTGGGCGTTGGGTGATGCCGGCGGTGGCGGGAATGTTGTCGGGGCACTTCATGGCCACGCTGGTGGTGGCCGCGGGTGTCGGCACCTTGCTGGCAGGGCATCCCTTGGCCTTGATGCTGCTGACTTTGGCAGGCTGCATCTACCTGCTGTGGTTGGGCGGCAACCTGCTGCTGAGCCCGCCGGTGCCGCAATCGGGGCAAACCGGCATCGCCGATTCCGGCTCGCGCTGGGCGTTGAAGGGCTTTTGCGTCAGTGGCCTGAATCCCAAGGTGTTCCTGTTGTTCCTGGCCTTGTTGCCACAGTTCACCGACCCGCAATCGAGCTGGCCGGTGCCACTGCAGATCCTGCTGCTGGGGCTGGTGCACCTGTGCAGTTCGCTGGTGGTGTATTTGCTCGTGGGCTATGGCGCCAAGGCGGTGTTGAGCAGCCGTCCGGGGGCGGCCAGGATGGTTGGGCGGGTGTCAGGTGCAGTGATGATTCTGGTGGCGGTCGGCCTGATCGCCGGGCAGTTGAGTTGATATACACTTCGAGCTCACATGACCAAGGATGCGTCCGATGCCCGAAACCTCACACTTGATTGCCTTCGCCCTGATCGCGCTGGGCATGGTCCTGACCCCAGGCCCGAACATGATCTACCTGATCTCCCGCTCGATCTGCCAGGGCCGGGTGGCCGGGCTGATCTCCCTGGGCGGTGTCGCACTGGGCTTCGTCTTCTACATGCTCTGCGCTGCACTGGGCATTACCGCCTTGCTCATGGCCGTGCCTTTTGCCTATGACGCGCTGCGCATCGGTGGCGCGCTGTACCTGTTGTACCTGGCCTGGCAGGCGGTCAAACCCGGTGGCCGTTCGCCGTTCCAGGTACGCGACCTGCCGGCCGACAGCCCGCGCCGTTTGTTCGCCATGGGTTTCGTGACCAATCTGCTCAACCCGAAGATTGCGGTCATGTACCTGTCACTGATGCCGCAGTTCATTCAGCCGGGACATGGCAGCGTGCTGATGCAGTCACTGGTGCTGGGTTCGACACAGATTGTCATCAGCGTTGTGGTCAACGCGCTGATCGCGATCATGGCCGGTTCGATTGCCGTGTTTCTGGCGGGGCGGCCGTTGTGGCAGCAGGTTCAGCGCTGGCTGATGGGGACGGTGCTGGCGGGGCTGGCCGTGCGCATGTTGGCCGAAGGGCGCCGGTAATCGGTCGATACCGGCTCAGCGTATGAAGTGCACCTTGCCGGTATCGTCATTACCCATGTAAATCCCATACACCCCCGCCTGCCGCTCCAGGATGTAGCGCTCCAGAATCTGCCGAATCGCCGGGTAATAGATTTCATCCCACGGGATCTCGTCCGGCTCGAAGAACTTGTACGCCAGTGTCTCCGCCCCGAACTGCCCGGTTTCCTCGGTGGCGATGGCGCGGAAGATGATGTACACCTCGCTGATCTTCGGCACGCTGAAAATCGAGTAGGGCGAGACGATTTCGCCGCGCACGCCGCTTTCTTCCCACACCTCACGAAGCGCCGCCTGCTCGGTGGTTTCGCCGGCTTCCATGAAACCTGCCGGCAAGGTCCAGGTGCCTGGACGGGGAGGGATGGCGCGCTGGCACAGCAGGTACTTGCCGTCGCGCTCGATGATGCAGCCGGCGATGATCTTCGGGTTGATGTAATGCACGTAGCCACAACCAGGGCAGTGCAGGCGCTCGTGGGTGTCGCCGGTGGGAACGCCCCGGGCCAGTTCTGTGGTGCAGTGCGGGCAGTAGCGCGGGGCGGTGGGCATGGTCAGCGGCCTATGCGAGGTTCCTTCAGGGCCAAAGGCTCGACGATGTCGCGCACCTTGGTGTTGTCATCCTGCTTCTGGCGCAGGTAGTCCAGGGCCACCTTGGCGGCGGCGCGGACGTGATCGACCGAGGCCTGGTGGGCCACCAGCGGGTCGCCGCTCTTGATCGCCTCGACGATTTTTTCCATTTCACGGTTGCTGGCGCCGCGACGGTTCTCTTGCGAGACCGAAGTGGCGCGCAGGTAGCTGATGCGGGCCTGCAACTGGCGCAGCTGTTGCGCTGCCACCTGGTTGCCGGAACCTTCCAGCAGCACGTCGTAGAAGCCTTGCACCGACTCCAGCACCTGCTGCAGTTCACCTTCTTCAAGAGCTTCGCGGTTGACCTCGAGGGCGCGTTCCAGGGCGCGGATGTCCTTGGCCTTGGCGTTGAGGGTGAACAGCTGGACGATCAGGCCTTCGAGCACGCAGCGCAGCTCGTAGATGTCACGGGCGTCTTCCAGGGTGATGATGGCCACGCGCGGGCCCTTGGCGTCGGCGAACTCCACCAGGCCTTCGGATTCCAGGTGGCGCAGGGCTTCGCGCACCGAAGTGCGGCTGACCCCGAGGCGGTCGCAGAGGTCACGTTCCACCAGGCGGTCGCCCGGCAGCAGGTGGAAGTTCATGATCGCGCCGCGCAGCTTGTCGAGCACGATTTCGCGCAGAGTAACGGGGTTGCGGTTGACCTTGAAGCTGTCGTCGAGTGGCTGGCGTTTCATCAGGTGCGCTCTTTATGAGGCTGTTGCGCCAACATCGCGGAGTGCCTTGAACCGTGGCACTCCTTGCAGTGGTTCGAACAGCCCGTTGTTAACGGGTTGACTCCGCATCGGCTTCGGCGAACGCTTCACGGGCCAGGCGGAAACTGTCCACCGCCGCAGGCACGCCGCAATAAATGCCAACTTGGAGCAGGATCTCGCGAATCTGTTCACGGCTCAGGCCGTTGCGCAATGCGCCGCGGATATGCAACTTGAGCTCGTGGGGCCGGTTGAGCGCGGAAATCATGGCCAAGTTTATCATGCTGCGCTCTTTGAGCGACAAGCCCTCGCGGCCCCAGACGTGGCCCCAGCAGTACTCGGTGACCAGCTCTTGCAAAGGCTTGGTGAACTCGTCGGCGTTCTGGATGGAACGGTTGACGTAGTCCTCGCCCAGCACCTGGGTGCGTATCTGCAGGCCTTTTTCGTACTTTTCGTTGCTCATGTGCCGGTGCTCCAGCATTGATGAATAAAAATGGGGGCCGCAACCGAAGGTGAGGGGGTAGCGCGGCCCCCTGAAATCGGGGACCGCTTTGCGGTCCATCGCAGGCTTCGCCAGCTCCTACAGGGGTGCATGAATGCCGTGGGAGCTGGCGGAGCCTGCGATGGGCCGCAAAGCGGCCCCAGTGCTATCAACCCAACGGCGGCAATGCCCCCAGCTTGCCCTTGTGATACACCATCGGCGTCACCGGCTGCTCGGGCAGCACCAGGTTCTTCACCGCGCCGACGATGATCGCGTGGTCGCCGCCGTCGTACTCGCGCCACAGTTCGCACTCGATGATCGCCGTGGCCTTGCTCAGCAACGGGTTACCCAGCTCGCTCAGGTGCCAGTCGATGCCCTTGGCCTTGTCCTTGCCCTTGCCGGCGAAGGCATAGGCCTCGGCGGTCTGGTCCGCCGACAGCAGGTGGATTGCGAACTGCTTGCTGTCACGCAGGATCGGGTAGGTGTCGGAGGCGTAGTTGGGGCAGAACAGCACCAGTGCCGGGTCGATCGACAGCGCGCTGAACGCGCTGGCGGTGATGCCGACGATGGCGCCGTCGGCGTCCAGGGTGGTGACCACCGTGACGCCGGACGGGAAGGAGCCCATCACGTCTTTGTAGATGCCAGGTTCGATCATCTCGTGTTACCTCTTAGCGCATCACGAATGGGTCGGGCATCGGCGCGGTGGACAGGTTGATCCACACGGTCTTCAGCTCGGTATAGGCCAGCACCGAATCGATGCCGCTCTCACGGCCGTAGCCGCTGTTCTTGAAGCCACCGATCGGCGCCATGGCCGACACGGCGCGGTAGGTGTTGACCCAGATGATGCCGGAACGCACGTCGCGGGCTAGGCGATGGGCGCGGCCCAGGTCGCGGGTCCAGATGCCGGCCGCCAGGCCGAACTGCGAGTCGTTGGCGATTGCCAGGGCCTCTTCCTCGGTCTTGAAGCGGATTACCGCGGCGACCGGGCCGAACACTTCTTCCTGCATGATGGTCATCGAGTTGCTGTCGCACTCGAACAGGGTCGGTTCGTAGAACCAGCCGTCACCTTCAACTTCGGCACGCTTGCCACCCATGTGCAACTTGGCGCCTTCGGCTTTGGCCGCAGCCACCAGGCCTTCGACCACGGCCAGTTGCTGGGCGGTGGCCATCGGGCCCATTTCGCTGGCGTCGTCTTGCGGGTTGCCGATGCGAATACGCTTGGCGCGGGCGATCAGGCGCTCGACGAATTCGTCGAAGATCTCGTCCTGCACCAGCAGGCGCGAGCCTGCCACGCAGCTTTGCCCGGAGGCGGCGTAGATGCCGGCCACGGCGCCGTTGATGGCGCTGTCCAGGTCGGCGTCGGCGAAGATGATGTTCGGCGACTTGCCACCCAGCTCCAGCGACAGCTTGGCGAAGTTCTCGGCGCTGCTGCGCACCACATGGCGTGCGGTGGCGGCGCCGCCGGTGAAGGCGATCTTGCGCACCAGCGGGTGGCGGGTAAGTGCCGCGCCGGTGCTTGGGCCAAAGCCTGTGACCACGTTGACCACACCCGCCGGGAAGCCGGCTTCAAGCGCCAGGCGAGCCAGCTCGAGAATGGTCGCCGAAGCGTGCTCGGACGGCTTGAGCACGATGGTGTTGCCGGCGGCCAGGGCCGGGGCCAGTTTGATGGCGGTCAGGTACAGCGGGCTGTTCCACGGGATGATCCCGGCCACCACGCCGATGGGCTCGTGCACGGTGTAGGCGAACAGGTCGGGCTTGTCCAGCGGCAGGGTGCCGCCTTCGAGCTTGTCAGCCAGGCCTGCGGTGTAGTGGAAGAACTCCGGCAGGTAGCCGACCTGGCCACGGGTTTCGCGGATCAGCTTGCCGTTGTCACGGCTCTCCAGCTGGGCGAGGTGTTCTTTGTTTTCGGCAATCAGGTCGCCGAGGCGGCGCAGCAATTTGCCCCGGGCGGTGGCGGTGAGGCCGCGCCAGGCTTTGCTGTCGAAGGCGCGCTGGGCGGCCTGCACGGCCAGTTCGACATCGGCTTCATCGGCGTCGGGCAGTTGCGCCCAGGCCTTGGCGGTGGCCGGGTCGAGGCTGTCGAAGGTCTTGCCGCTCTGGGCATCGAGCCATTGGCCGTCGATGCACATCTGGAAACGAACGAGGGTCATGCAACAATCCCCTTGGCGGATTCGGTAAGGGTGCGGGCTTGCGCGAGGAAGTCCAGCAGCATCTTGTTGACTTCACGGGGCGCTTCAACCGGCATCATATGCCGTTGTTCGGCGAGCACCACGCTTTGCGCGCCGGGAATGCGCGCGGCGAGCTGGCGGGTCATGGCCGGGGTGGAGCCCGCGTCGAGTTCACCGGTGGCGATCAGCGTCGGCACCTGGATACTGCCCAGGTCGTCTGCGCGATACATGTCCTGGGTGGCGAACAGCGCGTAAGTGGTGTGATAGCCCTGCGGGTCGTTGCTCGCCAGCACTTGGCGGATGGCGGCGACCTGCGCGGGGTTGGCGGCTTTGTATTCGCGGCTGAACCAGCGGTCGAGCGCGGCGTCGACGTTGGCGTCCGGGCCGAGCTCCGCAGCCTGGGCGGCACGGGCGATGACGCCGGCGCTCTGCTCGGGGGTGCGGTTGAACACGCTGTTGAGCACCACCAGCGCGGCTAGGCGCTGCGGGTGGTTGAGGGCGAAGGCGCGAGCCACCAGGCCGCCCATGGAGAAGCCGATCACGGTGGCTTGGGGAATCTGCAGATGGTCGAGCAGTTCGGCCAGTTGGGCGGCGTAGCCTTCCAGGCCGATGTCGGTGGCGGGCAGGGCGCTCTGGCCGTGGCCGAGCATGTCATAGGCGATGACACGGTAGTCGTTGGCCAGGCCCACGAATTGCCCGCCCCACATTTCTTTGTTCAGGCCCACGCCGTGGATCAGCACCACGGGTTGGCCCTGGCCTTGAACCAGGTAGCTGGTCCCGGCCGGTGTACGTTCAGCGACAGGCTGAATCATGGAGGGCGCTCCTTGAAGGTCGGGCGTGGCGCTTGCACGCAACGCCCCGGCCCGTCTGGTTGTTGTTATTGAGCGTTGGCTTTTTCGGCAGCCAGTTCTTCCAGGTCGATGTAGCGGTTGCCAATGCGTGGGTGCAGGCGGCCGCCATCGGAAGCACCCAGGACCACGACGATTTCATCGGCGCGCGGGGCGTCTTCGATCTGCATTTCCAGGGTGATGTAGTGCGAACGCAGGCCTTCGTCGTCCTTTTGCATCATCGGGATCTGGATCGAGGTGCCTGGGCCGCCGCGCTTGTTGGTGAAGCTCAGGTAGCTCTTGGCCTGCACGGCTTCGCGGTAGTGGTTGCCGAAGCGCAGGGTGTGGATCACGGCGGAGGCGTGCTCGATTTCGCCGTCGGCGCCGACCACGGCAGCCTTGCCGTAGGCTTCGATCTTGTCCGCACCGCCGATGGCGGCGGTCAGGCGCTCGACCATCAGTGCGCCCAGGTCGGAACAGTTGGCACGGA